>DASYHP010000058.1:0-110902 GCA_035998495.1 Mesorhizobium sp.
GGGCCGGGCATCGGGCCGCACCGCCACCTTCGACGCCTGGCAGTATCTGGAGAACTATGACGACCTCACCGCCGCCTTCGGCCGCAACGTGGATGCCGCCACACAGCACTTCATCCAGTACGGCTTCTATGAGGGAAGAACAGACGACAACGTGTTCGCGTGAGGGGGCATCCTTCTGAGAAGGGGTGCGCGGCGACGAAAGTCTGGTCCCTCCGGCGTTGGCCACTCGCGGCGAAAGGGGCAGTTCTTCGGCAGGGACTCGGCAGCCGATCCCTTCGCCGCGGTAAAAGGATGCGCTATGGGACGGGTGTGAGCGCCTGCATAACGCGTGTTCGAGCCGGGACTCGAGGCCCTGCAATCTTGATCGGCAGAGCCGATCATTGGGTCCGCACTCCGGCGGCCCCAGTCCACCTGGGCCGGGCGAGGGCGGTCAAGCTGCGCAAACGAGCGAAGATCACGACCACTCGATAAGGATTGTCGGCCGAACGACACCGTGCCGACCAAGCCCGTAGAGGCCGTGATCAAGTTACGTCGTTGCGCTCTGCTTGCCTGTGATGCCGCTCCGCCTCGCGCGGCGTCACCGGACCGCTCGCATGCATCCACACGTCTCGACCGAGCCGTTACTGGCCCGAAGAACGGGATCTTGGTGAGAGACATCGCCTCCGCGGAGTCTGGCACCTCCCCTGCGGATCTCATCTCATAGATGAAAATCTCCAATCGGCGCGGAGATCCTAAGCTCCTTCTCTCACGCGAACACGGCGTCGTCGGTTCTTCCCTCATAGAAGCCGTACTGGATGAAGTGCTGTGTGGCGGCATCCACGTTGCGGCCGAAGGCGGCGGTGAGGTCGTCGTAGTTCTCCAGATACTGCCAGGCGTCGAAGGTGGCCTGCCGACCTTCCCCACGCCCAATGTTGATGTAATGGTCGCGCCCGAGATTGGCCGCGTTGGGAGCCGAGCCATAGTCGCCAAAGGCCTGGATCAGGTCGGCATAGCTCGCCACATAGTCGAGCGGGTCGATAAAGGTGCGCCCCTCGCTGGCTCCGCTCAGGATGAAGTGCTGCGCGGCCTGGGTATCGCTCAGCCCCGCAAGATCGGCGTAGTTGTCGATGTACTGCTGGGCGTCGAACCGTACCTCGCGGCCTTCCGTGCGGCCGTAGACCCGGAAATGCTGCGCGCCGGCTTCCGGGTCCGAGCCGAAGGTCGAGCGCAGGTCGGCATAGCCTGCGATGTAAGCCAGCCCGTCAAAGCCCAGCCGCCCTTCCACCGAGCCGTTCTTGATGAAGTGCAGCGTGGCGGCTTGTGCATCGAGCGTGGCCCCACTGCCGAAGGCGGTCCTCAGGTCAGCATAGTTGTTGACGTAAGACTGCGCATCGAACAGCGGCTCGCCTTCGGTCAGCCGTCCCTCGAAATAGCCGGAAAACGCAAAGTGCCGCGCGCCGGCTTCGTTGATGGCTGTCCTCGAGCCCAGATCGCGGTAGGCGTTCACGAGATCCGCGTGGCTGGCGACGTAAGCCAAGCCGTCAAACGCCTCGATGGAGGCGACGGTCTCGAACTGTCCCGTGAAGCTCACCTGCTCAACATTGACGAGCGTGTCGGTCGCCCCGTCCACGATCTGGCTCACATAAAGCGCGCCACCCACCCGGATCGCGGAATATCCCGCCATGTTGAGGTCGGTGAAAAAGGCCGTGTCATTGTCGGCCCCGCCGTCGATCAGGTCCGAACCCCCATTGCCGAAGAGAATGTCGTCGCCCGCGCCGCCTGAGATGCGGTCGTTGCCGCCCTTGGGGATGGCTGAGGCGGCAGCCGCGCCATAGTCGCCATAGATGTAGTCGCGCACGCCGGAGCCCGTCAGCACGTCGTCGCCCCCGATGAATGCGGCATAGGCTAGCCAGGCGTCGCCGGAAATGAACACAGTTTGCGAGAAGCCGGCAGTTGCCGCGCCCGACAGGTCGATCACATCGTCGCCGCCGATGAGGGCACCCTCGGCGATCTCCGCGTCGCCGAAGAAATACATCGCACCCTGGCTGTTGTCGGCGAGGCGGGGCGCGGCCATGCGGTCGTCTCCTCCAATGCCCACCCCTCCAAGCAGCACGGATCGGAAGTCGCCGATCGTCCTCCACAGCGAAGCGGAGAAGACGTCATCTCCGCCCATCGCGGTCGCCGAATTCAGCACATCCATGAAATCGCCGACGAGGACGGACTGGCCGGTCATGGCTTGCGGGCCGCCGATGAACCGATCCCCTAAGCCGACAGCGGTGCCGCCCGCCAGATCGGCTCCGTCCCCGGCGACACTGAAATCCACCCCGTAATCCGCCAGGGTCAGGTCGAACAGGTCGCTGCCTTTCAGCACCGTGTTCCAGAAGCGATTGTTCTGCTCATAGGCGGAACCAGCCCCCACTTGCAGGTCGTAAATGAAGAAGTTCAGGTCGGTGACGCGGATATCGGGCGACTCCGCCAGATCGTCATTGCCGAGATCCCAGGTGAGCTGCCGAACCACGCCGCCGACCGGCGTGTCGGCCGTGTAGATGAAGTTCGAGCCTTCAAGGTCGACGTCGTGGTTGTCGGACGTCTGGAAGGAATAGCGTTGGGCGGTCCGCTCGTCCGAAAATTGGCGCGCGGCATAAAACCCGGCCCGGTCGATGTGGAAATCCTGATCGAGAAACGCGAAGGAGATGCGAGCCATCTGTGAGTCTTTCTAGCAGCGACCGCTGGCACAACCGATTGCAGGAGGAAGGGCAATCGCGGCGGCAGGCCACGCACCCATTGCGTAAGCCTGGCATATGGTCGGGACGGACAGCAATGACTTTGTTCTCCTGCATTGGCTCGATGTGGGCACGACAACAACGATGACGGCCCATAGGCTTGCCAGGATTTGCTCGGCTAAGCCTTCCCTGCACCTGGAGCATGGTTCTGCGGAGCTGAAGGAGCATATCTACTGCATGCGATCTTCCGGGGTTTGAAGACGTGCCATGTCGCGCCAAACTGAACTGCAGGTCCTGATCGGAAAGGCGCCAAGGGGTTGGGGGCGTTGGCTCGAGTTGCAGCCTTGAGGAGAGGCAGGCCGCGTCTGATCATTGTGGACTTGGACTTTGCCCTTCCCATTCAGCAGATCACGTTGCGGATTCACCCGTCGCAGTTGAATGGATAAAGCACGTTCAGCTCGTTAGAGAGGAGAAAGCCCAGCAGTTTGGTATCGGCGCTCATCGCGGCCCTCCGACAATGGCAGGGCAGCGCGGCCGGGTGCAGCGCAGCACGGGCGCCGACACTTGTCCTTGCCTTCTCCAGCCGCCGCCATTATGGACCGCGCCGAGTCCGGCAGAGGTGGGCGATGAAGGGCATCATTCTGGCAGGCGGCAGCGGCACACGGCTGTATCCCGTCACCCTGTCGGTGTCGAAGCAGATGCTTCCGATCTACGACAAGCCGATGATTTACTACCCTCTCGGCGTGCTGATGCTGGCCGGCATCCGGGACATCCTGGTGATCTCGACGTTGCGCGACCTTCCTCAATTTCGGGACTTGCTGGGCGACGGCAGCGCCTTCGGGATCAATCTGAGCTATGCCGAGCAGCCGCACCCCAACGGGCTTGCGGAGGCCTTCATCATCGGCCGCGAATTCGTCGGCCGGAGCCCGGCCTCGCTGATCCTGGGCGACAACATCTTCTATGGCGCGGGCCTGTCGCAGCTCTGCCGCGAGGCCGCCGCGCGGGAAAAGGGCGCCACCGTCTTCGCCTATCATGTGGAGGATCCGGAGCGCTATGGCGTGGTCTCCTTCAACAGCGAGGGCCAGGCGGAAACCATCGAGGAGAAGCCGAAGGTGCCGCTGTCGCCCTGGGCGATCACGGGGCTCTACTTCTACGACAACGACGTGCTCGACATCGCCGCCTCCATCCGGCCCTCCGCGCGCGGCGAACTCGAGATCACGGACGTCAACCGGGTCTATCTGGAGCGGGGAGACCTGAACGTGTCCCGGCTCGGCCGCGGCTATGCCTGGCTCGACACCGGCACGCATGACAGCCTGCACGAAGCCTCCTCCTTCGTGCGCACCATCGAGCACCGCCAGGGCATCAAGGTGATGGCGCCCGAGGAGATCGCCTTCGAGGCCGGTTATCTCACGGCCGACGAGGTTCTGAATCGCGCCGAGAAGCTCGGCAAGACCGAATACGCCCGCTATCTCAAGCGCCGCATCCTGGAGCTCTCCAATGCTTGAGGTGCGGTCGCTGGGGCTCGACGGGGTTCTCGAGATCCGGCCCAAGAAGTTCGGCGACGCGCGCGGCTTCTTTTCCGAGACTTGGAACGCGGCGAGCTTCGCCGCGCAGGGGATTGCGCTCGATTTCGTGCAGGACAACCACTCCTTTTCTGCGCCGGCCGGCGTGCTGCGCGGGCTGCACTACCAGTTGCCGCCGCGCGCGCAGGACAAGCTCGTGCGCGTCATCCGCGGCCGCATCTTCGACGTGGCCGTGGACATCCGCAAAGGCTCGCCCACCTTCGGCAGATGGGTGGGGCTGGAGGTCTCGGCCGAGCGCTGGAACCAGATCCTGGTGCCGAAAGGCTTCGCGCATGGTTTCGTCACGCTCGAACCCGACACCGAGGTGATCTACAAGGTCACCGACGTCTATTCGCCCGAGCACGACCGCGGGATCCGCTTCGACGATCCGGCGATCGGCATCGAATGGCCGGCGGGCCTGCCTGAACTTACCCTGTCCGCCAAAGATCGGGCCGCGCCGCTGCTCGCGGCCGCGGACGTGTTCGACCACGAGCAAAAGGTTTGACGATGCGGATTCTGGTCACCGGCGGCGCCGGCTTCATCGGTTCGGCGGTGTGCCGCCACCTGGCGAGCGACGACAACAACCACGTCGTCAACGTGGACAAGCTGACCTATGCCGGCAACCTCCAGTCGCTCCGGCAGATCGAGAATCGGCCCAACTACGTCTTCCGCCAGCTCGACATTTGCGACGACGCGGGCCTGCTCGACCTCATGCGCGAGCAGGAAATCGAAGCGGTGATGCATCTCGCCGCCGAGAGCCATGTCGACCGCTCGATCGACGGCCCGGCAGCTTTCATCGAAACCAACATCGTGGGCACGTTCCGCCTGCTCAACGCCGCGCTCGCCTATTGGCGCGAGCTGCCGGCCGACCGGCGCGATTCCTTCCGCTTCCACCACGTCTCCACCGACGAGGTGTTCGGCGATCTGCCCTTCGACAGCGGCATCTTCACCGAGGAGACGCCCTATGCGCCGTCCTCGCCTTACTCCGCCTCCAAGGCCGCGTCGGACCATCTCGTCCGCGCCTGGCACGAGACCTATGGCCTTCCGGTGGTGCTCTCCAACTGCTCGAACAATTACGGGCCCTTCCACTTCCCGGAAAAGCTGATCCCGCTCGTGATCCTGAACGCGCTGCACGAGCGCCCGCTGCCGGTTTATGGCGAGGGCGCGAACGTGCGCGACTGGCTTTACGTGGAGGATCACGCGCGCGCCCTGGGGCTGGTCGTTTCGAAGGGCCGGCTGGGCGAAAGCTACAATATCGGCGGACGAGCCGAGCGCACCAACCTGTGCGTCGTGCAGACCATCTGCGACCTACTCGACAAGAAGCGCACCTTGGGCGGCGGCCGCAGGCACCGCGACCTCATCACCTTCGTGAGGGACCGGCCCGGCCACGACCGGCGCTACGCCATCGACTGCTCCAAGATCGAGCGCGAGCTCGGCTGGCTCCCGCAGGAAAGCTTCGAGACGGGGCTGGAGAAGACCATCGACTGGTATCTGGCCAACGAATGGTGGTGGCGGCCGATCCGCGAAAAGGCCTATGCCGGCGAGCGGCTCGGCCACGCCATCGCGGCCGAGTAACGGCTTCGGACGCGAGCCCGTTTTTGGGACGCGCGGGCCAGGGGATTCCTCTTCGGATAGGCGAGGGGGACGGCGTCCGGGTCGCTCGGGAACCAGACTCACTACTTTGGTTTGGCTTAGGGTCAGGACTCATTGATTACAGCCAGAAGGCCACGGCTGCGGCGATGCAGATGGCGGAGAAGAAGGTGTGGGCGCATCGGTCGTATCGGGTTGCGATCCTGCGCCAGTCCTTGAGCCTGCCGAACATGATTTCGATCTTGTGGCGCTGACGGTAGAGCGCCTCGTTGTGTGGGATCTCGACTTTGCGGCTCTTGGACGACGGGATGCAGGCTTGGATGTGCTTTTCAGCCAGCGCGGTGCGGAACCAGTTGGAGTCGTAGCCCCGGTCGCCCAGGAGGGCTTTGGCTTGCGGCAGCGCATCGAGCATGAGCCAGGCGCCCTTGTGGTCGCTCATCTGGCCCTCGGTGAGCAGCATCACCAACGGCCGCCCGGCGCCGTCGCAGACGGCGTGGAGCTTCGAGTTCAGCCCGCCCTTTGTTCGCCCGATACAGCGGGAAAGAGCCCCTTTTTGAGCAGGCTCGCCGCCGTGCGGTGTGCCTTCAGATGGGTGGCGTCGATCATGACCCGCTCCGGCTTTGGCCCTTTGCCTGCAAGGCCCGCGAAGATGCGGTCGAAAACGCCCATCCGGCTCCAGCGGATGAAGCGGTTGTATAACGTCTTGTGCGGGCCATAGCCTGCGGGTGCGTCCTTCCACTGCAGACCGTGCTTGATCACGTAGACAATGCCGCTGATCACCCGCCGATCATCAACCCGTGGCACCCCATGCGAGAGTGGAAAGTGCGGTGCGATCCGCGCCATCTGGCGCTCGCTCAGCAAAAACAGACCAGCCATCAGAGCCTCTCCAAAAGAGCCTCTAATCACATTCACCGGTGGATTAATAGGTCCTGAGCCTAGCTTGATTGGTTGCTGAAATGCGCGCCAGTCCTCTCGAGACCAAGGGACGACGAGTGCGAGTTATCCGACTTCAGCTCGTCCGCCCGGCCTCGAACCGGCAAGGAAGCAAATCGCCTCAGTTCCCCCGCCGTATTGATCTGGACCGTGTTAACCAGACCATTGAACAGATGAGGCGCAGCCACCTTGATCCAGTTATACCCGGCTGCCTCGCAGATAAGATAGTACATCCGCTCGATTGCGTGGGCGAGAGTTCCATCGGTCTGGCCCGCCTCCTCGGGAAAATCCTCAAAACTGAAGTCTGCTTCCAGAAGCGGCCTCAAGGCTCCAGGACGGAGCCAGAACATGGAGCCGGATGGAAAGTCGAGAACTGCCGTTGGATCGGCTGAAATGCCGATCTTCTCGATGAGGTGCAGCGCAGCCTCCTTGTTTCCACCCCAATTGATCCACGGGCGAATAGGTTCGAAATGCTGGGGCCCGATCATCCCCAGACCCGAATCGGCCTCGAACATGGCGATGGTGCTCTGCACGATGTCTGGGCTTCCCACCAAATGCTGAAGAATGTGATGACGCCAGTTCGCCAGGAGGTCTGCCTCGTGCGGGGAAGCCTTGGAGTGCAGGTGCAAGACGTAATCGTAGTTCTCGTAGGCCTCGCGGAAAGCGAGCAGCTTCGGCGCGATGTCTCGGCCTCGGTTTGGCGTCACAGCGACCCGAACCTCCCCGCGCTCCCAATCGGAGAAAACCTTCTCCAGAACCGGTTTGTCATCCTCCGAGCAGGTCGTGATGAAGATGTCCATCGGGAGGTTCACGTTCTGAAGATAACCTCGAAATTCTTTCGCCATTTCGGGATAGAAGAGATGAACCACAGCCGCGAGACGAGGCGCATCTTCAGTCTTCAGGGCGAGCCCAGCCGGAACCTGAACCGCAACGTCAAACTCAGGCGCCGGGGTCCGGCTGGGGAGCAGCAGCAAGGGAGTTGATTGAGCCTCCGGAATGCCATGGATCGAGTTTTCGTCGCGGAGCATCGCTGCAACGCCGCGCAAGCCGCCGCGACGCAAGGCGCCTCCAGCCCGCCTTGCATATCGCTTAGCGTCAGAAGGGCTCTTGATCCGGGTCAGCATGAGACGTGTGGCAATCCTGCCGTAGAAGGTCAGCCTGTTCCAATTGGAAAGAACTCTGGGAGAGCCTGGAGCCACGGCAGGTGGCACCCGCGTCCATGGGTGACGCTCCTTTATGGCCCGGATCGCAATGTTCAAGTTAATGGAGGTGTTGGTGCTCGTCATCGAGCTCCTGTGAACGCGATACCGACCCAGCAGTTCGGGAACCTGGATGCCATATTCCGACCGTTCCGCGAATTTCAGCCAGAGATCATAATCTTCCCATCCGTGGCGGAGCTCAAAATAACCATCGCAGCGGATCAACGCTTCGCGCCGGATAAGCGCCATGGCGTCGATATAGGGAAACTGCGCCAGCAATTCCGGACTGAAGACGCGCGTGCCGATCACGCCTGTCTCGACACCGAATTTCTCGTGCGGTGAATAGGCGAAAGCAGCGTCGCTCTGGTCGAGCGCCTCAGTGAGCTTTCCAATGCAGGACGAGTAGATGAGGTTATCAGCGTCAAGGAAGAAGATGTAATCCGACTGTGTGATCGTGGTGCCCGTGTTGCGGGTAATGGAAAGGCCTCCGTTAGTCCTGTTCGAAACCACGCGGAGAGCGGCAAAGCGGGTTGCATTCTTGAGCGCCCACTGCTTTGCTACATCCAGTGAGTTGTCCGTGCTCTTGTCATCGACAATAACGAGGCCAAGCTCCCCAAGATCCTGTTCTTTGACAGCCTCCAGCGTCTCTCCTAGCATCTTGGCGTAGTTATAGAGCGGGATAACAACGCTGACCTTCGGCCACCGGGTGCCGATGGAAACGACCTCATCAAACTCGCGGACGATCATTGTTCGACAAACCTTTCGCCGTGCGCCACGCGCTCGGCCAATGCGAAGCCATTGCTGCTGATCTCTTGCAGCCTGGCCGCTCCCTGCTCGGTCGTGAGAAGTTCCATGAGAAGGTCCGGAATCTCATTGATCGGCGCTTCGATGTAGTGCTCGCCTTCCGCCAAGATAGGTGGCTTGAAGCTAGGTTCCGTAACGACCACGCAACCGTTCATGACTCCGTAGAGAAACAGGCGGTGCCACTCGAAATACCCGACCTCGTCGCGATGGATGTTCAGCAGGATTTTCGAGTTGAGAGCCAGTTGCGTGAAATCCCGTCCGCTCAACATATCCGGGTTGCCGCGGCGCACTGGTCTGTCCAGGACGGGACAATGAAGGAATGAGCGAAATTGCGCGAGTGACGGGGCTAGCTTGGCGAGTTTCTTTTCTCGCCGTTTGTTCATCACGGCGACGAAAAGCACGTCGTAATGCCGGCTCGCGGCCTTCTCGGGATGCTCAAGCAGCGCAATCGCCTTGCGGCGTGAAAACGCTCTCGAAACTGACGCCTTCTGCTGCTCGAAAGCGGTTCCCTTCAACGGAAGTAGCGGAAGAAACGCCGCACGTATGTTCAGTTCTCGAAAAGCCGCCACCGAAGCGGCGTTGAGGTCGAGCACGCCGAGCCGGCTGTCTTGCAGAAGCGCGAAGCATTTCGAAAACCACGTGGTCTGCCACTGCTCGGTGTTGAAGTACGCGGCATTGCGCCGCCGTCTTTCACTCCACGCCTGCCCGCCGCCGATAACCATGAACTCGTGCGGTGCGACGACAAGATCTATTGAGCCATCCTGTTGAAGTGCTGCGGGATCTCTATCCGAGACGACCGCAGCATCCCATCCTAGACCCCGCAAAAACTCTGCTGTATATGTTGCTATATCGGAAAAGAAAAAGTTCCCTTCTTCAGTGTACAATACCTTTATTTTTTTGTAGGGTGGCAGGATGTGCGACAATCCAATTATGCGATTGTCTCTTGCGCCTGCGAAGAATTCTCGACATTTCTCGGCCGAAAACCCCGGCCTGCCTTCTGGCATCCCGAATTTGATGTAATGCACTAAGGGATTCAGGCCAGAGCTAGCTACGTCGGGGTTCATCTTCAAATAAGCGACCGAAGAGAACAAAGGTCCGGGATCGGAAGCCTTTTCTGGAGATTTATCCAAGAAGTTCTCAATCAGCTCTTTTTCATCAAGGCCACCTATACCACTCCGGTTGGAGTAGTACGCCGAGTCAAAGAGTCCACTCGAGGCAATGATCTCGATGAGATAAGGAGACTTGCGCGTCAGGTCCAAATTGGCCCTCGTATGGCTGTGCATCCGCGACGTCAGCGGAGCATGTACCTAAAGAAATTTGTAAACTGGTGCAAACTGGAGCGCGCATCCGGGGGTGATCTGATTTGCTTCGTGCGACACTGCATCCGCATTATCACCACCGATCGACCCGTCTCCAGGCGTCGGACGGCATCGATTCGACGCATCTCACGTCGAGGAGAGAAAGCGCATGATCTTCCTCATCGAATCCTGGCTGAAGGCGTCTCGCCAGTCGGTCGGCCAATTGACCTCGGCTCCTTTTATCCGCTCGTCGTAGTGATCCACCCTGGACATCGCTTCCTTGAGGCCGCCGACGACCCCTTCGAGGGTCGGCTCGATTGCGATGATGTTGGAAGATACAGCCTGCAAACTTTCCGCCGTCTTGTTCATGAACGTGTTGGTCACCGCCCACATGCCGGCGGCAGCCATTTCGAGCGGCACCAGGCTCGGGTGCGGGGCCAGCATCAGGGACAGGCCCACATCATGCTGCGGCAGCCGATCAAAATCGGCCTGGAGGTCCAACTTGGGCATCAGCTCGATGTCAACGCCAGGCGCCAAATGCAGCTTGCGCGCGGCGTCCATCGACCCCATTGCGAAAAGCTTCCATTCGTCCCGGTCGAAGTCCGGCGAGGCGACCAGATCAGCGAGCGCCTTCATCCCGAGTTCGTAAAGGCTGCGCGCGGCGTGTCGCTCTGGATGTCCGTCGAACAGGATTCGGCGCTCCCGTCCCGACATGTCCGATACGCGCGGACTGAACTTCAGTATGGCGTCGTGAAAGACCGCATGCAGGTTCCGCCCGTCCGGGCCGGCGAAGACGCCGAGCTTCTGCTGGCGAAAGAAATCCCGCAGATGCGTCGTCGAGAAGAGATCGAATTGGGGGAATCGATAGGACTGCTGGAAGAGGGCGCTGATCGAGTTCATGGGGAGGAAGAGGGGTTCGTACTCCTGCACCATGAACATGAAGCGCTCTTTGCCCAACTGCTCATGCGCCTTGTGCGCGATGTGGGCCGCCCGGCAATTCGTCGCGATGAACTGATCGTCCGGGCTGCACCGCACCGGCTCGCTGCGGTCGAAGCGGTAGGCCAGCTCCACTTCGTCGAACAGGTTGGTGACGCCGGGATATTTCTGGATGTCTTCACGCCATTGGTCGGGATTGAATTGGGTCGGCTCGGTCAAGACGATGCGGACATTCAAGCCCTCGCGCTTCAATCTGAGCGCCAGATGGAACATGCCGAGATAGCCGCCGAAGGTGGTGCGGAAGTCTATGGTCGCCAGGATCAAGTTCACCCGGCGCGGTTCGTCGCGGCTCACGTCGAGCTTGAGCGGCTCGATGCTGTGGAAATTCCAGCCGGTGCCGTTCAAATCGCCCGCCGGTTCGATTGCGGGAGGGGCGGCTTGTACGGGCGCGACTTGCGGGGGCGGCTCGGCTGCGGGCGCAGGGAGGACTGGAGCAAGGCGCATCTGGTTGGCGGCCTGCAGCCTCCGCCTCCGGTTCGCTGCGGCTCGGACGGGGCCTGTCGTCCTGAGTCGATAATAGGCGTTCCTCAGGCGAACGCCGAAAGCCGCCCAGAGCAGCATTCCCTCAACGTTCAGCGTGGGACGGCGCAGAGCCGTCGCCAGGGCTTTCTGCCGTAGCGGCTCCAGCAGTCCGTCTGGGTATGACGCAATCCTCCGGATCACCTTCAGGTCGCGCCGGCTCATCTGCGGATTGCGCAACTCCAGGGTCTTGGCGAAGATCGACTTTTGGATGGCGAGGGGGAACTGGCCCCGCGCCTCATTCATCACCGCTTGAACCGCACCGAGCATCCCCAACTGCCTGGACCGGTAGATCCGCCAGAAACGCCGCAGCGCCGCTGCGCTTCCCGGCATCCGCCCATAGCGGTGCCCGACCACGTTGCTCGCGTGCTGATGGTATTCATAAAGCGGCCGATCCACATAGGCGATGCCGCCGCTCGTGAAAGCGACAAGCGCGATCCACTGGTCGTGATACGTGTCGCTGATGTATTGGGGAAACGGCAGGATCCGCGGCAAAAGAGAACGGCGAAAAAGGCAGGCAGCGCCCGTCACCGTGTTCGCGATGAAAAGCGAGGACAAGTCTTTGAAGTTGTTGCGGCGTGTGGACCAGAACGTTTCTGAAATGATTTCCTTGTCGCTGGTGATCCGGCAGTCGCTGTAGGCCATAGCTTTCGTTCCGACCGCGGCCAGCAGGGCGCTGATCTTGTCGGGATACCAGCAGTCGTCGTGGTCGCTCAGCGCCACGAACTCGGCATCGGCGGGAACCAAGCGCAGGCAGGCCTCGAAGTTCCGATAGAACCCGAGGCGCTGTTCGTTTCGCACATAGTGGAAGCGCGGGTCGCCGCCGATCACAGCCCGGATCTGTTCAGTGGCCTGATCCGACGCGCTGTCGTCGGTGATGATGCAGATCCAATTGCGATGCTCCTGCGACTGGATGGAGTTGATCTGCCGTTGAAACAGGATGGGCTCGGGATTGTAGGCCGCCATGCAGATGGCGACTCTCGGTCCTTCGTTCTGCCAGTCGACGACAAGCGGCGTCTCGCCGCCGCCGGGCAGCAGATCCAAGGTGGCCAAGTGCTTCGTGGCGATCCGTCCGGTAGACAAGGTCGCGCGAAGGTGGAGCTCTCGTTTTTCGGGAGCCTCGACGGCTGCAACAGGCAAGGCAGCCAGAAACTCGCTGCGCAGGCTGTGCCCATGCGGATCGCGCTCGGGAAAGTGCGCCCTCATGACATCCAAGCGGGGCCAGGAGTGATTCAACACGGTGAAGGTCCGCCTGCCATCCGACAGCTGCAGGTCCCGGATCTGCGCATCCCGACTGTAGGCCCAGCCCCTCAGGGAGATGGCGCTGCCGAGGCCGACATGGAATTCCCGTTCAGCGGGAAAATCCAGAATGCATTCCAGGCTCGCTTCTGCGGCTTCTTTCAGCATGCATATTCCATTGCGGTCTCACCCTGAAGAAGGGGTGGCGGCTCGGCGCTGATCCTGCTCTAGAACGAATCGGCAAGGATAAAAATGCGGAAATGCAACCAATCCCCTCTGGGGAACGGCGATCCAAGGTTGTGAGCAGCAACCCTTCCGCTTCCCCGCCAGCTCTCCCGCCCGTTTTCGCAATTGCCTCGGCGAGGCAGGCAGTAACCAAATACGATCGGGAACACAACGGTTTCCGTGACTGTGTGCGGCGACAGCTTGGGGGTTGAACAGCCGTTGCCGCGCACCGGACCTGCTGTAGGATTCCGGTACTGTTGAGCCCCGTCATCTGAGAAACGTCGTCGCCGCCAAGTCGGAAGCCCCTGCGGCTACCGAGGTTAGGACAGGCCGCGCGTGGCCAGCCTCGTCGGCGCTGTTGCGGCCGGATGCGCTCCCACCCCGTGGATGAACTCGAGGGAGAGGCTCCGTCGCCCAAGACTCCGGGGCGCTCCGATGTCGTGGAGAATATGAAGCGTTGACAAAAGCTTAGCTGCGCGAGGAGTCCGCCGCTCTCCCATTCCCACGCCATTTTCCCGGATGGCATGGGCGGCATTTTTTCCACCTCCTTCTGGCTCGCGACAAGCTGTGGCCTGCGCAATCCAGGACGACAGCATGAATCGAGTTTCCTTGGCTGACGGATGGAGGACACGATGACGGAGCGCACGACGCATCTCGCCATGCCCTTCATCCTGCCGTCGCAGGCGCAAAAACATGTGACGCACAATGAGGCGCTCCAGATCCTGGACGCCGTGGTTCAATTGTCCGTCAAAGGCCGCGACTTAGCCGCCCCGCCCGCGGCCGTGAGCGAAGGCGACCGCTTCCTCGTCCCTGAAAGCGGCTTGGGGGACTGGGAGGGCAAAGCCGGCCGGATCGCCACCCGGCAGGACGGCGCCTGGGTCTTCGCGACGCCGCGAACGGGCTGGCTCGTGTGGATCGCCGATGAAGAACGGTTGATCGCCTTTGACGGAGGAGCGTGGCGGGACGCGGCGCTCGCAGGCGTGAACCCCACGGCCCTGGTCGGGATCAACGCCACGGCCGACGCGACGAACCGGCTGGCGGTGAAGAGCCAAGCCGCGCTGTTCGACCATGAAGGCGCGGACCATCGCCTGAAGATCAACAAGGCCGCGGCGAGCGCAACGGCGTCCGTCCTCTTCCAAAGCGGCTATTCCGGCCGGGCCGAGATAGGCCTGGCGGGCGACGATCACTGGCGGCTGAAGGCCAGCGCCGACGGCGCGACGTGGCGCGAGGCCCTTGCCGCCGACGCGGCGAGCGGCGCGGTGCGCTTTCCCGGCGGCGTCGAGCATGCCGCCTCGCGCGCCCCGATGTCCGGCCTGATCTTCACGCCGGGCGGTGACGGGCAGGTCTCCATCTATCGCAACGACGCCTCGCGCAGCCAAAACCCGAGAACGACCACGCTCGGCGCGGTCGCGGACGACATGCTGACGCTGGCCGCGAACGACGCGCCGCTGTTCTTCCACACCTTCATGGAGGGCGTGTCCTATGTCCGCGTCTGGAACGTCTCGAAGACGCCCCTCCAATCGGCTTGGGTCAGGGCCTCGCCGGCCGTCAACCGTCTGCAGGTGCTGTCATCGGCCGGGATTGCGGGATGGACGGCGGGCGAAACCATCCAGGTGGGTGATCCGACCACGGCCATGCCGGGCCGCGTGGTCGCGCTCGACATCTCGCCCATGCTCCAGAACGTGCTGGGAGCGGTGTTTCCGCAGCGCGGTATCCTGTGCAAGGCCGGGCTCGCCGCCTCGGCGGCGGGCGCCGATCTCGGGGCGTCGCCGTCCGGCGTGCCGGGGAGCTTCGTCACCGGCGCGAAAACGGCTGATGCGGCCAATGTCTGGCCCGGCTTGGCGCTGATCCCCTGCACGCTGCCGTCGCCCGTGTCGGACTCCAACCTTGTGCTGCTCAGGGAAACGGCCACCGGCACGCTGGGCACGGCGCTGCTGTCGAGCGTCGCGGTGCTGGGGTGAGTGACGGGGGAGAAATACTCGGGCTCGCGGACCGCTGTTTCAGCGGAGCAAGCGCAAGCCGCAACCATAAATGCGGGCCGCAGCGTCGGCTGCGCCCGCTACGCTACATTAACCAACGTGCGCCCTATGTCAGGTCAACACATGTAGCCAGCCGCTTCGAGTTCCGCGGCGATCTTGGGCAACCAAGATGGATCCGCAGCCGGTAGGGAAATCGCGGACTCATCAAAGCCTTGGCGCCGATATTCCGGCAACATCCGATCACTTCGGGTGCCTTGAAGCATCGCGGCATGAAATGGGAGGTTCAGAAACTCACAAGCCCGAGTCAGCGTAGCCTCAGGACTGATTATAAGCTCTTCCATCTTGATGGTGAGCAGAGTCTGGCCTGAGGACCTCAGCATCTCCCAGAAATGGATGGAGAATCGCCACCGTTCGATAGCCTGTTCGATCGGCTGGCCAGTCCGCCGGACTTTCGACGCAATGCAGGTGCGCCCGTCGCGCAGAATGAAGATAGCGGGTATGTCGCGTGTGGCAGCGATGAATTCGGAGGTGTCGCCGGCTGCGGCGATCTGCTCGGTCGTGGTCTTGTGGCCCCAGACGCGCTTCGGGCTGGCGATCTCGTCAGAGCGGCAAGCCACCAGATAGGCTTGCACGCGGCTGGCCGGTTCGCCGCCATTCATCAGGAAAGGAACGGACCATCGTTCGAAACTGACTTCACATTCAGGATGCGCGTCGAGCAGGCCCGCGATCAGACTCGTGCCGCCCCTGCCAGCCCCAAAGATGTGAAACACATTTCCTCCTTGTATATGGCGAGCGAAGGGGAGCGGTCACGATTCAGCCGAGAACAGGCGAAGGGCGAGACTGGGAGCACATCCCTATTGCTCGTCATACTCACCCCTCAAGAAACCCGCTGAACGGCTGGTGTGATGTGGGCGTCCACCAATCCGGTTGCGATCATGTCGGGAACAGGTGCGACCTTGATGATGGCGGCATCGAGGATGCGGTGGAGAAATCCCTGGTGTTCGTCCGTTGCGCCCATCACTCCGGCATTGAGCACGTAGGTGCCAGGCAAGAAGGAGCAGATGAACCGGAAGTTCACGACGTAAACGCTGTCCTTGGCGGCGGCCTTCAACTTCGTTGATGGCGAGAGACCGGTGCCGGCGCCCGCAAGCGCGAGGCCGTTTGTCGTGCTGACCATCATGCCGAACCCCACGTCCCGCGCGTCCACCTGGAAGCGCACGTTGAAAGTGTAAGTGTATTCCCGCCCGATCTCGATCGTATTGACGGGTTCCCCTCGGCTGTTCAGCAGGCGAGGATTGCTGATGATGGCCCCGTGGCTCTCATACACGACGGTGCTTTGCGGAAGGAAATTCGGATCGAACCGCTCCATGCCGCTGTCGCGTGGCGGGGCTTGCGCCGCTTGCGCCGCAACGGCTCCCGGCTTTCCTTCGGGCGCGGCGGCTTCGCCCGTTGGGGTTGGCGGTACGGCGAGCACGCCCAAGGCGCGGATCTCCTCGCGCGCCGCCAGCGCCTGCTCGCCGCTCAGGTTGATCAGCCGCTGATACTGGCTGACAACGGCTTTGGGCCGTCCCTCCAGGATCTTTTCGCCCCGATCGATGAGCACGGCGCGTGTGCAGAGCTGCACGATGCTCTGCGCGCCGTGGCTGACGAAGAGGATGGTGCCGCCTCTCTCCTTGATCTGCTCGATGCGGGCGAAGCACTTGCGCTGAAACGCCTCGTCGCCCACGGCCAGCGCCTCGTCCACCACCAGGATGTCGGGATCGACATTGATGGCGGTGGCGAAGGCGAGCCGCACATACATGCCCGAGGAGTAGGTCTTCACGGGGTGCTCGATGAAGGGACCGATATCGGCGAAGCGGGCGATCTCGTCGTAGCGCCACTCCATCTCCTGCCGCGGCACGCCCAGGATCGAAGCGTTGAGGAAGACGTTCTCGCGCCCTGTGAACTCCGGGTTGAAGCCCGCGCCCAGCTCGAGCAGCGCGGCGATGCGGCCGTGGACCTCCACCGTCCCGCCCGTGGGCTGGAGCGTGCCGCAGATGATCTGCAGGAGCGTCGACTTGCCCGAGCCGTTGCGGCCGACAATGCCCACCGTTTCGCCGCGTCGAACCTCGAGCGAAACGCCGGAAAGCGCCGCGAAATCCCTGTAATAGCGCCGGGGCTCACGGCCGATCAGGCGCTGGAGCCGGGGCACCGACATCTGCTTGAACCGATCTTCGGGGCGGTCGAACATCGCATAGTGCTTGGAAACCTCACGCACGCGAATGGCGAACTCGTCGCGGCGGGTGTCCGCCACCGGGACGAACTCCTCAGAGGACATCTGCGAATCCCCTGCGGGTCGTTTGGAAGAACTGCTCGCCCAGCACCGCCACCGCCAACGCGGCGAGCGCGTAGTAGCCGAGCAACGCCCAATCCGGTTGAACGCCGAACATCACGACATTGCGGAAGGCTTCGACGGGGACGGTGAGCGGATTGAGGATCAACCAGGGCTGCAGCCATTCGGGCAGGGCGCTGCGGGGAAAGAAGATGGGGGACAGGAACATGGACGCGGTGATGATGGGCGCGACGATCTGGGCGATGTCGCGGAAATAGACGCCGAGCGCCGCCAGGAACCAGCCGAGGCCCAGCACCATCACCAAGAAGGGTGCGAAAACCACCGGCGCCAGCAAGGTGGTGAGGGGAATGGAGCCGAAAACCGCGAAGCGGAAGGCGAGGAGAACCAGAAGGCTGATGGCGGCATGGAACAGGGCGGCCCCGGCCGAAACCACCGGCAGGATCTCGATGGGGAAGACGATCTTTTTGACGTAGCTGCTGTTTCTCAGGATGAGCGAAGGCGCCTGACTGACGACCTCCGCGAAATATTGGAACACCAGGAGCCCTGCGAACAGGATGACGGCGAACTCTGCCGTGCTGTGCTCGGCCATTTCGGTGCCCGGAATTAACCAGCGCGACTGCATCACATAACCGAACACGAAGGTATAAACAGCGAGCATGAAGAGCGGCGTCAGCAGCGACCAAAGCATGCCAAGAGCGGAGCCCCGATAGCGGCCGGCGATCTCGCGACGGGTTAAACTGCTGATCAACTGCGCCTGCATGGACTCAGTCCTCTACAAGAAACAAGGCTCGACACGGATGCTCGGACGGACTCTTGGGTTCAAGCCCTCATCCATGGACCGGGGCGACTGCCTGAAATGGAGCCTCGCCAGTCAGGAGAACAACCGGGTGAACCAACGGAGCGGCCTCGTCACCGCCCACGACGCGCTAGTGTAGATCGCGCTCGTTTCCGCCTGGAGCTGAACACACCGATCCAGAGCTCGATCCCGCTCCTCCGCCAGCGCTCCGATCTGCGCGGCGTCCGCCTCGCGCGCCTCCGTCAACTCGGCGAGCCCGACGGCTTGCGCATCCAAGTGCGACTTGAGCGCCGCGATCTCCGCTTCCCGATCCGCCGCGGCGGCCTGCAGTTCTCTGCGCTTGGCCGCGGACTCGGCCTCACGTCCATCCAAGTCGCTCGACAGGCGCGAATTTTCGGCCCGGAGATGCTCCGTCTGCTCGCGCGATTCCGCAGCGAGCCGTTCCAAGTTTTCCCGCTCGACCTGAAACTGAGACTCGAGCGCGGCGACCCGTTGGGATGCCTCCGATCGGGCATGCTCAAGTCGCTGAATCTCCTGACGGCTCGCCAGCAGCGCGGCCTCCTGCTCGGCCAATGCTTCCGCAAGCGCCGCCTGCTCGGCCAGTTGGCGATGCAATTCATCCGTTTCCGCCGTCAGATGGGAAACTTCGTCCGACAGGCGTTGCGCCGCGTTCCGCCAGTGCAGCTCCGCCTTGACCAGCATATCCGTGCGTTGGCTCAACTCCTCATGCACCGCGTCGCCGAAAATCGGTCCTAGCGCGTCGAAGCCGGCCCTAATCCGGTCGAACGCCTCCATGGCTTCGGCGTCGTCTGCGTCGGCCTGGAGCCTTCGAAGTTTGGCATAGGCGGTCTTCACCCAGGGGCTGATGCGGGTGTCCGCCTGGAGCGTCTGCATGCTCGCCGTGTGGTGGCGATGCTGATCCGACAAGTGGCTGCCGATGGCTTTGGCCTGAGCCTCAAGGGCCTGCGGCCATTCGATGGACAGCGCCCTGCCGACCCGCTCGACCGCACCTTTCCAATCTGCGAGCAGATCCTCGTAGGGGACGAAGACGCGGCGGTCTCCCCGTGTCGCCTTCTCCGCGTCCAACTCGTGCCGAAGCCACAGCAGACTCGAGAAGCCCGCGGTGAACAGGTTTCGTTTCGCGAGGGAACCGGCCACTTCGAGCGGATTGCGGAGCGTGTGGACATAGCGAGCCTCGATCCCCATGCTGCGCAGGATGTCCGCGTAGAGCGGCACGAAACGCGAGATTCGCGGTTCCTTCAGCACGATCAGCGGGGCGTCACCATATTCTTCCTCAAGGATGCGCCGTATCTCGCTGCGGTAGAACTCTGATCTCTGCTTGGGCAACGCCTTCGGATCAAAGGCGCGCCAATCGTCCCAGCGGCTGCCTGCCTCGGTCAGCATCCGGTCATGGAGGTTGATGAGGCGTTCCGGCTCCCAATGGCCGGTCTCGTTGCCCGCATTCGCGCCGAGCAGGTTTTTCGGCAGTTCACCTCCAAGGAGGTTGAACACCCGCGTCAGGGCGCTTGTCCCGGAGCGGTGCATGCCAAGCACCAGGACGCACACCCTTTGCTTCACGTTGGGGGAGGATCTGGCATCCTCGCCAGCGCGTTTGTGGACACGCTCGCCGTTCCATTCGGCCGCGGGCGGCATTTCGTTCATTCGGTCAAGCCCCGTCGCGCGTGGCGGTGACGAGCCGCTCCACCACGGCTTCCGTCGAACGTCTCCAGTCCGGCGCGCTCCACCCGAAGGCGGATGCGAACTTGTCGGTGGAAAGCCGTGAGTTCGCCGGGCGCTGCGCTTTGGTCGGGTATTCGCTCGTGGCGATGTCGCGCACCACGGCGTGGGGGCCGCCATGCCGGCGGCTCGTGTCGAGAATATGGCGGGCGAAGCCGCTCCAGTTCGTCTCGCCGCTGCCGGCGAGGTGATAAACGCCGAAGGCCGAAAAGGCGTGGTCCTCGCCGAGCCTTTTCGCCGCCTGCAGTATCCCGTTCGCGATGTCGAACGCGGAGGTGGGGTTACCCCACTGGTCGGACACGACGGCGATCTCGTCGCGGTCGGGGGCCAGCCGCAGCATGGTGCGCACGAAGTTCTTGCCGAATGGGCTGTACACCCAGGCCGTGCGCAGGATCAGGTGCCGCGAATTGGCTCGGGCCACCGCGTCTTCCCCGGCCAGCTTCGAAGCGCCGTAAACGCTTTGGGGCGCGACCGCGTCGTCTTCACGGCAAGGCTGGTCGGCTTTGCCGTCGAAAACATAGTCGGTCGAGAGGTGGATCACGGGAACGCCCAGCCTCTCGGCCACCTCGGCGACGCTGCCGGCCCCCGCCGCGTTCACGGCGAAGGCGAGCTCCGGCTCGTCCTCGGCCTGATCCACGGCCGTGTAGGCGGCGGCTGAAACGACGATGTCAGGCCTCGCCGCCTCCAGGGCGGAGAAGATGGAGCCGGGATCAGCCAGATCCAATTCGGGGCGACCAAGCGCAACGACCTCCAGGCCCTCGGCGCACGCGGCCCGCTCTCGCAGGCTGGAGACGACCTGCCCCTCTTTGCCGGTGACAGCGATCCTCACGCGGCCGATCTCCTCACGCCGTCCATCATCCCTTGCGCAACCTTTCTGTCGTCCGCTGGTCTTGGCGCAGGACGCCCATTCCTCTTCCAGCCGCCGAGGCCTGCCCAGGCAGTCGGCGTCGGGCGCTTATACGAAGAGGGCCGCTGCGTCGAGACGCTTGATGTTCACGGGCGGCAGATGAAGCAGGGGTGGCGCGAGGCCCCGAACCGCGCAAGGTCCTCCGCAGGCCGAACATGCGGAACGGGGTTGGAGGCACGGGTGAATGGCGATATAGCCGCCTCCCGACAGTCCTCCCGGCCGACCGCATGTTTCCTGACAGCTCCCAACTCCGACCCCTGACACACCTGGCCAGGCTCGAAGCCGAAGCCATTCACATCTTCCGCGAGGTGGCGGCGAACTTCAAAAACCCGGTGATGCTCTATTCCATCGGGAAGGATTCGTCGGTCATGCTGTGCCTGGCGCTCAAGGCCTTTCATCCGGGCAAGCCGCCTTTCCCCTTTCTCCACGTGGACACGAGCTGGAAGTTCCGCGAGATGATCGCGTTCCGCGACCGCATGGCGCGCGAGCTCGGCATCGAGCTGATCGTCCACACCAACCAGGAGGGGCTCGATCAGGGCGTCGGACCGTTCACCCACGGCTCGAACGTCCACACCCACATCATGAAAACGGTGGCGCTCCGCCAAGCTCTCGACAAATACGGCTTCGATGCGGCTTTCGGTGGCGCAAGGCGGGACGAGGAGAAGAGCCGCGCCAAGGAGCGCATCTTCTCGTTCCGGAACGCCCAGCACGGGTGGGACCCGAAGAACCAGCGGCCGGAACTCTGGAAGATCTACAACACGCGGATCGCCCCGGGAGAATCCATCCGCGTCTTCCCGCTGTCCAACTGGACCGAGCTCGACATCTGGCAGTACATCCTACGCGAGAACATTCCCATCGTGCCGCTCTACTTTGCCGCGCCACGACCCGTCGTGGAGCGGGACGGCATGCTGATCATGAAGGATGATGACCGCATGGCGCTTCGTCCCGGCGAGGTCCTCACCGAACGCATGGTCCGCTTCCGGACACTCGGCTGCTACCCCCTTACTGCCGCGGTCTCGTCCGAGGCGGCGACGCTCGAAGAGATCGTCGCCGAAATGCTGATCGCGCGCACGAGCGAGCGCCAAGGGCGCTTGATCGACAGCGACGAGGCGGCTTCCATGGAGAAGAAGAAGCGTGAAGGTTACTTCTGATATGGGCGGAGCGGGGGTGAAGGCGAGCGGCGGCGCCGCGGCGCTGGCGGACTACCTGGCCCATCAGGACCGCAAGCAAATGCTTCGCTTCCTGACCTGCGGATCGGTGGACGACGGCAAATCGACGCTGATCGGACGGCTTCTCTACGACACCAAGCTGATCTTCGAAGATCAGCTCGCCACGCTGGAGCGCGACTCCAAGAAGCACGGCACGACCGGCGAGGGGCTCGATTTCGCTCTTTTGGTCGATGGGCTAGAGGCGGAGCGGGAGCAAGGCATCACCATCGACGTGGCCTACCGCTTCTTCGCCACGCCCAAGCGCAAGTTCATCGTGGCCGACGCGCCCGGCCACGAGCAATACACCCGCAACATGGCGACGGCCGCCTCGACCGCAGACCTTGCGGTCGTCCTGATCGACGCAAGGCAGGGCGTTTTGCGGCAGACCCGCCGGCATGCGTTCATTGCATCCCTGCTCGGGATCCGCCACCTCGTCCTCGCCGTCAACAAGATGGACCTTCTCGGCTTCCGGCAGGATGTCTTCGACGGGATCGTGTCAGACTTCCGCGGCTTCGCGGACGGCCTGTCGTTCCAGAGCATCACGCCGGTCCCCATGTCGGCGAGGCATGGCGACAATGTCAGCTTCCGCTCGGCGCGCACGAATTGGTATTCCGGGCCTGCCCTGCTGGAGCATCTCGAAACCATCCCCATCGACGATACCCGGCGCCTGGAAGCGCCGCTTCGTTTTCCCGTTCAATATGTGAGTCGGCCCAATGCGGATTTTCGCGGCTTCGCCGGCACCGTCGCCGCAGGCTGGGTCGCGCCGGGCCAAGCGGTGACCGCCGCGAAGTCGGGCCGCAGCACGCGCGTCAAACGGATCGCCACGCTCGACTGCGATCTGGAACTCGCGCAGGAGGGCCAGGCCGTCACGCTCGTGTTGGAGGACGAGATCGACATCTCCCGTGGGGACATCCTGGCCGCGCCCGAGGCGCGCCCGCATCTCGCCGACCAGTTCGCCGCCCATTTGGTCTGGTTCGACGAGCATCCCCTCCTTCCCGGGCGCGACTATCTCCTGCGCACGGAAACGGACCAGACAACGGCCTCGGTTACGGAACTCAGGCATCGCGTGGACGTGGACACCTTCGCGCATGAGGCTGTGAAGGCCCTCGCCATGAACGAGATCGGCCTCTGCAATCTTTCGACGCAATCGCCGATCGCCTTTGACGCCTATGCGGAGAACAGGTCCACCGGCGGCTTCGTGCTGATCGACCGCTTTTCGAACGCGACCGTCGGGGCCGGAATGATCCTTCACCCCCTACGTCGGGCCACCAACTTGCACTGGCAGGCGATCGATGTGGATCGCGCGGCGCGCGCGGCGCTCAAGCGGCAAAGGCCGGCCGTACTCTGGTTCACGGGCCTTTCCGGCTCAGGTAAATCCACGATCGCCAACCTTGTCGAGAAGCGGCTCCACGCCAGGGGATTGCACACGATCCTGCTCGACGGCGACAATGTTCGACATGGGCTCAACCGCGATCTCGGCTTCACCGAGGCGGACCGGGTCGAGAACATCCGCCGCGTCGCGGAGGTGGCAAAGCTGATGACCGATGCGGGCCTCGTGGCGCTCGTGTCCTTCATCTCGCCGTTCCGAGCCGAGCGGCAGATGGCGCGAGAGCGCATGGCTCAGGGCGAGTTCATCGAAATCTTCGTCGATACGCCGCTTGAGGAGTGCGTCCGGCGCGATCCGAAGGGGCTTTATGCGAGGGCGTTGAAGGGCGAGATCAAGAACTTCACCGGCATCGACAGCCCATACGAGCCGCCCGCGGCGGCGGAGCTGCACCTTGCGACGAAAGGTCGATCCGCCGAGGAGCTGGCCGAGCAGGTTGAAGCCTATCTGCGCGCGCACGGCCATTTCTGAGGGCGGTGGCGCCGGTCGCCTCGCCTCGGCAAGGGAGGAGTCGGATCAGCGCTCGCTCCAGACGGCGAGCTCGTTGCCCGCCGGATCGGTGAAGTGAAAGCGCCGTCCGCCGGGAAAGCTGAAGAGGGGCCGGCTGATCGTGCCGCCCGCCTGCCGCACGAGGCCCAGGGCGCGTTCGAGGTTCGCCGCGTAGATCACGGGGAGCGGCTTGGGCGGTGCCTCCCGCGCATCCGCCTGAAACCCGCCGTCGAGCCCCTGTTCGAAGGCGCAATAGGTCGGGCCGTAGTCGGTGAAGGACCAAGAGAAGGCCTCGCTGTAAAAGGCCTTGACCCGGTCAAGCGTCCCGCCCGTGGCGGGCATTTCAAGATAGTCGAGCTTGCCATCCTGCCTCATCACGCCCTCCATCGTTCTTGTTATGTTCTAGAGCGAGTGATCTGAGTCGGCAATCCGCAAGAGCGCATTTCCATCTTAATCGATTTTGAGTCCTGGGCAGATGCCTCTGCCCGTTGCTCCAAGGCGGGCCGCGCCCTAACCCTCTCATCGTTTTGCATGTGCGAAGGAGATGGTCGGGGTGGAGCGGAAATGGGTTTATACCTTTGGTGACGGCGCGGCTGAGGGCCGTGCGGGCGACAAGAACCTCCTGGGCGGCAAGGGCGCGAATCTTGCGGAGATGTGCAGCCTGGGTCTGCCGGTCCCGCCCGGCTTCACCATCACCACGGAAGCCTGCAACCATTTCTACGCCAACGGCCGCCAGCATCCGCCCGAGCTCCAAGCGCAGGTCGCGGCGGCGCTCGGGCATGTGGCGTGCCTCGCCGGCCGGCGCTTCGGCGATCCGACGAGGCTGCTGCTCGTTTCCGTGCGCTCCGGCGCGCGGGCGTCCATGCCGGGCATGATGGACACGGTGCTCAATCTCGGCCTCAACGATGAGACGGTGGAGGCTCTCGCGCGTGACGCGGGCGACCCTCGCTTCGCCTACGACTCCTATCGCCGCTTCATCCAGATGTATGGGAACGTGGTGCTCGGCCTCGACCACGAGGGTTTCGACGAGATCCTGGAGGACGAGAAGGCCCGCCTGGGCAAGGAGCTCGACACGGAGCTCACGGCCGACGAGTGGCTGCCCGTGATCCGCGCCTACAAGGGCCGCGTCGAGGAGGAGACGGGCAAGCCGTTCCCCCAAGACCCCCACGCGCAGCTCTGGGGCGCGATCGAGGCCGTGTTCTCGTCCTGGATGAACCACCGCGCCATCACCTATCGCCGCCTGCATGACATTCCGGAGGTTTGGGGGACGGGGGTGAATGTGCAGGCCATGGTGTTTGGGAATATGGGCGAGACGTCCGCGACGGGCGTGGCGTTTACGCGCAATCCGTCCACCGGCGAGAAGGCGCTTTACGGCGAGTTCCTGGTGAACGCCCAGGGCGAGGACGTGGTGGCGGGCATCCGCACGCCGCAGAACATCACCGAAGCCGCGCGCATCGCCGCGGGCTCGGACAAGCCGTCGCTCGAAAAGCTGATGCCCCAGGCCTTCGCCGCCTTCCGCGACATCGCCGACCGGCTGGAGCGTCACTACCGCGACATGCAGGACCTGGAGTTCACCATCGAACGCGGCAAGCTCTGGATGCTGCAGACGCGCTCGGGCAAGCGCACGGCGCGCGCCGCGCTTCGCATGGCCGTGGAGATGGCGGGGGAGGGGCTGATCACGCAGCAGGACGCCGTGATGCGGATCGACCCGTCCTCGCTCGACCAGTTGCTGCACCCCACCATCGACCCGCGCGCGGAGCGCAAGCTCGTCGGCACCGGCCTGCCGGCCTCGCCGGGCGCGGCCACCGGCGGCATCGTGTTCACCTCCGAAGCGGCGGAGGCCGCGGCTAAGGAGGGCCGCAAGGTCATCCTCGTCCGCACGGAGACGAGCCCGGAGGACATCCACGGCATGCACGCGGCCGAAGGGATTCTCACCACGCGCGGCGGCATGACGAGCCACGCGGCCGTGGTGGCGCGCGGCATGGGCAAGCCCTGCGTGTCCGGCGCGGGCTCCATCCGGGTGGACGCGCGCGCGAAAACCATGCTGGCGGGCGGCTCGACCTTCCGGGAGGGCGACGTCGTCACGATCGACGGCGGCGCGGGGCAGGTGCTGAAGGGCGCGGTCGCCATGCTCCAGCCCGAGCTGTCCGGCGATTTTTCGCGCATCATGGAATGGGCCGACCAAGCGCGGCGCATGACGGTTCGGGCGAACGCCGAAACGCCGCTCGACGCGCGCGCCGCCCGCTCCTTCGGCGCGGAAGGCATCGGGCTTTGCCGCACCGAGCACATGTTCTTCGACGCCGAGCGCATCATAGCTGTGCGCGAGATGATCCTGGCCGACACGGAAGAGGGGCGGCGGGCCGCGCTCGAAAAGCTGTTGCCCATGCAGCGCTCGGATTTCGTGGAGCTGTTCGAGATCATGGCGGGCCTGCCCGTGACGATCCGGCTCCTCGACCCCCCGCTGCACGAGTTCCTGCCCAAGACGGAAGCCGAAGTCGCGGAGGTGGCGGCCGCCATGGGCGTGGACGCCAGGAAGCTGCGCGAGCGGGCCGAGGCGCTGCACGAGTTCAACCCCATGCTGGGCCATCGCGGCTGCCGGCTGGCGATCTCCTATCCCGAGATCGCCGAGATGCAGGCCCGCGCGATCTTCGAGGCCGCCGCGCAAGCCGCCAAGAGCACGGGCCGCGCGGTCGTGCCCGAGATCATGGTGCCGCTGGTCGGCATGAAGAAGGAACTCGACTTCGTGAAGGCGCGCATCAATGCTGTGGCCGAAGCGATCGCCCAGGAGCAGGGCGCGCGCATCGACTATCTCGTCGGCACCATGATCGAGCTGCCCCGCGCGGCGCTACGCGCCAACGTGATCGCCGAAAGCGCCGAGTTCTTCTCCTTCGGAACGAACGACCTGACCCAGACCACGTTCGGCATCAGCCGCGACGACGCCGCCGGCTTTCTGGAAATTTATCGGCAGAAGGGCATCGTCGAGCAGGACCCGTTCGTGTCGCTCGACCGCGACGGCGTGGGCGAGCTGGTGCGCATCGCCGCCGAGAAGGGCAGGGCCTCGCGAAAAGACCTCAAGCTCGGCATCTGCGGCGAGCATGGCGGCGACCCCGCCTCGATCCGCTTCTGCGAGGAGGTCGGGCTCGACTATGTCTCGTGCTCGCCCTTCCGCGTGCCGATCGCCCGGCTCGCGGCGGCACAGGCGGCGTTGGGGAGGGGGTGAGGGATGAACGAACCAGTTGGCAATCAGCGTCGTCTAGAAGATGGATGCTGGCCGTTTGCGGAATGGCGACGTCAGATCCTATCGGCCTAGCGGCGAACGTAGTTCTAGGCTAGGCGGGTGGTTGCAGATCATATCGTGAGCAGCCGGACATCCGGGTCGGCGTCCGGGATGCGTTTCATGCGGCCATCGGAGGTAACGAAGACGAGATCGCGCTCTTTAGCTTGAGCGCACATCCACAGGTCGTTCTCATCGATCCCGAGTTTCTGGTCGGTTGCCTTGTCGACCCATTCCTGGACATACTTGGGGCGGTCTTTGCGGAGCGTCTTCGCTAGATATTTCTGCGCGATGCGTGCCTTCACCTCCGCATAGACCGCGGCGGTGTGATGAGTGATGTCGAGCACCGCGTGCGAACGCGCCTGGACGATCATCGCCTCAAGCGCCGGCAGATTGCCCTTGCCGATCGCAGCGGCGAGCTTTGTCCCGAATCCCAACTCAGCCAGCACAACCGCAGAAATGAACCGGGGGCTTTCGGCAGGCAGCGCCGCAAGCGACTGGCTCTTTTCGGCGTGGTGGGGATGCATCGGATCGAGGTAGATCGATAGGATTGTCGTATCGAGCAGATAGGCGTCCATCGGCTCAAGCCACATAGTCGCGTAGCAGCGAAGCCTGGTCCTCGGGTAACGGCTTGAAGATCCTGCTGACCCAATCTCCGCCGGCATTAAAGCGACCGGACAGCCGTTCGGCGAGATTGATGCCGGGCATAGGATAGGCGGCGTCCCAATGCTTCCAAGGATGAGGGACTGGCCGCTCCGCCCCTTCGAAGAACGCCAACAACTGCCGTTCAAACCGCAAGGGCAGATCGTAAGCTTCCAATATCGCGGCATCGATCTGCGTTAAAAGGCGTGCAAGCTGCGCGTCGACGTCTCTTAACATGGGCGGCTTACGCAGGAGCGTGACATAGCTATCGATCAACTCTGCCAGTTTTGCTGGCAGCGATGACGGGATTGGGATGTCACCGACGACTTCCGCGCGAAACCTGTCCTTGGGCGAGTTGACCGCCAGATAAGCGTTCGCAACCGGGCCGTTGAGAACACCGCACAGGGCGGCAAGCTCGGTTGTTGTTAGCGCGATGCGCGGCCACAACCCGAAGAACTGCTGTGAGCACACAAGGCCCTCGGGATCGACAAATGCACCAATGCACCATGCGCCCCGGCTCAGGCGTGTGGCGCTCGCCACGAGCTTGGGTTGGGACCAGTCATGCGCGGCGCCCCGGCGCAAATGATCGGGCTGACAGTCGAGCCACAGGGGCCGGGGCGGACAATATTGCTGAAGGTGGCGCGCATTGGCATAGCCTGGCCTAAAGCCAGGCTTCTCGACCTCGCTTGTTGCCTCTTCTTGAGGATAGGTCCATTCCAGCCCACGGCTTGGCTTTAGCACTGACACCAACTTCGGATAGCTGCCCAGATAGGCCCACAGCTCACTGAGTGGCGGTATCCAGAGGCGGCCCTCTGGCGGGTCGTCCATCGTTCGGACGAGGTCCCGATGGACCGTTGTCCGCCCAGTCTTCAGGAAGGATGAGCGGTCGCGTTCAGCGACCTCGCTCGACCGCAGCGCGATCGTTGCGGTACTGGGTGCACGCAAGTCGCGGGCGATCACAGCGGACGTTTCCACACCCGACGCGCCGAAGATCCCGTCGGGAAGCTTGAGGAGCTCGACGGTGCCGTAGAGACTTTCAATCCGGCGCCGCTGTTCCGCGAACTGGCGCTCGAGGATGAACGATCGCGGCAGAACGAAGCCTAGGGCGAGGGGCTTGGCGTCGACCGCCGCGCTCAGTGCAGCTATGGCTTTGGAGTGCGTCTGGTCAGCGACGGCATAGCGCTCCTTGTCTGCGGCATCGAAGGCTTCGAACGGCGGATTGCAGACGATAACATTGTTCCCGGCGATCCGCTGCGCGAGCACGCCATCGGTAAAGAGGTCGACCTCTTTCACATGCCAGCCATTGTGATTGGGATAGTCGGCAAGGATCAGCGACAGGATCGCCACCTCGCAGGCGAAGGGATCGACCTCGTCGCCTGAAATATGGTTGATCAGGAAGTCGTGCCGCTGCTGATCCGACCACTCCACTGGCAATAAGTCGCGCAGGTGGCGCAGCGCCGAGACGAGGAAAACGCCAGCGCCCGCGAACGGCTCATAGATCTTCAGATTTTCGGGGTTGTGTCTATGAAGTTCTAGCCGCTGAACAACATATTCAGCGACTTGGCGCGGTGTGCTATGGGTTCCGAACAGCTTGCGCGTCTCCGGCGTGACCAGCGTGTTCTCATAGACGAAGGCGAGGTCGTCTGAAGAGATATTGGAAAAGCTGATACCGGCCCGCAGATGCTGCCACGCCGCACTGAAAATCTGCAGCAGCGCGACGCTCGCCTGTGGCCCGATTGGCCCGAGCGCATAGTAGCTTTCTATGCCGGTCAGCACCGAGCCTAGGTCGTCGGCATTCCACCCATCGGCGTATGGATGGCGACGGTCCTGCAAAACCTTGGCCGCTAGCAGGCGAAAGACAACGCGGAACAGCGTCCGCGCGTCAAGCTGATCGCCGCCGGGCGCCTTCCGCGCGAGGTCAAGTGTCTCGACCAGCAGGCGATCCAGCTTGACGTGGATTTCGCCCTCGATTGCGGGGAGAAGCCCCAGATCGACAAAATCGAGCTGATAGCCTGTCCCGGCCGCGCCGATCGATTTCGCCCGGTGAATGGCATCGGGATGCCAGTTCGCCCGATTCCGTGCGAAGAGCTCGGCGATGTCGGCAAGCCTGACCTTTTCGATCGCACGCGGTGGCGCGTCGCTCCGCACCTGCCAAACCGTCACCTCATCCTGCTCGATGACAAACAGAAGGGGTGCACCGAGGGCGCGATGCTCGTTCACGAGATCGACGGCGCGCCGACCTGCGCCGTGCACAACCGCAAGCGCAGCGGATCGGTAAGAGGGCGGTGTGCGCGTGAAGGCAGCTAGCGGGACAATACGTGTCGCGTTGGCATGACTAAGCACATCCGCAAAGGCATAGTCGGGCACGACTGCCTCGGCACGATAGCCGGCATCGCGGGCCGCTTGCGCGATGTGCTCAACGGCGTTCACGGCCGAATCCTGCCTGCGGCGCCTGGAACGTTGACCGGCGTTGGCGGGAAGCGGAGCGTCGTCTGTTCCTCGACGTCGCTTGCGGCGAGGAGCTGCTCGCGGAGCCGCGTCACGATAGGCCGCAACGGTATCGTAATTGTCGGCCGGTCGCTTGAGATTTCGGCGAGCTCCGGTCGAAGCTGCAATCGCTGCTCCGGTAGATCGACAATCAGCTTGGCCCGCTCCAGCACAGGCCAGGGAGACTGGTTGCACAATTCGAACAGCGACTCGGCGACGGATGCCAGGGCACCAACGCGAACGGCCATGTCGACCGCGAGCAACCGGATTACGGCAACAGCGACGAGATCACCCGAGCTGAAACAAGGGCTGTGGCCGCGTCCCCGGCGCAGCGGACCGAGCGCCTTCTTCCAGTGTCTATAGGTTTCTGGAGCGATCGATGCCACACTGCGCAACTGGCCTGGGGTGTACAGTACTATCACAAAGTGGACTCGCAATCTTGTTGTAAACAACAAGATGCATCGTTTGCTCGCCATGGCAAGAGCGCAGCGGTAAATGAGTGCCTTGCCGCTCGACTACGTGGAGAGCATGGGGCTGCGCCGGAGGCGCGCCCATTTTAGAGAGGGCGCAGGCATGTGCTTCCAAGAACGGCAGGTAGCGAATTGAAGGGCCATGTTGGTCACGAAGTGGACCTGTGATCTGGGAGGGCTGAAGGTCGCCTTTGTTGCTCTCCGATCTGCAACTGACCGAGTTCATCCACGCCGTGACGGTGCTGCGGTAATCTTCCGGTAGCGTCGGAGAGGTGGGCCTGAAGCCCGGCCGGCGCGGCTTCCCTTCATTGGAAATCGGGAGAACTGTTTATGCCGGACGCCTTGGGTGACGAGCGGTGGGCGGCGATTCGTCCGGTCTGCGAGGGGCGCTCCCCACGCATGAGCGCGTGGCGCTCGCCTGCGGCGTTTATGTGAAGACGATCTCGCGCCGCGCCGGCGCGGAGGGCTGGAGGACGCTCGACCTCCGCCGGCCGCGCGTGCGCACCGCGCATCGCGAGATGATCGAGCTTGCCGCGCGGGCGGGAGCGGGCGAAGAGCTCGATTCCCTGGACGAGCGCTTTCGCGCGCTCGCGGCGGACAGGTTCGATGACGAGAACGGGCCGGGCGAGGAGGCGAGCTCGTCCGATGGGCACCTCGCGAGCGCGAGCGGGGCGCTGGCCGCCATGTGGGACGGGGCGATCACGCCGCCAAAACCCTTGCCGGAGCTGCCGCCCGCCGCGCGCGCCGCGCGGCTGCGCGCCATGCTGACCGGGCGCATGGAGGAGATGCTGCGCCGCGCCGAAAGCGGGCGGCCGGTGGAGGGGCGGCAGGTGGCCGCACTCGCCGCGCTGGCGCAACTCGCGGAAAAGATCGCGCCGGCGCCTGTATCGGGGTTCCTGCCGGATGGGGAAAGGGAGCTCACGAACGAGGAGAAGCAGGAAAAAAATCGGCAGGCGGCCGAAGCGCTGCGCATGATGGACGACCGGGTTTTCGAGCTCTCCTACGTTATCGCCAAGGATATGCTGGTGCAGAGCGGCATGAGCGAGGCGGAGGTGGAGCGGATCGTTGGGAAGGCGGGCGGACGCGAAATCGCGGGCTGAGGCGCGGGGGAAGTTCCGTCCTGGAGGAGATCCCGCGCGGGTGAAACGCCGGCGGCAAACGGCTCAAGGCCGATGCGCCTGCCTTCCCATGAGGAGAGGCGCTGGAGCGGTTCGCGCCGAGCCGGGCAGGCTCTCGCCTCCCTGCCCGGCCGACACGCTCAGGACGCCTGGGCGGTTCCGCCCGGCGCGAAACCGCTGGACGGGAACGCTCACCCCAGCGGCGTGTGCGTCTGGTCCTGGGCGTTCTCGTCCATGCCGGCGCGGGAGCCGCCGGCTTCCACGCGGATGCCGCCCTCATAGAACGCGCCGTGGCGGGCGATGGCCTCCATGCCGGGGAGCGGCGATTCATAGGCCCACATGGCGGGGTCCAAAGCCTCGCCATTGGCGGTCGCCATCCAATAGGAGGCGTCGCCCTTGTAAGGACAATGCGAGCGGCGGTCGGTGCGCGCGAAATGCTCGAAATAGATGTCCTCGAAGGGGATGTAGAAGACGGGCTGGTGGCCGGCCTCGCTGAGGACGAGCGCGCGCTTGGTGGAGGCGAGCACCGTGCTGCCGAGCGACGCCGTCACCACGCCGCCATAGGGCTCGACCGTGATGCGCCGGCTCGTGTTCTGGGCTGTTGCGGAGGGGTGCGCGGCGGGCTGCATGGATCGGCTCCTGGATCGCTGAAGGGTCGCCTTCCAAACGCCGCCGCCGATTGGCTGTTCCGTAAGGGGGCGTCCGCGAGGCTGGACAGCCATGGGCTTCGCTCGCGATAAAGGGGCAGCCACAAAGAACGGGCGTCGCGGGAGGAGTCCGATGCAGGGATTGATGCAGGCTTGGCCGCTTCTGTGCCACAAGATCCTCGACCATGCCGCCCGCCAGCACGGCGGTCGCGCGGTCGTGTCGCGCTCGGTGGAGGGCCCGATCGAGTCCACCACCTACGCGCAAATCCATGGGCGGGCCAGACAAGTGGCGCAGCGGCTGGCCGAGGACGGCTTTGGCGTCGGCGACCGCATCGCCACGCTCGCCTGGAACACGGCGCGGCACCTGGAGGCCTGGTATGGGATCATGGGCGTGGGCGCGGTCTATCACACGCTCAACCCGCGCCTGTTCGCGGACCAGATCGCCTGGATCATGAACCATGCCGAGGACCAGGCGCTGTTCGTGGATCTCACCTTCCTGCCCTTGGCGGAGAAGCTGGTTCCGCAGGTCCCCTCGATCCGCAGGGTTGTCGTGCTGACCGAGGCCAAGCATCTGCCGCCGACGGCGCTGCCCAACGCCGTCGCCTATGAGGACTGGATCGCCAATGCTGCGGGCGATTTCGCCTGGAAGGAGTTGGACGAGAACGCCGCGGCGGGCATGTGCTACACCTCGGGCACCACGGGCGAGCCCAAGGGCGTGCTCTACAGCCATCGCTCCAATGTGCTGCACGCCATGATCGCGGCCATGCCCGACGCCATGGGCCTGTCGTCGCGCGACGTGATCCTGCCCGTGGTGCCGATGTTCCACGCCAATGCCTGGGGGCTCGCGCAGAGCGCGCCCATGATCGGCGCCAAGCTCGTGATGCCCGGCCCCAAGCTCGACGGCGCGTCCATCTACGAGCTGCTGGACGCGGAGAAGGTGACGTTCACGGCGGCCGTGCCCACGGTATGGCTGATGCTGCTCCAGCACCTGGAGGAGACCGGCAAGGCGCTGCCCCATCTCAAGAAGGTCGTGATCGGCGGCGCGGCCTGCCCGCGCACCATCATCGATCGATTCGAGGGCAAATACGACGTGGAGGTGGTCCACGCCTGGGGCATGACGGAGATGAGCCCGCTCGGCTCGCTCAACACGCTCAAGCCCGAGGCGGCCGACCTTTCCGGCGACGCCCTGCGCGATTTCAAGCTCAAGCAGGGTCACGCGCCTTTCGGCGTGGAGATGAAGGTGACGGACGACGAGAACCGCGAGCTGCCCTGGGACGGCCGGAGCTTCGGGCGGCTGAAAGTACGTGGACCCGCCGTGGCGAGCGCCTATTTCGGCGGGGCCGGCGGCGAGCAGTTCGACGCGGACGGCTGGTTCGACACGGGCGACGTGGCCCACCTCGACGAGGACGGCGTGATGCAGATCACCGACCGGGCCAAGGACGTGATCAAGTCGGGCGGCGAGTGGATCTCCACCATCGAGCTCGAGAACCTCGCCATGGGGCACCCGGACGTGACCGAAGCCGCGGTGATCGGCGTGCACCATCCGAAATGGGACGAGCGGCCGCTCCTGGTCGTGGTGCCGAAGCCCGGCCGCGAGCCGGCCAAGGCTGACATCCTGGCCGTCCTGGAGGGCAAGGTGGCGCGCTGGTGGATGCCCGACGACGTGGCCTTCGTGGCGGAAATCCCGCACACCGCGACGGGCAAGATCCAGAAGTCCGTCCTGCGCGAGCGCTTCCGCGATCATCGCCTGCCGACGGTCGAGGCATGACGGCCGCGGCGTCCACCCCTTTCCTGCACGAGGTCCGCGGCCGGTGGGGCAAGCGGTCGCGGCTGGCCGTGTTTTCGCGGCGCACCGCCTGGTTCGCCGCGCTGCTCTTCGTGATCTCCGCGCTCGGCCACCGCTTCGGATACCTGGAGACGCCCGCCTTTCTGGCCGTTATCGCCATTGTCGCCGCCCTGGCGGTGCTGGCGTTGCTGCTCGGCACGGTGGCCCTGGTGCGCATCTGGAACAGCGGCGACCGCGGCGGAAGCGACGCGCTGAAGGCCGCCCTGATCTCGGCCATCGTGCTTCTGCCTTTCGCCGGCTCGGCCGCGCGCGCCTTCACGTTTCCGGCGCTCAGCGACATCTCCACCGACACGGATGCGCCGCCGACGCTGAGCGACGAGGATCCCGGCGATCCTTTTCCGCCCGAGCAGCGGGAACTGCAAGCGGCTTCCTATCCGAAGATCGCCGGACGCCGCTATCCCATCCCGCTGGAGCGCGCGATCCAGGCGGTGCAGACGCTGTTTCAGGAGAACGGATGGGAGCCGGCCCAGCCCCTTGTCGGGCCGGGCGAGGCGACGCTCAGGGCCACCGCCTTCACGCAAATTCTCGGCTTCCCCTCGGACGTGGCCGTCCGCATCGCCGACGAGGGCGAATCGAGCTTCGTGGACATGCGCTCGCGCTCGCGTTTCGGTGACCACGACCTCGGCGACAACGCCGCCCGCATCGATGCCTTTCTCGCGGCCTTGGATCAGGCGACCGCCATCCGCGCGGGCGCCCAGGGCGAAGCGGTGGACTGACCGGAGGAAAAGAGCGCATGGAGGGTCAGCTCCGGGCGTAGTCGTCCTCGAAGCGCACGATGTCGTCTTCGCCGAGATAGGACCCGGACTGCACCTCGATGAGGTTCAGCGGCAGGCGGCCGGGATTCTCCAGGCGATGGGTGCAGCCCAAGGGCAGGAAGATCGACTCGTTCTCGCGCAGGATGATCTCCTCGCCGTCCCGCGTGACCAGCGCGGTGCCGTTCACCACCACCCAGTGCTCGGCGCGATGGAAATGCTTCTGAAGAGAAAGCTTCGCGCCGGGGTTCACCGTCAGCCGCTTCACCTGGAAGCGCTCGCCGGAATGGACGGACTGGTAGAAGCCCCAGGGGCGGTGGACCTGGACGGTCTGCGTCGCCGCCCCGTGGCCGTCGCGCTTGAGGCGCTCCACCAGCCCCTTCACGTCCTGGTCGTGCGCCTTGGACGCCACCAGCACGCTGTCGCCGGAAGCCGCGACGATCACGTCATCAAGGCCGAGAACGGCGATCAACGGCCCATCTGTCCAAGCATAGGAGCCGCGCGAGCGCTCGAAGACGGCATCGCCCCGATGCGCGTTGCCGCTTTCGTCCTTTGGCGCGATCTCCCACAGGGCCAACCAGCTCCCCACATCGGTCCAGGGGAACGCGGCGGGCACGGCGACGGCGCGCGCCGTGTGCTCCATGACGGCGTAGTCGATCGACACGGAAGGGCAGGCCGCGAAGCGTTCGGGGTCGAGCCGGAGGAAGTCAAGGTCGCGTCTGGCATGCGCGCGCGCCTCGCGGCAGGCGTCGAGGATGTCAGGCCGCAGGCGCTCGACTTCTTCGAGAAAAACGCGAGCGGACAGAAGGAAGATACCGGAATTCCACGCGTATTCGCCGGACTGCAGATAGGCTCCAGCCGTCGCGAGGTCGGGTTTCTCGACAAAGCGATCGACGCGGAAGACGCCTGCGACGGATGCGTGAGGGGCGCCCAAGCGCAGATAACCGTAGCTGGTCGCGGGCGCTGTCGGCTTGACGCCGAACAGCACGAAGTCACCGTCGGCAGCGGCTTCGGCTCCCGTCCGGACGGCGTCGAGGAAGGCCGGGGCGTCGCCGATCACATGGTCGGCCGGCATCACGAGGATGAGAGCTTGCGGGTCGCGCTCGCTGGCCAGGAGCGCCGCGACCGTCGCCGCCGCGGTCGTGTTCCGCCCGACGGGCTCCAGCACGATCTCCGCCACGGGCGCGTCGAGCCTTCGCATCTGCTCGGCGACGAGAAAGCGGTGCTCCTGATTGGCGATCACAATCAACGGCTCGAACAGGCCGGCGTCGGAGGTCCGCAGCGCGGCTTGCTGGATCAGGCTCTGCTCGTCGCCGAGCGACAGGAACTGCTTGGGGTAAGCCTTCCGCGACAGCGGCCACAGGCGCGAGCCGCTGCCGCCGGACAGAAGCACGGGCGTGATGCGGCGGCTGGCGGCAGGCATCGTATCTCCTTTGCTCCGACGGGATGCGCGCGACGCCCCCGCATCTGCCGACCGAGCTCTGTTCTGTCAATTCAGCGGCTCGCCGCGCCCGGGGTCGGAGCCTCGCGTTCACCCCAAGCGCCGCTTCACGCGAGCGCAAAGCGGCCACCGAGGCCCGGCGGACCCTCGGAGCGGACCAGCCCGCGCCCGGACAGATCCTCGAGATGGGCGAGCACCGTCCAGGCGGCCGCGCCATGCAGAAGCGGATCGGTGTCCTGGTAAAGGGCGGAAACAATCTCTCCGATCGTCCGCGACCCGGCCTCGAGCCGTGCGAGGATCGCCCGCTCCCGCATCCGGCGATGCGCCTTCAGGCCGCGCATGAAGGTCTTGGGCCGGCGGACAGGCCCGCCATGTCCCGGCAGAAGCAGGCGGTCGTCCCTGGCCAGCAGCTTGTCGAGCGAGCGCATGTAATCGGCCATGTCGCCGTCGGGCGGCGCAACCACCGTGGTGGCCCAGGCCATCACATGATCAGCCGAGAAGAGGATGCCGGAGCCCTCCAGGGCGAAGCAGGCATGATTGGCCGCATGGCCCGGCGTGAGCACCGTTCGTATCGCCCAGCCCTCGCCCTGAACAAGTTCGCCGTCTTCCAACTCGCGGTCGGGCATGAAATCGGAGTCGGCGCTGGCGTCGAGCGGGTTCTCCTCGCCCGCCGCCAAGAGGCGGGCGGCGCGATGCGGGCCTTGAGCCAGAACGGTCGCCCCGAATTCTCGGCTGAGGCGCGCGGCCAGGGGCGAGTGGTCGCGATGCGTGTGCGACACGAACACATGCGTGACTCGTCCTCCGCCGAGCGCGCGGCGGAGCGCCTGAAAGTGCTCCTCCAGATCAGGACCGGGATCGATCACCGCCACGGCGTCGCCGCCCACCAGATAGGTGTTGGTGCCCGCGAAGGTGAAAGGGCTGGGATTGCGCGCCGTCAGCCGCCGCACGGTGGGCGCGACAGTGACAGGCTCGCCATGGCGGGGCTCGAAGGCGCGGTCGAACTCCGGCGTCATGGGCGCAGGCGGAGAGGGGAAGGGTTCAAGGAGATTGCGGCCACAAGCGGAACTTCTTATAGGGAAACGCCGCGGCTCGGGGACGGGCGCGCCACACGATCGAGAGGATAGACCGCATGGCCGCCACAGCCGGAATCGTCAAGCCGAATGCGTTCATCGCGGGGGCGCTGCCCCAAGCGGGCGCGGCGCGCCTCCTCAGCCAGTTCGGGCTGACGGTGCTTGGCACGTTGATCCTGACGCTTTCAGCCAAATACAAGGTCGTGCTCGGCCCGGTGGACATGTCGCTGCAGACGCTGGCCGTCATGGGCATCGCCGCCTGTTTCGGCCTGCGGCTCGGGGTGGCCACCGTTGCGCTCTATCTGTTTGAAGGCGCGATGGGTCTGCCGGTGTTCCAAGGCACGCCCGAAAAGGGGGTCGGCCTGGCCTATATGATGGGGCCGACGGGCGGCTATCTCCTGGGCTTCCTCGTGATGGCGGCCATCGTGGGCTGGGCGGCGGACCGCGGCTGGGACCGATCGGTCGCGAGCTTCCTGCCGGTTCTGCTCGCGGCGGAAGCCGCGATGATGTTTCTGGGCTTCGCCTGGCTCGCCGCAATCTTCGGCACTGATGCGGCCTGGACGGCCGGCGTCCTGCCCTTCATCGCGCCCGACCTCGTCAAGGTCGGTCTGGCGGCCGCGGCCTTGCCCCTGGCCTGGAGCGTTCGCGCAAAGCCCTAGGCCGAGCGTCCCGCCGCCTGGCAGCTTCGGCCGCCCTGTGCAGCCGATCTCGGGCCGCGCCGGGTTCTCATCGCGGCGCTGAAATTTCTGCCGGAGCCGGCCCCAACCTGCCGCGCCATCCGTCGCGCAGGGCAGGGCCGACCACCTTCAAGTGCGAACTCCTTCCTTGCCCCGCCGCCTTCAGGCGGGCGATCTGGCCTGCCAGAACCAGGGCTTGACGGGCGCGCCACCGCATGGGCGCGGGGCTGCGGAGGATGCAGTCCATCGCGTTGCGGATGTAGAAGTAGTTGCGCAACGGCGAATGGCGGAGAATCTGCGGCTCGTTCCGCGCCTGTTCGGACGGCGTGCCCCAGCGGTGCGGCATGGAGAGATCCTGGGCGATCACCGTGCGGTAACCCAGGCGGTCGGCGCGAAGGCCCCATTCCACGTCGATGCCGCCCACGAAATAGTCCTCGCGGAACGGCCCGACGGCGTGGAATGCGTCCAGCGACAGCAGCGAGCCGGAGGTCGGCGCGAACAGCGCCTCGCTCCGGCCCTTGTCTCGCCAATGGTAGCGCAGGGCGCGGTAGCTGCCGTCCGGGGGCACGAGGCGCGGGGCCAGGAGCGCGAGCGGCCGCCCTGGCTTCGAGGCCTCCGCGCGGAAGCGCTGGAGCAACGCCTGCGGCAGGCCGGCCGCGGGCTCGCTGTCCTGGTCGAGCAGGAAGAGGTGGCTGAAGCCTTCCCGCCCAGCCTGCGCGACGACGGCGTTCAGGCCGGCGCCCAGGCCGATGTTTTCGGGCGAGCGAAGGATCGCGGCATTCGGAAGCCGCGCCAGCCGCGACTCCACCTCCGCCGTCAGGGGACCGTTGGCGAAGAGGATCAGCCGGCAACCGCTCTTCGTCAGCGCCTGGAGTTGCCGGTCCAGAATCGGCGGATCGGGCCGGTAGAGCACCACCGCGGCCGCGACCCGATCGCCGGCGCGTTCGGAATGCGGCGCGTCCCCGGGCAGCAGGACACGGCCTTGCGTGTCCCGGGTGCTGAACCCGGATGCCTGTGCGACGGCGGAGAACAGCCGCTCCACGGCATGGTGCAAGGTTCCGTCCAACTGCCCGTCTTCCGGCTCGAAAGCGCTTTCGGCGAGCGCCAGCCGCAGCAGCGGCTCCAGGCTCGCGGGCCGCACCCAGAACATCGTTCCCTCAAAGAAGGCCGGCACGGCCGGAACCGCAATGCCCATCCGCCGCGCCAGCTCCTCCAGGCGAGGCCTGTTGAGCATCCAGTATGCGGCGCCCCTTCGCCAGCTCGGCCGCCAGCCGACCAATCCTGTCGAGGGATCGTCGAACAGAAGCAGAAGCCGCGCGACGCGGCGCTTCGAGCCGGCAAGGGCCGTGAACAGAAGCCTGCGGCGGATGTCGCCGTCGCGCAAATGGGGGCTGCGCTTCGTGTGAAGCTTGAGCACGGCGTCGAACGGCTCCAGGAGGCCTTGGTTCAACAGGCGCAGGAAGGGCGCGATGTCGCGGCCGCGATTGGGCGCCGCCACGATCTGAACGCCCGGCGTGCCCGCGAAAGCCTTTTGCACCGCTTCGAGCCGTTCGGCTGGGGTCGTGACGATGAGTCCGCTTCCCGGAGGCAAGCGGGAATGGCAGTCGACCACCTCGGCGGCCAATTCCGGGTAGAAGACATGCGCCACGAGCGCGACCTGGCGCCGGCCCGGCGCGTGTGGGGCGCGGTCCAGCCTGGCCCGGAGCCGCGCCGCGGCCGCGCTGGTGAAGGCCGCGCCCAGCGTGAGCGTCGCGATCTTGGCGGCGATATGTTTGACGTCGCGGCGCGGGCGGGACGAACCCGGCTGCGGCTCGGCGGGACGGGCGGCGGGTTTCTCGCTTGAGTCGGGCAAGGGCGGGTCGTCTTTTTGTCCGGTGGCTCAGCGGCGTCTCACGGAGCCGGCGCTCCGAAGGTGCTGGCGAGTATGCGAAGATCGAGCCGGAAGGAAGCCCGGCGCCGATATTCGGCGTCGGTTTCGGCCAGACGGACGGGATCGGACATGTCGATGCCGCGCACCTGCGCCAGGCCTGTTATGCCCGGCCGAAGGGCGAGCACGCCGCGCGTGCCGCGTTCCTCGATCAGGACGTGCTGGCTCGGCAGGCAGGGCCGCGGGCCCACCAGGCTCATCTCGCCCCAAAGCACGTTCCAAAGCTGCGGAAGCTCGTCGAGCTTGGTCCGGCGCAAGAAGCGGCCGACCGGCGTGGACCAGTCGGCCTGGGTGAGGTGGGTCGGCACCTGCGGCACGCCGGTCCGCATGGTCCGCAGCTTATGGCATCGGAAGGGCCGGCCGCCGCGTCCGACGCGGATCTGCGTGAACAGGCCCGGCCCCGGCGACTGGAGCCGGATCACGAGGATCAGCGCGGCGAGCACGGGCGCAAGCAGCGCGAGGCCCAGGGCCGAGGCGGCCATGTCGAAGATGCGCTTGATCGGTCCGCTCCATCGAAAGCTCGTGCCGCCGGCCCGAACGCCGCCGCGACCGGCGCTCCTCCGTCCAACCGGGCGAACTGTCAAGGCGCGGGGCGGCCCCGCTGCCCAAAGGGAGCCGGATGGCAGATGCCGGTGGCGCGTCCACCACTTTAGTGCTAATTGCGGCAAATCAGGCGGGGATGGAGCGAACCGCCGCCGCCGCAGAGAACCGCCGAACCTGGGGATCGCGAGAGTTCGGTTTCGGGTGTTCCGACAGGGTCTCTTGCGGTTGCGGCCTGCGTTCACTGTGCAACCTTCTGATGTATGTTCTTGCGTTTGCGGGCCGCCGGGCGGGGGAGGCGCTGGCATTGCCGCGAAACGTTGATTCGGTCAGGCCTAGTCGAGGGGCGAGAGTGAAACGCATCAGGTCGCGGTTGGGCTTCGAGGCGGCTGCCGGGGCGACGCAGCGCGTCTCGCCGACATGGCGTCGGCGCATCATCATGCTGCTCGACCTCGCCATGACCATGGCGGCGCTGCCCGCGGCGCTGGCCTTCACCAAGTCCGACTTCCTGAACAACTCGTTCGCGGCCGCCCATCTCGCCATCTGGATGGGCGCTTGCCTGCTCGCGCATTTCCTGTTCCGCGCCAACGGCCTCTACGACACGCTGTGGCGCTTCGCCTCCACCCAGGACTTCTTCAACATCATCCGGAGCTGCGCCCTGCTCACGGCGTCGCTCTACCTGATCGCGACCGTGCAGCGTTACCTCAACCCGTTCATCGGGCTGAACGAGCGCGAGTTCCTGATCTTCTTCCTTCTCGAGTTCGCGCTGATCTCCGGCCCGCGGCTGATCTATCGCTATCTGCGCGACGGCGAGCGCTGGCGGCGCATGAGCGGCTTCGAAAGCAGCTCCAAGGCGCGCCGGGCGCTGTTCGTGGGCTCGGCCGAGGACGCGGACCTGACCGCACGCTATGTCCGAGCGCGCCGCGCCAAGGACCTGGAGATCGTGGGCATCCTCAAGCCCGTCGGCGAGGCCGAATCGGGGGCGATGGTGCAGGGCATTCCGGTCCTGGGCACGACCCAAGGGCTGCTGACCATCCTGGAGGAGTTCACGGAAGCCGACATGGGCGTCCAGGCCCTCATCATCGGCCCCCACACGGAGCCGGTGCATGACGGCCTGGTTGATCTGATCCGCCTCGCCCGCAAGCGCGGCGTGGAGGTGCTTCAGTTCAGCGGCTTCTCGCCGATGTCGCCGGCGTCGAGCCTGACGCTCTCGAAAGTGGACATGGAGACGCTGCTGCGGCGCCCCGCGATCTCGCTCGACCAGGAGGCGCTGTTGTCGATCTGCCGCGGCCGCCGCATCCTGGTGACGGGCGGCGCCGGCTCCATCGGCAGCCAGATCGTGCTGCGCGCGCTTGAGCTGGGCGCGGCGCGCGTGCTCGTGTTCGACCGCTCCGAACCCTCCATCTTCGCGCTTTTGCGCCGCATTCCCGCGATCGACCGCGACCGCGTGGAGGCGCGCGTGGTCGATATCTGCCGGCCCGAGCTGTTCCGGCCCCTGATGCGCGACTTCCGCCCCGACGTGATCTTCCACGCGGCGGCGCTGAAGCATGTTCCCTTCCTGGAGCTGGACTGGGCGTCGGCCATCGACGTCAATGTGTTCGGCACCCTGCATTGCGCGGAAGCCGCGCTCGACTACGGCGTGGGACAGTTCATCCTGATCTCCAGCGACAAGGCCGCCGAGCCGGAGTCGGTGCTTGGCCTCACCAAGCGCATGGCCGAGCAGATCGTGAACGCCTATCATGCCGGCGAGCCGTCGCGCCGGCGCAGCACGCGATTCCACGCGGTGCGCTTCGGCAATGTGTTCGCCAGCAACGGCTCGGCGGCGATCGTCTTCAAGGAGCAGATCGAGAACGGCGGCCCCGTCACCGTCACCCATCCCGAGATGACGCGCTATTTCATGGTGCTGCAGGAGGCGGTCGATCTCGTGCTCCTGGCCGCGGCCAGCGCGCAGAAGAACGAGATGCGCGAAAGCGGCATCTTCATGCTGGACATGGGCGAGCCCGTGCGCATCCTCGAGATCGCCGAAAACATGATCCGGCTGGCGGGCAAGAAGCCCTATGAGGAAATCGACATCGTCTTCACCGGCGTCCGCCCCGGCGAGAAGATGCACGAGGCGCTGGTCTCGGATGGCGAGCAGGTGCTCGACATCGGCGTCAGCGGCGTTTACGCGCTCGGCAGCAAGGTGATGAACGCCGACCAGCTCCAGGCCAGCCTGCGCACCCTCAAGCACTCGCTCGACAAAGAGGACCGCGACCTGGCGATCGGCACCATGCGCCGGTCCTGGAAGCAGTCGAACTTCCCCGACAACGTCATCGACCTCTACTCGACGGCCGACTGACAGTCGGCCGGGACGAAGGCGCGGGACGGGCCGCGTCCCGCCTCGACCGGGCAAGCGCTCCAGCGTCCATGCGTCCCGCCGTCATCCTTTGCAACGACACCGATTATTTCCTCAGGCACCGGACCCCGGTGGCCGAGGCGCTCGCCGCGAGCGGGCGCCGCGTGGTTGTCGTCTCAGGCGGACGCGGCCCGCTCGCGTCGGAGACGCAGGGCTGGGAACACGTCTTCGTTCCGATCGAGCGCTGGAGCTTCTCTCCCGCGCGCGACCTTGCTCTGCTGATCCGGTCGTTGAGCTTGCTCCTGCGCCTGCGTCCCGCCGCCGTTCACCTCATCACGCTGAAGCCGGCCGTGTTCGGCGGACTGGCGGCGCTCGCGGCGCGCCTCCTGACGCGTCATCCCCGGCGAACCGTCGTGACCATTCCGGGGCTTGGCCGCCTGATGTCGCCGGGCAGCGACCATGCAGGCTTTCGTCACCGCGCCTCGCGCGCGCTGGTCCGCGCCGCCATCCGGCTCCTTTCCCGGTCGCGCGACGCGCGCTTCACCTTCGAAACCCGGCACGACCGGGATCTCTGGGTCGCCCAGGGTCTCATTTCGGCGGAGCGAGCGCATGTGATCGGCGGGGCCGGCGTGGACCCCGCCAGGTTCCATCCGCCGGCGGGCTCCAGGCCGGACCGGCCGCTGACGGTGCTGTTCGCGTCGCGCCTGCTCAAGGCGAAGGGGCTGGACGCCTTCGTGTCGGCCGCCGCCGCGCTTGGGCATCGAACGGGCTGCAAGTTCCTGGTGGCAGGCATGGCGGAGCCGGACGAACCGGACCGTTTTCCGGTCGAAAAACTCGCCGCCCTGCCGAACCTCGATTTCATCGGCGAGTCCCGCGACATGCCGAGCCTCCTGCGGGGCGTCGACGTCGTCTGCCTGCCCACGCGCTATGGCGAGGGCATCCCACGCATCCTGATCGAGGCCGCAGCCACCGGCTTGCCCTGCATCACGACCGATTTCGAGGGGTGCCGCGAGATCGTCCGGCACGAGGCCAACGGTTTCCTCGTGCCGCCCGGCGCGAGCGCGCAGATGGCCGACGCCATCCGGCGCGCGGTGGAGCGCTATCTCGACGAACCGGAGCTTTTGGCGCGCCACGGCGAGGCGAGCCTCGCCGTCTTCCGTGCCGGGCCGTTCCGGGAGGCGGACGTGGTCGCGGCTTTCCTCAAGCTCCTGACGCCGGAAGGGGATCGGGATTGACGGCGTGGGCCGCCCGCGGGCCTGCCGCGTCCGCCGAGGAGCCGGGCCGCGGCTCCGAGGCTTCGGGGAACATCAGCGCGCTCATGGCGGCCGTCGCATAGATGAAATAGGCGTCCAGCACGTCATGCCCCAGCATGATGCCGACCATTCCGCTCAGGATGAAGGCCGCCTGCACCAGGAGGAACGCCGCGTAGCCGAACGCCGCTTCCGCGTCCCCGCGCCGGCGTTTCCCCAGCCAAACGGGCAGCGCGACGATCAAGAGCAGCGCCGCAAGCCCCACCACGCCCATTTTCGCTACCGCCTCGAGCACGAAATTGTGCAGATGGCTGAACCGGATCGGCGGCAACCCATCCCGCGCGGTGCGTTCGGCGAGGCGATCGGGGAAGTCGCCCGGCCCATGCCCTAGCACCGGCTTCTCAGCCGAGAGCTCAAGCCCGGCGTCCCACATGCGGAGCCGGTAGCCGAGCGAGTTGTCGTAGTTCCCGCTTTCCTGAACGGCGCGGATGTCCGCCAGCGCGAGCTCCAGGCGTGATTGCACCATGCCGAAATTGACCTCGATCGCACCTGCCACCGCCGCCAGCGCGCCCGCGCCCAGCACAAATCCAAAGCCGAACCTGCGCCATGAAGGGGGATGGAGGCTCGCCAGCAACAACGGCGCGAGCAACAGGATCGGCCACAGGCTGCGCATGCCCGACAGGAGCAAGGCCGCCGCCGCGCATAGGCTCGCCGCCGCCGCCATCCACCTTCGCCCGCCGGGATGCCGGAGCGCGACCAGCAGCGACAAGCCGTAAAGGCTTGCGGCGATCACGGCGAAAGGGCCGGCATTGCCGGCCAGGCCTTCGGCGCGGCCGGTGTCGAGAAGCAGGAAGTCGATCAGCGCCGCCGCGAAACTGGCCACGGCGCCCGTCAGCACGCCGGTTTCGAGCCAGGCGGCCAAGCGGTCGCGAGGCAGGGCGGCGAGCCGGGCGTAAACCGGAAGAAAGCCGAGGAACGGCAGGTTTTCCGCCACCTCCTGGAGGGAGTCCACTGTCCATGGGTTGACCAGGGCGGACAGCACATGGGCGAGGAAATAGAAGGCGAAAGCGAGAGCGATCCAGCGCGGCTCCGGCCGGCGCGGCCACGCGATGCGGCGCAGGACGAGCAGAGCCAAGGACCAGATCACGGCGCCATAGAGGATGACGCTCATGACACTGCCGAGGACCGCGCCCCAGCCGATCAGAACGGCGGTGGACGAGCGATTCAGGAAGTATTCGAGCGCGGAGCGCCAGCGGCTCATGGTGACCCCTCGGCCGGCCGTGTCGCGGGCGATCTAACAGAGGCGGCCGCCGGCATCAAACCTGGCGTCTGGCGCCGCCGTCCGCGTCGGCGCGTCCGCCGCCGGCTCTCGCGAGTTCCTCAAGACGCTCCAGCGTGTCGGACGGCGGCTTCCAGCCGGTCGCGGCCAAGCCGGAGGGGTCGGCCACCAGCCCTCCCGCCAGGCGACGCCAGTTCTCCCTTTGGCCGAGCAGAGCCGCCGCCGCGCCGAGCAGAGGCGCGGGCGCTGGCAGAAGGTTCGGGCGGCGGCCCAAGCCGCGTCGGAACGCTGTCAGGATCTCGACCACGGAGACCGGGTCGCGGTCGCTGACGATGAAGGCCCCGGCATCGGTTTGGAGCGTCCGCAGCGCGTGCAGGACGGCGTCCGCGCAGGCCTCGCGGCTGAGCAGCGAACGGCGCGCCTTGAGGCCGGCGAGCGGCAGCGGCAGGGGCAGGGCGGCAAGCTTGAGCAGCGCGCCGATCTGACCCCGCGCGCCGGGGCCATAGACGGGTGTGGGCCTGAGAATGGTCCAGCGGGGATGCGCGCCGAACGCGTTCCGCAGTCGCTGTTCGGCTTCGAGCTTCGAGCGGCCATAGGCGTCCTGCGGGCGAGGCGCGGTCGCGTCGCTCACCACCGTGCCCGAGACGGGGCCGCAGACCGCCCGCGCCGAGGACAGGAACACGAACTTGCCGGGGATCGCGCCGGCGGCCGCACCCACCAGCTCGGCCGTGAGCCCGGCATTGGCGGCCAGGAGCGCGTCTTCGTCGCCCGCGTGGGCCTCGGCGTCGCCGGCGCAATGAACCACATGCGTCACTCCCTCCAGTGCGGCTCGAGCGCCTGCTGTGCGCCGGTCGGGGGCCGGCCAGCCCACGAGTTCGTCGGCTTCCGGCACGGCGGCGCGGACCTCGCGGCTCGCGGCCCGCACCTGAAAACCGTCCCGCTTCAAGGCGCGCACGACCGCGCTGCCGATGAAGCCGCGCGCGCCGGTGACGAGAACAAGATCGCTCATCGCTGTTGCTCCTTCGGCTGCGTCTGCCGCAGGGTGGCGGCCATGGTTCAGGAAGGCTGTTCCTCGCCGCCATCCTATGCTTGAAGCGGATGACGATCACCCTGCCGGGACGCCCGATTTCGCCGGGGAAATGCGCCAAAAGCCTGTGGAGCCGTTGCGAGCCTTCGGTCGGGCAGCTTCTTGGGCGCGAGATGAGGGAAAGCCAGCCTTGAGGACACCCACGGACGCCGCCGCCATTCTCGCCCTTTTCGAGGCGCTGGCGCTGGCCGCCGGCCGGGCCGTCATGGAGGTGTTCGACCGCGCCACGATGACGGCCGAGGAAAAGGCCGACCACTCACCTGTGACGGAAGCCGATCTCGCCAGCGAGCGGATCATCCTCGAGGGCTTGCGCGCCGGCCTTCCCGACCTGCCGGTCGTCAGCGAGGAGAAGGCCTCGGCGGGCCTTGCGCCCCACGATCCCGGCGAGGCGTTCATCCTGGTCGATCCGCTCGACGGCACCCGCGAGTTCGTGGCGAGGAACGGCGATTTCACGGTCAACATTGCGCTTGTCCGTGAAGGACGGGCCGAACTCGGCGTGGTTTATGCGCCCTGCAGCCGGCGCTTCTTCTCGGGCCGGCCGGGCCTCGCGGAGACGCTCGTCGTGAGCGGCGACGGCTCAGAGATCCTGGAGCGCCGGCCCGTGACGGTGCGGCCCTGCGCCGCGCCGCCGCGCGTGGTCGCGAGCCGATCGCACCGGACGCCGGAAACGGATGCCTTCATCCGCCGCCTGGCCTCCGCCGAACTCGTCTCGGTGGGCTCGTCGCTGAAGTTCTGCATGATCGCGGAAGGTGAGGCGGACATTTACCCCCGCTTCGGCCGCACCATGGAATGGGACACGGCGGCCGGCGACGCGGTTCTGCGCGCCGCGGGCGGCGTCACGCTCGGGCTCGACGGGAAACCGCTGCGCTATGGCAAGCGACCGCCCTTGACGGGCACGGATTACGAGAACCCGTCCTTTGTGGCAGCGGGCGCCGAGGACGCGGTGAGGGGGCTGCTGCCCGGTTGAAGCGTGACGGCGCTTTGGCCCGGCAAAAGGCGGGAGCCGCGCTACTCTGCGGCCTCGCGATGGGACGCGCTCGCCTCGACGAAACCCCTGATCTCCGCGATCACCCGGTCCTGGTCGTCAGCGGCAAGGTAAGGGTGCATCGGCAGGCACAGGATGCGCTCCGACAGCCCTTCCGACACGGGCAGGCCCAGCGGCGTCCGCGGGAACCGCTCATAGGCCATCTGCTGGTGCAGCGGCTTCACGTAGTAGATCACCGACGGAATGCCCTTGTCCGCCAGGTGCTCCTTCAGCCCGTCGCGGTGGGGCGTCTCGATCGCGTATTGCGCGAAGGCCGAGCGGCAACCCACGGGAACGAAGGCGGTTTTCACCACGTCCGAGAGGCCTTCGGCATAACGCCGCGCCACCCCCTGGCGGGCTTCCATCTCGTCTTCCAGGATGGCGAGCTTTTCCAGCAGGATCGCCGCCTGGATCGTGTCGAGCCGCGAGTTCAGGCCCACCCGGACATTGTCGTATTGCGTTTCGCCCTTGCCGTGGAAGGCGAGCGAGCGCAGCACCTCGGCCAGCGCATCGTCGTTCGTGAACATCGCGCCGCCGTCGCCATAGCAGCCCAAGGGTTTGGCGGGGTAGAAGCTGGTGGAGGCCACATGGCCGAAACCGCCGCATTTGCGGTTCCCCGCCACGCCGCCGATCGACTGCGCGGCGTCCTCGATCACGAGCAGGCTTTCCCGCTCGGCGATCGCCTCGATCGCCGGGAAATCCGCCGCCACGCCGAACAGGTCCACGGGGATGACGGCGCGCGGGCGCAGCCGGCCCTCGGCCTTGACCATGCCGATCGCAGCCTCGAGGCTGCCCAGGTCCAAGTTGTAGGTGTCAGGGTCGATGTCCACGAACACGGGTTCGGCATGGGCCAGCGCCACCACCTCGGCCGTGGCGGCGAAGGTGAAACTCGGCACGAACACGGCGTCGCCGGGGCCGATCCCATGCGCCATCAGCGGCAGGAGAAGGGCGTCCGTGCCGTTGGCGCAGGCGATGACATGCTTGACGCCGACATAGTCGGCGAGCCGCCGCTCGAACTCGGCCACCTGGGATCCGAGGATGTAGCGGCCCTCAGTCAGGACGGATTCGACCGCGGCTTGGAGGCGGTCGGCGATGCGGGCGCGCTGCGCGCCGAGGTCGATGAACTGCATGCGGCGGCTGATAGCCGATCCTCGCGGGCCGGGAAAGATCGGGCGCAAGCACGAATGGTGACAGCCCGCCACAATCCGGCGCGCCCGCAGGCGAACGGGCGCGTCCGGCTCAGCCGAGCTCGCGCGCCCAGGGTGGATCGGCGCCGGCGCGCGACACGGTGACGGCCGCGGCCCGCGCGGCCAGGCTCAACGCGTCGTGGAGGGCGGTTTCCTCCAGCTCGGCCAAAGCGCCCTTGTCGAGCAGGCCGGCCCGGTGGAGCGACGCCAGGATGCCGGCGTTGAAGGTGTCGCCCGCGCCCACCGTGTCCACGACCGTCACGGGCGGCGGGCGCACGGCCACCCGGTGCCGCTTCGTGTAGCCGACAGCACCCTTTCCGCCCGCCGTCACGATCACCACGCGGGGCCCGAGCGCCAGCCAGCGGGCGGCGATCTCGTCCGCCGTGCCGGTCTCGCCGAACCATTCGAGATCCTCGTCGGACAGCTTCACGATGTCCGCCATGGCGATCATCCGGCGCATCCGGGCGAGATGCGCGGCCTTGTCCTTGATGAAGCCGCGCCGGATGTTGGGGTCGAGCAGGCACACGCGCCGGCCGTGCTCGCGGCGCATCAGCGCCTCGTAGGTCGAGCCGCAGGGCTCGGGGATCAGGCTGATGCAACTGAAATGCAGCGCCCGCACGTCGTCCTCCAGCACAGGCAGGTCGGCTTCGGTTAGCATCCGCACGGCGGAGTTCTCGTCGAAGAAGGCATAGGACGCGTGGCCGCCCTTGAGCCGCACGAAGGCGAGCGTGGTGGGCCAATCCGACAGCCGCACATGATCGAGCCGGACATGGCTTTCTTCCAAGGCCTCCCCGAGCATCGTCCCGAAGAAGTCGGTGGAGAGGCCGGTGAAGAATGAAACGGGAACGTCGAGCCGGCCCAGCGCGATCGCGGTGTTGAAAACCGCGCCGCCGACATAGGGCGCGAAGGCCTGCTCGCCTTGCGCCGTTTGGCGCGGCAGCATGTCGATCAGCGCTTCGCCGCAGCAGACGATCATGGGGACAACCTGTGGAAAAGGGCGTGCAAAGCGCCCAGGGATAGGGCCGCGAAAAAAGCCGCCCGCCGCTTTGGCGTCAAGCGGGATGCTCAGGGAAGCTTGGCGAGCGCGGCCGGCCCAACGAGGAAGCGTTCCGACAAAGCCAGGCTCGCCGCCCCCAGCGCGCGGGCGTGGATGCCCACCGTGCCCTCCCGCACGTCGGGCAGCGCCAGGCCCTCCGTGTCCAGGCCGGGCAGGACGGACAGGACGCCCTCCACGAGCCGGCGGCGGACGGCCTGGGGCATCCAGCCGTCGATCACCGCCGCCTCGAAGTCGATGACGGCGGAGGCGGAAACGATGGCGAAGGCCAGGCCGCGCGCGGCGGTTTCCAGCCATTCCTCCAGCGGCGCGCCGATCTCCCCCCAGTCCTCGGGCGAGTTCCACAGCACGGACGCCTCAATGCCGCTCTTGTGCATCAGCCGCTCCAGGGCGGCGATGGATGCCGCGTCGATGAGCTGCACCGTTTCCCCGTCGGGTCCGGGCACCGGCATCGAGCCGAGCGCGCCCGCATTTCCCGTGCGGCCGGAATAAAGGCTGCCGCCCAAGACCACGCCGCCGCCCGCGAAGGCGCCGACATAGAAATAGATGAAGTCGCTGGCGCTGCCCGCCTTGCCGAACACCAGCTCGGCCCCGCAGGCCGCGGTGGCGTCGTTCTCGAGATGGACGGGAAAGGGAAGGACGGCCTGAAGGTCAGCGCGCATGTCGCGGTGCCGCCACTCGTCAAGCGCGGCGGCCGGCGCGCCGGCCGCGTCGGCCCAGTTCCAGAGCTGGAAGGGCATGGCGATGCCGAGCCCCGCGATGCGCTTGTCCTCGGCGGGGCTCAGGGCCCCGCGCAACTGCCCGACGCCCCCGACGACGAACTCGACGGTCTCGTCCGGCGTCGGGAAGGGGTAGGGGTGGCGCAGCATGGCGCGCACGCGCCCGACGAAGTCGATCAGCACGAGCTCGGCGCTGCGGCGGCCGATCTTGAGGCCGAGGAACAGCGCCCCGTCCGGCCTGAGTGCCATGGGCACGGAGGGCTGGCCCACGCGCCCGCGCAGAGGCGCCCGGCGCTCAAGGAGCCCTTCCGTCTCCAGGCTTCGCACGATCACGGAAACGGTCTGGGCCGACAGGCCCGTCATGCGCGCGATCTCGCTCTTGGGCAGCGCCTCACGGCGGCGCACCAGCGAGAGCACGAGGCGCTCGTTGAAGTCGCGCATGCCGCTTTGGTTGGTGCCGCGATGCAGGCGCTCCGTGGGGGCCGCGCCCTGAAACGTTCTGGTCGCGCTGTCCATCAGCACGGAACTCCGCACGTCGAGAGAGCATGCACCGTGGAAGGCGCGGGCGGGCATGTCAACATTAATTCAGGCGGGGTGAATTATTGACTTGAGGCGCGGCTTGTTGTCTGCTCACCATGTGGGAGGGCGGTGCGTGCCGCAAGACCCCGCTCATGCCGGCTGGCCCGGCATTCGGATGATCGACTGGGAGGATTTCTCGTGAGTGTTCGTTCCAAAATTCTGATGACGGTGGCCGGGGCCCTGGCGCTCGGCATGACGTCGGTGAGCTTCACCGCCTTGGCTCAGGACAAGCCGATCGTCGGCCTGATCACCAAGACGGAAGGCAACCCCTTCTTCGTGAAGATGCGCGAAGGCGCGCAGGCGAAGGCCGACGAGCTCGGCCTCGACCTGCGCACCTTCGCCGGCAAGTTCGACGGCGACAATGACAGCCAGATCGCCGCGATCGAGAACCTGATCTCCTCGGGCGCCAAGGGCTTCGCCATCGTTCCCTCGGACTCGAGCGCCATCGTGCCGACCATCCAGCAGGCGCGCGACGCCGGCCTGCTCGTGATCGTGCTCGACACCCCGCTCGACCCGATCGATGCCGCCGACGCGACGTTCGCGACCGACAACTTCAAGGCGGGTGAGCTGATCGGCTCCTGGGCCAAGGCGACGCTCGGCGACAAGGCGGCCGACGCCAAGATCGCGCTGCTCGACCTGTCGCCCAACCAGCCCACGGTCGATTACCTCCGCAACCAGGGCTTCCTGACCGGTTTCGGCATCGACACCAAGGATCCAAAGCGCATCGGCGACGAGGAAGACCCGCGCATCTGCGGCTCGGAAGTGACGGGCGGCGCCGAGGATGGCGGGCGCACGGCCATGGAGACGCTTCTCCAGAAGTGCCCCGACATCAACGTGGTCTACGCCATCAACGAGCCGGCCGCCGCGGGCGGCTATGAGGCGCTGAAGGCGGCGGGCAAGGATGACGGCTCCGTGCTGATCGTGGCCGTGGACGGCGGCTGCCCGGGCGTGCAGAACGTCAAGGAGGGCGTGATCGGCGCCACCTCGCAGCAATATCCGCTGAAGATGGCCTCCATGGCGCTCGAAGCGATCCAGAAGTTCGCCGAGACCGGCGAGAAGCCCGCGCCGACCCCCGGCAAGGACTTCTTCGACACGGGCGCGACGCTCGTGACCGACAAGCCCGTGGACGGCGTCGAGTCCATCGACACGGCAAAGGGCCTGGAGCTCTGCTGGGGCTGATCGCCCAAGCGGTCGGAACAGGGGAGGGCGGCGCGAAACGCCGCCCTTCGGGTTTCAGGCGGGGACAACCGCGCCGGCCTGCTGGGCAGTCCCTCGATTTGCGGTAAGTTGATTCACCCGAAGCATGGCCCGCGCATGCGGGCGCGCTTTCACCCGGTCCTTGGGAGGGGAACGGCATGAGCATGGACGCCGCAGGCTCCACCGAGGCCGAAAAGGGCCTGATGGGCACGGGCTCAAGCGTGGCGAGCTTCGACGAGGAAGGCCGGAGCCCGCTCAGGCGCCTGCAGCGCTTCCTGCACGAATACCCGACCACGATCCCCTTCATCGTGCTCCTGATCGGCGTGCTGATCTTTTCCGCGATCGTCGGCGACCGCTTCTTCGCGCCCTTCAACCTTTCGCTGGTGCTGCAGCAGGTCACGATCATCGGCGTGCTCGGCATCGCGCAAACCGTGGTGATCCTCACCGCCGGCATCGACCTGTCGGTCGGCGCCATCATGATCCTGTCCTCCATCGTGATGGGCCGGCTCGCCATCTATTTCGGCTTCCCGCCGGAGATCAGCTTTCTGGTCGGCCTTCTGACCGGCGCCCTGTGCGGCCTGCTGAACGGCCTGCTGGTGGCGCTGGTGCGGCTGCCGCCCTTCATCGTGACGCTCGGCACATGGAGCATCTTCGGCGCGCTCGTGATCTTCATCTCGCGCTCCGAAACGATCCGCTCGCAGGAGATCGCCGCCACCGCTCCAATCCTGCAATGGATGGGCACGCGCTTCGTGCTGGGCGGCGGGGCGATCCTGACGCTCGGCTCGATCGTGATGATCCTGATCGCGGCGGCGGTCTGGTACCTTCTGAACCGCACCGCCTTCGGCCGGCACGTCTATGCCACCGGCGACGATCCGGAAGCCGCGCGGCTGGCCGGCATCAACACCGCCCGCACCCTGATCCTGGTCTATACGCTGGCCGGCCTCATTTGCGCCCTGGCCTCATGGGTGCTGATCGGCCGCATCGGCGCCGTCTCGCCGCTCGCCGGCCAGAACGCGAACCTCGACGCCATCACCGCCGTGGTGATCGGCGGCACCTCGTTGTTCGGCGGCCGCGGCTCGATCGTGGGCACCCTGATCGGGGCGTTGATCGTCGGCCTGTTCCGCAACGGCCTGGCGCTCGCGGGCGTCGACGTGCTCTGGCAGGAGTTCACCGTGGGCGTCCTCATCATCCTCGCGGTGGCGATCGACCAGTGGATTCGCAAGGTGTCGGCATGAGCATCCAGCCCATCCTTTCCGCCCGAGGCCTCAACAAGCGCTACGGCCGCGTGGTGGCGCTCGACCACGCCGACTTCGACCTGATGCCCGGCGAGATCCTCGCCGTGATCGGCGACAACGGCGCGGGCAAGTCCACGCTCATCAAGGCGCTGTGCGGCGCGGTGATGCCGGACAGCGGCACGATCACGCTCGACGGGAGCCCTGTCCATTTCCGCTCGCCCATGGAGGCGCGGCTCGCCGGCATCGAGACGGTGTACCAGAACCTCGCGCTGTCGCCGGCGCTGTCGATCGCCGACAACATGTTCCTGGGCCGCGAGATTCGCGCTTCCGGCGTCACGGGCTCGCTGTTCCGGCGGCTCGACCGCTCCGCCATGGCCCGCATCGCGCGCGAAAAGCTGAGCGAGCTCGGCCTGATGACCATCCAGAACATCCATCAATCGGTGGAAACGCTGTCGGGAGGCCAGCGCCAGGGCGTGGCCGTGGCGCGTGCGGCGGCCTTCGGCTCCAAGGTCATCATCATGGACGAGCCCACGGCCGCGCTCGGCGTGAAGGAGTCGCGCCGCGTGCTGGAGCTGATCCTCGACGTGAAGCGGCGCGGCATGCCCATCGTGCTGATTTCGCACAACATGCCGCATGTGTTCGAGGTGGCCGACCGCATCCACATCCATCGGCTCGGCCGGCGGCTGACCGTGATCGATCCGAAAGCCCACACCATGTCGGACGCAGTCGCCTTCATGACGGGCGCCAAGCGGCCGCCGGAGGAGCAGCTCGCGGCCTGACTCCGGTGAAGGGCTCCGGGCGTCCGGCGCGGCGGATCCGTGCCGCATCACGCAAGGTGATGCGTGGCGGCCACGGTCGCCGGCTCGTCGCCGCGCCTGTTCCATGGTCCCATTTCCGAATTCCTCAACTTGATTTATGTTTAGCTCGGGAGGATGTGCGCGGCTGGGAGGCGCGCGGCAGCAGATCAGGAAGAGCCGAGGGGGCATGACCAAGACATCGATGACCACATTCGCCCGGCGCGAGGCGGCTCGCACTGAGCCGAAGAGCCTTGCCGACGAGATCCTGGAAACCCTGCGCTACCGCCTGGGCAAGGACAGCACCGTCGCCACGCAGCATGACTGGCTCACCGCCTCCATCACGGTGGTGCGCGACCGCCTGGTGGACCGCTGGATCCAGTCCACCAAGGACACCTATGTCCACGGCCGCAAGCGCGTTTACTATCTTTCGCTGGAGTTCCTGATCGGGCGGCTGATGCGCGACGCCTTCTCCAATCTCGGCATGATGGAGGAGATGCGGGCGGCGCTCGCTTCGCTCGGCGTGGACATCGACCTGATCGCCGAGCTCGAGCCGGACGCCGCGCTCGGCAATGGCGGCCTGGGCCGTCTCGCGGCCTGCTTCATGGAAAGCATGGCGACCGTCGGCGTGCCCGCGCATGGCTACGGCATCCGCTATGAGAACGGCATGTTCCGCCAGGAGGTTTCCGAGGGCTGGCAGGTCGAGCTGCCCGAGACCTGGCTCGACCACGGCAACCCCTGGGAGTTCGAACGCCGCGAGCGCTCCTTCGAGATCGGCTTCGGCGGAAGCGTCGAGTCCGTCGCCGACAAGGACGGCTGGCTGGAGCGCCATGTCTGGAGGCCCAGCGAGCGCGTGCTCGCGGTGGCCTACGACACGCCGGTGGTGGGCTGGCGCGGCAAGCGCGTGAACACGCTGAGGCTCTGGTCGGCCATGCCGGTCGATCCGATCCTGCTCGACGCCTTCAACGCCGGCGACCATATCGGCGCGCTTCGCGAGATGACCCGCGCCGAAACGCTGACCCGCGTGCTCTACCCCGCAGACAGCCACCAGGCCGGCCAGGAGCTGCGGCTCCGGCAGGAGTATTTCTTCTCCTCGGCCTCGCTGCAGGACATCGTGCAGCGCCATGTGAGCCAGCACGGCGACCTCTTGGCTCTGCCGGAGAAGGCGGCGATCCACCTCAACGACACGCATCCCGCCATCTCGGTGGCCGAACTCATGCGCATCCTCATGGACGTGCATGGCATCGACTTCGACAAGGCATGGGATGTCACGCGAAGAACCTTCGCCTACACCAACCACACGCTTCTGCCCGAGGCGCTGGAAAGCTGGCCCGTCCCGCTTATGGAGCGGCTGCTGCCGCGCCACATGCAGATCATTTACGCCGTCAACGCCCAGCTCCTCCTGGAGGCGCGCGCCGGCGGCGCGGGCGACGAAGCGATAAAGCGCATTTCGCTGATCGACGAGGGGGGCGAGCGGCGCGTGCGCATGGGCAATCTCGCGTTTGCCGGCTCGTTCTCGGTGAACGGCGTGTCGGCGCTGCACACGGAGCTGATGAAGCAGACGGTGTTCGCCGACCTGCACCGGCTGCACCCCGGCCGGATCAACAACAAGACCAACGGCATCACCCCGCGGCGCTGGCTGTTCCAGAGCAATGCCGGCCTCACCGGCCTGATCCGCGACGCGATCGGCGACCGTTTCCTCGACGATGTCGAGGCGCTGTCGGAGCTCGAACTCTTCGCGGGCGACGCCGGCTTTCGGGAGCGCTTCGCCGCCGTGAAGCGCCAAAACAAGGAGCGGCTGACGACGCTCGTTCAGGACCGGCTGAGGCTCCGCCTCGATCCCTCGGCCCTGTTCGACATCCAGATCAAGCGCATCCACGAATACAAGCGCCAGCTCCTCAACGTCATCGAGGCCGTGGCTCTCTACGACCAGATAAAATCCCATCCTGAAAAGGAATGGATTCCTCGCGTAAAATTCTTCGGCGGCAAGGCCGCGCCGTCCTACCACAACGCCAAGCTCATCATTAAGCTGATCAACGACGTGGCGCGCGTGGTGAACCAGGATCCGGCGGTGCGCGGTCTGCTCAGGATCGTGTTCATGCCGAACTACAATGTGAGCCTGGCCGAGAACATGATCCCCGCGGCCGACCTGTCCGAGCAGATCTCCACCGCCGGCATGGAGGCGTCCGGCACGGGCAACATGAAGTTCGCGCTGAACGGCGCCGTCACCATCGGCACGCTGGACGGGGCGAATGTCGAGATCCTCGAACGTGTGGGCGAGGAGAACATCGTGATCTTCGGCCTGACGGCCGAGGAGGTGGCGGAGCGCAGGCGGGAGGGGCACGATCCGCGGGCCGTGATCGAAGCCTCGCCCGAACTCAGCCAGGCGCTCTCGGCGATCTCGTCCGGCGTCTTCTCGCCCGACGACCCCGACCGCTACCGCGAGCTGATGACCGGCCTCTACGAGCGCGACTGGTTCATGGTGGCGGCCGACTTCGATGCCTATGCGGCGGCGCAGCGGCGCGTGGACGACCTTTGGAGCGACAGTCCGGCCTGGATCGACAAGGCGATACGGAACGTTGCGCGCGTTGCGTGGTTCTCTTCTGACCGGACGATCCGCGAATACGCCAAGGAGATCTGGCGCACGCCGCTCGTCTGAACGAACACAATCAGGGGAGGCCAGCTCTGGGCGCTATCTCGCCGCAGGCGCGGTCGGAAACGAAGAGCGGCTCGGTGTCGGAGGCCGATGTCAGGGCAATCGTCGAGGGCCGGCACGGCGATCCTTTCGGGGTGCTGGGCCTGCACGAGGCGGGCGGCGCGTTCCATGCCCGCGCCTTCGTGCCCGATGCGGAGCTCGTCTCGGCCTTCACGCTGGCCGGCGAGCCGGTCGGCGAGCTGGCGCGGCGGCACGACGCCGGCTTCTTCGAGGGGCCGGTCGATGTGTCCAAGCGCCAGCCCCTGCGCTTTCACGCCCGCAACGCGACGGCCGATTGGTGGGTGACGGACGCCTACAGCTTCGGGCCCGTGCTCGGGCCGATGGACGACTACTTCATCGCCGAAGGCTCACACTTGCGGCTCTTCGACAAGCTCGGCGCGCATCTGATCGAGCATGAAGGCGCCAAGGGCGTCCACTTCGCGGTCTGGGCGCCCAACGCACGGCGCGTTTCCGTGGTGGGCGACTTCAACCGCTGGGACGGGCGGCGCCACCCCTTGCGGCTTCGGCGCGACACCGGCGTCTGGGAAGCCTTCGTGCCCGACATCGGCGAGGGCCATGCCTACAAATACGAGATCGTCGGCCCCCAGGGCGAGCTTCTGCCGCTCAAGGCCGATCCCTTCGCCTTCCGCTCGGAGTTCAGGCCCGCGACGGCCTCGGTCACCACGGCGCCGCTCGACCATCAATGGGCCGACGAGGCCCACCGCGCGCATTGGAGCTCGGTCGATCCGCGGCGGCAGCCGATCTCCATCTACGAGGTTCACGCCGGCTCCTGGCAACGCCGCGAGGACGGCTCCTTCCTGTCCTGGGACGAGCTGGCCGACCGGTTGATCCCTTATGCCGTCGAGATGGGCTTCACCCACCTCGAGTTCCTGCCCATCTCCGAGCACCCCTATGATCCATCCTGGGGCTACCAGACCACCGGCCTCTACGCCCCATCCGCGCGCTTTGGCGAGCCGGAAGGCTTCGCCCGCTTCGTGGACGGCGCGCACAAGGTGGGCTTGTCGGTGCTCATCGACTGGGTTCCCGCCCACTTCCCGACCGACGCGCACGGGCTGGCGCGCTTCGACGGCACCGCGCTTTACGAGCACGAAGACCCCCGCCAGGGCTTCCACCCCGACTGGAACACGCTGATCTACAATTTCGGCCGCCGCGAGGTGTCGTCCTTCCTGGTCAACAACGCGCTCTTCTGGGCCGAGAAATACCATGTGGACGGCCTGCGCGTGGATGCGGTGGCTTCCATGCTCTACCTCGACTACTCGCGCAAAGCGGGGGAATGGGTCCCCAACGAGCATGGCGGGCGTGAGAACCTGGCTGCCGTGCGCTTCCTGCAGAACATGAACAAGGCCATCTATGGCACGCATCCCGGCGTCATCACGGCGGCCGAGGAGTCCACCTCATGGCCGAAGGTCTCGCATCCCGTCCATGAGGGCGGCTTGGGCTTCGGCTTCAAGTGGAACATGGGCTTCATGCACGACACGCTGCAATATCTCGCGCGCGAGCCCATCCACCGCAGGCACCATCACGGCGAGATCCAGTTCGGCCTGGTCTATGCCTTCAGCGAGAATTTCGTGCTGCCGCTCTCCCACGACGAGGTCGTCCACGGCAAAGGCTCGCTGCTGACGAAGATGGCCGGCGACGACTGGCAAAAGTTTGCCAACCTGCGCGCCTATTACGGCTTCATGTGGGGCTATCCCGGCAAGAAGCTGCTCTTCATGGGCCAGGAATGGGCGCAGCGCAACGAATGGTCGGAAGCCCGCGCGCTCGACTGGTGGCTCCTCGACGCAGCAGCGCATCGCGGCGTCCAGACCCTCGTGCACGACCTGAACCACGCTTATCGCGACAAGCCTGCGCTACATGCCCGCGACTGCGAGGGCGAGGGCTTCCGCTGGCTGGTGGTGGACGACGCGGAAAACTCCGTCTTCGCCTGGGCGCGCTTCGCGCCGGACGCGCCGCCCGTGGCCGTGATCACGAACTTCACGCCCGTCGTGCGGGAAAACTACCGTCTCCCCTTGCCAGAGAAGGGCAAGTGGCGCGAAATCATCAACACGGACGCCGTGGCCTATGGAGGGTCGGGCAAGGGCAATCTGGGGATGGTGGAAGCGCGGGCGGAAGGGACCGATGCGGTGGCGCATGTGACGCTGCCGCCGCTCGCGACGGTCATGCTGGAATTCGCGGGATAAGGGGAGCATGATCCCAAGAGGAGGTCCGCGGCTTGGAGGAGTCGCGGATTTCCGGGCAAGATCATGCGGCGGGATTGGAACGTGCAGGGCGCGGGCGCTTCGGGTGAAGCGGGCGCGCTCTGGATGGCAGGGAGACGCGCATGGAGCCCATCAGACGCAACTCGCCGCTGGCGCGGGACGCCATGGCCTATGTGCTCGCGGGCGGCCGGGGAAGCCGGCTCAGGGAACTCACGGACAAGCGCGCCAAGCCCGCGGTGTATTTCGGCGGCAAGACCCGCATCATCGACTTCGCCCTTTCCAACGCGCTGAACTCGGGCGTCCGCCGCATGGCGGTGGCGACCCAGTACAAGGCCCATTCGCTGATCCGCCACCTCCAGCATGGCTGGAACTTCCTGCGCCCCGAGCGCAACGAGAGCTTCGACATCCTGCCCGCGAGCCAGCGCGTGTCCGAGCACCAGTGGTACGAGGGCACGGCCGACGCCGTTTTCCAGAACATCGACATCATCGAGTCCCACGGTCCCCAATACATGGTCATCCTGGCGGGCGACCACATCTACAAGATGGACTACGAGCTGATGCTCCGCCAGCATGTGGACACGGGCGCGGACGTCACCGTCGGCTGCCTCGAAGTGCCGCGCCTGGAGGCCACCGGCTTCGGCGTCATGCATGTGGACGAGGCCGACCGCATCATCGCCTTCGTGGAAAAGCCGGCCGACCCGCCGGGCATGCCCGACAAGCCGGACTTCGCGCTGGCCTCCATGGGCATCTACGTCTTCCAGACCGCGTTCCTGATGGAGCAGTTGCGGCGCGACGCGGCCGACCCGAACTCCGCGCGCGACTTCGGCAAGGACATCATCCCCTATATCGTGAGCCACGGGAAGGCGCAGGCGCACCGCTTCACGCAGTCCTGCGTGCGCTCCTCCTTCGAGGGCGAGGCCTATTGGCGCGACGTGGGGACGGTGGACGCCTATTGGGAAGCGAACATCGACCTGACCGACATCACGCCCGAACTCGACATCTACGACCGCGACTGGCCGATCTGGACCTATGCCGAGATCAAGCCGCCGGCGAAGTTCGTGCATGACGTGGAGGGCCGTCGCGGCTCGGCCGTGTCCTCGCTGGTGGCAGGCGACTGCATCATCTCGGGCGCCTCGCTCAGGCGCAGCCTCGTGTTCACGGGCGCGCGGGTGAACTCCTTCTCCTCGCTCGACGAGGTGGTGATGCTGCCCAACTGCCATGTCGGCCGCAATGCAAGGCTGACCCGCTGCGTCGTGGACCGCGGCGTCCACATCCCTGAAGGACTTGTGGTGGGCGAGGACGCGGCTGTTGACGCCCAACGCTTCCGCGTCTCCGAGCGCGGCGTCGTGCTGATCACGCAGGACATGATCGACGCGCTGGACCAGTGAGCGGGTCGTGCCCGTAAGCGTCCTCTCCATCGCCTCGGAGGCCTTCCCGCTGGTGAAGACCGGCGGGCTGGCGGACGTGACGGGCGCATTGCCGCCGGCGCTCAAGCGCCATGACGTGGAGACCCGCACCTTCCTGCCCGGCTATCCCGCCGTCATGAAGGCCTTGCGCAAGGGCACGCCGCTGGTCGGCTATGAGGATCTGGGCGGCGGACCGGCCGCCATCATCTCCGGCCAGGCCGGCGGCCTCGACCTGTTCGTGCTCGACGCGCCGCATCTCTACGACCGCGCCGGCGGCCTCTATGCCGACCCGACCGGCGCCGACTGGCCCGACAACTGGCTGCGCTTCGCGGCGCTGTCGCGCGCCGGCGCCGACCTCGCCCAGGGCATCGTCGCGGGCTACCGGCCGGACGTGGTGCATGTTCATGATTGGCAGGCGGGGCTCGTGCCGGCTTATCTGCGCTTCTGGGAAAGCGCGCCGCCGCCAGCCGTCATCACGGTCCACAATATTGCCTTCCAGGGCCAGTTCGGCGCCGGCATCTTCCCTGCGCTTGGCCTTCCCAACTATGCCTTCGGCATCGACGGCGTGGAATATTACGGTGGCGTGGGCTTCCTCAAAGCCGGGCTGGCCTGCGCCGACGCCATCACCACGGTGAGCCCCACCTACGCCCAGGAAATCCGCACGCCGGCCTTTGGCATGGGGCTGCAGGGTCTCATCAACACGCGCGCGGACGTTCTGCACGGCATCGTCAACGGCATCGACACCGAGGTGTGGGACCCCTCGGCCGACGAGCATCTCGCCAGCACCTATTCCGCGAAATCGCTCAAGAACCGGGCGAGGAACCGCCGGGCGGTGGAAGAGCGCTTCAGGCTACATCAGGAGGAGAGCCCGCTTCTCGCCGTGGTCAGCCGGCTGACCTGGCAAAAGGGCATGGACGTGCTGGCCTCGCAAGCCGACCGGATTGTCGCCGCCGGCGCCAAGCTCGCGGTGCTCGGCTCGGGCGAGCCGGGCATTGAGGCCGCGCTGCATCTCGCGGCCGCGCGCCATCCCGGCCGCGTGGGCCTCGTGATCGGCTATGACGAGGCGCTCTCGCATCTCGTTCAGGGCGGCGCCGACGTGATCCTCGTGCCGTCACGGTTCGAACCCTGCGGGCTCACCCAGCTCTATGGGCTGCGCTACGCTTGCGTGCCGGCGGTGGCGCGCACCGGCGGGCTTAACGACACCGTGATCGACGCCAACGAGGCGGCGTTGACCGCGGGCGTCGCCACCGGCTTCCACTTCGCGCCCGATAACGGCGACGCGCTGTTCCACGCCGTCACCCGCATCAGCGCCCTCCATGCGGATGAGGATGCCTGGACCGGCCTGATGCGCCAGGGCATGAAGGCCGACCTGTCGTGGAACCGCTCCGCCGCGCGCTACGCCGCCCTTTACCGCTCCCTCCTCCGGACCCCCCAAGCATGAGAAGAACGGTCGAAACCAAGCCTTTCCCGGACCAGAAGCCCGGCACGTCGGGTCTCAGGAAGAAGGTGCCGGTGTTCCAGCAGGAGCACTATGCCGAGAACTTCATCCAGTCCGTGTTCGACAGTCTGGAGGGCTTTGCGGACCAGACGCTGGTGGTGGGCGGCGACGGACGCTTCCTCAACCGCGAGGTGATCCAGACCGTGATCCGCATGGCCGCGGCCAACGGCTTCGGACGCGTGGTGGTGGGGCAGAGCGGTATCCTCTCCACGCCCGCCGCCTCCAACCTGATCCGCAAGCGAAAGGCCTTCGGCGGCCTCATCCTGTCGGCCAGCCACAATCCCGGCGGCCCGCACGAGGACTTCGGCATCAAATACAATATCGGCAATGGCGGCCCCGCGCCGGAAAAGATCACGGATGCGATCTTCGCCCGCACCAGGGAGATCGGCCGCTACTTCATCGGCGATGTCGGCCCGATCGACCTCGACCGCCTGGGCGAGAGCCAAGCGGACGGGATGGTGGTCGAAGTCGTCGATCCCGTCGCCGACTACGCCGCGCTGATGGAGGAGTTGTTCGACTTCGGCGCGATCCGCGGCCTGTTCCGCTCGGGCTTCCGCATGGGTTTCGACGCCATGCATGCCGTGACCGGCCCCTATGCCAAGGAGATCCTGGAGAAGCGCCTGGGCGCGCCGGAGGGCACCGCGCGCAATTTCGTGCCCTTGCCCGATTTCGGCGGCCATCACCCCGACCCCAACCTCGTCCACGCCAAGGAACTCTATGACGAGATGATGGGGCCGGACGCGCCCGATTTCGGCGCGGCCTCCGATGGCGACGGCGACCGCAACCTCATCATCGGCCGCGGCATCTTCGTCACGCCCTCCGATTCGCTGGCGATCCTTGCCGCCAACGCCCATCTCGCGCCCGGCTACCGGCAGGGCCTGAAAGGCATCGCCCGCTCCATGCCCACGTCGGGGGCGGCCGACCGCGTGGCCGAGAAGCTCGGCGTCGGCATGTACGAGACGCCGACGGGCTGGAAGTTCTTCGGCAACCTGCTCGACGCGGGCCTCGCCACCATTTGCGGCGAGGAGAGCGCGGGCACAGGCTCCGACCATGTGCGGGAGAAGGACGGGCTGTGGGCCGTGCTGCTCTGGCTCAACGTGCTCGCCGCCCGCAGCGAGGGCGTCAAGGACATCGTGACCAGGCACTGGGCCATTTATGGGCGGAACTACTATTCCCGCCACGACTACGAGGCTGTCGAGAGCGAGGCCGCCAACCGGCTGATGGAGGAGCTTCGTGGCAAGCTCGCGGACCTGCCTGGTCAAACGGTCGAAGGCATGCGCGTCGCGGCCGCCGACGATTTCGCCTATCACGACCCGGTGGACGGCTCCGTCAGCCAGCACCAGGGCATCCGGGTGATGTTCGAGGGCGGCAGCCGCGTGGTGTTCCGCCTGTCCGGCACCGGCACGGCCGGCGCGACACTCCGCGTCTATATCGAGCGCTACGAGCCCGACCCGTCGCGGCACGGCATGGAGACGCAGGAGGCTTTGGCGGATCTGATCCGCGCGGCCGAGACCATCGCGCACATCCGCGGGCACACGGGGCGCAATGCGCCGAGTGTGATTACCTGACGGCGGTGCTCGAACTTGGTGCGCCGCTTGTCCGAGGCGGCGTGCGCTTCGCCCTGCGCTCCGCCCACGCCACGCGCGCCTGGCTGTCGTTGTTCGACGAAGCCGGCGAGCGGGAAGCCGCACGAGTTGACCTCGCGCGGGAAGGTCCGGATCTCTGGTCGGCGGCGATTGAGGGCGCGGGGGAGGGCGCCCGCTACGGCTTTCGCGCCGATGGCCCCGACGATCCCGACCGCGGCTTTTGGTTCGATCCCGGTAAGCTGCTCATCGACCCTTGCGCCCGGCGCATCGATCGGCCCTATGTCTATGATCCGCGGCTCGCCGCCCGGCGCGGGGAGGGCGGCGACACGGCCCCGCTGATGCCCAAATGCGTGGTGGAGCGCCCGCTCGAGCCGCTCCCGCTCCGGCCGCCGCTCTTCCGCCCCGGCGGGTTGATCTACGAGCTGCAGGTGCGTTCCTTCACCATGCGCCACCCGGACGTGCCCCAGGAAAAGCGCGGCACGGTGGCCGCCCTGGCTGAGCCCGCCGTGATCGCGCATCTGCAAAAGCTCGGCGTGGACGCCGTGGAGCTGATGCCGATCGCCGCCTGGATGGACGAGCGCCACCTTCCGCCGCTGGGCCTCCGGAACGCCTGGGGCTACAACCCCGTCTCCTTCATGGCGCTCGACCCGCGGCTCGCGCCCGGCGGATTGCAGGAGCTGCGCGAGACGGTCGCCGCGCTGCATGGAGCCGGCATTGGCGTGATCCTCGACGTGGTGTTCAACCACACCGCCGAAAGCGACGCCTTCGGCCCGACGCTCTCGCTGCGCGGGCTCGATGCGCCGAGCTATTTCCGCCACGCATCCGACGGAAGGCTGGTGAATGACACGGGCACCGGCAACACGCTGAACTGCGAGCACCCGTTCACGCGAGCGCTGATCCTCGACACGCTCCGGCTCCTCGTGCGCGAAACGGGCGTGGACGGATTTCGCCTCGATCTCGCGCCCGTGCTCGGGCGCACCGCCCACGGCTTCGACCCCCATGCACCGCTGCTCGAGGCCATGCGCGCCGACCCTCTGATCGGCAGCCGTGTGCTGATCGCCGAGCCCTGGGACATCGGCCCCGGCGGCTACCAGCTCGGACGCTTCGGAAGACCGTTCCTCGAATGGAACGACCGCTTCCGCGACGATGTCCGCCGCTTCTGGCGCGGCGACGGCGGTCTCTTGGGGACGCTCGCCACGCGGCTCTCCGGCTCGTTCGACGTGTTCGCGAGCGAGCGCGAGACCCGCAGCCTAAACTTCCTGGCCGCGCATGACGGCATGACGCTGCACGACGTGACAGCCTATGCCGAAAAGCACAACGAGGCGAACGGCGAGGAGAACCGCGACGGCCACGGCGAGAATTTCTCCTGGAACAATGGCGTGGAGGGGTCGAGCAGGAACGCCCGTGTCGCCGCCGCCCGCGAGCGCGACATCCGTGCGCTGCTCGCCACGCTGTTCTGCTCGCGCGGCGCGATCATGCTGACGGCGGGCGACGAATGGGCCCGCACCCAAGGCGGCAACAACAACGCCTACGCCCAGGACAACGAGCGCTTCTGGCTCGATTGGGAAGGCCGGGACGGGATCCTTGAAGCCTATGCCGCGGCGCTTTCGGCGCTTCGGCGCGCATTTCCTGAACTGAGCGCCTCCACCGAACTCGGCCCGGACACCGTGCAATGGCTCAAGGAGAACGGCGCGCCGCTCTTGCCGCACGAATGGAGCGACGGCGCGAGCCGGAGGCTCCTCATGCTCCTGGGCCGAGCCGACGCCGCGCGGCTCGCCGTCTGCGTCAACGGCGACCGTCGCGCCTCGCGCTTCGCCTTGCCCGCCCGTGAGGGCTGGCGCTGGGCGGCCGCGCCGGGCTTGGCCGCCGATCCGACCCGCTCCGTCCCAGGCCGCAGCGTGTCGTTCTTTGTCGAGCTCGCCGGCTGACGGACGGTCAGGTCAGGTGGAGTTGATCCTGGCAATCGCGGTGATAGGTTGACGCCACCAAGCGGCCGCAAAAAAGCCGCAGATGCCGGCGGCAGCCTTCTACGCGCAGCCGCCACAGGGAAAGCCAACCCGCGCCCTGCGCGGTCAAACGGGAGTCGTCTTCATGCTGAAATCCGTTCTCAAGGCGAGCGCGCTGGCGCTCGCGCTCGGCGCGTTCCACAGTGCCGCCGTCCTGCCGGCTGCCGCCCAGGAGGTGGTGCTCAACCGCGGCAACGACACCGACCCCACCACGCTCGACCACCACAAGACCTCGACGGTGGCCGAAGGCAACCTGATGCGCGACCTTTATGAGGGCCTCGTCACGCAGAACGCCAAGGCCGAAGTGGTGCCGGGCGTGGCGGAGAGCTGGGAAGTTTCCGATGATGGCCTGACCTACACCTTCAAGTTGCGCGAGGACGCGAAGTGGTCGAACGGCGACCCAGTGAAGGCCAGCGACTTCGCGTTCGCCTTCGGGCGCATCCAGGATCCCAAGACCGCCGCTCCCTACGCGAACATGCTGTTCCCCATCGTGAACGCGGAAGCCATCAACAAGGGCGAGAAGCAGTTGGCCGATCTCGGCGTCCGCGCCATCGACGACCGCACGCTGGAGATCAAGCTTTCCGCGCCCACTCCCTATTTCCTCGAACTGCTCACGCATCAGACCGCCTATCCGCTGCATCAGGCCTCGGTCGAGAGCCACGGCGACGACTTCGTGCGGCCGGGCAATCTCGTCACCAACGGCGCCTACATGCTCGAGTCGTTCACGCCCAACGACAAGATCGTTATGCGCAAGAACCCGAACTTCCATGACGTCGAGAACGTCAAGATCGACGTGGTGAACTGGATCCCCTTCGAGGAACGGGCCACCTGCCTGCGCCGCTTCGAGGCGGGCGAGGTGCAGGTCTGCTCCGACCTGCCCAACGAGCAGATGGCCTATATGAAGGAGAAGCTGGGCGAGCAGGTGCGCGTCGCGCCCTATCTCGGCACCTACTACCTGCCGGTGAAGGTCAAGAAGGAGAAGCTGGCCGATCCGCGCGTCCGGCATGCGATCTCCATGGTGATCGACCGCGACTTCCTGGCCGAGGAGATCTGGCGCGGCTCCATGCTGCCGGGCTACTCCATGGTGCCGCCCGGCATCTCCAACTACGACAACCCCGTCTATCTGCCCTACAGGGAGGTGGACGTGCTCGACCGCGAGGACGAGGCCAAGAAGCTGCTCCAGGAGGCGGGCGTCGAGCCGGGCGAGCTGTCGGTGGAGCTCCGCTACAACACCAGCGAGAACCACAAGAACACCATGACGGCCGTCGCCGACATGCTGAAGAACATCGGCGTCAACGCCACCCTCTTCGAGATGGAGGGCACCGGCTATTTCGACTACATGAAGAACGACGGGGACTTCGACATCGCCCGCGCCGGCTGGATCGGCGACTACAGCGACCCGCAGAACTTCCTGTTCCTGTTCGAAAGCGAGAATCTCGGCTTCAATTATCCGCGCTGGTCGAACGCCGAGTATGACGCTTTGATGAAGAAAGCCGGCGAGACGGGCGATCTCAAGGCGCGCAGCGAGATCCTGCGGCAGGCGGAAGAGATCCTGCTCAAGGAAGTGCCCGCCATCCCGATCATGTACTACGCCTCCGGCGCGCTCGTGTCCGACAAGCTCCAGGGCTGGGAGGACAACATCATGAACGTCCACGGCACGCGCTATCTGAGCCTCGCGCAGTAAGCGGACCTGGGCGGCGGGTTTTCCTCGCCGCCCCGACCGTCTGCGGCCATGCTCCGCTTCATCCTCCGCCGCTTGGCCGGCGCGGTGCCGACGCTGTTCATCATCGTCACCGTCGCCTTCTTCATGATCCGCATCGCGCCCGGCGGGCCGTTCGACATCGAGCGGCCGCTCAACCCTGACATCATCGCCAACCTCAACCGCGTCTATCACCTGGACGAGCCGCTCTGGCGGCAATACCTGCGCTACCTCTGGAGTCTCCTGCAGGGCGATCTCGGCCCGAGCTTCAGCCGGCGCGACTTCTCCGTGAACGACCTGTTCCGCGTCGGCCTGCCGGTCTCCCTCCAGATCGGCGGCACCGCCATTCTCATCGCGCTGGTCCTCGGCACGGCGCTCGGCACGCTGGCTGCGCTCCGGCAGAACACCTGGGTGGACTACCTCGTGGTCGGCACGGCCACCGTCGGCATCACCGTGCCCACCTTCGTGATCGCGCCGCTGTTGAGCCTCGTCTTCGGCGTCTGGATGGGCTGGCTGCCCGCCGGCGGATGGAGTGGCACGGACTGGCGCTACATGGTGCTGCCCGTCGCGACGCTGGCTCTGCCGCAGATGGCGGTCATCGCCCGCATGATCCGCGGCGCCACCATCGAGGCGCTGCGTTCCCACCATGTGCGGACCGCTCGCGCCTATGGGCTGCCGCGGCGGGTGGTGCTCTTCACCCACACGCTGCGCGCGGCGATCCTGCCCGTGGTCTCCTATCTCGGCCCCACCGCCGCCTTGCTGCTGACGGGCTCGGTCGTGGTCGAGACCATTTTCGGCATTCCCGGCATCGGCCGCTATTTCGTGCAGGGCGCGCTCGGCCGCGATTACACGCTGGTTATGGGGACGGTGGTGGTGATCGCGCTTTTCGTGGTCGTTCTCAACCTGCTCGTCGATGTCCTTTACGCGCTGCTCGATCCCAGAGTCCGCTATGACTAGCGCGCCATGACCGACCGCCTCGTCATCGGCCCGCAGGACGAGGTCGCGCCGGCTCCGTCCACCGCCGCCGGCCGTTCGCTCTGGCAGGACGCTTGGCGGCGGCTGCGCCGCAACAAGGCGGCGGTGGCGAGCGCCGCCCTTCTGCTTCTGCTGGCGTTCGCCGGCGTCTTCGGGCCGTATCTGACGCCGCATCGCTACGACGAGATCTATCCGCAATATGTCCGCGCGCCTGCGAGCCTCGAAGCCTATCCCAGGGAGGAGGAGATCGTCCCCGACTTCGAGAGCGCGCTTCGGCGGGCGCGGGTGGAGGTGGGCGAGATCGCGTTGGAAGGCGAGACGGTGCGCGCGGCCCTCTCCGACGACGAGCCGCTCGACCCGCGCATCACCCGATATGTCGATCGCTCCGACCTCTTCGAGAACGCGCGGCTCGAAGACCTGAGCGCCGACGGGCGCCGGGCGGTCATGGCGGCCGACGTGAACCGGGTGCGCTTCATCTTCGGCACGGATTCCAACGGCCGCGACCTGCTCGCGCGCATCCTGATCGGCATCCGCATCTCGCTCGCCATCGGCGTGCTCGCCTCCGCCATGGCGCTGGTCCTGGGCGTCACCTATGGCGCGGTGGCCGGCTATCTCGGCGGACGCGTGGATGAGGTGATGATGCGCGTCGTGGACGTGCTTTACTCGCTCCCCTTCATCTTCTTCGTCATCCTGCTCGTCGTCTTCTTCGGCCGCAACTTCGTGCTGATCTTCATCGCCATCGGCTGCACCGAATGGCTCGACATGGCGCGCATCGTGCGGGGCCAGACGCTCTCCATCAAGCGGCAGGAATATGTGCAGGCGGCCGAAGCCTTGGGCGCAAGCTCGGCGGGCATCCTGCGCCGCCACGTGATCCCCAACACGCTGGGGCCTGTGGTGGTTTACGTCACGCTGCTCGTGCCCAAGGCGATCCTGCTCGAAAGCCTCTTGTCCTTCCTCGGCCTGGGCGTGCAGGAGCCGCTGACGAGCCTCGGCCTGCTGATCGCCGAGGGCGCGGCCAATATCGGCGGCGCGACCTGGCTTCTGATCTACCCCGCCGCCACGCTGACGGCGATCCTCTTCGCCCTCAATTTCCTGGGCGACGGCTTGCGCGATGCGCTCGATCCCAAGGACCGCTGAGGTGGCGGCCGAGCCCATCCTTTCCGCCCGGAACTTGCGCGTCGGCTTCCGCACCGAGGACGGCGTTTTGGAGGCCGTTCGCGGCATCGACCTTGATGTCCATGCCGGCGAGACGGTCGCCATCGTCGGCGAGTCGGGTTCGGGCAAGAGCCAAAGCATGATGGCCGCCATGGGCCTGCTCGCGTCGAACGGCTTCGCCGCCGGCTCTGTGCGCTTCCGCGGCCAGGAGCTGATCGGCCTGTCCGAGCGCAAGCTCAACAGGATTCGCGGCGAGAAGATCACCATGATCTTTCAGGAGCCGATGACCTCGCTCGACCCGCTCTACCGCATCGGGCGGCAGATTGCCGAGCCGCTCGTCCACCATGGCGGGCTGTCCTGGCGCGAGGCGCGGGCGCGTGGCGTCGAGCTCTTGCGCCTCGTCGGCATCACCGAGCCGGACCGTCGGATTCAATCCTATCCGCACGAACTGTCGGGCGGGCAGCGCCAGCGCGTGATGATCGGCATGGCGCTCGCCAACGATCCCGACATCCTGATCGCCGACGAGCCAACCACCGCGCTCGACGTCACCATCCAGGCCCAGATCCTGGCGCTCCTGGCCGATCTCCAGAAGCGCCTCGGCATGGCGATCGTCTTCATCACGCACGATCTCAACATCGTGCGCCGCTTCGCCGACCGGGTTTATGTGATGCGCGCGGGCGAGGTGGTGGAGGAGGGGCCGACGCAAACCTTGTTCGCCCAGCCGCGACACCCCTACACGAAGATGCTGATCGAAGCGGAGCCCACCGGCCGCAAAGCTCCCGTGGAGCTAGGTGCGCCGCCCTTGATCGAGGCGCGGAACGTGCGCGTCACCTATCGCCTTGGCGGCGGCTGGCTCAATGGGGCGCCGCATGAGATCAAGGCGGTGGACGGCGTGTCGCTGAACCTCGCCAAGGGCCAGACCATTGGGATCGTCGGCGAGTCGGGCTCCGGAAAATCCACGCTCGGCCGCGCGCTGCTGCGGCTCGCGCCCAGCGAAGGGCTGATCCGCTTCGCGGGGCAGGACATTTCGGGCCTCGACCGCTCCGCCATGCGCCCGTTGCGGCGAAGCCTGCAGATGGTTTTCCAGGATCCGTTCGGCTCGTTGAGCCCTCGCATGACGGTGGGCCAGATCGTCACGGAGGGCCTCCTGGTCCACGAGCCCGCACTGCCGCGCGCCGAGCGCGACCGCCGCGCGGTCGAGGCGCTGGAGGAGGTCGGGCTGGAGCCTGGCGCGCGCAACCGTTACCCGCACGAGTTCTCAGGCGGCCAGCGCCAGCGCATCGCCATCGCCCGCGCGCTGGCGCTCAAGCCGCGCGTGGTGGTGCTGGACGAGCCGACCTCGGCGCTCGACCGCTCCGTGCAGAAGCAGATCGTGGAGCTCTTGCGAAAACTCCAGGCCGACCACGACCTTTCCTATCTCTTCATCAGCCATGACCTGGCCGTGGTGCGCGCCATGGCCGACCATGTGATGGTGATGCGCAATGGACGCGTGGTGGAGGAGGGGGCCACCGAGCGCATCTTCGACGCGCCGCGCGACCCTTACACCAGGGCGCTCATGGCGGCGGCCATCGACGACGCGCGCTTCCGCGTCGAAGCGTGACGTTCGATTCGGTCAAGCCGCCGGCCGCCTGACCGAATCGCCTCGGCCTACGGCGAAGTAGAGCAGCCCGTGACGCCGCACCTCGTCTGGGTTGTAGAGGTTGCGGCCGTCCACCACGACGGGCGTGTTGAGCTTGCTCTTGAGCCAGGCGAAATCGACGGCGCGGAACTGCTTCCACTCCGTGCAGACCACGAGCGCGTCGGCGCTCTCCACGGCCGCCTCGCGGGACGGCGCGAGCACGAGGTCGGGCCGGTCGCCGAAGAGCGCGCGGGCCTGGCGCATGGCTTCGGGATCGTGCGCTTGAACCGTTGCGCCGGCCCGCCAAAGCGCCTCCAGGAGGACGCGCGAGGGCGCGTCGCGCATGTCGTCCGTGTTGGGCTTGAAGGCGAGACCCCAAACCGCGATCCTGCGCCCCTCAAGATCACCGTCGAAGGCGCGGCTGAGTTTCTCGAAGAGCACCTGTTTCTGCCGGTCGTTGACGGCTTCCACCGTGTCGAGCAGCGTGGGGTCGGCGCCCGCCTCCCGCGCCATGAAGGAGAGCGCGCGCACGTCCTTGGGGAAGCACGAGCCCCCATAGCCGCAGCCGGGATAGATGAAGTGGTAGCCGATGCGCGGGTCCGAGCCGATGCCGCGGCGCACCTCCTCGATGTCGGCGCCCACGGACTCGGCGATGTTGGCGATGTTGTTGATGAAGCTGATCTTGGTGGCCAGCATGGCGTTGGCCGCGTATTTCGTCAGTTCGGCCGAGCGGGCGTCCATGAACATCAGTTTCTCATGGTTGCGGTTGTAGGGCGCGTAGACCTCCGCCATCAGCTTGCGGACATCGCCGGAATCCGTGCCGACGATGATGCGGGCGGCGCGCATGAAATCCTCGATCGCCGACCCTTCCTTCAGGAACTCCGGGTTGGAGCAGACCTCGAAACCGTGGTCCGCGCCGCGCTCGCGCAAGGCGGCGGCGATTGTCGCGCGCACGCGGTCCGCCGTGCCGACCGGCACCGTCGATTTGTTGACCACCACTTTGGGTCCGTCCATCTCGCGCCCGATCGTGCGGGCCACCGCCAGCACATGGTCGAGATCGGCCGAGCCGTCCTCGCCCGGCGGGGTGCCGACCGCAATGAAGAGGAGGTCGGAGTTCCGCACGGCGTCGCCCGCCTCCGTCGAGAAGCTGAGCCGCCCCGCGTCAAGGTTGCTCCTGACCAGCATGCTCAGTCCAGGTTCGAAGATCGGGATGTCCGCTCGCTTGAGGCGCGCGATCTTCGTCTCGTCGATGTCCACGCAGCGCACGCGGTGGCCCGCATCGGCGAAGCACGCGCCGGTGACGAGCCCCACATAGCCCGAGCCGAAGATGGCGATGTTCATGCGGCCCCCGCAGGGCGGGCTGCTTCGGCCCGCCGGATGGCGCGAGCGATAATTCCCGCGCGTGACGGATTCAAGCCGCGGAATCGGTACGAAGGTCGTGCGGAAGGCCTGGGGGCGGGGATCGGGAATCCTTGAGCCGGCTGGTCGGAGTGGCAGGATTTGAACCTGCGACCCCATCGTCCCGAACGAGGGCGGCGCGCAGAAAGCCCATGAATTTCAACGAAGCTCGCTCAAACGAGTCACGTTTCGTTCGCCTCATGTCCGCTGAAACTGTGCGAAAGGGTGTGCGGCGCGCCCATCTGTTCTCAGTAGGCCTCGGCCGCGCTCTTCTGGAACTCGGGGTCGTTGTGCAGATAGGTCCGCTCATATTCCTGCTCGGTGAGGCCAAGGGAAGCGGCTGCCTCCCGAGCTGACACGCCCGCCTCAGCGAGCCATGTTGCCCGCGTGTGGCGCAGAACGTGCGGCGTTACCTCCTTGGTGAGCCCGGCCGCCGCAATGGCGCTGCGGAACGCCTTGTTGGGCTTTGTGATCTGTGCGCCCTGGTAGTGGACGACAAACTTCAGCCCTTGATCCAGGCGACGCCAGCGCGCCATGTGAACCTTGAGGCGAGGGGCCATCTTCACGGGCGGCTTGCGCTTGTTGTGCGCCACTCGCTCGCCTTCCGCGCGGCGGAAGATGACGCCCTTCTCCAGATTAACCCATCCTCCCGTGACGTTCGGCATCCACTGGAGGCTTAGGATGGCTCCAGGCCGTGTGCCGGTGTAGAGCCCGATCAGAACGAGACGGGCCAAGTGCGCTCGCTTCTGGTCCCGGTGACGAACCCAATAGCTGTTCTCGCCCGCGCCGACCTTCTCCCATCCCAGGCAAGCCCAAAGCAGGGCGGCGGCCTCGGAGCGCGTCAGGTGGCGTTCGCGGGGCAGGCTCTTTTCGGGTAACGTGAACTTGGGCAGCACGTCCAGGCCGTGCTCACCGTTGTAGTGGTTCGTGGCAGCCCGAAGCACCTCCAGATCCCGTCGCGCGCCCGAGGGCGTTTGCCTGTGCGCGGCATAGGCGTTGCAGAGCTTCGCCTTGATCTCGGCCACTGGTTTGTCGCCCATGAAGGCGTTGAGGCGAGCGATGGCTTGCACCGTTAGTTTCGGATTTGCGGTGTCGGCGGCCTTGTCCTCGGCGTAGGTCATCAGCACGTCCGCGATGGTGACCTTGGTTGCCTTCCCGCCCTTTGGCGGTTCGTATTTGCCGGCGATGTAGTCGGCAAGCTTGCGCTCAGCTTCTGCAATCTGAGCCTCAAGGCATCCTGTGCGCTTTTGCCGTTTGCCGTCTCGGATGACCCACCAGACGGTGACGTGTCCGGTTCGCTTGTCTCGCTCCTCTCGGGGGAAGAGTCGGGGCGGCAAACGGTTCTGCGGCATCGCGCCTTCATCTCCTCAATCGCGCGGGGCGTCACGAAATCCTTCCGCGCGATCTGTATGATTTCAAGGTTGCCCTTGCCTGACTCCGTTCGCAAGGCGGAGGGGGACAGACGGCCACCGAAGAAGATGCGGCAGGCTTCGGCCAGCGTGATGGGCTCGTCCATGTCCGGTTTGAGCACCTGCCTGCTCATGGCGTGGTTCCGCTGTTTGCCAGTTCGAGCAGCACGTCAGCGTGGCAGGGCTCGCCGGACTTGCACCAACAGGCAAGGTTCTTGCCGCGAAGCTTCAGAATGGCCTCGCGCCGACTCGGCTGTTCCACGAGCCAACGGAACGCCGCGACGGCTTCCTCAACGGTAGTCGGTTGGATGACGAGGCGGTCGTTCGGATCGTTGTCGTTGATGAAGAAGCGAACTTGGCCGACGACGAAAGGATTGCCCCACTTGGTGCTCCGGTCCACCTTCACGGTGTTCTCTGGCATCCTCCAGCCCTTCGTGCGCTTGAGCTGAATGCGGACGGGCGCGCTCATGTCTCACCTGTGCCAGTCTGGGCGGGGGAGGCGAGGGAGCGGAGACGTTCATCGAACATTGCCCGCCAGAAGTCGTCGATGTTGTAATCGACCTTGGCCCATGCTGCCCGTAGCTGCTCCTCGGTGGGTTCGCGCAACTCCTCCAGCGCGGCCTTGCGCGCCTCCCGTAAGTCGCGCTGTGCGGCTTCGGCGCGGGCTTCCGCTTCTGCCACGTCCAGCCCCATACGAAGCCGCTCACCGTTTAGCAGTGTGTATTCGTGCCAAGCCTCATCCCGCTCCCGTGTCAGCCGCTCAATCTCGGCTGCGGCGTCTTCCCGCAGAAAGTGAGCGCCATCGGTTCGTCTGTCCCTCAGCCGCTCGATCAGTTCGGCGCTCATGGCTGGCCTCCCTCGTTGAGCAAATCCCGCAAACCCTCGACGCCCTTGGTGGCGCGCCTCGACATCGGCACGGGTGGCTTCCATAGCCCGGCGTCCTGCCAAATCTTATCGGCCTCTCCAACGTTGCGGGCATAGGTGCGCCACTCGTGCGCCTGATACGTTTCGCGGATAGCTGCCTTGAGCGGGGCGGGGAGCATCGCCCAGTGAGGCGGGCAGGCCAGTTGCGAGCGGTGGATCGGCTTCCGGCAGCATCGGCATTCACCAAGCAACTTGCTCATGGCTGGCCTCCGGGGAAAGCGGCGAGGAGGGCGCGGAACCGGCTGTCATACCAAGCCGTGCCGCCGCTGCGGCTTGTGTGCTCGCGCATCCCCTCGCAAAATCCCGCATTGTAGGCGTCCTCCACCATCTTCTTGAGGCGTTGGATTTGCTCCACAGCCTCTCCCCGCTGTGTCGCTTGGATGGCTGCCCGGGCTTGCCAGAGGCCCCAAGCGGCCTGAACAAACGCGGCCTGATAGCGGTCTTCACCCTTCCATCGGCTAAGCTCCCAGCCTTTTGGTTGTGCCCACGCTTCGAACGCCTCGCGTTCCTGCCCCCCTCGTGCATCGAGGCTCACCGCTGGGGTGGTTTCCGCTGCTTCAATGTCTGCCCTGGCGTCTCGCAACCAACCGGGGATCGGCGCGGCTGGGTCAAGGCCGTGGTGCTGAATGGCGCACTGGATGCTATTCGCCAAAAGAAGCTTTGCCGCGCTCAACAGGCGGGCGCTCACCGCCCCCTCTGCCGCTGGGGTGGGGTTGGGGCTAGTCATGCTGCCTCTTTGGCGAAAGCGGTCTCGCCCTTCTCGGTGAGAACCCATTGCCATTGGCCGCCACGCATGGCCTTGGTGATATTGCCTGCTCTGCGGTGGCGCTGAAGAAACCTGTCCGCAAGGCGGTAGCAGGGAGTATGATGGTCCTCTGCGACGAAGCCCAACGCCGTGTTGGCGTGGGTCCAAAGAGCATGGAAGCTTATGTGCCTGCCGGCCCCGAACAGGCTTCGCATTGCACCCTCGGCCTTCGCGGTTTGGTCTGGTGTTAGCGTGTCACTCATGGTCTTGCTGAGCCTCGGTGATGTTGGGGACGTGCCAGCGCGGCTTCGGAAAGCCAGGCCCCTGCATCTTGCGATAGGAGCGGCCTGCTGTTTTCCGGCGCTTGGCGAGGATGCGGTCAGCCTTGTCCATGCGAGGCCGGTCTTCCTGGCGCGTCTTCCACCGATGGCAGGGAAGGCAGACGGCGGCGCAGTTCTCCAGCGTGGGCTCGCCGCCGAGTCCATCGGGCAGGATGTGGTCGTATTCCACGCCACGGTCGAGCGAACTGTCGCAGCGGATGCCAGCCGGCAGACCGTATGCCTCTCCCTCTGCCTCGCACGTTCCGCCCGAGCGGAACCAAGCGGCTTCACGCACGGCGACTTTGAACTCGCGGCGCGCCATCTCAGCCCTCCTCTCTCACGGCAGGCTCAATGATGGGGCGGGCGAGGGCGAGAGCGGCGCGAGCCGATGCCTCCGCTGCGACACATTGCGCATAGGCGTGAAGCACCGAGGTCGCCCTGATGTTGGCCGGGTCAATCATCGTGGCGAGCGCCGTCTGTGCCTCCTGGAGCGCGGCCCTTACGATGGGCAGGGCGTTTAGCTCGGCTGCCAGCCCTCGCGCAGCTTCCTCCGGCTTCTCGACCCATTCACTCACGATGAGCGCAGGAAAGCGCACATGATAGGTAGTCGTGCCGTCGCCGTTCTTCTGCCCGCCGGGAGTGGGATTGTAGGACAGGCCCCAGCCGTCTCGACCGCGTGGCGAAGCGATCCAGTGCTCCTCAGTCTCACCCATGACACGCCTCCTGTGCGGCAGCCTCACGGGAGCGACGGCGGCGCCACCACTGCGCGCCTTTCCAGGCGATCCAGGACCGGATGTGCCGAGCGGCGAACGCTCGCGTGATCTGAGCGCGGCTCATGACAGCCACCTCACCGCAGAAGCCTCGATGCCCGCGATGCCGGCGATGTGCGCGGCCGCGTCGCCCTTCTCGACCTCCTGCTCGGCCACCGCGAAGCACTGCCGCTTGATGCTGGAGGCCTTCTCCTTGGCCAGGGTGCTCAGCGGCTTCGGGGCTTCCTTGGCGACGATCTTGGCCTGGTCCTCGATCGGCCCCGTCTCGCCGTCGGCAGCCGTCACGGCGCAAAGGGCGGTCGCCACGCGGGCCAACCATGTGCGCTCGGCATCGCTCAGTGTGGGGGAGGACGATGCGGCGCTCGCCTGCTCAGAACCGCCGTCACCGTCCTCCGGGGCGGCAGGCCCTTCACCGCCGCCGAACAGATCGCCATCGGCCTCGGGCTCGTTGATCCGCGAGGCCGGCTGCTGGAAGACGCTGGAGGGCTCGTCTTCCTTGGGCTCGTCCTGGCCGGTTTCCGGGCCGCTGGTGAGCAACTCCGTCTCGCGGGTCACATGGGCCGCGCTGAACCCTTCCTGCGCTCCTGGGGCATCCTGACGCGATTGCAGGCGAGTCAGGACTGTCGGTGTCACGTCGCGCGCTCTGTCGGGTCCGAACTCGGCCGCCTCATCTCGATCATAGACCCCAAGGATCACCTCGGGCGTATAGCGGCGGGCCCATGCGCGCGCGGAGTAGTAGCCGAGCTGCTGACGCGGGTCGGACTTCCAAAGCGGCGAGTTCTTCGGGTGAATCGCCCCGACCATCGGGCTCTCGTAGGCATAATCCTGCCCATCGAGGTTGCCCGTGACCTTGCACCAGAGCTCGTTGCCCTCACCGGAAAACTCGTAGCGCAGCCGCCCTTTGATCCCCGACCGCGTGTTCACTACGGCCGCGATAAGCTGGGCCTCGTAGGCGATCAGGTCGTTGACCGAGTAGGACTTCGCCGCGACCGCAAAGGGGTTCATCTCCCACTGCATCGCCTGGAGCGACACGGCCATGCAGGCGCCGGGATTGCCGCGAAGGTGCTTGGGCAGAGCGATGCCGGCCCGCGACATGACCTCGGCGAACTTCACCACCTCGGCCAAGTTCTGCGGCGCGAGAGACGTCCCGCCGGCGCTGTGGGCCAGGCCGATCGACGTCATCGGCAGAAGTTTTTCGGTCTGGGGAACGACGGCGTTCATGGCTAGGCGGCCTCGCTGTTCTTGAGGAAGCGGCCGTCGGCACCATGCGCGCGGCCATAGGTGTGAGCCCGACGGTTGCGGGCCTGTTCCGACGGCGTTGCCCATCGGCAGTTCTCGGGACTGTAGGAGCCGTCGTTGTCGATCCGGTCGAGGGTGTGGCCGGGCGGTCTCTGCCCCATGTCGGCGAGGAAGGCCTCGAAGCTGGCAAGCCAGCGGTCACAGATCGTGATGCCTCGGCCGCCATAGTGCGGGAACGCAGGATTGCTCGGCGTGAGGCACCGGGCCCGCATGCCCTTCCATACGATGTGCTCGGGTGAGCCGGACCGGCCGTGGGTGCGCGCCAAGCCAGCGATGTTCTCGGCATGCAGGCAGCCGCAGGATTTCACATTCCCGCTGGACAGCGAAGCAGTAGCAACGACGGCGGCCCCACCACACTCGCAGCGGCAGGCCCAATGAACCGCGCCATCTCGCGAGAACGCCCGCTCTGCCACCGTCAGCCGGCCAAACTTCCTGCCGGCCAGCCTGCCGGAGTTGGCCAGGCTTGCCGTCTCGCTTTGCAAGCAACCGCACGATTGGGTGTGGCCGCTCACCAAACTCTGCGACCAGACGCCCACAACCTCGCCGCAGTCGCACCGGCAGGCCCAGATCGGGTAGAGACGAGTGCCGCGCTCCGAACGCTGCGGGCCTGCATAGTGAAGCGCGAGCAGCCGTCCAAACCTCTGGCCAGTCAGATCGCGGAAGCCGGGGTGCTTCCCTGTGCCCCAACGAGGATGCGGTGGGTGAGGATGCCGCTCGATCGAATAGCGCATCACGCGGCCTCCTGCAGACGCTCTTCGATGTCGAGAAAGCGGTCGAGCCGATCCTTCAGCCAGACCTTCATCTGGATTCGACGCTCGCCTGCATTGAAGGGGCGAGCTCCCGGCCATTCGCCCGTGTCGAGCCCACGCCGAATGCCGCGAAGGCACCAGCGGATCACGCGCTCGCCGCGGTCCAGGTCGAACTGATCCGCCTCGACGTGCGCAGTGTCGGGCACGTCGTCGTTGAGGACGTAGATCAGGACGAAGGTCTCAAAGGGGATGCCGAGTTCGCGGCAGATCATCCGCGTCATGGCCGCCTGCAGGAAGTAGCAGGCATCGCCGAATTGCCGCTCGAGGAAGTCTTCGTCGAGGCTGCTTGTCGTCTTGAGGTCGGCGAAGACCCCGTCCACCCGAGCCATGGCGTCGGGCCGCGTCTTGAGCCAAATGCCGGTCTCGGGATCCTTGCAGGCGAGGGTGCGCTCGACGGCGCCGTTCAGCACGCCGGCGCGCACCACGTCATAGCGGGCCGCGTCATCGGCCATGCGCTTTATGCGCTCGATCTGGTCGGGCGTGACGGGCGTCTTGCCGGACGCCTCAACCTCGGCCCGCCATTCCTGCGCTGCCTTGGTTTTGTAGTCTCGGAAGTTCGCAGGCCGAACTGCGAAGCTTTCGGAGAACACTTCGTCGGCCAGCATGAGGGCGTGACAGGCCCGCCCAAAATCAAGGGCGTCGGTGCTCTTGAGCTTGACGTGGTTGGGGTTCCACGTCCAGCGCCCCCAGAAGGCTTTTGGGCTCCCTCCATGCGTCGGAAGCAGCCAAGCCAGCACGCTCTTGGACACCGACGGCCCGTCGAACAGATCACGCTTGCCGTGATAGTCAGCGAGGCTGATCCCGCGGAAACAGCCCGGCTCGCTGATCGGCTTTCCATCCCAGACGCGCTCGGCGGCGAGGTTGCTCACCACGCGAGAAGCAGCGGCGCCGATGGGCTCGAACTTGTCGGGCTCGATCCTTGGAAGGTCGTTCATGTGCGCAGCTCCATTCCGAGCATTTCGAAGGTGCGAAAGCAGGCCTTGGCCTCGGCCTCGAACTGCTCACGGATGGCGGGGCGCAGCCGGTCGAACCGTTGCCGTGCCCGGACCGGATCCCGCTCTCGGCTCCACTCGCGATAGATCGCGATCGCGCCCTCGTTGATGAGTTCGGTCGCGTCCATCACCGGAGTCCCATCGCGAGCGCCGCGATCGGCAGCGCGAAGCTGATCGCTACGCCCACCGCCAGAAACGCGTTGTGGCTGGAGAGCCATTGCCCGAACTGCTCAAGGGAGCAGTCCGCCGGCGGCAGGTTCGCGAACAGCTCGGCCGCAGCCTTGCGGGAGCCGGTGAAGGTGAGGGGGCGCATCAGCGATCCCCCTCTTGCTTGAGGCGAATCGTCATGCCGACGATGAGGGCGCAGAGGGCGACTAGCCCTCGCACCACGAGCGAAAGCAGAAGCAGCGTCCCGGCGAAGGTCCAGAAGCTATAGAAGATCGCGTTGAGCAGGTCGGCCATGGCTATGCCGCCCTCGCCGGAGCCGCGTGCCCGTCGCCCAGCGCCAGGACGGCAGAGTCGACATGCTCGCGCTCGGGATCGGCGGGCGGGATATTGATGCCGAGCGCCGGGGCGATCTCTCGGAAGCAGCGCCTGGCCAGCTCAAGGTGGTAGTCCCGCTCGGCCGGCCGATGTACGGCCAGAAGCAAGTCCTCGTAGAGATAGCGGGCATGCTCTTTGGCGAGCGAAACGGCGTGATCGGAAAGGCTCACGGGAAAGCTCCTCACGTTGTCAGGGAAAGGGGCGGGGCCGGCGCTCACCGCGCAGGCAAAAGGCGCTGGAGCGGTCCTGGGCGGCCTTGAGCGAGCCCTCGTAGGCGCCCCAGGCCTCGTCCTCGAACTGCTCGTCGGTGAGAGAGCGGAGCCGTGCGGCCTCGGCCCGGAACGGCCCGCCGAAGCTCTCGTAGCGCTCGGCCCGCTCAAGCCGCGCTGGGACGTGCGGGGGGAGGCGGCTCATGTCGCGCTCCCGGTGGCTGCGGCGCGCTGTGCAAGGGCGCGCTCAAACTCGATTTCGCGATCCGTCTTGGAATTGCAGACTGGGCAGGGAACGATGGGGCCGTTGTTCGGCATCTCGATCCAACCAGCCTCGGGCTCGGCTTTACAGTAGAAGCAGGCCGTCGCCGTATGCCCGTGGGCGGGGAGGGGCGTGTGTGGAGAGGTCATGGTGGCCTCCGTCACGCGGCTTGAGCGAGAGAGGCGGACAGAGCGTCGATGGCGCGGCGCGCCCCATTCGGCCCCGCATATTGGCCGACGCACTCGCCGTCCTTCACGATGTCCCAGCAGGCCGAGAGGCGGCGATAAACGAGATGCCCGCGATACTCGGCAGGCCGCGCGTCCGTCTCGTAGAACTCCGGGCCGTAGCTCGCGTCGTGGGGGCGGTGCCAAGGGTTGCGGTAGCGGGCCATCTGCGTCTCTCTCCTCCGGGCCGGCTCGGGTGCCGGTATGGAGAGAACTTGCCAGATGGCAAAGCAGGTGGCAAGTGGCAAAATGCCAAGTGGCAAATAATTCTTGACGCCCTCGCGCGACCTGGCGCAAAAGAAAAACCCCGGCGGGGATGATCCGGCCGGGGCGCGAGGAAGCCAAAAAGAAGTGCTTGCAACCGGAAACATAGCCCAGAACGGGCTCACCGGCAACCTACAGGCGGCCTCGCGGCGCGGAACTGCTCACCCCACGGTGTCTGCTCGGAGGCTCCCGGCCGTGAGGAATCAGGAAAGCGCAGAGGCGACGGTCTTCCTCGGGCATTGCCCCGTCGCGCCGATCATTCCGGTGCATGAGTGCTCAGCGGTTTCGATTGCCAGGCTCAATCGACGGTCGGGACGGGTAGGCGCCGTCCGAATGCTTTGGATGCGAGCTGAGGTGTAAACTGCGCAACATGCCCTGAGACGATCAGACGGACTGGCCCACCGGGGAAACGGGCAGCGCAGGATATCCCGACTTCATAGCATCCCGGCCCGCCAGCATACGGCGGGGCGAAAGGGCGGAACCCCTGGTGGTCTCAGGGCGAACGTCTTGAATGGGCGTAGTGCGTCCAGAAGGGCGCGACACGACGCACGGGTGACGCAAGCCAGCCTTGCGAGTAAGGCCTCTCGAGGGAGTACACATGAGCGTCGTCTTCACCATCGGTTATGAGGGCACCGACATCGATCGGTTTATGGCGACGCTACGAGCCGCGGGCGTGCAACAAGTCGCTGACGTGCGGGCAGTCCCCTTATCCAGGAAGCGCGGATTCTCGAAGAAATCGCTTGCTGCGCGTCTTGAAGCAGAAGGTCTTCTCTATCTGCCATTCTCTGGCTTGGGCGATCCGAAACCGGGGAGGGAGGCCGCGCGGGCAGGACACTACGACAGGTTTCGTGCTATCTACGGGGCGCACCTCCAGGCTGAAGCTGCCCAGAACGAGATGACCCAGCTGGTGGCGCTGGCTTGCGCTCGAGCGACGGCACTTCTTTGTTTCGAGCGGGATCCGGCAACATGCCACCGATCGATTGTCGCGGCCGAGTTGGGAAGCAGAGGCTTCGAGGTTTGTGACCTCTACGGGGACGAGCCCGAACGCTATGCGCGGAACGCCGCAAGACTGCCGCGTCACCATCCTTGTCAAAGCGTTGCCGCAGCCTAGCGCGAAGTACGGAGAAACCGTCTGCTGCGCTGGTGACACGGCCGACCGGCAATGGAAACGCCTCTACCCGGTTCGCTTCCGGCACCTGGCTGGCGGTAGCAGCTTTGGTCGGTGGGATGCCGTCCAATTCCGCTACACTCTTCCGCTCAGAGACGTCCGGCTAGAAAGCTGCCATGTCCATGAGGATAGCATTCAGGTCGTAGGATGGATGCCTGAGAGGGATCGGACGAGGATCCTTGGCCCCCTTGTCCTGCCATCCGTCGGCGAGGCTGTAAGGCGCGAGCAGTCATTGGCGCTCGTCCGCCCGCGAGAGCCGCGATTCTCATGGCGTCGCAAGACCGCGGCGGAAGTCCAGGAGGACCGGGACGCCTTTCAGCGCGCCGCCCGGCAGACTTCGCTCTTCGACAAGGAACTCGCCGCTATTGAGCCCACGCCGTACGAGTTCAAATTCAAGTTCCGAGACGCCGAGGCAGATCACACCTACACGAATGGCGACTGGGAGGCTCATGCCATGTTCTACAATGGCCTGCGAAGCGGGAAGAGCGAGGCCGAGGTTCTCGACTGGATGAACGACACGTTCAATGTGAAATACCCGAGGGCCGGCATGGTCTTCGCCGTCGGCAACCAAGCGAAGCGACCTCAAGTCTGGCAGCTTCTAGGAGTGCTGCGCTTGGACGAAACCCCTCAAGCCGAACTGTTTTAGCCGGCTGAGAGGTAAAAGGAGAGGGGCTAGCCCGCGAACCATACTTTGAGCTCGGGCCACTTCAGGATGATGGTTATCAGGGTTCCCGCTATGCCGAGGAGAGTTGCGGCTTTCGCCGTAGTAGGCAGGCTGTCCACCCGGCCCTTGAGTTGGCCGAACTCATAAGCTCCCGGCATTCCGCTCAGCTTGCCTTTGATCTCAGCGAGGTCGGTTGAGATACCGTTCAGCTTGGCTTCGATCCTGTCGAACTTATCCTCAAGCGCTCTTAAGCGGGGTTCCAATGGAGTCCCTCCATCTGTCGGCCCACCAGACTTTCCTGCTACCGGATACACATTCGAGCTGACGACCTGTAGAGGCTGGCGGTCAGTCATTGGCTCGTACCCAGTTAATCACGACGCCGTCGTAAAGGAACCGGATGTTTCCACAGTTGTCGCAGATCATGAGGTAGGCACCGTAGTAGGAGCGCAGCCTGTTGTCGGGGATGGTGCCGTACACGGCCTCGCCGGAGAGGCTACCATCATCGTTTGTTTTCTCCATGTCCCAGCTATGCGCGCCGCACAGTTCGCAGGCCCGGTCAAGTAGCCCCTTGGAGCGCGCAAACCTCCTGATTGTTTCTGCTGAGAATGGCACAACCCGTCCGTCGGGCAGCGCTCCGGTTTGATCCTCGTCGTCGCTCACGCGCTCCCCTCCGTCGGCTGCTCAAGCTTGATCTTCAGGGTTCTGATCTCCTGGGCTGCACCGAGAAGCTCGGCGGCGATCCTGGACGAGGGAATATCCTTGGCCTGCAACGATATAGCCCGAAGCCTGAACGTTGGATCGGTCCTCTCAAGTTCCAGCACTCGGCCGGCTCGGATCATCGCGGCGCGCAGGTCTCCGATTGTATGGGACGCCCGTTCAAGCAGCCTCTGCCTTTCCTCGGTGCCCAGCTTCTCGATCTCGTTCGCAGCCCGAAACAATTCGGCAACGAAACCAGGGATGCTGTTGGGTTCGACGGTCACGCCGTTCCCTCCGTCGGCGTGTCCTCGTCTAGCTCGTCGGGCAGTTCGAGAAGGCCTTCGCCAACAAGCCACATGACGATGGCAACAGACGCTGCGATTTCGATTTCGATGCCTTCGCTCGCCGCGACCTTTTGGAGAGCTTCTCCTGCCTCGTCGGGTATGTGGAGGGTCAGGCGCATCAGGCGGTCCGCTCGGTCGGGGCGTCTTCTTCCATCTCTGGCTCTTCTACGAGGTAGCCGACATGGATCAGCCACTCTCGCATGGCGATGACCCCAGCGAGCTCGATCTCAATGCCCTCCAATTCCGCATAGCGCCTGAGCGCAACAGCCACGTCCGCGGGCAGGGGGAGGGTCAGGCGCATCAAACCTCTCGCCCGATCAGTACGACGAGCGCACGTTGCCGACGCAGAACGCGAGATCAGCGGCGCTCATGGAAATCCACACGTGGACCCACTCACCAACACCGAAGGGCGCTTGCGCTGTCTTCACATGGTACTCTTCACTGAACTCTCCGGTGGCGAGGATTTCCTCGGCGCCTTCAAGCGCTTCGTCGATGAGGGGCTTAAGCCTTTCCTCCGAGCCGGGGCGCGTCGCATGGAGGTACGCTGTAAGCACCCCGGAGAACTTCGCCTTCGTCTCCCGGATGGCGTAGCTCGCGTCAGCAGCGCTGAAGTCATGGCTCTCGATGCAGGTCTGTAGTGCATCGAACTCTCGTTCGATGCAGTCGAGAAGCCCAGAAAGACGCCAGAACGGGTAGGATTGGACCTTGAAGTTCGGAGCGATCGACGGACGGAAAAGGTCGACCTGGGCCATTTCCCGTTCGAAGGTCGCCTGCACTTCCTGACAGTCTGTGATCGCCCTTTCAGCCGTGCTGGTGCCGGGAAGAGCTGGAATGCCGCTCTGCGCGTGGACAGGCACTCCCAGGGCGAGCATGCACGTCGCCGAGATCGCAGCGAAAGCTACCGCTGGAAAACTGGAGGCTAGCCGCATCAGGCGTTCCCCTCGCGCTCGTTCTCGCCCAGCACCTCGGCCTTGGCATCCAAGATGATCTTGAGCTCCCGGATCAGCTCCGCCGCCTCAAGGAGTGCCGCTTGCACCTCGTCATCGCTGTGCTCGTGGACGGCGATGGACATGACGCGCCAGCGGAACGTCGGCTCGTCTAGGTCCCAGTCGTTCTCGGGTTCGGAGAACGCCACTCGGCGCCGGCCTTCCTTCAGCGTGTAGGCGGCAAGATCCAGGAGGCGCTGCTTTTCGGGGTCGCCCAGGAGCGGAACGCGGTTCGCGGCGCGCACGAGCTCGTTGAGGACGCTCGGCAGGTCGGGGCGGTGGTCGGGATCATCGCTCACAGCACACCAAGCCTTCTTTCGGCGCCATCCCCGTTATCCACAGAGTTATGCACAGGGCAGCGCCCGGATCCGCTGTTCTTGATCCGTTCGCTTTTCGGAGTCAGGACTGACTCTGCGGAAGCGACAACGGAGCCCGGAAGCATGTCGTACCCCGGAAAAGAGGCCGTCGTCTCGCAGGTGCTTTCCCTGACGATGGAGTGCGGCGACTGCGGCCACCGTTGCAGAATGAAGCGTGCCGAGCTCGCCGAGTTCGGCGTCACCGGTGCGACCCGGCTGTCGGAAGTCGCGAAGCGCCTCGTCTGTAAGGAATGCCGAGACGAAGGCGAGCCGGGCCGCAACTTCACCATACAGGCTGCGTTCGCTTCGAACCTGGCGCGGCTGAGGGCGGAAGCATACCTCATCAATAGCCGTGAAGCTCGCGGTTCGGCACGACGCGCCAGAGGTGCTTGATCGCGTACGGATCGAAGGTCAGGTCGCCGGGCGGATTGAACTGCTCGACCACGAGGGCTGATTTGGTCCGGCGTTTGAGCCGCTTGACGTAGGCTTTGCCGGCCGTCTCCCCGTTCTCGGGAAAGGTCTCGATCACCACGTCGTCATCGATCTTCGGGTCCAGGCGGTCGCAGAAGATCACGTCCCCCTTGCGATAGGCGGGATACATGCTGTCGCTGATGACCTCGAGAGCGAACACGCCGGGCCGCCCTGCCAGGCCCCGCGGCCGGGTGACGTAGTCGATCACCTCGCCGTTGAATTGGAAGTCGCCATCTTCGCCAGCCGCTGCTACGCCGAGCTTCTCCACGTCGCGAGGGCCGGTGGGGCGCGGCAGGGCGCCGGAGATGAAAACGGCATCGGATGGGGGCGCGGCGTCTCGCTCTACTGGCTCGGGAAGCGCCCGCTCAGCGGCTTCAACCTGCTCCTTCCCGTACTCGTCGGTTATCCGGCCTACGTCGACCGACAATGCCCGCGCGATCGTCACCGCGTGCTCTAGGCTGACGCCCCGCTTTCCGGCCTCCATACGGGAGATGAACGAGGGTGACAGCCCGGTCAGCTCGGCGAGCTTCTCGAGCGTGATTGTTCGCTCCTTGCGGACGTCACGGATCCAATTTGCCATCTGGCGAATATTCTGCACCGCAGAGCTACCCGCCACCGCCAACTGGCAAATTGCCACTTGTCAAATCGTTTGCCACATGGCAACGATAGAGCATGACGCTCGAACGATACCTCTCCGACCGCGGGATCAAGCCCGCGCACTTTGCTACTGAGGTCGGTGTTCCGGCCTCGACAATCACCCGCCTCCTACGTGGGGAACGGTCGCCCGGGCTGGGCCTGGTGGCGAAGATCCAGGCAGCGACCGCCGGCGCCGTGACGGCGGCTGATTTCATGGCCGACCCCGCCCAGCCCTCTCCCCAGGAGGCGGCGTGATCCGGATGTCTTCCGCTCCGAACGGCTACGCAGCGGCCAAAGGCGGCGAACTTCCCATGGCGCTGCCGGCTGAAAAGCTCGCCAAAGCCCCCCGAAAGAAGAAGGAGGCGCCTGTGAACGCTGTTGCTCCTGCCGGTCAGGAGCCGGCCGAACTCGCCACCGTGGAACAGCAGCTTGAACAGCACGCCCTCAACGTCGAGGCGATTCAGGGCAAGGCGGTGTTCGAGATCGGGCGCGAGTTGAAAGCCGCCCAGGAGGTTTTCCGGTTTCGGCGGGACGAGAAAGGGTTCACCGGATGGCTCGCGGCGCGCCTGCCACACATCAATCAGCGGGCCGCGTATCGTGCGATCCAGCAGTTCGAGGCGGTCGAAAAGTTTGACGAATTTGTCAAACTTTCGGGGTCCGCTCGCGAAGAAGCGGCCACCGCCGAACCCGACATTCAAGCCCTGATCGCCGAGCGCGTCGAAGCCGGCGAGGTCTTCACCGCCGCTCAGGTCAAGGCGCTGAAAGAAGAAGCCTCCCGCAAGGAACGCGAGGCGGCCGCGGCCATCGCGGACCTGAAAGCTCAGGTCGAAGCGAATCCGGATCAGGTCGAGGGCGAGGCGCCGAAGGGCTTGCATGGTCCGGAACTCGCCAAAGCCCTCTCGGATGCCAGGGCTGAGGCTGAGAAGGAGGCCGAAGATCGTCTGGCCGCCGAGTTGAATGCCGCCAATGAAAAGGAAGAGGCGGCGCGGAAGGAGGCCGAGCGGCTCCAGGCGGAGATCGACAAGCTCAAGGCCAAACCCGTCGACACGCGCACCACGGCCGAGAAGGAGCGCGACGCGATCCAGGCGGTTTATGACAAGGCCGGCGCTGAGGGCCAGCGCCTGTTCCGTGAGCGCAACGGCTTCACGGTCGATCCCTTCCCGAATGAGGAGCGCCGCGAGGTCTCCGCCAGCCCCACTCCTCCGACGGCGACCGAAGCCTCCCGTGCAGATGACGTTCCCCCCGTCAGCACGGAAACAGCGGCAAAGCCCTCTGACCTTCCCGAACCCCTGATCAAGGGCAAGTTCATCCTCCGGCCGTGGTGTCTCAAGGGTGACGGAGCGAAGGACTGCGCCGGTTCGGGCTCTCAGCACTGCCATTCGTGCCTTCGCGCTGCGGGATTGACGCAGGAGCATGGCGGCAAGGTCCGGCGCGCCAGCGGTGAGGCGGCGGCATGACCGCAGCACTCGGCCTCACCGCTCCCCAGCGTCGGTTTCTCGACTTCCTCCGCACCTACCGAGCGCAGCATGGATACTCGCCGAGCTATGTGGAGATCGGCGACGCGCTGGGCATAGCCAAGTCGGGCATTCATCGGCTCGCTCATCAACTGGAAAAGCGCGGTCACGTTCGCTTCGAGAAGAACTCCAGCCGGTCGATCGTGCCGCTTGTCGAGACCGCGGCCCAGGGCTCGCCCGATCTGCTCCAGGCGTGGAGCCGTGCGGACGCTCAGGCCCGGAGCGACTTCCTCAAGTTCATCGGCGCGCATCAGCAACTCGGCGTCGTGATCGACGTGCGCGGGAGGATCAATTGACCCTCTCAACCGCGCTCCTTCTGGCTGGCACGGCTTGGCTTGGGCTGAACGTCCTGGTCGTGGCGCTGCGGATCAGCAGCGGGCGCACCCGCCGACATCCGCATGTGCAGCGGGGGCGCCGGTGACAGCCAATCATCATCATTCGCCGCGCGCGGGCGCGGCCGGAAATCAAACGAGAGTTGGGCCGAACGCTGTTCTTGGCGGATCATGGTTCGTGCCCGTCCTCGATTTGCCTCTCAACTATGGCTCGGCGCTTCGCTGTGCCCCAACCCACGGTTCGGAAAGTAACCGTGGAGATCACTCTTGTCCGACAACAGAATTGTCGCTGGCGACAACAGGATTGACGAGGACGCAATGAGTGCGGCGGCGGCTGAGAGCTACCGGCTTCTCGAAAAGCTTACGACTGCGGAGCATCGCGGCCGCGGCGACACCTGGGGAGCGGCGATGGGAAGGGCGGCCGATAAGGCTGGCGTCCCCGTCTCATACGCCTTCCGCATCTGGCATCGCTGGCGGGAAATGAAGAAGGCCGACGGCGACACGCTGTTGGCTTTGCAGGCCGCTTACGGGCGGCTTTGCGAGCGGATCGAAGCCTCCGCCGACGCGATGGATGCAGAAACCAACGACCTGAGAGTGAGGCGTCATGCGGCTGCGGTTGCTGCGGGCCGTCCTGAAATGGATCGGCGCATTCAGAAGGCGCGTCCTTGAGCGGCGCGAAGGGAGGAAGTGATGGCTGAAGCAGTTGGACACAACAGCGGCGTTGCTCCGGCGGAGGACGCGGTGATCGCGCTCAATTTGGGCAAGCTCCGGCGCGCCAAGGAGGAGTTCGAAAGCGCGAACGGCTCCTACCGGAACGTCGTCAAGCATGTGGAGGGCAAAGGCATCCACATGAAGGCGGCCAAGCGCGCGCTCGCCATCGCAAAGGCGGATGATCGGGATGAGATCGTGGAGGAGCTGCAGAAGCTCTTCGAGTATCTCGCCATCCTCGGCGTCCCGCTCAAGCGCGAGCAACTGGACCTCTTCCGAGTGGAGGAGAAGCGCACGCCAGGCGTGGAAATCGCGCGGCAGGACGGGCGCTACGCCGGCATCATGGGCTTGGGGCAGGACACCTGTCCGCACGACACGTCCAGCAAGCCGGGGCAGGCCTGGCTTGAGGCTTGGTACGGCGGCAACAAGGAGCGCGAGCTCGTGCTGGCGATGGAGCCGGCACCCGACTCCGAACTGATCAAGGGCGAAGGCGACACCGATCCCGGTTTCACGGCCGGCGATGAGGAGTGGGACGCCGCTGATCCCGAGCTCCAGGCTGCGGAGTAGAGCCCATGCGCCTGCGAAGCGAAGCGGCCAAGCGCCGCCTGGATCAAACCCTCAGTGCCTTGGCGCTCATCTCTCTCGCCGCCTTGGCTCTGGCGTGGGCGGTGCGGGAAGCCGATGCCCAAGTGCTCTGCACGTCCACCGACGCCATGCTCCGGAGGCTGCAGGAGCGCTACGGCGAGGAACCTACGGCGGCCGGCGTGTCGGCACGGGGCGAGCTTATCACGCTGGTGGTGGACCCGAAGGATGGCTCATGGAGCGTGGTTCGCACCCTGCCCAACGGGATGACCTGCGGGGTGATCGGCGGCGAGGGCTGGGAAGCGGCGCCTGCGAAGGACGTGGGGGAGCCAACTTGATGGCCACCGCTTCCGCACATGGCTTGTTCCGCGCCACCGGCAAGAAGTCGAAGCCGGTCGTCCAGCGCGACCTCGACGGCTCGTACCGGCGGGTCGAGCACATGGAGCGGGAGGCGGATGAGTTCTATCCGACGCCGCCCGAGCCCACGCGCGCATTCCTTCATGCCGAGATCGACCGCCTCCGGGGATTCGGCACAGTCTGGGAGCCGGCGGCCGGCGACGGGGCCATGGTTCGGGAGATGCGGACGCTTGGGCTTTCGGTCGTGGCCTCCGATCTTATCGACCGCGGCTGCGGCGCTGAGGTTCGGAGCTTCTACGACTGGAGCTTCCCAGCGGCCGGCGCGATCGTCACGAATCCTCCCTTCGCGGAATGCGGCTGGGGCAACGGCAAGGCGCGCTGGCTCAAGCATGCCCTCGACGTCTTGAACGTCGAATACATGGCGCTGCTGCTCAACTGGACATTCCCCGGCGCTGGTGGGCTCGCGCCGTTCTGGGTGCGGCATCCGCCGGCCCGCGTCTACCTCATGCGCTGGAAGATCGACTTCACCGGCCAGGGCGCACCGCCCATGCTCAACGGCTGGTTCGTCTGGGACAAGGCTTGGAAGGGTGAGACGGTCCTGCGCATGCTCGACCGCAAGGACGCGCGCCAGGCTGAACTTTTCGCGGAGGCCGCCGCCTGATGCTCATCTTGGCCCTCGACATTGCCACCGTGACCGGCTTCGCCTGGTACGACACGCGGGCCGAGCTTTCGGCCATCGAAGCCGGGTCGTTCCGCATTGGCCCCGGCGACTACGAACAGCGCGCCGGCGAGATGGGATCGATCCTCATCCGCACGATCAAGCCGCGGCGTCCCGACTTCGTAGCGATCGAACAGCCCGTGCGGAACGTCATGCCTCAGCGCAAGCACGTCTCTGATTTTGCCGGAGAGCGCGACGATGTGACGATCAACGCCGGGACCGCGCTGCTCCTGAACCAACTCACCGGCGCGGCCGCGGCGATCATCCGGGCCTACTCCATTCCCTTCGAGGTCATCCCGCCCGCGACGTGGCGAAAGCAGTTCCTGGGCTTCGGCCGCCGGCCGGGATGGGTGCGCAAGGATTGGAAACGGGCGACGCGCGAGCGGTGCCAGCAACTGCGCATCCATGTCACCAACGATGATCAGGCCGACGCCGTTGGGGTGGCCTTCGCCGGATCAGCCTCCCAGGCCTTCAAGATGACCGAGCGGAGCGCGGCCGCATGAACAAGCACGAGCGCTTCTCCGATCATCCGCCGGCCGAGGTGCCGTCGAACGTCGAGGCCGAGCAGGCTCTGCTTGGCGCGCTTCTCATCAACAACGAAGCATTGGACCGTGTGCCGTTCCTGGAGCCCAAGCACTTCTATGAGCGGCTGCACGGCAGGATCTTCGAGGTGGCGGCCAAGATGATCGGGGCAGGTAAAGCGGCGGACCCCGTAACGATGAAGAGCTATCTTCCTGCCGATTCCGGCGTGAAGTTGGACGGCGAGACAGACACCGCTCCTATGCCCCGATACCTGGCCCGACTTGCGGCTGAGGCTGTCACTGTGGCCGGCGCACGAGATTACGCCTCTGCCATCGTCGATATGTGGATCAGACGGGAGGCCATCGCGGCCGCCCAGGATGTGGTTCACGTCGCCTTCGATCTCCCACCTGACAAAGACGTCCTGATCGAGCTGGAGCCGCTGGAGGAACGGCTGACGGAGCTCCGGGCGGAGCGGGTGAGGGAGGAGAACCGGCTGGGTATGGGCGCCCGCTATCTGGCGAGCATGAGCGCGGCTTGCGCCCGTGGCGAGATCGAAGGGGTTCCAATCTGCCTCGACGAAATCGCGGAAGTGATCTCCGAGCCCTGCTTCGAGGCGGGCAACCTCTACGCACTGCTTTCATCGTCGGGCGAGGGCAAGACCAGCCTCACGCTGCAGATCGTCGCCCATGCTCTGAAACGGGCCCACCCGGTCTTGTTCCTGTCCTACGACCAGTCCGCGGAACAGTGTGTCCGCCAGATGGTGGCGCAGGAATATGGGGTGGACGTTCCCAGCCAGCGAGCCGGCCGGCTCAATGAGCGGGAGTGGGGTCGGGCGATAGACTTCGCGAATTGGATCGATGCGCAGCCCTTCGAGATCATCAAGTGCTCGGAGGAAGGCGCGCCGAAGCTTTGTGGCTATGCGCGACGGTTCGTGAAGCGGTTCGGCGGCGGCAAGCCGCCCCTAGTCGTGGTGGACCACATCCAATCGATCACGCCGCCGGATCCCCGGGCGGACCCTGGCAGCAAGGCACGGGACATCAACAAGGTTCTGAAGGCCGGCGCCGGCCAAACAAAGTCGGCATGGCTGATCCTCAACCAACGCAACTCGGAAGGCATGAAGCGGGACAACCCCCGCCCGATCTCGGCCGACCTCTACGGCGGCGATCCGGCGAAGCAGGCCTATGACGCCATCCTTTATCTCTACCGGCCGGAGAAGTTCAAAAAGGACAAGGAGGCCACGGCCGCTTCGGATGCCGACTGGAAAAAGATCAGGCGCGTCTTTCCTGACGACTGCGAAGGCTTGGCCGAGCTCGGCGCGCTCAAGGTGCGCTTCGGCCGGTCGGACATTCGCCGGGAGGTCCGCTTCGAGGATCGCTTCACCCGGTATCTGACCAGTCGGGAAGCCGGCCTTGGGCTGGAGGACTGGCAATGAACCGCCTCGTGGACCGCAACCTCGCCCGTGAGATGTGGATCGCCGACAAGCGTCCCTGCGCCTGGGAAGAGCTCGACGAGGACGAGCAGGCCGAATGGGTGGTAATGGCGAAAGCCGCCCGGCTGTTCGTGGAGAAGCGGCTTCGCAACGCCATTCTCAGCGCCACCGTCCCGCGGAGTCTGGGCATCTCCTTTCAGGACGCGGACAGGCTCAAGCGCGCCTTTGCCGACGCCATCAGCGAGGGGATGGCATGAGCGACGTCACCTCAGTTCGTCGTAGATGGGTCGATTGGCTTGAGGGCAGTCGAGATCATGTCACCCAAGAGATGGTGAAGCCCTTGTGCGGTGCCGAGGCTCATACGAAGCCGACAGGCCATGTGCGCCCTTCCGGTGTTGTTGGCGTCGACCACCCCAGAGGCAAAGGACAGGTAAACCACACCATTCAAGTGACGAGCCTCGGTGATCAGGTCCACGAACTGAACGGGCAGATCCGTGTCACCCACGATCTCCCACTCGTCCGTACCGATGGACAAAACTTGTCCGCTCGACACCACGACTTCATCGGTCATCAACAAGCTCCTTTGGGCACGGTGCCGAACCTGTCACGCCCGCGCTCAACTGGGAAGGCCGAGGAGTGGAGGGGGCCGGCATGAACCTCGCCCTTCGCCATTCCAGCACAGACCGGCCCGGCAGAGGCAGGCGCCGCCTGATCGACCGCAAGGAAGCAGTCCGTCTGTTCAACCTCGGCCACCACGCCGGCGAGATCGGCCAGATCATGGGCTACCCGCGCGAATCCATCGTGCGCGTTCTCATCGAAGAGCTGGGCTCCTCTGCTCGGCTCAAGCGGGCCCCACGCAACGCCATCTCACCATTCGACCGGAAGGACGCACAGCGCATCATCGCCCTGATCCGCGCCCGCCCGATGATCTCGATGGCAGAGTTGATGGGCGAAACCGGGTGGCTGCAAAGGCGCGTCCACAACGCCGTCACAACCGCCCGCCGGAGGTTCAAGCTGCCCGTCGCGATGATCCGCTTCGGGGCTCATAGCTTCGAGACCTACTACCAGATCCTGCCGCGGTGGCCGGAAGCGGAAAGGATCGCGGCGTGACGGCCCACACATGCCCCGCCTGCGGCCAAGCCTATCCTGTCGAGACCGTTCCGATGGATGCCCTGATCCGCGTCTCTCCGCTGATCTTCGGGCCGACGGAGGGCGTCATCCTGCGCTGCCTTGCCGACAAGATGGGTGCCTGGGTTGCCGTCTCCGAACTCTGCCGCGCCGCCTATGGCCGGCCTGAGAACTTCCCGGCCTTCGCCGGCCACTCCGTCAAGTCCATGCTCTCCCGCATGCGCGTCAAGCTCGCCCGCCTGGGCTGGGCGATCACCGGCAAGCGTCGGCTTGGCTACATGCTTCACCCGTGCAAACCGGAGCGCACCTGATGGCGCGGCAACAGAAGTCCAGGAATGCGAAAGGTGCAGCCGCAGCCGGCCCATCTCTGGCCAGAGACCTAGACATCCAGGTTCGGGTCACCAAGGTCGAGAATCCCGACTGGCGGCCCGACTTGGATGGCGAGAAGGGCTTCCCGCGTGAGATCGGCTCGGCCGTCAACGTCAAGGAAAGCGCGGTGGCGACGCTGTATGCCAGAGGGGAGCTGACGCGCCTCCAAAAGAAAACCGCCGATGCCTTCCGCGAGCATTTCGAGGTGTTCGCCAGGGCCGACGTCTCAGCGGTGGACTATGCCCGGGAGCAGGTTGATGGTGGCACGGCCAAGGCCCCGATCACCATGCAACGCGCCCGCGCCCGAAAAGAATTGGCCAGGGCGCGCGCCGAAATTGGTACGCGCAACTATCGGCTCCTGGTCAGCGTGTGCGGGCAAGGCAAGTCGCTCGGTGAGCTATTCCCAGGCGAGATCGCAAAGCGGCAACGCCTCACCGCCGCCGACAATCTCCGCGACTGCCTTCAGGACTTGGCAGTCATGTGGGGCTTCGCGGGTCGCCCGTACGTCAACAGAAAACGAACAGTCCCGCAACCTTCGTTCAACCAGCGTTGACGCCCGGTGAGCGGAAATGCATGGGTTTCGACATTCGCAGAAGATGCGCCAGCGGGGCGCGCAAGCAGCAGGCCAAGGCGGGCTGACACTCTCCGTTAACCGTCTTGAATGCAGGCCGCACGGGTATGGAACTGGCGGGGGGCAACGCTCATTTCCGCTCGCCAACCAGCGCGGAGACATTGATGCAAACGTTATCCGTTCCGATAGCCTTCGGGCTCTCTTTGATGCTCGGCGTGGCGCTTACATCGGCGGTGGTGATGCACTGCCCTTTCACGGAGTTCGGCTTCTCCTGCGTGTTCTAGGCGGTCCGACAGAATACTGAGGGGAAGCCGTCGCGCCCCACTCAGCACCCGCGATCCTTCAGCCGCTTGGGCTCGGCATCTGCGGGTTGCGCTCAGTATATGCCGCAGCGTAATCTCTGCCCGCACGATGGGAGGACAGAGATGCTTGCAACACTAAAATGGCTTGTCGCTGCATCGGCACTTGTGATGCCGGGTGCTGCTTTCGCCGACGTCATACACACGCGGGAGAGGCCATTCGAGTACACGCCGAGCAATGAGGGAAACGGCTTCCTCGCCTTCCACGAGGGTTGGGGCAAGAGGCAGTTCAGCTACCTCTTCTATCGGGTCAACCCGGACACTGGGGACATCTGGGTGCGGCTTCTGCTCACAAACGACTCGAACCGAGATGGAGATACGGTTTGTGTTGGCACGTTTTTTCTGAAGAGTAATGGGGAGCCAGTCTTTGCCTTCACCGAGCGCTGGGGCATCAATGCGGATAGCCGGCGCGACCAGACCTTTACCGGGCATGCCGCACCAGAGGCCTGGCGTGAAGCGACAACGGTTCAGTACCGATGGGGCGAATGCGACAAGTTCGATGATCGGGCAATCTGGTCTGACATGATCAAGGCTGCTCAGACCGTGTGCGAGGTCTACACTGGATCATCGGCGTGCGGGTACGCAGGCGCCCTTGCGAATGAGCTGAATCGGTAGGTGGCGCTCAGGGGCAACCACCCCAGCGGACGGACGAGGCTAAGGCCGGGGCTGACAAGCCAGCTTAAGTCAAGTAACTGCCCGCGGATGCGTATGTATATCGCCACCGGCGCTATTCTTTCCGCAACCGTTGGGGCAGCCACAGGGAACTCGGCGGTCATCATCCTGATCGGCGCGACCTTGGGCGCAGCCATCGGTTTTGCCTTTTGGGCGATGTCTGAAGAACGCAAGCGGCGATAGGGCCCTAGCCCGGGTGGGAAGCGAGCGGTCCGCTGGGGTGGGCTCAGAATGGGATGATCATCTTTATGGCTGATGCTGGAATCAGCAATTCGCGGCCTTGATGGAGCCGTCCGGGGGCTTCGCGCGTGATCAAACAACCTTCGTCTCGGAGGGTGATGCCTAGGCCTCGAAGGTTACGCTCATCCTCGATTGTGGTGCTTTTCGGATCGTCGCCGGGAGCCGTCCAGAACACCTGATACTGAGCCATCTCGGCCTCCTCTGAAAAATCAAGATGAAATCAAGCGCAGCAATAAGCCACGGTGGCAAGAGGCCGGGGGCCGGTCGCCCACAGGGGGCGCGCAACCGGGCCACCAAGGCCCTCAAGGCGAACATCACCGAACTCGCTCAGTCCTATGCCGAAGTCGCGATGAAGACGCTCGCTGAGGTGGCGCAGAAGGGCGAAAGCGAGGGTGCCAGGGTGGCGGCAGCGAATGCCCTGCTCGACCGCGGCTTCGGTCGTCCTTCCCAGGCGGTGAAGCACTCAGGCCCCAATGGCGGGCCCATTCCCATCGTGGATCTGACGAAGCTATCCGGTGACCAGCTCGATCAACTTGAAAGCATCTTCGGCCCGCTTGCCGGACCCGGCGACGATGATGCGCCTGATCCGGGCGGAGAGGGCCAGGCGAGCGGCTGAGGCGGAAAGGGAGAGGGTCAGCCGAGACGCTGAGCGCATCCGGGCCCGGTGCCAGACGCTTGCGGGATTCGTGCGGGAGGCATGGCATGTGCTGGAGCCCGGCAACCGCTACGTCCATGGCTGGCACGTCGACGCCCTTTGCATGCACATGGAGGCGATCACGGACGGCCGGATCACCCGCCTCCTGATCAACATTCCGCCCGGCACGATGAAGTCGCTGCTGGCGTCGGTTCTGTGGCCGGCGTGGGAATGGGGTCCGAAGGGTCTGGCCCGGCTGCGCTATCTTACAACCTCCTATTCCGAGGGCTACGTGAAGCGCGACAGCCGGCGCATGCGGGATCTGGTGTCGAGCGAGTGGTTCACCTCGCTCTGGCCGGAGGTGCAGCTTGTTCGGGCCGGCGAGGCATCGTTCGCCAACACGGCCACAGGATTTCGCGAGGGTGTTCCCTTCGCCTCGCTCACCGGCGGTCGCGGGCATCGCGTCATCATCGACGATCCGCATTCGACAGAGACGGCGGAAAGCCCAGCAGAGAGGGCGCGGACCACGCGCATCTTCCGGGAATCGGTCCCGTCCCGTTTGGTCGATCCTCAAACCTCGGCAATCGTCGTGATCATGCAAAGGCTGCACGAGGACGATGTGTCCGGCCAGGCGATCAAGCTTCACCTCGGCTACGAGCACCTGATGCTGCCGATGGAGTTTGAGCCGGAGCGCCGGTGCCATACCTCCATCGGCTTCACCGATCCGCGCACCTACGAGGGCGAACTGCTCTTTCCCGAGCGCTTCCCGCGGGAGGTGGTTGACCGCGACAAGGTGCCGATGGGCTCCTATGCGGTGGCAGGACAATTTCAGCAGCGCCCGGTGCCGAGAGAGGGCGGGCTGTTTAAGCGGGAATGGTTCGAGGGCAAGTTCATCGGCTCCGCACCGCAGGGAACCCGGTGGGTTCGGCATTGGGATCTGGCGGCAACCGCCAAGTCCAATGCAGCTCGGACGGCAGGCGTGAAACTGGGCAGGGCGCCGGACGGGCGGTTCATCGTCGGCCACGTCGCCAAGACGCAGTCCGAAGGCAACGAGGTTCGCGTGCTCATCAAGAGCATCGCGGAAACGGATGGGCGCACGGTGGAAATCAGCCTGCCCCAAGATCCCGGCCAAGCCGGCAAGGTGCAGGCGCGTGACTTCGTTTCGATGCTCGCCGGCTGGAATGTCCGCGCCGAGCCGGAAACTGGCGACAAGGTGACGAGAGCCGAGCCCTTCGCGGCTCAATGCGAGGCAGGCAACGTGTTCATCGTGCAAGGCGACTGGAATGCCGACTACCTCGACGAGCTCTGTCTCTTTCCGGGCGGCACGTTCAAGGATCAGGTCGACGCCAGCTCCGGCGCGTTCGGGCGATTGTTGAAGCGGCCGGCGCAGACCACGACTTCCACCGTCGTCGGGATGTTCTGACGTGGCCGGCAAGGTAAGCGACAAGCATCCCGATTGGACCGATCGGGCGGCGGAATGGGCGATGCTTCGCCATGCCGCCCGCGGCGAGCAAGACGTGAAGGGGCAGGGCGACAAGTACCTGCCGATGCCGTCGGGCTTCCGTGCCCAGTTGGACAGCGGCGCGGCGATGTATCGGGCCTATCAGACCCGAGCGCAATTCCCCGACCTTCTCGCCCCCACCGTTCGCGGCATGGTCGGCGTGATCCACCGCACCGAAGCGCAGATCGACATGCCGGACGCCATGGAAGGCCTCTGGGAGCGCGCGACACGAGACGGGCTGCCCTTGGAGGCTCTTCACCGCCGGATCACCGGAGAGCTTCTTCTGACGGGCCGCTACGGGCTCCTGGCGGACGCTGCGGCGGAAGGCTCTGATCTGCCGTTCCTCGCCGGCTACACGGCCGAGTGCGTCATCAACTGGGCAGACGAGCGGGACTTCTTCGTGCTCGACGAAAGCGGGCTCGAGCGCGACGACTTCGAGTGGAAGGCCGTCAAGCGCCACCGCGTGCTGCGGCTGACCGAAGGACGCTACGAGGTCGAGACTTACGACAACGAGGCGAAGAACGAAGCCGGGGCGCAACCGACCGCCCGGGGTGGAGGAACGCTCGACGCCATTCCGTTCGTGGTGATCGGCTCACGAGATCTGTCCGTGAGCGTGGACGAGCCACCCTTGATCGGCGTGGCCCGTGCTGCCCTGGCGATCTACCGCCTCGACGCCGACTATCGTCACCAGCTCTACATGACGGGGCAGGAAACGCTCTTCGTGTTCGGCGGGGATGCTCCCTCGGCCGTGGGTGCCGGGGTGGTGGTATCGATCAAACCCGAGGGCGACGGCAAGCAGGCGGACGCCAAGTATGTCGGCCCGGCCGGCACTGGCATCGCGGCACACCGCACCGCCATTCTGGACGAGCGGCAGAACGCGGCGGCGGCGGGCGCCAGGCTGTTCGATGCCGAGAAGAAGACCGCGGAGAGCGGGGACGCCCTTCGCATCCGGTATGCGGCTCAGACGGCCACTCTCGTTTCCATCGCCCAGGCGAGCGCCCAAGGGTTGGAGAAGGGGCTGCGGCACGTCGCGGTGATGATGGGGCTCGATCCCGCCTCGGTGGTGGTCAAGCCGAACCTCTCCTTCGTGGACGCCACACTGAGCCCCGAGGAAGCCAACAAGCTCGTGGCGCTCTGGCAGAACAACGCGATCTCCTACCAGACCCTCTATGAGAACCTACAGCGCGGGGAGGTGGCCTCTGCCGAGCGCGACCACGAAGCCGAGCTCGCGCTGATGGACAAGGAGATGGTGCGGGAGGACTTGACCGAAGTCAGTGGCCTGCTCCCACCGCCAGCCAATCAGCCCGCCGCATAGGCGGGTTTTTCATGTCGGGCGAGGCCTGACGCAACCCAGGAGGCGAGCCGATGGCTCTTAAGACGATTATCGACAACCTCGACGAGGTGTCCGAGGCACTACGTGGCGAATACAAGGAGATCGACGGCAAGTTCGTTCTCGACCTCGATGGGGTCAACGATCACCCTGCCGTGGTGAACCTGAAGTCGGCGCACGAGCGGCAGAAGCAGACCAACCGCACGCTCAGCACGGAGCTTGCCTCCGCCAAGGAGCGGCTGGAGGGACTGCCGGATGACTTCGACGCAGATGCCTACGAGGCGCTACGTCAGCAAGCCGAAGGCAAGGAGCCGCCGAAGCTCGACGAGCGCCTCAACGCGCAGAAGACGCAGCTCGAGGCCAAGTTCGCGAAGGATCGCCAGAAGCTCGAAGACCGCGCCGCCAAACTGGAGAAATCCCTGCGTCGCACGAAGATCGATGAGGGTTTGACCAAGGCTTTGCTCGATGCCGGCGTGGACAAGCAGTTCCTGCCCGCGGCCAAGGCGCTTCTGAAGGAAAAGGGGCAGATCAAGCTCGTCGAGGAAGACGATGACGTTGAGGTTTTCGCCGATGACGGCGTGAACGACCGGACGCCTCTCACCGACTACGTGAAGAAGTGGGCCGGCGAGGATGAAGGGAAGCCCTTCATCGCCAAGGCCACAGGCGGGGACGCCAAGGGCGGCAACGGCCGGACCTTCGGCGAGAACCCGTTCGATCCCAAGAACCCGAACAAGACGAAGCAGCAGGAGCTGATCGTCGCAAACGACGCCAAGGCTCGTCAAATGGCCGAGAGCGTGGGCGTGAAGCCCTACTGGTAACCACCCGCCTACCGGCGTCGAGGACGCCACCAGCCAAAGCAGCCGGGCCCGAAGGGATGGCTGATCCCAGACCCCAACCCATCCCTTGAAAGGAACCACGCCATGGCGACGACTCGCCTCGCGGACGTCATCTACGGCCCGCTCTTTCTCCCAACTGCGCGCGCGGAAATCGTTGCCCAGTCGCTTCTCCGGACATCCGGAATCGCGGTGGCCGATCCAATGGTTCAGCGGTTTGCGAATGGCCCCGGCGACATCGTTCAGATGCCGTTCTGGAACCCTCTGACGGGGCCTTCCAACGTCTCGACCGACGACCCGGCGCAGACCGCCACGCCGAAGAAGCTCACTCAAGGGCAGGACATGGCGCGCAAGATCCGGCGCAACATCGGCGTCCAGTCCGCCGATCTCGTCGGCTCGCTGATCGGCGAAGACCCGCTCACCGAAGTTGCCCGCCAAATCGGCTCCTACTGGGTCGGCGAGGAACAGAGGATCATGATCTCGATCCTTAACGGCATCTTCGCCGCCGCGTCCATGGCAGGCAACGTTCTCCCTGCGGCGCACGAGGACCCGGCCGGCAGCGCGGGCGCCAATGCCGTCACCCTCGACCCCGATGTGGCGGCCAACGCTCATGCGCTGCTCGGCGACCGCGGCGGCACCCTCGTCGCCATTGCCGTTCACTCGCGCATCTTCTGGAACTGGGTCGCGGCAGGCTCGATCGAATGGCGGGAGAACCCGGCCGCGATGGGGCCCAACGACCCGAACTTCCTGATCCCGTACTGGCAGGGTAAGCGCGTCATCTACTCCGATGACTTGCCGCGCCGCGCCGGCACAACCAGTGGCTACGTCTACACGAGCTACCTCTTTGCCAACGGCTCGATCGGCTACGCGGAAGCGACGGGAGATGGCGGTCCGCAGAACCCGGTGGGCATCGAACGCCTCGAGGCCGCCGGCAACGGCGAGGGCATTGAGACAGTCTGGTATCGCCGCCACTGGGTCATGCACCCCCGCGGCATCGCCTTCACGGGCACACCGGCCTCGGCGGCAGGCGTTACCGATGCTGAGCTCGCCACGGCTGCCAACTGGACGCGGGTTTACGACCCGAAGCTCGTTCGGCTCGTCGCGGTGACCACCAACGGATGATGGGGATAGCCGGGGATCGCCTCGGCTCCCTCTTCCCCCAAACGAACAGGAGACCCTCCAATGGCAAATGCAGAAACCAGCGCCGATCTCGACCGCGTTCTGCGCGAGGCTCAGACGGCGGCGGCCCTGCCGCGGAACGCCGAGCGCCTGCTTCTCGAAGAGCAGGCGACGGCCGAAGCCATCTCGCGCCGTGACGAGTCCATGGCCAACATCATGCGTGGCCGTCAGCTCCGCAGCCCGTACGGGCCGGATGCTCGCGCCGAAGCGGCGGAACAGGCGGCCCAGGCCGAGACTGAATCCGCTGAACGGCTCGACGAGCTGAACGCGGTGAGGTTGCCGATTGACCCGGAAGGCCAGGCCGCGCCCCTCGCGGATCGTTCCGGCAATTTCGCCATCAATTCGGAGGTTGCCGGCACCGGCGGCGTTGGGATCGACTCCTCCAACTCCACAGAAGCCGGCGAGCCCGCGCAGACTGCGGAGGAGGCCGGCGTGGTTTCGCCGATGCAGCAGCCCGCCCCCACCGCCGCGCCGGCGAAGATCACGCGCGGCAATCAGCCGGTCGAACCTCCCGCCGACGGGGCCTCAAGCGCGGAGATCCCCGAAAACTGGCAGGATCTGCCATGGCCCGAGCGTCGCTCGCTTGCCGCCCAGTTCGCCACCACGCCGGTCAAGAACAGCGACGACGCGAACGCGGCAATCGAGGCAGAGCTGAAGCGCCGGGAAGCCTGAGCCGCGCAAAGGGTATAGGGAGGCCGCCGCATGGCGTTCTACGGCACGGCTGCGGCCTTCCAGCCTTACTGCACGGCGCGGGGCTACACGGTCCCGGCCGGAGACGTGGAGCCTGCGCTCACGCGGGGCTCCGCTTTTATAGACGGGACTTACGGCAGCCGGTTTCCTGGTCGCAAGGCTGGGGGCAGGGGCCAGGCGCTGGCGTGGCCTCGCGTTGGAGCCGTGGACGGGAACGGCGACGCCATCGCCTCGGACGAAGTTCCGGCAGAGGTGGAGCACGCCACGTATGAGGCCGCATTGCGCGAGCTTCGGTCGCCTAGCTCCCTCATGCCCGATTTTGTCGCCGCGCAAGCCGTGAAGCGCGAGCGGGTCGACGTCATCGAGACCGAGTACTTCGCGGGCGGCTCGGCCAATGACGTTCGGCCTGTGATCGCGGTGATCGACGGGCTCTTGGCGGGGCTTCTCACCTCGCCGCTTCATGCCTCCACGCAGGCAAGCTGGCCGGTGCGGGCGTGACCACCTTCGACTACGCCAAGCCCCGCGCCACGGCTGACCGGCTGTTGACGCGGTTCGGGCAGGCCGCCGTGCTCCGCCGACCGGGGGAGGGCTCAGGCGACCCCTGGAACGAGACTGCCGGCACGCCAGGCGATCACCCCGTGACCGTCACGGTCTTCGACTACACGGCCCAGGACCGGCAGGGCACGGCGATCCAAGAGTTCGACAAGCGTGTTCTGATGTCGGCGCAAGGGCTTGAAATCATGCCGTCCGATAGCAGCGACACGCTACTAATCGGCGAGCAAGAGCACGCCATCATCTCGGTCAAAACGCTGGCGCCTGCGGGTGAGGCGGTGATGTTTGAGCTGCAGGTGCGCTGATGACCGCGAAGGTTGTTGAGCTCGTCCCTGAAGTGGTTGGCGAGGGTTTTCGCTTCGACCCTGACAAGATCCTCGAAGAGGCCAAAGGGCAGGGTTTCACCACCGTTGCGGTGCTTGCCGAGTGCGAAGACGGCTCCTTCTGGGTGAGCGGCTCGGCCAATGCCGGCGAGACGTTGATCCTCATGGAGAAGGCCAAGCGCCAGATCGTGTTCGGCGAGGACTGAATGGCCCGCGGCCTCGACTTCGACGCGCTCACGGCGGAATGGGAGCCGCGCCTGCGGGATGCCTTCCTGCGCGCCGTGGCCGAGATCGCAAACCGGGTGCAAATTTCAACCGTCGCCCAGCTTCTGGATCGCGGCGACATCGAGGGCGCGGTGAGGGCCGTGGGGATCGACGAACTCGACTTCCGCGACCTCGACAGCCTGATCGCCCAAAGCTTTGACGCCGGTGGAAAGGCCACGGAAACGGCGATTCCCGCGCTTCGCGAGCCGCTTGGGGGCGTGGTGCGCTTTCGGTTCGATGTAAGGAACCCGCGGGCCGAAGAGTGGGCCAGGGAACGCTCTTCAACCCTTGTGCGCGAGATCGTGGAGGACCAGCGCACGGCCATTCGGCAGAGCATGGCGTCGGGGCTGGAAAGGGGGCTCAACCCCCGCACGGTCGCCCTGGACTTGGCCGGTAGGATGCCCGCAGGACGCAACGAGCGGGTGGGGGGCATCATAGGCCTTACAAGCCAGCAGGAGCGCTGGGTGGCCGCCTATGCCGAGGAACTGACGTCCGGCGATCCGGAGGCGATGCGCAACGCGCTCAAGCGTGGGCTGAGGGACAAGCGCTTCGACCGGACAATCGAGAAGGCCATCCGCGAAGGGAAGCCGCTGCCGGCCGACACGGTGGCGAGGCTGCGCACGCTCTATGCCTCTCGCGCCTTGAAATACCGAGCCGACGTGATCTCACGCAACGAGACGATCCGAGCCTTGGGCGCCGCACAGACCGAAGCCTACGACCAGGCCATCGAGCGCGGGAACGTCCAGGAAGGCTCAATCCGCAAGTTCTGGTTCACGGCGCGGGATGAACGGGTGCGCTCAACGCACCGCATGATCCCGGGCATGAATAAGGACGGCCGGGCCTGGAAAGAGCCTTTCGCCACCCCAACGGGGCCGAGCATGCACGCCCCGCACTCGATCGACATCATGTGCCGCTGCCACGAACGGGTGCGGATCGACTATTTCGCTTCGCTGAGACAAGCGGCCTGACGTGGCGACCACCACGCTCAACTTTGCAGCCCAGGTGGATGCCTGGGTCCGCGAAACCGAAGTCCGCATGCTCGCCGTGTTCCGCACCGCGGCGCAGTTCGTCGTCGAGGATGTGCTCGACCGGACGCCGGTGGACACCGGCTATCTCCGGGCAAGCCTCACGGTCACGACAACCGGGCCATTACCCATCCGCGAGAATGCCCAGCCGGCGGAAGGACAGACATACACCGTCCAGCCCTATGCGCTTTCGATTGCCGGCGCTGAGATCGGCGACACCGTGTTCGCCTCCTTCGTCGCTGGGTATGCCGGGCATGTCGAATACGGGGCCAAGGGAAGGGCAGGGAGGGCGATGGTGAGGCTCGCCGCCCAGAACTGGCCCGTTCACGTGGATCGCGCTGTGGCGGCGGCTAAGGCCCGTTCCGGGGCGTAATCCCCGGCACGTCATCCTCGCCGCGCTCACTCGCCATCAAGAGCCCGAGCTGAAGCAGCCAAATGGAACGCCGGGCGGCTTTCAGGGCCGCATCGGCGCGGACTGTAGCGCCAGGCGCGGTGCCGAGCATCTCGAGCACGGCATAGAGAAGATCGCCGGCTTGGTTGTCGGATAGCGGTTCATTGTCGTTCACGAGCGAAGGAATAGCACATGCCGCTCACGGCGGAAGCCGCCATTCCTGACGCGCTGTTCCGGCACCTGGACACTCTGACACTCTCGCCGGCCCTGCCCATCGCTTGGCCTGGCAAGCCGTTCACGCCACCGGCCGGGGCGTATCTCGAGCTGACGTTCCTGCCGAACACGAACCGGAACCTGTTCCTGGGCAACTCGGATCCGACGCAGCATGTCGGGCTGCTCCAGGTGACGGTTGTCGGGGCCCCGAAAGAGCAAGTCGTGGCGCTCAACGACATCGCCGGCCGGATCGTCGCCCACTTCGCCAAGGGAACCACCGTCGAGAAAGACGGGGTGCGGGTGAGGATCACCGCCAAACCCTCCGTCGCCCCACCGCTGCTCGATGACGGCCGGAAGAGGGTGCCTGTCTCTATTCCGTATCAAGCCTTCGCTTAGGAGCTGACCCATGGTGGAAAACGAGATCATCTACTCGACGACGCCTGTGCCCGACAAAGGCGGGCGCCGAGCGCTCAACCCGATCTTCTTCGTTACCCCCGAGCCGGGCGTGAAGAAGGTCTATCTGAACGGCGACTATCCCGCGCTTCAAGCCGCCTATGAGGATGCTGGCGCTAAGGTCGTGCCGCTGTCCGACATGCCCGAAGCCAAGAAGGCCGCCGCGGCCGAAGCCAAGAAGGAGGGCTGATCGATGGCTCAGACCAATGCAGGCCGGAAGGTCTACATCGCTTGCACCGTGGCAGGCGGCCCCATTCCCCTCGCCCAGCCTACCGATCTCACCGGGTCTGCCTATGCGGCTCTGCTTTGGACCGAGGTGAAGAACGTCGGCATGGTTGGTGATCGCGGCACGCAGACCAACACCGTCTCCTATGACGAGCTCGGAACGGACGTCACCCAGAAGGGCAAAGGCATCTCGAACGCCGGTGATCCCGACATCGAATGCGCCCGCAACCCCACCGATCCCGGCCAGATCGCCATGCGCGCCGCGGCGGCGACCAAGTTCAACTACGCCTTCAAGATCGAGGATGCGGACGCGCCCGACGCGAACTCTACCAACTCGATCTACTACAACCGCGGGCTCGTCACTGGCCCGCGCCGGCCGGGCGGGCGCAATGAGGACTTCATCCTCGAGATCTTCACGCTTGGGCTGGTCCAGAAGGAAATCGTCGTCAACCCGACGGCAATCTGAGAGCGCCCATGGATATCGCCGGCATCTACAACTACGAGACGCTCTTCCCGCTGGAGCTCACGCGCCCCGACACGGAAGAGCCTCTTGGCATCACCTTTCAGATCCGCTCGGCCTCCAGCGACGAGGCCAAGCGGGTTCTCCGCAAGCATGTCGACGAGGTCACGGAACGCCAGCAGCGCGGCAAGCTCGTCAAGGGCGAGATGCGACTGCGGCAGGAGCTGGAGAAGGCCGCGTCCTGGATCGCCTCGTGGGACTGGGGCGAGCACACCTACCAGGGTGAAAAGCCGGAGTTCTCCTTCAAGAAGGCTTTGGCCATCCTGGAGCGGGAGGACTGGATCTATGCCCAGGTGAGTGAGGCGGCGAACAAGCTCGCAAATTTTACGAGCGCACCGCCGACGCCTGCTGCCAAGCGGTCGCGCTGACCGTCCGGTACGACACCAAGGACGAGAACGGAGAGACCCGGCGCCAGCGGAACGAGCGGTTCGGCCGGCCCGAGGTCAGCCCGACCGTGGAAGTCGAAGAGCACTGGGCGCACCTCTGGGAATGGTTTTGGCAGCTCAGCGCAGTTCGGGGGCAGGGCTTCTCAGGACCGGAGCCCATCACTTTCTCTGAGATCGCGAGCTGGACCGCGCTTACCGGCGAGATCGTGCGGCGAGAAGAGGTCCGCGTTTTGCTGGCGATGGACGCTGCCTATCGTGGTGCTGCGGCTGAGGAGCAGGAAGTAGCGCGAGCCCGATCACAGGACGGCGGCGCGAGGTAGCGGCAGTGTTCTCACTTAGGCAAAGTGCTTTGCACCATGGCTTGGAAAGCTTCCATCACGTGCTTTGCGTCAGCTTGTCTGCGGACACCGAAGTTGTCGACGTGCGTTTGGAGACGCTGATGAAGGTTCCGAGCATTGGCTCCAGCCTCGATGGCGCTGAACATTGCCATGGTCACACCCATGAAGAGGGCCATCTCCTTTTCAGTGAGATCGCGTTCCAGCTTATCGAAATCGACTGCCATGGTGCATCCTTTCTAGGTGGGGAAAATGCAGCCTGATGCGGTGCTATCCGTTGCAGGCGCAGCCGCGGCCTTTCCGGCACTGTTTGCCCGCCGAGATGCAGCTATCACCGCAGGCAATGCCGGTGCGGCAGATTTTGCAGCACGATGAGCGTACCTCCTGAACATCAGAGCGAGGTGTCATGACCGGTGCAGGCGCTCGATCAGTCGGAAAGGCGGTTTGTGCTTGTGACTCGATGGGCGTCACTGCTGTCAGTGCATTGTTGCCGAAAGCCACACGGGCGAGCGTCCCGTCTGAGACTACTGCGAAACCAGTGCCGCTCATTCCGTCGCGCGAGCGAGTGACTGTCGCGTCCGCATAGCGGCCGTCGGAGCAGACCACAGGCACGGAGATCGTCGGCGTCGTGTCGAGGGCGTTATAGGTGCCGCTGCATCTGGTGCTGCTGTCTGACGTCGCGACCGCGAAGGTGCCGCCCGAAACAGCGGCTGTCGCGGTTCCAATCATCACTGTGCCGTCGGAAAGGCGGACGGCAGCAGGCACGGTGAGCGTGCCACATCCTGCCAAGATAACCAGCAGCAGGCCGATGAGCAGGCGGCGCATGGCCGAATCCTCCCATTTTGCGAGAGGGAATCAGAACCGCAACCGCGAGTCGAGGGGTTCCTACTCGAACGTCTCTCTGGTGCCGTCCTCGTAGACCACCGCGCAGACGCTTACTCGGAGGATTTCAGATAGCCCCGCGCCGCAAGCCGCTCCTGCACAAGGGCGCGAACGGCTTCGGGACGAGAGGGGGCGGAGGTGTCGGAAGCGTAGGCGTCAAGGGCGGCGAGAAGTGCCACATCAAAGGACACGGTGATGCTTTCACCTGTCACTGAAATAAGCGGAAGAATGTGTTTCGGCTCGACACCCAGAGCGGCGGCAAGATGCTGGCCCTCCTCGACTGTAGGTTCGCTGAGCCCGCGAATGAGGGAGGAGATACGATCTCGAGAGAGAGAGGTTTGCTCGGCTAGCCCGGCTTGTGTCCATCCCTTGGCGAGCATGAGCCGATAAAGCCTCCGCCCGAGTTCGTTCTTTGAAACAGGCGGCGGGGGAGCCATAAGCTACTCGCCAGCCTTCAGGTAGCCGTTCTGGCGAAGCCAGTCCGTGAGCGCGAGGCGAATGGCTTCGGGCCGGGTGGGCAAGGACGGGTGAGCCCGTCGGAACTCATCCACGGCAACAAGAAGGTCACGGGTAAGCCGGAGGTTTACAGGCTCGCTATCAACGGGCGGCCTACCCCTTTTCGATTTTTTAGCACCATCTATTGCATTCATGATTTAACGGTGCCATAAAAGGCAGGCCGAAGCAAGGACTGGCATCCACGCTTCGGCCCTAACCACAGAACGATCGCAGGAGGATCGAACCATGGCTGACACTGCCTCTATCACGAGGCGCGCGATGTTGCGCGCAATTCCTTCAGTCGCTGCTGTTGTTGCCGTCCCGGCTTGTGAAGCCGTGGCGATGGCTGCTGAGCCCGAGCATCGGGACGCAAAGGTCCGGCGGCTTGCCAAGGAGCTTTCGGCCGCGCTCGACGACTATGGTGATGGCCGCTGGTCTGCGGAGGTTTATCCCGCCAGCCGCGGCCGTGACGGCAAGGGTGCCCTCCCGGTGCTCCTGGTGGATATCGAGGCCGCCGAGGAAGCGCAGCATTTCATCCGGCCGGAGCTGACGGCGCTGCTGGACGCGCACAGGAATGCCAGAACGGAAATCACCGTCGCGATGCAGGACGTGAGGACCGGAACCCAGTTCGGGATTTCAGAAGCCCATACCGGCATGACGTAGGCCCCGATCAACCGGAGGGTTGCTGTTCCTCTCGGAGAGGGAAGCCCTGCTCCACACAATAGGCAGTCAGGTTCGACATCCCACGACCTTCGGCTTGAACGCAGCCGAGCATTTCTAGGCGCTCAGCCCGCCAATCGGGAAACTGGCGGAACCACACGTACACCCCAGCCGCTCCGATGGCGGTCCCTAGAACAGCAGCAAGCACAACCCGCATCTCGCCCCTCCGAAGGGCTGGGACGCTACCGCACGTCGAAATCAGGAGCAATCATGGCCGACATCGCCACGTTGGGCATCGAAGTCCGCTCTGATCAGGTTCGGAAGGGCGCATCCGATCTCGACCAGTTCGCCAGTTCGGCCAAGAAGGCTGACGCAGCTTCCCAGAGCCTTTCCGCCGCCAACAAGAACACGGGTGCCGCTGCGGCGGTGGCGTCTGCCTCTCTGAACAGCGCGGCCAGCGCGGCGACCAAATCGGCGAACGCGACAAGCGCGGCCGCAGCGGCAACACGCGGGCTGGCGGTCGAAAGCTCTCAGGTTGAAAGGGGCACCGCCTTCCTGACGAAACTCTCTGCCGCCGCGCAGCGCGCCGAGACCGCCTCGAAAGGGCTGGCTGGAGCAACCAGGAGCACGAGTGCGGCGGTTGCCGCCGTTGCGTCGACGGCACAGACGGCCGCGACGGATTTCGGAAGGTAAGCCTCGTCGGAACGTGCTCCCCTGGATTCTGGTGCAGCTTATGCCTACGCTAAGCTGCGAGCCGCGATTCCCGCGTTGATTGTGGGGCTGGTGGCCCGCTAAAGCGGGAGGCATACGCGTGGAGTATCTATCGGAAGTAATCAGCCTGCTTGTAGGCTTTTGCGGCGGGGCGTTGGTCACGATCGCATTCACCCGAAACAAGGTTCGAGGTGACGGCAGCGTCGTCGATCAGAGCCGTGCACGGTCGGGCGGCGACATTGTCGGGGGGAACAAGTCTACGCGGCAAGGTAAGTAGCTGGTTGCCAGGCTCCCTTATCTTGCATCCCGGCGTCGATCAGACCGGAGCGCAGGCTGACGGGGACATTGTCGGGCGAGACAAAGTCACCGTCATACACAGCCGCGAGCGGGTCCTATCAGTAGTAGAGCGGCTGCTCGCCAACTTGCAGGTTGAAATCGATCGTCGCGCGCAAATCCAGCACACGATCGACCAGCTCCAGCGCTACTACCGTAAGCAAGCACCGGACGGGGTCGCTGGACTTGAGGCTAAGTTGCATCACTCCGGGAGAGAGTACGAACTACTATTTGCAATGGAGATGAAAGAGCAGTTCGCGAAATTGCTTGAGAGGTGGTCGCTATACGTCTCGGCTCAAGAGCTCTTCGTTGTCCTGCTGGCGAGAACTGAATACGAGTTCATGATGACCATATATCCTCAGTTGGGCGAACTTCGACACGTTGAGATCAACCGACTGATAAACGACCATATCGTCGCGCCCACTGTAAACGAGTGTGGAGCGACGATACTACGGCTGAGACTCAATCACACCCAGAACGCCACGAGGGTTGCGAGGATGACGGCTGAGAGGAAGTTCCGGGCGAGCTTGTCGTAGCGGGTTGCGATGCGCCTGAAGTCCTTGAGCCGGCAGAAGGCCGCCTCGATGCGC
>DASYHP010000066.1:0-57648 GCA_035998495.1 Mesorhizobium sp.
CATGACCTTGCGCCGGTCGAGCGTGTCGGCGACGGCGCCCGAGGCCAGGGAGAAGATCATCACCGGCAGCGTGACCGAGGCCTGCACCAGCGCCACCATGTCAGCGGAGCCTGCGATGGAGGTCATCAGCCAAGCTGCGCCGACGGACTGGATCAGGCCGCCCAGATTGGAGGCCAGGCTCGCAAGCCAGATCTCGCGGAAGACGGGGAAGCGCAGTGGGGCGAGAGCGGAGGCCGGAGGTGCAGGCGGCGGAGGCAAGGCGCTTGCTGCATGTGGCAAAATGGTCCCCACCCCGGTCACATCAGGCGGTTCAGGCGGGCCGGATCGGGTTGCCTAGCTCACTTTGTGATCGCTTTGTCCCGCTGAGTCTGAGCTGCTTCCCGCAGGCCAGATATGGTCACCTGGCCATTGCTTTCCATCAAGCAATCAGTTCCGTGAGCGTAAGCGGGCTCAGCTCACCCAGTTCGAACCGCCTCCACCCCTCAACACTAGAGAACCGAACTAGCGCTTGAGGGCACTGAGATTCGGGGAACTGTACCAGGAGTTCGAGAGCGGAAACGGCGCCCCATGAGACGCTCGACGAGGCGCTAAGTGGCGCCATTCTACGAAGAATTCCTGAGCAAATGCAGGAGCTTAGACGGAGAGAGACTGGCTGGCGGAGAGAAAGGGATTCGAACCCTTGATACGGTTTCCCGTATACACGCGTTCCAGGCGTGCGCCTTCAACCACTCGGCCACCTCTCCGCAGGGGCCGCCGCCCGAACCGGGCAAGGGCGACGCCGGCTCATCTAATGTATCAAACGCCCCCTGCCAAGACGGTTGCGCGTCGGCCAGCCCGGGCAGGCGGCGGAGGCGCGTGAATGGAGCGGAGCCGACGCCATGGACAGGCTTGGCGGCCTCCGCCCGCACGGCGCCGGACCGACGCGCCGCGCGGCACGCCGCGCTGCACAAAGAACGGCCGCCGGCTTGGATCGCCGATTTCCTCGGCGCGCCGGTCACTTCGGCGTGCGGCGCCGTTGCGCGAAGCCGCCCGCGCGCATATCTCTGGCGTCGCCCGCGCGGCGAGACGACTCGGCCGCGGGCGAGGAGGGCGGCGGGCCGGACGGGATGCGTTTCTTGTTTCGTTTGATGGGGGCGCTGACCCTCGCGGTGGCGGTGATCTTCGCCGTGATCGACGCCACGCGCACGCTTGCCGCGGAGAGCCTGGCGCTCACGCCTTTCGAGCAGAGCTTTCGCGATGCCGCGCCCGAATCCTTCGAAGCGTTCCGAACCTGGGTCGGCGCGCAGGCCGGCGAGGGCGTCTGGACGACACTCGTGCTGCCGATCCTTTCCTTGCCGGGATTCGTGCTGTTCGGGCTTTTGGCGCTTCTTTTCTTCGCGCTCGGCCGCCGCCGGGCCGAGGCGCCGCCGCTCGGCTTCGGCCGTCGTCGCCGCGTTTGAATCTTTGCCCCCGACCATGGAGCGCAACATGTTCTTCCTGAGCGATCTCTTGAACAAGAAGGTGCAGATGCCCAAGCCCGGCGAAGCCTTGCCGGGCCGCTCGACGCCCCTTCCCACCTCCGAGACCCACCATGTGTCGGGCCGCCCGCTCAAGGGGCCCTATCCCGAGGGCCTGGAGACGGCCCTGTTCGGCATGGGGTGCTTCTGGGGCGCCGAGCGCCTGTTCTGGCAGACGCCGGGCGTCTGGGTGACGGCTGTGGGTTACGCCGGCGGCTTCACGCCCAATCCGACATACCCGGAAACCTGCACGGGGCTGACGGGGCATGCCGAGGTGGTGCTGGTCGTGTTCGACCCCAAGCAGGTGTCCTATTCCGAGCTTCTGCGCATCTTCTGGGAAAGCCACGACCCGACCCAGGGCATGCGCCAGGGCAACGATGTCGGCACGACCTACCGCTCGGCCATCTACACGTCGGGCGAGGCGCAGTCGAAGGCGGCGAAGAGGTCGCGCGACGCTTATGAGGCCGCGCTGAAGGCGGCGGGCAAGGGCAGGGTCACCACCGAGATCGCGCCCGCGCCCGCCTTCTACTTCGCCGAGGCCGATCACCAGCAATATCTCGCCAAGAACCCGTTCGGCTATTGCGGGCTGAAGGGCACGGGCGTGGCCTGCGCCGCGCCGGCCGCCGCGGCATGAGAGGCCGCCCACCTCCTTTCCCGGCGAGGCCGGGAAAGGGGGCGCCGCCCACGCAAGATTCCACGTGAATTCCTCCATTCTTCATGCCACAAAGCCGGCATGAGCGGCTCTTGGGAGAGAGCCCGCCATGCGCGGCGCGGTTGAGGCGAAAGCCTCGCGCGGCGCTCAACAAGCAAAGAACCGACAGGGTGTGGATCACATGAAGCGAATGGTTTTGAGCCTTCTGGCGGCCGCGGCGTTCGTCGCGCCGGCATTTGCGCAGGATGTCCAGCCGGCCGTGCTGTACGACCTCGGCGGCAAGTTCGACAAATCCTTCAACGAGTCTTCCTTCAACGGCGCGACCAAGTTCTCCGAAGAGACCGGGATCGAGTTCCGCGAGTTCGAGATCTCCAACGACGCCCAGCGCGAGCAGGCGCTGCGCAAGTTCGCCGAGGACGGCAACAACCCCATCGTGATGGCCGGCTTCATGTGGGCGCCGGTGCTGGAAAAGGTCGCAGCCGACTTTCCCGACACCAAGTTCGCGATCATCGACGCCGAGGTGGACCTGCCCAACGTCCGCTCCATCGTCTTCAAGGAGCACGAAGGCTCCTATCTCGTCGGCGTGCTGGCCGGCATGGCCTCTCAGTCCAAGGTCGTCGGCTTCGTGGGCGGCATGGACATCCCGCTGATCCGCAAGTTCGCCTGCGGCTATGTGGGCGGCGCCAAGGCGGCGGGCTCCACGAAAGTCATCCAGAACTATACCGGCGACACGCCGGCCGCCTGGAACGATCCCACCAAGGGCGGCGAGATCACCAAGGCGCAGATCGACCAGGGCGCGGACGTGATCTACGCGGCGGCCGGCGGCACGGGCGTGGGCGTGCTTCAGGCCGCGGCCGACGCCGGCAAGCTCGGCATCGGCGTGGATTCGAACCAGAACGGCCTGCAGCCGGGCAAGGTGCTGACCTCCATGCTCAAGCGCGTGGACGTCGCCGTCTATAACGCCTTCACGGACGCCCAGAAGAACCAGTTCACCGCCGGCACCAACCTGCTCGGCCTCAAGGAAGACGGCGTGGGCTACGCGGTGGACGACAACAACAAGGACCTGATCACGCCCGAGATGCAGGCCGCCGCCGAGAAGGCCAAGGCGGACATCATCGCCGGCACCATCCAGGTCCACGACTACATGACGGACAACGCCTGCCCCTATTGATCGGCAGAGCCGTTCTCGATCCAGCCGCCGGGCCTTCGCGCCCGGCGGTTTGCTGTTGGAGCCCTTGTCGAGGTGGGGTGGACGGTTTTGACGCTCGTTCGCGTCCGGCTGGCCTTTGGTCATGACCGTCCGAATCCGTCCGCTCCGAGCAGACCACGCGGAACTCGCCGCTGTGTGCGAACTGCGCAAAGCGGCCTTCTTCGCGGCAAGCGCCAGGACGATCGCCGAAGATATGGCTGGCCTTCGACGCCTCGCGGCGGATGATTTCGAGGTCGCGCTTGTCGCCGAGGGCGGGGGAGGCATTTTGGGTGCCTGCCTTTTCGTCCGACGGGAGCTCAACCCCCACCACGCCCTCTCGCCCTGGCTCGCTGGCCTCGTCGTCAGGCCGGAAGGCCGCAGGCAGGGGATCGGTTCGGCCCTCGTGCGAAGCGTTGAAAGTCATGCGGCGAAGCTGGGCTGCCGCAAGCTTCATCTCTACACGGGCGGGGCCGAACTCTTCTATGCCCGGCTCGCTTGGGCCGTCGCCGACCGCTTCGTCGAGGACGGCGTACCCATGTGCCTGATGCGGAAGGCCATTCTTTCTGCTTGAAGGCGCAGTCGCCCATGGCGGCCGAAACAAGATCGGAGACGCCATGTCGGGCGATCGTCTGCGCCTCCTCCTGCTCGCCCTTCTGCTCCTGTCCGGCGTCATGGCCGGCGCGCAGCTCGGAAAGATCGCGCCGCTCGTTCCCTGGCTGCAGGCCGAAGGCGGATTCTCGCTGGCGGGCGCGGGCTGGCTCGCATCGCTGATCGGCTTGTTCGTGGCGCTCGCCGCCCTTCCCGCGGGCTGGGCCATCGCGCGCTGGGGCGCGCGGCCGAGCTTTCTGTTGGGCGGCGTCTTGCAGTTCGGCGGCGCGCTGATGCTCGCTCTGTTCGCGGGTGGCGCTGGCGGGGCTTGGGGCGCGCTTGGCCCCCGGCTCGTGGAAGGGCTCGGCTATCTCGTGCTGGTGATCGCCACGCCCGCGCTTCTCGCCCAGCTCGCCAAGCCCGCCTGGCGCGCGGCGGCGCTGGCGCTATGGGGCGGCTTCGTGCCGCTCGGCTTCGCCACGGCCGATTTTCTGGCACTGGCGCTCCTGCCCAGCCCTGGGCCGCAGGCCTTTCTGCTTGTCGTCGCCCTTCTCTTCGGCCTGTTCGCGAGCCTTGCGCTGATCCTGTTGCGCCATGTGCGGGATGCGGAGGCGCCAGGCTCGAGCGATGCCGCGACGGGGTCGGGAAAGGCGCTGGGTCTGCCGGCCTGGTCGCTCGCGGCCTCGTTCGGCGCTTATGTCGTGTCCTCCGTCGCCTTTTTCGCGTTTCTCCCCACCTTCGTCGGCCGGGCCGGATCGGACGTGGCGCTTGCGGCCGGAGCGGTGGCGCTCACGGTCCCGCTCGGCAATGTGCTGGCCGGCGTCCTCCTCCAAGGGCGGGGCGCGCGGTCGGCCGCGTGGCTGGCCCTGGCCGGCCTGATCATGGGCGCGATCGGGGCCGCCGCCGCCTTCCACGCGTCCGGCGAAGCGGCGACGGCCAGCCTGATCGTCACGGCGGCCGCGGGCGGGCTGGCGGTGTCGGCGCTGTTCGCCGCGATCCCGGCTGCGGCGGGCCTCGGCTCGACGGCGCTGGTGCTGGGACTCGTGGCGCAGGCCGGCGGCGTCGGCACGGTGATCGGCCCGCCTCTGGGCGGCTGGACCGTCGAGACCGGCGGCTGGCCGCTGTTCGGCTGGTTCCTGGCGGGCTTCGGGGTTTTAGGCGCGGCGGCGCTCTTCCCGCTGCTGCGCAGGCCCAAGGGGCTCGTGGCGACGGGCCGCTAACCCCGCCGGGGGCTCAGGCGGCCCAGGAGTCGGGCCAGGCGGGACAGCCACGCCCTGGTCGGTTTGCCGCGCGCTGCCGGCACCGGGAGCGGCGGAGGCGCGGCGGCGGGGCCGGCCAGAACGCCCTGCATATGGGGCAGGGCGGAGAGCTTCTGATGAATGTCCTGCCAGTCGCCTGCCTGGACCCTGTCCGTTCGCGGCAAGAGGCCCAGCCGTTCGGCGGCATCGAGCACCGCCAGCCGGAAGTCGCCGTCGATCTCCAGAAGAAGTTCGGCCGCCTCCCGCTCGGCCGGGCTCATCCGCCCCTCCACATAGGCCTGGGCTCGAAAGATGCGTTCGCCGTGCTCCGCCGCCACCGCGAAAAACCTCACCAGTGCGGCGGCTTCGTCGCGGGCGCGGGCCGCAGCGCCTCTTCGAGCGAAAGGAAGCGTTCGGCCATGCGTTCGGCCTGCCGCTCCAGTTTCTCGATGACCTTCCATTGGCGCGCGACTTCCCCGGAAAGCTCCTCGACCGCGCGCTCCTGCTCGGCCATGCGCATCTCCAGCCGCGTGGTGCGGTCGGGCTCTTCGTCGCTGATGCGCGCGTCGCTCACCGGTCGGCATCCTTCATGGCGGGCTCGGACCCGTTTCCGGGGAAGACGGAGCTTCCCAAGAGACCTGAAATTGACAATCGCGGCCTGATTTGTCGAGAGTGCCCCGCGACTGCAGTCCCCACCTCCGGTCCGGAACGGCCTCCAAGGAAAGTTGTGAATGGCGGAACCTGCCATTGAACTTGTCGACATCTCGAAAAGCTTCGGCCCGGTGCGCGCCAACCGCGACATCGACTTGAGCGTCGAGAAGGGCACCATCCACGGCATCATCGGCGAGAACGGCGCGGGCAAATCCACGCTGATGTCGATCCTGTACGGCTTCTACCAGGCCGACAGCGGCGAGATCCGCGTGAACGGCCGAAAGGTCGAGATCGCCACGCCCAACGACGCGATCCGCGCGGGCATCGGCATGGTCCACCAGCATTTCATGCTGGTGCCGAACTTTTCCGTGCTGGAGAACGTCATCCTGGGCGCAGAGGGCGAAGCGCTGCTCAAGGGCGGCATCGCCCGCGCCCGCGCCGAGCTCGAACGGCTCGAACGCGAATATGGGTTGGAGGTGGACCCGGACGCCGTGGTCGAGGAGCTGCCCGTGGGCCTCCAGCAGCGCGTCGAGATCCTGAAGGCGCTCTTCCGCGGCGCCGACATCCTCATCCTCGACGAGCCCACGGGCGTGCTCACGCCGCCCGAGGCCGACCACCTGTTCCGCATCCTGGTCCAGCTCAAGGCGCAGGGGAAGACGGTGGTGCTGATCACCCACAAGCTGCGCGAGATCATGGCCGTCACCGACAATGTCTCGGTCATGCGCCAGGGCCAGATGGTGGCGACGCGAAAAACGGCCGAGACCATCGTGGAGGAGCTGGCCGAGCTGATGGTCGGCCGCCGCGTGCTGCTCCGCGTGGAGAAAGGCGCCGCCGCGCCGGGCGCGGAAAAGCTCGCCGTGAAGAACCTGACGGTCAAGGACAGCCGGGGCGTCACCATGGTGGACGACGTGTCGTTCACGGTTCGCGCGGGCGAGATCGTGGGCATCGCGGGTGTGGCCGGCAACGGCCAGTCGGAGCTTTTGGAGGCCATCGCCGGCATCCGCCCGGCCGTCTCGGGCACGGTGCTGCTCGATGGCAAGCCGATCGACGTGACGGGCGCGGCCGATCCCGGCGAGCTTCGCGACCGTGGGTTGGCCCACGTGCCGGAGGACCGCCACAATGTCGGCCTCGTGCTCGCCTTCGAGGAGAGCGAGAACGCGATCCTCGGCTATCACGACGGGGAGGAATACCTGCGCGGGCCGTTTCTCGACATCGACGCCATCCGCCGGGATGCGCGGGAGAAGATCGGGAAATACGACATCCGCCCCGGCAACGAGCGGCTGCGCACCGCCAATTTTTCCGGCGGAAACCAGCAGAAGATCGTGCTCGCGCGCGAGATGGAGCAGGATCCGGGCGTGCTGATCGTCGGCCAGCCCACGCGCGGGGTGGATGTGGGCGCGATCGAGTTCATTCACCGAAGGCTCATCGCCATGCGCGACCAGGCCAAGGCGGTGCTTCTCGTTTCCGTCGAGCTCGACGAGATCCGCTCGCTGAGCGACCGCATCCTGGTGATGTTCGCCGGCCGCATCGTCGGCGAGCGCGGCCCTGAGGCGAGTGAAGGCGAACTCGGCCTCCTGATGGCCGGCGTCGAACGCGCGGAGGCGGCGGAGTGATGATGCTCGTCTTGCTCCTGACTGCGGGATGCGCCATGGCGGGACACGCCATGCAGGAAGTTGCCGCGCCATGAGCACCCCTTACGCCAAACTGCCGCGCTGGGCCGATTACGGGCTGATCCCGCTGCTCAACCTGCTCGTCGCCTTCCTCGTGGCGGGGCTGGTCGTGCTGATCGTCGGCGAGAACCCGCTGGAGGCCGCCGGCATCCTGGTGGAGGGCGCGTTCGGGCGCGGGCAGTACATCGCCTACACCCTTTACTACGCCACCAACTTCATCTTCACGGGGCTGGCGGTCGCCGTCGCCTTCCATGGCGGGCTCTTCAACATCGGCGGCGAGGGCCAGGCCTATATCGCGGGGCTCGGCGTGGCGCTGGTGGCGCTTTCCTTCGACGCGACCTTTCCCTGGTGGGTGAACTTCCCGCTCGCCATCCTGGCCTCGGCGGCCATGGGCGCGGCCTGGGCGCTGATCCCCGCTTATCTCCAGGCCAGGCGCGGCTCGCACATCGTCATCACGACCATCATGTTCAATTTCATCGCGGCGTCCGTGATGGTCTATCTGCTCGTGGACGTGCTGAAGCCGCCCGAGGCGATGGGGCCGCAGACCCGCGGCTTCCTGGAAGGCGCGCAACTGCCCAAGCTCGGCTGGGTGCTGGAGCTCTTCGGCGCGACCGTCCGCTCGACCCCGTTCAACATCTCCTTCCTGCTCGCGCTTCTGATGGCGGTCGCCGTCTGGGCGCTGATCTGGCGCACCAAGCTCGGCTACGAGATCCGCACCTACGGCTTCTCGCCGAAGGCGGCGCGCTATGCCGGCATTGGGGATGTGCGCACCATCATGGTCACCATGCTGATCTCGGGCGCGCTGGCCGGCATGATGGCGCTCAACCCCATCATGGGCAGCGAGCATCGCGTGCAGCTCGACTTCGTCACCGGCGCGGGCTTCGTCGGCATCGCCGTGGCGCTGATGGGCCGCTCGCACCCCGCCGGCATCGTGCCGGCCGCGATCCTGTTCGGCGCGCTCTACCAAGGCGGGGCGGAACTCGCCTTCGAGATGCCCGCGATCTCGCGCGACATGATCGTCATCATCCAGGGCCTCGTGATCCTGTTCGCTGGGGCGCTGGAGCACATGTTCCGGCCCTGGGTGCAAACGGCCCTCGCAAGCCTCGCGCCCCGCACGGCGGGGCTTGAGCCCGCCAAGGCCGAGGGGCGCTGATGTCGGCCGACACGCTTCTCCAGCTCCTCGACGCCACCATCCGGGTCTCGGTGCCGTTGCTGCTCGCAGCCCTTGCCGGGCTCTATTCCGAGCGGTCCGGCGTGTTCGACATCGGGCTGGATGGGAAAATGCTGGCCGGCGCGTTCACCGCCGGCGCGGTGGCGGCGGTCACGGGCTCGGCCTGGCTGGGCCTCTTGGCCGCCGTGCTGATCGCGGTTGCGCTCGCGCTCGTCCACGGCTTCGCTTCCATCACCCATCGCGGCAACCAGATCGTGTCGGGCGTCGCCATCAACTTCATCGCCGCGGGCTCGACCATCATCCTGGGCCAGGCCTGGTTCGCGCAAGGAGGGCGCACGCCTTCGCTCCCCAACGACGCCCGGTTCGTCGGCATCGAGCTGCCCTTCGCCGACGCCTTGCGCGGCGTGCCCCTGATCGGCCCGGTTTACTCCGAGATCGTCTCGGGCCAGACGCTGCTCGCCTATTTCGCCTTCGGGATGGTTCCCTTCACCTGGTGGGTCCTGTTCCGCACCCGCTTCGGCCTTCGCCTGCGGGCGGTGGGCGAGAACCCGGCCGCGGTGGACACGGCCGGCATCTCCGTCACCTGGCTGCGCTACCGCGCCGTGATCTGCACGGGCGTGCTCACGGGCGTCGCCGGCACCTATCTCGCGCTCTCGCAGAACGCGGGCTTCGTCAAGGACATGACGGCGGGACGCGGCTTCATCGCGCTCGCCGCCCTGATCTTCGCCAAGTGGAAGCCGGTGCCCACCATGTGGGCCTGCCTGCTGTTCGGCTTCCTTGACGCCTTCGCGATCCGCTACCAGGGCATCGCATTGCCCGGCATCGGGCGGGTGCCCGTGCAGTTCATGCAGGCGCTGCCCTACCTGCTGACCGTCATCCTTCTCGCCGGCTTCATCGGCAAGGCCATCCCGCCGCGGGCCGGCGGCGTGCCCTATGTGAAGGAGCGATGAAGGTTCACGCCGGATGTATGGGCTTACATCCATTACGTGATTCTTGCGCTTGTTGTCGCTGCGCTCTTCTTCAGTTCCTCGCGCCGAAGGCAGCGATTAGATCAATCCCGCCAATGGCCTTTGGCTGCCGGGCGCATAACAGACAGGTATACATTTACGGCGAACCGGGCAGTTTTAGCTATCGCATCTCCTATGTTTTTGGAGGGAAGCCGCTTGAGTCTAGAGTGCATGATACGGACTGTGACACTGGATAAGTCGGTGATTTGCTGAACATTCGAGTAAACCCGAACGAGCCACATACAGTATATGCGTGGAATGCAGATCAACAGCGCTGAAGCTTCAGGATACCGAGGTGCGATGTCCCACGACCTTTTCCTCGCCGCGCGCGATGCGATGGCCAAGTGCCACGCGCCCTATTCGAAGTTCCCCGTGGGCGCGGCAATCCGCACCGAGGACGGCCGCGTCTTCGCTGGCGCGAACATCGAGGTCGCCTCCTTCCCCGAGGGCTGGTGCGCCGAGACCACGGCGCTGGCGCACTACGTGATGGGCGGCGGCGGAAAAATCACCGATGTCGCCGTGATCGCCGAGCGCATGCCCCGCGTGACGCCTTGCGGCGGCTGCCGGCAGCGGCTCGCCGAGTTCACGTCGGCCGACACCAGGCTGCATCTGTGCGACGACAGCGGCGTGGTGCAGACCGTGACCATGGGCGAAATCCTGCCCTTCGGCTTCCAGGGCGAGATTCTGAAATGAGCGAGGCGGCGAGCCGCATCCGCGAGCGTCTCAACGGGCTTGCGCCGAAGCTCGCCATCGTGCTGGGCTCTGGACTGTCCGGCCTGGCCGACGCGGTGGATGATGCGGTGCGCATCGCTTACGCCGACCTGCCCGGCTTTCCCGTGTCCGGCGTGTCGGGCCATCGCAGCGAGATCGTGGCGGGGCGGCTTCAGGGTCGCCCGGTGCTGATGCTCGCGGGCCGCGCGCATTACTACGAGCATGGGAACGCAGGCGCCATGCGCCCGGCATTGGAGGCTCTCGCCGCGCTCGGCGTCCAAAAGCTGCTTCTGTCCAACGCCGCCGGCTCGCTGCGCCCCGAAATGGGGCCGGGATCGGTGATGCTCTTGACCGACCACATCAACTTTTCCGGCTCCAACCCGCTTTTCGGCGAGCCGTCGGACCGCCGCTTCGTCGGCCTCACCGAGGCCTATGACAGGGAGATGCGCGAGGCGCTGAAGCGCGCGGCGGCGGCGGAAGACATCGATCTGCGCGAAGGCGTCTATATGTGGTTCTCGGGCCCTTCCTTCGAGACGCCGGCCGAGATTCGCATGGCGCGGCTGGTGGGGGCAGACGCGGTGGGCATGTCCACCGTGCCCGAGGTGATCCTCGCCCGCTTCCTGGGCCTGCGCGTGGCGGCCTGTTCGGTGGTCACCAACCTCGCCGCCGGCATGACGGGCGGGGAGATCAGCCACGAAGAAACGAAGGAGATGGCGCCAGAGGGCGGGCGAAAACTCGGCCGCATCTTCTCCCGCGCGCTTGGGGAAGGGTGGCTGGATGGCTGACCCCATCGTCCTTCCCCAGGAGATCATCCGCAAGAAGCGCGACGGCCATGCCCTCGCGGAGGCCGAGATCGCCGCCTTCGTGCGGGGCCTGACCGAAAACTCGTTCTCCGAAGGCCAGGTGGCGGCGCTCGCCATGGCCATCCTTCTGAACGGCATGGCGCGAGAGGAGACGGTCGCGCTCACATTGTCCATGCGCGACTCCGGCGACGTGCTCGACTGGCGCGACCTGCCCGGTCCCGTCACCGACAAGCACTCCACGGGCGGCGTGGGCGACAACGTCTCCTTGATGCTCGCGCCCATCGTCGCCGCCTGCGGCGCCTATGTGCCGATGATCTCGGGCCGGGGTTTGGGCCACACCGGCGGCACGCTCGACAAGATGGACTCCATCCCCGGCTACCGAACCGCGCCCGACGAAAAGCTGTTCCGCCAAGTGGTGCGGGACGTGGGTTGCGCCATCATCGGCCAGACGGGCGAACTCGCGCCGGCCGACAAGCGGCTTTACGCCATCCGCGACGTGACGGGCACGGTGGAGTCGGTGCCGCTCATCACGGCCTCCATCCTGTCGAAGAAGCTCGCCGCCGGCCTACGATCACTGGTGCTCGACGTGAAGAGCGGCAATGGCGCCTTCATGCCGACCTTGGAAAGGGCCGAAGAACTCGCCCGCAGGCTGGTCGAGGTGGCGAACGGCGCGGGGCTGAAAGCCTCGGCGTTGCTGACCGACATGGACCAGCCGCTGGCGCCCTGCGCGGGCAACGCGGTGGAGGTGCTGAACGCGATCCGCTTCCTCACGGGCGAGGCACGCGACGCGCGGCTCGAATCCGTGACGCTGGCGCTGGCCGGCGAGATGCTGGTCGCGGCCGGCCTCGCCGCCGATGCGCAAGACGGCGAAAGCCGCGCCAGGGCCACGCTGGAGAGCGGCGAGGCCGCCGAGCGCTTCGCCCGCATGGTCGCGGCGCTGGGCGGTCCCGCCGACCTGCTGAAGCGTATGGAAACCTACTTGCCGCTCGCCCCCGTGGAACGGCCGGTTCCGGCGGAGCATGCCGGCTTCGTGGAGGCCATCGACACGCGCGCGCTGGGGCTCGCCGTGGTGGCCATGAAGGGCGGGCGGCTCAAGCCCGAAGACGCCATCGATTTTTCCGTGGGCCTGTCGCGCTTCGTGGCCCTCGGCGCGACGGTCCGCCCCGGCGACCCGCTCGCGCTGGTCCATGCCCGATCGGAGGCGCAGGCCGAAGCCGCCGTGCAGGCTGTCCGGGAGGCCTACCGCATCGGCCCGACGACCTTCGAGGCCAAACACCCGGTGATCCGGCGCATCGCCGCGATCGCTTAGGCCAGCCAAAGCCCCAAGAAATGAGCTCGGGCCGATGTCGGGCGGCGCCCGGCCCAAATTCGCTGCATCCGACGGAGGATATCTGCGAAACCGGCGGCCCGCCCCGCAACTGGCAGGGCGGCGCCGCCTCCGTCCGAGCCGTGCGGCCGGGCGCTATTCCGCAGGAGCGGCGGGCGCAGCAGGCGCTGCCGGCGCTTCCACTTCCGGCGCTTCGATGGTCACGTTCGGCGCTTCCACATCGGGCGCTTCGACGGCCACGTCAGGCGTGTCAACCTCCACATTCGTGGTGCCGCCACCGCCGCCTGTGAATAGATCGCCGCCGAAGAAAAAGAACAGCGCGATAATGACGGCAAGCGCGATAAGAACGCCGGCGATGACGCCGGACGAGCCGCCGCGATCCGTCACGACAACGGTTTCATTCCGTTCCCGATCGTAAGACATGAAGCTCACCTCCATTTGGATGGCGAATCAACTCCCGATCCAAATCTAAGTTCCCGATATCGTGAACTGTGGTAAACGCGCGAGCGGCATGAGCATGACTCGCGCTTCGCGAGTTTATATCCGAATGGCGTGGGCTGCCGCTCACGAAAGTCTTGGCGCACGCCTACTGCTTCAGCAGCAGCGCACCATCCTCCACGCGAAAACCGTCGAGACGGCGCAAGAAGCTCATGCCGACCAGCGTGCCCGAAAGCGCGCGGTCCTCCAGCACCACGGCTTCGACATCCTCCAGATGAATGCGGCCGAGCGACACGGATTTGAGGGTGGCGGCGGCGGCGCGCGTCGAACCGTTGGCGGTCTGCACCTCGTGGCGGAAGTCGGCCGGCGCGAGCTTCACGCCGAGCCGGCGCACCGTGCTCTCGTTGAGGGCGACCACGGTGGCGCCGGTGTCGATCATGCCGTCCACGCGGCGGCCGTTGATCTTGAACTCGGCGCGGAAATGGCCGCTCGCATCGGCGGGGATGCGGGCGCTGCGCCCCGAAAGCGACGAGACGCGCAGGCCGGGGGTTTTGGCCGCAGGCGCGGTGTTCGCCGTTTCACCGCCCGTTCCGCCGTGCATCCATCGCAAGATCGCTTCGGGATTCTTCTCCAGCGTCGCCGGCACGGCGGCTGAAACGGCGGCGCAAACGCTGACGATGAGGATTTTGCGGAGCATGGGGCGAAACCGGAGCCGAATGGCTCCCTCTAGCCGGGTTCACGTCTGCGCGCCGTTAACCGGCCACTCCCGCGCCGGACGATCGGTTCCGCAGGTTAACGGAGGCTTGCGCTATTTCGTCCCATACATCCGGTCACCGGCGTCGCCCAGGCCCGGCACGATATAGCCCTTTTCGTTGAGGTGGCTGTCGATGGCGGCCGTGAACACGGGCACGTCCGGATGCGCTGACGTGAAGCGCTCGATGCCCTCGGGCGCGGCCAACAGGCAAAGATAGCGGATGTTGGTGGCCCCGCGCCCCTTCAGCTTGTGAACCGCGGCGATGGCCGAATTGGCCGTCGCGAGCATGGGGTCCACCACGATCACCAGCCGGTTTTCGAGGTCGGACGGCGCCTTGAAGAAATATTCCACCGCCTCCAGCGTGTCATGGTCGCGGTAGAGCCCGATATGGGCCACGCGCGCGGCCGGCACGAGGTCGAGCAGGCCTTCGAGCAGCCCGTTGCCGGCGCGCAGGACCGAGGCGAAGACCAGCTTCTTGCCTTCCAGCGTCGGCGCGTCCATCGGCTCGAGCGGCGTTTCGATGGGCATGGTGGTGAGTTCGAGGTCGCGCGTCACCTCATAGCCCAGAAGCAGCGAGATCTCGCGCAGCAGCCGCCGAAAACCCGCCGTCGAGGTTTCCTTTTTGCGCATGATCGTGAGCTTGTGCTGCACGAGCGGATGGCTGACGACGGTGACGCCTGGCATGGGGACTCCGGGAGGAGGGGAGTAGGGGTTTAAGTGAGTAGGGGAGTAGGGCGAATGGAACAAGTGGTCGCCCGCGGATGATGGTTGACAGCGCCGACAAGCAAAGGCGCGTCCCTACTCCCCTACTCCCCTACTCCCCTACTCCCCTCACTTCCCCACCTTCGCCAGCAGCGCCGCCTTGGTCTTCCGGTCCACGAAAGCGGCCTCGATGGCCGTGCGCGTGAGGGTGAGCAGCGCGTTCGTGTCAAACCCCCAGTGCCGGGCGGCGTCCGCATATTCCTGGCCGAGCGAGGTGCCGAAAAAGGGCGGGTCGTCCGATGAGATCGTCACCTTGCAGCCGGCCTTGCGGAAGGCCGGCACGGGGTGCGAGGCCCAGTCCGGGTAGAGGCCCAAGGCCAGGTTGGAGCCGGGGCAGCATTCCAGCACCACGCCCTCGTCGGCCAGCCGTTCGACCAGTGCGGGGTCTTCGATGGCGCGTACGCCGTGCCCGATGCGCGCGGGCCGGATGTGGTCGAGCGCAGCAGCCACGCTTTCGGGCCCGCCGAACTCGCCGGCATGCACCGTGATGCCGAGCCCCGCCTCGCGCGCGATCTCGAAGGCGCGCTGGAAATCCTCGAACTCGCCCACCCGCTCGTCGCCGCCCATGCCGAAGCCGGACACCAGCGGATGGGTTTTCCGCGCGGCGAAGCGCGCGGCGGCCTCCACCGCCTCCACGCCGAAATGGCGCACGCCCGTGACGATCATGCGCGATTCGATGCCGGTCTTGGCCTTGGCGCGCAGCATCCCTTCGCCCAGGCCTTCCGTATAGGCTTCCGGCGAGAGGCCCGCGCGCCGCGCATGGTCGGGCGAGGTGAAGAATTCGGCATAGATCGCGCCCTCGCGCGCGATGGCGGAAAGGTAGTGCTCGGCGAGCCGCGCGTAATCTTCCGCGCTGCGGAACAGGTCCGCCGCCACGTCATAGGCCTGCAGGAAGGACGAAAAATCGTGCCACACGAAGCGGCCGTCCTGGATGATGCGCGAAACGTCCGCGCCATAGCGCCGTCCTTGCGCGAGCACGAGGTCGGGGCTGGCCGCGCCCTCGATGTGGCAATGGATCTCCGCCTTGGGCAGTCCCGCTCGCGCCGCCATCCCTGTCCCTTTGCCGCATCCCGGCCCCAACGATAGCGCCCCCCATTTCGATCCGCTATGGTCGCGCCCGTTCTTCAGGGGTCACGAAGATGCGAGACGAGCGGGCCGCGGCCGGCCGCGAGATGGAGACGGCCTTCGGCTTTCGCGAGGTCGGAGAGGGCGAGAAGCAGGGACTGGTGGACGAGGTGTTTCACCGCGTCGCCTCGCGCTACGACCTGATGAACGACCTGATGTCGGGCGGCGCCCACCGGCTGTGGAAGGATGCGGCCATCGCCTGGCTCGCCCCGCCCCGGCGCGCGGGCTGGAAGCTCCTCGACGTGGCGGGCGGCACGGGCGACATCGCTTTTCGCGCGGTCGAGGCGACAGGCCGGAAGGCGCATGCCACCGTGGCCGACATCAACACATCCATGCTGGCGGTGGGCCGCGAGCGCGCACAGGCGCGGGGCTTAGGCGAGCATGTGGATTTCGTGGAAGCCAACGCCGAGGCGCTGCCCTTCCCCGATGCGAGCTTCGACGCCTATACGATCGCGTTTGGCATCCGCAACGTGCCGCGCATCGAGGTGGCGCTGGCCGAGGCGTTCCGGGTCTTGAAGCGCGGCGGGCGCTTCCTCTGCCTGGAATTCTCGGAAGCGAACCTGGCTGGGGTCGACCGGCTCTACAACGCCTGGTCGTTCAACGCCATTCCCCGCCTGGGCAAGCTCGTCACGGGCGACGGCGAGTCCTACCAGTATCTGGTGGAATCCATCCGCCGCTTCCCCAACCAGCGCAATTTCGCCGATATGATCAGTCGCGCCGGCTTGGAGCGCGTGCAATGGCGCGACTATTCCGGCGGCATCGCGGCAAGCCATTCCGGCTGGAAGCTTTGAGGCACGCGTGAGCAGCATTGGCGCAGGCCTCCGGCTCGTCCGCGCGGGCTGGATTCTCCTGCGCGAAGGCGCGATGGGAGCCGTTCCCGCCGACGGGCTCTCCGGCTTCTCCCGCTTCGCCTACCGATTCGCCCGAGCGTTCGAGCGGAGAGGGGCTGCGCGGCGCAATCGCTCCGAGCGGTTGTCCGACGCCGTGGCCCGGCTCGGGCCGTCCTATGTGAAGCTCGGCCAGTTCCTTGCGACACGACCCGACGTGGTGGGTGCACCTGTGGCCAACGACTTGGCCAAGCTCCAGGACCGAATGGCGTTCTTCCCCGTGCCTTCGGCCGTGCGCGCGGTGGAGGATTCGCTTGGCCGTCCCATGGACGACCTGTTCGCCTTTTTCGGCCCCCCGGTGGCCGCGGCCTCCATCGCCCAGGTCCATCCCGCCGGGATCCGCGAGGCGGACGGCGGAACCCGCAGGGTTGCGGTCAAGGTCATCCGCCCCGGCGTGCGTGAACAATTCCGCCGCGACCTCGAAAGCTATTTCCTCGCCGCCCGCAGCCTGGAGCGGCTGATCCCCTCCACGCGTCGCTTGAAGCCTGTGAAGGTGACCGGGCTTCTCGCCCAGACCACCCGGATCGAGATGGATCTGCGCCTCGAAGGCGCGGCCCTCTCCGAGCTTGGCGAGAACACGCGCGACGACCCCGGTTTCCGCGTGCCGCGCGTGGATTGGGAGCGCACGGGCCGCGACGCCGTCACCATGGAGTGGATCGACGGCGTCAAGATGTCGAACACTTCCGGGCTGGTCGAGGCGGGACACGACCTGAAGCGGCTCGCCGCCAGCCTGATCCAGTCCTTCCTTCGCCACACGCTGCGCGACGGCTTCTTTCATGCCGACATGCATCCCGGCAACCTGTTCGTGGAAGGGGACGGGACCATCGTCGCCGTCGATCTCGGCATCGCCGGGCGCCTGGGCAAGAAGGAGCGGCGGTTTCTCGCCGAAATCCTCTACGGCTTCATCCAGCGGGACTATCTGCGCGTCGCCCAGGTGCATTTCGAGGCGGGTTATGTGCCGCGCAGGCACGACGTGGCCGCCTTCGCCCAGGCCATCCGCGCCATCGGCGAGCCGATCCACGGCCAGTCGGCCGAGACCATCTCGATGGCGCGGCTGCTGACGCTTCTGTTCGAGGTGACGGAGCTTTTCGACATGGCCGCGCGGCCCGAACTGGTGCTTCTGCAGAAAACCATGGTGGTGGTGGAAGGGGTGGCGCGCAGCCTCGACCCGGGTTTCAACATGTGGAAGGCGGCCGAGCCGGTGGTCGGCGACTGGATCCGCGGAAATCTGGGGCCGCGCGGCTTTCTCAGCGATCTCGAGGAAGGGGTCCGCGCGCTCGCCACTTTTGCGGCTCAAGCCCCGGAACTGCTCGCCCGCGCCGAGCGGATTTCCGCCGAACTCGAGCGCGCGGCGGAAAAGGGCATCCGCATCGACCAGGACACGGTGGGCCGCGCCGGCCGCTCCGGCGCGGGCGTCGCCTTCGCCACCATGCTGGCGCTGTGGGCCATCGCCGCGGCGCTGGTGTGGATTGGAGCAAAGTTGATCTAGCGCCAGCCTAGCCGAGATTGATCGCAATGCAATCATAGCCTAGATTGCTGACTGCTCTAGAAGGCTGTTCGGCTATGGCATCGCTCACCATCCGCAACCTGAACGAGGACACGAAGCAGAAGCTTCGGATTCGCGCTGCGGCGCATGGGCGGTCGATGGAAGAAGAAGCGCGCCAAATCATCGGCGAGGCTGTCAGTCGACCGGCTGAACGCCGCAAGGCGACCGTTGAAGAAATCCTCGCATTCCGCTGCCAGCCCAAGGAGTCTTTCGATCAGAAGGCCGAAACCGACGCGCTCTGGTCCTATATCGACGATCTGTGATGATCGCGGTCGACTCCTCTGCGATCATCTCCATTCTGAGGGGCGAAGAGGATGCCGGCTTGATGGCTGAATGCCTTTCCTCGGCCGATGCGAAGGTCATGAGCCTTGCCAACTATATGGAATGCGGCACAGTGGCGGTCCGCAAGCTTGGCGGGGAGCCCATTCGGATCCTGAAGGGGTTGATCGCGGCTGCCGATATCGATCTCGTTCCGCTGAAAAGGCATGAGGCCGAGATTGGGATCGAGGCCTACAGGCGCTTTGGGCGCGGCAGTGGCCATCGGGCGAGCCTGAACTATGGCGACTGCTTCGCTTATGCGCTCGCCACCGCGCGCAATGTTCCACTCCTCTTCAAGGGCGACGACTTCATCCACACGGATGTCGTTCCGGCTCTGACGCGCGGCCGAGGACGACCGTGACCCTCCAGGGCAAGCGCATCCTGCTCATCATCGGCGGCGGCATCGCCGCCTATAAGAGCCTCGACCTGATCCGCCGGCTACAGGATTCCGGCGCGTCCGTGCGCGTGGTCATGACGGCGGCCGCCCAGCAGTTCGTGTCCCCGCTCGCGGCCGGCGCGCTCGCGGGCGGGCACGTCTTCACCGAACTCTTCGACCGCACCGACGAGCAGGATGTCGGCCATATCAGGCTCGCGCGCGAATGCGACGCGGTGGCGGTGGCGCCCGCGACCGCCGACCTGATGGCCCGGCTCGCCGCCGGCCAGGCGTCGGACCTCGCCTCGGCGGTGCTGCTCGCCACCCGCGCGCCGGTCCTGATGGCGCCGGCCATGAACCCGGCCATGTGGAGCCATCCCGCGACCCGTCGCAACCGTGAGCGCCTCCAGGCCGACGGCGTGCGCTTCGTCGGGCCGGGCCGCGGTGAGATGGCCGAGCGCGGCGAGGCGGGCGAGGGGCGGATGGCCGAGGTGCTCGACATCCGCATAGCCCTCGAAGCCATGCTCGACACTGGCCCCAAGCCGCTTCAGGGCCGCCGGGTGATCGTCACGTCGGGCCCCACGCATGAGCCGATCGATCCCGTGCGCTTCATCGCCAACCGCTCCTCGGGCCGCCAGGGCCATGCGATCGCGGCGGCGCTGGCCAGGCTCGGCGCAGATGTCCGGCTCGTCTCCGGCCCCGTTTCCATTCCCGATCCGCCAGCCGTCGCCGCGACCCATGTCGAGACCGCCCGCCAGATGCGCGAGGCTGTGGAGGCCGCGCTCCCCGCCGACGCCGCGGTCATGGTGGCGGCCGTGGCCGACTGGCGCGTGGAGGGATCGAGCGCCAAGCTCAAGAAGCGGCCCGGCGAAGGGCCGCCTTCGCTTGCGCTCGTCGAGAACCCGGACATCCTCGCCGAGATCGGCCGCCACGCCCGGCGGCCGAAGCTGGTGATCGGCTTCGCCGCCGAAACGCACGACCTCCTCGCCCATGCGCAACAGAAGCTCGCGAGAAAGGGCGCCGATCTCATCGTGGCCAACGACGTGTCCGTTCCCGGCACGATGGGCGGCGCGAAGAACCGCGTCAGCCTCGTCTCGGCCGAAGGCGTGGAAGCCTGGCCCGAGATGGGCAAGGACGAGGTGGCGGAGCGTCTCGCGCGGCTGGTGGCGGAAAAGCTGATGGAAAGGGAGTAGGGGAATAAGGTGGGACGGGCGAGGCCGCTGCCCGGCGTCGGCTCTCATCGGCGCTGCCCGATCCTTACAGCTTGCCCCTACTCCCCTACTCCCTTATTCCCCTACTCCCTCACCGCGGAGCCCCCATGCCCCCCGCATCCGTCGACCTCAACTCCGACATGGGCGAAGGCTTCGGCGCCTGGCGCTCGGGCGACGACGCGGCCATGCTCTCGATCGTGTCCTCGGCCAACATCGCCTGCGGCTTTCATGCCGGCGACCCCGAGATCATGGCCGCGACCTTTCTCCTGGCGAAGGAGCGTGGCGTCACGGTGGGCGCGCATCCCGGCTTCCCCGACCTGTGGGGTTTTGGTCGCCGCAACATCCCATTCTCGGCAGGGGAAGTCGAACGGCTCGTCGCCTACCAGATCGGCGCGGCGCAGGCGCTCTCGGCCTATGCCGGCCACGCAATCGCTTACGTGAAGGCGCATGGCGCGCTGGGCAACCTCACGCAGACCGACGCCGATGTCGCGGGCGCGGTGTGCCGCGCGGTCAAGGCGGTGGACCCGAAGCTGGCCCTCCTCAACATCGCGCTGGGCCATGGCGAGCGCATCAGCCGCGAGATAGGCCTGCAAAGCGTCTCCGAGATCTTCGCCGACCGCGCCTATACGGAAGAAGGTTTTCTCATTTCGCGCAAGGAGCCTCACGCCGTGATCCACGACGCTGCGGAAGCGGCCGCCCGCACGGTCCGCATGGTGCGGGACGGCGCGATCGAAACCGTGTCCGGCCGCAGGCTCGTAACGCCTGTCGACTCCATCTGCGTCCATTCCGACACGCCGCAGGCCGCGGTTTTGGCGCGCGCCGTGCGGGGCGCGTTGGAGGAAGCGGGCATCACCGTTCGGCCGTTTCGCTGAGTCCCGCCCATGGACGAGCAATTCATCGCCCGGCTGATCGCGCTGGTGGAGCGCTCGGGCATCGCCGAGCTGGAGCTCAGCCAAGGCGGCGCGCGGCTCAGGATCGTCAAGTCGCCAGGCGGGGGCGCGGCTCAAACCGCTGTGGAAACCGGCGCACCTGATGCCGCTGCGTCGCCCGCCGAACAAGCGCCGCCCGAGCCGCGCCGGCATGTGGTCCGCGCGGGCTTTCCCGGCACCTTCTTCCGCGCGTCCGCGCCCGGCCAGCCGCCTTTCGTGGGGGTGGGCGACCGCGTGGAGGACGGCCAGCAGCTCGCCATTCTTGAAGCCATGAAGACGATGAATCCCCTGGAGGCCGACTGCGCGGGAAAACTCGCCGAAACCCCCGCCGAGGACGGCGCGGCGGTGGAGGCGGGCGCGGCGCTTTTCGTCATCGAAGCCGATGCCTGAGCCAAGCCTTTCCATCGAGCGCATCGAGGCGCTGGTGGACGCCGCCCGGGGCAGGGGACTTGCCCTGTTGGAGCTCGAGGAAGAGGGCGTTCGCCTGCGTATCCGCTTCGAGCGCGCGGGGGAAGCGGAACCGGCCATCCCTTTGGCGCATCCCGCCTCCCCGTCGCCTGGCACCCCGCCCCTTGCCGCTGGCGCTCGACCGGCGGCCGTCGTCCCGGAACTTGTCCGCTCGCTCGGCGTCGGCCGTTTTCTACGCGAGCACCCCCTCGGCGCATCTCCCCTGCCCGAACCCGGCGCTTCGGTCGAAAAAGGCGCGCTGCTCGGCTTCGTTTTATCCGCCGGCGTGCTCTTGCCGGTCCACGCCCCACGCGCCGGCCGGCTCGGCCCGGCACTGGTCACCGACGGCGCAGCCGTGGCCTTCGGCGCGCCGTTGTTCGCCTTGGACTGACAAAAGCCCGTCAGCGCGAGCTCACAGCCCCTGCGCCCGCCGCACCTTGTCCGTGGTCGCCGCAACGTCCGCCCGCAGCGCCCGCCACGCGGCCACCGCTTGCCCCCGGTCCACAAGCCGGAAGCCGAGCTTCGCCCCCGGCCGCGCTTGGCCGAGCTTCCATAGGTCGGCCTCGATCACGGTGGCGATCTTGGGATAGCCGCCGGCCGTGTTGGCGTCGGCCAACTGGATGATGGGCCGCCCGTCCGCTGGAACCTGCACCGTGCCCGACACGATGCCGTGCGAGAAGAGCTGCAGGGGCGCGCCGAGCTTGAGCGTCGGGCCGTCGAGGCGAACCCCTTGCCGGTCGGCCTCGCGGCTCACCGTCCACTCGGCTCCCAGAAAAACCTGCCGGCTTTCGGCGGCGAAGCACTCGTGCTCCGCCGCGGGCAGGACGCGGAGCATCACACGCGGCGTTCCGCTCTCCGCCGCGCCAATCCAGGGCGGCGCGACGCCGAACTCGGCCAGCCGGAACGGTTTGGCCGCCGCCCCGATCGGCAACCGATCCCCTCTCTTCAGCCCGCGTCCCTCAAACCCGCCGAAGCCGCCCTTGAGATCGGTCGAGCGCGAGCCCAGCACGGGCGGCACATCCACGCCGCCGGCCACCGCCAGATAAGCGCGCGCGCCCACGGTCGGCGGCTCGATCCGCAGCACTTGGCCCGCGCGCGCTAAAGCGGTCCACCAGGGCGGCAGCGGAACCTCGTCGAGCCAGGCCGGGCAAAGCGCGCCCGCCGTGGCGAAGCGCATGTCGCCCAAGAAGCGCGCGCGAAATGGGAACAGCGCGATCTCCACGACAGCCGCGTCCGCCGGGTTGCCGGCCAGCGCGTTGGCGATCGCGAGTGCCGCCCGGTCCATCGCTCCGCCAAGGCTCACGCCCGCGTCGAGAAAGCCGGGGCGGCCGCCATCCTGCACCGTGTTGGGCGTGCCCGTGGTCAGCACCTCCAGCATCCTGGCGCTCACCGGGCCACGAAGCGGATGCGGTCGCCCGGCCGGAACGTCGCGGGCGGCTCGCGATGGGGATCGAACAGCTTCATCTCGGTCCGGCCGATCACATGCCAGCCCGAGGGCGCGGTGCAGGGCATGATGCCGGCCTGCGCGCCGCCGATCATGACGGCGCCCTCCGGCACGTTGTTGCGCGGGGTCGCCCGCCGTGGCCGCGCGAGCTTCGGGTCGAGCCCGGAAAGATAAACGAAGCCCGGCATCGCCCCCACGGCCGCCACGCGGTAGAGGGCCGCAGTAAAGCGTGCGACCGCCTCGTCCTCGCTGAGGCCTGCGAAACCGGCGTGCTCAGCGAGGTCGGGTCCCCCCGCCCCGCCATAGCGCACGGGCACCTCCCATTCCCGCCCTTTTTTGGGCGCGGGAACCGCCGCGTCCCAGGCCTCCAGGATGGCCCGCTCCATCTGCTCGGGCTCGACCGCGAGCGGATCGAAGGTGACGAGGAGATTGTTCATGCCCGGCACGGTCTCGCGCACCCCTGCCGCGCCCTTCAGCGCGCTGGCGGCCGCCTGGATGCGGTCCTGCGAGTCTTCGCTGAAGGTCGCGCCGGCCACGTCCAAGAGCAGGCCCGCGCTGCCTGCCATGCTGAGCCTCGGCCTCTGGTCCGACATCGCGCCCTCCCTCACGCCGCCGGCGAGAGATTCGCCCGAGCCGCCCAGCGCGGATAAAGCACTCCGAGCGCCAGGCCCGCCATCACGAGCCCCGCGGCTGCGAGCTTCCAGGCCGGCAGGGGTTCGCCTAGGAAGAGCGCCGAGGAGCCGATGCCCACCACGGGGATCAAGAGCGCCAGCGGCGACACGGTGGCGGCCGGGTAGCGCGACAACAGCCAGCCCCAGGCGGCATAGCCGAACAGGGTGTTGCCGGCCGACTGCCAGAACACCGCGGCCCAGGTGAGGGCGTCGGCCTGGGCGAGCGCCGCGCGGATCGCCGGCGCGCCCTCGAACAGGAGCGACATGGCGGCGAGCGGCGGCACGGAGAAAAGGCTGCCCCAGACCACGAAAGGAAGCAGGTCCGTCACCTTGCTCTGCTTGGCCACGATGTTGCCGCCGGCCCAGCCCGCTGCCGCGGTGAGCACGAGCCCGAGGCCGAGCGGCGTGGTCCTCCCATCCGTGTTGAGCGCGATGATGAGGATGCCGAGCGCCGCGAGAGCCAGGGCCGCGAGTTGGAAAAGGCGCACCCGCTCGCCCGAGATCCACACCGACAGCCCGATGGTGAAGAACACCTGCACTTGCACGACCAGCGAGGCCAGGCCGGGCGAGATCTCGCTTTGCATGGCGAGGTAGAGCAGGCCGAACTGGACTGCGCCGATCAAGACGCCATAGGCCGCGAGGCTGGCCCACGTAACCTGTGGCCGGCGCAGGAAGAACAGCGCGGGAAAGCAGGCGAACACGAAGCGCAGGGTGGCGAACAGAAAGGGCGGCAGCCGGTCGAGGCCCACGCGGATCACCACGAAGTTCGTGCCCCAGATCGCCACCACGGCGAGCGCGAGCAGAAGATGGCGGGGCGCGAGCGGGGCGGCGGTCATGGCGGCGCTTGTGGCAGGGGAAGAACGTTCCGCCAAGGGCGCTCTGGCCGGAATCGGCGGGAACGGCTAAGCCTCGGCCGCAACCGAGCCGATTCACCGAAGGAGAAGCCGATGATGGAACAACGCGCCCTGGGGAGCCAAGGCCTGACCGTCTCGGCACTGGGGCTGGGCTGCATGGGCATGAGCCAGTCCTATGGCGCGGCCGACGAGGCGGAATCCATCGCCACGGTCCACCGGGCCATCGAGCTCGGCGTCACCTTCCTCGACACGGCCGAGGTCTATGGTCCCTTCACGAACGAAGAGCTTCTGGGCCGCGCGCTGAAGGGCAGGCGCGATTCCGTGGTGATCGCCACCAAGTTCGGCTTCCGCATCGAGGCCGGCCAACAGATGGCGGGCACGGACAGCCGTCCCGAGCACATCCGCGAGGTGGTGGAGGCCTCGCTCAAGCGGCTGCAGACCGACCACATCGACCTCCTCTATCAGCACCGGGTCGATCCCGCCGTCCCGATCCAGGAGGTGGCGGGCGCGGTGGGCGAACTGGTGCGTGAGGGCAAGGCGCGCTTCTTCGGCCTGTCGGAAGCCGGCGTGAACAACATCCGCCGCGCGCATGCCGTCCACCCCGTCTCGGCGCTGCAAAGCGAGTATTCGCTGTGGGAGCGCAACCTGGAGGACGAGATCATCCCCACGCTCCGGGAGCTTGGTATCGGGCTGGTGCCGTTCAGCCCGCTCGGCCGCGGCTTTCTGTCGGGCACGGCCAAGCGGGCCGAGGACTACGCGCAAGGTGATTTCCGCCGCGGCGACCCGCGCTTCCAGGGCGAGAACTTCGACGAGAACATGCGCGCGGCCGAAAGCGTCCGCGCCATTGCGGGCGAGAAGGGCGCGACGCCCGCCCAGGTCGCGCTGGCCTGGCTCCTCCACAAGGGTCCCGACATCGTGCCGATTCCCGGCACGAAGCGCCGGAACTATCTGGAGGAGAACGTCGCCGCGGCGGACATCAAGCTGAGCGCGGAGGACATGGCGCGGCTCGAAGAGGCGCTGGGGCGGGGAAAGGTCTCGGGCCCGCGCTACGGCGAGCGCGCCATGAGCATGATCGACCGCTGAGGTTTGGGGCCTCCTCCTTTTGGAGCCTTGGCGGGCTTCCTACGTTGTCCGCGCAAGTCTTGAGAGGAGCTTGAACATGGATCGCAACGACCAGCAGGCCATCGAGAACCTTTTCGAAAAACTCGCCGCCGTCGAGCGCGGGGGCGCGCCGCGCGACGAGGAGTCGGAATATTTTATCCAGGACATGATCCGCCGCCAGCCCGGCGCGCCCTATTACATGGCCCAGACGATCGTGGTGCAGGAGCAGGCGCTGGAAGCGGCGCAGCGGCGCATCGAGGAACTCGAAGCGCAAGCGGCGGGGTCGCAGCGCGCGTCGGGCGGGCTGTTGGACAGCTTCTTCGGCGGCGGCCGGCAGTCCTCCTCCCGCGGCTCGGTGCCGCGCGTGGGGCGGAGCCCTGAACCCACGCAGGCCGCGCCCGCGCCAGCACGGCCATCGCCTTGGGGCGGATCGAGCCTGCGCGACAGCGGACCGCATGGCGGCATGCCGCCCCGCGGCGGCGTCGGCATGGGCGGCGGCGGGTTCCTGGCGGGCGCGGCGCAGACCGCGGTGGGCGTGGCCGGCGGCGTGCTGCTCGGCAACATGGTCGCCGGCATGTTCGACGGCGGCGGCGAAGCGCAGGCGGCGGAAGGGGCGGAGGCGGCCGACGCGAGCGCCGACGAGGCGGCCGCCGATGAGGGCGGTTTCGACGGCGGCGACGCGGGCGGCTTCGACGCGGGCGATTTCGGCGGCGAGTTCTGATCCGGCAAGGCTGATCGCGCCGCTCACGCGGCCGAAGGCAGAGCCTCCGGGGCCGCCGGACCGTCGCGCCCCTCCAGGGCGCAGGCGCGCCAGCACGGGTCCCAGGTGGGCTCCGGGCCGAAATTCTCGGCGAGATGGTCGAACAGGGCGCGCACCGCCGGCGCAGGCTTGCGGCCGGGCGGGCGCAGGATGTGCAGGCTGCGCTCCGGCAGCGCGTAGCGCCCGAGCACCACCTGGAGCTCGCCGCGCCCGATCGCCTCGCTGGCGATGAAGCTCGGCATCACCGCGAGGCCGAGCCCGGCGACGGCCGCGTCCTTCAGCACGTCGCCATTGTCGGCGCGCAGCCGCACCTGGGAGGGGTGAAGCGAGATCCAGCGGCCGCCGTCGAGAAAGCGCCAATGCTCGGCGACGGGCGTGTGGGTGGACACCAGGCAGTCGTGCCGCATGATCTCCTGCGGCGTCCGGGGGATGCCCTGCCGCTCCAGATAGGCGGGACTCGCCACCAGCACGTTGCGCACCGGGCACAAGCGGCGGCCGACCAGGCTGGAGTCGCGCAAGCTGCCGATCCGGACGGCCATGTCGAAGCCTTCGGTGACCAGATCCACGGCGCGCTCGGCATAATGCACGTCGAGAACGAGGGCGGGGTGCCTGGCCGCGAATGCGGTCAGAACCGACGAGAGATGGCGCGTGCCGAAGGCGAGCGGCGCGGAAAGCCGCAGCGCGCCGGCCAGCTCCGACCCCGCGCGCCCCATCACGGCGTTGCGCGCGTCTTCAAGCCCCGCCAGCACCTCCCGGCAGCGCCGCTCGAACTCGCGGCCGGCTTCGGTGAGGCTGGCGCCGCGGGTGGTGCGGCTCACCAGCGAAACGCCCCCCAGCGACTGTTCGAGCCGGGCGATCCGCCGGCTCACCACGGACTTCGTCACATGCAGCTTCACGGCCGCGCGGCTGAGAGACAGCGTCTCGGCCACCTGAACAAAGGCCTGAATGTCGTCCAGCTCGCTCATGACCGGCGTTCCGCTCCCGTCAACAGTGTTGTGCCATAGATGACCGTTCTGCGCGGGTTCGGCAACACTTACCTTTCGCGGCGGCAGGCCGGGTCCTGCCCCTCGCAAGGAGACCGATCCCATGAACGACATGACGCCCGTCGCCGCCCGCGCGCAGGAGCAGGCGGCTTCGCCCCTATTCACCGCCGTCCCGCTTGGCCGCTACACGCTGCCCAACCGCATCGTCATGGCGCCGATGACGCGCGACCGCACGCCCGGCCAGGTGCCCAACGCGCTCAACGCCGAGTATTACGCCCAACGCGCCACGGCCGGCCTCATCGTCACGGAAGGCGTCGCCCCGCATCCGATGGGGCTCGGCTATATCGACATTCCCGGCCTCTACACGGACGAACAGGCGCTCGGCTGGCGCGAGGTGTCGCGCGCCGTTCGCCAAGCCGCGCGGGAGCAGGGCGCGGAGGGCGGCCGCATCTTCGCCCAGCTCATGTATGTCGGCCGCGTGTCGCATCCCGACTTCCTCGACGGCCGGACGCCGTTCGGCCCCTCGGCGATCCGGCCGGAAGGCGCGACCTTCACGGTGGACGGGCCCAAGCCGTTCGTCGAGCCGCGCGCCATGACGGAGGCCGACATCGAGGAGGCGCTGGAATCTTACGCGCATGCCGCCGGTCTGGCCGTCGGCCCCGCCGAGCTCGACGGCGTCGAGATCCACGGCGCGAACGGCTACCTGCCCAGCCAGTTCCTGGCGCCCAACGCCAACCAGCGGACCGACGCCTGGGGCGGCGACGTTCCCCGCCGCGCGCGCTTCCTGCTCGAGGCCGTGGACCGCGCGGCGGCCGCGATCGGCCCGGACCGCGTCGGCGTGCGCTTGAGCCCCGGCGGCACCTTCAACGACATCCACGACACCGATTGGCCCGCGACCTATGCCTATGTTCTGCCCGAACTCGACCGGCGCGGTCTGGCCTACATCCATGTGGTCGCCCCGCAGGCCGCACCCGGCCCCAACCCCGACAGCGCCGGCCCAAGCGTGGCCGCGCTCGCGCGAAGCCAGGTGCGCCAAACGCCGCTCATGCTGAACGGCGGCTATGATCGCGAGCGGGCGGAGGCCGATCTTTGGGAGAAGCGCGCCGACCTCGTCTCCTTCGGCGTGCCGTTCCTCGCCAATCCGGACCTGCCGCGCCGCATGGCCGAGAACGCGGCCCTCAACGCTCCCGACCCCAGCACCTTCTATGCGGGCGGCCCAAAGGGCTATGTGGATTATCCCAGGCTGGACGAGCCGGCCTCGCGCGTGGCTTGAAGGCGTCCGCCGGGGCGGGCCGCCATGCGCCCGCCCCGGCCGTCACGCCTGACGTTCAGGGCGCCGGAGCCGCCGCGCCCGCGTGCTCCGCGATGAATTCGAAGGCCGCGTCATAGGCGCCGAACGCCTCCAGGTTGAAGTGGTCGGCCTGGGGATGGGACACGCGCAGCTTGGGCTCTTTGGCCGCCGCGAAGAGCCGCTCCGAATGCGCCGAGGGGATCACGCCATCCGCCTCGCCATGCATCACGAACAGCGCCGAGCCGATGCTTCCGATGCGCGACAGCGAGTCGAAGGGGTCGCGCATCAGCCAACCCACGGGCAGAAACGGGTAGAGTTCGCCGGCGCGGTCGCGGGCGGACGTGAAGGGTGCCTCCAGCACCACGACGCGCTCACCGTCCAGAGCCTCGGCGAGCTGGGTGGCGATGCCGGAGCCGAGGCTGTAGCCCCAAAGCACGAGCGGGCGCTCAGGCTCCGCCGCCGTCATGGCCTGCGCGAACAGTTTCGCGTCCGCGACGAGCGCTTCTTCCGACGGCGCCCCCGGCGCGCCGGGATAGCCGCGATACGCCATGGCCCCGACCGCGAAACCCTGTTCGGCCAGACGCCGCAAGGATGGGGCGAAGACGTGAAGCCCGCCGCCATTGCCGTGGAAGAAGAGGATCAGCGGCGCGCTCCCGTCGGCCGGCCGGTGCCGCCAATAGGGGATGTCGAGGCGATCGGCGCTCTGGAAATGGGCGAGCTCGTAGCCGAACAGGCCGGCTTCCGCCGGCTCGATCGGCCCCTCCATGGGAACGAACAGGAACTGCCGCTGAAAGGCGAACATGCCCATGGCGACGAGCAGATAAAGCCCGGCAGCCAGCAGGGCGAGGACAAGAACCGCCTTAGCGAGGACAGGCGGCATGAAAGAACGCAGCCCCTTTCGCGCCTCGTTCCGCGGCAATGGGAACGCGGCTGGCCGGATGGTCGCAGCGCCGGTTCGCCAGGATACGGATCAGGGAGCGTGCTCCAAAGCAGCGATCCTGTTTGCAAGATCCTCGACGCTGCTCTCGATCCGGCCGATGGACGCTTCGATGCCGGTCTGAAGGTTCGCCGACGCGCCGCCAAGCTCGATCTTGATGATGGTCTCAAGATCGTCGCGCAGCTCCGTTTGACGCCGCTCGACGCGCCGCAGATACTCCAAGGTCGGCAGGGTCAGCGTCCGAACCTCCCTGACGTCCTGCCGAAGGCCGCGGGACTCCTCGATCAAGGATTGGACCTGCTTGGCCAGGAATGAGAGATCGACCGTCGTGCTATCCGGCATGGCTGTCATCCGTTCGCCGCCCCCCATCATCTAGCGGGCGGAGGCGCGGACAGCAACGTCGCCAACTTATTCCTGGTCACACGTCCAGGTTGGCCACCTGGAGCGCGTTCTCCTGGATGAACTCGCGGCGGGGCTCCACGTCGTCGCCCATCAGCCGGGCGAAGAGCGAGTCGGCATCCGTCGCGTCGTTGACCCGGACCTGCAGAAGCGAGCGCACGTTGGGGTCGAGCGTGGTTTCCCAAAGCTGCTCGGCGTTCATCTCGCCGAGTCCCTTGTAGCGCTGCATGGTCAGCCCCTTGCGGCCCGCGGCGAAGACGAGCTCCAGGAGCCGGAGCGGGCCGGACACCGACTCCGAGCTGCCGTCGCGGCGCCGAAGGGTCGGCGGCGTGGAGAAGACCTCGTTGAGCCGCGCCGAGTAGCGCTGCAAGGCCCGCGCGTCGGCGGAAGCGATCAGCGCGTGATCGAGTGTGGCGACCTCCTTCACCCCGCGCAGCATGCGCTCGAACACGAAGCCGCCCGGCCCCTCGTTGGACACCGAAGTGCGGCCCGTCCAGCCGCGCTCGATGTCCTCCGACACCGCGTCGAGCCGCCGCGCGACATCCTCCGCCACGGCCTGCGCGCGGCCCAGGTTGTCGAGCAGCGCGGGATCGAGCGCGCCGGCGATCGCCGCCTGCTCCACCGCCTGGCGGTGGTAGCGCGAATGCAGCCCGTTGATGAGCGAGCGCACGGCGAGCGCATCGTCGATAACGCCACGCAGGTCGGCGCCCGCCCGAACCTCGCCCGAGGCAAGCGAAAGCGACGCGTCGTCCAAGCCCGACGCGATCAGGAAATCCTCGAAGGCCGCCTCGTTCTTGATGTATTGCGAGCTCTTCCCCCGCGTCACCTTGTAGAGCGGCGGCTGGGCGATGAAGAGGTGCCCGCGCTCGATCAGCTCCGGCATCTGCCGGAAGAAGAAGGTGAGAAGCAGCGTGCGGATGTGGGCGCCGTCCACGTCGGCATCCGACATGATGATGATCTTGTGGTAGCGCAGCTTGTCGGCGTTGAACGGCATCGGGCTCTTGCCCTCCTGGCCGATGCCGGCGCCGAGCGCGGTGATGAGCGTGCCGATCATCTCGGAGGACAGCATCCGGTCCATGCGCACGCGCTCGACGTTCAGCACCTTGCCCCGCAGGGGCAGGATCGCCTGGTTCTGCCGCGAGCGGCCGCTTTTGGCCGAGCCGCCGGCGCTGTCGCCCTCCACAATGAAGAGCTCCGACTTGGCGGGATCGCGCTCCTGGCAGTCGGCGAGCTTGCCCGGCAGCGTGGAAACGCTCATCACATCCTTGCGGATCGTCTCGCGCGCCTTGCGCGCCGCCTCCCGCGCTGCGGCGGCCTGCGCCACCTTCGCGATGATGACCCTGGCCTCGGCGGGATGCTCCTCGAGCCAGGTGCGCAACGCCTCGTTGACGAGGCTCTCCACGACCGGCCGCACTTCCGACGACACCAGCTTGTCCTTGGTCTGCGACGAGAATTTCGGGTCCGGCACCTTGACCGACAGCACGGCCGTGAGCCCCTCGCGGCAATCGTCGCCGGTGAGCCCGACCTTTTCCTTCTTGGTCAGGCCCGAGCTTTCGCCATAGCCGATGATCTGCCGGGTCAGCGCGCCGCGGAAGCCCGCCAGATGCGTGCCGCCGTCGCGCTGGGGGATGTTGTTGGTGAAGGCGAGCACGTTCTCGTGGTAGGAATCGTTCCACCACATCGCGACCTCGACGCCGATGCCGTCGCGCTCGGCGCGGATGGCGATGGGCTGCGCGATCAGCGGCTTCTTGGCGCGGTCGAGATAGCGCACGAACTCCTCGAGCCCGCCAGCATAGAGCAGCTCCTGCGACTTGACGTCGGCGTGCCGTCGGTCGGTCAGCACGATGCGCACGCCCGAGTTCAGGAAGGCGAGCTCGCGCAGCCGATGCTCCAGCGTGCCGTAGTCGAACTCCGTCATGGTGAAGGTGTCGGTGGACGGCAGGAAGGTCACCTCGGTGCCCGTCTCGTCGCCCGCGTCGCCCGTCGCCTTGAGCGGCCCATCGGCGTCGCCATGGGTGAAGCTCATCTCGTGGATCCTGCCCTTGCGGCGGATCTTGAGCTTCAGCCACACCGAAAGCGCGTTCACGACGGACACGCCCACGCCGTGCAGGCCGCCCGACACCTTGTAGGAGTTCTGGTCGAATTTCCCGCCGGCGTGGAGCTGGGTCATGATGACTTCGGCCGCCGAGACGCCTTCGGACGGGTGAATGTCGGTGGGGATGCCGCGCCCGTTGTCGGTGACCGTGCAGGAGCCGTCGGCGTTCAGCGTCACCGTCACCAGCGTGGCGTGGCCGGCGAGCGCCTCGTCGATGGCGTTGTCCACCACCTCATAGACCATGTGATGCAGGCCCGAGCCGTCGTCGGTGTCGCCGATATACATGCCCGGACGCTTGCGAACGGCGTCCAGGCCCTTGAGAACCTTGATGGAATCGGCGCCATACTCGGCGGCGCGCGCCACGGCGGTGGAATGGGCTTCGCTCATGGGGGACTTTCAACGGACAGGCGTCGGAGAAGGCGGGTCGAACCGCCCGATTCGCAACGCTGGGGAACACGCCCTGATATAAGCCCTGCCACCCGATTTTCCAAGCTTTTCAGGCTTTTCGGCACGCGCTCGATGAAACCGAGAACACCCTGGATCGCCCCGGCCGAGGCGCCGCCTCGCGGCGTGGCCTCAAGTTGCGGAAACCTCGAGAAACACTCTTGAAAGTTGCATATCCTTGGGGCATGCTCCTTCTCGGGGAAGGGAGCGCCGGGCCATGTCGGACACGGGACGCGCAAAGCCGACGGACACCACACAGGGCGACGGGACCCCTGCCGACCACGGACCCGTTGCCAACGACGGAACGGTTGCAGATCCGGGCGCGGCCGCCGGCGCCCATGATCCGCCGGCCAAGCATGCCGATCCGGCGAACGAGGCCGCAGCGCCCAACGGCGGGTGGTCATGGCGGGCGCGCCTCCAAGGGCTTGCCGCCGGCGCGGCGATCGCGGCGGGCATCGCCTTCCTGCTCTTCAAGGTCGACATCTTCAATCCGCCCGCCGTCGCCAAGGCGGCTTCGGCGCAGGAGATGTGGGCCAACAGCATAAGGCGTCTGGGCATCGAGCCGCTTTATCCGCCCCAGGAGGATTTCAGGGTCGGCGACATCTGGGCCGTGGTCGCCACCTACAAGGAGGACGCGACCTCGACGCGGGAAGTCGATCCCCAGAAGTCCATCATCGGCAGGGACGTCCGCATCGGTCGGATCGACCTCAACCAACTCAGCGCCGCCGCACGGGAAAGCCCGCGTTTCCAGGAATCGGACACATCGGATGATGGGCAACTCGTCTACGAGGCCGCCCAGGACATGGGATGGGACGGGGTCGCGCCCGGCAAGGTGACAACGAGCATCGCGTCCTTCCCCCGCATCGACATCTCCACCTCCAGCAGTGACAGCGGCGCCGTGGCGCAGGTCGGGCTGGCGGCGGCCCGATCACGGAACGAGACGGAAACCGTCAGCATCCCCGTCGCCGAGACCTACTCGATCCCCGCCACCGCCGCGCTCGCCGCGCTCGCGAACTGGTGCGGCGGGGAACGGAGCTTGTGCTCGGAGAAACCCGTCCGGCGACTGCTGGCCTTTGTGGTCAACAGCGCCGTCGCCGAGGATGTCGATGCCGACCGCCGGTACGGCTTCGAGATCAAGCTGGTGACCCAGGTCTACATGACCCGGCAGATGATGTTCCGTCGCAGCCTGCAAGAGAGCCTCTCCACGTCCTTGAACGCCCCAAAGGTCGGCGCAATCGCCGAGGAAGGAGGCGACGGGGCGGATGACGCCGCGGCCGGCGAGGTCGCCACGGAATCCGCGCAGGGAGCGGACGGTTCGTTGGAGAACGTCATCTTCCCCCGGCCGATCGTGTTCGGCTTTCGGAGCGTCGCCCACCAGATCAGGCCCGACGCCTCGCCGGCGGATGCCGAAGGCGCGCCCGGCGCGGCGCCCGCGAAAGAACGGGGAGGCGCATCATGATCGCCCGAAAGGTCGTCCTCCTCGTCTGCGGGTCTTTGCTGCACGCGGCGGGCGCCGACGCTCAGGAGCCTGCGGCCCCGATATCGCCCGCGCCGCCTCCAATCGCGGTGCCCAACACCTGCCTGCCGGGGTGCTTCACGCCGCCGAGCGATTGCGACTATGTCTGCGTGCTGGAAAGCGTCGATCTGCAACCGGGCGGCAGCGGAGGGTTGTTCAACGTTCCGGATGCCGGCATCACGGCCGTGGTGCCGGGTTGGGAGGACGGCTTGGAACTGGGGGTGCAGCGTCCGCAGTTTGAACTCAGGCAGATGAACAAGTAGGCGTTCGGACGAGACTTCGACGAGCCCGCGGCGGAAGCGCCCGGCATCCACGCGCCCGTCGGCGACGCACGCCGGAAGCGGTCGTGTCGAGCATGCGTCGAGGGGCTTGGCGGCGCGGGACGGGACCATTGCTCCTCGCGCGCGCCGAACCGCGCCGCCCCGGCCGCCGCATTCATCCTTCTGACGGGCATCCCACTGACGGGGCTCGCAACCGGATCCGCTGCCGTCGCGGCTTCCCTTCGGTGACTAGGCCGCTTCCTCGACCGGCGCTCGTTTTCTCAACCTTTTCAGGATTTTCCGCCGAAGGCCAGGGACAGGAGACCGGGGAACCCAACCCCGCTCCGCGCCGTTGGGACGATGCGGCTGGATTAGCATGGGTTTAATTTCCGAGACTGGTCGGCTGCGAGTGTGCGGACCCGCGTTTCCCATGTCCAATCCCCTTCCCGTACAGGCAGGGCCGACCTTTTCCGCCCCAGGCGCCGAGATGCGGTCCCGCATCGACGCCTTTCGCTGGGAAACGACCCCGCTCGGGCCGCGTGAAGATTGGCCCGAGGCGCTGCGTTGCGCCATGCGGCTCGTGCTGGCCTCGGCCGCGCCCATGGCGCTGATGGCGGGCGAGAAGGGCGTGATGATCTACAACGACGCCTATGCCGCCATCCTGGGCAGCCGTCATCCGGGCCTGCTCGGCCGCCCCGTGCTCGAATTCTGGCCGGAAGCGGCCGACCTGCACCGCCAGGTGCTGCAAACCTGCCTGCGCGGCGGCACGCTTTCGCTGGAGGCCCAGGAAACGCCGGTGCTGCGCAACGGGCGGCTGCGGCCCGCCTGGTTCGACAGCGAATACAGCCCCGTGCCGGACGCGAGCGGCCGGCCGGTGGGCGTGCTCGCCGCCAGCTTCGACGTGACGGCGCGCATGGTGGCCGAGCGCGATCTCGCGCAAAGCGAGGCGAAGTTCCGCACGCTGGCCGACACCATGCCGCAAATGGTCTGGTCCGCTCTGCCCGACGGTTCCCACGATTACTTCAACGCACGCTGGTACGAGTTCACCGGGGTGCCCCAGGGTTCGACCTTCGGCGAAGGCTGGGCCGAGGTTTTCCACGCCGACGACCAGGAGCGCGCCTGGGAGCGGTGGCGGCACAGTCTCGCCACGGGCGAACCCTACGAGGTGGAGTACCGGCTGCGCCACCGCTCCGGCGTTTACCGCTGGACCTTGGGCCGGGCGCTCCCCATGCGGGACGCAGGCGGCCACATCACCCGCTGGTTCGGCACCTGCACCGACATCCATGAGGCCAAGATCGCGGCGGAAGAGCGCGAGATGGTGGCACAGGAGCTCAGCCACCGCATCAAGAACATCTTTTCCGTGCTCACCGGCATCATCGCGCTGGCCGCCCGCGCCCAACCCGAATCCAAGGGTTTCGCCGAGGGCCTGCGCGGGCGCATCTTCGCCATGGGCCGGGCGCATGACTTCGTGCGGCCCCACAGCAACGCGTCCCGGCCGCGCGCCGTGCAGACCTCGCTGCGCGCGCTCGTCGCCGAGCTGCTCGCGCCCTTCGCGCCGGATGGCAGCGGCCGCATAAGCTGGCAAGGCGAGGACGCCACCATCGACGAGGGAGCGGCCACGCCTTTGGCGCTTCTGTTCCACGAGCTCGGCACCAACGCCGCCAAATACGGGGCGCTTTCGGCCGATGGCGGCCGCGTGACGATCGAGGGCCGCGAGGAAGGCGGCGTCTATGTGCTGACATGGCGCGAGAAAGGGGGGCCGCCAGTGTCGCCGCCCGCGCGCCTGGGCTTCGGCTCGCGGCTGATCGGACTGTCGGCCGAAGGCCAGCTCGGCGGCCAGCTCAAGCGGGATTGGCCGCCGGAGGGGCATGAGCTTGAACTGCGTGTGCCGCTCGCGGCCCTCAGCCGCTCGGCCCGGCTGCAAAAGCAGCCGCCGGCCGCAGCCAACGCCTAGAGGCTGTCAGCGACTTCGGATGGAGGCCGCGTCGGGGCCTCGGAAGGGTCGGACCAAATCGGCGCATAAGCGGCTTCATCCGCGAGGCGCTCGACCTGGACCCGATCCCGCCCGATCTGGCGGTCCCGATGATGCAAGGCCCCACGCGGCCGGCGGTTCCGGCGGCAGAGACAGGGGCAAACGGGCAAGGGGAATGCCCGGCAGGGCGGCGGTGGCGCGAGGTTGGGAACTGGCATGGGCCTCGAAACGGCCGCCGGCTTGAGGCGCGGGCCAGGGGCGGCGGGAGCCGGCAGTCCGTCGCGCGAGGCACCCATCGGTCCGGCGCGACGGCCGGACTCCATCCACCGCAGGGCGGCGCGGGGTCAGGCGAAAAGGTGCAGGCTCTGGGGCGGCTTGGCCGCCTGCTTGTGGTGAAAGGCCACCGCGAAGCTCACGGCGTCGCGCAGCTCGTCATCCATCACCGGCTTCGCCATCACGCCCACCGTGCCGGGCACGCCCGTGCCGAGCTGCGAGGGGTTGGCTGTCATGAACATCACCGTGATGCCGCGCTCCGCGAGCTTCTGGCCGATGCCGGGGCCGGTGGGGCCGTCGCGCAGGTTCAGGTCCACGATCGCGACCTCGGCGTCATCGGCCAGGTCGAGCGCGGTCTCGCGGTCGGCGGCAATCCCGATCGGCTCGAAGCCCAGTTCCGCGACAGCATTCTCGATCTCGATGGCGACGAAAATCTCGTCCTCCACCACCAGCACTTTGCACATGATCCAAAACTCGTCCCTTCATGCCAGGCCGCAACCCCGGCAGCCGTCAACTCACGAGGCGCAGGGAGGGTTCCCAAATTCCTCCCGTTTCCTGAAGAACTCGAAATAGTTTTTAGAAACAAAAGCTTATATCGGAATCCGTGGGGCAAGGCACCGGCCTTGCCCGATCACGTCCGCGTCAGGAGGGGCTGATCGCCCCGCTCGCGGCTCTCGCGCAGGGCCTCAGCCGGCCGGTCCGCGCTGGGGCTGCGCCATCCCTTGCGCTACGGCGATAAGACGCTTCCGTGTCCGTCGCTGCTCGTCGCTTCGGCCCCAAGGGGAGAAGGAGGCGCTCACATCAGCGCGAACACGCGCGCCGGGCCGCCCGTGCCTTCGCGCACCTTCGGCGCGCCCACCACCAGCGTCGCGCCCTTGGCGGGCAAGGCTTCAAGGTTGGCGATCGCCTCGATGCCGTAGCGGCCCGTGGGCAGCCAGGTCCGGTGGGTGATGAAGTCGGGCGATGGGCCGTGGTCGAGCGACAGCGTGTCCACGGCGATGGCGCGGGTCGAGCTCGATTCCAGCAGGTATTTCGCGGCGTCCACATGGAAGCCGGGGAAATGCATGGTCTTGCCGTCCTCGCCCACATTGCGGAACTTTTCCGTGTTCACATTGGCCGCCCAGCCCGACAGCATGGCCACGCAGCCGCCCTGCGGCAGCTCGCCGTTCGCCTTGATCCAGGCCTCGATGTCCTCGGGCGTCACCTGCGCGTCCGGGTTCTCCGCCGCCTTGGTCCGGATGTCGATGATCGCGAGCGGCAGAACAAGGTCTTCGAGCGCCAGTTCGGCGACCGACTTGCCGTCGGCCGAGAAGTGCAGCGGCGCGTCGACATGGGTGCCCGTGTGCTCGTTCACGCGCCATTCGTTCAGGTTGAACGTGTGCTCGGCGAAGTTGAACTTCTGCTCGCGAAAGAATTGCTGCTCGCCGAAGAAGGTCGGGAAATCCTCGTGCAGCTCATGCGTGAGGTCTTCCGCCCGCGCCGGCGCCTGGGCGAGGGCGGGTCCGGGCGCGGCCGTTGCGAGCGCCGCCCCGCCGGCCGCGAGCGCGGCGCCTTTGAAGAAGGAGCGCCGGCTCAGCATGTCCGACTTCACGGTTTCCATCACGCAGGCATGGCACATGGCGAGAATCCTTTCTTTCTGTGGCTCGATGGCGAGCAATCCGCCCCAGAGTGTCGCGCTTTGGGCGGCCCCGCAAGCCTCCGCCCACGCCCTTCCCGAGGGGATCAGAAGATGTTCCTCACATGCACGGGCCAGCGCCGGGGCAGCACGGCGACGAGATCGAAGCGCAGGCTGAGCTTCGCGTGGTCGGGCTGGCGGGTGAGCCACAGGTCGGCGGCGTTGCCGATGCGCCGCGCGGCCGTCCGGTTCACGGCATCCATGGCCTGGGCCAGCGTCGGCCTCGCCTTCACCTCGACGATCAGCACGAGGTCGCCGCGCCGGGCGATCAGGTCGATCTCGCCGAGCGGCGTCCTGTATCGCCGCGCCTTGATGCGAAACCCCTTCAGCATCAGGAAAAGGGCCGCGATCGTCTCGCCGCGGTGGCCGCGCCGCTCGGCGGCCGCGCGGGCGCGGTCAGCCACCGCCGTCCTCCTTGAGCGCGACGAGCCGCCGGAACAGCTCGCTCTTGGGCAGCCCCGTGCGCCTGGCGGCTTCCGCCGCGGCTTTCGAGGCCGGCATTTCCTCGGCCAGTTGCTGGAGCAGCGCGTCCACCTCCTCGGCTTCGGGCGGCGCGTCCGGTTCGGCCGGCCCCACGCAGACCACGATCTCGCCCTTCGGCGTGAGGTCCGCGTAGCGTTCCGCCAGTTCGCCCAGCGTGGCGCGAAGAACCTCCTCGAAGGTTTTGGTGAGCTCCCGCGCCACCGCCGCCTTTCGCGTCTCGCCCAGCACCGCGGCCATGCTCGCGAGCGAGGCCCCCAGCCGCTGCGGCGACTCGAAGAAGATCAGCGTGCCCGGCACCGCTTTCAGCGCGTCTAGCCTCGAGCGCCGCGCGACCTCCTTGGGCGGCAGGAAGCCGGCGAAGAAGAACTCGGCGACCGGCAGCCCCGAGGCGATCAGCGCGGCGAGCGGCGCTGACGCGCCCGGAATCGGCACGACGGGCACGCCTGCCGCCACCGCCGCCTCGACCAGCCGGAAACCGGGGTCCGACACCAGCGGCGTGCCGGCGTCCGACGCCAGCGCCACGCTCCGGCCGGCCTGGATTTCGGCGATGAGCTTTGGCCCCACCTCGTGGGCATTGTGCTCGTGATAGGAGAGCGTTTTTCGCCGGATGCCGTAGCGGTTAAGCAGCGTGCGGGTCACGCGCGTGTCCTCGCAGGCCAGCACGTCCGCGCCCGCCAGCGTTTCGAGCGCCCGCAAGGTCACGTCGCCCAGGTTGCCGATGGGCGTCGCGACGAGATGAAGCGCGGCGGGCAAAGGCCGCGCGGCGATCACCGCCTGGCCGACCACGAAGCTGCGGACCTCCTCCGGTTCCTCAGGGGCGTCGGTGAACACGCTCGTCATGGCTGACGTTTTCGAGCGCCATCACGCCGGCCGCAAGAGCGATTTTTGCCGCGTGGACGACTGTCGGGACGCCGAAGAGGCTAGCCGCGCAAAGGGCCGCCTACTCCCCAAACACCGAGCTGTGATGCGCATCCTCCCGGTTTGTTGAGGGCGTGGCTCCAAGCTTACCGAAGTTTCACGCAACGATGTGGAGTCGGGGCCGTTCGGCCGCCGTAGGGATGCAGTCGAACAGGTCCAACAATGAGAATCTCCCTTTCTCCCCTTCGTGGGGCCTTGGCGTTGTCGCTGGCGCTCGCCACCGCGGCGCCCGCATGGGCCGTGCCCTTGGTTGCGCCGCGCGCGCCTGCCGCGTCGTCCGATCTGATCCACCAGGTGCAGCAGAGCCGGCAGGAACGCAGGGCCGAACGCCGCGAGGCGCGGCAGGAACGACGTCAGGAACGGCGGGAGCGCCGCTTCGAGCGACGTGGCGATCGCGCCTATCTCAACAGCCGCCGCGGCTATCGCGAGCGCCGCGCGGGCTATCGGAGCTACAACGGCTTCTGGTTCCCCCAAGCGGCCTTCACGATCGTCATCGAGACGCGCCCCGTGGTTCGTGGATACTCGCGCTCCCATGTGAACTGGTGCTACGATCGCTGGCGTTCCTATCGCGCCTCGGACAACAGCTATCAGCCGCTGAACGGGCCACGTCGGCAGTGCGCGTCGCCCTATAGCTGAGCCTGAGACCGTCTCCGCCTTGCATCGAGCCCGCGCCGGCATGGCGCGGGCTCATGCCGTTCAGCGCGCCAGATCGGCCACCAGCGCATCCAGCACGATCATGCCCTGGGGCGTCGCGCGCAGGCGTGAGTTTCCCACCGGCGCGACCAGCCCCTCCTCGCGCAGGCTCGAAACGGCTTTCGGCGAAAGCGGCCTGCCGCTCAGCTTCTCGAAGCGGTCGAGGTCGATGCCCTCGGCAAGCCGCAAGCCCATCAGCAGGAACTCGTCGGCCTCCTCGCCCCGCGAAAGCACCTCGCCGTCCACCACCCCGTGCCCTTGCGCCTCCACGAGGTTCGCCCAGCGTTCGGGCGCGCGCTCGGCGATCGTCACCACCCGCCGTCCGTTCTCCACGAAGCGGCCATGCGCGCCGGGGCCGACGCCGACATATTCGCCGTAGCGCCAGTAGACGAGGTTATGCCGGCTTTCCGCGCCCGGCCGGGCGTGGTTGGAGATCTCATAGGCCGGCAGCCCATGCGCCGCCGTCACGCTTTGCGTGACCTCGTAGAGCTCGGCTCCGCGCTCCGGCTCGGGGATCGCGAATTTCTTCGATGCATGCAGCGCGTGGAACGGCGTGCCGGGCTCGATGGTGAGCTGGTAGAGCGACAGATGGTCGGCGGCGAGCGCGATGGCCGCTTTCAGCTCCGCTTCCCAGGCCTCGGCCGTCTGGTTGGGCCGGGCGTAGATCAGGTCGAAGGACATGCGCGGAAACGTTTTTCGCGCCAGCGCGATCGCGGCCAGCGCTTCCTCCACCGAGTGCAAGCGCCCCAGGAACTTGAGGTCGGCGTCGTTCAAGGCCTGTACGCCGAGCGACAGCCGGTTGACCCCCGCCGCGCGGTAGCCGGCGAAGCGGCCGGCATCCGCCGAGGAGGGGTTGGCCTCCAGCGTGATCTCGGTGTCCCCGTCCACATGCCAGAGGCGGGCGACCGCCTCCAGCACGGCGGCCACAGTCTGCGGCGTCATCAGCGAGGGCGTGCCCCCGCCGAGAAAAATGCTGCGCACGGCGCGCGGCCCAGTCCGCCCGCGCATCGTCTCAAGCTCCCGCGTCAGCGCGGCGGAAAAACGCTCCTGATCCACGCCGTCGTGGCGCACATGGCTGTTGAAGTCGCAATAAGGGCATTTGGCCGCGCAGAACGGCCAATGGACATAGACGCCGAAGCCGAGGTCGTCGCCCACCAGCACGGGCTGAAACGGCGCGTTCATGCCCGCGCGCCCAGTCTCGCCTCGGCGAAGCGGGCGAAGGCGCGCGCCCGGTGCGACAAGGGTTTTCCCCCGCCCATCCGCCAGCCGTGCTTTTCCTCCGATGTCATCTCGCCGAAGGATTTTTCAAAACCCTCTGGCACGAAGACGGGGTCGTAGCCAAAGCCTTGGCTCCCGCGCGGCGGCCAGACGAGCGTGCCTTCCACCTCGCCGCGGAAGAACTCGACCGCGCCGCCGGGCGCGGCGAGCGCCAGCACCGACACGAAGCGCCCGCGCCGGTCTTTGCCGTCCACCAGACCTCTCGCCTGGAACGCCTCCTCGACGCGCCGCATGGCGAGCGAAAAATTTCGCGAGCCGTCGGGCATGGTCGCCCAGTCGGCGGTGTAGACGCCGGGCGCCCCATTGAGCGCATCGACGCAAAGCCCGGAATCGTCGGCCAGCGCCACGAGCCCGGACGCTTCCGCCGCCGCCCGCGCCTTCAGCGCCGCGTTCTCCTCGAACGTCGTCCCCGTCTCCTCGGGCTCGGGCAGGCCCAGTTCGCCCGCCGATTGGGCTTGGATGCCGAAGGGCGCCAGCAGCTCGGAAAACTCCCTGAGCTTGCCGGCATTGTGCGTGGCGACGACGATCGTGTCGCCCAACGGGAATGCTGCGCTCACCGAGACCCCCTCACCGTCTCGCCCTTCCGCTTGCGCTCCAGGGCGATCCACCTCTCCCCCGCGAGCGGGGGAAAGGAACTGTGGCCGCAAGGCTGGACGCCCTTCCTCGCCCCCATGTCAGTGGGGGAGAGGTGGCGCGGCGAAGCCGTGACGGTGAGGGGGCGCTTGGCGCAAACCCGTCGAACCTGAACCATCAGAGCCCCCAGATCCGGGGCTCCGCCCATTCGACCGAATTCCCCGCGGGGTCGCGCGCATAGATCGAGCGTCCGCCGCTCGGCCATTCGACCTCCGACTCCACCTCGACCCTATGCGCGGTGAGCCGCCGCCGCCAGCCTTCCAACTCTTCGGCCGATGCTGAAAAGCACATGTGTCCTGCACCGCGCGCGCCGTGCGGCGGCACGGGCATCCTTGCATCCGGCGGAGGCGGGATTTTCGTCGCCTCGGGGTTGAACACCAAGAGCACGCCGCCGCCGCAGCGGAAGAACACGTGCCGCCCATCCACCTTGCCGATCACGGCCAGGCCCACGACGTCGCGATAGAAGCGCTCCGCCGCATCGAGATCGTCGGCATAAAGCGCCGTCTCCAGGATCGCCGCGGGCGGGGCGAAAGAATGCGTCACGCGACCGCCATCTCCTGCAGGGCCACGATCCGGGAGATCCCTTTTCGCGCCAACGCGAGCAATCCGTGCAGTTCCTCTTCCGTGAAGGGCGCGCCCTCCGCCGTGCCCTGGATCTCGACGATCCCGCCTGTGCCCGTCATCACGAAATTGGCGTCGGTCCCTGCTGCGGAATCCTCGGGATAGTCGAGGTCGAGCACGAGCCGCCCCTCATGGATGCCGCAGGACACCGCCGCCACATGGTCCTTCAAGACCTTGCCGGCCGGCACCATTTTTCGCGCTTCCATCCAACTGATGCAGTCGCGAAGCGCCACCCAGCCGCCGGAAATCGCCGCCGTGCGCGTGCCGCCATCGGCCTGGATCACATCGCAGTCCACGGTGATCTGCATCTCGCCGAGCGCGGGCAGGTCCGTCACCGCGCGCAGCGACCTGCCGATCAGCCGCTGGATTTCGAGCGTGCGCCCGCCCTGCTTGCCGCTCGCCGCCTCGCGGCGCGTGCGCTCATGGGTGGCGCGCGGCAGCATGCCGTATTCGGCCGTCACCCAGCCCTTGCCGCCGCCGCGCAGCCAGGAGGGCACGCGCTCCTCCAGGCTCGCCGTGCAAAGCACATGCGTGTCGCCGAATTTCACCAGGCACGAGCCCTCGGCGTGGCGCGACACGCCGCGCTCGAAGCTGATCGCCCTCAACTCGTCGTCCTGTCGTCTGGAGGGCCGCATCCGCTCGCCTTCGTCTTCTTTTTTTGCCCGGAAGGCACGCTCAGGCGCAGCTTAGGGCTTTCGCGGTTCCACGTCAGGTGAAACCGCTCGAGGAGCCGGCATGTATCCCGATCGAACGGGCGGCGCAAAGGAAAAGGCCGGTTTTTTGGCCCGGTTGCGCGCCTCCCGCGCCCGACTATATTTTCCTGCTCCAGGGTTTGGCCGCTACCATGAACAAGCCGATCAGCGATCCGCATCTCGGGGGGCTCGACCTTCGCTCGCGCGACATCTTCCGGCGCATCGTCGAGTCCTATCTCACCGACGGCGAGCCGATGGGCTCGCGCAATCTCGCGCGCCTGCTGCCCTCCTCGCTCTCGCCCGCCACCGTGCGCAACGTGATGAGCGATCTCGAGCATCTGGGCCTCATCTACGCGCCGCATGTCTCCGCCGGGCGGCTGCCCACCCAGAAGGGCCTGCGCTTCTTCGTGGACGCCTTCATGGAATTGGGCGGGTTGTCGGACGAGGAGCGCCGCTCGATCGAAACGCAACTCGGCGGCGCGGAAGGCGCGCCCAATCTCGAGCATGTGCTCAACGAGGCGAGCCAGCTCCTGTCCGGCATGTCGCGCGGCGCTGGCCTCGTGCTCGCCGCCAAGGGGGAGGCCGCGCTCAAGCATATCGAGTTCATCCAGTTGGAGCCCACCCGCGGGCTCGCCGTCCTGGTCGGCCAGAACGGCGAGGTGGAGAACCGCGTGGTGGAGCTGCCCGCCGGCACCACCGCCTCGCAGCTCCAGGAGGCGTCGAATTTCCTCAACGCCCATATCCGCGGCCGGACGCTCGCGGAGGCCCGCGCGGAGATCGCCCGGCGCAAGGAGGAAACGCGCGCCGCCCTCGACACGCTCTCCGAGCAACTGGTGGACAAGGGCCTGGCCGTGTGGGCGGGCGCGGAGGGCGGGTTGCCGCCGCGGCTCATCGTGCGCGGCCGCGCCAACCTCTTGGAAAGCGTCGCCGCCGGGGCCGATCTCGACCTGCTGAAGCACCTGTTCGAGGACCTGGAGACGCAGGACGGCATGATCCAGCTCCTCGACCTCGCCGAGCAGGGCTCGGGCGTGCGCATCTTCATCGGCTCGGAGAACAAGCTCTTTTCGCTTTCGGGCTCCTCCCTCGTCGTCGCGCCCTATCGCGACGGCAACGCCCGCGTGGTCGGGGCGCTCGGCGTCATCGGCCCCACCCGCCTCAACTATGCCCGCATCGTGCCGATGGTGGACTACACCGCGCAGCTCGTCTCGCGGCTGTTGCGATAGGCTGCCCGCTTCCGCCAGGGCGCGGGCCTTACCTCCGGGAGCAGGGCGATGACCCAAAGCACGGCGAATGACCGGGGATGGCGCGGCAGCCGCTGGCGGCGGGCGCTCTGGGGCGGCGCGGCGCTTCTTTGGCTGCTGCCCCTGGTCGCGATGCGGTTCACCGCCGAGATGAACTGGGACGAAACCGATTTCATCGTCTGGGGCGCCATGCTGCTCGGCGCTTGCGGGGTCTTCGAACTGGCGGCGCGGGCCACGGGGAACATCGCTTACCGGGCCGCCATCGGGGTTGCTGTCGCGGCGGCGTTCATCCTCGTCTGGATGAACCTCGCCGTCGGCCTCATCGGGTCCGAGGACAACCCGGCCAACCTCATGTATGCGGGGGTGCTCGCCACGGGCCTGCTCGGCGCCGTCGTCGCGCGTTTTCAGCCCGTCGGCATGGCGCGCACGTTTGTCGTGATGGCGCTCGCTCAGGCTCTGGTCGCCGTGATCGCACTGGTCTTCGGATTGGGCTCCGACGGGGCGAACTGGCCCCAGGTCATTTTCGTTCTGAACGGGTTCTTTGCCGCGCTCTGGCTCCTGTCGGCTTGGCTGTTCCGCAAAGCGGCGCTGGAGCGAACGCCCGCGGGCGCGGCGCGGTAGGCGGCGGGGGAGGGGACGCGCTCTCGCCATTCCGACGGAACCGTGCCACAAAGCGCGCCGGAGGGATTTCGCCCATGACGCTTGCCGGCTTCGTCGCCTATTGCGGCGCGCTCGCGATCGCCGCCGCCATTCCCGGACCGGGCGTCACCGCGCTGGTGGCGCGCGCGCTCGGCTCGGGCTTCAAGTCCTCGCTCGCCATGAGCCTTGGGCTCGTCGTCGGCGATGTCCTTTACCTCACCGCGGCCGTTCTGGGCCTGGCCTTCCTCGCCCAGACCTTCGGGCTCGCCTTCCTCGTCGTGAAATGGCTCGGCGTCGCTTATCTCGCCTGGCTTGCCTGGCAGTTCTGGCATGCCGGCATCACGGCCGAGCGCATCGAGGGCGCAAAGGCCGCCGGCGGGTTGCTTTCGAGCTTTCTCGCTGGCCTGCTCGTCACGCTCGGCAACCCCAAGACCATGGTCTTCTATCTCGCGCTCCTGCCCACCGTGATCGACCTGACGGCGGTCCGCGCGATGGACTATCTCGCGCTGGTGGCGCTCACCGTGTTGGTGCTGCTCGTCGTGCTCGTTCCTTATCTCCTGCTCGCCGCCAATGCGCGAAAGCTGCTCGCCCGCCCTCGGGCGCTGAAGCTCCTCAACCGCACGGCGGCCGGCTTCATGGCGGGCGCGGCCGCCGCCATCGCCGCCCGGGGCTGAGGGCGCAAAGGTTTTCCAACCCAGGCGCGGTGGAGGGAACGTTTTTCCTTGGTCGGGCCGGTTCCTCGCCGGTCCCCGCTCGTTTTCCCGGGTGTCCTGCGCTATCTTGCGCCCCACGCTTTGAAGGGAGTTTGACCATGAACCAGGCCTTCAACCCCACGGACGCGCAAGGAGCCCGCGCGCCGGGCCGGGGCCGCATCTTCAACTCCATCACCGAGACCATCGGTGACACGCCGCTCGTGCGGCTCGAAAAGTTCGCCAAGGAGAAGGGCGTGGTGGCCGACCTGCTCGCCAAGCTCGAATTCTTCAACCCGATCGCGTCCGTCAAGGACCGCATCGGCGTCGCCATGATCGAGGCGCTCGAGCGCGATGGCCGCATTGTGCCGGGGGTGACCACGCTGATCGAGCCCACCTCCGGCAACACCGGCATCGCGCTGGCCTTCGCCGCCGCCGCCAAGGGCTACAAGCTGATCCTGACAATGCCCGAGACCATGTCGGTGGAGCGCCGCAAGATGCTGGCGCTGCTCGGGGCCGAGCTCGTGCTCACCGAAGGCCCCAAGGGCATGAAGGGCGCCATCGCCAAGGCCGAGGAGCTGATCGCCTCGACGCCCGACGCCGTGATGCCCCAGCAGTTCGAGAACCCGGCCAACCCGGAAGTCCACCGCCGGACGACCGCCGAGGAGATCTGGAACGACACGGGCGGCAAGATCGACATCTTCGTGGCCGGCATCGGCACGGGCGGCACCATCACGGGCGTGGGCCAAGTCATCAAGAGCCGCAAGCCGGACCTGCGGGTGGTGGCCGTCGAGCCCGAAGGCTCGCCGGTGCTGTCGGGCGGCCAGCCCGGCCCGCACAAGATCCAGGGCATCGGCGCGGGCTTCGCGCCAAAGATTCTCGACACCTCGATCTATGACGAGGTGGTCACGGTCTCCAACGAGGAGTCGGTGGCGAATGCGCGGCTCGTGGCGCGGCTCGAAGGCGTGCCGGCCGGCATTTCGGGCGGAGCGGCGCTTCAGGCGGCGGTGAAGGTCGGCTCGCGGCCGGAAAACGCGGGCAAGACGCTGGTCGTCGTCCTGCCCTCCTTCGCCGAGCGCTATCTCTCGACCATCCTCTTCGAGGGGCTGGGCTGAGACAGGCGGGCGCCGGCGCCTCCTGTTTCCTTCAACGGGAGGCGTGCCGGTCCCCTGCCGCCCCTAGGCGAGGATCCCGCCATGCCGCCGCGCGAAGGCCGGGCCCGGCCCGCGCATGTAATGGCGTTCCGGCCGATAGCTCGGCGCGACGAACTCCCGGAAGGCGGCGGTGCAGCTTTTCACGCGGCTGAGAAGGCTCATGGTCGTGCCCATTGGCGGCGGATGTCTTGGATGTCCCGTTTCTTACGCCTGAAACCCTGAATCGCTGGTGAATCCCGCATTCAGGCCGCTCGGCTTTTGATGGGGATTTGTTGCCGGATCGTGTCGGCGAAACGGCGCTTCCGTGACCCATCCGGAAACCGGCGCGCTCGGCGCCGGCGTGTGGCGTCAAGGCCACACTCCCGTGATGTCCCGCGGCGTTTCCTCACGGAACCGCCCTCCCGCCGACGCGTTGGTTGGGCAGCCGGGAAGGCGCATGAGCGGCACCGTTGCCTCACGCCTTCCGCCAACCGGCGCGAGACTTCCGAAAAAATCCAACAGGGAAGGACAGAAACAATGGCTCTGTTTTCCAAGGACATCAAAACCTTCGACGACCTTTTCGTCCACACGCTGCAGGACATCTACTATGCCGAGCAGCAGATCACGAAGGCACTGCCCAAGATGATCTCCATGGCGACCGCGCCCGAGCTCAAGTCCGGCTTCCAGCAGCACCTCACCGAGACCGAGAACCAGATCAAGCGTCTGGAGCAGGTCTTCGAGATGCACGGCGCCAAAGCCAAGGCCGTCCAGTGCCCGGCCATCGACGGCATCATCAAGGAAGCCAACGAGATCGCCAGCGAGATCTCGGACAAGCGCGTGCTCGACGCCGCCCTGATCGCCGCCGCCCAGGCCGTGGAGCACTATGAGATCACGCGCTACGGCACGCTGGTCGCCTGGGCCAAGGAGCTCGGCCGCCAGGATTGCGCCTCCGTGCTCCAGCAGAACCTGGCCGAGGAGGAATCGACCGACAAGAAGCTGACGCGCATGGCCGAAAGCCGCGTCAACATGCAGGCCGCCGAATAAGCGTCCAGCATCCTGTTGCGGAAAGGCCGGCGCTCGCGCCGGCCTTTTCTTTTGGAACAGGGTTAAGGGCGGGTCTCATCCTTGTGGACACTGTGGACAAGCGAGGCGGCGAGGCGCCCGCCTCTTGATCGCCACAATCCTTACCGAAACGCTAATGCGGGGGGCGGCGGCTGTTTGACGCGCTTCTGCGGCGGGCATGGGTTTGTGGCCGGCCGCGGGGCGCGAACGGTGAGGGAGTCCGAGCGCCATGCCGAAAGTCACCAACTCCGGGTCCGAGGGACCGAACCCGCGCTGGGACGGGCCGCAGCCCCGCAAATTCGGGAGCCGGCCCGCAAAGCTGATCGGGCTTTGCTTCGCCTTGGCCTTCACCTTCGCGGGCGGGGTCGCGGCCGCCATGCTGACGCTCGATCCGGCCGACGCGGAGCCGCAGGCTCAGGTCGCGCCCTTGCAAGCCGCGCAGGCTGCCCCGGCCGAACCTGCGCCGGCGGCTGAACCCGACACTCCCGTCGAGCCGAAGCTCGCAGGCCAGCCGGGCCTCCCCATCAAGAAGGTCAAGACGGTCATGGTGCCCGCCGTGGCGCAGGCCCGCGCCGTGCCCGCCAGACCTGCATCCGTGGAGTCCACGTCCTCCGTGCAGGCGTCGGCGACGCCAGCCGCCGCGCCGCCGCCTCGGTCTGCTGCCGCGGCCATGGATCTCAACCGCCTGGTTGCGCCGGCCAAGGACCGCTGGGCGAGCAACCTTGCGGCCGTGCAGGCAGGCTCGACCGCCGTGGACGAGGAAAGCCGCACCTCGGCCGCCATCGACCAGGCGCGGTTCGCGGCCGCGGCCATGCTTCCGCTTGTCGCCGAGCCGATGCTCGACGCCCCCTTGGCCGCGCCGGACGAGGAAGCCGCCGCGCCAGAAGAGGAAGCCGCTGCGCCACAAGAGGAAGCCGCCGCGCCGGAGGAGCCCCAGCGCAAGACCCGCATGGCCCGAAGCGCCAATCTGCGCGCGCGTCCCGCCAATGGCGGCAGGACGCTGGGCGTGCTCTCCGCCGGAACCTCCATCGCCCTGATCGGCTGCGGCAAGGGCTGGTGCGAAGTCTCCGCCGACGGAAGGCGCGGCTTCGTGGCCGAGCGTTTCCTCAAGGGCAAGTCCGCCCCGGCCAAGCGCAGGAAGGCCGCGCGCAAGCAGAAGAAGGCCAGGGCCGAGCCCGCGGCGGCGCCCGCCGAGGCCCCGGCGGCCGAAAAGCTCCCGGGCGTGTTCCCCGAGCCCGTCATCCCCGAGCCGAGCGGCCGCTAGCGCGCGATCCCGGGACGTCGCCGGCTTCTCGGACAACGGTCATGCGTGAGACCAGGGGTTTGCGGTGCATGATCGCCTGCTGAGCGGAACGCCGGCGCGAACCGAAATCCAGTTGCGCGATTGGGCGATGGGTCCCGTGGTCCATCATTACCTGGCCCTGCGCGCCGTCGCCCACGACGCTTCCGGCCGCGTCGTCGAGGACCGTTCGCTCGCCGAAATCCACGGCCTCGCCACGATGGCGAGCCGGCCGGACAAGGCGTTGGTCAACACGTTCGAGCTCGGCGGGGGCTCGAACCTCCACGCCTACTGGTTCGACGGCGAGTTCCTGCCGGGCTTGCTCAACCAGGTGATCGCCGCGGCGGGCACGGGCGGTGCCCCGGAGGAAAGCCAAGCCCTCGAGGCGGCGTTCAGGGCCGCCTTCGCGGAAGCCGATGCGAGCCTCAACGCGATGGGCCTGCGCTATCAGGTGGCGCGGCAGAACAGCAACACGGTCGCGCGCTGGGTGGCGGCGCGGCTGGCCGAGCGCCTCGGTCGGGCGGACCCCGTCCATCCCGGGCTTTGGCTCCGGCGGCCGGGATGGCGCAACGATCTCGCGCGGCCGGTGCTGGAGCGCCACAAGCCCCGCGGACGATCCTGGCCCCGCCCGCGCTTGCCCGCCCGGCTGCCTTGAAGCGCCGTCTATCAGGGCAGACAGGATGTTGGTCCGCATCGCCGATGAGAGCGGCGATCTCCGTGACCGTGTTCCCGGAAGCGACGTTCGACATGCAATAACCATAGCCGGCATTCCACCGAGCGTCAGGACCGGATATTTCGGCCGATGCCGAAACATGCACCTCGCCCGTTGCGCTAGAGGGAGGACATCTTCCTTCCAAGCGCGGATGCGACATGTCGAGCGAGAGACCGGGCCTCACACGTGAACTGCTGTTGCTGCTGGCGCTCTCGACGCTGTGGGGCGCATCCTACACCTTCATCAAGGTGGGCGTGGAGACCATCCCGCCCGTGACGCTGATCGCGGCCCGGACCCTCATCGCCGGAGCCGTTCTCCTCGCCGTCATCCGGTGGCGAGGCCTGTCCCTTCCGGCGGACGCCGTGACCTGGCGCCGGTTCCTCTTCCAAGCGTGCCTCAACAGCGTCGTGCCGTTCACGCTGATCGCATGGGCTCAGCAGACTGTCGACGCAGCCCTGGCCGTGATCCTGAATTCCACCACGCCGATCTTCGCATTCCTGCTCACCGTGTTCGTCACGCGGCACGAGGCGGTGAGTGGGCGAAAGCTGTTCGGCGTCGGCGCGGGGCTGGTCGGCATATGCCTGATTGTCGGCGTTCAAGCCCTTGGCGGCCTGGGGCACGAGCTTTGGGCGCAACTCGCCATTGTCGCTGCCACCATCTGCTACGCCGGCGCGGCCATCTTCGGAAAGAACTTCAAGGGGCTTGATCCGATCATGCCGGCGGCGGGATCGCTCGTCTGCGGGGCGGCGATCCTCATGCCCGCCAGCCTGGTGGTGGATGAGCCATGGACCCTTGCGCCTTCTCCCGCCTCGATCCTCGCCCTGCTCGCCTTGTCGATGTTCTCCACGGCGCTCGCCTTCGTCATCTACTTCCGCCTGGTGCAGACCCTCGGCTCGATCGGCACGACCGCCCAAGCCTACCTGCGGGTCCCGATCGGCGTGGCGATCGGTGTTCTGGTCCTGGGCGAAAGCCTCAGCTCGAACGCATGGCTCGGGCTGTTCTGCGTGGTCGCGGGTGTCGCGGCGATGACCATCCCCACTCGCAAGCCGGTTCCTTGCTGATGGCCGGCCGCAGCCAATGCAGCCTTAAGCAATCGTCTCAGCCCAGCTAGGGGTCGAGATAGGCCGGAGGCGGCTAGCTAAACCCGGTCGGATTTCAGGTTAGGCCACGACCCCGCGGCACGGCCGCTTGCCCCGCCAAACCTCCTTCCCCTATGCTGGCCGAGGGAAACTGAGGGGCATGGGGGTCGATTCTGCCTCGTCTGTCGGCGCGTGCGCACCTGCTTGGCCTGATCACCGCCGCGCTGGTTCCGGTCTGGCTCTTCGCCGCCTATCTTCTCGCGCAATACGCGCTGACGGAGCGCGAGCGCTTCGAGCGCGAAGCCCTGCAGGTCGCCCGCCAGGTCTCGCTCGTGGTCGAGGCCGAGCTCGGCAAGCTCCTGGCTCTTCTGGAAGCCCTGTCCAAGTCCGCCGCGCTCGCCACGGGCGACCTCCAGGCCCTGCATGGCGAGGCGCTCCGCCTCGTCGAGGGCACCGAGCGCGTCATCCTGCTGCGCGACATGGAAGAGCGCCAGTTCTTCAACACGCTTCTGCCCTACGGGGCCGAACTGCCGCCCGCCGTGCCGCTGACGCCGGCTGGCGTCGAGGCGTTCGCCGCCGGCAGCCCGGTCGTGGGCGAGGTTTACAGGAGCCCTGTCGGGGGTGAATTCCGCGTACCCGTCGCGCTGCCCGTGGAGGGGCCGCAAGGCGAGGCCTGGGTGCTCGCCGTCACCGTGCCCACCTCGCATGTGCGTGGCGCCATGCTGCCGGCCGTGCCGGCCGGCTGGGTCGTCGGCGTCGGCGATCGCGACGGCACCTATGTCGCGCGCTCCGAGCTGCACGAGGAAACGACGGGCAAGCCCGGCCTGCCCGAATATCTGGAAAAGGTGGTCGGCCGCTCCGGCACCTTCACCGCGCCCAACTTTCAGAGGCAGGCGCTGCTCGCCGGCTACTACCGCTCCGACGTTTCCGGCTGGTTCTACGCCGCCAATGTGCCCCTCGCCACCGTCCAGGCCCCGCTCTGGCGGTCGCTCTTCTGGATCGGGGCCATCGGACTGGTGGCGATGCTCCTGTCCACGGCGCTCGCTTACCTCGTGGGCAAGAGTTTCGCGGCCGCCGCCGCCGGCTTGGCCGCGCGCGCCGCCGCCCTCGGTCAGGGCCGACCCGTCCTGCCGCTCTCCACCTCGGTGGCCGAGTTCGCGGCCGTGGCGGACGCGCTGGCGCGCGCGCGCCGCGCGCTCACCGAACGCGCGCACGAGCTCGAAGCCGTTTTGGAAACGGCGCCCGTCGCGGTGTGGTTCACCCATGACCCCCGGGCGCGGCAGGTGATCCGCAACCGTTTCGCGGCCGAGCTGATGGGCCTGCCTGCCGAGCCGCACACGCCGTTGGACGCGCCCGGCCTCGTGATCGACACGGTCGCCTTCAAGGACGGCCGCGCGGTCAGCCGCGAGGACCGGCCCTTGAGCCGCGCCATGCGCGGCGAGGAGACCCTCAACGAGGAGTTCGCCTATCGCCTGCCCAACGGGGTCGAGCGCATCCTCCTCTCCAGCGCCCGCCCGATCCGCGACGGGGCGGGCGGAATCGTCGGCGCGGTGCAGATCAGCCTCGACATCACCGAGCGCAAAAAGGGCGAGGAGCAGCGCAAGCTGCTCGTCAACGAGCTCAACCACCGCGTCAAGAACACGCTGGCCGTGGTGCAGTCGGTCGCCGCCCAGACGCTGCGCAGCGCGCCGGACCTGGAGGCGGCGGGCCGCGCGCTCGACGGCCGGCTCGTCTCGCTCGGCAAGGCGCACGACATCCTGACCCAGGAAAGCTGGAGCGGAGCGGAGCTGACCGACCTGCTTCCGGCGGCGCTCGGCCCCCATGCCGGGCTCGACCGCTTCCGCCTGTCGGGGGAGGCCGTGCGCCTGCCGCCGCATCTCGCTTTGTCGCTCGCGCTCGCGCTGCACGAGCTCGCCACCAACGCGCTCAAACACGGCGCGCTTTCCGCCCCCGACGGCGCGGTGGGGATCGCCTGGGCGGCGGAGGCCGGGCCGGACGGGCGGCGGCTTCGGCTCGAATGGCGCGAGGCGGGCGGCCCGCCGGTGGGCGAGCCCCGCCGCCGGGGCTTCGGCACCCGCATGCTCGAACGCATCCTCGACGCCGAGCCGGGCGGCGGCGTCTCGCTGCGCTTCGATCCCACGGGCCTCGTCTGCGTGTTCGAGGCCGATCTCGACCCGCCCGGCGCGCCCGCCGCCGCGGCGTGAGGCCGCCGCCAGGTCTCGGAACGGAAATTTTGGCAGCGGGTTGAGGAGGCGCTGCTCGCGCCGGGAGACGATTCGATGGAACGCAGGATGACCCGTTCGGACCACGGCGCAGGCGGCGGGAGCCTGGCGCGCGACCTGGCGAAGGGCGCGGTCGCCGGCACGATCGCGACCTTTGTGCTCGATCGCGTGGACTGGTTCCTTCACGACCTCGAGCCCGAGGAGGCGCGCCGCCGGACCTGGGCGGTGCGTCCCGAGGGCAAGGATCCCGCCCATGTGATCGCCAGCCGCGCGTCCGAGGCGCTTGGCGGCGAGCCGCTGCCGCAGGATCATCTCGCCGGCCACCTGACGCATTACGCGATCGGCATCGCGCCGGTGCTGGCCTATGCCGCCCTGCGCGAGCGTTTCCCTGCGGTGACGGCCGGTCGCGGGCTCGCCTTCGGGCTTGCGATCTCGCTCTTGGAGGACGAGACCCTGAACCCTGCCCTCGGCTTGTCCGCGGGGCCGCGCGCCTATCCCTGGCAGGCTCATGCGCGGGGCTTGGCGTCGCATCTGGTCTACGGCCTCGTGGCCGAAGCGGTGCTCGGCGCGCTGTCGTCGGACGAAAACCGGAGCTTGCCGAAGCGCCCCGCCGCCTGACGCGGAAAATCCGCGTCAATCGTCGCTCGCGTCGGCCACCACGGTCTCGCTCGCCTTGCGGCGGCTGAGCAGCAGGCGCGCCAGCAGCCAGCAGAGGACCGCCCAGGCCGCGCCCGCGCACCAGCCCGCGAGCACGTCGGACGGCCAGTGGACGCCGAGATAGACCCGGCTCACGCCGATCAGCAGCGTCAGCGTCACCGCCACGAACAGCACGTAGAGCTTCAGCCCCCGGCCCGGCAGCACGCGGGCGATCAGCGAGCCGAGCGTGAGATAGGTCACGGCCGACATCATGGCGTGGCCGCTCGGGAAGGACAGGGTGAACACCTCCGCCAGATGCGTGACCAGCTCGGGCCGGGGCCGGTCCACGAAGAGCTTCAGCGTGCTCGACAGCCACTGCCCGCCGCCCACCGCGATAAGCAGAAACAGCGCCGCCCCCGGCCGCCCCGAAAGCAGCAGGAACAGCGTCGAGAACAAGAGCAGCAGCACCAGCACCGCCACCCCGCCCAGCGCGGTGATGTCGCGCATGGCCTCCTCGACCCAGGGCGGCCCCAGCGCCTGTCCCGGGTCGCCCGCCTCGCGGAACAGGAGCAGGATGCGTTCGTCGAAGGCGTGCGGCTGTTCGGCGGAGGCGAACTCCATCAATTCCACGAAGCCCCAGGCGCCGCCCGCCGCAAAGAGCGCCGCGAGCAGCACGGAGAACTCGACGCGCCAGCGCCTGTGCGGCGCGCCCGTCGTTTCCGCCCGCGCCGTCATGAGCGCCCCGCCAAGCTCGGCCCCAGCGTGATCAGCGCCACCGCGACCAGCGCCAGCGCGATGCCGAAAGCCTGGATCGGGTCCACCCGCTCGCCGAACAAGAGGAACGCCATGGCGTTCACCGCGACCAACTGGATCACCGAGGACAGGCTGAAGGACATGGCCATGCCGACCTCGCGCACCAGCCGCATGATGATGACGTTGCCGGCCGAATAAAGCAGCAGCGCCCAGGCCATCCTCGGCCAGGACGGGTCGAGCGCCCACGACTTCGAGCCGTGCGCCGCCAGGATGAAGATCGCGACCGAGGCAAAGAGCTGCAGATAGCCGAAGGGGGTCAAGACGCGGGGCTCCGAGGGGATGCCGCTCCATCTAGCGCCCTGCGCCGGCCGTCAAGCCGCGGCCCCGCGTCGCTCATCTGTGATCCGCGCCATGCGCCCCGACGAATTCCCTTTCGCGCGCCGGTGCTCTATAGGCGCATCCCCATGACCACCCCCATCAAGAACATCCGCAACTTCTCCATCGTCGCCCATATCGACCACGGCAAGTCCACGCTCGCCGACCGGCTGATCCAATCGACCGGCGGGCTCGACGCGCGCGAGATGGCCGGCAAGGAACAAGTGCTCGACAACATGGACATCGAGCGCGAGCGCGGCATCACCATCAAGGCGCAGACCGTGCGCCTCAAATACCGCGCCGCCGACGGCGAGGACTACATCCTCAACCTGATCGACACCCCCGGCCATGTCGATTTCGCCTACGAGGTCTCGCGCTCCCTTTCCGCCGTCGAGGGCTCGCTGCTCGTCGTGGACGCCTCCCAAGGCGTCGAGGCCCAGACGCTGGCCAACGTCTACCAGGCCATCGACAACAACCACGAGATCGTGGTCGTCCTGAACAAGGTCGATCTCCCCGCCGCCGAGCCCGACCGCGTGAAGGAGCAGGTGGAGGAGGTGATCGGCCTCGATGCTTCCGATTCCATCCTGATCTCCGCCAAGACGGGCCTCGGCATCCCCGACGTCCTCGAAGCCATCGTCAAGCGCCTGCCGCCCCCCCGCGAGGGCGACGCCCAAAAGCCCCTCAAGGCCATGCTCGTGGACTCCTGGTACGACGCCTATCTCGGCGTCATCGTGCTGGTGCGCGTCATCGACGGCGTGCTGAAAAAGGGCCAGACCATCCGCATGATGGGCACCAACGCGAAATACCCCGTCGAGCGCACGGGCGTCTTCACGCCCAAGATGGAGCAGGTGGACGCCATCGGCCCCGGCGAGTTCGGCTTCATCACGGCCTCCATCAAGGAGGTGGCCGACACCCGCGTGGGCGACACCATCACCGAGGACCGCCGCGCCACCGCCCAAGCGCTCCCCGGCTTCAAGCCCGCCCAGCCCGTGGTGTTCTGCGGGCTGTTCCCCGTGGACGCCGCCGATTTCGAGGATCTGCGCGCCGCGGTCGGCCGGCTGCGCCTCAACGATGCGAGCTTCTCCTACGAGATGGAGACCTCGGCCGCGCTGGGCTTCGGCTTCCGCTGCGGCTTTCTCGGCCTGCTCCACCTCGAGATCATCCAGGAGCGGCTCGAGCGCGAGTTCGACCTCGACCTGATCGCCACCGCCCCCTCGGTCGTCTACCACGTGCATCTCACCAATGGCGACATGCTGGAGATGCACAACCCCGCTGACATGCCGGACGTGGTCAAGATCACCCGCATCGAGGAGCCCTGGATCAGGGCCACCATCCTCACCCCCGACGACTATATCGGCTCGATCCTCAAACTCTGCCAGGACCGCCGGGGCCTCCAGGCCGACCTCTCTTATGTCGGCAAGCGCGCCATGCTGGTCTATGACCTGCCGCTCAACGAGGTGGTGTTCGACTTCTACGACCGCCTGAAGTCGACCTCCCAGGGCTATGCCAGCTTCGACTACCACCTCACCGACTACCGCGAGGGCGACCTCGTCAAGATGTCGATCCTCGTCAACGACGAGCCGGTCGATGCACTCTCCATGCTCGTCCACCGCTCGGCCGCCGAAAAGCGCGGCCGCGCCATGTGCGAGAAGCTGAAGGACCTGATCCCCCAGCACATGTTCAAGATCCCCATCCAGGCCGCCATCGGCGGCCGCATCATCGCCCGCGAGACCATCTCCGCGCTCCGCAAGGACGTCACCGCCAAATGCTACGGCGGCGACGTGACGCGAAAGCGCAAGCTCCTGGAGAAGCAGAAGGAAGGCAAAAAGCGCATGCGCCAGTTCGGGCGGGTGGACATCCCGCAGGAGGCGTTCATCGAGGCGTTGAAAATGGGGGATTGATGGCGCCCATCGCCGCTCACTGCCCGCGCGACTCAACTCCAGTCCCCGGCCGACGAACTGCACAGCCCGTTGCCGGCAAGCAGGGCGGGAACTCGCAAGGCTTGCCTTCTGCAACCGAGCGTTACAAGCTAGACAGCGCTTAAGGAGCTCAAGTCTTGCTGAACCTACCGAAGCGATTGATCGACGGCATCCGACTCGGCAAAGTTGTCGTGCTGACGGGAGCGGGAATGTCGGTCGGCTCCAAAAATCAGTTTGGCAACGACGTTATCGGATCAACCAAACTCTGCCAGCTAGTAGCCGAAAGTGCAGGCTTTGAGTACAAAGGTGAACCTATCAGGCGCGTATTTAATGCTGCGCGACCCCTGATAGGAGATGATGGCCTATCAAGAATTCTGCGCGACAACTTCACCGGATGCATACCTGCTCAGCATATTCAAGACTTTCTACGCTTCACATGGAAGCGCCTTTACACCTTCAACATCGATGATACTATTCTGAATACTAGGCCCCGTTAGCGTCTGAGCCAGTCCATGCTGGCGGCGAGGCAGAGCACGCCCATGAAGGAGCTGGCTGTCTTCTCGTATCGGGTGGCGACGGCCCGCCACTCTTTGAGCCTGCCCCACAGCCGCTCGACGCGATTA
>DASYHP010000070.1:0-3765 GCA_035998495.1 Mesorhizobium sp.
CTGCGACACCAACACGTCAACCTGCCGCAGCTTGGCAACGATCTCCTCAGGCTTGTGCTTCCTCTGGCTCATTCTCACGTCCTCCAAATGCCCCTCGGGCATACTTCAGGGAGGACCACTTTTCAGGGAGAAGGCCAGAACCTCTGCATCATCCCTCAATCCAGCCCACATTTCCGGATGGATGTGGCTGACTCGGATTGGACAGATATGGACGCGTCGGCTGCATTAGGTGCAGTGCTCGCGGCGCACGTGCAGGTATCGGCTGCGCCGGCCCGCTTGATCTTGGCCCAACAACAATGGTCAGAAAAATAGCAGCCACACCAGCATTCCCCACCCCCTTAGCTGGGGTCGACGCCAAGAACCAACCCGCACATCCAAACCATCCCCGCCTCATCCCTTCATCAACCCCACAGATCATCACTCCACCCACAGCCCAGCAGCAACCAATCTTCATCCTTCCTGTTTCCGTCTTGCCGAAAGAAGGTCCTAGAGCCGATGTCTGGACCATGCTACAGTTTGAGGTCTTCGAGCCGATCGGCATCTTCGTGGCGCCCACCAACACGACCGGGTTGTGGCCGAAAGCTGTCAGTCCGCTTTGCACGCGTCGCGGGCGAAAGCCGACATTGCAGCTCGAACGCTTCCCGCATGTCGCGCTCGACCTTCGGATGCGTTTGCGCCGACTGGCCGAGCATTCCCGACAGCGCGCTTGAGATCGCCTCGGCTGGTGGCTCTTCTAGGCCGAAAACGTCACGCTCACGCCGCGCTGCCGAAAATAGGCCTGCATCAGCTTGCGGCCCGAACGGTTGTTCTGCGCCAGCCTGGTTGGATCGAACACTGCCTCTTTCATTCCCTCCCGTGCCAGCGCTGCCTTAAGCGTCGCGATATGTGCGTCGAGGTCGGCATTGTCCGCGTGGAGCGATGCATAGATGCGGTCGGTTGCCTCGGCCACGGTCGGCTCGCTCATGGGTGTGCTCCTTTGCTTGCTCGGCTGGCGGGTTAGCACAGATTGGCGGCTTGACCGATTCCGACGCCGCCCATCAAGTACCAGCCCTGCTGAAGGGCATTTGCCGTCTTGAGACATGCGGGCCCTTACCGGAGATGAGGGAGACCGGCGTCTCAAAATAGGGCCGAGGCCGATCGTTTTGAAGCGATCGTTCTGATGCCGCAGCCGGCCGTCAGGAAGGACGTGGCGGCTGCGAGAGATCCCGATCTGAGCCACCTTGTCGGGCTGGCCGAACGATACGATGTCAGCAAGGAGGACGCGGCCGCTCCTCCCCCGCCTTCGCGTGTTGAGCTCCATTATCACGGCGCTCGGAAGCTTCTGAGCGCTGGAGCCGGTCGCGACCTGATTAAGCATTCCAGCCGGCCCGAGCAGCATCGCCCGCACCGCTAATCGATTAAGCGTTTGTTGTGGCTGGATTTTTCTGTTTCTGTGCCGCTGGGACCGTGTGTCTGGAGTTCTGCCTCGAGCAGCGGCAAGGGAGGACAGGTATGGGGCGGATGAGCGTTGACAGCCTTGCACGCGTTGAAAGCGGTATGAACATTGAGACATCAGGCGCTATTCACCACAACCTTCTCGCTCCCGATCTCTATCATCATGCCCTTTGCCGTCGCGAAGCGCGGCTCACGGCAAGCGGCGCGCTGGTCGCGCTGACCGGCAGCCATACCGGCCGCTCGCCCAAGGACAAGCACATCGTCAGGGACAAGGCCACCGCCGCTCAGGTCTGGTGGGAGAACACCCGCGCCATGACGACTGAGCAGTTCACCCGATTGCACACCGATTTCCTGGCGCATGCCAGGGACAAGGATCTCTTTGTGCAGGACCTGATCGGCGGGGCGGACCAGCGCTTCGCGCTGCCTGTCCGCGTCATCACCGAGCTTGCCTGGCACTCGCTCTTCATCCGCAACCTTCTGATCCGGCCGGACGCCGACGCACTCAGTTCCTTCAGGCCGAAGCTGACCATCATCGACCTGCCCTCCTTCCGGGCTGATCCCGCCCGGCATGGAACGCGCTCGGAGACGGTGATCGCGATCGACCTCTCACGAATGATCGTGCTGATCGGCGGCACGGCTTACGCGGGTGAGATGAAGAAGGCCGTCTTCACGGTGCTCAACTATCTCCTGCCGAGCCAAGGGGTGATGCCGATGCACTGCTCGGCCAATGTGGGCCCGGACGGGGATGTGGCCGTCTTCTTCGGCCTGTCGGGCACGGGCAAGACGACGCTCTCGGCCGATCCGGCGCGCACGCTTCTGGGCGACGACGAGCACGGATGGGGGCCGGACGGCGCCTTCAACTTCGAAGGCGGCTGCTATGCCAAGACCATCCGGCTTTCGCCCGAGGCCGAGCCGGAGATCTTTGCCACCACCCAGCGGTTCGGCACCGTTCTCGAGAACGTTGTTCTGGATGAGCGGCACGAGCCCGACTTCGACGACGGCTCGCTCACGGAGAACACACGCTGCGCCTACCCGCTGGACTTCATCCGGAACGCATCGCCGACGGGGCGTGCCGGGCATCCCAAGACCATCATCATGCTGACGGCGGATGCCTTTGGCGTGCTGCCACCGATTGCGCGGCTCACGCCGGAGCAGGCGATGCAGCACTTCTTGTCCGGCTACACGGCAAAGGTTGCCGGAACAGAGCGCGGCATCGTTGAACCAGAGGCGACGTTCTCGGCCTGCTTCGGCGCGCCCTTCATGCCGCGCCACCCGTCAGCCTACGGCAAGCTCCTGAGAGAACTGATGACCAAGCACGGGGTCACGCCCTGGCTCGTCAACACGGGCTGGACGGGTGGTCCGTACGGGGTCGGCCACCGCATGCCGATCAACGTGACGCGCCGGCTGCTGGCGGCGGCGCTCGACAGCTCGTTGAAGCAGGCGAGGTTCCGAACCGACCCGAACTTCGGCTTCGAGGTTCCGACTGAGGTCGAGGGGATCGAGGCCTTGATCTTGGATCCTCGCTCGACCTGGGAGAACCCCGACGCCTATGACCGGCAAGCCCAAGCGCTCCTCCGCATGTTCCGGGAGAACATCCGCAAGTTTGAACAGGGACGCTCCGCTGGCGGAGCCCCGGCGGAGCCTGCTGTCGCGGGGGTGTGACGGCAACCCCTTCGCTGGGGTTCAGCTTGCATCGGGATCGGCTCCGAGTAGGCGAAGCTCCAGCTTGCACGAAACGCATCTGAGCCTCGACCATGCATTCACTCGCGTCCGCGCAGCTTCGTTCAACGCCGACTTGAAACGCCTAGGAAGTGGCCCAGCTACTGCGGTTCTCGCCAGTTGGCCCGCGACGCCAGTTCGCCGTGACGTGACAAGACAGGCTCCCGCTGGCATTCGGCGTGCCGGCTCGCCGTGAAACTCAAGGGCGGGCTATCCGTGCCTGGGTCTTTGGAGAGAGCCGCGAACCCTGGGGCACGGAACGAGCACAGCGTGAGCGAGGCAATCCAGTCCGGCCCGCCTGAGCCACCTGATGTGACAGGGGCAGGCACCATCTCGCCACAGGCGGCCAGCGCCTCGCCGCCTCTGCCCGAAACTCCTCCCTCAGCGCTTGCCCCTCTGCGCTTCCCCGTCTTCCGCGAGATCTGGCTTGCGAGCCTGGCCTCCAATCTGGGCGGCCTGATCCAGTCCGTTGGCGCAGCTTGGCTGATGACCTCCATCGCAGGCTCCGCTGACATGGTGGCGCTGGTGCAGGCCTCGGTCACGCTGCCGGTGATGATCTTCTCCCTGGCCTCGGGCGCCGTCGCCGACACGCTCGACCGGCGCAAGGTCATG
>DASYHP010000037.1:0-2565 GCA_035998495.1 Mesorhizobium sp.
CAGCCCGTTGATGAAGTCGTCGTTCAGCTGAGAGGGTTTGGCTCGAAGCTGATGGCGATGGCGGCGGTCTGATTGCCGGCGACGACGATCAGCAGGAGCATCGGGCAGCCGCTCGGCAGGATGATGACGGCGGCGAGGCAGGCGGAGAGCCTGGCTTGGAGCTCCCTGGGTGTCCCGGCGCCGGTCAGCAGGCGCATGATCAGGCCGAGATTGTAGCCGGCGACGTGGATCAGGTAGCGCTTGTGGATGTTCTCCCGCCCGCGCAGCCAGCTCCGCCGCATGCCACCGCGGTCGAGCACCAGGGCGAAGCAGCGTTCGACGATCTCGGCGCGCAGCCGGAACGCCGCCCGGGCAACGCCGGAGAGCAGCCTGGCGCGGTTGTTGACCACGGCACGTCGGGCTGTGTCGTCGCCGTGCCAGCGGAGGAAGCCGTCGCGCTTCGGCTCGGCGATGCGCGTCTTCCAAGGGCCGTCGTCGAGCGCCTTCAGCGTCTGGCGGGCATGGTAGCCCTTGTCGGCGACCAACTCGGCTGGCGCCTCTGGGCTCGGCGCGGCCTCGACCGCGCCGAGATGGCGCGCCGCACTCGCCAGCGTGTCCGGCAGGGTTGCGGTGTCGCCGCGGTCGGCGGCGTGCAACTCGGCGGCGACCACCGCGCCGGTGTCGAGGTCGACCGCATGCTCCGGCTTGTGCGCCAGCCGCGTGCGGCCGTCCTTCAGTCGGGCGATGCGCGCGTCCGGATCGGTCGGGCTCTCCCACTCGGTGTTGGACAGCTTCTTGCCCTTGCGGGCGCGATCCAGCCGGATCAGGTCGTCGGCCGTCGGCGTCTCGATGCCGCTCTCCCTGGCCATGCGGGTGAGCATCTCGCGGTAGCCCTCACCGCTGCCGCGGCGGACGATGGCGCGCAGCGCCGCGTTGGCCTCCATCGTCGAGGCGTCGACGCCGATCCGCTCGCCCTTCACCAGGCCGCGCTCGGCCAAACGCTGCAGCACCCAGGTGAAGACCGCATCATGCGCCTCGAGCGACAGGCGCGAGCGGGTGCGGCTCAGCCAGGAGTGGTCAGGCACCCGCTCGCGCTCGCCGAGGCGGAGGAACTCACGCAGGGACAGGCTGTCGGCACAGCGCCATTCCAGCCCGCGCTCGCTGTCGATGCCCTCGAAGTAGCCGACCAGCAGCATGCGGAAGTAGCGCCCCGGCGGCAGCGACGGCCGGCCGCGTCGCGCCGCATACTGCGCTGCGCACAGGCCCTCGACGAAGCCGTCGAACCCGGACGCGACCAGTTCCGCTTGCAGTCGGTCGTAGAAGGCATGTCCCGGCGAGCGTGGCATCTCCGACCACGACACCAGCATCTCCGACTGTCGATCCCGTTGCCGACCCAGCGCCATCCGACACCTGCTTACCTCCGCCGCAGGTGCCAGAATCAGGCCGCGCCAAATTCGTCAACAGGCTGGTAGGAAGACCTCGAAGGGCGCCAGCGGCGATGGTGCCGGCTCCCGGGGTTTGTAGGCTGGCGGCTCCAGGCCGCGGGCAATGTGGGTGCGGATGGTCTTGCGGTCGCGGCCGGTGCGCCGTGCGATGGCCGACACGCTGAGGCCCTGCCGGGCAAGATCCAGGATCATGACGAGCTCCCCAAGGGTGACCACCGGCTGCTCCCATGATGCCGGGCGGCATCGTGGGGCATGGCCGGCGCCGCCCGCGCCCGGGGGCTCGCCCCCGGGCACGAGCAGTCGCGCTGGACTGGGGAATTTTCAGCCAGCACTTCCGGGGAGAATTCACTCAGCAGCTACAACAGGTGGCTTTCCGACCGTGTGCCGCACGATGCACGGCCCTTGCGAAACTCTAGATGCACGTGTTGTCAATCGGCACGCAAACGGGACCCCCCTTGTGGAGTGCGCCCCGTGGGGGTGGACGGTTCCAGGCTGCTGTTTTGATCGTCTGGCGGGCGTGTTGATGCTCGAACTGGGTTGATGCTCGAACTGGGCGGGGCTGAGATAGCCTAAGGCGGAACGTAGTCGCCTTTCGTTGTAGACCTCATCGATGAAGCGCGGCAGGTCGGCGGTGACGTCCTCGAACGTCTCGTTGGCCGCAAGGTAAACGGTCTCGACCTTCAGCGTCTTCATTAAGCTCTCGGCCTTGGCGTCGCGGATCTTCACCCGCAGCGCGTCGAAGAACACCAAAGGGTAGACCGGCTCCAACGGCCGGGCCTGCCAGGTCGCAATCTCGTCCAGCACGGCATCGGTGACCGTGCTGACCAGGTCGGGCGAGACCTCCAGTCCGTAGAGCTCCTCCAGGTGCCCTGCGATCTCCCGCGTGCTCATGCCGCGCGCATACATCGACACGATCTTCTCATCGAAGCCGGGAAAGCGGCGCTGGTACTTGGCGATCAGCTGCGGATCGAAGCTGCCCTGCCGATCGCGCGGCACCTCCAGCGCGATCCGGCCGGTGTCGGTGATCACGCGCTTGCGGCCGTAGCCGTTGCGGCTGTTGCCGGTGCCAGCCTCACCGCCGAGATGGTGGTCCATCTCGGCGTTCAGCGCCCGCTCGGCCAGCGCCTTCTTCAGCTGCTCC
>DASYHP010000057.1:0-56002 GCA_035998495.1 Mesorhizobium sp.
GGGGGCCGGCTGGTTGACGATGATTTCGGGCTGCGGCTGGTTGACCGTCACTTGCGGCTGGGGCTGCTGCACCGTCACCTGGGGCGCGGCCTGCTCGACCGTCACGGCCGGCGCAGGCTGCTGCACGACGATGTTCGCGCCGCCTTCGGCCTGTTCACCCGGCGCGGGCTGCTCGCCCTGCGCGGCCTGAGCCGGCTGCTGGCCTTCAGGCTGCGCCTGGGCCTGAACCTGCTGCAGCGCCCGCTGGCACGCGGCGAAATCGCCCGCGGCGATGAAGCCGTCCACCTGTTGGCGGTTCACCTGCAACTGCTGGCCCTGGCGGGCGTCGATCTCGGTGATGAGGCGGTCGCAATCCGCCTGCGTCTGCGACCAGGCCGTGGCCGGCAGCAAGCAGGTGGTAGCGAAAAGCGCAGACGTCAAAAGTCTTTTTGTAGACATGACTCAAGTCCCTCGTGGGTTATGGGAAATTCGCACCCCACCAACCCAGCGACCGGAGTCCCGTTCCGTTCAGCATTGATGAAGATCATCACGCTTGGTTTACAACAATGTTATTGAATGTGAAGCTCGACGGTGGCTGGCCACCTTTTGTTCCGCGCCACTCGACCCTCAATCTGAGTGTCATCTAAGTTATTGATCGAATGAGGATATTCCGTGGCACTGCAGGTCGACCGTCAGGGATGAGGCGTGCGCCAGCGCGCACGCGCCTGCGTCAATAGGTCGTGCGCCGCTCCTCGCTCGGCGGGCGGCCGAAATGCTGCCGGTAACTTTGCGCGAAATAGGAATGCGAGGTGAAGCCTGTGGCGATGGCGACGTCCAGGATCGGCATATTGGTCTGGCGCAGCAGCTCGCGGGCGCGCTCGAGCCTGAGGCGCATGTAGTAGCGGCCGGGCGTCATGTTCATGTGACGCAGGAACAGGCGCTCGACTTGGCGCACGGAAAGGTTCGCCGCCCGCGCGAGCTCGGTGGCCGAGAGCGGCTCGTCGAGATGGTCGGCCATCTTGCCCGCGATCTTGCGCAGCTTGTCGGATTTGCCGGCGAGATCGCGCTCGGGGCCGACGCGCTGGCGGTCGCTGCTCCCACGGATTCGCTCGTGCTGGAACTGGTTGGCGACGAGATTGGCGAGATCGGCCCCGAAATCCGCGCGCACGATCTCCAGCATCAGGTCGATGGAGGTCGTGCCGCCCGCACAGGTGTAGCGCTTGCGGTCGATCTCGAACACATTGCCCGTGCATTCGATGTCGGGGAATTTCTCCTGGAAGCCCGCGCGGTTCTCCCAGTGGATGGTGCAGCGGAAGCCGTCGAGCTGGCCCGCTTCGGCGAGGAGCTGGGAGCCGACCGACAGCGCGCCCAAGGCCGCCCCGCGCCGGCCCAAGGCGCGAAGGGCCGCGAGCACCTTGCACTTGCCGGGAAACTCCGTGCTGAGGCCCACGCTGACGAAGAAGATGTCCACGGGCGGAACGTCGGGAACCGCGTAGTCCACCTTGAGCGGCAAGCCATTGGAGGCCATGACCGCCTCGCCGTCGGGCGACACGGTGGTCCAGGAATAATGGTCGCGGTTCAGCAGGCGGTTGGCGATGCGGAACGTGTCGATGGCCGCCGCCAGGCTGAACATCGAGAACTTGTCCACGAGCAGAAAGGCGAAGCGCCGCCCCTTGTCGGCTCCGTCGGACATGGATGTCGCGCCTCCCCTGGCCTGATGGCCGCTAACTGTCCGCCGCGCTGCCGCCGGGATCAATCACGACGAAGCCCCCCTCTCCGTCACCGCTTCGCGGTGCCACCTCTCGCCCTGCCCGGGGGAGAGGATGGGCGCGAACTCGCAGAAGGCACCTCCCATCCTCTCCCCTTTCGAGGGGGAGAGGTGGATCGCCCCGCAGGGGCGAGACGGAGAGGGGGTCTGCAGGCTCATGAAAGTGGAGGTGCCGTCTCACAACGCAAAGCGCGGCCGAGGCAGGCCGGCGTCGCGGAAGGCTGAAACCAACGTGTTGGCCATGAGAAGCGCGATGGTCATGGGGCCGACGCCGCCGGGAACGGGCGTGACCGCCCCCGCGACGTCCGCCGCTTCGGCCGTGGCCACGTCGCCGACCAGCTTGAACTTGCCTTCGCCCTTCTCGGGCGCCGCCACGCGGTTGATGCCGACATCGATCACGGTCGCGCCGGGCTTGAGCCAGGAGCCCTTCACGAGCTCGGGCCGGCCCACGGCCGCCACCACGATATCGGCCCCGCGCACCACCGACGGCAGGTCCTTGGTGCGGGAATGGGCGACCGTGACGGTGCAGTTGGCGGCGAGCAGAAGGTTCGCCATGGGCTTGCCGACGATGTTGGAGCGGCCGACCACCACCGCCGACAGTCCCGACAGGTCGGGTCCGTGGATCTTCTGGATGAGCAGCATCGAGCCCGCGGGTGTGCAGGGCACGAAGGCGGTGTCGAGCTCGCCCACGGCGATCTTGCCGACATTCAGGAAATGGAAGCCGTCCACGTCCTTCTCGTCGGAGATGGCCTGGATCACGCGGCCCGAGTCGATATGGCCGGGCAGGGGGAGCTGCACGAGGATGCCGTGGATAGCGGGATCCTCGTTGAGCGCATCGATCAGGTCGAGCAGTTCCTGCTCGGAGGTGGCGCCGGGCAGCGTGTGCTGCACCGAATGGAAACCGCATTCGGCCGCCTTGCGGGATTTGGCCGCGACATAGACCTGGCTGGCGGGGTCGTCGCCGACGATGACCACGGCCAGGCCGGGCGTGACGCCCGCCTTTTCGTGGAGCTGGGCGACGAAGGCCTTGACCTGGTCCGCCACGCGCTCGGCTTCGCGCTTGCCGTCGATGATCTCGGCCATGGGTGGAACTCTCCGATTGATGCTTTGGGGCGTGGGGTGCCCCTAGCATGGGAGAGGGCGGCCGGGAAAGGCTGGCGCGGACACGCCGTTTCGTGCCGCAATGCGCCTTAAGTGCTTGCCTGGGCGGCTCTTTCCGGCGGCTCCGTCATGGCGCGGCGGATGGCCAGCAGGCTTGCGCGCAGCTCGTCGGGCAGGGGCGGCGTCGGCGCGGGAACCGCTTCGGGCGGCGCTGGAGCGGCGGGCGACTCGGCAACGGGTTCCGGCGCATGGCGCAGGCTCCCGCGCACCGGGCCTGCCGCGACACCGGCCAGCGCCAAGACCAAGCACAGCAGCGCGCCGAGCGCGAGGTCGCGCTGCGCGGAAGCGAGGGGCATCAGGAACAGGGCCGGTGCGCCGCACAGGATCGCGCCGCCCGCCAGGAGCCCCGCCATGCCGGCTCGGGAAGGCTTGCCTGTCGGCGAAGAGGGGGAGGGCTGCGCACCGACGCCGCTCGGCGGGGCGGCCGACATCTCCGCCGCCCTGGCCCTCGCCTCGGCCAAAGCGAGCGCCAGCGCGCCCGGCTTGGCGCGCTCTGGCGCGGGCCGGATCGGACGCGGTGCGGAACGCGTCCGCACGGTCGCCGGCGTGGCCTGCGCGTCCAGCTCGGCGGCCAGCGACAGAAGCGGGCGCGGCGGGGCATGGCCGCTTGCATTGGAGGGGTCGGACATGGAGGCCGCCGTGCAGAGCCGGCCCGTGACGCCGGCGGTTTGGCTGAAGAGACTAAGCCGACGGCAAGAAAAAAGCCTTAACCCAGCCTGCGGAGCAGGCCGCGCGGCGCGTCGGCGCGCCCGTTTCATTCGAGGCCTGCTTGCGCTAGCACAAGGGCATGAGCGCCAGAATCATCCTCGCCGGTTGCGGCAATATGGGCTTCGCCATGCTGCAGGGCTGGCTGGGCACGGGCATCGTTCACCCCTCCGCCGTGCTGGTGGCGGAGCCCAACGACGCTTTTCGCCGGCGCGCGGAAGAGCTGGGGGCGAGGGTCGCCGCGGGTGCGGAGGGGATAGAGGAGGACGAAAAACCCGAGCTCGTCGTGGTGGCCGTCAAGCCGCAGGTCATCCGAGCGGTGCTGGAGGGCTATCGACGGTTCGGGGGCGGGGCCACGAGTTTTCTCTCGGTCGCGGCGGGCACGCTGGTCTCCACCTTTGTCGAGGCGGTGGGCCAAGGCACGCCCGTCATGCGCGCCATGCCCAACCTGCCGGCCGCCGTGGGCAAGGGCGTGATCGGCCTCTTCGCCGCCCCGGACGTGCCGCCGGCCACGCGGGATTTCGCGGAGAAACTGCTTGCCGCCAACGGCTCGGTGGTGCGCGTCGAAAGCGAAGGCATGATCGACGCGGTGACGGCCGTGTCGGGCTCGGGGCCGGGCTATGTGTTCCTGTTCATCGAGGCGCTGGCCCAGGCCGCCCGAAGCTTTGGCTTCAGCGAGGAGGACGCGCTGGTGCTGGCGCGCGACACGGTGTGGGGCGCGGGCGCGCTGGTCCACGAGACACGGGGCGACCCCGGCGAGCTTCGCCGGCAGGTGACGAGCGTGGGCGGCACCACGGCGGCGGGCTTGTCGGTGCTGATGACGGAGGATCGTTTGCAGCGGCTCGTCGGCGGGGCGGTGGAGGCTGCCCTCAATCGCGCCAAGGAGCTGGCGAAGAGCTGACCCACTGGGCAGGCAACCGGGGGCCGCGCCGGCCGTTCTCCTCGACAGGGATTTCCGGAGAACGGCCCAGGAGGCCCAAGATGAGCAAGCAAAGCGGCCCGCGCCCCCACATACCTTCCTTCAACGAGAACAACCGCCACACCGGCGCGCGCAAGCTCGAGGCGCGGCCCGAATCCACCGCCCACACCTCCGGCGGGCGGCTCGAGATCGACCATGTGGAGGACGTGGGCAATGCGGCGCGGCAGGCCAGCCAGCTGATGGAGCCCGTCAACGAGGTGCAGGGCGAGACGCATGTGGCCGACGGGCGCAACATGCCCAACCAGAAACTGCCCGAACTCGACCCGAACGCGCGCTTCGGCGCGGACAGCCCGCCTGCGCCGCCGCGCAAGGGAGTGGGCGGCGGGGGCGGCTGACGGCTCGGAACGCGCTCCCGCCGGCCGCGTTCCTCGCATGAACTCGAACGGGCGAGGATCCGATGCCCCAGCCGCATGAACAGAACGACGAGCCCAAGCAGCAGCAGGACGACAAGGCCTCCATGCCGAGCGGCGTGACGGCCAACCAGGTGCCTTCGGACGTGATCGAAGACCTGAAGAACCGCCGCACGGCAGGGCGTTCGGAGAACCCCGACCTGCTCGAAGAAGAGCTGCAGCAGGGCTTGGAGGAAAGCTTTCCCGCCAGCGATCCGCCCGCCGTGACCTCCAACACGATCGCCGGCGGCTCCAAGATCAAGGGCGTGGACGAGACCCTGCGGGAGCAGCGCGAGGGGCGCAAGGAATAGGCGCCGCCCGGGCGGCTTGCCTGGACCACGGGGTCGCGCGCGTCAGGCGTTGCGCTCGGCGGCGAAGATGGCGTCCTCCGCCTCTTCGGCGCTCATCCGCATGATCTCGCGCGCGGTCTCGCCGGAAAACCCGTTGCGCCCGAAGGCGGCGGCTTCCTTCTTCCAGGCCTCCGCGTCGAGCGGCGCTTTTCGCCATGGGCCGATCTTCTTGCGCCGGGCGTAAGCGGCGGCGGCCGCGAGATCGTCCGTGCTTCCCAGCGCCTCGGCCGAGATCTCGCGGTCGATGCCTTTCTGCGCGAGCGTGACCGTGATGCGGCGGCGCGAATGGCCTTTTCGCACGCCCGAGCGCACCTTGGCTTCGGCGTAAGCGCCGTCGTCCACGAAGCCAAGCTCGCGGCAGAACGCGACGGCCTCCTCCGCGAGCTGAGCCGCGCCGGCCTTGCCGACATCCGGGTGCTTTCGCCCGGCGCGGCGCAGCATCACCTTGCGCAGGTTCGCGACGCTGGAGGAATGTTTCGAGAGGTAGTCGGCCGCCGATTTGCGCGCCCATTGCCGCATGCGCGGCGTGACCTCGGCCGGCGCGGCCTCGTCCAGCGGAGCATCTGGGTCGGCTAGGTCCACGGCGCTCAGCCCGCCCGCGCCTCGGCAGGCTGCTTGGCGGCTTCGGCGCGCGCCCGCGCGCGTTCCTGCTTGCCGGCGCGGTCCATCAGCCAGTCGAGGATGTTGCGGCTCACCACTTCCCCCGAGTCCACCGCCTTGAGCGAATGGATGCGGTCCACGCGAAAGCCGCGATAGGCGTCGAGCTGCCCGTCGATGCCGCCGAGCAGGAGCTTGCCCGGGCCGATCTTCAGCTCGACCGCATTGAGCCGGCGCAGGCTGGGATTGCCCGCGGCGTCGCGATAGGCGAGCTCGAAGTCGCCTTCCAAGGGCAGCACGCGCCATGCGCTCTCCTTGGCCTCCGCGGGGGCGGCCGGCATGACAATGGCGGGCGCCGGGCGTCGCGCGGCCGGCTTCGCGGCGACAGGCGCAGGCCTTGCGGCAGCCTTCGGCGGCTCGGCCGCTGATGCCGGCGCGACAGGCGGATTCTCTTTCTTTTTCAAGCGGATCATGCCTGGAATATGGGGATTGGGCGCTTACATCTCAAGCTGAATGCCGCGTTCCGTTTCCACCGCCAGACCTGAACCTGACCCCGACTGCTGGCTTTGCGGCCGCCCGCTCGGATGGCGCGTCGAGTGGCATCATCCCAAGCCGAAAAGCCGCGGCGGGCGCGACACCGTGCCGGTGCATCCGATCTGCCACCGCGCGATCCACGCCACCTTCTCCAATGTGGATTTGGCGAAGATGAGCGCCGAGGGCGTGCCCTTGGCCGAGAACCCCGACATTGCGCGGTTTCTCGGCTGGATCGCAAACAAGCCCCCGGACTTCCACGCGCCCACCCGCCGGAAACGCTGAGCACCGTGTTCACGAGCGCACCGGCGCCGTGCCGCGCCGCGGCAAGAGCGGGGAACCATCGGCGCGTGCGAGCGCTTCCCCTGTTCACCCTTCAGTTCCGGACGTGGAATGATGCAGCTTTCCCCACGACAACTGCGCGACGTGGCGCGTGTCGCCGTGCAGACGGCGGTCGCCACCGCCGCGGTGTTCGCCTTCATGCGCTGGCAGGCTTTGCCGCATGAGTCCTGGGCGATCATCTCGGCCCTGTTCACAATCAAGCTTTCCTCCGACTCCGCGCTCGGCACGGGCGTCGGCCGCATCACCGGGGCGCTGATCGGCTCCGCCATCGGCCTGGGGGCGGCGCATCTGTTCAACGGCCCTTACGAGGTTCTCATCAGCGTCGTCGCGGCCTCCACCCTCGCCAACATGATCGGCACAGTCCGATCCGGATTGACCTATGCTTCCGTAGCGGCGGCCGTGGTGGCGTTGAGCGCCGATGCCGCCCTTGGCGACGCCTTGTACCGCGCGCTCGCCGTGATGATCGGCGCGGCGGCGGCGCTGGCCGCGAGTTTTCTGGTTTGGCCCGAATGGGGGCGTCAGCGCGCCCTGCGCGCCATCGCCGACGCGCTGGAGGACTGCCGCGACCTCGCGGATGCCAGCTTCCGCTCGCTTCTCGAGGGGCGTCCGGCGGACAGGCGCGGCGTGGCCGCGCGCTTCAATGGCAACTACGAGAAGGCGGATTCCGCCACGGGGGAGACTCGGTTCCTGCCCCGGTTGAGAGGCGGCGCGCCGCTGCGCGACTACCTCATGGCCGTGGATCGGCTGTGGCACGGCATCATCCTTCTCGACCGCGCCGCCATCGGCCGGCTCAACGGCTACGACCGGAACGACCTCGACGATTTGCGGGAGGCGCTCGCCGCGAATTGGAAGGCGCTTTCGGCCTATCTCGACGTGCTTGGCATTGCCCTTCGCCAGCGGGCGAGACGGCCGCCTTCGGCGCAAGAGGTCGTCCGCTCGATCCGGGAAGCCGAGCGGATCGCCCGGCAGCGGCTGGAGGCGCGGAAGGAGGCGGGCGCGGAACGCACCATCCCATTGGCAGCCCTGTGCTTCGCCCTGGGCGAACTCGCGGGGAATGTGGAGGAGGTTTCCGCTCGACATTCGACCCACCGAGAGGGCCGCGCCGCGCAGCCCGCCGCGACGGGGAAGAACGAGGCGTTCGGGGGCGCCGCCATGCCGCGCCGGGGCTGAAGCGCGCGGCCGGCTGGCGCGCCGCGGCCGCGCTCAGCCGAAGGAGACCCGGTCGCCGTCGAAGCGCAGGGGCAAGGCGAGGGCGGCGCGGAACCGCTTGTAGCCGGCCTCGCCCGGCCGAAAGGCGTGCAAGAAGAGCCAGGGCGGTCCGTCCGGGCCTTCGGCCACGCTCGGATGGCCTGGCCCGAGCCAGTTCTTGGAGGAGCGCAGCAGCGGCTCATCCATCTTCCGGTAGGGACCGAGCGGGGAAGGGGCCACGGCGACGCCCGTCCCGTATTCGGGCGTCGAGAAATCGTTGCCGGCGTAGAACAGGAAGAAGCGCCCATCCTGTTTGTGAACCCACACGCCTTCGATGAGGTGCGCCTCCCAGTCCCGGTCGTTCTCCAGCACGAGCCGCTTTTCGCCAAGGAACGTTCGGCTTTCGGGATCAAGCTCTTGGGCGAAGATCTTCGTCCGCATGGCGTCGAGGATGGCGTCGGCCTCGCGACAGGCGGCCTCTTCCAGTCGAAGGCGGACGAGGGAAAAGTCCGCCGTCACCGCTTCGATCAACGTCTGGCTCGCCATGAAGCGCCGCATGGGTTCGAGGCTTTCCAGCCAGGGTTTCAGCGCCAGCATGAGGCAGGCCGTGCGTCGGTCCTCATCGCGGGGGAACAGGCGCTCCACGAGGTCCGGCCGACGCTGCAAGAGATCGAGCAGCAGCCCGGGCCAGAGGTCGTTGGAATCCTCCTTCCAGAACAGGAAGGTTTCTCCGCCGTGGCCCACAAAGAGGTGCGGGTCGATCACGCCGCCCGTCAGAAGCGGCTGCGCGTCGGGCGTGAACGGCCCTTCCGGGTGGTCGGCGGCGGCAAGCCCGATGGCGAGCGCGCCGCCCTTCTGCCGCGCGGCGAAGGCGAGCAGGAATTTCTCGCCCGCGCGGTGCAGTTCGGGCGCCCAGAAATCGCTCTGATCCCAGCCGGTTGCGGCCCATTCCGGCGTTCGCCCGCGCGGAAAGGCGAAGCCGCGGTGCTCCCAATCCACGAGGTCGCGCGAGCGCAGGATGGGAAAGGCGTCCGGCGCGTCGTTTGAGGTGCAGACCAGGTAATAGCACGCGCCACCCGGCCCCTCGACGCGGAGCACGGCCGGATCGCCATAGCCGTAGAGAATGTCGGGCGAGAGGTTTTCGTCGAGTAGCACCCGGTAGGGCGGGGACTCCGGCGCAGGCGGTTCAGGCTGCCGGTTGCGTGGGGCTCGCGCGCCGAAGTCGCGCGCGATTCCCTCGAAGAGGTCGAGGAAGTCGTCCTGCGCCGTTCCGCGGAGCCCATAGGTGCGGGTTCGGCGCGCCCGGTCCGGGCCCGGTCCTGAGACCTCAAGCGCGAGTGCGCTGGCATCTTCGCTGATCCGCGCGGTGAAGGGGAAGGGCGCGCCGACAGGCGTGCTGAGCGATGAAGTGGCGGGGTTCTGGTCAGGCATGCAAGGCTCCAGGCTCGCCGCGGTAACGCCTCCTTGCGACTTTGGTGCGACGAACGGATGTTTTCGCCGCGCGTTAAGCCCGCGATGAACAGCCACGTCGCCCCGCCGAAACTCGACCCGCCGGCCCTGTTCGCGGGCGCCCTGCAAACATTCGACCGCTCGAAGCCCGTGCTGGTCATGGGCCATTTCGACGCGGATGGGCTGTCGGCCACCGCCATCTTCCTGCGCGCGCTGGCAGCGGCCGGATGGCGAACGGAATGGCGGCTGGTCGGCCGCGGCGAAAACGCCTGGTCGGCGGAGATGCGCGAGGAGTTGTCCCGGCGGCATGATCTGGGCGGGCTGATCGTCACCGATCTCGGCACCCGCGCGGGCTCGATCGCGCCGCATGTCTCGACCGTGGTGGTGGATCATCACGTTCCCTTCGGTTTCCTTGAAAAAGCCGTGACGATCTCGGGCGCGGCGGAGAGCCCGATCCCCACGTCAAGCCTGCTCGCCTTCCGCGCGGCGGCGGCGCTGGGCGACAATTCCGACCTGCTCTGGCTCTGCGCGCTGGGCCTGATCGGCGACATAGCGGAAGACGACGGATGGCCCGAGATGGCGGAGGCGAGAACGCGTTATGGCGTGACCGCGCTGCGCAACGCCGTTTCGCTTCTGAACGCCCCGCGGCGCGCCTCGCGCGCCGATGCTCGGCCGGCGCTGGCGCTGCTCCTCAAGGGTGAGGGGCCGAAGGACGTGACCTCCGGCCGCTTCCCCGAAACCGCCGAACTGCTCGCCGCCAAGGAGGAGGTGAAGGCGGAGCTGGAGAAAGCCAAGCGCGTCGGGCCGAAAGTGGTGGGCGATGTTGCCATCATCCGCTTCGCCTCGCCTTGCCAGATTCATCCGCTGGTGGCGCAGAGCTGGCGCGGGCGGCTCAAGGACAAGATCGTGATTGCCGCCAATACTGCTTACGCGCCCGACCGCGTGCATTTCGCGGCGCGCACGTCGCAAGCCGACGCCGACCTAATCGGCTTTTTCGGGAAGCACCGGCCGCCCGGCGGGGACGAGCAGTATGGCGGCGGGCACCGTCAGGCGAGCGGCGGCGCGCTTAAGCCCGAGGACTGGAATGTCCTGGTGCGGAGCCTCGGCTTCGGCCCCGACATGGAGGTGCATGCATGAGCGCGCAGAAACGGCCGCAGCGACTCGGCTTCCCCGTGAAGGTGCTGGGCCGCGACGACCTGAAGAGCAACGACGCGCGGCGCTGGCAGCAGAACCCGCATCTCAAGGTCAGCCTCGAATACCTTGATAAGATTCTGGATTATCTTGCGAAGAACGGGATCGACATGTACCGCATGTCGTCGGACCTCGCGCCCTATGCGACCCATCCCGACATGCCGCAGTTCCATGGCATGGTCGCCGAGAGCGACGCGGAGCTGAGGGCGATCGGCAGGAAGGCGAGGGAACTGGACATAAGGCTCTCCTTCCATCCCAGCCAGTTCGTGCTTTTGAACAGCCCCGACCCGGAGCTGACGAAAAAGAGCATCTGGGACCTGGCGTCTCAAGCCGAGATGCTCGACCGCATGGAGCTGGGCCCCGAGGCCGTGCTCGTCACCCATGTGGGCGGCGTCTATGGCGACGGAGAGGCGAGCCGCGCCCGCTGGGCGGAGACCTGGCCGACGCTGCCCGAGCATGTCCGCCGGAGGCTCGTGCTGGAGAACGACGATCTCCGCTTTTCCGTGGCGGACGTGCTGTGGATCCACGAGCGCACCGGCGTGCGGCTGATCTTCGACTACCAGCATCACTGGTGCCTCAACCCCCAGCGGCTCGACATGGTGGAGGGGCTCAAGGCCGTGCTGAAAAGCTGGCCGGAGGGCCAGAGGCCGAAGATCCACTTTTCCTCGCCGCGCACCGAGCTTCGGGAACTCGAACGCAAGGACCGCAAGACGGGCAAGAAGAAGAAGGTCCTCGTGCCCCCCGTCTGGACCGGCCACGCCGATTTCGTGAACCCCTTCGAGTTCGCCCGCTTCATGCGCGACGCCGAAGGGCTGGAGTTCGACGTGATGCTGGAATCCAAGTCCAAGGACTTGGCGCTGATGAAGCTGAGGCCCGACCTGCTGCGCTACGCGCCGGACGTCGCCAGCCGGTTCGGCCTCGACGCCAAGGACGAGGCGGCTTAGCTTCTCAGGGCGCCCAGAACACCTCGACCGGCCGCTCCGCTTGCTCGATGACGGCGCGGACGGGCGACGGGGGCTCGGCCCGAAGCGCCCGGTCGAAGGCTTCGCGCTTCTTGTCGCCCTCGATATGCAGGATGAGTCGCCGGGCCTTGGCGAGCACGGGAAGCGTCAGCGTCAGCCGCGGCTCGCCGGCGCTCGGGGCCCGCATCACCATGACTGGCTTCGCCCCCTGCGGGTCGAGCGCCCGCTCGAGATCGGGGGAGTCGGGGAAGAAGGAGGCGGTGTGGCCGTCCTCGCCCATGCCGAGCACCGCCACGTCGAGGGGCAGGGGAAGCGCCGCAAAGGCGGTCGCCGCCTGCCGCGCCGCCTCTTCGGCCGTCGCGGTGGGCCGGAACAGCGGGACGAAGCGCGCCTGCGCGGCGCTGCCTTGCAGCAGCGCGCGGCGCGCCAGGCCTTCGTTGGAGCGCGGCGAGGACGGCTCCACGAAGCGCTCGTCGCAGAGCGTCACCACCACGGGGTCCCAGTCGATGGGTTGCTGAGCCAAGCGCCCGAAGAAGAGTTCCGGCGTCGCGCCGCCCGACACGGCGAGGAGCCCATGGCCCTTCGCCCGGACGGCGGCCTGGAGGCTGCTCGCGGTCTCGGCGGCCAAAGCCGCGGCCAGCGTTTCCCGCGAGGGAAACGCCTGCCAGCGATAGGACTCGACAGGAACCTCGCTCATCGGACGCTCTCTCTGTTCAGCATGATCTCGCCTGGAAGTCTGCAACTTCGCGGGATCGAGCTTAGCCGCTCTCATGCCAGGTGCGGCTGTCGCGCTCGATCAGCGCGATCGAGCCGGACGGCCCCCAGGTGCCGGCGGTGTAGCCCTGCGGCTCCAGACGGTTCTCTTCCCAGGCGTCCTGGATCGGGTCGATCCAGCTCCAGGCGGCCTCCACCTCGTCGCGGCGCATGAACAGCGTCTGGTTGCCCCGCACGACATCGGTCAACAGCCGCTCATAGGCGTCGGGGTGGCGCACGTCGAAGCTCTGGGCGAAGCTCATGTCGAGCGGCACGCAACGCAGGCGCATCCCGCCCGGGCCGGGATCCTTGATCATGATGAGCTGCTTGACGCCCTCGTCGGGCTGGAGCCGGATCACGAGCTGGTTGTCGATGATCGGCCCCGCGCCCTCGCCGAAGATCGAGTGCGGAATCGGCTTGAAGGTGATGACGATCTCCGACACGCGGTTCGCCAGCCGCTTGCCCGTGCGCAGGTAGAACGGCACGCCCGACCAGCGCCAGTTGGCGATCTCCGCCTTGAGCGCCACGAAGGTCTCGGTCGCGCTCCCGCCATTGCCGAGCTCCTCCACATAGCCTCTCACGGCCCCGCCTGCCGAGGCGCCCGCCCGGTACTGGCCGCGCACCGTGATCTTCGCCGCCTCGCCATTGCCGATCGGCTTGAGCGAGCGGAGCACCTTGAGCTTCTCGTCGCGCACGGCATCCGCGTTCATGGAGGCGGGCGCCTCCATGGCGACGAGGCAGACCAGTTGCAGCATGTGGTTCTGCACCATGTCGCGCAGCGCGCCGGCCTTGTCGTAATAGCTGACGCGGTCCTCGAGCCCCACGGTCTCGCCCACCGTGATCTGCACATGGTCGATATGCGCGTTGTTCCACAAGGGTTCGTAGAGCGCGTTGGCGAAGCGCAGCGCCATCAGGTTCTGCACCGTCTCCTTGCCGAGATAGTGGTCGATGCGGAAAATCTGCGTCTCGTCGAAATGCCTGCCGATCTCGTCGTTGAGCGCATGGGCGGACGCGAGATCGCGGCCGATCGGCTTTTCCACCACGATGCGGCTTTGCGGCGTGACCAGACCGTTCTCGCCCAGGAACCGCGCGATAGAGCCGAACAGTTCCGGCCCGACCGCGAGGTAGAACACGCGGATGCGGTCCTCTTCGCCGAGCTTCTCCTTGAGCGCGTCGAAGCCGCCGCCCGAGCGCGCGTCCACCGGCACATAGTCGAGCCGGTCGAGGAAGCGCCCGACCTCGTCGGCGGCGAGGTCATCGCCCGCCACATGGTCCTGGAGCGCCTTGCGCGCCGCCTCGCGGTACTCGTCCCCGCTCATCTTCGTGCGCGACGCGCCGATGATGCGGGTGGGCTCGGAGAACTGCTTCGCGCGCTGGCGCTGGAAGAGCGCCGGCAGGAGCTTGCGCTCGGCGAGGTCGCCGGTGGCGCCGAACACGACGAAGTCGAACGGCTCGACGGGGATGATCTGGCTTGTCATGCAAAACCCTGTCGGAGGAGAAGCCGAAGCATGCGGCGACGTTCCGCTTCTATTCTAATCGATTTAGAGCGTCCAGCTCACGCGAGGTTTTCGCCGCCCGGCGGTTCCGCTCGCCATGCGACGCGTTATAACGGGCGACACGCCTCCGAACAGGGGTTTGCCGCTTGAACATTCGTCCGTCCCCACCCGAATCAGAGCTTGACGCCTGCCGCCAGGTGATCGCCGGCGCGTCGGTGGATGCCGCCTCGGGCGAGCGTATCGAGGTCGCCTGCCCTTCCGACGGCAAGGCCTTCACCTCCATCCCGCGGGGCCGGGCGAAGGATGTGGCGCGCGCGGTCGAGGCGGCGCGTCGCGCCTTCGAGGAAGGTCCGTGGTCGCGCACCCCGGCCGCCGAGCGCGGTCGGCTGCTCTCGCGACTGGGCCAGCTCGTCGAGCGGCATGGTGAGGCGCTTGCCGCGCTCGAATCGCGCGACACGGGCAAGCCGCTGCGCCAGGGCCGGGCGGATGTCGCCGCGACCCTCCGCTATTTCGAGTTCTACGGCGGCGCGCCCGACAAGATTTTCGGGGACACCATCCCCTTCCTCGACGGTTGGACGGCGCTCACCTTCCGCGAGCCGCATGGCGTGGTCGCGGGCATCATCCCCTGGAACTATCCGCTGCAGATCTTCTCCCGCGTGGCGGGCGCGGCGCTCGCCATGGGCAACACGCTCGTGCTCAAGCCTGCCGAGGATGCCTCGTTGACGGCGATCCGCATGGCCGAGCTCGCGCTGGAGGCAGGCTTTCCGCCGGGCGTGCTCAACGTGGTGACGGGTTTTGGCACGGAAGCCGGTGCCGCGCTCGCGGCGCACCGGGGCGTCGATTACGTCACCTTCACCGGCTCGCCGCAGACGGGCGCGGCCATCCAGGCGGCGGCCGCCCAGAACAACCGCGGCGTGACGATGGAGCTCGGCGGGAAATCGCCGCAGATCGTCTTTGCCGACGCCGATTGGGAGCGGGCGCTGCCGACCCTCGTCAACGCGGTCATCCAGAACGGCGGCCAGACCTGCTCGGCCGGCAGCCGCGTGCTGATCGAGCGGCCTCTTTACGAGCGCGTGGCCGAGGCCCTGGCCGAGCGGTTTTCCCAGCTCATCGCCGGTCCGCACGAGGCCGACCTCGATCTAGGCGCGCTCATCAACGCGCGCCAGCGCGACCGCGTGGGGGGCACGGTCGAGGCGGCGGAAGGGGCGGGCGCGGACATTCTGGCCCGCGGAAAAGTCGCGCCGGACGCGCCGGAAACCGGCTTCTACTTCCCGCCTGTGCTGTTTGGTTCCGTCGATCCCGCCTCCCAGCTCGCCCAGGAGGAGGTGTTCGGCCCCGTGCTGGCGCTGTTCCCCTTCGACACGGAGGAAGAGGCGGTGCGGCTTGCCAATGGCACGGACTACGGTCTCGTGGCGGGGATTTGGACTCGCGACGGCGCGCGCCAGCACAGGCTCGCGAAGCGCGTGCGCGCGGGTCAGGTCTTCGTCAACGCCTATGGCGCGGGCGGCGGGGTGGAATTGCCCTTCGGCGGCTTCAAACGATCGGGCCATGGCCGCGAGAAGGGCTTCGAGGCGCTTTACGACATGTCGGCCACCAAGACGGTGGTGTTCCACCATGGGTAGGGCCATGCCACGCCTCGCCAACAAAACCGCCATCGTCACCGGGGCCGCGTCCGGCTTCGGCGAGGGCATCGCCAAACGCTTCGCCGAGGAAGGCGCGAAGGTGGTGGTGGCCGACCTCAACTTTCGCGGGGCAAGCCGCGTGGCGGACGAGATCGGCGAGAACGCCGTCTGCGTGCAGACCGACGTCTCGCAGCGCGCCGAGTTCGACGAGATGCTCAAGGTGGCGATGGAGCGCTTCGGCCGCGTGGACGTCATGGTCAACAATGCCGGCTTCACGCATCGCAACGGCGACATGCTCGAGGTGGAGGAGGATGTCTTCGACCTCATCACGGCCGTCAACATGAAGGCGATCTACCACGCCGTGCGGGCAGTGGTCCCGATCATGGCCGCCCAAGGGGGAGGGGTGATCCTGAACACGGCCTCCACCGCGGGCATCAGGCCGCGCCCTGGCCTCACCTGGTACAACGCGTCGAAAGGCTGGGTCATCACCGCCACCAAGAGCATGGCGGTAGAGCTCGCGCCCAAGAACATCCGCGTCAATGCCTTATGCCCCGTCGCCGGCGAGACGGGCATGCTGGCGCAGTTCATGGGCGAGGACACGCCGGAGCTGCGCGAGAAATTCCGCGCCACCATCCCGCTGGGGCGGCTGTCCACGCCGCTCGACATCGCCAACGCGGCCTTGTTCCTGGCGTCCGACGAGGCTTCGCTCATCACCGGCGTGGCGCTGGAGGTGGACGGCGGCCGCTGCATCTGATCGTAGCGGGGGCACCCGGACGCGGGTCGGCGGCGGAAACTGTGAACACAGTGTCTCACCGCCGCGGCTTGCTCCCCAGGCCGCGCTCGCACAGTTTCCGACTCCGTTTCCTGCCTGGAGTTTTCCCGCGTGTTCGACCGCCTGTCCGCCTATTCGCCTTATGCGCTTGCCGCTCTGCGCATCGTCACGGCCCTGCTGTTCATCGAACACGGCACTCAGAAGCTGTTCGGTTTCCCTGTCGGGTCCGAGGGCGGCGGTGGCGGCGCGGCCGGACTCTTCCTCATCGGCGGCATCCTGGAAACCTTCGGCGGCCTGCTCGTCCTGATCGGCTTCTTGACCCGGCCGGTCGCCTTCATCCTGAGCGGCATGATGGCCGTGGCCTACTGGATGTTCCACGCGCCGCAGAGCCTCTATCCCGTCCTGAATCAAGGGGACGCGGCGATCCTGTTCTGCTTCGTGTTCCTCTATCTCTTCTTCGCCGGCCCCGGCGCGTGGAGCGTGGACGGGTCTAGATCCGGTCTCGCAGCGCGTACCAGCTAAGCGCGAGAAAGAGCAGCGGCGCGCGGAAGCGCCGCCCGCCGGGAAAGGCGGGCACCTTCAGCTCCTTGAAGAGATGAAGCCGGTCGCGGTTGCCCGCGACCGCTTCGGCGTAGAGCTTGCCCATGAAGTTGGAGAGCATCACGCCGTGGCCGGAATAGCCGCCGGCCGAGATCACGCGCGGCATCACCTCGCGCACGAAGATTCGTCGAGGCACGGTGATGCCCACCCAGCCGCCCCACGCATGGGTGATCGGAACGTCGCGCAAGGTCGGATAGATCTCCTCGATCTGCCGGCGCAGGGCGGCCTGCAGGTCGCCGGGGGTGCCCGGCGAATAGATCTCGCGGCCGCCGAACAACAGCTCGCCTGTCCGCATCCGCCGGAAATAGCGCACCACGAAGCGCGAATCGTCCACCGACTCGCGGCCCAGCAGCACGGAACTGTCCTCCGGCAACGGCTCCGTCGCCGCGATGAAGGAGCCGATCGGCATGATGTGGGAGGCGCTCTGCTTCTCCAGCCCGCCCACATGGGCGTCGGTCGCCAGCAGGCAGCGGTCGGCCGTCACCGTGCCCGTGGGCGTCGCGATGCGCACCTTGCCGCCGTCCGACGAGAGCGCGGTCGCCGGCGTCTGCTCATGCAGCTTGGCTCCGGCCTCGGCAGCGACCCGCGCGGTGCCGACCGCGAGCTTCAGCGGGTGGATGTGGCCTGTCCCTGAGTCGCGCAGGCCGCCGTGGTAGCGCGTCGAGCCCAGCCGCCCGGCCGTCTCCGCGGCGTCCATGAAGGAAAGGTGCGGATAGCCGTAGCGCTCGCGCATGATGTCGGCATACTCGCGATAGTCCGCCACGTAGCGCTTCTTGTGCGCCACCGAGAGCTGGCCGGGGGTGTAGTCGATATCGATGCCATGCGCGCGGGCGAAATCGAGGAGGTGCGCCTTGGCTTCCTCGGCGAGGTCGAACAGCGCCTTGGCGCGCTCGAAGCCGAAGGCTTTTTCGTAATCTCCCGGCTCTCCCCTCTGCCCCGTGCCGAGCTGGCCGCCGTTGCGGCCCGAGGCGCCGTCGCCGAAGCGATGCGCCTCGATCAGCACGACGTCAGCGCCGAGCTTGGCCAGATGCGCCGCCGCCGAAAGCCCCGTGAACCCGCCGCCGACCACGGCCACGTCGGCCGACGCATCGCCATCGAGCTTCGGGTATTCCGGCCGCTCGCCTGCGGTGGCCTCGTACCAGGAAAGGCCGGGGGAGATGGGGGATTGGTAGGGCATAGGGGAGTAGGGGAGTAGGTCAGGTCTTCGAGAGCCTGTTGATCAGCAGGCGAAGCAGTTTTCCGATGCTTTGACTGCGGATTAACAAAGGCTCGACGTGTTGGCGGTTCACCAGGCCGACGCGCTGCGCGATAAGGAGGTGCGTCCCCACCTCCTTGAGCGAACCTTGTGCGATGCGAAGGAATTGCACGTAAGAGCCGCGTGTGCCTCGGCCATAGCCCTCAGCGATGTTGGCGGGAACGGAGGCGGCAGCTCTGCGCACCTGCGCAGTAAGTCCGTAAATCTCCTCTTTCGGCCAAGCTCTCGTCGCGCTGTAAACGTCAACCGCGAGATCCATCGCCGCTGCCAGACAACGAGGTCGCTGTAGGACTTGGCGACATCCGATCGGCTGTTCGATTGCACCTGCTCCCCTAGTCCCCTGCCTCACACATTCAGCAGCAAATACTCCCTCTCCCACGGGCTGATCACCTCCATGAAGGTCTCGAACTCAGCGCGCTTGATCGCCGCGTAGGTGGAGACGAAGGAGTTGCCTAGGAGGCCGCGCAGTTCCTCGTCCTGCTCGAGCAGGGTCACGGCTTCCAAGAGCCCGCGCGGCAGGTCGATCTCGTCCTCGTTGGCGGAGGTCAGGACCGGGGCGTCGGGCGCGATCTGCTTCTGCAGGCCGATTAGCCCGCAAGCGAGCGATGCCGCGATCGCGAGATAGGGGTTGGCGTCGGACGACGGGATGCGGTTCTCGACGCGTCGGCCGCCGGGCTCCGAGCGCGGCACACGAAAAGCCGTGGTGCGGTTGTCGTAGCCCCACTTCGCGTTGACGGGGGCGGACGCGGCTTGCGTCAGCCGCCGATAGGAGTTCACATAGGGCGCGAACATCACGAGCGCATTCGGCACATGCTTCTGCATGCCGCCGATGAAGTGGGCGAACTCGTCGGTTTCTGAACCGTCCGGGCCCGCGAAGATGTTGCGGCCTGTCTTGATCTCCACCACGGACTGGTGGATGTGCATGGCCGAGCCCGGCTGACCCTGGATCGGCTTCGCCATGAAGGTGGCGTAGGTCTCGTGTTTGAGCGCCGCCTCGCGGATGGTCCGCTTGAACATGAAGACCTGGTCGGCGAGCGCGATCGGGTCGCCGTGTCGCAGATTGATCTCGAGCTGGCCCGCGCCCTCCTCGTGGATGAGCGTGTCGATCTCGAGCCCCTGGCCCTCGCCGAAGTGGTAGATGTCGTCGATCAGCTCGTCGAATTCGTTGACGCCCGCGATGGAGTAGCCGGCGCCGCCGCCGATCGGCCGGCCCGAGCGCCCCACCGGCGGCACGAGCGGATAGTCCGGATCGGGGTTCTTGCGCACGAGGTAGAACTCGATCTCGGGCGCCACCACGGGCCTCAACCCAAGCTTCTCATAGGCCGAAACGACGCGCTTGAGCACGTTGCGCGGCGTGAACTCCACGGTCCGCCCGTCCTGATGGACGAGGTCGCAGATCACCTGCGCGGTGGGGTCGTCTTCCCAGGGGACCGCGCACAGCGTCGAAAGGTCGGGCACCAGCTTGAGGTCGCCGTCGTCCTCGGGATAGGTGAAGCCGTTGCCGTCCTCGGGATAGCGGCCCGAGATCGTGGCCATGAACACGGCGGAGGGAAGCGCGAGCGAGGTGTTCGAGGTGAACTTCTTCGACGGCATCATCTTCCCGCGCGCGACCCCGGCCTGGTCGGGCGTGATGCATTCGATGTCCTCGATCTGGCGAAATTCGAGCCAGGCCTCGGCTTCCTTCCAGTCCTTGACCCCCCGGAGGTTCTTCAGGAAAGGCGGGGTGCGAAGGCGCCCTCCGTTCCCCCCTTTTCCCTGGGACGGCCGGGCTTCCTGTTTCGCGGCGGGCATCAAGCACCGTTACGTTGTTGAGATGGGCCGACTATAGCCGCCGGCCCCCTCGGCTGGGAAGGGGGCACGGGCAAGGCGGCGCGCCCTGCTGGCCGCCTCAACGCAGCGCGCGGCCGATCAGCCTCTCCACCACGGGCCTGAGCCGCTCGGAGGTGATGGGCTTGGTCACCGCGGCGTCCACCGCGGCCGGCAGGCCGAGCGTCAGCGGCGTGCCGTTGCGGTTCGACAGGAGGACCACGCGCGGGGACCCGTCGCCAGACAACCGGCGGGAGGCTTCGATGTCGGCGAGCAGGCCGTCGCAGTCGCGGTTGTCGGCGCCCCCGTCCAGCACCACGGCCCCAGGCCGGAGGCGCGCGAGAAGGGGCGTGGCGTCGTCCGGCGTGGCCGAGACGGGCCGTAGGCCGGCGCGCTCCAGGATGCGGCACACCACCACGCGCGTGATCTCCGAGCGCCCGGCGACCAGCACATGCCTCTTGTCGGAGGTGGTCGGACCCGCCGGCACGCCGAACCCGTCCCGCAGGCGTGGGGGATGGGGTCTCGGCTCCAAGGGGTTTCCGATCATGACGGCGCGTTCGGCGAAAGAGCGCTAAATTGCCAGCCTTGTCCTAACACTTGGCTTACGAAGCGCCTCGGGTCGCGCGGGCCGCCGCGTCTTGCCGCAACGGGGGCGGCGAACTGGCTCACCTGCCCGCGCCCGCTTTGTGCTAGCTCCTCCTTCGGGCGCGCCCGCGCCAACTTGCAAGGGAGCAGCCGAATGGGAGCGGCCGACGCCGTCGTGAAGCCGGAAGCGGCGCCGCTCGCCCGGGATGCCGGCCGCGCGCTCGGCGCCACGCTGGTGTTCCTGTCCGCCCTTTTCTGGAGCTTTGGCGGCGCGATCGCATTGTTCGTCGCGGAGGCGGGAAGCTGGACGGTGGTATTCTGGCGCTCGGTTTGGGCGGCGGCCTTTCTCCTGGCCTTCATGCTGTGGCGGGACGGACCGGGCGGGACAGTGGCGCTGTTCCGCTCCATGGGCTGGGCGGGGCTGGCCGTGGGGCTGTGCTTCGCCACCGCCTCCACTTCCTTCGTGGTGGCATTGGCCTATACCACGGTCGCCAACATCGTGCTGATGCAGGCCGGCGTGCCGCTGATCGCGGCGGCGATCGCCTTCGCCGTGTTCGGCGAGCGCGTGAACCTCGCCACCGCTGTGGCGATCGTGGCGGTGATCGCGGGCGTGGCCGTGATGGTGTCGGATTCGCTGTCTGGAGCAGGCTCGCTGGTGGGCGACGGCTTGGCGCTGCTGATCGCGCTCGCCTTCTCGCTCGCCACCGTGCTCACGCGCCGCTTCGCCCATGTGCGGATGACGCCCGCCACCTGCCTGGGCGTCACCCTCGCCGGGAGCTTCGCCGCCACCCAGGCTTCCTCGCTCGCCGTTTCCGCCTTCGACATGGCCGTGCTGTTCGCTTTCGGCGCGCTCAATCTCGGCCTGGGGCTTGCGCTCTTCGCCTCGGGCGCGCGGCTCGTGCCTGCGGCGCTGGCCGCGCTTCTGGGCACCATGGAGACGGTGTTGAGCCCGGTCTGGGTCTGGCTCGTGCATGGGCAGGAGCCCGCCACACGCACGCTGATCGGCGGCGGCATCGTTTTCGCAGCGCTTCTTGTGCACCTCGCGTTCGAGTTGCGGCGCCAAGCCCGGCCCGCCAAGCCCGGCAGCGGCGGCTTGCCCACGCCGCGGTAAGCCCTCCCGGAGCCCTGGGGAAGGCTCGGCGCACGGCTTGCCGCGCCCGCTGAAGCCTCCTAGGTTGTTCCCTCGACCGGCGCGGCGCCTTCCCGGCGCTCCGCCGCGTCCGCCTTTCGCGCGAAGAAGGAATATTCGATGATCCGCAGGACGTTCCTCGCCTCGACCGCCGCCGCTTTGGCCGCCCTGTCCTTTGCCGCGGCGGGCGCGGCTCACGCCCAGGAGCGGGTGGTCAATGTCTATAACTGGTCGGACTATATCGACGAGTCGATCCTGGAGGCGTTCACGCAGGAGACGGGCATCCGCGTCGTCTATGACGTGTTCGATTCCAACGAACTCCTGGAAACCAAGCTGCTCGCCGGCGGCAGCGGCTATGACGTGGTGGTGCCGACCGCGAGCTTCCTCGCCCGCCAGATTCAGGCCGGCGTGTTCCAGAAGCTCGACAAGTCCAAGCTCCCCAACATTTCCAACATGTGGGACGTGGTGTCCGAGCGGGTCGCCAAATACGACCCCGGCAACGAATATTCGGTCAATTACATGTGGGGCACCACCGGCATCGGCTACAACACGGCCAAGGTGAAGGAGGCGCTTGGCGTTGATCGCATCGACTCCTGGTCGGCCGTGTTCGATCCCGCCAACATGGAGAAGCTCGCCGCCTGCGGCGTCTACATGCTGGACTCGCCCACCGATGTCCTGCCGAGCGTCTTCGTTTATCTCGGCATCGATCCCAATACGACCAATCCCGATGATTTCGCCAAGGCGGAAGAGGCGATGCTCAAGGTCCGCCCCTTTGTGCGCAAGTTCCACTCCTCCGAGTTCATCAACGCGCTCGCCAATGGCGACATCTGTGTGGCGGTGGGCTTCTCGGGCGACCTGTTCCAGGCGCGAGACCGCGCGGCGGAAGCGGGGGCGGGGGTGGAGATCGCCTACAGCATCCCCAAGGAAGGCGCCCAGATGTGGTTCGATCAGATGGCGATCCCCGCCGACGCAAGCCATGTCGACGAGGCGCACGAGTTCCTGAATTACATGATGCGACCCGATGTGATCGCCAAGGCGTCCAACTACGTCTTCTACGCCAACGGCAATCTCGCCTCCCAGGAGCTGCTGAACCCCGAGGTCCGCAACGACCCGGCGATCTATCCCGACGAGGCGACGCTGCAGAAGCTCTTCACCGTGCAGCCCTATGACTCGCGGACCCAGCGCGTCGTGACACGAACCTGGACTCGAATCGTCACGGGGCAGTGAGGCGCGGGGCGAGGGGCTGCGCATGAAATCGCTGGGCAGCATCAGGCGCAGCTTCGAGCCTTGGAAGGACCCTGAGGCCCGCCACCACATCCTGTTCGACCGCGTCACGAAGAAGTTCGGCGATTTCGTCGCGGTCGACGATCTCTCGCTCGGCGTCTATGAGCGCGAGTTCTTCGCGCTCTTGGGCGCCTCCGGCTGCGGCAAGTCCACATTGCTCAGGATGCTGGCGGGCTTTGAGCAGCCAAGCTCAGGCCGCATCCTGCTCGACGGGCAGGACCTGGCCGGCATTCCGCCCTATCGGCGGCCGGTCAACATGATGTTCCAGTCCTATGCCCTGTTCCCGCATATGACGGTCGAGGACAACGTCGCCTTCGGTCTCCGCCAGGAGGGGATGCCGAAGGCCCAGATCGCCCAGCGCGTGAAGGAGATGCTCGGCTTGGTCAAGCTGGAGGCCTTCGCCAGGCGCCGCCCGCACCAGCTCTCGGGCGGCCAGCGCCAGCGCGTGGCGCTCGCCCGCAGCCTCGCCAAAAGGCCCAAAGTGCTGCTGCTCGATGAGCCTTTGGGGGCGCTCGACCGCAAGCTGCGCGAGGAGACGCAGTTCGAGCTGATGGACCTCCAGCAGGAACTCGGCCTCACCTTCATGATCGTCACCCACGACCAGGAAGAGGCCATGACCATGGCCGACCGCATCGCCATCATGGAGAAGGGCGAGATCATGCAGGTTGCGACGCCTGCGGAAATCTACGAGGCGCCGGCCTCGCGCTTCGTGGCCGATTTCGTGGGCACGGTGAACCTGTTCGAGGGCACAGTTTCCCGCCGCGATGGCGACGTCGCCGTCATCGAGGCGGGCGAGGGGCTGACGATCGCGGCGTCGGACGTGGGCGGCGCCACGCCGGGCGCGCGCGTCTGGTACGCCGTGCGCCCCGAGAAGATCGCCGTCTCCTCCCGCCCTCCCGGGGACGCGCAGGTGAACACGGCCCAAGGCGAGATCTGGGACATCGCCTATCTCGGCGACATGACGCATTACCATGTGCGCCTGCCCGACGGGCGGGTGATCCGCACGAGCCAGCTCAACGCCACGCGCGCGGCGCAAGATCCGCTGAGTTGGCACGACCCGGCCTGGATTTCGTTCCAGCCGGATTCCGGCGTGGTGCTGACGAGATAGACCATGGCGCAAGCGGCGCTCGAACGCGCGGAACAGGCGGAGGCGACGCGGTCGAGGAGCGGCGGCGGCGGACTCCGGTCCGCCATCGGCTCGCGGCTCGTCATCGCCGTGCCCTATCTGTGGCTCGCGCTCTTCTTCCTCGTCCCCTTTCTGATCGTGGTGCGGATGTCGCTGTCGCAGGTGGCGATCTCGATGCCGCCCTACACGCCCGTCTTCGACCTGGCCGAGGGCTGGGCCGCGTTCCGGCAGGGCTTGAGCGAGCTCAGCGTCGAGAACTATCTCTGGCTCACCGGCGACCCGCTCTACGCCAACGCCTATCTCACCAGCGTGGTGGTGGCCGCCGTCTCGACGCTCGTCACGATCTTGATCGGCTACCCCATCGCCTATGGCATGGCGCGCGCGCCGTCGAGCATCCGGCCGATCCTCGTGATGCTGGTGATCCTGCCCTTCTGGACGAGCTTTCTGATCCGCGTCTATGCGTGGATCGGGATCCTCAAGCCCGAGGGCCTGCTCAACCAGTTCCTCCAGGCGCTCAATGTCATCGACCAGCCGCTCATCATCACCAACACCTATTGGGCGATCTATATCGGCATCGTCTATTCCTACCTGCCCTTCATGGTGCTGCCGCTCTACGCCACGCTCGAGAAGATGGATTATTCGCTGGTCGAGGCGGCGCAGGATCTGGGTTGCCCGCCGGCTGCGGCCTTCTGGAAGATCACCTTCCCGCTGTCGCTTCCCGGCGTGATCGCGGGTTCGCTGCTCGTCTTCATCCCCGCAGTGGGCGAGTTCGTGATCCCCGACCTGCTCGGCGGCTCCCAGACCCTGATGATCGGCCGCACGTTGTGGAACGAGTTCTTCGCCAACCGCGACTGGCCGGTCTCCTCGGCGGTGGCCGTGATCCTGCTGTTGATCCTGGTGCTGCCCATCATGTGGTTCCAGCGCGTCCAGGCGCGCGCGCAGGAGGCGGGGCGATGAACGCCGGCGGCTGGAGCCGCTTCAACATCGCGTCGGTGGTGCTGGGCTTCGCGTTCCTCTATTTGCCCATCGTTCTTCTGATTATCTTCTCTTTCAACGAATCCCGGCTCGTCACGGTTTGGGCAGGGTTTTCCACGCGCTGGTACGCCTCGCTCCTCCAGAACCAGGGTCTGATCGACGCCGTTTGGGTGACCGCGCGGGTCGCGTTCGTTTCCGCCACCGTCGCCACCGTGTTGGGCACGCTGGCGGCGCTCGCGCTCACCCGCTACACGCGGTTCCGAGGCCGTGTGCTGTTCTCCGGCCTGGTCTTCGCGCCGCTGGTGATGCCCGAGGTCATCACCGGCCTGTCGCTCCTGCTCCTGTTCGTCGCTGTCGGACTCGACCGCGGCATCCTGACGGTGACGCTCGCCCACATCACCTTCACCATGTGCTTCGTGGCCGTGGTGGTGCAGTCGCGGCTCGCCAGTTTCGACCGCAGCCTGGAGGAGGCGGCGATGGATCTCGGCGCCACGCCCACGGCCACCTTTTTCCAGGTCACGCTGCCCGTGATCCTGCCGGCCGTGGTGGCGGGCTGGCTGCTCGCCTTCACGCTGTCGCTCGACGACCTCGTGATCGCTTCCTTCACCTCGGGACCGGGCGCCACCACCCTGCCCATGAAGATCTACAGCCAGGTGCGGCTCGGCGTGACGCCGGAGATCAACGCGATCTGCACGCTGATGATCGGCTTCGTGGCGGTGGGCGTGATCGCCGCTTCGATCCTCAACAAGCGTCGCGAGGTGCAGCGCGCCAGGGACGAGCAGGCGGCGCGACGAGGCTGATCCGCTAGATGCCGCAGTCCATGGAGGCTGTTCCAAAAGCGCAACGACGCGGCGCTGCGAATAGGTCGCTCGCGCCCGCCGCCTGCTTGTTCCTTGCCCGCGCCGGCGGCATAACCGCCGGGCAAACGAGGGGAGGAGCCGCTTGAGCCAGGTTTTGTGGACGCCATCGCTCGAGCGCATCGCCGCTGAGCCGCTGACCGCCTTCATGCGCGAGGCGGCGCGTGTCGCGAACCGGCCCCTTGCGACCTATCGCGAGCTCCACGCGTGGTCCGTCGAGGACCGCGCGGCGTTCTGGCGGCTGGTCTGGGATTTTTGCGGCGTGATCGGGGAGCCGGGCGCGGTCGATCTGCTGGACGGCGACGCCATGCCGGGCGCGCGGTTCTTCCCCGAAGCCAGGCTCAACTACGCCGAAAACCTGCTGCGGCGTTCCGGGCCGGACGACGCGATCGTCTTCCGCGCCGAGAACGGTTCTTCGCGCAAACTTTCCTGGGACGAATTGCGCGCGCTGGTCTCGCGCCTCCAGCAGCTCTTCCTTTCGCTGGACGTGAAGCCCGGCGACCGCGTCGCGGCCATGCTGCCCAACGTGGTCGAAAGCATCGCCGCCATGCTGGCGACGGCGAGCATCGGCGCGGTCTGGTCGTCCTGCTCGCCCGATTTCGGGGAGAACGGCGTTCTCGACCGTTTCGGGCAGATCGAGCCGGTGCTGCTCCTCGGCGTGGACGGCTATCTCTACGGCGGCAAAGAGATCGACACGTCGGCCAAGCTCGCGGCGGTGGCGAAGAAGCTGCCGAGCCTGCGATGCGTGCTCGTGGTGGATTTCCTGGGCCGAGCGGATGCGGCGGCGGCGGGAATCGAGAACGCACAGGCCTTGGACGCGGCGCTCGCCCCCTTTGAATCCCAGCCGCTGCGGTTCGAGCGCCTGCCCTTCGACCACCCGCTCTTCATCCTGTTCTCCTCGGGCACCACGGGCGTGCCCAAATGCATCGTGCATGGGGCAGGGGGCACGCTGCTCCAGCACCTGAAGGAGCACCGCCTCCATTCCGGCTTCCGGCCGGGCGACCGGGTGTTCTTCTTCACGACGCTCGGCTGGATGATGTGGAACTGGCTCGTGTCCGCCCTCGCGTCAGGAGCAACCGTTCTGCTCTATGACGGCTCGCCCTTCCATCCCGACGGCAACACCCTGTTCGACTTCGCTCAAGCCGAGCGCATGACGCATTTCGGGACCTCGGCCAAGTTCCTGGACGCGCTCAAGAAAGCCGGCTTGCGTCCGGTCGAGACACATGACCTGTCGGCATTGCGAACTCTGTCTTCGACCGGCTCGCCGCTCGGCCCCGATGGCTTTCGCTTCGTGCATGACGCGATCAAGCCCGACCTGCATCTCGCCTCGATCTCGGGCGGCACCGACATCGTGTCTTGCTTCGTGCTGGGCGTGCCTCTGCTGCCCGTGTTCGCGGGCGAGATCCAGGGGCCGGGCCTCGGCATGGCCGTGGATGTGTGGGACCAGGAGGGGCGGACGGTGCATGGGGAGAAGGGCGAGTTGGTTTGCCTGAAACCCTTCCCGTCCATGCCCGTCCAGTTCTGGAACGACCCCGCTGGGGTGAAATATCGCGCCGCCTATTTCGAGCGCTTTCCCGGCGTGTGGCGCCATGGCGATCTCGCGGAGTGGACCGAACAGAGCGGCATGATCATCCATGGCCGCTCGGACGCGACGTTGAACCCCGGCGGCGTGCGGATCGGCACGGCGGAGATCTACAACCAGGTCGAGGGCATGCCGGAAGTGCTGGAGGCGCTGGCCATCGGCCAGGACTGGGAGGGCGATGTTCGCGTCGTGCTCTTTGTCCGCCTCGCTCCCGGCGTGGCGCTCGATGAGGCGCTCGAAAAGCGCATCCGCGCGAGAATCCGCGAAGGCGCGAGCCCGCGCCATGTGCCGGCGAGGATCGTGGCGGTCGGGGACATCCCCCGAACCAAGTCGGGCAAGATCACCGAACTCGCCGTCCGCGAGGTGGTGCATGGCCGCCCCGTGAAGAACAAAGAGGCGCTCGCCAACCCGGAGGCGCTGGAACTGTTCCGCGGCCTTCCGGAGCTTCAACGCTGAGCGATGTGATTAACAAGAGATTGCCGCGAAATTTACCGCGTTTCGCTTCCGCCGGTCGGTCAATGGAAACGGTGGCTGTCACGTCAAGGTCTTGTTAACGGTCTCCCGCCAAGACTCGCGTGAAACGGAACACCTGCGCCTCGCGCGACTTCTGGAAACACGAAATTCCGCTCCACGCTACAGCTCGACCTCAGGGCGTCCCATCGGGCGCCTTTCTTTTTAGGTCCGGTCTTGCGCCAGCGCGCCGGACAGCAGGATGACCGGCCCGAGCGCCACGAGCACGATGAGGAGCGCGGCGAGCGCGCCATCCTCGGGTGCGCCGCGCGAGGCGTTCTCGTAGGTGAGCGTCGCCAGCGTGTCGAAGCCGAAGGGACGCAAGAGGATCGTGGCCGACAGTTCCTTGGCCGTGTCCACGAAGACGAGCACCAGCGCCGTCAGGATCGCCGGCTTGAGCAGAGGCAGCACGACGGCCCGCAGGCTGGCGGCCTGGCTGCGGCCCAGGCAGCGCGCCGCCTCGTCGAGATGGCCGGGCAGCTTCTCGAAGCCGCTCCTGAGCGCGCCTTCCCCCAGCGCCAAGAAGCGGATCGTGCAGGCGAGCACGACCGCTGCGGCCGAGCCCGTGACGAGGAGCCCGGTGGAGACGCCCAGCCACGCCCGCAAAAGGGCGTCCAGGCCGTTGTCGAAGGCGGTGAGGGCGAAGAGCAGCCCCAAGCCCAGCACGGTTCCGGGCAGCGCATAGCCCAGCATGGCCGCGCCCGCGAGCGCCTGCACGCGGCTTGAGCGCACGGTGCGGGCGGCCTGCACCAGGAACAGCGCGGTCAGCACCGTCAGGGTGGCGGCGGCCCCCGCCGTCACAATCGTGGTGACCAAAGCCTCGGCCAGCTTCGGCGAGACGAGCGTCTCAAGCCTGCGCGAAGCCGCGCCGCCGAACACGGCGAGCGGCACCCCGAAGCCAAGCAGGACCGGCAGAAAAAGCGCAAAGGCCGCGGCGATGCCCCGCCAGCCCGGCAGGACGCGGCGCGCGGCCGGCCGGCGCATCTGGGTCGAGCGCGCATTGCCGAAACGCTGCCGCCGCCGTGCCCATCGCTCCAGCGCGACGAGCAGAAGCACGAGCACGAGCATGGCGAGCGCGAGCTGGGCGGCGCCCTCCAGGCTGCCCCGGTTGAGCCACGTCGAGTAAACGGCCGATGTGAGGGTGCGGACGCCGAAATACTCGGCCGCGCCCAGATCGTTGAGCGTCTCCATGAGCGCCAGCGCCACGCCCGCGACCACCGCGGGTCGCGCCACGGGCAGGGCGACGCGCCAGAACACCGCACGCGGCTTGGCGCCCAGCGTCCGCGCCACATCGGCCACATGCCGCCCCTGCATCAGGAAGGCCATGCGCGTGGTGAGATAGACATAAGGGTAGAGCACCGAGATCAGCACCAGCGCCAGGCCCGGCAGGGAGCGGACTTCGGGGAACCAATAATCCCGCGCCGTCTCGAAGCCCGTCAGCGCGCGAAAGCCCGTCTGGACCGGCCCGGTGAAGTCGAAGAACTCGCCGAAGGCATAGGCCGCGAGATAGGTGGGCACCGCCAAGGGCAGCACCAGCGCCCAGGCGAGCATGCGCCGCAAGGGGAACTCGTGCTCGGCCACGAGCCAGGCGCTCGCCACGCCGATCAGCGCCGTGCCGGCCGCGACGAGGCTTAGGAGGGTCAAGGTCGTCAGCGAGGCGCCGGGCAGCACGTTTTGCGCGAGGTGCGGCCATTCGACCCATCCGCCCGTAAAGGCCAGGACGAGGAGGCTCGCGACGGGAAGCAGCACCAGAGCCGCGGCGAGGCCCGCGCTCGCCGCCAGCCAGCGATGCCGCGGCCGGCGCGCCTTCGCTGCGCGCGGAGGCGCAAGAACGCGCGGAAGCGCCGGGGACATCCCCGGCGCTTCCGTTTGGGCCTCGTTCGGCCCCCAAAGGATGGCGCCGCCCTTCAGCGCATCCGGGTTTCGCATCGGACGCGCGAAGGCTTAGCTGCTCGGGCCGTCATCCACGCCGACGCGGTCCACCATCTCGGAGGCCGTCCTGCGGTTCTTGGCGATCTCGGCGAGCGGCAGGGTGTCGGCGTTGAGTTCCCCGAACGCCTTGACGACCGGAGAAGGCTCCAGGCCCGGCTGCACCGGGTATTCGAACACCTGCTCGGCGTAGATCTGCTGCGCCTTGGGCGAGGACAGGAAGCGGATCAGCTCGACCGCGTTCTCGCGGTTGGGCGCGTTCTTGGCGAGCGCCGCACCGGAAATGTTCACATGCGTCCCGCCGTTCTCGAAGGTGGGCATGATGACGCGGATGGCGTCGGCCCATTCCTTCTCCTCCGGCTCCTTCTCGTTGGTCTGCATCAGGCCGACATAATAGGTGTTGCCGATCGCGAGGTCGCATTCGCCGGCATGGATGGCCTTGGCCTGGGGCCGGTCGCCACCGTCGGGCTTCTTGGCGAGGTTGGCCTTGAGGCCGCGCAGCCATTCCTCGGTCTTCTCCTCGCCCCAATGGGCGATGGCGGCCGAGAACAGCGCGAGATTGTAGTCGTGCTGGCCCGAACGCATGCAGATGCGGCCCTTCCACTTCGGATCCGCCAGATCGGCGTAAGTGAGCGCGTCTTCCTCCACGCGGTCCTTGGAGGCATAGACCACTCGCCCGCGCTTGGTCAGGCCGACCCAGTGGCCCTCGGGATCGCGATATTCCGCGGGGACGTTGGCGCTGACTTCGGCGTCGTCCAGCGCCTGGGTGACGCCCTTCTCCTTGGCGTTGGTGAGGCGCGCGACGTCCACGGTCAGGATCACATCGGCGGGCGAGTTCGCGCCCTCGGCGAGGATGCGGTCCTCAAGCCCCTTGTCGAGGAAGAGCACCTCGGTCTCAATGCCGGTTTCGGCCGTGAAGGCGTCGAGCACGGGCTTGATGAGATCGGGTTGGCGATAGGAATAGATGTTGACGGTTTCCTGGGCCATGGCCCCGGTCGTGGTCAGGAGAAGCGCGAGGCCGGCCGCGCGAAAACTGGCGAAATTCATGGTCCGCTCCGTTTGCGAGAGACGGGCGCAAGCCTTTCTCAAGCCGGCCGCCCGCAGAACCGCTTATGGAAAAGCTTCGCACTACAGTCAAGTTATAAATACAGCGAAAACAATAATTTAGAACGTTTCTAAACTAGACCGCGAAGCGCAGCTTTGCGTTTTCCACCTATCCCGCGAGCACGCGCGTGGCGGGGAAGATCACCTCGACGAGCGTTCCCTCGCCGGGGGTGGAGGTGATGGCGAAGCGGGCGCGGTTGGCCTCCACCATGGCCTTGGTCAGCGGCAGGCCGAGCCCCGTGCCGTCGCCGCGGGTGCGCTTGAGCGCGTTGATCTGCTTGAACGGCTTGAGCGCCTGCTCGATCTCGCCCGCGGACATGCCGATGCCGGTGTCGCGCACGCGCAGCGCCACATCGCCCGAGGGCTCGAGCGCGGTGGAGACGATCACCTGCCCGCCCGCCGGCGTGTAGCGCACGGCGTTGGACAGGATGTTGAGTCCGATCTGGCGAATGCTGCGCAGGTCGGCCACCACGTCGGGGAGCTTGGGCGCCAGGCTCGAGCGGATGATCACCCGCTCGCGATTGGCCTGGGGCTGCATGGTGGCGATGGTTTCGGTTAGCGAGTCGTTGAGCGCCACGGCCTCATAGGCCATCTCCTGCTCGCCGGCCTCGATCTTGGAGATGTCGAGCAGGTCGTTGACGAGGTCGAGCACATGATTACCCGAACGGTTGATGTCGCGCAGGTAGTCCCGGTAGCGCTCGCTGGCGATCGGCCCGAACTTTTCGTCGAGCATCAGCTCGGAGAAGCCGATGATGGCGTTGAGCGGCGTGCGGATCTCGTGGCTCACCCGCGCCAGGAACTCGGTCTTGTGCGAGGAGGCGCGCTCGGCCTTGGCGCGGGACTGCGTGAGCTCTTCCTCCGCCCGCTTCCAGGGCGTGATGTCGCGCAGCACGGCGCAGAAGCCGCTGCTGTCCGGCAGCTTCCCGATGGTCATGAAGAGGGGGATGTAGCCGCCGTCCTTTTCGCGCCCGATCACCTCGCGCCCGTCGTTCAGCACGCTCTTCACGCCGTTGCCGGAGAGACCGTTGAGGTAGTCGGCCACCACGCGCTGGCTTTCGAGCGCGAACAGCATGCCGAACGGCTTTCCCTGAGCCTGGGCGGCGTCGATGCCGAACAGCGCCTCGGCCGGGCGGCTGATCGATCGGATCGCCCCGTCGGCGGCGATCAGCGCGACGCCGTCGGTGGCCGTGTCGATGATGGTGCGCATCTCGTCGAGCCGCCGTTCGAGCTGGACCCTGAGCGCGGTTTCGCCGGGATCGGGATCGATGGGGCGGAACGCCAGCATCAGGGCCTTGCCGTCCTGCCAGGGGACGGCGCGCAGATAAGCCTCGACAGGGATCTCGCCGCCCTCCGCGCCTCGCAGGCGCACGCGGCGGTTCTCCGCGGCGTCGCTGCCCTCGGGGCCGCGTGGTTCGGAGAAGAGCGCGTCGAGCCCCCCGGCCGCGCGGAGCGCCTCGAGATCGGCGTAGCCGGTGAGGCCGAAGAACTCGTCATTCGCGTAGTGAAGCGCGTCGCCGGAATGGATCAGCACGGGGATGGGCAGCCGGTCGAGAAGCGCGGTGTCGGCCGGCGCGGGCCGCCGGTCCGCTGGGCTTCCGAGGGCCAGCGGCGACCGCCGGGGCAGGAAGAAGCCGCCGTCCCCCGCCCAGGGTTTCGGACTCCGCGGCGGCTCCCCGCTGGGGATTGCCGGGGCAGGGGCGCGCTCCTCCTGGGCCGCGGGTACGGCTGCGGCGCTTTCCGCCGGCGCATCCGCCCCCGGCTCGATCCAGACAGGATCGAGGGCGTTCGCCAAAGCTGGCTCCGCCGCCTCTTCCGCCGAGGCATCCGACCTTGTCGGGGGCAATTCCTCCGCTTCCGGCGACGCCGGCTCGGCCGATTCGATTGCCTCGCGCCCTTGTTCCGGTTCGTTGTTCTTCGGTTCCTCGACGCCCGCCGCGACCGCGGCATTCGGTTCGGCATCCGCGAGATCGGGCGCGGGTGTGTCCGCTGGCTCCTCGGGCTGGCCGGCATCGTCCGCAAGCGGCAATCCCGCCGGCTTTTCAGGCGCGAACCGGGCTCCGCTCCGAGCCAACGATGCCGTGGTTTCCGGCTCCCGGCCCGGCGCATGGCCGCCATCGTCCGCTCGCAGCCGCTCGCCGATCTCGCGAAAGGCGGTGCGCTCATGCGGGGATAGGCCCTTCGCCACCTCCGCCGCCGATGGGGCGGCTGCTTCGGCGTCGGCCCAAGCTCCCGAATGCGGAGGAGGGGCGTCCACCGCAGCAGCAGGCTTTGATACTGGTTGGATGGCTCCCTGCGGCGATTCCAGCTCGGCCGGGGAGGTCTCCGACGGCTCGGGAGTGTGGGGCTCGGGCGCGAGAGGCTTTTCGAGGATCACCGCCTCGGCCAGCCGCGCCACACCGAACCCCCGATAGCCCCCAAACACCCGGCCGCGGTTGAAGGTGGGGAGCGCGGCCAGATCGACGGGCACGCCGATCTGGCCGTCGCCCGTCGGCCAAGTCACGCTCCTGCCCGACCAGGTGTGGCGGTCCTTGAGAAGCGCGGCGATGTCGCCGCCGGCGTCGAGGCCGAACCTGTCGGCGGCCTCCGAAAAACTGCGGCCGAGGATGGCCTCCCGATCGAGCCGCAACGCCTCGATGAACTCGGGCGAGATCGAGCGGAAGCGGGCGTCGGCGTCCATCTGCCAGGTGAAGCGAAGCGCGGGCGCTTCGCGCCAGTCCCGCACGCGCCGTTCGGCGTCGGACAAGACGGGCGGGGGGGCTTTGACGGCCTTCGCCGCCGGCTCTTCGGCAGGCGTCGGCGCTTCCAGCTCGTCGGATGTGTCCGCGACCTCCGGCTCTTCCGAACCGGCGGCGGGCGCGGCGGGCTCGCCCTCATCGACCACGATCAGCAGGCAGAGATCGTCGGTCAGGCGCGCAAATCCGGCGGGAAAGGCGCGGCCTTGCGCCTCGATCATCCGCTTGAGTGGCCGCGCGCGGTCACCGTCCGCTTCCGCCGCGAGCGCGGCCAGGCGCTCCGCCGGCAGCCCCAGCTCGGCGAAGCCGGGCGAGGCCGCGAGCGTGCCGCCTTCGCGGTTGAGCAGGGTCGCGAACTGGCCGGGCTGCGCGATGCCGGCGATCGCGCGCCCGCTTGCATCCCGGGCGTCGGCGTCGGGGAGCGGCTGCACCAGCAGGATCGCGCGGTCGCCGGAGGGAAGCTCCAGCGTGCCGGCCTGCAAAACGAGCGTGCGGCTTGTCCGCCCCCCGATCACCCGCACGGCGGCAGGCCGCATCCCCCCGATCTGGGGGAAGCCGCTGGCGGCCATGATCTGGCGCCTGGCGACATTGCCCAGGGGCAGCGGCGCGCCCATCGCGGCTTCGATGTCGGGAAAGCCGAGCAGGGCGGCGCCCGGCCCGTTGGCCCAGAGGACGGTTTCGAGATCCTCGGACAGCGCCACGAGCGCCTCGCCGCGCGAAAAGCGCTCGCGAACGCTCGGAAGCGCCACCACGTCGATGAAGGAAGGCGAACCGTGAACCATTGCGCCTTGGCGGACTTGCAGACTGGGTGGTTAACGCTTTGTTGTTAAAGCCTTGACCTTGGCCCGTCCACCACGCGGCGCAGCATGGCGGGCTTTTGTGCCCAGACGGTTAATCCCACCGGATTGGTGCAGCGCAGCAAACATATTGCAATGCACAATAAAATGACCTATATGGGCCGGACACATACAACCGGGCTTGCGGACCTTGTCCGTCGCGAGGGTTCGCGGGCCGCCGTCAAAAGGAAGTGAAATGCCCAAAGCCGCTGAGAACGCCGCCGCCAACACCGCCGCTGCTTCCAATGTCGAGTTCCCCACGTTCGACGCCAACCAGGCGACGGACCAGTTCCGGGTTTTCACGGAGAAGGGCCTCGAGCAGTCCAAGGAAGTCTATTCGCGCATGAAGCATGGCGCAGAATGGGCACAGAAGTCGATGGAGACGACGGTGGAGACCACGCGCGCCGCTTCCGGCGAGCTGTCGCTCAAGGCGATCGCCGCCATGCGCTCCAACGTCGACGCCGGCTTCTCGCATCTCGAAGCGCTGGTGTCGGCCAAGACCCTCTCCGAGGTGATGGAGCTGCAGGGCCGCTTCGTTCGCGCCCGCTTCGAGGCGATGCTCGCCCAGGGCAAGGACATGCAGTCCGCCGCCTCCAAGGCCGCCGAGGACATGTCGCGCCCGGTGAAGGACGGCTTCGAATCTGCCCTTAGGGAACTTAAGGTCGCCTGAGCCATTAGGGGCGAAACCTTTAGCCAGGAGCGGTCCTCCTCCCTTCGCTCCTGGGGATGAACCGGCGTCCTCCCCGCTGGTTCCAGCATGGAAAAGGCCGGGTCCTCCCCCCGGCCTTTTTCTTTGCGCGGCGGCTTACGCCGCCTTGCCGCCCTTGATCGCGCCAAGCTTTGCGCTTATTGGAAGCGCACGCGTGCGGTTGTAGCTCAGCTGGTTAGAGCGCCGGATTGTGGATCCGGAGGTCGCTGGTTCGATCCCAGCCAACCGTACCAACTCCCGTAAAATTCTCCTCAGAACAGCGACGCCTGCTTTTCTTCGGTGCCGGCGGCCGGTTTGGGCTTGCGTCTGGGCTGGTGGGGGGCCGCACTCCCGGCCTTGGCCGTGGTGGCGTCCACTGTCCCGTCCGCCCATTCCAGGCTGAGCTTCTGGCCCGGCCGCGTCTGCGCCGCGCGCGTCACCGGGCGGTCGTCCTCGTCCTTGACCATGGCGAAGCCCCGCTCCAGGACGCCCTGATAGGAGAGCGAGCGCAGAAGGCGCTCCGCCTGGGCGGCGCGCCGCCCCGCATCCGCCAGCCGTTCGGTTGTGGCGCGCGCGAGGCGCGCAGCCAAGCCATCCAACCGGGCGCGCTCGGCGGCGGCGCGGGCGGCGACCGGCTCGAAGCGCACGAATCCCGAAAGCAGGTCCAGCCTCTCCCGCCGCCCGTCGAACAGAAGCCGCACCGCGCGTTCCAGCCGCGCCACCGCCCTCCTGCTGTCGCCGCGCCGGTCGTCGGCTTTCCGTGCGATCGGCTCCACCGACAGCCGGGCGGAGGCGAGCCTCAGCCGGCGCCGGTTCTCGCGGCTCCTTGACGTCAGCGCCCCGGGCAGTCGCGCATCCAGCCGCTCCAGAACCCTGCGGCCCTCGCCGAGCCGGCGCGACAGGAGCGACGGCACGAGCCGCGCGGCGTCGAGGCGCGCCCGCTTGGCGCGCGCGCAACCCGCGAGCCCGCGCGCCAGCCGGCTCGACGCCTCGTCCAGCCGCCTTCGAGGCAAAGCAAGGAGCGTGTCGGGCGCGGGCAGGGCGCGGGCAGCCGCCCGTGCGGCCTGGCGCCGCCGGTCGATCAGGCGCAAGAGGCCGGCGCGAAGCCGCGCAGCAATGCTCGCGACAGCCGCTTCCAGCTCGGCTTTCACGGGCACCGCCATTTCGGCCGCGCCCGTGGGCGTGGGCGCGCGCCGGTCGGCGGCCAGATCGATCAGCGTCCAGTCCGTCTCGTGACCCACCGCCGAAATCACGGGGATGATCGAGCCCGCCACCGCCCGGGCCAAGCCCTCGTCGTTGAAGCCCCACAGGTCTTCGAGGCTGCCGCCGCCCCGCGCCACGATCAGCACGTTCGGCCGCGGGATGGGGCCGTCTGGTTCAAGCGCGTTGAAGCCCTCCACCGCGGCGGTGGCCTCGAATCCCGCCGTCTCGCCCTGCACCCGCACCGGCCAGACCAGCACATGGAGCGGGAAGCGGTCCGCGATGCGGTGCAGGATGTCGCGGATCACCGCGCCCGTGGGCGAGGTGACGACCCCGATCACGCGCGGCAGGAAGGGCAGAGGCCGCTTGCGGCCGGCCTCGAACAGGCCTTCGGCGGCCAGCCGCCGCTTGCGCTCGTCGAGCATCGCCATCAGCGCGCCCGCGCCGGCCGGCTCCAGGCTTTCGATCACGATCTGGTATTTGGAGGAGCCGGGATAGGTGGTGAGCTTGCCCTGCGCCACCACCTCCATGCCCTCCTCGGGACGGAAGCGCAGCCGCGGGAACGTGCCCTTCCAGATCACCGCCTCGATGCGCGCGCGCTCGTCCTTGAGCGCGAAATAAGCGTGGCCCGAGGAGTGCGGGCCGCGATAGCCCGAGATTTCGCCGCGCACGCGCACATTGCCGAAGGCCTCCTCGACCGTGCGGCGCAGCGCGCCCGAAATCTCGCTGACGGAGAATTCGGGCGCGTTGCCGGGCGGGCGAGGCGGGGCGAAGCTGTCGCTCATGGGGCCGAGCCTAAGCTGGGAAACCCCGGCTTACCACCCCGGCATCACCTGGCTCGGCCTGAGCCGCCGGCCGCGCATCGCGCCCAGCGCGGCGAAGTCGAAGCCGCCCGCGTCCTCGGCCACCGGCACGGAGATGTTGTCGAGGCTTTCCACGATATGGCGCGCGAGCGCGTCCACGAGCTCGGAGCGGCCGGAATGGCCGCGCATGATGCCGATCTGCACGTCCGGCAGGGGCGAAAACCCATCCGGCTCGCCCAGCACGCGCATGCCGGGCCTGAGCGCGCATTCCGGAAGCACGGAAACGGCGAGCCCCGCGAGCACGGCCGCGGCGATCACGGTGGCGGACCAGGACGAGAACAGGATGCGGTAGTCCCGGTTGCCGCGGCCCAGCGCGTCGCAGGCCGCGCGGCGCCACATGCAGTTGGGCCGCCCGAAGGCGAGCGGTAGAGGCGTCTCCTCATGGACGGCGTGATTGGCCGAGGTCACCCAGAGCAGGGGCTCGCGGCGCACGACTTCGGAGGAGGGCGTGCCTTCTTGATGCGTCACCAGCGCGAGGTCCACATGGCCGCGTTTCAGGTGCTCGACGAGGTTGGCCGTCGGCTCGCAGATCACGTTGAGCTCGACCCTGGGATGTGTGCGCGTGAAGCGGGCCATGATCTCGGGCAGGAAACGGTCGGCATAGTCGTCGGGCGTGCCGATCCGGATCGCGCCTTCGAGCCGCTTGTCGTCGAAGGCGGCGAGCGTTTCGCGGTTTAGGTGCAGGAGCCGGCGCGCATAGGCCAGCAGGCGCTCGCCGTCCTCGGTCAGCTTGTTGGTGCGGCCGTCCTTCTCGAACAAGGGCTTTTTGATCCGCTCCTCCAGCCGCCGCATCTGCATGGAAACCGCGGACTGGGTGCGGAAGACCTCCTCGGCGGCGCGTGTGAAGCTGCCGGAATCGGCGATGGCGACGAAGGTCTGCAATTGGTCGAGATCGAGCGGGGCGGGCATGACATCACCTATTCGATGTTCTGATCGATCATATAAGAAACATTCGTTGGATCAATCAGTGCGCGCGCATTATTTTCCTAGCGTCACGAACCCGCAACGACGCTTTTCCCGTCGGCCGCCCCTGCCGGGCGGTCGGGCCGGCGCCGTTCGGCCTTGGATAAGGAGTTCTCCCATGTTCAGCATCGTCGGCACAAGCACGTCCGCCTCGCGCGCGCCCGCGCTCGGCGCGAGCCTGCGGCGCATGGGCAATGCGCTCTACCGCGTCTGGAAAGCCTGGCGGAACCGGCGCGAGTTCTATCGGCTCGGCGAGATGTCGGATGCCGAGCTGGCCGATATCGGCCTCACCCGAAGCGATCTGAGCGTTGCGGTCGGCCTGCCGCTCGGCGTCGATCCTACCGCCCATCTAGGTGCGATTGCGCAGTCGCGCTTCCGTTCGATCGAGGACGGCGCGCGCTGCGTGTCCTGAAGCATGATCCCGAGACGTTGCAGATGTCTCGGGATCGTGCGGCCAGGTGAAGTCTTCCCGCAGGCGATCCGACCACTCCCGTCGGCTTTCCCCGAAGCGCCTGCCGCCTGCCCGGTCCGAAAGGACCGGGCATTTTTATTGCCGCAGAAGGAACGCCGCGACGTCGCGCAGCACCGGCGCGTCGTCCCGGAACGGCTTGGCGAGGCTCAACAGCGTGCCGCGATGATCGACGCCGGCATAAGTGCGCTCCTCCACCCTGTGGCCCGCCTCGCGCAACGCCGCCGCGAGCGCGGCCGAATTGCGGGGCAGGACGAAACGGTCGGCCTCGCCGTGGACGAGCAGGATGGACGGCGTGGGAGCGCGGGGCCGAACTCTGTTCACCGGCTGGGTGCGGGGGAGGTTCTCCACGCCCTTGAACGCCTCTTGGGTCTCGGGCACGTCGAGCGGCAGGAAGTCGTAGGGGCCCGACAAGCCCACGGCCGAATCCAGGACTGCGGGCGACAGGCCTTCGGCGTCAAGGAATTCCGGCGCGAGCGCCACCATCATGGCGATATACGCCCCCGCCGAGTGACCCACGAGGTGGAGCTTTCGCGGGTCGCCGCCGAAACGCTGGATGTTGCGGCGCGTCCAGGCCACCGCCTTCGCGCCGTCCTGAACGAATTCGGGGTAGCGGGCCTCGGGGACGAGCCGGTAATCGAAGAGCACGGTGACGAAGCCCCGCGCCGCGAAGGCGCGGCCGACAAAGGTGTAGTCCTGCCTGCGGCCGCTGTTCCACGAGCCGCCGTAAACGAAGATCACGACATCGCCCGATCCCGTTCCTTCGGGCGGCACGAAGACGTCGAGCGTCTGCCTAGGCTCCGGCCCATAGGCCTCGCCCCGCAGGGCGACCGTGACGCCGGCGTCCTGGGGGACGAAGGCGTTGAATGCGCCCAGCGCCCCGCATCCGACAAGCAGCGGAAAACAGAGGATCGCCAAGATCGCGGCCGCGCCGGACCACGGGCGCCTAAACAGATGGCGCACAGGCGCGAAGAACCCTTGCCTGAGAGCGTGCTCGCGCCCCAGGGATCCGCGGCATTTCGAGATCATGCTAACGGTGCCGCTCCATCCCCTTCAGGAACTGGTCGAAGATGTTCTGCACCCCGCGCTGATAGTCGTCGCGCGTCTGCCGGCCCGTCTCGAACATTTGCCCGAACAACTCGTCATAAGGGTTGGAGGGACGCTCGCCGGCCTCTTGCCGCGGCTGCGCCGACTGGCGCGGTGGCTGGCCGCCGCTCGCCCAATCCCGCCACATCTTCTCCCAAGGATTTTCGGTGGCCGAAGGGGAGGGGGAAGGCTGCGCCGCGTCGCGGTTGCCGAACATGCCCTCCAGCATCTTGCCCCACGGATTGTCGTAGGGGTTGGCGGCCGGTTCCCGCTCCCGCGGCAGGGGCTGCCCGCCGGGCCAGACGCCCGTCATGCCGCCGGACGCGGTTCCCGCGCGCATCATCCCCTCGATGATCTCGCCGAGCGGGTTGTTGGGGCCGCCCGCACCATTCATGGCCTGCCTGGACATGCCTCCCATCAGCATGGAAGCGACCACCGGCATCATGCGCTTGAACACGTCCTGGCCGATGCCGGTGGCGGCGGCCGCCTGCGCCGCCACGGCGCGGCTCAGGTCCTTGGAGCCGAAGAGCTGCGCCAGCACGTCGTTGCCGGCCGCGGCCGCCTGGGGATCGGCGGCGTTGTCGAAATAGCCCGCATGCCGACCGCTCGCCATGTTCTGGAACAGGCTCATCATCCCCCAGGGATCGGCCGTCTGCCGCTTGAGCCCTTCGCTGAAGGCCGGCAGCAGCGCATCGAGCGCAGCCTGGGTCTGGGCTCGCGACAGGCTGAACTGGCGCGCCAGCGCCTCGATCCCGTGGCCGCCCTGCGCCTTGGCGATGGTGTCGAACAGCGGCAGCATCTCAATAATCTCCTGTGCGCGTTCGGACCGAAACACGCCCCGGCCCGCCACCGTTCCCATCGCCGATCGAGCCTCTAATAGGCGTATTCCATGAACACGGGCTCGATGGAGCCGCCCCAGCGCGTGTGGAAGGCGCGCACCATCTCCTCCGCGCTCGTGGTGCCGCGCGCGACCACCTCGTCCAGCGTGCCCAGGAAATGCGTCTCGTCATAGCCGTCGGCGTTGAGTTTTCCGCGGGCCTTGAGGCCTGCGCGCGAGATCGCCAGCGCCTCGCGCGCCCACTCGCGCAAATGTCTGCCGCGCAGCTCGGCCCCAAGCCCCTGGGCCGGCACGGCGTCGCGCACGGCCTGCACCTCCTCGAAGCGCCAGTCCGCCGTGAGATCCACCGCCGCCTGCAGGGCGTCCTCGTCATAGAGCAGCCCGACCCAGAAGGCAGGCAGCGCGCAGATGCGCCGCCACGGCCCCCCGTCCGCGCCCCGCATCTCCAGGAAGCGCTTCAGCCGCACGTCGGGGAACAGGGTGGACAGATGGTTCGTCCAGTCGCCCATGGTGGGCAGCCCGTCCGGCACCGAATTGCGCAGCGCGCCGCCCATGAACTGACGGAAGGTGACATGGGTCACGTCGTGATAGCGCCCGTCGCGGATCACGAAATACATGGGCACGTCGAGCGCCCATTCGACATAGTCGCGATAGCCGAAATCTTCCGCGAAGGCGAAGGGCAGCAGCCCGGCGCGCCCATTGTCCGTGTCGCGCCAGATCTCGCCGCGCCAGGACTGGAGCCCGTTGGGCCTGCCGTCGGTGAAGGGCGAGTTGGCGAAGAGCGCGGTCGCCAGCGGCTGGAGCTTGAGCCCCACCTGCATCTTGCGGCGCATGTCGGCTTCCGAGGAAAAATCGAGATTCACCTGGATGGTGCAGGTGCGGTACATCATGTCGAGCCCGTGCCGGCCGACCTTCGGCATGTAATTCGTCATGATCCCGTAGCGCGACTTGGGCATGACGGGCGTCTCCGAAAGCCGCCATTTCGGGCTGCCGCCGAGCCCCAAAAAGCGGATGCCGAGCGGTTCGGCCACTTCCCGCAACTGCGCGAGATGGGCGTTGCCCTCCCGGCAGGTCTGGTGGATCGTCTCCAGCGGCGCGCCCGACAGCTCGAACTGCCCGCCGGGCTCGAGCGAGATCGCGCCTTGCCCCGTTGGCTCCACGAGGCCGATCACATGGTCCCGGTCGAGGATCGGCTCCCAGCCCAGCGCGTCGCGCATGCCTTCGAGGATGGCGCGGATGCTCCGCTCGCCCTCGTAGGGGACGGGCGCATGGCCATCCACCGTGAAGGGGAATTTCTCGTGCTCCGTGCCGATGCGCCATTGTTCGGGCGGCTTCTCGCCTCCCGCGATATGGGCCACGAGTTCCTCGACCCCCTCGATGGGGCTGCTGTCGGTGGTGTCACGCGCCATGACGAACGGAACTCCTAGAGCATGGTCCCGAAAAAATGCGGACTTTTCGGATGGGGATCATGCGGCAAGACAAAGGCGTACAAAGCACGCGCTTCAACCCCAAGCGAACATGCTTTCCTTACGCCCGGCCGGACGGCGCGGGCGCGCGAAGGCATGGACGAGTGGGGTGGGGGCGATCAAGCGCAAAATCACCCGTTCACAGGCTCGAACCCGTCAGCGCCAATCGCCGAGCACCGCCTGGATCAAGGCGAGCGCGGCCACGCCCGCCGTGTCGGCGCGCAGGATGCGGGGGCCGAGCGGGATGGCGGTGACGAAACCTTGGGCGCGCAGCGTGTTCCGCTCGGCGTCCGAAAAGCCGCCTTCCGGCCCGACCAGAAGCGCAAACCTGTCCTCCTCGATGCCCCGCAGGGCCGGCAGCGGGTTGTCGGTGGAAGCATCCTCGTCGCAGAAGATCAGCCGCCGGCCCGGCTCCCACGCCTCGATCAGCACCTGCAGCGGCATGACCTCCCGGATCTCCGGCAGGGCCAGGATGCCGCATTGCTCGGCCGCCTCGATTGCGTTGGCCTCATATCGGGAAGCCTTCGCGGCCGGCCCCTGCGTGTATTGCGTCAGCACGGGCTGGAGCGCGCCCGCGCCCATCTCCACGGCCTTCTGCACGAGATAGTCGAGCCGGCCCTGCTTCAAAGGCGCGAAGCAGTAGAGGAGATCACTTGGCGCGGGCTGCGGGCGCGTCTGCGTAAGCGCTTCCAGCAGAAGCGCCTTCTTGGCCTTCAGGGCGATCCGCGCCTTCCATTCGCCGTCGCGCCCGTTGAAGACCAGGACTTCCGCGCCCTCGCCCAGGCGAAGCACATGCGAGAGGTAGTGGGTCTGGGCCGCCGACGGCTCGACTCGAGCTCCCGCTTCGAGCGGGTAGGGCACGAAAAGCCGCTGCATTCGGTAATTGGCGCGCATGCGCGGAGCCATGGGTTTTTCTTGGGGATGGGTCAAGCGGCCGTGCGGGAGGCCTCAAGCCGGCTGGTCCGCGCTCCCGTGCCATTCCGGGGAAAAGCCCGCCCGGAGCGCCGCCACGGTGGAGGGCGGCGTAACGAGCCGCCAGCTTCTCGCGCCGGCCTCACGCAAGGGGAGCGGCGCGTTGTAACCGGCGAAGCGCCAGGGCAGCAGGCTGTCGCCGCGCCTGGCGAAAACCGCGCTCCCGTCCGCGACCATCGCGCCCTCCGGCAGGTCAGTGAGCGGGCGCTCCCAAAGCGGAAGGGGTTTTCCGCTGGACGCCGCGCGCTCCCGGTGCAGCGCCGCGTCCATGGTCGGTGCGGCGATGCCGCCGCCGCCTTGCCCGGCCGCGAAGCCTCGCGCGAACCGCCGGGCAGCCGCGTTGCGGCAGAAGAAGCAGGGCCGGTGGCCGGCCGCCAGCGCCGTGACCTCATCGAGAAAGAACAGCGCCGTCGAGCCGGCGCGTCCGCTCGGCGTGTTGCGGCCCATCACGTCGCGCCGCCGCCCGCACCATTCGAGCGCGCAGACGATCCACGCTTTCGTGGTCCACCGCCGCCGAAGCAGGGCGCGGCTGTCGGGGTCGTGGATGACGCCGCGATTGCCCGTGAACAGGCCGCGCGTGTCCACCGCGTGGATTTCTCCGAACGGATCGACCCGATTCTGAAGCGGCATGGCACGTCCTCTCCGGCGGCCTCGCGCCCAGCAGCCCGGCATGATAGCTCCACGGCCCGCCATCCTTCGGTCAACAGGTTCAGCCATGCGCGTGATTGTGGTGCAGAATTTTTGGAACTCGGGCCTTGGTCAACTGGGGGCCGCGCTTGAACGCGCCGGCGCCGCGATCGACCATCGCATGGTTCATGAAGGCGAGCCTCTTCCGACGGACGCCTCCGCGCATGACGCCATGGTGGTCCTGGGCGGCGCGCAAAACGCGCTCGACGACGAATCGAGCCCCTATTTTCCGGCCCTCCTCGATCTTATCCGCGCCTTCGAGGCCCAGGATCGCGCCGTGCTCGGCATCTGTCTGGGCGCGCAACTCGTGGCCCGCGCATTCGGCGCGCAAAACCACATCGGCACGGCGCCCGAGTTCGGCTGGCGCGAGGTGGCGCTGACGCCCGAAGGAGAAGCCGATCCGGTCCTGGGCGGGCTGCCGGCCCGCTTCCCCATCTTCCAATGGCATGACGACACCTTCGACCTTCCGGCCGGGGCGGTGCGGCTCGCGCGGAACGAAGCGGTGGGCAACCAGGCGTTCCGCGTCGGCCGCGCGGCTTACGGCGTGCAGTTCCACTTCGAGGCGGACCGGCCGATGGTGCGGCGCTGGAGCGCCGATCTTGCCGATTATCTGGCGGAGCGCCAGCCAGGTTGGGCCGGGCGCATGGAGGCGGACGCGGCGACGCTCGGCGTGGCTGCCGACCGAGCCGGCGCGGCGCTCGCCTGCGCCTGGATCAGCCAGGTCTAAGGCAAAAGCAACCGACCTGTTGCATCCCGGCAACGCCCGGCCGAAGCTTCGGCCGGCGCTCGCTGGCGCGCTGGATTCCAAAGCGTCGTTCCCGTAATTCCGCGTCGCGTTCGAGGGAACCAGCGCGCGTCCGGCTCGTTGAAGGTCGCGGAAGGCAACGCATTCGTAACTCAGTTCGTGCCACTGCAATTGTCATCAAATTCTTCGAGACCCAAATGAAAGCCGCGCTGCTCTCTTTCGCTATGCTTGCCGGGATCGCGTTCTGGGGCGTCGGCATCTACTCGGCCGACGCATCGACGGGCCACCTCGTCGTGGACGGGTACGGCGTGACCTATTCCGGCCGCTGACAAGCTGCCGGGCCGCCTCTAGTCGTCCTGCGCGAAAAGCAGGCTCTTCTCGTCCCCTTCGAGCACGAGCGCCGTCAGCAGGCCCGTCTTGAACGCGCCCGTATCGACATTGACGCGGTTGGGGCGAAGTTCGGGCCGGGCTGATGGCGTGTGGCCATGCACCACGACTTTGGGGTGCAGGCCCGTCCAGCGCAGGAAATCCTCGCGGATCCAGACAAGGTCGTCGGGCGTCTGCTTCTCCAGCGCCACGCCGGGCCTGATGCCCGCGTGGCAGAAGAAGAAGTCGCCGAAGCTCACGGAAAGCTCGAGCCCGAGCAGGAACGCGATGTGGTCGGCCGGCACCGCGCGTAGGAGCGCGGCATGGCCGGCGCGGAACCGCTCGGAACTCCCGAAGTCGAGCGCCACGCCGTAGGAGCGGGCGGTGTCCTCGCCGCCGAAGCGGGCGAACAGGCCGGCCGCATCGGGATCGCGCAGGAACTCGATGAAGCCCGCGTCGTGGTTGCCCATGAGCGCGACGTGGCGCGGATCGCGATCTCGGGCGGCGATCAGCCGGTCGAGCACGCCTTTGGACTCGGGGCCCCGGTCGATATAGTCGCCGAGATGGATGACGCGCCAGTCGGCGGGAGGCCGGCGCGCCAAGTCATCGTTTATCCGCTCATGCATTTGCCGGAGCAGGTCGAGCCGGCCATGCACGTCGCCGATGGCATAGAGCCGCATCCCGTCCGGCGCGCGCGCCTCGTGGAGGCTTATGCCTCCGCTCACCGGACGTCGCCAACCACGAGAAGGTGAAGCGCGCGCGGCCCATGCGCGCCCAGCACGAGCTTCTGCTCGACATCGCCGGAGCGCGACGGCCCGGAGATGAAGTTGACGCTGCGCGGCATCTTGCCTTTGCCGAACGCTTTCCGCACCCGCGCGAGCACCTCCTCCAGCGCGGCGTCGATGTCGCGCGCGTCCACCACCACGATGTGGTGCTCGGTCAAGAAGTTGATCGTGGTCGGGTTGTCCTGACCCGACCAGAGCGCGACCGTGCCGGTCTCCGCGATGCCGGCCGCGGCGAAGCTCACGCCGGTCTCGTCGTCGCCGTCGGACGCGCCGCGGCGCAGCGTGAGCGCGCGGCTCTTGCCCCATGGCAGGGCGGCGAGGCGCGGGTCCGCGCCCATGCGGACGGAAGCCGGCAGGTTGCGGTCGCGCAGGTATGCGCTGACTGCTTTCGGCACGTCGTCGAATTTCTTCAGTCGCTCGACGCTGGCCGCAAGCGTCAGCGCCCTGGCGCAGAAGAGCTCGACCCGCTCGGGTAGCGGCAGTTGCGCGCGGGCCGGCAGCACGCCCAGGGGAGGGCGGGCCATGCGCTGCGCCACGGCCTTTGCGCGATCCTTCTGTGTGGCGGCGTTGGCCGCCACCGCGGCCCGGACCTTGCCGAAAATGTTTTCCCGCGCGCTCATCGCGCGCCCTGCTTCTGCACGGCGTCGCGGTCGCGCCATTGCTGCATGAAGGTGCGGCCCTCCGGCGCCGGCATGTCGCGGTGCTTGGTCCAGGCGCCGGCGAGCGGCAGGGCTCGGAAGCGCCGCTTGCGTCCGCCCGCCGCGCCGAGAACCGGCATGCCGAGCGAAGCCAGCGCGCGATACAGCTTCGGCCGCTTGGCGAAGAAGGCCCAGAGCTTCAGCCCGTAGCGGCCGGCCTTGGGGTTGAGCGCGCGCTCCCATTCCCGCTCGCGCCAGTGCCGCATCATCCGGGGCAGCGGGATCTTCATGGGGCAGACGCTTTCGCAGCGCCCGCAGAAGGTGGAGGCGTTGGGCAGATGGCCCGACTTGTCCACGCCGATCAGCGAGGGCGTCAGCACCGCGCCCATCGGGCCGGGATAGACCCAGCCATAGGCGTGGCCGCCCACCGCGTGATAGACCGGGCAGTGGTTCATGCAGGCGCCGCAGCGGATGCAGCGCAGCATGTCCTGGAACTCGGTGCCGAGCATGGCCGAGCGCCCGTTGTCGAGCAGCACCACATGGTATTCCGCCGGCCCGTCCGGATCGGTTTTCCGCCGCGGGCCGGTGGAAAGCGTCGTATAGACGCTCATCTCCTGGCCCGTCGCCGAGCGCGCCAGCACGCGCAGGATCTGCGCCATGTCTTCGAGCGTCGGCACGATCTTCTCGATCGAGGCCAGCACGATGTGAACCTTGGGCAGGATCTGCGTGAGGTCGCCGTTCCCCTCATTGGTGACGATGATGGAGGTTCCGGTCTCTGCCACCAGGAAGTTCGCGCCGGTGATCCCGACATCCGCCTCGAAATATTTTCCGCGCAGCACGCGCCGCGCCTCGTGCAGCAGCAGCTCGGCCTGGGAAAGGTCGCGATCCACGGCCAGGTGGTTGTGGACGCGCCGGAAGTCGGCCTCCACCTGTTCGGCGTTCACATGGATCGCGGGCGCGATGATATGGCTGGGGTGCTCGTTGCGGAGCTGGATGATGTACTCGCCGAGATCGGTCTCCACCGGCCGGATGCCGTTCCCTTCGAGGAACGGGTTGAGCCCGATCTCCTCGGCGATCATGGTCTTGCCCTTGGTGACGGTGCGCGCGCCCACGCCGCGGCAGATGTCGAGGATGATTTTTCGCGCGTCCTCGGCCGTCTCGGCCCAGTGGACCATGCCGCCGGACGCCGTGACCTTCTTCTCATAGGCTTCGAGGTAGAGGTCGAGATGGGCGAGCGCGTGGTCCTTGATCGCCTTGGCGGAGTCGCGCAGCCGCTCGAACTCGGGCAGGGCGTCGATCGCCTTGAGCCGCTTCTCCATGAAGCCTGCGCGCACATGCCCCAGCGCCTTCTGGAGCTGCGGGTCGTTGAGCGCGCGCGTGGCGTTCGCCTTGAAGGTGGGGGAGGTGATTTGCATGGGACTAGCGATTCCCTCCGATCGGCGGCGCATCCGTCATGCCCGCCAGCACTTCCGCCACATGCCGGACTTCGACCTTGGAGCCCGCGCGGCTCAACTTGCCGGCCATGTTCATGAGGCAGCCGAGGTCGCCGGCGAGCAGCGTGTCCGCCCCGCTCGCCTCGACCGCCGCCGCCTTGCGCTCCACGATGGCGTTGGAGATGTCGGGATATTTCACGCAGAACGTGCCGCCGAAGCCGCAGCACACGTCGGCATCCGCCATTTCGTTGAGCTTCAGCCCTTCCACGGACGAGAGCAGCGCGCGCGGCTGCGCCTTCACGCCGAGCTCGCGCAGGCCTGAGCAGGAGTCGTGATAGGTGGCGGTCGTCGCAACCGCGCTGTCCACCGCCCGCACGCCGCGCACGTCCGTGAGAAAGCTCGTAAGCTCATAAACCTTGGCGGCAAAGTTTTTGGCCCGCTCGCCCCAGGCCGGATCGTCGGCCAGCAGCGCGGGATAATGCTTCTTGAGCATGCCCGCGCAGGAGCCCGAGGGCGCAACGCAAAAGTCGAAGCCCTCGAACAGCGCGATGGTGTTGCGGGCGATGGCTTGCGCGTCGCGTCGGTCGCCCGAATTGTAGGCGGGCTGTCCGCAGCAGGTCTGCGCCGTGGGCGCGTCCACCTCGCAGCCCGCGTCCTCCAGGAGCTTCACGGCGGCGAAGCCCACCGTGGGCCGGAACAGGTCCACCAGGCAGGTGACGAAGAGCCCCACGCGGGGATTCGGAGCGGAAGCGTCCAAGGGCAGAAAACGTCCTGATCAATCAGCCGGCGATCGAAGCTTTGGCGGGCCGGCGCTTTGCCTTATCTAATGCGCCGAGTAACGTCTTCGCAATTGCGCTGGCATCGTGCCGCAGGGTCAATTTCGGGGGAGGCAACAATGTCCGGACTGGCGATGCCCGCGCCTGAGCCCCAAACGCTGGCGCGCCGCGCCGAGATCGTGGCGGCGCTGAGAAAAATCGTGCCGGGCGAAGGCGTGGTCGAGACGCCCCAGGAGATGCGCGCCTTCGAGACTGACGGGCTGACCGCCTACAAGCAGATGCCGCTGGTCGTGGTGCTGCCCGAGACCACCGAACAGGTGTCGCGCATCCTGCGCTTTTGCTCCGAGAACAAGGTGCGCGTGGTGCCGCGCGGCTCCGGCACCTCGCTTTCGGGGGGCGCGCTGCCTTTGGCCGATGCGGTGCTGCTCGTGATGAGCCGCTTCAACCGCATCCTCGCCATCGATTACCCCAACCGCGCCGTGGTGGCCCAGCCCGGCGTCACCAATCTCGGCATCACCCGCGCGGTGGAGGACGAGTGTTTTTATTACGCCCCCGACCCGTCGTCGCAGATCGCCTGCTCGATCGGCGGCAACGTGGCCGAGAACTCGGGCGGCGTGCACTGCCTGAAATACGGCCTCACCGCCAACAACGTGCTCGGCGTCGAGATGGTGTTGGTGAACGGCGAGGTGGTGCGGCTTGGCGGCAAGCATCTCGACAGCGAGAGCCTGGATCTGCTCGGCGTCGTGATCGGCTCCGAAGGGCTGTTGGGCGTGGTCACGGAAGTGACGGTCCGCATCTTGCGAAAACCCGAGGCCGCGCGCGCGCTCCTGATCGGCTTCCCCACCAGCGAGCAGGGCGGGCAGGCGGTGGCCGACATCATCGCGGCCGGCGTCATCCCCGGCGGCATGGAGATGATGGACCGCCCGGCCATCCAGGCGGCGGAGGATTTCGTGCGCGCGGGCTATCCGCTCGACGTCGAGGCGCTGCTCATCGTCGAGCTCGACGGCCCGCCCGCCGAGATCGACCACCTGATCGGCCGCGTCCAGAACATCGCCCACCGGAACGGCTCCACCACCTGCCGCGTGTCGAACTCGGAGGAGGAGCGGCTTCTGTTCTGGGCCGGCCGCAAGGCGGCCTTTCCCGCCGCCGGCCGTATCTCGCCCGACTACTACTGCATGGACGGCACCATCCCGCGCAAAGCGCTGCCGCGCGTGCTCAGCGGCATGCGCGACCTCTCGGAGAAATACGGGTTGCGCGTGGCCAACGTCTTCCACGCCGGCGACGGCAACCTGCACCCCTTGATCCTCTACGACGCCAACAAGCCGGGCGAGCTCGACCGGGCGGAAGAATTCGGCGCCGACATCCTGCGCCTTTGCGTCGAAGTCGGCGGCGTGCTCACCGGCGAGCACGGCGTGGGCGTCGAGAAGCGCGACCTGATGGGCACGATGTTCGCGCAAGCCGACCTCGACCAGCAGGTTCGGCTCAAATGCGCCTTCGACCCCGACCACCTGCTCAACCCCGGAAAGGTCTTTCCCCAGCTCCGCCGCTGCGCCGAATTGGGCCGCATGCATGTGCACAGGGGGCAGGTGGCGTTTCCGGATTTGCCGAGGTTTTAGGGATGATCTCGCAGGATAGAGGTTCCTCTCCCCCGCTTAGCGGGGGAGAGGTGGCTCGCCCTCCGGGCGAGACGGTGAGGGGGGCTGCGGACCCGCCAAGCCGCCGCTCGCAAAAGAGCATCGTCCGAGCCCGCAAACTCCGTCAGGGCGACAACATGGCCGAGGCCCTGCTCTGGTTTGAGCTGAAGGACCGCAAGCTCGGCGGTTACAAATTCGTGCGCCAGATGCCGCTCGGCCCCTACTTCGCTGATTTCGCCTGCCGCGAACGGAGGCTCGTTGTCGAACTCGACGGCAGCCATCACGCCGATAGCGGATATGACCGTCAGCGCGACGCCTTTATGTCCCAGGAGGGCTACTCAGTCCTTCGGTTCTGGAGCGCCGATGCCGTTCGGCATCTGACGGCGGTTTGCGAGACCATCCTTGCCGCGCTGGATGGGCGCTTCACTGAGAATGCCGTTGCGCCGGACTTGCGGTTCGTGATGTCCCGCTCTCTTTCCAGCGTTGGAGAGCGTTGAGATGGCCGCCCCCTCACCGTCTCGGCGCTTCGCGCCGATCCACCTCTCCCCCGCTTTGCGGGGGCGAGGAACCCCGGACGAGGCGCAATGACCACCTTCACCCCTTCCACCCCGGCCGAGGTCCTCGACGCCCTCGCTTGGGCCGCGGCCGATGAGCAGCCCGTCGAAATCCGCGGCCACGGTTCGCGTCGCGGCGTCGGCCGCCCCGTGCAGGCAGCCCACACGCTCGACCTGTCCGAGCTTTCCGGCATCTCGCTCTACGAGCCGGCCGAGCTCGTGCTGTCGGCCCGCGCGGGCACGCCGCTCGCCGAGATCGAGCGGCTACTGGCCGAAAATGGCCAGGAACTCGCCTTCGAGCCGCTCGACTGCGGCCCGCTCTTCGGCCAGCTGGCTGGGCGCGGCACGCTGGGTGGCGTGCTGGCTTCGAACGCCTCCGGCCCGCGCCGCATCAAGGCGGGCGCCGCGCGCGACCATATCCTGGGCGTTTCCGCCGTGTCGGGCCGCGGCGAGGCCTTCAAGGCGGGCGGGCGCGTGGTCAAGAACGTCACGGGCTTCGACCTCTCCAAGCTGATGGCGGGCTCGTGGGGGACGTTGGCCGCCGTCACCGACCTCACCTTCAAGGTGCTGCCGCGAGCCGAAACCGAAGCCACGCTCGCCCTGCGCGGGTTGACCGACGAGGCCGCCGCCGCCGCCATGTCGCTCGCGTTGGGCTCGCCGGCCGAAATCTCGGGCGCGGCCCACCTGCCCGAAACCGTGCCGCCGCGCTTGGGCGAAAGCTGGTCGTCGGATGCCGCCACGCTGCTGCGCGTCGAAGGCTTCGGCCCCTCCGTCGCCGACCGCGCCAAGCGCCTGCGCGACCTCTTGCGCAACGCCGGCGAGATCGAGGATCTCGATGCTGAAACCTCCCGCGCCGCCTGGAAGGCCGTGCGCGACGTGCTTCCGTTTGCCGACGGCACGGAGCGCCCGGTCTGGCGCGTCTCCACCGCGCCGTCAGAGGGCTGGAAGCTGGTGGCGGTGCTTCGGCAGGGCGAGGGCGCGGACGCCTTCTACGATTGGGGCGGCGGGCTCGTCTGGCTGCGCATGGAGGCCGACCCGGAAGCCGAGGCCGTCCGCGCGCTGACGAAACATTTCGGCGGCCACGCCACGCTCTTCCGCGCCTCGCCGGCCCACCGCGCGGCCGTGCCCGTTTTCGAGCCGCAACCGCCAGCGCTCGCGGCTCTGTCCGCCCGACTCAAGGCGCAGTTTGATCCGAAAAATATCCTCAATCCCGGCCGAATGTCCGCCTGATGCAAACTTCCTTCACCCCCGCCCAACTCGCCGATCCGCACACGGCCGAATCCGAGAAGATCCTGCGCGCCTGCGTGCATTGCGGTTTCTGCACGGCGACTTGCCCGACCTATGTGACGCTCGGCAACGAGCTCGATTCCCCGCGCGGAAGAATCTACCTCATCAAGGACATGCTGGAGGCGGGCCGTCCCGCCGACAAGGAGACGGTCACGCATATCGACCGCTGCCTGTCCTGCCTCGCCTGCATGACGACCTGCCCCTCCGGCGTGCATTACGGCCATCTCGTGGACCACGCCCGCGCCCATATCGAGAAGACCTACCGCCGCCCGCTGCCCGACCGGCTGCTGCGCGAGGCGCTGGCGAGGATCCTGCCCTATCCCAAGCGGTTCCGCGCGGCGCTCCGGCTCGCCAAGCTCGGCCGGCCGCTCGGCGGGCTGTTCGGCCGCGCCGAGGCGTTGAAACCCTTGGAGGCGATGCTGAAGCTCGCGCCGCAGCGCCTGCCGGCGAGGCCCCAAAACCCCGTGCCAGCGCCGAAAACGCCCAAGGCCAAGGTCGCTATCCTCTCCGGCTGCGCGCAGTCCGTGCTCGACCCCGGCATCAACGCGGCGGCGACACGCCTGCTGGCGCGATTCGGCGTGGCCGTCTTGCCCACGCCCGGCGAGGGCTGCTGCGGGGCGCTCAACCACCATATGGGCCGCGAGGACGAGGCGCTCGCCTTCGCCCGGAACAATGTGGACGCCTGGACAAAACTGATCGAAGGGGAGGGGATCGAGGCCATCCTCGTCACGACGTCGGGCTGCGGCACGGTCATCAAGGATTACGGCCACATGCTGAGGCTCGACCGATCCTACGCGGAAAAGGCCAGGCGCGTGTCGGCGCTGGCGAAGGACATCTCCGAATATCTCGTCACGCTCGACCTGCCGGAGCCCTCGAACCCGCAACCCCTCACGGTGGCCTATCACGCGGCCTGTTCGCTCCAGCACGGCCAGCGCGTCCACGGCGCACCCAAGACGCTGCTCGCCAAGGCCGGCTTCACGGTGAAGGAGCCCAAGGAAAGCCATCTCTGCTGCGGCTCGGCCGGCACCTACAACATCTTGCATCCCGACATCGCCACGCGCCTGCGCGATCGCAAGGTGGGGAACGTCGAGGCCACGGCACCCGACCTGGTGGCGGCCGGAAACATCGGCTGCATCACGCAGATCGCGTCGGGCACGGCCTTGCCCGTGCTGCACACGGTGGAGCTTCTGGACTGGGCTTTTGGCGGGCCACGGCCCTCGGCGCTGGCCGGCCACAAGCCCGATCAAATGAGAAAGGCGGCTTCTTCCGAAGCCGCCCCGGTTTGAAGCGTCAACGTGAGGCGACTTACATCACCACCACCTTCGCACCCACGTTCACGCGCTCGTAGAGGTCCGTCACGTCCTCGTTGCGCATGCGGATGCAGCCCGACGACACCGCCCCGCCGATCGTCCAGGGCTGGTTGGTGCCGTGGATGCGGTAAAGCGTGGAGCCGAGATAGAGCGCGCGCGCGCCCATCGGGTTGTCCGGCCCGCCCGGCATATAGGCCGGCAGGATGCGGCCCTTCTTCTTCTCGCGGGCGATCATCTCCGCCGGCGGCCGCCAATCCGGCCATTGGGCCTTGCGCGTGACGGAATGCGTGCCCGCCCACTCGAAGCCCGGCTTGCCCGTGCCCACGCCGTAGCGCCGGGCGCGGCCATCGCTTTCCACGAGGTAGAGAAAGTTCTCCTTGGTGTCGATCACGACCGTGCCGGGCTTGTGCTCCGTCCGGTACTCCACCTCCTGGGGCAGGTAGATGGGGTTGATCTCGCGCCGCACCTCCTCCTGGGCCTGCCGCCTCGGCTTCACGGCGGCTGTCCGCACGCGGTCGGGCTGGGGCGCGACCTCCTCGGGCCGCACGCGGCGGAGCGCCTTTTGCCGAACTCGCGCCACGGGCTGGGAGGCGCGCGGCGACTGAAGCTGCATCACCCAGGGCGCGGACAGGTCGGGGCTCACCATCACGGGCGGCCGCTCGCGGTAGCGGTCGCGCGACTCGGCGGGGGAGGCGGCAAGCACGGCGACAAACGCGGCCGAACACAGAAGCAGGATTTTCATGACGCGGAACTCGATAGGGACTCGGACGGGACCCGGCGCGGCCTGGCTCTTTTCAAGCCTCGCCTTGGGCCAGCCAAGCCGACGCCCAGCCAAGGAAAGGTGAATCCCGGACCGTTCGAATGCGCGCTTTCGGCGAAACCATTTGATGTGGTTACCGCCCGGTGCAGCGAACTGGTAAAGGCGGGGTTGAAGCGGCCGATCCTCCCGGTTTACGGCGAGGGGAACCGCACGAAGTGCGGTGGAGGGGAGTGAGGAGCGACGGCTGTAGGCCGGCCAAGAGCGACAGAGGTGGCTCTTGGAGCTTCGAACGCCTGGAGCCATGCGGAGGGCAGAATGGACGGCTTGATCACCGGCGCGGACGGCAGGCTTCGCTGCCCCTGGCCGGGCGCAGCTCCCGACTACCTCGCCTATCACGATCGCGAATGGGGCCGGCCCGTCGCGGACGACGTCAGGCTCTTCGAGAAGATCTGCCTGGAGGGGTTCCAGTCCGGCCTGTCCTGGCTGACGATCCTGCGCAAGCGCGAGAATTTCCGCGCCGCCTTCGCCGGCTTTGACTTCGAAGCTATCGCCCGCTTCGGCGAGGCCGATGTCGAGCACCTGCTGGCCGATTCTGGCATCGTGCGCCACCGCGGCAAGATCGTGTCGGCGATCAACAACGCCCGCCGCGCGGTGGAACTGAAGCAGGAAGCCGGCTCGCTGGCGGACTTCTTCTGGCGGTTCGAGCCCCCGCCCGAGGAGCGCCCCAAGAGCTTCGACTGGGCCACACTTCGCGCCAAGGCCACCGCGCCCGCCTCGCACCGGCTTTCAAAGGAGTTGAAGCGCCGCGGCTGGACATTCGTCGGCCCCACCACGGCCTATGCCTTCATGCAGGCCATGGGCCTGGTCAACGACCATGCCGAGGGCTGCTTCTGCCGCGCCGAGGCGGAGCGGGAGCGGCAGGCCCTTCGTCGCCCTCGCCGGGCGTGAGGCGCGGCGGCGATCAGCCGCTGCACACCCGCTGGCGGATTTCGCAGCCGTCGTCGTGCTCGTTGCAGTTCGACATGGCCTGCCATCCCGCGTCTTCGCGGTTGTCGGCCCAGGAAATGCCATAACCCCATTCGCTGCCCACGGCGATCGCGCCGCAGGCGTTCCGGAACCGGATGGCGATGAAGCAGCCGCCGCCATATCTCCTGCACCGCTTGAGCGCAGCCGAGTCGGCCGATCCCTTGCTTCCGGCGCTGTAGGAATATGTGACGGCGCCCGTCTGCTGCGAAAACGCGATGGCGCCGTAATCCGCATGGGCGACGGCAGGAAACAGCGCGGCGGCAAGCCCCGCGGCAAGAACGATCCGATGCATGATGACCCCCAAGGCTCGGGAACCGAGCCGGGGCCGACCCTAAGGTAAGTGGAACCTCCGGTAAAGATCGGCCCCAAGCCGACCCGGATGGAACTGGCGGACCCGGCGAGCGGCAAAAGGGGCTGGGACGCCCCAGCGTGGGCGCGAGCCGTCCAGGAGCCGATCCCCGTGGACAGATTCTCCGGCTCGCGAACTTTCTTCCCTGCCGTTTCAGGTGCTTAGCCGCGCTCTGGAAGAAATCTCATCCTCTTTTGCCCACGCCCCTTGGCGCCTCCCTTACGCTCCCTCTTGCCTTCTCACGGGAAGCCTGTGCGCGCGCCGGGTGTTCAGGGAGAGGGCCGGTGCTGGATCGGTTGGGCTGCGGTGGCCCGGCTGGGTGATGAGCCCCCCAGATCCAGGCCCGCCAGCGAGGCCCGCGGGCCGGCAGGGCCGGTGTTCTTGCCCAAGGTGTGGCAACACGCCAAGCCAACAGCACAGGCCTCGTGCAGATCCCGCGACAACTCCCGGGCAAGACCACCGACCGGCGCACGGCCGCGAGCCATGCAATCAGTGTTTCGGAAGGCAAGCGCCATGCGCCGGCTTCCCGATGCTCCTCGATGAGAGGGGATGCTCTTTGACAA
>DASYHP010000073.1:0-16318 GCA_035998495.1 Mesorhizobium sp.
GTCCTTGACCACCTGTTCTGCAAGGGCCTTTTGCGGCCCGGCTTTCTGTCTCATCTGCGCTCCTTGAAAAGCTACGATGAGCCAGAAATCCTCCCTTCCTCAACCCCTCAGACCTGTCTCATTGGTGCTGACGGGGGACACCTGCCGAAAAGTCATATGGGGTAGCCGGACGGCCTATGAGCTTTTCAAGAGCAAGCCCAAACACTGCCTTTGGCGGCAGGCGTTCGCCCGAACCTAGCAGGACGTCGTAGTCGGTGGACTGCTGGAAGTTATGAGGACGACCGGCCAGAAAAGCATCGATAGCCTCATCGATCATATGAGGCCGCACGCTTCGCAGAACCGAAGTCGGTAATCCCATCTAAGTCCTCCGGCGGAAGTTGTAATGCGGGCGCGTGGCCATAGCCAGCTCTTCACTTCCGACCAGAGGGTGCGGGGTTGGAGTACCGTCGAGCGTGATACATGGCTTCACGAGAAGCCGTCTCACCACTTCAGGCCATCTTCAGCCGCTCATTTCTGAGCCATTGCCCGCTGCTCGCTCCACTCGCGCGGCAGCACACGCATCAGGGTCTGGCGCTGCACGTTTGGCACCTGCCTCTCGTCCAGGATGGCCTCTACGATGTCAGGCGCGAGAAGTGTGAGCCGTAGGATGCGCGAGACAAAGGACTGATCAAGCTTCTTGGCACGCGCGAGATCACCGACCGTGGCGTAATGGCCCTCGTCCAGGAGGCGCTGAAAGTGGAACGCCTGCGCAAGCGTCTTCACCAGCGCTTCGTCCACGCCAGTCGGTAGCTTTGCCCATGGTGGCGCGCTGGCCTGAGCCGATGCGCCTGCCGGCGCGATCACCACCTTCCGGCACCCACGCCTTCTAAACACGATCGGCACATGCACGGCCAGCGTCTTGCCGTCTGGGCTGAGCCGGGCAGCGGGCGTGGTGGTTGCGGTCATCGTGTTGTCCATCATCACGCCGCCCGCCTCTGTTCGGGTCGCATGCCGAGGTCAGCCACCAGCGTTGCCATGCCGTCCGTGCGCAGATGCACGGTGACGCCGCTTGTGCTCACGTCCACTCGCGCGACCAGCAGCTGCACGATCCTGGCCTGCTCGGCCGGGAAGAGTTCGTCCCAGAGCGGATCAAGCTGAACAAGGGCGTCCCTGACTTCCCGTTCCGTGACGCTGCTGTCGTGCTCGCGTGCCGCCATCCAGGTGCGCACGATTGTCTCAGGTGCCCGCAGCATAGCTCTGAGCTGGTCCACAACAGCCCTCTCGATCTCCCCTGCCCCGACACGCTGAATAGGGCATGTGTCGGGCCCGAGCTTCTGAACAGAGGTGGTGACGTAGTAGCGGTAGAGCTTGCCGCCTGGCTCTCGCGTGTGGCTCGGGGCCATGGCCTTGCCGTTGGGTGCGAAGATCAGGCCCTTCAGCAGTGCGGGCGTTTGCCGCCGGGTGGTCGCTGCTCTCGCACGCGGGTTCTGCTCGATGATCGAGCGCACCTTGTCCCAGAGTTCGCGTGTGATGATAGCGCGGTGCTCGCCGGGATAGCTGATGCCCTTGTGCACGGCCTCGCCGATGTACACACGGTTGGCGAGGAGCTTGTAGAGCAGGCCCTTGTCGAAGGGCTGGCCGTTGCGGCGCCTCACCCCTTCCGCCACCAGCATGCGTGCGAGCACCGTGCCTGAGCCGATGGCCAGAAAGCGCTCGAAGATGCTCCTGACGAGAGCTGCCTCTTCTGCGTGGATCACGAGCTTCCTGTTCTCGACCCTGTAGCCGAGCGGCACGGTGCCGCCCATCCACATGCCTTTCTTTCTGCTGGCGGCGAACTTGTCCCTGATCCTCTCGCCGATCACCTCGCGCTCGAACTGCGCAAACGAGAGCAGGATGTTGAGCGTCAGCCGGCCCATGGAGGTGGTGGTGTTGAAGCTCTGGGTCACGGACACAAACGTGACCTCGTGAACGTCGAAGAGGTCCACGAGCTTGGAGAAGTCGGAAAGCGAGCGGCTCAGGCGATCGATCTTGTAGACCACCACCACATCCACAAGCCCGTGCTCCACATCGCGCAGCAGGCGCTGCAGGGCTGGCCGCTCCAGGGTTCCGCCCGACACGCCCCCATCATCGTAGCGGTCGGGTACCAGCACCCAGCCCTCGGGCCTTTGGCTGGCGATGAACGCCTCGCACGCTTCCCGCTGCGCGTCCAAGCTGTTGAACTCGGCCTCAAGCCCCTCGTCCGTGCTCTTGCGGGTGTAGACGGCACAGCGCACTTTGCGGATGATGGGCTTTACCGAAGGAGCGACCTTGCCCCTTCTGGCCGGCACCATGGTGGTCGTCATGCCCGCCCCCGCGTGGTGCGCAGGCCGAAGAACAGCGGGCCGTTCCAGCGCGTACCGGTGATCGCGCGGGCAACACTGGAAAGCGAGGCATAAGGCCTGCCCTCCCACTCGAAGCCGCTGTCCAGCACCGTGACCGTGTGCTCGATGCCCTGCCACTCGCGAAGCAGGCGGGTGCCGACGAGAAGGTTCTGCTCGGGCGAGGTGGAGCCCTTGCCGCCGCGGCCGACCTGGCTTTCGGCCTCGAGCTGATCTGCCAGTGCCCGGAGCCGCTTCTTCGTTTCCGGCTTCAGCCCGCCATAGGCGAGTTCCTGAATGCGGTAAGCAAGCCGGCTCTCGATGAACTGCCTGCTTGAGCGGGGCGGCTCGGAACCGTTCAGCTCACGCCACATCTTCTGCAGCTCTGGCATGGTCATGCTGGGCAGGGCTGCCAGCCTGCTGATCACCGGTTCTGTGTTGGTTGCCATCATGCGTGTTCCTCCGCAAACTGAGTTGCGGGGGCATGACTGCTCTGGTTGCCGGTGAAGTCGACGAAACTACTCTCCGCTGGCGCAGATAGTCTGCTTGACTGTTTGGCACGAAGCCGAACCAGGCCGCGGGCCAGCAACTCAGCCAGCTCGGCGAGTCGCTCGTCGGTGCTCATGCGGTTGGGGTCATGGGCGTTGGGGCCTGGCAAGGCGGTGGGCTTCCGGTTTGCAAGCTTCGTCTGCCAGGCAGCATCACCCCGCAAACCGCTCGCCGCCAGCGGGGCGCGAAGCGGCAAGCACGATGCCGAAAACAATTGTGGGCTTGACGGAGGGAGGGTAGCCGAGCGCAATTGTTCGCGTTATGTTCCACATCCGGTTCCGTGGGATTGCGCTTCACATATGCAGAGCAGGCAGCGTAAACATGCGGCCAGCCGTGCGAAGGGGCTCGGGTTGGAAGAAGCGCTCCAGGCCTACTCAGACCCTGCGCTGCTTGCCGCGGAAAGCAGTTTCAAAACGGAGCTAGACCGTCAGCATAACACGTTGTTCCCCGTTCCGAACAGAACGATGCTTATGCTCGAAGTCAGGCAGGCCGAGATCAGGGCGCGCCTTCTTTCAGACTTCGTCAATCAGCTCGAAGCAGGTGAGCTCGTCGGCACGGCAATGGAGCTTCCCTTGTCGCCAGCCTCAACACGGGAGGCGATCAGCCCCGATCTTTGGCGTCTGCTTGAGCTTGATTTCGAGAGATCCGAAGCCCTGGGTCCTAACCTCGAACTTATCGACATCCTGATCTTCGACGCTGAAGAACGACCGAGCGCCACGCCATCGGCGTCGTCCCACGAAGAGACCGAGAGACCAGCTGACCGCATCATCAGCAACAACGATTTCAGCTACATGCGTATGGGAGACAAGGAGTTTCACTTCGCACAGCTGCAAGCCGCCGCCATTCGCGAGCTTTACCTTGCGAGCCTCACAGCCGATCCGTGGCGCTATGGCAAAGTCGTGCTGCATAGCATCGGATCAAGCTCTCGCAGCATCGGTGATCTGTTCAGGCGAAAGGACGACCCCAGCTGGCGGCTGCTGATCGAGGAAAGGAACAGCAAATACCGGCTGCGCCATGCTGTTGATGTACTGCCGGCCGCCTCTCGCGCGCCATAGCGTCAGTCGAGCGTCAGAGTCGCGTCCGACGCGCGTCAGTCCCGCGTCAGAGGACTCTGACGGACTCCAAGGTGCACGCTTTCCAGCGAACACACGCGCACGCTGGAGAATGTCTGCATGTCGCCCACCTACCTCAACCAAGAAGAGCTCGCCCGCCGGTTCCGGGTAAGCCCGCGCACCCTTGAGCGGTGGCGTTGGCTCAAGATCGGGCCCCGCTACCATAAGCTCGGCGGCAAGGTCGCCTATGCGCTTGCCGACGTAGAGGCGTACGAGCGCAAGCGGCGAGCCAAGACGCACGCGTCCGCGCTCGGTGTTTGGCGGTGACGACCATGACCGCGCTCGGCACGGTTCTCCGCCAAGCCAAGGCAGAATGCGGGGCAAGCCTTGGGGACCTCACCGTTCTGTCGCCGCAGAGCGACCCCTTTCGCCTCGACACCCCTGCCCATCACGCAAAAGCCCGGTGGTTTCGCGACCGCATGGATGAATGCGGCCTGTTTCGCTCATCGGCGCCCATCCACAACCGCGGCATCCACTATGCGATCGTCTCACTTGGCCATGCCCGTCTGCCGGACAGCTCGGCCTACCTCAACAATGCCGAATGCTGGGCTTTCCTCGAGGAGGCGTCCAACACGGCCCGCTGGCTACGCTATGTGCCTTGGGAGAAGATCTTTGATGCGCGCAATGCCGAGCCCGTCGTCCGCATGCACGATCAGAGGCCCCTGACCTACACAGTCAATGTGGGCGAGGGTTTGTTCTTGCCTGACCAAGCCGATCTGCACCCCCGCATCACGGCCGATGGCTTCGACGTCCGCCAACCCTTCCGCTTGGTGCTCTACGGCGAGAAGACCTCGCTCGGTGGGGTGCTTGGGCCGCTGGCGGAACGCTATGGGGCCGATCTCTACCTGCCGTCTGGCGAGATCTCCAACTCGCTTCTGGCGCGCATGGCCCGCAGCGGCCACGAGGACGGTCGCGAGATGGTCGTCTTCATCTTCGCCGACTGCGACCCGGCCGGCTATCAGATGGCAGCAAGCATCGGCCATAAGCTGCGGGCGCTCGCCGAAGGCACGTTCCCCGGCTTGCGCTTTCGCGTTCTGGCACCTGCGCTCACGGTTGAACAGGTCAAGCACTTCCGCCTGCCCTCCACCCCGCTTAAGGAGACCGAGCTGCGAGCCGCCGGCTGGCGGCAGCGCTATGGTGTCGAGCAAACCGAGATCGACGCACTCGCCACGCTGCGCCCCGACCTGCTTCGGGCGATTGTCGCGGAAGCCGCCGATCCATTCTTCGACCACAGCTTGGCTGCGCGAGTCTCGGCAGAGCGAGAGCGGTGGGAGGAACAGGCACAGGCCGCCTTCGAGGCGCAGATCGACGGCGAGCATCTGGCTGAGCTGCAAGCGCAAGCCGAGGCAAGCCTCGAGGCGCTCCAGGAGAAGCTCGCCGCCATGGAGCAGGCGGCCGACGACGTCGACCTCATGCTGCCGCCCTTCGAGCCGCCACAGCCGCGTGTTGCCCAAAGCGCGCCTGAGCCGCTCGTGTCGAGCGGCATGGGGCTCGTCGAGCACATCCGGGCGCTCCGTGCACGCAAGGACTACTCCGGGGGTGCATCATGAGCCGCGCCAAGAGCACGGAGGATGCCGTTGCACTCGCATTTGCCAAAGCGCACGGCGACGACCTGCGCTTCTGCCACCACGCTGGAAAGTGGCATGTCTGGACGGGGGCACGCTGGCAGAAGGAGGACACGAGGCTCGCCTTTGACTGGGCTCGAACAGTGTGCCGGAAGACCAACGCCGCAGGCGAGGCAGCGCTCGCCAAGGCAAGCACGGCTGCAGCCGTCGAGCGGTTTGCTCAAGCCGACCGCGCCTTCGCCGTCACCTCCGAGATCTGGAACAGCGATCCCTTTCTCCTGGGCACCCCGGCTGGAACGATCGACCTGAGGACCGGACTACTGAGGCCTGCGTGTCGGACGGACTTCATCACGAAGCTGACCGCGGTGGCGCCCGATGGGGACGCCAGCTGTCCATTGTGGCTACGCTTCCTGGACGAGGCGACGATGGGTGATGCCGGCCTGCAGCGATTCCTCCAACAGGTGGCCGGCTACTGCCTGGCGGGTGACGTTCGCGAGCACGCCTTGTTCTTCGTTTACGGCCCCGGCGGCAACGGCAAGAGCGTGTTCTTGAACGTGCTCGCGGGCCTGATGGGCGACTATGCCACCGCAGCCGCCATGAACACCTTCACGGCCTCGGCTCTCGACAAGCATCCGACTGGCCTAGCCATGCTTCAGGGCGCGCGGCTCGTGACCGCGTCGGAAACGGAGGAAGGCCGTGCCTGGGCGGAAAGCCGCATCAAGCAGATGACGGGTGGCGACCCGATCCGCGCCCGCTTCATGCACAAGGACTTCTTCGAGTACCGCCCCCAGTTCAAGCTGATCATCGCGGGCAACCACAAGCCCGTGCTGCGCAACGTGGACGAAGCCGCACGGCGGCGCTTCAACATCGTGCCTTTCGTTCACAAGCCCCAAACGCCTGACCGGCAGCTCGAGGAGAAGCTCCGGGCCGAATGGCCTGCCATCCTGGCGTGGGCTGTGCAAGGCGTCCTCGACTGGCAGCGCAATGGGCTAGTCAGGCCGGCGGTGGTGAGTGACGCCACAAACGAGTACTTCTCAGAGCAGGACAGCGTGCGCCAATGGGTAGAGGAGTGCTGCGAGGTGGGCCGTCGCTCGCTTTGCGACACCATAGCCGCGCTGTTTGCCAGCTGGACGGCCTACGCCCAAGCCAATGGCGAGCCGCCGGGTACCACCAAGCGGCTGAGCCAGATCCTTCAGCGCCATGGGTTCGAGCCCGTGGCCGAAACACCCGGACACCGCAAGAAGCGGGGCTTTCTGGGCATCAGGGTGAAGCCGGCAGACACTTCGAACCAGTGGCCACGTGGTGCAGACATCGAGTTGTAGATTCAGGCGAATGCTTGATCTTGCCGCACATACCGCGAATGCCGCACGCACCTTGAACTGTCTCTCACACACGCGCGCGTGTAGCAGATATGGCAAAACGCCCGCGGCTTCTGTGGCATGTGCGGCATGAGCCTTGGGGCCAGTTGCTCCTGCCCGGAGTTCGAGCTTCACGTCGGACCGGCGGCGCCTGCGCGCCGCCCGCCTGACACTGCACGCAGCAAGCCGCGCTGCGTAAACAAACGTGTCCGAGCGCAAAACTGTCATCCTTACAAGCACTTAGTCCATCTGCTAGGCTGCTGGGTATGGATCAGGCGCAGGCCACGGGCCGACCGGCAACGGATGGCGACCTTCCCGGCGAGTCCGCCCCAGCAGACCCGGGGGGCGGTCGGAAGTCCCCAGCTCTGGGGTTCTGGAACCGCATGTGGGCTCAGTCAGGGGTTTTTTCCCGCCCTATAAAAAAATAGCTGCCTGGCCCACGCCGAGAACTCCGGCAAGCTGGGTGGCCCACCAGCCAAGACGAGTGCCTCTTCATGACCACACGCGGCCGCCCACCTTACGAGCCATCCGAGAAGGACCGCCGCGTCGTTGAAGCCATGAGCGGCTGGGCCATTCCGCAAGAGCGCATTGCGCTCGTCTTGGGCTGTGATCCCAAGACGCTCAGGAAGCACTTCGGCCCTGAGCTCGAGGTGGGCGGGGCAAAGCTTGAAGCGCAGCTCGCCCAGAACCTTCTCAGGATCGCACAAGGGCACGACCGCCAGGCGCTCATCGCCACAATCTTCAGCCTGAAGAGTCGCTTCGGCTGGGTGGAAGCCGCGCTGCCGCCTCACCCTCGCGAGCGTGAGCTGGGCAAGAAGGAAGCTGCCATGCACGCAGCCCACAGCGCACCAGAGGATCTCGAATGGGAAGAGCTTCTGGGCCACAGAACGAACTGAGGGCAGTCATGAGGGCCACCAGCGCCAAGGTCGAAGGCCGGAACACACCAGATGGGGGTTGCCTGCAGGTCAGCTACCGTTACCTCGCCGAGCTGATCCCGTACGCCAGGAACGCCCGCACGCATTCTGACGCGCAGGTGGCCCAGATCGCGGCCAGCATCCGGGAGTATGGCTGGACTACCCCGGTGCTGGTGGATGGCACAAGCGGCATCATCGCAGGCCATGGACGGGTGCTGGCTGCACGCAAGCTGGGCATCGATCCCGTACCCGTCATCGTGCTCAGCCATCTCAGCCCCGAGCAGAAGCGCGCCTACATCCTGGCCGACAACAAGCTTGCGCTGAACGCGGGCTGGGACGAGGAGCTGCTGGGCCTTCAGCTTGCCGAGCTCGGCAGCATGGGCTTCGACCTTGACCTGACCGGCTTCTCCTCAGACGAGGTGCTCGCCCTCACAAGCCTGGGCAGCCCAGGCCTGACCGACCCTGACGATGTGCCGCCCTGCCCTGCCGAGCCCGTCACCAGGTCAGGCGATCTGTGGGTGCTTGGCAAGCACCGGCTGATCTGCGGCGACAGCACGAACCCTGCTGATGTCGAGCGCCTCCTGGCAGGGGTCAAGCCGCACCTCATGGTCACCGACCCGCCGTATGGCGTGGAGTACAATCCAGAATGGCGGGCCCAAGCAGGGGTGGCGGACGCACGCTCGTCACCGACCGGCAAACGTGGCACAGCAACTGGCAAGGTGCTGAACGATGACCGCTCTGACTGGCGCGAGGCATGGGCCTTGTTTCCTGGTGACGTGGCGTATGTTTGGCATGCCGGCCTGCATGCGGCGGAGGTGGCCGACAGCTTGGCTGCCTCAGGCTTTGCGCTTCGTTCGCAGATCATCTGGGACAAGGGCCAGCTGGTGCTTTCGCGTGGCGACTACCACTGGTCACACGAGCCCTGCTGGTATGCGGTGCGTGAGAAGCGCAAGGGACACTGGGCCGGCGACCGCAAGCAGACAACCGTGTGGCAGATCCCCAAGCCCATCAAGAACGACACGGGCCACAGCACGCAGAAGCCCGTCGAGTGCATGCGCAAGCCCATTGAGAACAACTCCTCACCTGGGCAGGCCGTCTACGAGCCCTTCAGCGGATCAGGCACCACGGTCATCGCAGCAGAGATGACGGGCAGGAGCTGCCTGGCCCTTGAGCTCAGCCCGACATGGGTCGATGTGGCCGTCGAGCGCTGGCAGCGGTTCACCGGCGAGACGGCCAAGATGGAGACAACGGGCCGGAGCTGGGAAGAGGTCATGGCCGAGCGGCTTGGCCGGCCTGAGCAGGATTGAGCCACCAGAGGCACCTCTTGGCGCCCCGGCCATGGGACCGCGCATGGTACGATTCTGCTGCCACTAGTCACGATGGTCTCGTCCACCGTGGCGCCCTTTTCAGGCATGACGATCAGAACAGCGCACTTCGCGCTCTCGCGCGCGGCGTTTACGATCGCTGCCCTCGACAACATGTCCCGGCTCGAAATCACCACGGCCCTGCGCACGAGCCCGGGCAACAAACGCGCGGACCTCACCGACGCTCAGGTCGGTGCCCGCCAGCGTGTTGCCCATGCGATTGCTGCGCTCGGCGGCCACGGCTCCCCTGCAGGTTCCTGTGTCTGGCATGTTGTGGGCCTGCAGCTCTCGGTTCGCGAGTGGGCACTTCGCCAGGGCTGGAACGGCAAGCCGCTGAGGCAGGAAAGCGCGCAGGGCATCCTCGTCGCAGCGCTGGGCGTGCTCGCTGGTCACTACGGCTATCGCAAAGGGGCGAGAAGCGGCGGGCGCAACTCGGACTGCGATGTGCTGACTGGCTGATTTTCGGCCGGCCATCAGCACCCAGTGGAACCTATTCCAGTCACTCACTTCTTCGCTTCAAGGGCACGATGCCGCCGATCTCGCTGTCGGGCACAGATCCGGCTTCGTTGTCCACCACCGCATTCGCCATCGCCTCCGGGTGGTAGTCGGCATCGGGCGCTCCGGTGACGTTCACAAGCGTGTCTGACACGCGAGGTGCCACACCGTCTTCCGGTGTGCGCTCCTGCTCAGGTGCTGAGTTGCGCGACAGAACGCGCGTGGTCTTCTGGGTCACAGGCAGTCACTCCGATTGCCCCCGTGCTACGCCCCGCGACACCAAACGTTCCGTCGCCTTCACGGCCAGGGCCGCGTCCTGCAGTCACACGTATGTGGCGGGCTTGATTGAGCAAGCAGCGGGCGTTTCCCTGCTTATCTGCTCAGCAGCCAAATTCTTCCTCTTAAGTGCCGGTTAATCCTAAAACTTATGCGCTTCTTCATCAGCTTTCCTTCATCTTTGCCGGCATGGCGGAATGACCCTGCGTTATAGGCATGATGCCGCGCCGCCATGCCGGAGAGCCGGCATGCTTGTTTGTAGCGTCTGCGAGAGTTTCTCATGGCCAGCATCAACACCAATGCCCAGGCGCTGACCGCGCTGCGCAGTTTGAATGCCGTCAACAAGTCGCTTGAGGTCACCCAGACCCGCATTTCCACCGGCCTGCGCGTCGGCGAGGCGTCTGATAACGCGGCCTATTGGTCACTCGCGACCACGATGCGCTCGGACAACTTGGCGCTGTCCACCGTGCAGGACAGCTTGGGCCTGGGTGCGGCCAAGATCGACACCGCCTACACCGGCATGAACAAGGCCATCGACACAGTCAACCAGATCAAGCAGAAGCTTGTGGCGGCCAATGGCTCGACCACTGCCGACAAGGCCAAGTTCCAGACCGAGATCAAGGCGCTGCAGGACCAGCTCAAGTCCTATGCGGACGCCGCCACCTTCTCCGGCACCAACATGCTGTCGGTTGACACCACCAGCGGCACGGCAACAGCTGGCGTGGCCAACGACGTCAAGATCGTTTCCGCCTTCAACCGCACGGCCGCCGGCGTGGCGTCGGTCACCACCGTCGACATCAAGGTGCAGGACGTCAAGCTTTACGAGGCCTATGCGACAGCCACGGCCGCGCAGGAAGGCATCTTAGATGCAACCCGCCTTGGCACGACGGGCGCACGCACCGCATCCGCAACAGTGACGCTTGGCACGGATGCCGCTGGCGACACATTTGCCGTTTCAAGCATGCAGCTGACCGACGGCACGCTTTACGCAGCCGACGCGCAGATCGCCAAGATGATCACTGCAACTGAAGCGGCCCTGAAGGAGATGACAACGGCTGCCACCACGCTTGGCGTGGCCAAGCAGCGCACGGAGCTGCAGAAGACCTTCACGCAAAGCCTGATGGACTCGATCGACCGCGGCGTGGGCCAGCTGGTGGATGCTGACATGAACAAGGAGTCGACAAGGCTCCAGGCGCTTCAGGTTCAGCAGCAGTTGGCGATCCAGGCGCTATCGATCGCCAATGGCGGCTCTCAAGCTATCCTGTCGCTGTTCCGGTAAGTGCAGGAAGGGCGGCCTCTCATATGTGGGGCCGCCCAACGGAAGAGGTCGGAAGGCTTTCGAAGGGCGCGCTTCCACAGAGCTGGCCCATTCAAGCGTTGTGCCAAAGAGCGGTCGGGGTCCAGCAGGCTTGCGCAAGCTCTTGGGAGCACGATGGCCTCGACCGCTCACCGCCTTTCTGCGCGACGCCCTCACACCCCGGACAGCTCGGGAGCTGGTCGCGACCAACTCTTCTCTTCGCCCTCGTTCCTGAAGCTCTCCATCTCGCCTCGCCGGGCAGGGAAGAACTGCGGCTCTTCCTCGTCCTTCTCCAGACTGGAACCGAAGTCATAGGCCGAACGCGCTTCCGCGTTCGAGAAGCGGCTTTGGCCGAACTTCACGGTGTCGGCGATCACGTCGACCACGCTCGTGAGCAGCTTCTTGGGCGCGTTGTCGCTTCCCCACAGCGACGGCATGGCTGCCATACGCTCAAGCCCCACAAGCTTGCGTTCAATGCCGTCCGCCACACGCTCCGTACCAACCTTCACCCGCTCGGTGCCGGTCACCACCTGCTCGGTTCCGATCTTCACCTGACGCGTGCCTACGATCACCCGCTCGGTGCCGGTCACGTAGCTCTCGGTGCCAACCACCACCTGTTCGGTGCCGTCGGCCACCTGCTCGGTGCCGACCTTGACCTGCTGTGTTCCGACCTTGACCTGCTCGGTGCCAACCACGCTCGGGTTGGTGGTGCCGGCTGTGATGCCCAGCGCGTTGAGAGCGCTGCTGCCGCCCACAGACTTGATGGTCATGGCGGAGGCGTCCGAGAGTACAAGTTTGCCTTCGGCCGACCAGGATGCCGACACAGCACCTGATGCGTTGAGCCCATCCACCAGCGCCTGCTTGAACGAGCCATCCAGCGCACCGAAGTTGATCTTGGTGGTTTCCTTGCCCACTTTGACCGTCAGCGAGGTGGCACTGTCGAACTTCACTTCCACTTGGCCGCCATCAGCAGTCTGGATCGAGAAGCCTGAGCCTTTGGAGATGCCCGCCGTAAGGGTGCTGGTCGTCTCCGACAGAGACTTCGTTCCTTCCACGCGTGCTGCGATCACGTCGCGTGTTTCGAACACGTCGCGCGTTTCGGTGATGTCGCGCGACACAAAGCGGGTGCGCTCCTCGACCACGTCGCGGGTGGCGTAAACATCACGCACCTCCTCAACCGCCTCTTCGCGCAGCACGTCGCGGTTCTCGGTGACAGCCCGCGTCTCATAGCGGGCCTCTTCGCGAAAGCGCGTTTCATAGCTGAACTTGGGCTGGAGCTTGGCGTCACTTGTGTTCAAGCCTGCGCGCGCCGCACCATAACGGCCGGCAAGGGCGGCTATGCCCTGATCTGCCTTGGGCCCACCTCCTGCGCGTGCGCCGAGGTTTTGCGACAACAGCTGCAGCGAACTGCCATCAACTCTCATGATTGCTTTCTCCGCTCACTGGCGAATAGCTTTCCCCCGATGCTCGACTGTAGATCAGAGCAGCTGACGAGGCGGCTAAGCAATCATGTCAAGTTTTAGCCATCTTGGCTTTCTCTGCAAACGCGGGAGAACGACTGCTCGACAACAGCAACCCACTACCGCTATCGCGAGGGAGGCGAGAGGCGGCGGGCGTGATTGGCAGGGGCGCCGGAGAGCAGAACCACGAAAGGAAAGAGCCCGAACGCGGGGGAAGCGCCGGGCTCTTCTCTTGTGGCTGAGCTGAACACTCGCCAGCCGCAGGCACACTGGCCGGCGATGGTGAACAGGCGGTTAAGCGGGGCGAAACAAACGGCTCTGGCGCGACCAGGGACACTCCCCGTCAACAGGGCGGTTCGCCGTGCAAGAGCGGGCTGAGATCAGAAAAGTGGGCGGGCGCGAATGGGTGAGCCTGATCAGCCTTTGACTGATGGGCGTGCAGTTTGCTCGCCGTCCAACCCTTCCTTAAGTTGGTGAGCCTATTGTGGATGCATGAACACGCCAATTGCGCAGGCGCGTCGCGCGCCTGACTTTGAGAAGCGGGAGGAGGTGGACAGTCTCCTCGCCTCGCACAAGGTGTGGGTCCGGTCTGCCCCATGGATCAAGGAGCGCTTCGAAGCCGACCACGCGGAGCAAAGGCGGCGCCATCATCTCATCTATGGTGTGATCGCGCTTGTCATGTTCGACGTCTTTCTTCTCTACGACCTTGCGCTCGTGCCCGACATGGCGGTGCAGGCAGCCGTTCTCAGGCTCTTGGTCTTCACGCCGGTGGCCGCTGCCCTTCTCTGGGGGCTCCTTCACTTCAACTCGCCCTTCTTCCGTGAAGGCAGTCAGGCGCTCGCAAGCGTCATAGCTTTTGCCGTCATTCTTTCGCTCTCGGCACAAAGCGACAGTCCCTTGGCGGTCTACCACCACTTCGGCGCGGTGCTTGTTCTCGTCTTCGCTAACGTCGTTCAGCGACTGAGCTTCGCTTACGCTGTAGCGGCATCTGCGCTTTGCCTCGCCATCTACATACCGTCCGTCTTCGCGATGGAAGCGTTGCCAAAGGAGGCAGGCTTTGCTGCAGCTATGCTCATGGCGGGCGGGGTCCTGCTCACGCTCTTCGCCAACCTGCGTATGGAAAACCAGCTGCGCATCGCGCATCTGTTCCATTTGCGGGATGAATTCCGTCATGCGGAGCTCGATGCGCTTGCCCGTGTCGATCCCCTCACCGGGCTCGGCAACCGGCGCCAGCTCGACCGGCACTTGGCCGAGCTTTGGGCCACAAGGCCCGAGCACGCGAAGCCGGCATGCGTTCTGGTGATCGATGTTGATCACTTCAAAAAGTACAATGACCGCTACGGCCACCCTGCGGGCGATCTGTGCCTGAAGCGCATTGCGGAGGCGATCACGAGCATACTCGACGGCACGCAGTGTGCGGCATTCCGTTTCGGCGGCGAGGAGTTCGTGGTTGTGCTGAGCGGTGCCGAGCTGATGGACGGGGTTCGCACAGGCGACCGCATCCGAGCCGCGGTGCAGGCTCTTGGCATTCCGCACGAGACTGCAGGCCTCCCCGGCGTGGTCACGTTGAGCATCGGCGTTGCCGCTTCCATTCCTGCCGGCGCGATCTCCCGCGAGGAGGTCATCATGAGTGCGGATAGCGCCCTCTACGCAGCCAAGCATGCAGGTCGCAACCAGGTGTGGCCACCGCTGCCGAAACGTTCGACATCCGTTGCTTACCTGCAGGAAGTGTCACGAAGCAGCCGCGCTGCAGCTTCCTGAATGCTGTCAGTCGGCTAAATCTGCTTGGAGAGCGTGTAACCCCAATAGTCGAAGATTGCTCCGGGGGCGGGCAGCCTGCCTGCCCTATCTGGCTGATGTCGCAAGGCGCGAAGCCATTTGGCTGCGAGCCTACCACGCAGCCGACGTCGAACCGCTCATCCTGTTGGTGCTCGGACTTGGCACGCGTTTCGCTGCTTTCGCGCTTCTGAACATGACCCCAGCTCACGATCTCCGAAGGCTGGGCCAACTTCCACCTACCTTGGACCGCGATGGCACTGGCGCTGACGGTTTGGGGCGGGGGCAGGATCGCACTCGACTACCTCATCATGCGTCGAGTCAGGTGAGCACTCTGCGTCCCGGACGTGAGCTGTCGGTCAGAATGTCCAACCATGCCGTTCCCACACCGGGCTGACCTTGGGCCGGCTCCTCACACGCGCGAAGTGGTGGGCGATCTCTGGATGTCGCTGAAACATGTCAGGCACGTCCTCGGCCCAGGTCGCGATCATAGCCGCATAAACGTCGACGGCCGAGAAGGTCTCGCCGAGCAGCCAGGGTCCTGATCCGATCCCTTCGGCCAGGATCACAAACTCGCGGGCCATGTCCCTGCTGGCAGCCTTCCGCACGCCCTCTGTTCCATTCGGGTCTGTGGTGTAGCGCGACGAATAGTAGAGGCGCAGGTCCGTCATGTACGGATTGGCGGCCAGAAAAACCATCCAGCGAAGGAAGGCTGGACGGTGCTCCGAGGCCGGCAGCGGCGCCAGCTGACCAGGGGAATGCAGATCGGCCAGGTAGATCATGATGGCGCAGGACTCGGTCATCGCTGCGCCCGAAGGCAGAACCAGCACAGGCACCTGCCCTAAGGGGTTCAGCGTCTGAAGTTCGTCTGCCAGGCGTCCGTCCGCGCGCTTCTCGACCATCTCCAGCCGGTAGGGCACCTCCATCTCCTCAAGTAGCGCCTCGATTGCAGCATTCCCGGAGCCCGAACGACCATAGAGAGTGTACATGTTCACCTCGCCTGCACGGACTATAGCCATCACGCCCCAGGGCACGCAAATGGGTGCCGCGGCTCCAGCTCGACTGAGCCGACACCTGCAGATTCCGAGCGGCTGTGATCGACCTGTAAGGAGCAAACATGGCGAGCCTGCTATCCGACGACTGAGGCGCCAAGGGCTTTTCAGTCGACGTCGAGAGAAGCAAGACTGGCCGCGCGAGGGCAACACGGTGCGAACCCGCGCCGCTATCCTTTATGCCTCAATCGCATCAGACAGGCCGCAGGGCCTTCCTCCAGGCTCGTTTACGCATTGTACCCCACGGCTTGGGCTCTTCGCCGGGCCCTGTTAACACCTATACCGGGGCGGTGAAGGCGAGTAGTCCATTCGAGTGTCGGGGAACGCACCTTGGTGGATCGGCTGATCGGTGGAAGCGACATTCGACGCACTGGCGGTGAGTGCAGGCCGCTGGGTCGGATCGTCTGCCCGAAATGCGGCAGCGAGGCGCTGCTGACTGGAGCCGAGTATCTCTGCCCACGGGTCCCCGTCTGGCCCGTTGCGGTTCCGACTTAGGCAGTGACGGAGCCCGCCAACGGCAACACCGCAGGGTGAGCTCTTCGGGGCAGCTTCTATTCTTCCTCGGCGAGCCAGCGTCAGGTGCGCCGGCCTAAGCTTCTTGAACACTGTGGGGGCTGACGGATCCTAGGGTCGAAACCCGATCAGGCCCTTGAGGCGGATCAGCAAATCAGATTCCATGCCGATTTTGTGCGGCATGGAGGTTCAGATGAGCGCGCTGTTTTGGCTGTCGGATGAGGCCTGGGCGGCCATTGAGCCGCATGTAC
>DASYHP010000002.1:0-4229 GCA_035998495.1 Mesorhizobium sp.
CTGCGACACCAACACGTCAACCTGCCGCAGCTTGGCAACGATCTCCTCAGGCTTGTGCTTCCTCTGGCTCATTCTCACGTCCTCCAAATGCCCCTCGGGCATACTTCAGGGAGGACCACTTTTCAGGGAGAAGGCCAGAACAAGGCCCTACTAGGTCGAGCGCTCGGCTGGGTTTCTCCCGCATAGAAAAGCCCCTCCCGCCCGTTTTGCTCGGGCGTTCCACCATTGGCTCGCCACAGCACGTTCCTCACATTGCTGACCTGCCACCTTCCGCCGCATGCCGTGCGGATGCCGCGGGCGTTGAGCGCAGACGCGATGCCGCGCAGGCTTGCCGTGCCCGTGCCCTGGATGGAGGAGATAGCGGGCAGCACAGAACGAGCAAAGCTTCCCGCTTCCTGCTGCGAAACCTGCCTGCCCTTGGCCGCGGCTTCCGCTGGGCTGGTCGGGTTGCCGAGGCGCTTGCCTTCAGCCTTTCTCGCCGTCAGCGCTGCCCTGGTGCGCTCGGAGATGAGCCGCCGTTCCTTCTCGGCCAGTGCTGCATAAAGGTGCAGCATGAAGGGATCAGCATCTGCCCCAAGCTCGGCCACGATGAAGGGCACGCGTGCGGCCATCAGGCCTGCGATGAAGGCCACGTCACGCGAGAGCCGATCGAGCTTGGCAACGATGACAGGACAGCGCTGCTTCCGGGCAGCAGCAAGTGCCTCTGCCAGGCGGGGGCGCCTGTCGAGTGCATCAGAGCCCTTGCCGCTCTCCACCTCCACGAACTCGGATGTGAGTGTCAGGCCTTCGGCGTCGGCAAAGCGGTTAATGGCCGCACGTTGCGCTTCAAGCCCCAGTCCTGACCTGCCTTGCCGCTGGGTTGAGACACGAAGGTAAGCGACGGCTGAGGCGAGGGCATGCACCAGCGCAGCCGCTCCCGTCTCAGCATCCGCGCATGTCCTCTCAGCCCCGTCATGTTGCACTGCGCTCTCCCGCTACTCAGCTGTTCGAACTGCAAACCACCGTTTGCTGTTTGCTCACGGGGGCAGGGGAGGCAAGTTGCCCCGCAAAATGACCGGCCGCGTCGGCAGGAGCTTTACATGGTTGAGTATCCCATCGCGCCGCCTGGGCAGATGCTGTATGTTTATCAGGGCAGGCAGCGAAGGAGAGCAGGGCCATGCCACTATACCTCACACGCTTCAGCTACACGCCAGAAACCTGGGCTAAACTCATCAAGAACCCGGAGGACCGCCGCGAGGCAGCCAAGCAATACATCGAGTCGGTGGGCGGCAAGCTGCACGGCTTCTGGTATGCGTTCGGTGATCACGACGGCTATAATCTGTGGGAAGCGCCGGACAACGTGTCCATGGCTGCCACGGCGCTCGCGATCGGTGCTGGCGGCGCGCTGAGTTCGGTTCAGACAACCGTTCTGATGAGCGTCGAGGATACGCTTGCAGCTCTGCAAAAGGCTTCGTCGATCAAGTATCAGCGGCCTGGAGAAAAGGGAGGCGACGCCAGAAGCTGACGCCGCCCGGGTTGCAGTCAGGCAGCCTTCTTGGCTCGGCCCCGCTTTGCTGGGGCAGGCGCTGCTGCCTCGCGCTTACGGCCAAGCCCAAGGTTCTTCGCCAGCTCTGAACGCGTTGCAGAGTAGGAAGGCGCGACCATCGGGTAATCCGCGGGCAGGCTCCACTTCGCGCGGTAGTCCTGGGGCGTCATGCCGTACTTTGACATCAGGTGCCGCTTCAAGGACTTGTAGCGCTTCCCGTCTTCCAGGCTGACGATGTAGTCCGGAAACACCGACTTCTTGGGATTCACGGCCGGCGTGGGGGCGGGAGGGGCCTCTGGCTGCGGGCTCGACAAGCTGGACAGCGCCGCCTTCACGTCAGCGATCAGCTTGGGAAGTTCGGCGGCGGCCAAGGTGTTGTGGGCCACATAGGTGCTGACGATGTCGGCTGTCAGCTCGATGTCTGTTGCGCCGATCGGGGCGCCTGCTTCTTCGGTCATTGTTCTCTCACATTGGATCAGCGTAGGGGTCCCGCTGCGTCGCGTTTGCCCGTGCTCGGAGCAGGGGCAAATCACAGATCAGTTGTTCGTGAGCTGTATGGCGCCTCAGGCGGGATGGGGCGGAAGAATATTATCGAAGAGGCTCTGTCAACCGCTCCTCAGTTGGGGCAGGTTTGAAGATCAAATTTCACCAGAAGCTCGGCGGTTTGGCCGAGCAACCATGTAGCTTGCCACATTCCAGTTTAGAGCAGCCCCTCATCTCCTGCCGTGATGGTGACGGTGCGATAGCGGAACATCGGTCTTGGCAGAGCCTGGGCTTTGACACGTGCCGGGGCGCCTCATCCAGGGGCAGTGATCGTTTCCTGCAAGCAGGCACCCCTCGCCATCACGCTACCTTACCGCTTGTCGGCCAATTGTGAGCCCGAGTAGAGGAACAGAGCTACGTGTGCCCCGTTGCCCGGCCGGCTTCCTTTCAGGGCAACGGCAATGGAAAACAGCACCAAGCAAGCTCGCTGGCTTCTCGCTCCGGTGTTCGGCCTTTGGGCCGTCGTCGCGGTGGTGGGGCTGATTGCCTCCTAGGCATTGGCAGCCATGCCACGGAGATCGGCGTGAAAGCGTGGGAACAACTCCTGACGGTTCTCTGCGCCCTGGTGCTCACCTTGGCTGTGGCAGCCGAGACAATGGCGGGCAGGCTCGATGCGAACTTGGACAGCGGCACCAATTCAGCGAGAGTGATGCCGCCTGGGAAGCGGGTCATTATGGATCCACTCCCGTCGCCGAAGGCCAAGGTGAGCCGGCCAAGTCAGCAAAAGGCGAAACCCCAAAGGAAGGGGAAACACGCTGCATCCGGGAAGCCCAAGGCGAGCGGGTCAAGCCAGCAAGCGGCGAAGCCGAAAGGGAAGGGGAAACAGGCTGCTCCCAAGAAGCAGCGGCCCGCTAAGCATCGTGCTCGCGCTCGCGCTCCTGTCGAGAAGATCGAGAGCCCTCAGTATTATGACTACCTGCCTGAGCCGCTCGTTCAGGTCGACTTCACGGAGTTGACATCACAAGTCGACACGAATGTCAGCAATGCGGACCAGGGCGCCGCGGCAACTCAACGCCAGAATGTGGCAGATAATCAGAACCAGGACCTGAGGATCTCGTGCCAGCAGCTTGCAGGCGAACCGTCAACCCAGGCGTCCGGAACATCCTGCCGTTAGGCTCTTGAGGCCAGGCCTAGGTCTCCTGAACAGGCTCTCGGCCGCTTGTGCATTGGCCTTGATGGCGCCTGCGGCAAGCTCCTGAGCTCAGCCCGGCAGAACTTTCCGTTGTACAAGCGAGATAGGGCAGCCGACAGAGCTGGCGCCACACGACGAGGATGTAGAACCTCACGACAGCAGCTGATGCCAGCACCGCGGTCCTGACGCTGACTTGGGCGAGTTTGCCGCCTTTCCCGCTCGTGAATAGAGGGGACATTGCGGAGGCAGGGGTTCCGCGGCAGATGGGTACAATGGCAGCGAGATATCGCCGAGCCGGCACCCACCGGGTGCATGAGCGCGGCGTTGCTCTGACTAGTAAGTCTCGCGCAACCGGCGTTCCACGACGACTGAGTCGACCGGAACACAGAATGGACGGGCCTCGGCTGGGCTTTCCTCCGGCAGCACCACTATCAGAGCACGCCGGTCAGCGCGATTGTCGTTCGCCGCCATCAGCGTCCGCCTGATACCCATCTGTCGCATTAGCCGACCCCCACACTCACGAATAATGTCGGCCTGAAACAATGGTTCCGGATGGCTGGCCTCTGAAGGTGTCGTGACTCGTCCTGATTGCGCGTTGCATGTGGTCAGCGCTGTTCGTGCTTCCCGCAGGTCTGCGCGTGTCTTGACCCGGAAGATGTTGGCTGTGACCGGCTCGTGTCCTTTTTGCCTGTGGCCGTTTGGAGCGAGGCCTGCGCGCAAGCCGGGACGCTAAATGCGGCTTGTCACGGGAAGGCCAGCCGTCTCGCTGGAAGCCCGCCTAGATGGGCTGCGTTCAGGTGTGGTAGCGTGCTTCGCATGGAGAGGACGATGATCACTGCGGCTCTGCGTGGCGCGCTTGCTGCGCTGGGGGTGCTCTGGCTGACGGGAGCGGCTGCGGCCGATCCTGTGGTGCAAGGCGAAGAGCACTGCGTAGTGAACGTGCGCACAGATGACCGGCTCAACATGCGCGAGCGGCCCTCCGCCAACGCCAAGATCGTGGCCCGCAAGCGCTACGGCGACTGTGGAATG
>DASYHP010000029.1:0-107653 GCA_035998495.1 Mesorhizobium sp.
CCTTGACCACCTGTTCTGCAAGGGCCTTTTGCGGCCCGGCTTTCTGTCTCATCTGCGCTCCTTGAAAAGCTACAATGAGCCAGAAATCCTCCCTTCCTCAACCCCTCAGACCTGTCTCATTGGTGCTGACGGGGGACAAGCCCTAGTGGCCCTGCCTCCGCGCCTCGGTGCGACCCGCGGTCCCATGTACTCCTTTTTTCGAAATAGACCGCCGCTGAGGTCGGTAGATGGGGCATGACGGCAAAAATGAAGCACTGCCCTGCCCTGAGCATTGTTGCGGGGATCCTTTTCGAGGGCACTCGGGTCTGGCGCCCTTCCACTTCGTTTGGTCGCAGTGGAGCGTTGGCAAGCTATGGACCTCGGGCCTCTCGATGGCCCGGAGCCGTTTGACTCCATGTTCGTCGACGATGTGGCGGCACCATTCTTCTGCCTCACCTAAGACTATCTCTCGATGCTTATCGCTTAAGAACGGGTATGTCTCTGTTGTTGTGAGTATCAGGGTCTCTGGATTTTTTTATTTTAGAGGAACAATGACTTAGTCGTCTCGTTGACTCGCCGCGCCCTCTTGGAGGGGACAGCACTCAATGAGATTAGCGCTGACCACGATCATATCTTCTACTCTGCCAATTGGATCAGTGCTGGCAGCGGTCGGAAAGGCCAAGGACGCCATCAAGGGAGTCGTGGATCGCGCCTGACGGTGCAATCACGCACTTCCCTCTCTCGGGCGCCCGGTCCCGCAGGCCGGGCGCTCGGCAACGCTGGAGACACGACATGCTGAAACATCTCGGCGGGACGGCAGGCTTCATCTTCCTGGCTGGCTTGTGCTCGTGATCGGCCTGTTGATGCTGATCTTCTGACATAGATTGCAAAAACTGCCGGCTCCCCCAGGAGAGTGAAGAAGGAGAAGGCGATGCGAATGCTCTATGCGCTCGTCGTTTTACCTGCCGTGGTCGGAGTGGTGCTGGGCGCCATCGCCTATTTTGCGCCGAACGCAAACACCGGCGTGGACGGGACGCCCGGCGCGCTCCTCGCGCTGATCGGCGCTGTCGCGGTGACCCTTGGCGCGCTCCTTGCCCTGATGCCCATCCTGCGGGGCTGGGGCTTGGGGCTTCTGAACCTTCTCCTCGCCCTTGGCGCCCTGCTCACCGCGACCGCCGCCTACTTCCTGATGCAGGTCCCCTTCGCGGCTGCGATGGCCCTGGCCTTTTTCGGCCTTGTCCTTGTCCTGGCCCTCAGCAGGACGCGGAGGATTGCCTGATGCGTGCGCCTCTCCTCTCGTTCGCCGCCCTGGCTGCCCTCGCCGCCCCAGCGCTTGCCGACCAGCCGACTTGGAGCGGCTTCCACGGCGACCTGGGCGCGACCAAGTTCGCCAATGTGCAGAGCTTCACGCCCGAGACCGTGGGACGCCTCGAACGTGCCTGGGACGTCCGGACCGGCGACGTGTCCGATGGTTCGGGCGAACTGCCCGAGACCGTCTGGTCGGCGACGCCGATCTACGCCAACGGCACGCTCTATCTCGGCACGCCCTTCTACCGCATCCTCGCTCTCGATCCCGCCACGGGCGAGCAGCGCTGGAGCTACGACACCCAGTCCACCCTTGAGGCGCTGACCCAGCCCGCGCTCAAGAACCGCGGCGTGGCCTACTGGGACGGCGGCGGGGAAGGACCCTGCGCAAAGCGCGTCTATATCGGGACCATGGACGCGGAGCTCCATGCCGTGGACGCCGACAGCGGCGAGCGCTGCGAGAATTTTGCGCAGGGCGGCGTGCTCGACGTCAACCAGTGGAACGACGTCAACGCCAAGTTCCCCTTCTCGGTGCTCCAGCCCCCCACCGTGGTGGGCGACACGCTGTTCCTCGGTTGGGCGGGCAAGGATTGGGAATACATGGTCAGCCCGCCCGGCAACCTCCTTGCGATCGACGCGCGGACGGGCGAGCTCAAATGGCAACTGGGCTTCGTTCCCGAAGAGATGATCTCGCGCACCGGCACGGCGAACATATGGACCGCCATGTCGGCCGACCCGGAGCTCGGCCTCGTTTACGCCCCCGTCTCATCGCTGGAGGCGAACTATTGGGGCGGCAGCCGGCTGCCGAACGTGCCCCTGGCCACCTCGGTGACGGCGGTGGATATCGAGACGGGTGAGATTCGATGGAGCTTCCAGCACGTCCATCACGATATCTGGGACTACGACACGTCCTCGCCGCCGCACCTCGTGGACCTCGACATCAACGGGGAGACCATCCCCGCGCTGGTGCAGACCACCAAGCAGGGCTTCCTGTTCGTCCTGAACCGCGCGACGGGGGAACCCATCTTCCCCGTCGAGGAGCGCCCCGTTCCGCAAAGTGACGCCGAAGGCGAGGTCGCCTGGCCGACGCAGCCCTTCGTGTCCCATCCGCCGCCCACCGTCGACCTCGACCGGATGGAGGTCTGGCCGCTCGCCGACATGATGAGTTTCGGCCAGTGCTCCCGCGACCTCGAGACCTACCGCTACGAGGGCATCTTCACGCCCCCCTCCGAGCAAGGGACGCTCATGTATCCCGGCACGGCCGGGGCCAACAACTGGGGCGGCGCGGCCGTCGACCCGGTGAACGACATCCTCTATGTCAACTCCGCCCGCGTCGTGCAGGTCATCCGCCTTATCCCCCGCGGCGAGTACGAGCGGCTCATGAGCGACAACGGAGAGTTGGAGGGTGGCAACGAGGAGGGCTACCACCCGCAGGAGGGCGCGCCCTACGGCATCCATCTCACGGACTGGAGCAACTGGGCAGGCCTGCCCTGCTGGGCGCCGCCATTCGGCACCTTTTCGGCCTATGACCTGCGCACGGGAAACCGGCTCTACGAGGTGCCCTTCGGGATGTCGCAGCAATGGGGTTTCTATGGTTTGCGAAATTGGGGCTCGCCGACGCTCGGCGGACCAGTGGTGACGGCCGGGGGCGTCGTCTTCATCGGCGCGTCCATGGATTCGCGTGTGCGTGCGCTCGACGCGGCCACGGGCAAGGAGTTGTGGTCCGATCTCGTGGAGGCGCCCTCCGTCGCCAACCCGGCCGTCTACACCCATGAGGGGGTGGATTATGTGGCCTTCGTCGCGGGTGGCAACTCGATCCTGAAGCCACAGGTCTCCGATCAGGTGGTGGCCTACCGCCTCGGCAACTAAGGCAGGATCAGCAAGGGAGCAGCCGATGGGACAGGACGAGTCGACCCGGCAGCGCGGGGACACCCCTCATTACGAACAAGCGTCCGGCGGCTGGGGGTCGGTCAAGGGGATGAGTCGCATCCTGCTCGATCAGAAGCCGACGCCTGGCGCTCTGCGCACGCTGATGCGGCAGAACAAGCCGGGCGGACACATGTGCACCTCCTGCGCCTGGACGAAGCCTCCCCAACCGCACCCGTTCGAGTTCTGCGAAAACGGCGCGAAGGCGACGATCTGGGATCTCACGACCGACCGCTGCACGCCCGAGTTCTTCGCCGAGCACAGCGTCGCCGAACTGCGCACCTGGTCCGACCACGACCTTGAGAAGGCCGGCCGTCTCACGCATCCCATGCGCTATGACGCCGCGACGGACCACTACGTCCCATGCTCCTGGGAGGAGGCCTTCGCCGGCATCGGGAACAAGCTGCGCCAGCTCGATCCCAAGGCCACCGTCTTCTACACCTCTGGCAAGGCGAGCCTCGAGACCGCCTACCTTTTCCAGCTCTTCGCCCGGCTCTACGGGCACAACAACCTGCCCGATAGCTCCAACATGTGCCACGAAACGACCAGCGTCGGGCTGAAGAAGGTGACGGGCTCCTCGGTGGGCACCTGCGTGCTCTCTGACTACGATCGCTGCGACCTGATCCTGTTCTTCGGCCAGAACACCGGGACCAACAGCCCGCGCTTCCTGCACAAACTGCAGGAGGTCGTGGAGCGGGGCGGCCGGATCATCACCTTCAATCCGGTGCGCGAGCGGGGCCTTGTGGAGTTCGTGAACCCCCAAAGGCCCACGCAGATGACGGTGACGCGCGCCACGCCGCTCTCCGAGAAGTACCTCCAGGTGCGTCCCGGTGGGGACATCGCGGCGCTGGCCGGGCTCTGCAAGCATGTCCTGGAGCTTGAAAGGGCGAACGGGGGTGGCGTCGTCGACGGGTCCTTCCTGGCGTCGCACACGAACGGCTTCGAGGCGTTCGAGGCCAAGCTGCGCGACACCTCCTGGGACGAGATCGAGCGGATGTCGGGCCTGAGGCGCGCCGACCTCGAGGAGGTGGCCGAGATCTATGCCTCGTCACAGCGCGTGATCGGGATGTACGGCATGGGCCTCACCCAGCACGTGCGCGGTTGGCTCAACATCGCCATGCTGGTGAACCTGCTCCTGCTCAGGGGCAATATCGGCCGCGAGGGCGCCGGCGTCTCGCCCATGCGTGGGCATTCCAATGTGCAGGGGCAGCGCACCGTTGGGATCAGCGAGAAGCCCGAGCTCGTGCCCGTCGACAGGCTGGAGGAGCTCTTCGGTTTCGAGGCGCCCCGTGAGAAGGGCCACAACACGACCGAGGCGGCGGAGGCGCTTCTTGACGGGTCGCTGCGGGGGTTCGTCAGCCTGGGGGGCAATTTCGCCCGCGCCATCCCTGACCAGAGCCGGACCGACCCGGCCTGGGCCGGGCTCGAGCTCAACGTCCAGATCGCCACCAAGCTCAACCGCTCGCACGTGCTGGTGGGTGGGTCGGCCTGGCTCCTGCCCTGCCTCGTGCGGGCGGAGGAGGACCTGCAGGCCACGGGGCCGCAGGCCGTGTCGATGGAGGACACTTTGAGCCACATTCACGGCTCGCTGGGCAAGCGGAAGCCCGCCTCTCCGGCTTTGAAGTCGGAGATCGCCATCGTGGCGGGGATCGCCAGGGCCACGCTGCCGCCCAATCCCAACGTGAAGTGGGACGAGTGGACGGGAAACTTCGCGCTCATCCGCGACCTGATCGAGGCGACCTACCCGGACAAGTTCAAGGACTTCAACGAGCGCTTGTTCACGCCGGGCGGCTTCTACAAGGGGAACGCCGCGCGCGAGCGGCAGTGGGAGACCGAAAGCGGCAAGGCCGAATTCACCACGCCTGAGGTGCTCAGCGCTCTTGGCAAGCCGCCCGACGGCGAATCGATGACCCTCATCACGCTGCGCTCCAACGATCAGTTCAACACCACGATCTACGGGTTCAGCGACCGTCTGCGGGGGCTTGAGGGGTCGCGCGACGTTCTGCTCATCAACCCCGAGGAGATGGCGCGGCGAGGGCTCTCCGAAGGGCAGGTCGTGACCCTTGAAAGCGCGGTCGATGACGGCGTGAAGCGGGTCCTTCACGGCTTCAAGGTCACGCCATACGACCTTCCGGACCAGTGCGTGGCGGCTTACTACCCCGAGGCCAATCCCCTGGTGCCGCTCGACTACCACGACGAGCTTTCCAAGACGCCCGCCTGCAAGGGGGCGCCGGTCCGCATCCGGCCGGAGGACGGGACGGGCGCGCAAGGCGAGAGGGTCGGGCCGTGAACTCGGAGGCCTGGAACCGGATCTACTGCGGCTCCGCGCCCGGCCCGGCAGAGATTTGGTTGCGATGGAACCTGGACCCCATTCTGCTTCTAGGGCTGGGACTGCTCGCATTGGCTCTCGGCCGGTCCCGGACGGGTGCCGTGGCGCTGATGGTCTTGGTCGTCGCATTCGTTTCGCCGCTCTGCGCGCTGTCGACAGCGCTCTTCTCCGCCCGCGTCGTCCACCATGTGCTGCTGGTGGCCGTCGCTGCGCCGCTCATCGCGATGGCGGTGCCGGCGCGCAGGCCTGGAACCGTGGCGCTTCCGTTTCTGATCTCGACGGTCGTCCTGTGGGCCTGGCACCTGCCGCGGGCCTATGACCTCGCGCTGTCGAACATCGGCGCCTACTGGGTCATGCAAGTTTCTCTGCTTGCCTCCGCCACGGCCTTCTGGCGGGCGGTCCTGGACCCGAACCGAGTGCCAGGGCATGCGCTGCTCTTCATCCTGGGCGCTTACATGCAGATGGCGGCTCTTGGGGCGCTCCTCACCTTTGCTCCGACGCCGCTTTACGCAATCCACGCCATTGCGCCGCTGGCCTGGGGCTTCACTCCGCTCGGCGATCAGCAATTGGGCGGTCTGATCATGTGGGTGCCGGCTGGCCTGCCCTTCATGGCGTGGGGTGCGCTGGTGGCGCGCCGGCATTGGCGGATGATGGAAAGCACGGCATGATCTGGTGGCTCGAAGGCGTCATCCCGCACGTCAAGGCGCTCCATGTCGTGGCGCTCGGACTTTGGTGTGCAGGCCTGTTCGCGCTGCCGCTCATGCTCGCCCGTCACGATCCGGCCATCGGGCAGGCGGACTACACGCGCATCCGGCGCGCCACGCATTACGGCTACGCCTTCGTCATCACCCCGGCGGCCGTGATCGCCATCGCCTCCGGCACGCTGCTGATCTTCCTGCGCGAGGTCTTCGTGCCCTGGATGTTCGCCAAGCTCGTCTTCGTGGCTTTGCTCGTCGCGTTTCACGGCTGGGTCGGCCACACCCTCGTGGCCGTGGCCGAAACGGAAGGCTCGCACACCCCGCCCGAGCCGCTCGTGCCCACCCTCCTGCTGACGGTCCCGATCCTGGTCATCCTGGCTCTCGTGCTCGGCAAGCCCGAACTTGGCGAGATCCCGATGCCCGACTGGCTGACGGAGCCGCAGGGCGTTCAGCTCCCCTTCGACGTGCCCAGGCGATAGTCGAAGACGAGCTTGCCGCCATGCCAGCCTGTTGCCGCGACCACGAGCACGCTGAATCCCGAAAGCAGGATGCCGTAGGGCAGCACCGCCGCCTCGTAGCCACCCAATCGGTAGCCCCAGTTCGCTCCGAGCAGGGACAAAAGGAGCACCGCGATCACGGCATGGGTCCAGGCCGGCGCACGGATGCGGATGCCTGGCACCAACAGGAGTTCGGCCGTCCCGGTCGCAGCCGCAGCGAGGCCGAGCAGGAACGCTGTGCCTGCCGCCCACACCGCGGCTCGCGCCCAGAACACGTCGCCCGACAACCAGTAGAGCGCGTCCGCGCCGAAGTTGCAGAATGTCAGCGCCACCGGGAACGCCACGGTCATCGCATGGAGCGGGTGGCCCCAGAGGCCGATCTTCGATTCGGTGTCATCGAAGCCTGCGTGCTGCTCGATCGGATCGGTGAGTTCGTCGCGCTGGTTCTGCACCATTTCCTGCGCCATAAAGCACGTCTCCTCCGCATGGGGGCCAGCGTTACAACGCTGCCTCTATTGGCCGGTTGCGCCGAGACTTACTCGACCGTGCACCCGGCGGGTCCCGCCGCCGCCGCCATCGCGACGCTGTGGTGGGTGCTGCTCTTCGGCGCCGTGGCGATTTTCCTGCTTGTCATGCTTCTTCTCGCACTGGCCTTCCGCCGCCCCGCGAGCTTGCCGGCACCAAGCACGGATGCGAGCCGGGAGCGGTTTTGGATCGTCGGCCTTGGCCTGGGCTTCTCGCTGTCGGTTCTGGCCGCGCTCCTGGCCTATGGACTGATCATCGGTGAGCGCCTCCTGCCCAGGCCAGACGCCGATCTCGTCAGGGTTGGGGCCCAGGCGAGCCGGTGGCGATGGGACTTCACCTATGCCGACATGCCCGGCCAGGCCACCCAAGGCGTCCTCCACATCCCCGCCGGGCGGCCGGTCGACGTCGAGATCACCGCCACCGACGTGATCCATAGCTTCTGGGTGCCGCGGCTGGCGGGCAAGCTCGACGCGATCCCGGGTCACGTCAACGTTCTGCGTATCGAGGCGTGGAGTCCTGGAGAATACGCCGGGATCAGCTCCGAGTTCAGCGGACCCGGCTATCGCGAGCACCGTTTCACCGTTGTCGCGCATGATGGTGCGGCGTGGGAAGCCTTTTTGCGTGGGGAGGCCCCATGAACGCGCTCCAGCGACACCGCGCGCTGACGCGGATCTGGTCCTCCGAACAGGGCTGGCGCGGCTGGTTCACGACCGTGAACCACAGCGATGTCGGCCGCATGTTCCTGTTTGCGGCGGCCTTCTTCTTCGCCGTGGGCGGGGTGCTCGCCATGCTGATCCGGGCCCAGCTCGCCACCCCGCGATCGGCCTTCATGGGACCGGACGTCTACAACCAGGTCTTCACGATGCACGGGACCATCATGATGTTCCTGTTCGCGATCCCGCTCTTCGAAGGCCTCACCGTCTATATGCTGCCCAAGCTCCTGGGCACGCGGGACCTCGCCTTTCCGCGGCTCACCGCCTACGGCTTCTGGTGCTACGTCTTCGGCGGTGCGATGCTGATCTTCGCGCTGCTGGCGGGCATCGCGCCCGACAGCGGCTGGTTCATGTATCCGCCGCTCTCCTCCACCCTGGGCTCGCCGGGCATCAACTCGGACTTCTGGCTGATCGGGATCACCTTCGTCGAGATTTCGGCCATCGCGGCGGCGGTCGAGATCACCGTCACGGTTCTCAGATACCGCGCGCCGGGCATGTCGCTCGACAAGATGCCGATCTACGCCTGGTATGCGCTGGTCGTCGCGGTGATGATCCTCACGGGCTTTCCCCCGCTGATCCTGGGCTCGATCCTTCTCGAGCTCGAGCGCGCCTTCGGCATGCCGTTCTTCCAGGCGGCGGAGGGTGGCGACAGCCTGCTTTGGCAGCATCTCTTCTGGCTGTTCGGGCATCCGGAGGTCTACATCATCTTCCTGCCCGCCGCAGGGGTGGTGTCCACCATCCTGCCCGTGATGGCGCGAACGACGCTTCTCGGTTACGGCTGGGTCGTCGCGGCGGCCGTGTCGCTCGGCGTGCTGAGCTTCGGACTGTGGGTGCACCACATGTTCACGACAGGCATCCCGCATATGGGTTTGGCCTTCTTCTCGGCTGCCTCGACGCTCGTGGCGGTGCCGACAGGGGTGCAGATCTTCGCCTGGATCGGAACGCTCTGGAAGGGCAGCCCCCAGCTCCGCCTGCCGATGCTCTGGATCCTGGCCTTCTTCGCCACCTTCGTGATCGGCGGCCTTACGGGCGTGATGGTGGCCGTGGTCCCCTTCGATTGGCAGGTCCACGACACCCATTTCGTCGTGGCGCATCTCCACTATGTGCTGGTGGGCGGCTTCGTCTTCCCCATGCTTGCCGCGCTCTACTATTGGCTGCCGCATGTCACGGGGCGAAAGCGGTTCTTCAAGCTGGGCGAGACGGCCTTCTGGCTGATCGCCATCGGCTTCCACGTGACCTTCCTCGCCGTCCACTGGGTGGGGCTCCTGGGCATGCGACGGCGGATCCACACCTATGACGAGGGACAGGGTTGGGAAGTGATCAACCTGATCTCGTCGATCGGAGGGTTCGTCACCGCGGTCGGCTTCGCCCTCGTGTTCGTCGACATCGCCGTCAATGCGGCTGTGGCCATCAGGGGCTCGCGCGACCCCTGGAAGGCCGGCACGCTCGAATGGGCCATGCCCACGCCGCCGCCGGCCTACAACTTCGCGAGCCTGCCCGAGGTCCAGAACCGAGACCCTCTGTACCATGATCCCGCTCTTCCCGTGCGGATCGCGCGTGGCGAGGGGTATCTTGGCACACCGCGTGGCGATCGACGCGAAACGCTGACGGTTTCCATCACGAGCGGCAGGCCCGATTATCTCGTGGTCTTTCCCGGCAACACGGCGCTCCCGATCATGATGGCCTTCGTGACGGGCGGCATCTTCCTTGGGATGCTGGTGAAGGCTTACTGGCTTGTGCCCCTGTCTCTCGTCGGCGTGGGGGCCTTGATGATGCGATGGGTCTGGACGCTGGGTCGGCGCGATGATGTGGGTCCGCAGGACATCGGCCGGGGCGTCGCGCTGCACTCGGCGGCCGAAGCGGCCGATCCGCCGGGCTGGTGGGGCTCTCTGTTCCTGCTGCTCGCCGACGCCACGTTCTTCGGCTCGCTGCTGTTCGGCTACGCGTTTCTCTGGACCGTTGCTCCGAATTGGCCGCCGTCCAGCTATCTGGAGCCTGATGTCCTCGGCCTCGGGCTCGTGCTGGCGGGCGCGATTCTCGCGCCGCTTGGGATTCGTCTCGCCGAACGCCAAGTGGAGCGGCACGCGGCGCCCTATCCCGGTCTTGCCCTGGCCGCGGTGGGCGGCATGGCACTCGCGCTCGCGGCGTGCCTCGTGCCTCTGGGGAGGCCCGCCCCCGACTTTCACGCCTATGACGCGACACTCTGGGTCATCGCGGGCTATGCCTTGTTCCACGCCGCGCTGGCCGCCGGCATGACCTTGTTTCTCGCCGCGCGCGCATGGGCGGGCTTCGTCTCGGCGCGACGTTGTGGCGAAGTCAGGACCGTCCGCCTCTGGGTGGACTATGCTGCGGTTACGACGCTGATCGGCCTTGCTGCGTCCTACCTTCCGGGAGCGCTGACGTGAGCGATGTTCTGCGCATCTCGATCCCGCTGACAGTCTGGCTTGCAAGCTTCAGCGCCATATACGGGCTGCATGGGCTGGCCTGCTCCGCCAACTGGACATCAGCCGCTTTTCTTGGCTTGCCCCTGGCCCGCGCGGCTCTGGTGGCCGCTTGGATCGCGGCGATCGCGCTTCAACTCGGGCTGGTGTTCGCGATGAAGTCCCATCAGTTCGGTTCCCGCTCCTTATTCGTGCGCTGGATCAGCGTCACGCTCTCACTGGCGGCGCTGGTTGCGAGCTTATGGACGTTGTTTCCCGTGGTGGCGACATCGGCCTGTCTGTGAAGGCAAGCGCCGTGGACGAAGCGCAGTCCTGCTTTCGCCCACGGGCCGGTTTGCCGGCGGCAGGATTCAAGCGCTCTCCTCAAATCAGCACAACAACGACATGGTGGCGGCGCAGGGCCACGGCTGACCTGCAACGTCGTGCACGTCAGTGTCAGCAAGCGAGGTCGTCACGTGTCCGTCCGGCAGTTCGACGAATGGCATTATGTCAGGCGTGTCGCCATCACGCTGGCCCTTGTGGGACTGGCGTACATGATCTGGCGCCTCTCGGGCGTTGCCCTTCTCCTGTTCGCTGCGGTCCTGCTGGCCGTTGTCCTCCGTGCGTTGGCCGACCTGATCGCCAGACATACGCCGGTTCCCGCCCAGTGGACCCTGACGCTGACGATCCTGGTGCTGAGCGCGTTCGTGGTGGGTTTCTTGATCCTGTTTGGAGCGCAAGTCTCGGCTCAGTTCGCCTTGTCCATGGAGAGACTGCCGGCTGCGATCGATGCTGCCGGCGATAGGCTTGGAATAGACGATCTCAGGGCAGAGATGGAGCGCTCCCTTGAACCCGGACAGGTCAGGAGCTTCATCGCTCAGGCCGCCAGCTTCGGCTACACCTTCATCGGAGCTGCCGCGGACCTGCTGCTCGTCATTGTTGCCGCCGTGTACCTTGCGGCGGACCCCAAGCTCTATCGACGGGGAACCGCCAAGCTGCTGCCGCCAAACCAGCACGCGCGTATCTTCGACGCCATGGATGCGACAGGAGCCGCACTGCGGCTTTGGTTCTGGGGTCAGCTCGCAACCATGGCTGTGGTGGGGATCGCCTCAGGCTTGGCCTATTGGTGGATCGGTCTGCCATCGCCCTTGGTGCTCGCCATCATCGCGGCACTCACCAATTTCGTGCCGTTCATCGGCCCGATCGCGGGGGCTGTTCCGGCGCTCATCTTCGCGCTCGCAATCGATCAGGAAACGGTTCTCTGGACGGCTGGCGCCGTTCTGATCATCCAGCAGATCGAAGGCAATGTGCTGACGCCCTTCATTCAGCGCCGCGCCGTCATGATGCCGCCTGTGGTGATCTTGTTCGCCATCGTGGTGTTCGGCTTCTTGTTCGGCATCTTGGGCGTGCTGCTCGCCGTGCCGCTTGCAGTCGCCATAACCGTTCTCGTCAAGAAACTCTGGGTACGACAGACACTTGGCGAGGAGACAGAGGTGCCAGGTGAGGCGGCCCAGAGCGTTCCGACGTGAGCACCGTCGCTGAGCTGGTTACAGAGTCCAGAGCCGAGACGGGTTCGCCTCGGACTGCCTCCCCAAGGTCAAGATCGCCGACTTCTCCCGGCTGCCCACCCGCTGCAAGTTCATCGCCTTCATGCCGCAATGGGAGTTCCTCGACTTCCTTGCCGACGCGGCGCGGCGCTACCCTGCCTTCAAGCTGCTGATGGAGACGGAAGTCACCGATCTTATCTGGAGCGGCCAGCGGGTGGCGGGCGTGGTCGCCGAGACACTTGAAGGCCGGCTGGAGGTTAGGGCCGAACATGTCGGCTCTTCCACCAATCACTGAGCCTGATGCGACGGCGCGCTGAGACCGAGCAAGGCCCCAGAACCTGTATGTCGCTCGCGCTTGTCCGCGCCCTTGGAGCGGTCTGACCTGCTGCGCCGATCGGCGCAAGTGGCGGCTGCTCGTGGTGTTCAGCCGCCACTTTGAGGCGAATGCCTCGTGCCAGTCGTCAGGCTTTGCGGCGTCCAGGTTGCTTTCGGTCGCCGCCGGCCTGACCTCAATTGCTGGTCGTGCTGCCCGTCTGGTCGGCGTCTGCTGCCCCACCCGGCACATTGATGTTGTTGGCGGCGGCTGTCGCCTGATCGATTGTGCAGACGGTCCGGTCCGTCCCCTTGAACTGCTGTGCAATCACGTTGGCATCCACGTCGCAGACGTTGGCGGCGATGCCCACAGGCACCTGCACGACGTTATCGTCAACACTCACGTTGACGAGCCCGTTCTGGTTGCCGCCGCCATTGCCCTGACCACCACCGGCGTTGGATCCGCCAATGTTGTTGGCCGCAGCCGTTTCCTGATCGATCTCGCAGGCTGTCTGGTCGGTGCCGACAAACTGCGTTGCGAGCACGTTGGCGTCCACATCGCAGACATTGGCCGCCACGCCGATCGGCACCTGCACGCTATTGCCTTCGACACTCACATTGACCAGACCCTGCTGAGTCTGCGCGAAAGCTGCACCGCTGCTCAGCAGCAAGGCAGTTGCAGCGACTTGGGCGATTGTCTTCATGATGGTGCTCCTTGGAGTCGTGCTCTCGATGACGATACGCAACGTCCCTTCTCGCCGGTAACCCGTGGTTTCCGCCCCGGTTCCCCGTTTCCATCGCGCAATTTCCACACTGCGGCCTCATCCGACCATCAAAGGTGTGGACCGAGGAAGCCACCATGAGGGTCGCCTCGATTCTGACGCTGGCGGCGCGGCGGCCAATGGGAGAGGTTTGCCAGCCCAAACCGCTCCAGCCGAAGCCGCAGCCAAGGGCAGAGTTGTCGCGCAAGCCGAAGCAGAAGCGTATGCCCGCTCGGTTTGGCCGACCACCCGCAGGGGAAAAGCCCCGCCAGTGAGCGGCGTCTCGGGTCGTGAGACGATGAGCGTGAGGTCGCCATGCGGCACGATCGGTCGGGGCCGCCGACAAGCCCGGCCAGAGCTTCGGCGCCATCGCCCCTATGGCGTGCCGTTCTCGCGGCGAAGGCGTGCGGCGGGCGTGACTTTTGACGAGAGCCGGCTATGTCGCCACGAGGGAAGCCACCATCCGTCGCGCTCCCAAGGGGAACTTTCCGTCATGCCGTCCCGGATCGAGGACTACGCGCTGATCGGCGATTGCGAGACGGCCGCGCTCGTGGCGCGCGACGGCTCCATCGACTGGCTGTGCTGGCCGCGCTTCGACTCCGGCGCGTGTTTCGCCGCGCTGCTCGGCGGGCCTGAGCACGGGCGCTGGCGCATCGCGCCAGACGTCCCCGCCGGATCGCCGGACGCGGCGGTTCGCGTAACGCGCCGTTATCGCCCCGACACGCTGATCCTGGAAACCGAGTTCGAGACGGCGGACGGCGCCGTCACGCTGATCGACTTCATGCCGCCGCGCAGCGGGGCCTCCGATCTCGTTCGCCTGGTCGTGGGCCGGCGCGGGCGGGTGAGGCTTTGCACCGAGCTCGCGATCCGCTTCGACTACGGCGCCGTCGTCCCATGGGTGACGCGGCTGCCGGATGGATTGGACCTGCAGGCGGTGGCGGGCCCCGACAGGGTGGTCCTGCACACGCCGGTGGAGCTGCATGGCGAGAACCTGAAAAGCGTGGGCGCGTTCACCGTCGCGGCGGGCGAGACGGTTCCTTTCGTCCTGACCTACAATCCCTCCCACCTGCCTTTCCCCAGGCGGATCGATCCCCAGGCTGCGCTCATCGAAACCGAGGCCTTCTGGCGGGATTGGGCGGGCCGGTCGCTCGAGGCGGGGGAATGGTCCCAAATGGCGCAGCGCTCGCTGATCACCTTGAAGGCGCTTACCTACGCGCCCACGGGCGGCGTGGTCGCGGCGCCGACCACGTCGTTGCCCGAAGAGATCGGCGGCACGCGCAACTGGGATTATCGCTACTGCTGGCTGCGCGACGCCACCTTGATGCTGCTCGCCATGATGAACGCCGGCCATTACGAGGAGGCGCAGGCCTGGCGCGACTGGCTGCTCAGGGCCGTCGCGGGCAGCCCCCGGCAGATGCAGATCATGTATGGGGTCGCCGGCGAGCGGCGCCTGAGCGAGTGGGAGATCCCCTGGCTGCCGGGCTATGAGGGCTCGAAGCCCGTGCGCGTGGGCAACGCCGCCTATGGCCAGCTCCAGCTCGATGTCTTCGGCGAGCTCATGGACGCGCTCCACCAGGCGCGGATGGGCGGCCTGGGCGCAACCGAAAGCGGCTGGGCGCTCCAGAAGGCGCTTCTGGAGCATCTCGAAAAGGTCTGGCAGGAGCCCGACGAGGGCATCTGGGAGGTGCGCGGGCCGCGCCAGCACTTCACCTGTTCCAAGGTCATGGCCTGGCTCGCCTTCGACCGCGCGCTGGCGAGCGCGCGAACCTTCGGGCTCGAAGGGCCCGTCGAGCGCTGGGAGGTTCTGCGCCGGACAATCCATGAAGAGGTTTGCCGTAGGGGCTTCGACCCGGAGCTCGACAGCTTCGTCCAGGCCTATGGCTCCAAACAGTTCGACGCCAGCCTCCTCCTCCTCCCAGCCGTGGGCTTCCTGCCGCCCGAGGATCCCCGCGTCCGGGGGACGGTCGCGGCGGTCGAGCGGAACCTGATGGAGGATGGCCTGGTCCTGCGCTACCGGACGGAAGAAACGGCCGATGGCTTGCCGCCCGGCGAAGGCGCGTTCCTGGCCTGCTCTTTCTGGCTCGTGGACTGTTATGTCATGCAAGGGCGCATGGAACAGGCGCGAGAACTGTTCGACCGCTTGCTGTCGATCGCCAGCGACGTCGGCCTGCTCGCCGAGGAGTACAATCCGCGCGCACAGCGCCAGGTCGGCAATTTCCCGCAGGCCTTCTCCCATTTCGCGCTCATCAACTCCATCCACAACCTGTCGCGCGCGACCAAGCCCGTCGAGCAGCGCTCGCAGACCGCAGCCCCCGCCTGATCTCCCGCATCGGCGGCGGAAAGCCCGATCCGAGAGGCGCGGTCGGCTGTTTTGCGATTCGCGCGCCCTCCTGTGCGCAGCACAAGGCAGCACCTTGGCCCAAGCAATTGGACTGGCGGGAGCGTATCGTGCGGTCGGCAAGGAGCCGGCCTTTTTTGGGAACGCCATGGCGCAGCAGATCGCGGGAAACTCGGACGACTTGTCCCTTGAACAGATCGTGGAGGGCGGGCTCTGTATCGGCTGCGGGCTTTGCCGGTCCATCGCCGGCGCGAAAAACATCGATCTGGTTCTAACGCCAGAAGGCCGGGAGCGCCCGGTGGCCCGAACCCCGCTGGCACCGTCCACCGTTGCGCTCATCAATGCCGTCTGTCCGGGAACCCGCGTCGAAGGGGCCGCGCCCGATCCCCAAAGCCCTGAGGGGCAACAGGATGTCGTTTGGGGCCCAGCTCTGCGCCTGGCCATCGGTCATGCCGGCGATCCCGAGATCCGCTATCGGGGCTCAACAGGAGGCGTGCTCACCGCCCTTGGCCAGTTCCTGCTGGCGAGCGGCAGGGTCAAGTTCATCCTGCATGTGGCGGCCTCCAAGGAGGCGCCGTTTCGGACCGAGCGCCGATTGAGCTTCGACGCGGCCTCCGTGCTTGAAGGAGCGGGTTCGCGCTACGGACCGGCGGCGCCGCTTCTGGATTTCGCGTCCGTGCTCGACAGGGGCGAGCCGTTCGCGCTGATCGCAAAGCCTTGCGACATCTCGGCGGTCCGCAACCTGGCGCGCCATGATCCTCGGGTGAACGCGTATATGCGCTGTGCCCTCACCCTTGTCTGCGGCGGGGCGTCCGACCTGACGAAGTCCACCGACATGCTCGACGAGCTGGGGATCGAGAAGGACGAGGTCACGCTGCTCCGTTACCGCGGCCACGGCAATCCGGGCCCGACCCGCATCGAGACCAGGGATGAACGTGCCTTCGAACTGACCTACCGGCAGATGTGGGAGGACGAAGCCAAATGGCGCATCCAGCCGCGCTGCAAGATCTGCCCCGACGCGATCGGCGAGGCGGCGGACCTCGTGGCGTTGGATGTCTGGCCGAGCTGCAACCCGACAGGCGAGGATGAGGGCTTCAACGGCATCATCGTCCGCACGCGGCAAGGCCTGGAGCTGTACGAGGCCGCCCTTGCCGCAGGCGCTATCGCCATCGAGGCGCGGGAAATGAGCTATCGCGATCTCGACCTGTTCCAACCCCACCAAGTCAGAAAGAAGCGAGCCGTCTGGGCCCGCTTCGCCGGCATGAGAGCCGCGGGCCGGCCTGTGCCGCGAACCATCGGCCTGCGCGTGGACGAATGCGCAAGGCTCAACGCCTTGTCCGAGAACCTGGCGGAAGCGCGTGGCGCGCGGGAGCGCGCGAGACAGGGCAGGCTGGGGGAGCCGAGTCCGGTCGATATGCCGCTGCCGGCCTGCGGGCCGGCACCCCATATCATGACCAGCCGCTCCGATGGTTGAGCTCTCCATCCGCCCTGCTCCGCGATCTGGTCTCCAGATGTCGCTTGCGGGGGATGGTGAGGCTTGCCTATGCTTCGGCCCGACGGTTCGCACCTGCTGGGATTGACATCTTGCGTGGGTCTGGGGCGAGTGGCGCCTGGACCCGAGAACATTCGTGAAAGGCTGCTCTTGCGCTACGAGAAACCTGAAACCGCGGCGGACGCCGCACGATTGCTGGCCGCCGAGGCGGGGCTCGCCCGCATCCTCGCCGGCGGCACCGACCTCCTGGTGCAGTTGAAGTCCGGGCTGGTCGAGCTGGACCTGATCGTCGACATCAAGAACATCGGCGGCATGCGTTCGATCACCCCGGAGGCCGGAGGTTTTCGCGTGGGCGCCGCCGTTTCAGGCGCCGAGCTCGGCGAGCACGAGGAGGTGGCAAAGGCGTGGCCGGGCGTCGTGGAAGGCTTCGAGCTGATCGGCTCCACCCAGGTGCAGGGCCGCGCGACCATGGCCGGGAACCTGTGCAACGGCTCGCCCGCCGCCGACAGCGTGCCGGGCCTGATCGCAGCCAATGCGATCGCGCGCATCGCCGGCCCGAACGGCGAGCGCGACTGCCCGGTCGAACAGATTCCCGTCGGCCCCGGCCGCACCTCGCTCGCCAAGGGCGAGTTCATCACGTCCATCCTCCTGCCGGCGCGGGCGCCCCGCTCGGCCGACGCCTATCTGCGCTTCATCCCGCGCACGGAGATGGACATCGCGGTGGCGTCGGCCGCCGTGAATCTCTCGCTCGACGCGGACGGCACGATTGCTGTGGCGCGCGTGGCCATCGGCGCGGTGGCCCCGACCGTGCGGCTCGTGACGCCGGCGGCGGAAGCGATTCTGGGCACCAGGCTGGACGATGCGGCGCTGGCAAGCCTCGCCGCCGCAGCTTCAGCCGCGGCAAACCCCATCGACGACAAGCGCGGCACGGTCGAGTACCGCCGCCACGTAGTAGGCGTGCTGGCCAGGCGCGCCGCCCTGATCGCATACGGACGCGCCGGAGGCCGGAAATGAAAACCGTTCATGTGGCCGCCACGATCAATGGCGATCCGGTGGAGTTCGTGTGCGAGCCGCACGAGTCGCTGCTCGACGCGTTGCGCAACCGGCTGGGGCTCACGGGCGCCAAGGAAGGCTGCGGCACGGGCGATTGCGGTGCCTGCAGCGTGACGCTGAACGGGCGGCTGGTCTGCTCCTGCCTCGTGCTCGGCGCGGAGGCCGACAAGGCCGCCATCGGCACCATCGAAGGCATGGCGGAAGCCGACCGGCTGCATCCGCTGCAGCAGAGCTTCATCGATCACGCCGCCCTGCAATGCGGAGTCTGCACGCCCGGCATCCTGGTGGCGGCCAAGGCGCTCCTGGAGCGCAATCCCGACCCGACGGACACGGAGGTCCGCTACTGGCTGGCGGGGAACCTCTGCCGCTGCACGGGTTACGACAAGATCATCCAGGCGGTGCAGGACGCCGCTCGTCAGATGAGGCACGCCTAACATGAACATGAGAGCCAAGAGCGAGCGGGCGTTCAAGGTCGTCGGCACGAGGCCGCCGCGGCCGGACGGCGTGGACAAGGTCACGGGCCGCGCCCTTTACGGCGCCGACGTTTCCGCGCCCGGCATGCTGGCGGGGCGCATCCTGCGCAGCCCCCATCCGCATGCCGAGATCCTCTCGATCGACACATCCGCCGCTGAGGCGCTGCCCGGCGTCAAGGCGGTGATCACGTCAGCCGATTTCGGCCTGCCGGAGGACGAGTCGCTGCGCGACATCCAGGACAACTGCATGGCGCGCGGCAAGGCCCTCTATGACGGCCATGCCGTGGCCGCCGTCGCCGCCGTCTCGCCGGCGGTCGCCGGGGCCGCCCTCAAGCTCATCAAGGTCGAGTATCGGCCGCTGCCCCATGTCACGGATGTGGACGCGGCGTTTGCGAAGGACGCGCCCGTCGTCCAGGCCGGGCGCACGCTTGAAAACGTGCCGCCGGGCGTGTCGGAGAACGTCACCAGCTTCTGCGAGTTCGGCCATGGCGACTTGGCTGGGGGCTTCGCCAAGGCGGATCGGATCGTGAGCCGCTCCTTCACCACGGCGGCCACCCATCAGGGCTATATCGAGCCGCATGCCTGCCTGGCCTCGATGGGCTCCGACGGCAAAGCCGACCTGTGGTGCTGCACGCAAGGGCAGTACAATGTGCGTTCGGTCTGCGCCGGGATCCTCGGCATGGAGGCCAGCCAGTTGAAGGTTACGGCCTCGGAGATCGGCGGCGGCTTCGGCGGCAAGACCACCGTGTTCATCGAGCCGGTGGCGCTCGCGCTGTCGCGCAAGGCCGGCCGGCCGGTGAAGATCGTCATGACGCGCGACGAGGTTTTCCGCGCCACCGGCCCCACGGTGACGACTTCGATCGACGTGAAGATCGGCATGACCGCCACGGGCCGCATCACCGCGGCCGAAGCCAAGCTGCGCTATTCCGGCGGCGCGTTCCCCTGCGTGACCGTGGACATGGGCGCGCAGGCGGCCTTCGCCGCCTATGACCTCGAGGCCGTGCGTTCGCTCGGCTGGAACGTGCTGACCAATCGGCCAAAGGAGGCGCCCTACCGCGCGCCGGGCGCGCCGCAGGCCATCTATGCCGTGGAAAGCGTGGTGGACGAGCTCTGCGAGGCGCTCGGCCTCGACCCGCTGGAGGTGCGGCTCAAGAACGCCGCGCGCAAGGGCACGAAGTCCTCCTACGGGCCCACCTTCGACGATATCGGGCTGGTCGCGACGCTGGAGGCCGCCAAGGCGCATCCGCACTATGCGGCGCCGCTCGGGCCAGGCCAGGCGCGCGGCCTGTCCTGCGGGTTCTGGTTCAATTTCGGCGGCAACACCTGCGTGTCGCTCAACATCAACACCGACGGCACGGTGAGCGTGACCGAGGGCAACCCGGACATCGGCGGCTCGCGCGCGGCGATCAGCCAGATGGCCGCCGAGGAGCTCGGCATCGCTTACGAGAAGGTCCGCACCGTTGTGGCCGACACGAGCTCGCTCGGCCACAACGACGTGACCGACGGCAGCCGGGTGACGTTCTCGGTGGGGCTCGCCACCATCAAGGCGGCGCGGGACGCGATCGGCAAGATGTGCGCCCGCGTGGCCAAGATCTGGGGCATCGACGAGGACGCCGTGTTCTGGGAGGGCGGTTACGCCAAGCCGGCCGGACCAAACGCCGGCGACTTCCCGCCCATGAGCCTGGCTGAGATCGCCGCGATCTCATTCCAGACGGGCGGGCCGATCGCCGGGCACCACGAGTTCAATGCCGACGGCGCGGGCGTCAGCTTCGGCGTGCATCTCTGCGACGTCGAGGTGGACCGCGAGACGGGCGCCACGAAGATCCTGCGCTACACGGTGTTCCAGGATGCGGGCAAGGCGGTGCACCCTGCTTACGTCGAGGGCCAGATGCAGGGCGGGGCGGCGCAGGGCATCGGCTGGGCGCTCAACGAGGAGTACATCTACGGGGCGGATGGGCGGCTGCAGAACCCCGGCTTCCTCGACTACCGGGTGCCGGTGGCGTCCGACCTGCCGCGCATCGAGACGGTGATCCTGGAGATCCCCAATCCCGGCCATCCCTACGGCGTGCGCGGCGTGGGCGAGACGCCCATCGTGCCTCCCTTGGCGGCGGTCTCCAACGCCATGTCGCGGGCGATCGGCGCGCGGTTGAACCGGCTGCCCATGTCGCCGCCCACCGTGCTGAAGGCGCTCAACGCCGCCGGGGCATGAGCCGGTGGTGAAGGTCAAGATCTGGGGCTCGCTCAGCGCCTTCACTGATGGGCGCGGCGAGCTCGAGGTCGAGGCCGAGAACTTCAAGCAGTTGCTCGACCAGCTCGCCGAGCAGTATCCCGGCCTCAAGCCGCAGATCGAGCGCGGGGTGTCGCTCGCGCTCGACGGCTGGATCTATCGCGAGGCCTGGTTCACGCCGATCGGGCCCGACAGCGAGGTCGTGCTCATGCCTTATATGCAGGGCGGCTGAGGCGCGGAAACCCGCGCCGCCGCGCTTCCCGCGTCAGGGCAGGCCCTTGACCACGCCGGGCTGCATCACCGCCGGGTCATAGGCTTTGCGCGAAAAGACCTTCCGCACGAGCGGCGCGAAGCTCTCGAGCGGCTCGGACGCGTAGTCCGGGTCGAAGCTCGACTGGTCCCAGCGCTCGCAGAAGTCGATGCAGGACTGATAGTAGGGGCTGTCCTTGTGCTTGTCGCGCTCGAACTGGTTCCAGCCATAGTGGTGGGCGTAATAGACCATCTGGAACGCGCCGTGGTGCTCGACCACCCACACGCATTCCTCGCGCAGGAAGGGGCGCAGGATCTCGGCGGCGAAGCGGTCGTGGTTCTGGGGCGCGAGCCCGTCGCCGACATCGTGGAGAAGCGCCGCGCAGACCCAGTCCTCGTCGGCGCCCTCGCGCCGCGCGCGGGTGGCCGCCTGCAGCGCGTGTTCGAGCCGCGTGACCTTGTAGCCTCCAAGCGTCTCCTCGGCCTGGTGCGCCAACTCGCGAAGGAGGCGGTCCGCCGTCATCCCAAGATGCGGGGCTTCCAGTTCCTGAAGGAGAAGGTAGTCCTCCTTCGTGCCGTCCTTCATCTGCGTGAAGGCCACTTCACGTTTCTGCTGATCCATAGGAAAGCTCCTTTCCAGCTCGATTCACTCTGTCCGGCCGTCAGGGGTGGGCGGCCGCAGCCGCGCCCTCTCTTCCCTGCCGGCGGGCCGAAACTTCCACCGCTCCCGCCGCGGCGATCAGCATCGCGCCCAGGCCCTGCGCAGCGCCGAACGGCTCGTCGGAGAACAGAGCGGCGGACACTGTGCCGGTCAGCACCTCGGCCAGCAAGAGGATACCGATCCTGGCGGGTTCCACGCGCTGCGCCGCCCATAGGACGACGATGTTGGGAATGGTGAACATGCAGAGCCCCAGCGTCAGGACCAGCGGCGCCGCCCGGACGACGGCGGCAAGGTCCGTCGACAGCCCGCCGAACTGGTGGCGCACCATCATGGCCGCCGCTGTGACGGCGAGCCCGCCCAACGAAAACGCCAGCACGCCGGCGGCGATCGACGACGAGGGCCGGTGATAGCTGCCCAGCGTGCCGAGCGACCAGCAAAGCCCGGCCACCAGGCCAATCCAGTCTCCGGCGTTGCGCGGGACCGGCAAACCGCTCTCGCCGCCGAGAATCAGCCAAAGGCCGCCGAAACCGAGCGCCAGCGCCAGCGCCCGGCGCGCCGTCAATCGCTCGCCCAGGAAGGCGACGCCGATAAGCGCGCTCCAGACGGGCGTCAGGTAGAAGAGGAGGATCGCCCGCACGACCTCCGTCATCACGAGGCTCAGCGTGTAGAAGGCGAAGGCGGTGCCGAGCAGCAGGCCGGTGATCCACTGGTCCCTCCCCGCGGCCGCTCGCGTGCCGCCTCGCAGCGCCCAAGGCAGGATGAAGGTGGCCGATACCGCGAAGAACATAAGATTGACCCAGTCGGCCGACACGCCCTCGGCGCCGACCAGGCGCAGCGGATACCAGAACAGGCCCCAGATGCCGCCCGCCACGAGCACGCCGAGGCTTGGGAGGACTGTCGAGGGCGCATTCTCGTGTCGGACGACCATGGGTTCCTAGAAGCCGAGTTGACCGGGCATGCCGACGCGCGCCATGGCTCAGTGAGCCGTGTAGCCGCCGTCGATCAGAAAATCCGCGCCGGTGACGGCCCGGGACTCGTCGCTGGCCAGGAACAGCGCGGCGGCGGCGATCTCGTCCGGCCGGCCGAGGCGGCCGAGCGGATGGGCGGCCACAAGCTCCCTGCCGCGCGCCTGTCCGTCCGGCAGGTCGGCCAGCCAGTTCTCCACCATGGGGGTTGCGACATAGCCCGGCGAGATCTGGTTGCAGCGCACCCCTCGCGCCGTCCTTGCGAGATGAAGCGCCGCCGATTTGGTCAGCATGCCGACGCCGCCTTTGCTGGCGACATAGGCCACGGCGGCGCCGTCGGCGACACGACCCAGGATCGAGCCGATATTGACGATGGAGCCGCTTCCCTGCCGGCGCATGGGCGCGATCACATGCCTGCAGCCCAGAAACGTGCCATCGAGGTTGACGCTGATCGTCCGCCTCAGCGTCTCGGGCGAGCAGGCCTCCAGCGTGTCGCCCGCGAGCGAGACGCCGGCGGCGTTGACCAGGACGTCGATCCTGCCATGCGCGCCGAGCACGTCCTCGATCAGCGACACCCAATCCTCCTCGACGGAGACGTCGATCCGCCGAAATTCGGCTGAGGGCGCGCAAGCAATGTCGGCGCCCACCACGACGGCGCCCTCTTGCCTGAAGCGCGCGGCGATCGCCGCGCCGATGCCCGACGCGGCGCCCGTGACGATGGCGACCTTGCCCGAGAGCTTCATGCCGTCGCGCCCCCGTCGATCACGAACTCGGCGCCCGTGGCGAACGAGGCTTCGGGCGAGCACAGCCAGACGATCAGGCTCGCCGCCTCCTCGGCCTCGATGCGCCGGCCGATCGGCTGGCTCTCATCCCACTGCCGCTCGGAAGCGAGCGCAGCGTCCTTGAAGATATTCCGTACCATCGGCGTGTCCACGACGCCCGGATGCACGGAGTTGCAGCGGATCCTGTCGCCGCGGCGGGCGCAGAACAGCGCGACCTCCTTGGTGAGCATGCGCACCGCGCCCTTGCTGGCGTCGTAGGCGGCGAGCTCCGCATCGGCCTTGATGCCGGACACCGAGGACAGGTTGACGATCGAGCCGCTGCCGCTCTCGCGCATCAGCGGCAGCACGGCCTGGCAGCCGAAAAAGGTCCCCTCGAGATTCACGGCCATGATCCGGCGCCAGAGATCGAGGGAGGTGTCTTCCACGGTGCCTTCCGCCAGAAGCCCGGCGGAGTTGACCAGCGCGTCGAGGCGGCCATGTTCGGCGCGGATCCCGTCGATCACGTCGCGCCACCGGCCTGGGTCGGTGACGTCGAGTTCCACCCATGCGCTGGCCTCAAGTTCCGGGGGCGGCTTCTTGAGGTCGGCCGCGATGACGGTCGCGCCCTGTGCCGCGAAGCGCCGGCAGCAGGCGAGCCCGATCCCTGAGCCGCCGCCCGTGACCAGCGCCACCGAGCCGGCGAAGCTCATGGCAAGACCTCATGAAGATCGGCTTCGGACCGGAGTTCGTGGGATGGCGAGGCATCCAGGATCATGCCCTGCACCGGGCAATGCGCGCCCAGGCAGATTCCGAGGACACCGACGATCGCGACTTCTTTCCGGTCCTGCACGAATGATCCACCCCAGCGCCCAACCTCTCGCCAAAGCATAGAGGGACCTTGGCAGGCCAGTCAATTCGAAGGCCGTTAGCTTTTCAGATCAGTTATTTGCTAAACGTTTCCGCTCTGTCTGGGTAGAGCGCGGCGAGGAAGGCGTTGGCGATGGCCAGCGCTTCCGTGCTGTCGATGGCGCCGGGCTTCAGGCGCATGTTGAACCAAAGCCCCTCCACCAGCGAATTGATGCCGATGGCCGCCATATGGGGGTCGAGCCTGGACATCGCGCCCTCCTCGACGAGCTCCTCGCAGAGCTTGCGGGCGCGGCGATACTCCGCCTCCCGGATTTCGGAGAACAGCCGCATATAGGCAGCCCGCGTGTGGCACTCCGACAAGAAGGCGTGCCAGAGCGCGATCTTCTTCTTGCTTGCGATGTTGCGATGGAAGCCGGCCTCGGTCATGGCCTTCAGCCGCTCGGCGGCGGAGCGGCCTTGCTCGGCCACCGCCTGGTCGCGCACGGCGACATATTCGTCGGTGACCGCGCGCAGCGCGGCGAGCAACAGGCTCTCCTTGGTCTTGAAGCGGAAGCTGATATGGCCGTAGGCGAGCCCCGCGCGGTTGGCGATGTCGGCCAATGTGGTCCGCGACAGTCCCTTCGTGCCGATCACGTCGATGGCCGCCTCGATCAGCCGGCGCTCCCGGTCCTCGCCCGTCACCCGGTAGCGGATCGAGGGCATGCCTTCCCGTAAGCCACTGTCCGACCGGGACGTTCTGGGATTGATTGACCGCACAGACAACTCCGACTACGGTTGGCGCAGACCGGCTTGGGAGGAAGCGATGGTCTTCCGAAGCATGTCTGGCATTTCTGCCCTGCTTCGTGCTGGCGCGCCAGCACGGTGCGGCGGGGAACGCCGCGAATCGCCCGGGCTCGGGCGGCGCAAGAATAGCAGGCACCGTTCCGACCGGAGATCTTTCGCCATGAGGCATCCCGAATACGACTATGTCATCGTCGGCGGCGGGTCGGCCGGCTGCGTGCTGGCCAACCGCTTGAGCGCCGATCCGAACAGCCGCGTCCTGCTGCTGGAAGCGGGCCCGAAGGACGGCGGGCTCTTCATGACCATGCCGGCGGGCTATTACCGGGCCTATCTCGATCCCCGCACCAACTGGACCTATGAGAGCGAGCCGGAGCCTTTCATGAACGGCCGCCGCATTCCGGTGCCCCGCGGGCGCGTGCTGGGCGGCTCCTCCTCGATCAACTCGATGGTCTATCTTCGCGGCCACCCGCGGGACTATGACGGCTGGGCGGGCAACAGCATGCCCGACTGGGATTACGCCCACTGCCTTCCTTATTTCCGCCGCTCGGAATCAAGCGACCGCGGCGCCGATGATTTTCGCGGCGACGGCGGCCCGCTCGGCGTCAGCCGCGGCATGCTCTCGCTTGAAATCTTCGACCGCTTCCTGGAGGCCGCGGCGGAGGCGGGCTTCCCGGTCTCGGACGACCTCAACGGCGCCCAGGCCGAGGGCTTCGCCCGGCTTGACAGCACGCGCAAGAACGGCCGGCGCTGCTCTGCCGCCGTCGCCTATCTGCGCCCCGCCCTGAGGCGGCCCAATCTTTCCGTGCTGACCGGGGCGCTCGTTCATCGTCTCCTGCTGGACGGGAACCGGGCCACGGGCGTGCTCTTCGAGCGCGGCGGAAACCTGATCGAAGTGCGGGCCGCGCGCGAAACGATCCTTTCGGGCGGGGCCATCAACTCGCCCCAGCTCCTGATGCTGTCGGGCGTCGGCCCGGCCGACGAACTGGCGCGCCACGGGATCGCGGTGCGGCACCAACTGGAGGGCGTCGGGCGCAACCTGCAGGACCATCTCGACCTTGCGCTGAAGTTCACCTGCCGGCGGCCCGTGTCGCTGGCCTGGCTCGGCAATCCGGCGCGCCGCTTCGCGGCCGGCGCCCAATGGGTGCTTTCCAAGCGCGGCATCGTGGCGTCCAACATCTTCGAGGTGGGCGGGCTGATCCGCAGCAACGACGAGACGCCGTGGCCCAACCTGCAGTTCCATTTGAGCCCCGTGCTCTTCGACTATGCCGGCGAAAGGGTCACCCTGGGCGAGGGCTTCATGCTGCACTGCTCGCAGTTGCGCCAGGAGAGCCGGGGGCGGATCACGCTCGCCTCGGCCGATCCGACGGCGAAGGCGCGTATCCAGTTCAACTTCCTTTCGACCGAGATGGATCGGCAGGAGATGCGCGAGGGCGTCCGCATCACCCGCGACATCGTCCGGCAGAAAGCCATGGAAAGCATCCTGGGTGAGGAACTGGCGCCGTCACCGCGTCTTCAATCGGACGCCGAGCTCGACGCCTTCGTGCGGGAAACGGCGGAAACCGAGTTCCATCCGAGTTGCACCTGCAAGATGGGCACGGACGACCTCGCCGTGGTGGACGCGGACCTCAAGGTGCATGGAATGGAAGGCCTGCGGGTGGTGGACGCTTCAGTCATGCCGAAGATCGTCAGCGCCAATCTGAACGGGCCGACCATCATGATCGCGGAAAAGGCGGCGGACAAGATCCTCGGCCTCGCGCCCCTCGCGCCGGCCGTCCTGACGCGCCAAGCCGCCGCGGCTTGAGCCGCAACAGGGCTCGCCTTCTCGCCGGCGCGCCCAAAGGGTTTCCCCGATCGACAGGTCGAGACGAGGGCTGGAGCCCGCCGTGTTCCAGCCCCGCATCCTTGACTTCACCAGAGCCCTGCGGCATTTTTGGATGAGTATCCAATTTTCTTAATGCACACCCAGTCGAGGGTCGCATGCAGCAGCGCGTCTCCACGGTCAAGGAAGAGGCCGAGATCGGCCGCCGGCACACGCCCGATTTCGGCGGAAGGACATTGATCCTCGAAGCCGGACTTCTCGCGATCTTCTGCGGCGCCACGGCGCTCGCCGCCTCGGGCGCCATCCCGCTATGGGCCGGCTTCGTCGCCAACACGGCCGTGCTCTACTCGCTCTACACAGTCGTGCACGAGGCCGTGCATTCCAATATCAGCTCGCGCAGGAAGCATCTGCGCTGGGTGGACCCTGTCGTCGGCGTGATCGCCTGCGCACCGCTTTGGCTGAATTTCCATCAGCACAAGCGCCAGCACATGATGCATCACGCCCACACCAACGAGGAGGCCGATCCCGACATCTATGCGCGCGGGAGCTTCCTGGGATGGCTGTTCTTCCGCCTGCCCTGGGCGCTGATCAACTACTTCAATCCGTTCCAGCAATACCGCGACTGCAAGCGCTTCAACTGCACCCGCCGGGAGATCGGCTATACCGCGATCAGCTTCGCCGTCTATTCGGCGGTTCTGCTCGGCCTCGTGGCGGCGGGCCATGGCCGGGAGGTTCTGGTGCTGTGGCTCATCCCCTGGTGGATCGGGCAGACCGTCATGCTGACCTTCTTCACCTGGACGCCGCACCACGATCACCACGAGACGGGGCGCTACCGCAACACCCGCATCTCGCTGTTTCCCGGCGCCGACTTCCTGCTCCAGGGGCAGAACTATCACCTGATCCATCACATGATCCCGAGCATCCCCTACTGGCGCTATCGGGCGAGCTTCGAGGAGATGCGGCCGATCCTCGAAAAGAAGGGCGTGCGGATCGAAGGCTTGTGGCCGAAGGGCGGCGAGGAGCGGAAAACCGCTCTGGAGAATGGCTGAAGTTCCCATCCAGACTTGGCCGCGCCTCTTGACCGGCCGGAATTTGGTCTGATTAGATGCCCATCCAAATTCCTGGTCAGGCATTCTTTGGCTGGGCGCTGTCTAGGGAGGACGAAGCGATGGAAGACAAGCTCGACATGGGCGTGAGCCGGCGCACGGCCCTCAAGGCGCTTGCGGGGACCGCGGCCTTCATCGGCGCGCCGGCGATCCTCGGCCGGGCGCCCATCACCTCCGCCAAAGCGGCCTTCGAGGGCGAGCGCCTGATCGCCGCGTCGTGGTCGGGGAACTACGAGCAGGTCTTCCGCGAGACCGTCATCGACCCGTTCAACGAGAAGTTCGGAACTCAGGCCGAGACCATCGGCGCCTGGGACCAGATCGCGAGTCAGATCAAGGCCGCGCCGGCCGACAATCCGCCCTTCGACGTGGCGGTCGCCGAAGAATATCTCTCGTCCACCGGCCTCGCCGAGAATCTCTGGCTCAAGACCGACCGTTCGAAGATCCCAAATCTCGAAGCCGTCTATCCCTGGTTCTACGAGACGCGGCCCGACCGCGCCGAGGAATACGGCATCCCCTTCGGCGGCGGCACCTGCATGCTGCTCCTGCGCAAGAGCCTCGGCATCGAGCCCACCAGTTGGAACCTGCTCTGGGACGAGCGCCTGGCCGGCAAGGTGACGGCCGACAGCGCCGCCTGGTGGTGGACGCTCTCGGTGCCGGCCGTGATGGACAAGACCTCGCCCGGCCTCGACGAGATGTACGACATGGCCACCGCCGAGCCGCTGTTTCAGAAGCTCGACCAACTCAAGGTCGCCAAGTGGTTCAAGGACGGGGCCGAGCAGGCCAACCTCTTGAACCAGGGCGAGGCGGACGCCGCCATGAGCTATTCGTCGGACGCCTACACCTTCCTGACTGAAAGCCCGGACGAGTATGTGGTCAGCGTGCCGCAGGAAGGCGCGTCGGCCTGGGCCGACTGGTATTTCAAGGTGCGCGGCACCCAGCACGGCGACCTCGCCGACCTCTTCATGAACTACATGCTGGAAAAGGAGACGCAGGACCGCTTCCTGGCCAAGTCCATGATCTTCATGGCGCGCAAGGACGTGACGGTGCCGCCGCACTGGGCCGGCTATCCCAAGTCCAACGAGGACTATCACCGCATGTTCCAGATCATCACCATGGAAGGCTGGGACAAGATCAACGCCAACTACCAGGCCTATGACGACCGCATGAAGCTGACGATCCAGAGGACCACGAGCTGAGCGGGCGGGGCGGATTCTTTCGCGGCGATGCGTCAGGCGCCGCGCCCGGCCGGCCCAGCCGCGCCGGAAAAACGAAGCGCAGATGGCCGGGAGGCTTGCCCATGTTGCGGACTGCTTTGAGGGCGACCCGAAGGTGAGCGCGGCAGCGGCAGGCGCGGCGCTCGAGGTCGAACGGGTGCGGCGCGCCTATGGCGCGGTGGTAGCGGTGGACGACGTCTCGCTGACCGTGGGCCGCGGCGAGTTCGTGACACTGCTCGGGCCCTCGGGCTCGGGCAAGACCACGACGCTCAGGCTGGTCGGCGGCTTCGAGGGCGTCCAGGCCGGCGCGATCCGCATCAATGGCGCGCGGGTGGACGGCGAGCCGCCCTACCGGCGCGACACCGCCACCATCTTTCAGTCGGGCGCGCTGTTCCCGCACAAGACGGTGGCCGAGAACGTGGCCTATGGCCTGCGCATGCGCAAGGCGCCCAAACCCGAGATCGCCGAGCGCGTGGCGCGGGCGCTTGACATCGTGCGCCTCCAGGGCTTCGAGGACCGTTTTCCCAGCCAGTTGTCGGGCGGGCAGAAGCAGCGCGTGGCCTTGGCCCGCTCGCTGGTCGTGCGGCCCGCGGTGCTCCTCTTCGACGAGCCGCTTTCGGCGCTCGACCTGTCGCTCAGGCTTCAGCTCCGGGCCGAGATCAAGCGCCTGCATGACGAGCTCGGCTTCAGCGCCATCTATGTGACGCACGACCAGGGCGAGGCCATGGCCATGTCGAGCCGGGTCGCCGTGATGAACCGGGGCCGCATCGAGCAGATCGACAAGCCCGAACGCGTCTTCCACGAGCCGGCCAACGAGTTCGTCTACACCTTCATCGGCGAAAGCTGCCGCATGGACGTGCGGCTGGAGAACGGCCGAACCCTCGACCCGCAAGGCCGCCCGGTCGAACTTCGGCTGGCCGCACCGCTGCCCGACGGCGCCTGGCGGCTCTATGTGCGGCCGAGCCGGCTCAAGATCGCAGGCGACGGCGAGCCGGCGCCCAACCGGCTTCGCGGAACAATCCACTTCGTGGAGTTCCTCGGCGACGTGTTCCGCACCCATGTGAAGGCCGGCGCGCTGGAGCTCTTCGCCGATCACCCCGGCCGCCTCCAGCAGGGGCCGGGCGACGTGGTGGACCTCGTCTGGGCGAACGAAGACATGAAGGCGTTCCAATGACGCTGGCGCGGGCCGACAGCGCGCTTGCGCAAGCCGAGCCCCGGCCGGCCAAGACATCCCGCCGGCCGAACCTCGCGCCCTGGCTCCTGCTCAGCCCGGCGCTCGTGATCGTTCTGGTCTTCTTCGGCCTGCCCACGCTGTTCATGGCGCGGATGAGCTTCAACCTGCACATCGACCAGCGGCTTTATGTGCCGGGCTTCACCTTCGAGCACTATCGGACGCTGTTCACCAACCCGATCTTCACCGGCGCCATCTGGACCACGGCGCAGCTCGCCTTGCTGTCCTCGCTCGCCACCGTGCTGATCGGCTACGCCTTCGCCCTTCTGGCCTGGCTCAAGCCGGCGCGCTGGCGGCTCCTTTTCATCGGGCTTGCCCTCTGCCCGCTCCTGATCTCCGAGATCGCCATCATCTTCGGCTGGTGGATGTTCTTCCCAAAGAACGGGCTCTTGAGCTACGCGCTCGTGTCGTCGGGCCTCATCACCGACAAGATCAGCCTGATGTACACCGAGTTCGCGGCCTTTGTGGGCCTGGTCTACATCACGCTACCCTATGCCTTCTTCATCCTGCTCTCGATCCTCGACGGGATCGACAGGCAGATGCTCGAGTCGAGCGCCGACCTCGGCGCCTCGCCAGTCGTGACCTTCCGGGAAGTGCTGCTGCCGCTCACGCGCTCAGGCCTGCTCGTCGCCTTCTCGCAAGCCTTCATCTGGGCCATGGGCATCTATGCGACGCCCTCGGCCCTCGGCCCGGACACGCTGTGGACCATGGGCTTCCTGATCCAGGAGCAGATGCTGGGCAAGCACAATTGGCCCCTCGCCTCCGCCTTGTCCATGGTGCTGGTGGTCGGCGTGGCGCTGGTGATGATCCTCACCCGCTCGTTGATGTCGCGGCAGGCGGCCTACCATGTCTGAGGCGGCGGCCCTCGACGCGCCGCCAGCCTCCGCGGGCCCGCGGGCGCCCGGCATGCTGAGGGCGCTGGGCTGGGCCTTCACCGCCTTTCTCGTGCTCTACATCCTGATCCCGGTCGGGGTCACGCTGGCGATGTCCTTCAACGGCGCCGCGATGATCCGCTTCCCGATCGGCGACTGGTCCTTGCGCTGGTACGAGGATTTCTTCGGCAGCGCGCAGTGGATTGATGCCCTCGTCAACAGCATCGTGATCGCGCTGGGCACCACCGCGGTCTCGACCGTGGCGGGCGTGCTCGCGGCCTGGGCCTTCCAGCGCTTCCGCATCCCGTTCCGCGAGTTCTGGTATGTTCTGATCATGCTGCCCTTGTTCATGCCGGGCGTGGTGCTGGGGCTCGGCGTGGCGATCGCCTTCGGCGGCTTCCAGATCGGCGACCACAGCCTCTACGGCTCGCGCGAACTCGTGATGGTCGCCCATTCGCTCTGGGCCATGCCGCTCGTCTTCATGCTGATGGAGGCGACCTTCAAGACCGTGGACTATCGCGTGGTGGAAGCCTCCTACGATCTCGGCGGGCGGCCCGTGGGTACCTTCTTCGAGATCGTCGTGCCGATGGTCTCGACGGGCATCGTCTCGTCGGCCCTGTTCGCCTTCGTGATCTCGCTCAACGAGTTCGTGATGGCGCTGTTCCTGACCGACCGCGACACCCAGACCCTACCCGTGCTGATGTGGCTGAGCCTGCGCTCGGCCGGCACGCCTCGGCTCGCCGTCGCTTCGGTGATCCTCGCGTTGACCGTCTTCGCTTGCCTGACCGTGATCATGGTCTGGTATGTGCGCCAGTTGAGAAAGACCGCGCGGTGAGGATCAAGGCCGTCGTGGCGACCGCCCGGGGCGGTCCGGAGGTGCTCAAGCTTCGGGACGTGGATCTGCCTTGGCCCCGGAACCCGGACGGCGTGCTGGTGGCGTTGCGCGCCGCCGCCCTCAACCCCGCCGACATCTTCTTCCGCAAGTTCGGCGGCTACGCGTCCGAGGGGCCGCTGGTGCTCGGCCATGACGGCATGGGCGTGGTGCAGGAGGTCGGCCCCGCCGTGACGACCGTCAAGCCCGGCGACCGCGTCGCCTTTTGCAATGGCGGCGTCGGGGCTGAGCCCGGCACTTACGCCGAAGCCGCGGTCGTGCCCGAATGGCAGCTTGCGCGCGTGCCCGACGGCGTGGACGACCTGACGGCGGCGGCCCTGCCGCTCGTCGCCATCACGGGCTGGGAGGCGCTTTACGACCGGGCGCAGACGCAGGCGGAAGAATTCGTGCTGATCCATGGCGGCGCGGGCGGGACGGGCCATGTGGCGGTGCAACTCGCAGTCCTGCGGGCCGCGCGTGTGGCGGCGACCGTCAGCTCGCCCGAGAAGGCGCGGATCGTGGAGGAGCTGGGCGCGGAACTGGCCATCCCCTATCGGGACCGGGACTTCGCCGAGGCTGCGCTCGGCTGGTCGGGCGGCCTCCATGTCGCGCTCGACAATGCCGGCGCGGACGTCATGCAGCGCACCTTTCGCGCCATGAGGCCCTACGGCCGCGTGGTCACACTGATGGGAACGCCCGGCGACGACCCCGACCTCACCGCCTACAACCTCAACCTGGCCATCCACAATGTCATGATGCTCACGCCTATGTGGAAGGGTCTGCGGGAACGGCTCGAAGCGCAGGCGGAGATCCTGCGGCAATCGCTTGGGCTCGTTGCCGACGGGCGGCTGAAAATCCGCCATGCCGCGAGCTTCCCCCTTTCGCAGGCGGCCGAGGCGCACGCCTTCCTCGAAAGCGGCCAAGCCGTGGGCAAGGTGACACTGCAAATCGCGCAGGCTTGACGCGCGCGGGCGTTGCATGGCTTGAGAGCGATCATGCGCAACGGCCGAACCAGCATCGAACAGATTCGCCGTCGCGACCTGATCGACGCCGCCTACCAGACCTTCCTCGAGCACGGGTTGCAGGGCATGACCATGGCCCGCATCGGCGAGCGGGCGGGCATGTCGCATGGCATCGTCAACTACTACTTCGCGAGCAAGGACGAGCTCGTCAGCGCCGTCGTGCGCAAGGCCAACTTCCTGATCATGCAGGGCGCGGCGCAACGGCTGAAGGCGGCAAGCAGCCCGCGCGAACGGGTGAGCGCGATCATCGCCAGCAACTTCACGAGCGACCTCTTCACCCGGGATACGGCGCGCGCCTGGGTGAGCTATTACGCGGCGATCGGCCGGCACCCGGAATTCGAGCGGCTCCAGAACGTCGTGGACCGGCGCCTGCACAGCAACCTGATGCACGCGCTCGGACAGCTCACCACCCGCGAGCGGGCGTCCGAGATCGCCCAGGGCGTCGCGCTCTTCATCGACGGACTCTGGCTGCGGCGCGCCCGCTCGGGAAGCGCGGCGGAGGATCGCGCGGCCATCGCGACCCTGGAATCCTTCGTTGACCGGCAATTGGGCCGACCCCACCGAAAGACCGCCTGAGCCGCTCCCGCTCAGGCGGCATGCCGGCGACCTGAAACGTTACACCCCTTCCTTCAGAGCGTTGACGTTCAGCGTGTTGAAATGGTGGATGAAGTGCTCGCTCCAGGCTTCCGCCTGGCCCGGGTCCACCATCAGCCGGCCGCGCTTGTAGCCCATCGAATGCAGCCCGCGCTGCACGCTTTCGACGAGGCTCACATCCTCCGGGCCGAGCTTGTTGCTGAACCAGTCCATCGCCGCTTCCGTGCCGCGGTCCACATGACCGTCGAGCCCGAAATAGAGCAGCGGCTCGGCCGTGGTTTCCGGCCCTGTCGGATTGACCAGGAAGACCAGCATCATGTTGGCGCCGGGCAGAAGCAGGAAGGCGACGTTCGGCCACAGAAAGACGATCTGGAAGCCGAGGTCGCGGCCGGTGAACTTGCGCGTCTCGTGGAGTTCGTAAGGCAGCTTGTCCGCCGTCCCGCCCTTGCCGAGGAACTCGATGACCTTGCCCTCGATCGTCCAGGCATAGGTGTCCTGGTCGATGATGTTGGAAAGCTCGCCATGCGCCGGCCCGGAGAAGAAGCTGTGGTAGTTCTCCAGGAAATTCTCCACCACGACCTTCCAGTTGGCGCGGATCGAGAAATCCTGGCGCTGGACATATTTGAGCTGCGGCGCTTCCGGGCACATCCTGAGCAGTTTTTCGCCGAAGTCAGGCACGGCTTGGCTCAACGGCACGGCCTTGCTGTCGAGGTTCACGAACACGAAGCCGCCGACCACCTCCACGCCGATGGGGGACAATCTCACATCCTCCTTCGAGAAGCCGGCCACGCATTCGGCCTTGGGCGCGCCGCGCAGGTTCCCTTCGATGTCATAGACCCAGGAGTGATAGGGGCAGCGCATCACGTTCTTCACATTGCCCGTCCCTTCCAGCAACTGGTGGGCGCGGTGCTGGCAGACGTTGAAGAAGCCGAGCACCCGCCGGTCCTTGGCGCGGATCACATAAACGGACTGGCCGCCGATCTCGCCCACGATGTAGTCGCCCGGGTTCGGGATCTGCGACTGGTGGCAGAAATAGAGCCAATGACGGCCGAAGATGTTGCGGATCTCGGCCTTGTAGATGGACTCGTCGAAATAGAACTCGCCGTCCGGCGTGGCGCTGTTCGTGGGGTCGTCGGTGAATCCGTCGCCGGCGATGTTGCGAAGCTGGTTCAGCATGTCTCCTCCTTTTGGGTCGCATAGCGGCCCTTGGCTTCCAGGAACTCGATCTGGTTCCCCTCGGGATCGGTGAAATAGAAGTAGCGGGTCTGGTGCGCCCCGTCGGCGACATGGTCGGCGACGGGCTCGACCGCGACGCCTACCCGCATGAGCCGCGCCCGCTCGCCATCGAGATCGTCCACCGCGAAGCCCAGATGCGTCCGGCCGGGTTCCGGGCGGTCGGCGAAAGGCCAGCGGTCGGGCGCGATGAGCTCGACCTCGAAGCCCGAATTCGGTCCGCGCAGATAGACGAGCGTCGCGCCCTCATAGTGGTGGCGGTCGATCTCGGCGAAGCCGAGAGCCTCCCCGTAAAAGGCGACGGCCCGGTCGAGGTCGCGCACCTGGATCATGGCGTGCGCGGGCCTCATGCGGGCGCCGCCTGCGTCGTCAGCCAGTCATCGACGCTCGCCATGCGCATCGCGCCGGCGAGGTAGAGGTCGATCAGCTCGTGGAGCCGGTCGCGGCCGAACGAGCCGAAATGCCCGGCATGCACGATTTCCACCGACAGCTCGCGCAAGCGGGCGAGCGACTCCCGATAGGCCTCCGGGTCCGAATGCCAGGCGTTGTCGATGAGCTCGCCGTCATAGACGGCGTCGCCGCTGAACAGCGTTTGCGTCGCCTTCTCGTAGAGCGCGATCGAACCCGGCGAGTGGCCGGGCAGGTGCAACACATGAAAGGCGCGATCGCCCAAGTCGAGCACGTCGCCCTCGTCGAGATGGCCGGTCAGCGGCGCGGCGGCGAGCCGGTAGTCCTCGAGGCGAAAGCCCTCATGGGGGAGCGCGGTGAGAAGTTCGCCCCTGATCCAGGCGCGCGCGCAGGTGTTGTCGAGGCCCGGCGCGGCGAAGATCTCCGCCTCCCGCCCGTGGCCGAGCCGCGTGTCGAACTCGCAAGCACGGCCCATATGGTCGAAATGGCAATGCGTGCAGACGGCATGCACGGGGCGCTCGCGCAAGCGCGCGACCTCCGCCTTGAGCGGTCTCAACCCCATGCCGGTGTCCACGATGAGGTCGTGGTCGCGGCCGTGGATCAGCCACATGTTGCAGCGCATCCAGGGCGCCACATGGCGCTCGAGAATGCGGCTGAGCCCCGCGTCGATCCGCGCGAGCTCATACCAGGCTAGCGCGACGGGAAGAGGCGAGCGTCGCGGCATGGTCGGTTCAGCTCAGCCGGAAGCCGGGATAGCCGCTGCCGGCGATTTCGTCGCAGGTCCGGCGATAGACCTGGAAACCATCGACATAGGGCATGAAGACGCGCGGCTTGCCCGGCACGTTGGCGCCCAGATACCAGGAGTTCGCCTTCACATAGAGCGTCTTGTCGGCGCTCTCCGTCACGGCCCGCGCCCATTCCGCCTGCGCCTCGTCGTCGGCCTCGACCTCGCGCAGGCGGTTGGTCTCGGCGTGGCCGATCAGGCCGGCGATCCACTCCACATGCTGCTCGCAGGCCAGGATCATGTTGGCGAGCACCGAGGGGCTGCCCGGCCCGGTGACGACGAACATGTTGGGGAAACCGGCCACCGCGACGCCGAGATAGGCTGACGGGCCGTCCCGCCACCGGTCGCGCAAGAGCGCGCCGCCACGGCCACGAATATCGATCTTGGTCAGCGCCCCGGTCATCGCGTCGAAGCCGGTGGCGAGCACCAGCGTGTCGAAGCGGTATTCGCCCTGTTCCGTGCGCAACCCATTCTCGGTGACCTCCCGGATCGGATCGGCCCTGAGATCGACCAGGCTCACATTGTCGCGGTTGTAGGTCTCGAAATAGTCGGTATCGACGCAGAGCCGCTTCGCCCCGAAAGGGTGGTCCTTGGGGCAGAGGATCTCCGCCACTTCAGGATCCTTCACGATCGCGCGGATCTTGTTGCGCACGAATTCGGCGGCGAGCTCGTTGGCTTGCGGGTCCAGCATTGCGTCGGCGAAGGCGTATTGATAGTTGAAGCCGCCCTCCTGCCAGCGCTTCTCGAACTGCTCCTCGCGCGCTTCCGGCGAAAGGTCGAGGATCGAGACATAGTACTCGTCGGCATAGTCGCCGGCATAGGATTCGCGCGATTTCTGGCGTAGCGCCCGATAGTTGCGCTTCATCTCCGCCTCGCGCTCGGGCGGGATCGGGCCGTTCCAGGCAGGGATCGAGTAGTTCGCCGTGCGCTGGAACACCGTCAGGTGCTTGGCCTGCCGGGCGATGATCGGGATCGACTGGATGGCGGAGGAGCCGGTGCCGACGATGCCGGTCGTCTGGCCGGAGAAATTGTAGCCGTCGCGCGGCCAGTCCGCCGTGTGGAGCCGTTGGCCGCGGAAGTTTTCGAGGCCGGGCAGGTCCGGCGCCTTCGGCACCGAAAGGCAGCCCGTCGCCATGATGAGGTAGCGGGCGCGAAAAACCTCGCCGGCATTGGTCGTCACCGTCCAGCGCTTCGCCGCCTCGTCATATTCGGCCGCCGTCACCGTCGTGTCGAAGACGATGTCGCGCCTCAGATCGAAGCGGTCGGCGACGTGATTGGCGTAACGCAGGATCTCGGGCTGGGTGGCATAGCGGTGGGGCCAGACCCATTCCTGCTGGAGCTCCTCCGAGAACGAGTAGGAGTAGCTCATGCTTTCCACGTCGCAGCGCGCGCCGGGATAGCGGTTCCAGTACCAGGTGCCGCCCACGCCCGAGCCGCGCTCGACGACCATGGCCGACAATCCCAGCCCGCGCAGGCGATGCAGCATGTACATGCCTGCAAAGCCGGCTCCCACCACGATCGCGTCGCGGTCCTGCGTCACGCGGCAGCCTCCCTCCGCAGCCTGATTTGGAGAATGATACAGATTTTTGGACGGCTGTCCAATAATTCAGGAGCGGCAGCGGCTCTGAAGCATCACCAGAGCGCGCCGCCCGTGACCTGGATGTTCTCCATGGTGATGCCCTTGGCGGCCTCGCCGCACAGGAAGGCCGCCAGCGCGGCGATCTCCCCCGGCTGGATGATGCGGTTCTGCGGGTTCTCGCGCGCGATGTCGGCCATCGCCTCATCCGGCGTGCGGCCCTTGCCTTCGCGAGCGACCACTTGGCTGACATTGCGGCGCATCAGCTCGGTCTCGACCCAGGTCGGGCTGATCATCACGCAGGTGACGCCATGCGCGGCGCCTTCCAGCGCCACGCAGCGCGTCAGCCCGAGCAGACCGGATTTCGAGGCGCAATAGGCCGGGTTGTCCTTCCAGCCGACGGTGGCGGCCGTCGAGCCGATATTGACGATGCGGCCCCAACGCCGCTCGATCATGCCGGGCAGAAGCTCCCTTGTCATCCGGAACGCGCCGGTCAGGTTGGTGTCGATGATCTTTTGCCAGAGCTCGTCGGAATGACCGCTGACGGGCTGCTCGGCCGTGGTGCCTGCGGCGTTGACGAGGATGTCGGCCGGCCCGCAGACGGCTTCCGCCTCGCGCAGGAAGGCGCGGACCACGTCCGTGTCGCGCACGTCGAGATGGCCGGCGAAGGTTTTTCCGCCGTGCTGCTCCAGCCTTTCGCGGACGGCTTGCGCCTCGCGCGGCTCGGGATAGGCGGCGGCATCATTCTGTCTGCCCCCGCCCTCGCCGAGATAGGAGCCCACGGCCACCGCCGCGCCCTGCTTCGCCAGCTCCTCGGCGATCGCAAGGCCCTGTCCCGTCAGGCCGCCCGTGATGACGGCCGATCGTCCTGCAAGAACACCCATTCTTCACACCATCAGGTAGCCGCCATCGACCACCATCTCGGCGCCGGTCACGAACCGCGATTCGTCCGACGCGAGATAGAGGACCATAAAGGCGATGTCGTTCGGTTCGCCCAAAAAGCCGATCGGATGCCGGCTCAGCGCCTTCTGGCGCTCCTCCTCCAGCCGGCCGAGGTCGCGCAGGTAATTCTCAGTCTGCGCCGTCCAGACATAGCCCGGATGGATGGAATTGCAGCGGATGCCGCTCTTCGTTTCCGCGCAATGCGCGGCGACCGCCTTGGTCAGCGTGCGGACCGCGCCCTTGCTGGCGCAATAGGCCGCGAGATCGGCCTCCCCGATGATGCCGTCGATCGAGGACAGGTTGACGATGGAGCCGCCGCCCGAGCGGCGCATGAGCGGGATTGCGTGCTTGCAGCCCAGGAAGACGCCATCGGCGTTGACCGCCATGGTGCGCCGCCATTCGTCAAGGGTCGTTTCCTCGACATTCCTGGCGATGGCGATGCCGGCATTGTTGACGAGGATGTCGAGGCGGCCCCAGCGCTCTTCCACGCCTGCCACCACGTGCCGCCAGGCCTCCTCGTCGGCCACGTCGTGGCTCTGGAAGAAGGCCTCGCCGCCGGCGGCCTCGATCAGCCGCACGGTCTCCTCACCGCCGCCCCTGTCGATGTCAGTCACGGCGATCCTGGCGCCTTCGCGCGCGAGAAGCTCGGCGGCCGCGCGACCGAGCCCCATGCCCGAGCCGGTGATCAGCGCCGCCTTGTCTTGGACGCGTCCCATGGTCATTCCGGCGGCAGCGGCTGGCCGAGCCAGTCGCGGTAGAAGCCTTCGAGGTCCGGCTCGAAGTCATGCACGATCGGGTAGCCGGGCGCCGCGGCCTCCACCTCATGCAGCGTGCCGCAGGAGGGGCAGATGAATTCGCGGATCTCCATCCACTCGGGGTCGGGGATGTCGCTGTTCGGATAGATCTCGCGCAAAGCTTCTTCCGTGTCGCGCACCCGGATCGCGGCCTGGAGCTTCCAGTTCTGGCGGTAGTGCCCGAAGGAATGCCCGCACTCGCATTTCGTGACCCGGCCCTCGGCGCTCTCGCAGATGAAGAGGTGATCGCCGACGGGAAGGAGGATGCGGTCGGAAAAGGCGACGCGCTCCTCGAGTACCGCCACATATTTCTGGAAGCGGTCGTCGTCCTTGTAGGCGCTCATGATGCGCCTTGTCTGGTTGAAGGGCAGCGTGCCCGAAACGAGGTCGCTGATCACCGCCTGGCTGTAGCTCGTCATCGGCGTCACTCCACTGGCATGGCGAAGTCGCTCGGCAGCGACCAGAACGAACGGAACTCGTCGGCGAAGCGGGGCGAGAGGGCGAACGCGCTCGCATACATTTTTCGCACCTCGGGCGCGAAGCCGGCCGCCTCGACGCGCTTGCGCTCCCTTTCCATCCACTCGGACACGGGCACCGCCTTTGCGAGCCGCTCCTTGCGCATGGCGGCGCGGCGGGCCTTCGTCGCCTCGAGGTCGGCCACGGGCCTGCCGTCCGCGTCGTCCGTGAGGATGATGCCGAACACGTTTTCCGCTGCCTCAGCCGTCAGGAAGCCGTTCTCGACATCCCACGCGGTCTTGTGCAGGTCGCGCTCCAGCACGTCGCCGAAACCGCCGCCGCCGTTATAGGAGTGGGTGAACACGTCGCCCGTTTTGTGCGGCGCGGTGATGTAGGGTCCTTCGCTCGTCTCGTGCTTGCCTTCGAGCCGCAACTCCAGCTCCGAGACATGAGGGTCGATGCCCGGCGAGTGCGCCAGGGGCTTGCCCTCGGCGGCGAGTTCGAAAATGTTCGTATTCCGCGCTGCGCGATGCTTCTGGCAGGTCGGCGCGGGGTATCCGCCGCACATGCCGCCATTGTCGAACACGCGAGACGAATGCTCCGATGTGACGAGCCGCAGATGCGGGGTCTTGTTGACGAGCCAAGTGGAGACGAAAGAGCAGCCGCCGCGATATTTGCCCGCCCCGCCGGAGTTCGCGACGATGGAGCGGCCGAGATAGAGCATGGGCATGTTCTGCTCCCAGATCTCCATATTGCCCATGTCGGATTCCGGGTTCCAGCCGACATAGGCCGTGTCAAGCCCGTCCTTGATGGCCAGAGCTCCGGAGCCCGCGGCCGCGCATTCGAAATGCGCCATGCCGAAGCCGGTGCCGTACTGGCTGGTGCCGCCCATCTCGATCATCGGGCTGTTGACCTGGCCGACGAAGACCTCCTCCACGAAGCCGCGCGCGAGAAAGCCGCGCGACAAGAGCCGCTGGAAGACGCCATAGGCCGGCAGCAGCAGCGCCCAGGAGGTGGCCGTCGCCACCATCTCGTTGTCAGGGTTGGTCCAGGTGCCTTCGGGCAGCTTCAGCTCGGTCGCCATCCAGGCGCCGTCGTTGACCAGCCCCTCGAAGTTCATGTGCTGTGTCAGCGTCACGAACATGCCGCCGTCCATGCCAGCCGGCGTGCAGTTCATGGAATGGTAGCCCCAAGGCTGCGTGCCCTCAAAATCGACGGTGATCTTGCCGTCCGTCGAGATCTCCATTTCAAGCGGGATGTTGTAGAGCCAGTTCGGATCGCCCAGCGGCTGGAACCCGGGCTTGCCCTCGGTGACATGGCCGTAGAAGGTGTGGCCGCGGTATTTGCCGGGCACGGTGAGCTGGCGCGTGCGAGCGAGCTGGCTGCGCCGCCCCTCCTCGATGAACTCCTTGGAAACGCGCATCCAGTAGTCCAAGCCGATCTCGTCGATCAACGCCTTCACGCTTTCGCGCATGTCGATGCAGGAGGCGACCTTGGCCTTCTCGTCGAGCACCCAGTAGATCGGCATGCGCAGGTTGCGCTCGCAGCGGATCACGTAGTCGCGGCGGATCTCGTCATTGGTGCCGATCTTCTCGGCACAGACGAACAGGCCCTCGGTGAAGCGCTCCTGGGCCAAGCACACGTCGCCCCCCGGCGTGATGCCGCCAGCCTCAAGCTCGTGGCAGACCGCGCCGGCCCAGCCGACCAGCGTGCCCTGGTAGTAGATCGGCACGACATCCATCACATCCGGCACCTGGACGGTGCCGATGAAAGCGTCGTTGTTGGCGAAGATGTCGCCCTCGTTGATGCCGGGGTTCTCCTCGTAGCGTTCGCGGATCATCCACTTGATGAAGCGGCTCATGGTGTGGACATGCACCATGATGCCGTTCGACAGCGCGATGGCGTCACCCTCGGGCGTGTAGATGGCCACCACCATCTCGCCGACTTCGCGGACCCCTGGCGAGGCGGAGATGCGCCGCGCCATTTCTCGTGCGGACACGCAGGACGCCCGCAGCTTGGTGTGCAGCGTCTCGAACTTGAGCGGATCCTGGGCCCGCAGCTTCAGCTCGGTGATGCCGTCATAGCAGCCGGTCTCCTCCATCAGCCGCTCGGATTCGAGCAGCCTTTCGCGCAGGCGGTGCCTTGAGGCGGGTCGGTTCAGCATGGCCGTTCTCTCGATCAAGCGTGGTGGTAGTGGAGCAGGGTCCACTCATCGACCGAGACGCGGTCTCCGGCGTGGACGACCAAAGTGGTCGCGGGGTGCTCGATGATGGCCGGGCCGACAACCTCGTTTCCCGGCTCCAGGCGGTCCATCTCGTAGAGCTGCGCCTTGTGCCAGCGGCCGCCGAGATAGGCCTCACGCATGCCCTTGTGCGCGTCGGCCGGGTCCGACTTTCCAAGAGCGCGCTTCATCAGCACCGGCTTCACCTTGTCGGCGGTGGCGATCAGCCCGAGCTCGGTGATGGAGAAGCCGGCCTCGCCATAGCGCGACACCCGGTGGTTGACCTTGGCATAGACCGCCTCGAAGGCGTCAATCACGGCGCGCATGTCCTCGGCCGATCCCACGGCGGCGAGCGGGGACGGCACTTCGACGTCCTCGAGCTGGCCGGTGTAGCGCATCATCAGGAAGGGCCTTGTCACGATCTTCTCGCGGGCATGGCCATCGGTCAGCATCTCATCGACCGCGGCGCGCTCCAGGTCGCGCCAGACCTCGGTGACGCGGGCGCCGAAATCGGCCAGGGCCGCTTCGCCCGCCTTCGCGGAGATGTCGATCTGGGTCGAGACCGAGTGGCGCCGCATGAAATCGGCCGTGGTGCAGCCGAAGGCGGAGAAGGCGGCGGCGAACTGGAAGGTGACGATGTCCTTGAACCCGATGCCGCGCGAGCAGCCGGCGAGATGCAGCGGCCCCGAGCCGCCATAGGAGAGCAAGGTGAACTCGGAGGGGTGGATGCCCTGGCCGGAGATGACGCGGCGCAGCGCCTGGTTGGCGTCGGCCTCCAGCATCTCGATCATGCCTTCGGCCGCCTCCTCGACGGACACGCCGAGCACGTCGGCGCATTTCTCCTTGAAGGCGGCCCGCGCCTTCTCGACCTGAAGCTTGACCTTGCCGCCGAGGAAGTAGTCGGGGTTGAGCCGCCCCAGGATGGCGTCGCAGTCGGCGATGGTCGGCTCGGTTCCGCCCTTGTCGAAGCAGATCGGGCCGGGGTCGGAGCCCGCGCTTTCGGGGCCAAGGCTCACTTTCTTGGTCAGCGGATCGACCTTCAGGATCATGCCCGCGCCCGCCCCGATCGTGTCGAGATGCAGCGTGGGCACGTTGAGCTTGAAGCGGTCCATCAGCGGCTCGTTCTCGATCCGCGTGCTCCCTCGCGTGATCACGCCCATGTCGAAGCTCGTGCCCCCCATGTCGGAGCAGATGAGGGAGTCGTTGCCGATCAGCTTGCCGACATAGGCGGCCCCCAGAACGCCGCCGATCGGACCGGAGATCATGGTCTCGTGCAGGCGGGGATGGTTGATCGAGGTGAGTCCGCCGAAGGAGAGCAGCGTCTGGACGCCATAGCGGAAGCCGTATTTCTTGGAGACGTCCTCGATGCCCCTCAACTGCTTGCGGCCGCGCGAGGTGGCATAGGCCTCGATCAGCACGGAGTTCAGCCGCGACTGCTCGCGGATGACGGGCCGCACCGCGTGGCTCGCATAGACCAGGATGTCGGCACCCGCCCGCTCGATCTCCTCCCGGCAGATCGCCGCGATGCGCTTCTCATGCGCGGGATTCACATGGGAAAAGAGCGTCATGATGCAGATCGCTTCGACCTGGGCCGCGATCAGCTTGCGGGCGGCGTCCGCCGCCTCGTGCTCGTAGAGGGGCAGGACGATGTCGCCGAACTGGTCGATGCGCTCGGTCACGCCATGCGTGCGGCGGCGCGGCACGAGCGGGTCGGGATGGTTGTGCGTGACCGCGTGCAGCCGGTCGGCATAGGAGTAATCGGCCCAGGCCTGCAGCCCGCGGCCCATCAGCACCATGTCTTCCATGCCCTTGGTGGTGATCAGGCCGAGCTTGCGGCCGGTCCGGGACAGAAGCGTGTTGATCATGCCGGTGCCGGAATAGAGCACCACGTCAACGCCGGAGAACAGTTCTTCGAGCGACAGGCCCCAGGCGTCGGCCGCGTCCTCGGCGGAGGCGATGAAGCCCTCCGCCTCGTTCTTCGGTGTGGTCGCCGCCTTGCCGATCTTGAAATGCCCTTGGGCGTCCACGAGGATGGTGTCCGTCATCGTGCCGCCGGCATCGATGCCGATGACGATGGGCCCACCCTTCTCTACGATGTCCATGGCCGCAAGCCTCCGCCTGTTCAGAGCGGCCGGAAGCTAGAACGGCGGAAATGCTCGACGCTATGTGCCTAAAGGCACAGCGCGGCCTCGGTTCGGATTTGGCGATGCGGATGGCAGAGAACTGGCAGACCTTGGCGAACGCGATCCAGGCGACGGGCACGGGCGAGCACCTCGACCGCATGATCGATCTGATCTGTTCGCTCGTCCCCTACGACCTCATCACGGTGACCCGCTATTCGGCCACCGAGAAGCCGGAATTCGTGAAGCACCGCCGGTTTTCCGAAGAGATGGTCGCGAAATACCTGCGGGACTACTACGTCTACGATCCCTTCTACGCGCACTGGCGGAAACAGCGCCGCGCCGGCGTCTTGCCGCTCCGGAAACTGGCCAGCCCCGAGATGAAGCGCGGGCAGTACATCGCCGAGTTCCTCGCCCAGTCGCGGATCTGCGACGAGCTCGGCGTGCTCATGCAGGATGCCGGCGACCGCTGCCTCGGAATCTTCCTCGACCGTTCCGAGAAGCCGTTCCGCGACAGCGAAGTGCAGGCGCTCGAACAGCGCTTTCCCGTGTTCGCGTCGTTGCATGCCCGCGACGTGCTGTCCCGCTCGCCCCCCCTCGACTCAGGCGGCGGCAAAGCGGAGGGCGCTTCGCCCCAGAGCGAGCCGCAGATCCCCGAAACGCTGTGGCCGGAGCTGAGCGGTCGCGAAAAGCAGGTCGTGAAGATGATCCTTGCCGGCCACCCGACCGCGACGGTCGCCAAGAGGCTGGGGATCACGGTCGGCACCGCCAAGAACCACCGCCGCCGCATCTATGAGAAGCTGGACATCACGACCGAGCGCGAGCTTTTTCTGCAGTTCTTCCACAGCCGGAGCGGCTGATGCGGATGGGTTTCGCTCAGAAGTCCATCCCATGCCGCCGCCAGATGGGGCCGATCGCGGGCCGTGCCTTGACCCGCGCGAAATGCGCCGCGAGCCCGGGATGGCGGCGGAAGACGCCCGGCACGTCCTCGACCCAGGCGATCAGCATCGCAAGATAGGGATCGAGCGCCGAATAGGTCTCGCCTAACAGCCATGGACCCTCGCCCAGCTCCTCGGCGAGGATCGCGAACTGCCGGGACAGATCCTCGCTCGAGGCGCGCCGAACGCCTTCGGCCCCCGCCGAGTCGGCGGTGTGGCGGGCCGGGGCATGGAGCCTGATGATGGCGGCATAGGTGTTGGCGGCCATGAACACCATCCAGCGCAAGAACTTCGCCCGGAGCGGCGAGTTTTGCGCGGGCGCGTAAGCGGAATCCGGGTGGCGGTCGGCCAGATAGATGAGGATCGCGGCCGATTCCGTCAGCACGTCGCCCGACGGCAGCACCAGAACCGGCACCTGGCCGAGCGGGTTGAGCGCCAGAAGGCGGGGGTCGGGCCGGCCCTGGGCGTCACTTTCGCTGGCGACGAGCGCGTATGCCACCCCGGCTTCCTCGAAGAACGCTTCGACTGCGGCTGAGCCGGTTCCCGCGCGGCCGTACAAGATATAGGTCTGTTCAGGCATATGATCGTGTTGGCCTCTTGGTCAAATTTCGCCCCTTTTCGGAGCGCTGGCATGAGCTTAGCATAGCAGTGGATGGAAGCGTTGGTCCATCGGCCTGCCCGGCGCTGCCCAGAGCGGTCGCCGGACTTTTTGGCTGTTGCCGTTCAGGCGGTGGACCAATCCCTGTCCCGTACTCTCCCATGACTCGGAAACCATGATGACCAAGGCGCGCGGCACGGCACTGGGATCGGTCGCGATCGCGGGGTGGTCAGTCTATGGCGTGCTGATCGCCGCGAACAGCGTCACGCCGCCGTTCCGGTCCATGGCTATCGTCTTCTCCTTCGCGACGGCGGCCCTGCTCCTTCGCCGCCTCTGGCTGGGCGAGGGATTCCTGGAGATCTTCCGGATCCCGGCCGCGACGCTGGCGCTGGGCGTCACCGGCCTTTTCGGCAACAATGTGCTCTACGCCGTGGCGCTCGCGCTCGGCGGCGCCCCCGTTCCCGTCAACATCGCCTCGCTTTCCTGGCCCGTCTTCATGATGGCGCTGGTCGCCGGTTTCGGCATCGCTCGGCCGACCTGGCTCGACGCCGCGGCGGTGCTGATCGGGTTCGGCGGCGTCGCCCTGCTGGCGCTCCAGCATGGGGTCTCGGCCGTGAACTGGCCGGTGGTCCTGGGGCTCGTGGGCGCCTTCTGCTGGGCCCTCTACTCCGCCCTGCGGAACCGGGTGCCTGCGGGCCCGCGGGACTCGATGCTGGCCTTCGTGGGCGTCAGCGCCGCCGCCTGCTGGGCGCTGACGCTGTTCTTTGAGCAGGGCTCGGTTCCCCTTGACGAACTCGCGCGGCTCGCGCTGGTGGGCGTCGTCCCGGTCGGGCTCGCCAATCTCGCCTGGGATTTCGGCACGCGCCACGGCGACCCGGTTTTCCTGGCGGGCCTCAGCTTTCTCGAGCCGATCGCCTCCACCGCGCTGATCGCCGTCGTCCTGTCGAAGCCCGTCGGCCCGTGGGATGCCGCCGCCGGCGGGCTGGTGCTCAGCGCCGTCCTGTTCAGCATTGTCAGCGAGCGCCGGCGGCGACGGGACGGGCGAGCGGCGGCGGCGACCTCCGGCCTTTCTGCCGATCCACTCAGCCACTGAACATCCGCAGCGAGCGTCACCCTGAGATGTTCGTCGAGTCCTCGCGCCGCTCCCCTGTCTGCTGCGGCTTCGGGCGGCTGTATTTCGCCTCCCTGAAGATGCTCGTCGCCACGAGCAGCAAGGCCAGGCCGATCAGGACAGCGGCGGTCGGATCGCGCAGGAAGACCATGTGGTCGCCCTGGGTGAGCAGGAGGGAGCGGCGATAGTTCGACTCGATCATGAAGCCGAGAACCACGCCGAGCACCAGCGGCAGGAGCGGGAACCTGAGCGTCCTCAGCACATAGCCCAACAGCCCCATCACCAGGATGAGCCCGATGTCGAAGACGCTCTGGTTGATGGAATAGATGCCGGAGATGATGAGCACGAAGATGCCGCCCTGCAGGAACGGTTTTGGCCGCCGGACCAGCCAGATGACCGGCGTCAGCAGGACCGCGCCCAGGAGCAGCATGGCGAAATTGGCCACGAACAAACCGCCGAAGAGGCCGTAGACCACGTCCGGATGCGCCGTGAACAGCAGCGGGCCGGGCTGCAGGCCATGAATCAGGAGCGCGCCCAAGAGCACGGCCGTCGAGTTCGAGCCCGGGATCCCGAATGACAGGGTCGGGATAAGCGCGGTCGAGGCGACGACGTTGTTGGCGGTTTCCGGCGCGATCACGCCCTCTTCCGAGCCCTTGCCGAATTTCTCCGGCTCCTTCGACCAGCGCTTGGCCTCGTTGTAGGACATGAAGGAGGCGATCGAGCCGCCGCCGCCGGGCGTCAGCCCTTCGATGATCCCGAGCACCCAGGCGATGACCTGCGCGACGCGCAGCCGCCACAACGTCTTCAGGCTCGGCAGGACGAGGCGGGTGGACGCGGCCGCCAGCGCGGCCTGCTCGTTTCCGCCTGCGTCGCTTCGTCTGGACTGCATCATCAGCTCGCTAACGGCGAACACGCCCATCATCACCGTCACGATGCCGATGCCTTCGAGAAGCTCCGGACGGCCGAAGGTGAACCGCGCGACGCCGGACAGCGGGTCGGTTCCGACCGTGGCGATCGCGAGCCCCAGGACGCCCGCGATGAGGCCTTTCACGGGCGCGCCGGAGGAGACCGAGGCGACCACGCTGATTCCGAGCAGACCGAGCGCGAAATAGGCGGGCGGCGTGAACAGAAGCGCGAAGTCCGCCAGCCTTTCCGTCAGCAGCGTGAGCACGATGAGGCCGACGAGGCCGCCGATCGTGCCGCCCACCAGCGAAAGGCCGAGCGCCTCCCCGCTCCTGCCCTGCCGGTGCATCTCGTAGCCGTCGAAGACGGTTGCGGCCGCCGAGCCCGAGGCCGGCGTGCGGATCAGGATGGCCGGGATCGAGCCGCCATATTCCGCCCCGACATAGACCGACGCCAGCAGCACCATCGCCGTCGATGGGTCGAGGCTGAAGGTGAAGGGAAGGAGCAAGGCCATGGCGATCGAGGTCGAGATGCCGGGCAGGGAGCCGCCGCACATCCCCCAAAGGACGCCGACAAAGGCCGCGACGACGATGGGCCAGGAGGTGATCGCCTCGAACACATACCCGAGTTCTTGCATCAAACCGTCTCCCGAACAGGCCTAGCCGGCAAAGGCCAACAGCCTCGGCCAGATGCCGGGCGGCATTCCGACGCCGAGCAGTTCCACGAAGAGCAGATGGAACGCCGCGCCGCCGAGGGCGCAGCCGAGGACCAGGCGAAGCGAAAGCACGCGCCCGTGAAACAGCGCCACGGCCAGAAGCAGCGCCGCCATGGTAAGCGCATAGCCGAGCCAGGGCAGAGCCAGGATCACGCCGGCGCCGATGGCGAGGATCCCGCCGGCGCGCAGATGAGCGCGCGGATCCCGGTCCTCGGGTTCCTCGCTCCCGGCCGCCGGCCGGGCGGCGAGGCTTTGCACGAACAGCAGCGCCGACAGGAAGCCGAGCAGCCCGGCGAGCAGCTTGGGCAGGCCGCTGGCGCCGACGGCGCCGCCGAGCCGGCTCTGCGGCAGGGATTCGGCGCCGAACCAGAAGGCGATCGCCAAGGCGAACAACAGAACCGCCGCGATGGCGTCGGCCTTGAGCCCAGCGTGTCTGTGAAGCATCTCCCGTCTTCTCCTCAGGACCGCCGGCCTTTGCCGGACGACAACAGGCGGAACGCGGCCGGCGCGAAGGTGACGAGCAAAAGGACGCGCAGCACATGATGGCTCGCGACGAAGGCGGCGTCGATGCCGAGCGCCAGCGCCACGAGACTCATCTCCGTGAGCCCGCCCGGCGCATAGGCGATCAGGAGCGCCGGGAGCGGCAAGCCGGTCCAGCGGTGCAGAACCCAACCGAAGAGCACAGCCAAGGCGAGCGTGATCAGGGTCGCGCCGGCCGCGACCACGACGAGGCGAAGGATCTGGGCGGGCGGCGTGCCCGTGAATCGGCAGCCGATGGACGCGCCCAGGATGAGCTGGGCCGCGGCGACGAGTTCGGCGGGCGGCCGCGCCTCCGTCAGGCCCGAGCCGTGGGCCAGCGCGCTGAGGAGCATCGGCCCGACCATGGCCGCGGCGGGCAGGCCCACGCGTCGTCCAAGGACATATCCGATCACGGCCGAGGCCAGCATCAGCGCCACGTCGAGCGCCGACACGCCCAGGAGGTTCGCGCCCGGTTGTGCGGTCCCGCTCACGTCGGACGCCCCCACGAGCCGGATCAGCAGCGGGATCAGCATCACCACCATGATGATGCGGGAGGCATGGGTCAGCGAGATGATGCGCTCGTCGCCGCCATGGGACGCCCCAACCATGGTCATCTCGGCCATTCCGCCGGGAACGCCGCAGAAGAAGGCCGTCGCGGGCGCCATCCTCGCCACGCTCCTGAAATAGGCGTAACCGACGAGCGAGGAGACGGCGAGGTAGGCGAGGAGCGCGCCCAGGCTGTAGGACCAGCGCGGAATCGACGAGATCAGCTCGGGCGTGAACGCGCTGCCGAGCATCACGCCGATGATCGGCAGCACGAGGTGGCGCAACGGCAGCGGCATCTGCACGGGCAGGTGCGCGAGCGCCGCCAGGAGCGTCGCGAGCATGGAGCCGATCATCCACGGGAGCGGCGTTCCCAGCGCGAAGCACAGGCCGCCGCCGCCCGCGCCGACCAGCAGGGCCAGCGCGATCCGCAGCGCGGGCCGCGGCCCCTCCCGCAACACGTTGGAGGAGCCGCTCACGACGCAGCTAAGCCCCGCCAGATGAAGCCCAGTCCAGCCAGGACGACGAACGCTTCGATCAGGACCGTGTGGACGCGCAGGCTGGTCCGCCGCATCATCCAGGCCGCGACCCAGGTGCCGGGAATGGTGCAGAGCCCCATCAGGACGCCGGCCACGGCGATCGGGACGGTGAGGGCTTCCAGCGACCCAAAGGTGATCACCCTGAAGACGCTCGTGCCGACCGCGACCGCCGCATCCGTGGCGAGCACCGCGGGGCCGACCAGGCCCGCGCCCAAGAGGATCGGCGGGATCAGCAGGCCTGCGCCGATGATGTTGCTGCTGAGCAGGCCGAACGCCAGGCCCAGCGCGGCCATGGCCCAGGGGCCGGCGCGAAAGCGCCGCCGCCTGAGAGCGGCGTTGAGCAAGGGCGAGGCCACCAGCACGACCCCCAGAAGGGTCGAGATCAGCTCGGCGTCCAGCCTGACATAGATGAAGGAGCCAAGGATCGATGCGGGGACGGAGGTTGCGAGAAGGACTGCCGCAAGCCGGAGATCAAGGTCTTTGCCGTAGACCCAGATCCGGGAGGAATTGGTGATCATCATCACGACGGAGATCAGCGGCACGACCGCCTTCACGCCCACGAGCGGCGCGGCGAGCGCCGCGATGATGAGGCCGCTGCCGAATCCGCTCATTCCGCCCAGGATGGCCGCGACGAAGCAGATGGCCGCGACGAGCGGATAGGTCGCGAGATCCAGCTCGGGCAGGTCCGCGGCGGTCATGGATGCACGGTTTCCGTGAACCATTCGCCGGGCAGCTCCCTGCCGCGGCCGTGGGCCCGAGCCTTCTCGTAGAACACCGCGCCCACGGCGGCGAACTGCGTGCCCAGCCCATGAAAGTTGAGGAAGCAGGTGATGTCGCTCTCGGCCGCGCGCCCTTCGGCTGCTCCGGCGAGTAGGTCGGCCAGGCTGGGCGCGTCCGCGAACCGTTGCAGGGTTTTGTCCGAAACAATCTCCTTCGCGCCCTCGTGATAATGAATCCCCTTGGCCACCGCCAAATGGCTGCTGCCCATATTGTCGGGGTGATGGATGAACACGCGATCCGCGGCCCTGATCGCGTCGGGCGCGAGCTCCCGGTCCCGGATCGAGCCGAGATGCATGCCGGGAGAAAGCCAGTCGCGCTCCAGAACCGGGCGGAGGCTGTTGGTCGCGCAGAGCACGATGTCCGCGCCGCGGACCGCTTCTTCCGCCGACGCGAAAGGGATGACAGGGATGCCGAGCCGCGCATCCATCTCCCTGGCGAAGGCCTGCCGGTTGTCCTCGCTCGGGCTGAAGCAGCGGATCTCCCCGAGCTGCCGGACCGCCGCCGCGGCCATGGCCTGCGCGCCCGCCTGCCAGCCGCTGCCCAGGACGACCAGCACCTTCGCATCCCTTCGGGCCAGGCGGTCGGCCGCCAACCCGCTCGTCGCGCCGACGCGCATGCGCTGAACCACGCCGTCCGGGAAGATCGCGAGGGGTTCGCCCGTCTCGGTGCTGAACAGGAGCACCAACCCGACCCATCGGTCGCCGGGCGCCGCCGGCACCTTCACCTTGCGGCGGCTCCCGCCGACAAGGGGGAAGGTCAGAATGTCCGAGTTCAGCCGCAGCGCGCCGACGCGCAGGCTCGGCACGACGCCACCGACCATCTTGAGGCAGTAGGCGGCATCCTCCCGGGAGGTGGCCGTGATCATGTCCGAACGCCGGCCGTTCACGGCCGTGCCCGCGGCCGCATCCAGATAGGCGCGCTCCAGCGCCTGGATGCAGTCGGGCATGGTGAGGACGTCCTCGGCGTCCTCGTTCGACAAGATCAGCACCGCTCCTCCAAGAGCCGTTCGCGTCAAAACCCTCTTGATCAAGGTGTTATATCTTATATAAGAGATTGGCGGGCCGCAAGCCCGCTCATGAGCGTTGACGAGGGACGGAGCAAGGACATGGGACAGAACGGCGACGTCGGTGAATACGCCTTTCCGTTCATCCGCATGGCGTCGCGTCCGGCCAAGCCGCGGGAAACCGGCCTGACGATCGTCGCGGATCGCGGCATGGGGCTGAACCGCGTGTCCGACATCATCGAGGCCGCCGGCGATCACGTCGATTATTTCAAGATCGGCATCGGCGCCTACCGGGTGCAGCGCGCCGAGTTCCTGCGCCGCAAGATCGGCGTGCTGAAGGAGGCCGGCATCAAGGTCTTCTTCGCCGGAGACGTCACGGAAGCGGCCTTCATGCAGGGCGTGTCGCAGCGCTTCTACGAGGGCGTGAAGGCGTTCGGCGTCGATGCCGTCGAGGTGTCGAGCGCGCAGGTCGTCATGTCGCTCCCCGACAAGTGCGAACTGATCCGGATCGCGACGGCGAGCGGGCTCAGGGTCGTCGCCGAGGCCGGCCAGAAGGGCCATGAGGATTGGACGCGCAGCCAGGCTTACGTGTTCCGTCAGATCGAGGAATACCAGAAGGCGGGGGCGTGGAAGGTCCTGGTCCAGGCCGAGGGCGTCAGCGAGGGCGTCGAAACCAGCAAGTGGGACCTGATCCTCAACACGGTGGCTCGCTTCAACATCGCCGACCTGATCTTCCAGGCGAAGGATAGCGCGTCCCAGGAATGGTATATCGGCACCTTCGGCAACGGCGTGAACCTGGATGTGGACGACCACCAGCCCATCGATGTCGAACTGATGCGGCGCGGCATCCGCAAGCGCCACGTCTTCGGGCTGCTCGGCAGCCTCGAGCGCGCCTGAATGCCTGCCCTGCGCGACGAGGTCCCGAAATGAGCATGGCGGCGGAAAGCGAGGCGATGCCCGACACGAAGACGCCGGCCATGGCCGAGCGGATCGCCGGCGTGCTGACGGGCGTCCGGCTGGCCGACATCGGTGAGAACGCGCGCCGTGTGGCCGTCAACGACCTGATCGACATGGCCGGCCTGTGCGTCGCGGCGCGCAACACCGATTATATCCGCGCCGTGGTCGATGCGTCCGTCGATGACGGCGCCTGCACGGCGATCGGCCATGGCCGCGGCTTCGATGCCGCCTCGGCCGCGCTCGTCAACGGCACGGCCACCCATGGCGAGGATTTCGACGACACGCTCGAAGGCGCGCCGATCCGGGTCGGGGCCATGGTGGTTCCGGCCGTGCTCGCGGCGGCCGAACGCTTCGGCCGCTCGGGTGCCGACGCGCTCAAGGGCATGGTCGCCGGGCTGGAGATGGTCTGCCGTTTCAACCAGGTCGTGCCCGGCGCCATCCACAAGGCCGGGTTCCACCCTGTGGGCGTGATCGGCGCGCTGGGCGCGACCGCCGGCGCCGGGGTCGCGCTGGGCCTCGACGCGCGCCAGCTCACGCTCGCCTTCGGCGTGTCCGGCAGCTTCGCCTCCGGCATCGGCGAGTTCCTGACCGAAGGGGCCTGGACCAAGCGGCTGCATCCGGGCTGGGCGGCCCAGTCCGGCTTGAAGGCCGCCCTGCTCGGGCGGGCGGGCTTCTTCGGCCCTCGCACGGTGTTCGACGGCAAGCGCAACGTGTTCCGGGTGTTCGGCCGCGACGCCCCCCAGAACCATGAGCCGCTGCTCCGCGACTTGGGCCAGCGCTGGGAGATGGAGCGGATCGCCTTCAAGCCTTACGCCTGCGGCACCATGATCCATCCCTATATCGACTGCATGATCCGGCTCGCCCGCGAGGGCGTCGAGGCCGAAAACATCGTGTCGATCACCTGCGAGGCCGGCGAAGGCCTGGTGGACCGGCTCTGGGAGCCGCTCGCCGACAAGCACCGCCCGCCTTCCGGCTACGCCGCCAAGTTCTCGATGCCCTTCTGCATGGCGGTCGGCTTCTTCGACGGCGACGCGGGACTGGCGCAGTTCACCGACGCCAAGGCGCGAGACCCCCGCATCCTGGAGCTGGCGGCCAAGATCAGCTACGTCATCGACCCTCAGAACGAGTATCCCCGAAACTATAGCGGCCATATCAGGGCCACCCTGCGGGACGGCTCCGTGCGGGAGCTGCGCCAGCCGCATTTCCGCGGCGGGGTGCGCGAGCCGCTGACGCGCGACGAGCTGATCGACAAGTTCCGGGGCAATGTGGCCTATGGCGGCGCGGATGCGGCTTTCGGCGAACGGCTCCTCCAGTTCTGCCTGAGGATCGAGGATTGCGCCGACATGCGCGAGCTCGGACGTTTCCGGCAGGTGTGAGGGACCGACCATGGCCAAGCCGCAAACCCTCGCGCAAAAACTGATCGCCTCGCATCTCGTCGGCGGCCGGATGGAAGCCGGCGAGGAGATCGCGCTCCGCGTCGATCAGGTCCTGCTCCAGGATGCAACGGGCACGCTGACCATGCTCGCGCTGGAGGCCATGGGCCTCGACCGCGTCAAGGTCACGACCGCGGCCCAGTATGTCGATCACAACCTCCTGCAGACGGACTACAAGAACCCGGACGACCACCTGTTCCTGCAATCCGCCGCCCGGCGCTTCGGCATCTGGTACAGCCCGCCCGGCAACGGCATCAGCCACCCCGTCCACATGGAGCGGTTCGGCAAGCCGGGCGACCTGCTTGTCGGTTCCGACAGCCACACCTGCGCGGCGGGCTCGATGGGCATGCTTGCGCTCGGCGCCGGCAGCATCGAGGTGGCCGCCGTGCTCGCCGGCGAGCCCATCAACATCCGCATGCCGGAGGTCTGGGGCGTGCGCCTTTCGGGCGCGCTCCCGGACTGGGTCAGCGCCAAGGACGTGATCCTGGGGATGCTGCGCCGCCACACCGTCGATGGCGGGCTCGGGCGCATCATCGAATATCACGGGCCGGGCACAGCCACGCTGTCGGCGATGGACCGCCATGTGATCGCCAACATGGGGGCGGAGCTCGGCGCCACGACCTCCGTGTTCGCCTCCGACGAGGAAACCCGCCGCTTCCTGGAGCTTCAGGGCCGCGGGTCCGACTGGGTTCCGCTCTCGGCGGACCCCGGTGCGGTCTATGACGTCGAGGACGAGATCGACCTTTCGAGGCTCGTGCCCCTCATCGCGCTGCCGTCGAGCCCCGACAAGGTCGTGCCGGTGAGCGAGGCCGCCGGTGCGCCGGTCTACCAAGCCTATCTCGGCTCCTCCGCCAACCCCGGCTATCGCGACTTCGCGGTTTGCGCCCACATGGTCAAGGGCCGCGCGATCGCGCCCGGCGTTTCCTTCGACATCAACCCGAGCACGCGCCAGATTCTCGCCACCCTCTCGCGAGAAGGCCTGCTCAACGACCTGCTGCTTGCCGGCGCGCGTCTCCACCAGGCGGGCTGCAACGGCTGCATGGGCATGGGCCAGGCGCCCGCCTCGGGCCGCAACTCGCTGCGCACCACGCCCCGCAACTTCAAGGGCCGCTCCGGCAACCGGGAGGACAGCGTCTTCTTGTGCAGCCCCGAAACGGCGACGGCTTCGGCCCTGACCGGCGTCATCACGGACCCGCGGACGCTCGGCATCCCCTATCGGCGCGGCGCGGAACCCCCGTCCTATGTCCGCGGTGCCTTCCTCGCGCCACCCTTGAAGGATGCCGCGGAGGCGCGGGCCGTGAGCCTCACGAAAGGTCCGAACATCGCCTCCCTGCCCCCCATCGAGCCGATCGCCGACCGAATCGAAGCGCCGGTGCTGCTCAAGCTCGGCGACGACGTCTCCACCGACACGATCAGTCCCGCGGGCGCGCGCGGCATGCAGTTCCGCTCCAACGTGCAGAAGATCGCGGAGCTCTCCTTCGACATCGTGGACCCGACCTACCCGGCGCGGGCGCGCGCCTGCGGGGAGACCGGGCACGTCATCGTCGTCGGCGAGAACTACGGCCAGGGCTCGAGCCGCGAGCATGCGGTGCTGGCGCCTCGCTATCTCGGACTGAGTGTGGTCGTCGCCAAGAGCTTCGCGCGCATCCAGTGGCAGAACCTCGTCAATGCCGGCATCCTCCCGCTGACCTTCGTCGATCCAGACGATTATGAACGCATCGAGCAAGGCGACACGATCCGCATTGAGCAGGTTCGGAAACGCATCGCCCAAAATGAGCGCCTCTTCTTGGCGCTGCCGGGAGGCCGCTCGGTCGCGGTCCGCCACTCCCTGTCGCCCCGCCAACTCGAAATTGTCCTGGTCGGCGGGCTGATCAACTGGCTTCAGCGGAAGCCTCCAACAAATCCCACACGAATCCAGCAGGATGGTCGGCACGATGCTGCAGCCTGAAACCGTTCAGTCGCCCGACGCCGTCACGGCCTCGGGCATCACCTCGGCGCTCTGCCGCTTTGTGGAGGATGTCACTTATGGCGACTTCCCGCCCGGGGCCGTGCGCGTGGCGCGCCGCTGCGTGCTCGACGGCCTCGGCCTCTTTGTCGCCGGCAGCGACGAGGCGAGCGTCGTCTGCCTCGCCGACGAGGCGGCGGCGATCGGCGGCCGGCCCGACGCCCTGCTGCTCGGGCGGGGAGACGTGAAGGTTCCGGCGCCGGGCGCCGCTCGCGTGCTGGGCACGGCGGGCCACGCGCATGACTGGGACGACACGCAGGTCTCGAAGGATCCCCGCCACATCTACGGGCTCTTGACCCACCCCACCGTTCCCGCGCTCGCCTCCGCGCTCGCCGTTGTGCAAATGCTGGACAAGACGAGCGGGCGCGACTTCCTCACGGCCTTCCTCACCGGCTACGAGGTCGAGTGCAAGGTCTCCGAATGGATGCTGCCCCAGCACTACAAGCGCGGCTTCCACTCAAGCGGCACGGTCGGAACCTTCGCGGCCTGCGCCGCCACCGCCAAGCTCCTGGGGCTGAAAGGCGAGACGCTCAGGCATGCGGTCGGCATCGCCGCCAGCATGGCGTCGGGCATAAGGGTGAATTTCGGCACCATGACCAAGCCCCTGCATGTGGGCCGCGCCTGCGAGAACGGCGTGACGGCAGCCCTTCTGGCGGCCCGCGGCTTCACGGCCGACCCCGAGGCGCTCGACGGCCCCTGGGGGTTTTTTCAGGTCTTCGGCGGCGGCGTCTCGCCGGAGAAGATCGGCCAAGGCTTCGGCGACACCTTCTCCATCGTCGATCCCGGCGTCAGCATAAAACCCTACCCATCCGGCATCCTGACCCATCAGTCGATGGACGCCATGCTCAAGCTCGTGACCGATCACGACGTGAAGCCGGAACAGATCGAGCGCATCGACTTCTTCGCGGGATCCAACATCCTGAACCCGATCCGCTATCCCAAGGCCGCGAACCACCTGCAGGCCAAGTTCTCCATGGCCGCGCTGCTCGCGATGATCGCGCTGCGCCGGCGCGCGGGCCGCGAGGAGTTCGTGGACGAATTTGTCGGCGCGCCGGCCATGCAGGACATGCAGGACCGGATCGCCACCCATCTCGACCCCCAGATCGAGGCGCAAGGGACGGACCTGATCCGCTCGCGCATCGAGTTGACCACGCGCGATGGCCGCCGCCTCGTCCAGGAGGCGGATGTCCGCTATCGCGGCGGTCCGGACAACCCGATGACCGACCGCGATCTCGAAGCCAAGGTCGAAGCCGCGACGGGAGAACTGTTGGACGATGGGCGGCGGCGCGCGCTTTTCGATCTCGCCTGGTCGGTCGAGTCGCTGGACGATGCGCGGGTTCTCGCCAGGGCCATCCAGCCGTGAGCGAAACGATCTCGCAGCGCCTTGCCGATTGGGTCTGCTCGGTGCGGCCCGGCGACCTGCCGCCGGACGTGGTCGATGCGACCCTCCACTCGGTGATCGACGTGCTGGGCCTGTGCCTCGCCGCTCGCAAGGAGCCCTACACGCTGGCGGCGCTGCAAGCCTGGGAGGGGGCAGGCGGCTCCTCGGTGTTCGGCATGAAGGCGACGCTCGACGCGTCGGGCGCGGCCCTCGTCAACGGCACCGCCGCCCATGGCGAAGACTTCGACAACACCTTCGAGGGCTGCCCCGTGCATTCGGGGGCCGTCATCGTCCCCGCGGTCCTGGCCGTCGCCGAGCGCGACCGTCTCGACGGCGCGACATCGCTCACCGCCATGGCCGTGGGAATCGAGCTGATGTGCCGCCTGGGTCTGGTGGCCAAGAAGGGCATGCACGCGGCGGGCTTTCATCCCACCGCGATCACTGGCGCGATGGGAGCGGCCGGGGCGGTCGGCAAGGCGCTCCGGCTGTCGCCGGAACAGCTCGCAAACGGCTTCGGCGTGGCCGGCAGCATGGCGTCCGGCATCATCGAATATCTGGCCGACGGCTCCTGGACGAAGCGCATGCATGCGGGCTGGGCGGCGCAGTCCGGCATAAGGGCGGCGCTGATGGGCAAGAGCGGCTTCGTCGGGCCGCGCACGGTGTTCGAGGGCTCGCATGGGTTGTTCAGCGCCTTCGCGCCCTCGCTCGAGCCGGATTTTTCGCCGCTCGTCGAGGATCTGGGACAGCGTTGGGAAGCGGCGCGCGTCGCCTTTAAGCCCTATGCCTGCGGAACCATGACGCAGCCCTATGTGGATTGCGCGGTCGCCCTTCGCGCCGACGGCATCCGCTCAGTCGACATCGTCGAGATCGTCTGCGATGTCGGCGAGGGCACGGTGCATCGCCTGTGGGAACCGCTTGCGCTGAAGCAGCGCCCGCCCAACGGCTACGCGGCCAAGTTCAGCACGCCCTATTGCATGGCCGTCGGGCTGATCGACGGCGATGCCGGCCTTCGGCAGTTCAGCCCCGAACGGGTCGGGAATCCCGAAATCCTGGATCTCGCGGCGAAGGTGACCTACCGGATCGATCCGGCCAACGAATACCCCGCGAACTATTCGGGCCACCTCCGGGCCAGGCTCAGGAACGGGACGGTGGTGGAGAAGCGTCAGCCCACGCTGCGGGGCGGGGCGCGGCAGCCGATGACGCGCGAGGAACTCGTCGAAAAATTCCGCAGCAACGCCGCCTATGGCGGCTGGCCCGCCCCTGCCGCGGAGGCCCTGCTCCAGGCTGCGCTGGACCTGGGCTCGCTCGCCGACGCGAACCGGATCGGAGAGGTGATGCGGGAAGGCTTCCCCTCATGAGCGGCCGGGAGCTCGAAGGCAAGGTCGCGCTCGTCACGGGCGCGGCGCGGAACATCGGCCGCGCCATCGCGCTCGCTCTCGCTTCGGCCGGCGCGCATGTCGTGGTCAACACGCTCCAATCGGAGGCGGAGGCCGCCGAGACCGCCGCATTGGTGGAGGCCGAAGGGGTCGGCGCCCTCGTGGCGTGCGGGAACGTGGCCGAGCCGGTGGACGTGGCGCGGATCGTCGGGCTCGCGGAGCAAAAATTCGGCGGCGTGGACATCCTGGTCAACAATGCGGCGGTGCGGCGGGAAGCCAAGCTGGATGAGGTCGGAATCGAGGAGTTCCGCGCGATCCTTTCCGTGATGCTGGACGCCCCATTCCTGCTTTCCCTGGCCTGCCGCCCGGGCATGATCGCCAGGGGCGGCGGCCGCATCGTCAACATCGGCGGCATGACCGGCCACACCGGCGCCAAGGAGCGGGTGCATGTGGTGACGGGCAAGGCGGGCCTCGCCGGCCTGACCCGGGCGCTCGCGCATGACCTCGCCCCGCACGGGATCACGGTGAACTGCGTGGCGCCCGGCCTGATCGAGACGGTGCGCGGAGGCTCGAACGCCCCCTCCCCGGCCCATCATGCCGACCGCAAGCTTCTGCTCGGCCGCCGCGGCAGGCCGGACGAGGTCGCCGATCTGGTGCGCTATCTCTGCGGGCCGTCGGCCGGCTTCATCACCGGCCAGACCTATCATGTGAACGGCGGCGCCTATATGGGATAGAGCATGATCCCAGGAAGTCGCAGAGTTTTTGGATAAGATCATGCGGCGAAACAAAGACTTGGAGCATGAACCCTTCAGCCCGGAGGGATCATGCCCTAGGATCGGACCCGGTCACGCCGAGCAGTTGGAGGTCGCATGAATCTGACCAGCCCGGTCACATCCCTGGCGGCCAACCCATCGCAGCCGGAATCCAAGCCGCTTTACCTGCAGATCAAGGAATTGCTGGTCCAGCGGATCGCCAAGGGCGAGTGGGGGCCGGGCGAGCTGCTGCCGAGCGAAATGCGGCTCGCCTCGGAATTCGGCGTCCATCAGGGCACGGTGCGCAAGGCGCTCGACGAGCTGGCCGCCCGCAACCTCGTCGTGCGTCATCAGGGCAAGGGCACCTTCGTGTCCGCCGTGGGAATGCGCCACAATCCCTATCACTTCTTCCGCATGCGGCCGCGGGACAACGTGCTGGAACGGCCGACGACGGAGTTCCTGTCCGTCGAGCGGGGCGCCGCGTCGGCGGCGGAGCGTGAAACCTTGCGCATGGACGCCGGCTGGTCGGAGGTGGTTCGAGCCGTGAAGCTGCGCAAATACGATGGCAAGCCGATCATCGTCGAACGGATCGCCTACCCCGCCGATTTGTTCCCGGGGCTCGACGAGCTGCTTGCAACGCTTCGGCCGGACACGACCTACGGCCTCCTGGAAGAGCGCTACAGGGTGTTGATCGCCCGCGTGTCCGAACGCCTCTCGGCCATCGCCGCCTCCACCGAGGACGCCGCCCTGCTCGGCGCGGAAGCCGGCAAGCCGCTCCTCGGCATCGACCGCCTCGCCATCGCGCTCGACGGCCGGCCCGCGGAGTGGCGGGTCAGCCATTGCTCCACCGACGACTATGAATATTTCGTCGAGCATCATTGACCCGGAGCGAAGCGCCTTGACCCCGCTTTACTCTTATATAAGATATATGTTACGTGCCCCGTGGAAGAAGAAGGAAAGCATGCCGGACGCTGGGCACTTCCTCGGAATCCAGGCATGCTCGTGGAGGAGCGACCACATGAAACGAAGCAATCTTGCAGCCGCGGTGTTCCTGTTGGGAGGCCTGACCCTTGCCGCCCCGACGCTCGCGCAGGAGAAATACGACTACCCCGTCGACACCGTCACCCTGGTCACGCATTCCAAGCCCGGCGCCGGATCCGACCTGTTCCTGAGGAAGCTCAGCAAGGAGCTGTCCGAGGAAATGGGCATCAACTTCGTGGTCGATTACTGGACGGGCGGCAGCGGCGCCAAGGCCATGGCGCAGCTTGCGGAGGCCCCGGCCGACGGGTCGGTCTTCTACGCCACGACGCCGACGCACATCACCACCTCGCTGCTCAGCAATCCGGCGGTGACCTATAAGGACATCGACTACATCGCGAACGTCTTCTTCGATCCGGAAGTCATCTATGCGCTTTCATCGAGCCCCTATACGACCATGAAGGACGCGGTCGAGGCGTCCAAGGCGGCGCCCGGCACGATCGTCTGGGGCGGATCGAGCCCGGGATCGCTGGAGCGCCAGATCCTGGAGCGCATCAACGCCCATACGAATGCGCAAGCCGTGGTCGTGCCGCATGACGACGGCTCGGGCCTGTTGATCTCCGTGCTCAACGGAACCGTCGCGTTGGGCGTCGGCGAACTGCAGGAGCTTCAGAGCTATCTCGAATCCGGCCAGATCAAGATCCTGGGCGTCTATTATCCGGAGCGGCTCTCCACGCTGCCGGATGCCCCCACGGTGCTCGAAACGGGGCTCGACGACCAGGTGATCCGCAAGTTCCGGGGCCTTGCGGCGCCGAAGGGCGTGCCCGCCGAGACCGTCGCGCAGATCGAGCGCGCGGTGCAGGCCATCCTGGCCGATCCCGAGTTCAAGAAGGAATACGAGGCCGACAACCTCGTGCCGGGCTATATGGGGCAGGAAGAGTACCGCGCGTTCATGGCGGACTTCACGACCCAGCAGCAGGAGTTCCTCAAGGATTTCGGCGTGACGGCAGAGGAATAGCTCCGCCTTCGGGGTCAAAGAAACAGGGCTGCATCGTTACAGCTCGGGCGCCAGAGCGCGCCCGAGGCGGCCGTCCGGTCCCGCACCATCCTGTCGAGCAACCATCGCGCCGCGGCGCGGCGACCGGAAGCCCTCGGGGTGGGCGCATCGCCTGCGAGCGCAGATGACGGCTGAACCGCAAGGAGGGCGCCTGCGAATTCTCCAAGCGCGGGGCATGATCGCGCGCTACGCGCCCGGCGTCCTGATCTGCCTGACGGTCGCGATCGCCGCGCAGTTCATCTCCGAGCATCACGGCGCGCCGGCCATGCTGATGGCGCTGCTCCTAGGCATCGCGCTGAACTTTCTGGGGGAAGAGGGGCGCTGCGTGCCGGGCGTCGAGTTCACCTCCAGGAAGGTGCTGCGGGTCGGCGTGGCGCTGCTCGGCGCGCGCATCAGCGTGGATCTCTTGATCGGGCTCGGCCCACACCTCATCCTGCTCCTGGTGCTGGCCGTCGTCGCGACGATGCTGAGCGGCCTCCTCCTCGCGCGCCTGCTCGGCCGGGGCTGGCGGCTCGCCATCCTCACCGGTGGGGCCGTCGCCATCTGCGGGGCTTCCGCCGCCATGGCCATCGCGGCGGTCCTGCCGCAGAACGCCAACTCGGAGCGGAACCTCATCTTCACCGTCCTTGGCGTGACCGTCCTCAGCACGGTGGCGATGATCGGCTACCCGGTCTTCGTGCAGGTCCTGGGGATGGACGACACCGCGGCGGGCGTCTTCCTGGGCGGAACCATCCACGATGTCGCTCAAGTGGTCGGCGCGGGATTTTCCGTTTCCGAGGAGACGGGCGAGACCGCGACGCTGGTCAAGCTCATCCGGGTGACCATGCTCGCGCCGGTGGTCCTGATCCTGTCCCTCGCCTTCCGCAACACGCGCCGCGGCGAGGTCGCCCAAGGCAAGCGCCCGCCGCTGATCCCGGGCTTTGTCCTCGGCTTCCTCGCTCTGGGCGCCCTCAACTCGATCGGGCTGCTTCCCCCCGCCCTCGCCACGGCCGCCGGCGACATTTCCCGCTGGGCGCTGCTGCTCGGCATATCGGCGGTGGGCGTGAAGACCTCGCTGAAGCGCATTCTCGACGTCGGCGGGCAGGCGATCACGCTGATCGTCCTGGAAACCGTGTTTCTCGCCGGTTTCATTCTCGTGGGTCTTGAACTCGGCCGATGACGGCGCCCGGCGTCGCGCCTGCGACGCCGCAACGTGGCTTATCCTCACTGCAGCGCAGCGAGCGCGGCATTCGGCACCATGCCGACCTCGACCCCGTCGCGCGCGATGGTCGCCTGGCCGTCGGCTTCGGAGAGCACCCGCACCATGGTGCCGGGCGGCAGCTCGCCGCCGCCCTCGCCGCGCGTGGCGGCGACCGTCACCGGCATGATGAGCACATGGGTGGGATCCTTGGCGATGCCGCTCCCGCCGTCGTCCGGCTCGACTAGCGCCACCTTCGAGATGTTGCCGAGCGGGAACAGGTCGGTGATCGTGATCTTCGGGTCCTGCCGCATGCCGTATTGCTGGAGCGCCAGTTCCGGCACGGCGATGCGGATATGGCGCGCCATCTCGTCGGTCTCGATCAGGCCGTTCTTGTTCGCGTCGCCGTCGCTCAACGACTGCAGAAGCGCATAGCTCAGGAGCCCGTGGCCCTTGTAGCCCTCATAGGCGGGCTCGGCCGCGCGCGAGGCGGCGATGACGCTGCGTCCCACCGCGTGGCGGAGCAGGCCGATCGCCGTGTCGCGCGCGTCCAGCGAGCGCGCGAGCGCCGAGATCGTCTCGCTTTCGCAGGTGTCGAACACGAGCAGGCTTTTCAGCGCGGGGATGCGCGCCAGCCAGTCCTGCCACTGGTCCTGGCCGATGGCGTATTCGGGAATCGTGCGGCCGCCGCCATAGCGGAAGTCCTGCGGGATGAAGTAGTAGCGCTCCGCCACCGTCTTGCCGTGGCCGGCGACGAACAGGATGAAGGTGTCCTCGCGGTTGATGCGGCCGCCGAGTTCGGTGAAAAGCCGGTCGAGATGGCCGGCCGTCGCTTGCGCTTCGGGAACGGCGGTCACGATGACGTCCTCGAAGAGGCCCTTGCCGGCCTCGCGCAGCGCCGCGCCGATGGACTGCGCGTCCTTCACGGCATAGGCGAGCTTCATCCGCTCCTCGGCATACTGATCCACGCCGATCGCCAGAACGAACAGTTTTCCGTTGCCGGCGGCCTCGGCGCGCTCGGCCTCGACCTTGACGGGCGCGGAGGCGATCAGGTCGGCCTCGTTGTAGACCACCACCTCGACCACGTTCTTGCCCGGCGCCAACGGCACCACCCGGTCGAAGGCCTCGGCCAAGTCCGCCAGCGCCGCCGCCCCGCGCGTCACCTGCTCGGTCACGCCGTTCAGCCGCCACTCCACGCGGCCGACGCCGCCGCCGCGGTCGCTCACGTCGAGATCGATCCTGACGGCGCGGCCGTCCTCCGTCATGGCCTGGCCGGCCAGCTCTACGCGGGGCGGCGGGCCGGAGGCCAGCACGTTTGCGAGGTTGAGCTCGGCGGCCGCGACCGCATAGTGGCCGTGGGGGTCGCCCATCATCCGCTCGCCCACGAGGTTCGGGCGATAGAGCGCCTGATGGAACTGCTCCATGCTGAGCACGTCCAGGCCATGCACGATGTTGAGCATCGCCGACGCGCCGTCGCTCGACGAAAAGAAGCCGTTGGGCGTCAGCGCAATGCCGCCGCCTCTGCCGTCGGGGAAGGTTTCGACCAGCTCGATGCCTGTCTCGGCGCTCCACAAGCGCACGGACCCGTCGATGCCCTCGGCCACGATGCGCAGGCCGTCGCTGGCGAAGCGCACGGCGATGTTGTCGCCCGCCTTGCCGTACCAACTGAACGGCATTTCCCCCGTGGCCGCGTCGAAGAGCTTGATCGTGCCGTCCTTGCCGCCGGCCACGATCCGCTTGCCGTCGGGCGAGAAGGCGAAGGAGTGGATCGCGCCGGACGCGGCGAGCCGTTTTTCGACCGCGCCGGATGCGGCGTTCGCCAGGACGATCTCACCTTCATGTGCGGCGGCGATCGTCTTGTCGTCGGGCGAAAAGGCGAAGAGCGCCGGCGCGACGGCCTCGCCGTCCGACGCCTTCGCCGCATCGGCTGTGTGCTCGAGGGAGGCGGCGAGCGCCGCCGGGCCTGCCAGCGCGGCGCCTGTCTCGGCGCTCCAGGCGAGGTTGGGCCGCATGCGTCCATCGGCGTCCGTCACATGGACGGCCTTGCCCGCGGGCGAGAACGCCAGGCCCGCGCCGTCGCCTTCGAAGCGGAGCTCCGTTTCCGCCGCGCGGGAGACGGCGTTCGCGACCATGATGCTGCGGCTCCCCTTCGCCGCCCGGCCGAGCAGCGCCACCCTTGCGCCGTCCGGCGAGAAGGCGGCGTCTTCGATGCCGTCCGGCATCGCGGGCAAGGTTCCGAGCGCCGTGCCGCCGTCGCGCTCCCAAAGTGTGGCCTTTCCGTCGCCGTCCCAGACCAGGACGAGCGCGCCGTCGGCCGACAGCGCGACGCCCGCGACACCGGGGCCGGCTTGAAACGTCGCCAGCGGGTCGCCGTTGAGGCCGTCCCACAGCCCGACCTTTTCCCCGTCGAAGGCCGCCACCGTCGAGCCGTCCGCGGAGTAACCCGCGACCTCGCGCTCGCCGTCCTTGCCGAGCCAGATGCGCTTGCCCGTCGCGCCGCTCCACAGCCCGATCTTCCTGCCGTCGCTCGCCAGCGCGGTGGTGCCATCGGGATGAACGCCGCGGCGCGTGAAGCCGACGGTATCGGAACCGAAATCGGTGACCACCTCGCCGGTCGCCGTGTCCACCATCCGCAGCGCGCCGGCGGCGGTGGCCGCGACAAGCCGGGCGCTGTCGGGCGAGAGCGCGGCGGCATGGACCGGCTCATCGATCAAGGACTGGATGCGCTTGCCCGTGTCGGCATCGACCAGCGCGAGCGCGTCGGCGGCGCCGGGCGGATGGTTTTCGGGCGCGAAGCCCGTGATGGCGCCGTCAGGCCAGCGATATGCCCAGTCGCCGTGCTTCGCGCGGAAGGCATGCAGTTCGTGCCCGGTCTCCACGTCCCAAACGCGGACCGTGGCGTCCACGGCGCGCGCCATCACCTGCTTGCCATCGGGCGAGAAGCCCACCGCGCAGCTCTCGGTGCCATAGGCCTTGAAGGCGCCCGCCGCCTTGCCGGTTTCGGTGTCCCACAGGCGCACCATGCCGTCCTTGCTGCCGGTCACGAAAACCTTCTCGTCCGGCGAAATCGCGGCCCCGCAGAGGGCCGCGTCGGCCGCGTCGGCCGCGACCGGCGCGGCGTACTTGTAGGCCGCGCCATGCGCCGTCATGACCCGAGCCTGGCCGTTCGCCACGACCACCAGCTTTTTGCCGTCCCGCGAGAAGACGAGCGCGCCGTCCTCGGCGGCGTCTGCGGGGGCTGAGCCGCCGTCCGGCATCACACCGGCCGCCCGTGCGCCCGAGCGCACGTCGAAGAACTCGACCGCGCCGGAGGGGCCGAAAGCCGCGAGTTTTTCGCCGTCCGGGGTGAAGGCCAGCGCGCGAAGCGTGAAGTCGCCTTCCACGTCCACCGGCTTGCGCTGGATGATGCGCAGCAGGCGGCCCGACTCGGCGTTCCACAGCCGGATCGTGCCGTCCCGCCCGGCCGAGGCGACAAGCGAGGCGTCGCCCGAGACCGCCACGCGGTTCACCGGGTCGGGGTGGCGCGTGTCAGGAACGACCGTGACCTCGGGCGTGGTAGCTTCCTGCGCGGCGGCGCCCGCCGCGCCCGACACGCCAAGAAGCGCACACAAAAGAAGGCGCGCGCCGTCGAGCCATGCGGTCGCGCCGAACGCCCACAACCCAGCCATGTCCCCATTCCCCAGATCCGCAAGCCCCGCAGATCATAGTCGCGCGAATTGAAGCGCAAATATGTTCTTGCTCGCGCGCCACCGAGTCAAGAAGATTTGCCGCCTATACTGCCGCTGACTGCCTCCACCGTCCACCTTACCCAGAGGGAGGCTCCCTGCGGGCGGCTTGCCGCGAGCCGCGGCACATAGCCCAAAGCGGCGAAAACAGGCAGGCTGAAGCGATCTGAGCTGAGGCCGGCCCCGCCCGCCGGACTGGGACGGAGTTCAGCCCGCCGGCTTATTCCCGCGCGCTTTCCCGCAGCTTCTGCGCATAGACGTTGATCACCAGCGCGGCGAGCAAGATCAGGCCGCGGATCAGGATCTTCACGAAGCTGTCGATCTGGATGTGGTCGAGGCCGTTGTTGAGCACGCCCAAGACCAGCAGGCCGATGATGGTGTTGCCGATGCCGCCACGGCCGCCGAAGAGCGAGGTGCCGCCCACCACCACCGCGGCGATGGCGTCGAGCAGAAACGTGTCGAACTGGTTCTGCTGGGCCGAGCCGAAATAGGCCACGCCGATCATGCCGGCGATGCCGGAGCACATAGCCGAGATGATCATCACCGAGGCGATGATCGCCTTGACGTTGACGCCCGAATACTCCGCCGCCTCGCGGTTGCCGCCCACCATGTACACGTAGCGGCCGAAGCGCGTGTACTTCAGCACGAGATGGGCCGTGAGCATGAAGAGCAGGCAGACCACGATCGACCATTTCACGCCGAACACGGTGCCCGAGCCGAGCACGGTAATGAGATCCGGATACTGGTACGCGATCTGGCCGCGGATCAGGATGGCCGAGATGCCGTTGGCGATCTGCATCATGGCCAGCGTCATGATGAAGGAGGGAATGCCGACCGCCGTCACCCCGAACGCCGTGACCGCGCCGAACGCCGCGCAGGCCGCCAGCGCGAGGAAAATCGCCACCCAGCCGTTCACGGGGATGTTGGCGATGTTCACGTATTCGGGCTGGATCGTGAAATAGGCCACCACGATGCCGATGGCGTTGGCGATGGCCGCCACCGACAGGTCGATCTCGGCGGTCAGGATCACGAAGGTGAGGCCCACCGCGATGATGCCGGTGATCGATGCCTGATTGAGGATGTTCATCAGGTTGTCGAACGTGCGGAAGCTTTCGGCCTGGGCCGAGAAGAAGATCACGAGCGCCACGAGCGTGAACACCGGCGCGATGTTGCGCATCTGCTCGGCGAGGAACCGCTTGAGGTCGAAGGCGCGCGGGCTGCTTTCGGCGGCGATGGTCATGGGTGTGCCTTCGACTTCGTGGTGGGCTTGCGTTCAGCACTTGCGAGAGAGGCGATCACGTCCGTTCGGCTGTCGAGCCTTGGCCCCCTCCACCACGCTTCGCAGGGGAGGATCCGGGCGCTGCCGATGTTTGATCCTCCCCCGTTCATGGGGGAGGGGGACCGCCGAAGGCGGTGGAGGGGGCCGCAAGGCCGGGCGGCCTGATAAAGGCCCCATGCTCAAGCCGCCCCCAAAAGGTCGGCCTTCTCGATCCGCCCTTGGCTGAACTCCTGCGCCACGACCCCGCGCTTCAGCACCGTCACCCGGTCGGCGAGCGTCAGGATGGTTTCCGGCTCGGTGGAGAGCACAAGCACCGCCACGCCCTTGTCGCGCAGGGATTTGACGATGCGGATCACGTCCTCCTTGGCGCCCACATCCATGCCGCGGGTGGGCTCGCTCAAGATCAGCACCTTGGGCAGGAAGGTGAGCCATTTGGCGAGCGCGACCTTCTGCTGGTTGCCTCCTGAAAGATTGCCCAGCGCGATCTCGGCCCGCGGCGGGCGAATCTGGAGGTCCTTGATGTGGCCCTCCGCGATCGCCTTCTCGCGCCGGGGTTTCAGCAGGATGCGGCCGATGCGGTCGAGCACGGCGATGGACACGTTCTTGAACACGGGCTCGGTGCGGAACAGCATCATGCGCCGGTTCTCCGGCAGATAAGCGATGCCGGCGCGCCGCGCGGCGGCCGTGGAGCGGAAGCGCACAGGCCGGCCGTCGAGCGTCACCCGGCCGTGGCGCAACCGCCCCTTGCCGAACAGCGTGCGGGCCAGTTCCACCTGGCCGCAGCCCATGAAGCCGTAAATGCCTGTGATTTCCCCTTTTCGCAGGGCGATCGACACGTCCTTGACCATGCCGCCGTCGCTTAGGCCCGACGCTTCCAGCACGATCGGCCTGGCGTCGTCGCCCGAAAGCTCTGCGCTTTCGCCGGCGTGGAGCTCGGCCGAGCCGCGGCCGATCATATGCGCGATGACGGAATCCTTGCTGAGGGCGGATGTCGGCTCCGTCGCCACCTTGCGGCCGTTGCGGAACACGGTGACGCGGTCCGACACCGCGAGCACGTCGTCCAGGAAATGCGAGATGAAGACGATGGCGCGCCCTTGGGCCTTCAGCCGCTTCAGCGCCGCGAAGAGCCGCGCCACCTCCGGCGGCGAAAGCGCCGAGGTGGGCTCGTCGAGGATGATGATTTTTGCGCCCGAGAACAGGACGCGCGACAGCTCGACCAGTTGCTGCAGGCCGACGGGCAGGCTGCCCATGCGCGCGGCCGGGTCGATGTCGAGGCCAAGGCTCGCGAGCTGCTTTTTCGCCTCGCGGCTCATGCGCCGCCAGTCGACCGCGCCGGCCCTGGTGGGCTGGTGGCCGAGGAACACGTTCTCGGCGACCGTCAGGTCGGGCACGATCGCAAGCTCCTGATGCACCATGCCTATGCCGGCGGCGAGCGCGTCGCGTGGGCTGCGCAGCTTCACCGGGCTGCCTGCCACGCGCATCTCGCCCTCGAAATCGTGGTGAACACCCGCGATGATCTTCATCATCGTGGATTTTCCCGCGCCGTTCTCGCCCACGAGCCCATGGACCTCGCCCTCGCGCAGATCGAAATCCACGTCGCGCAGGGCATGCACGCCGCCGAACGTTTTTGAGACGCCGATCATCTCGAGCAGCGGCACGGAAACGGCGGAAGGTTCTTTCGAACCTTCCGCCGCGGGCATCACGGGCTCGGACAAGTATGTCCGTCCGATCACATCAGGAAATTCTTCTGGAGCCAGAGATTGCCGGGCGCCGTTTCCTGGGTGATGACCGGGCCGTCGGCCAGGATGTATTTCGGGATGTCGGCAGCCGCACCCGCCACGGCCGCGACGCCCGCCGCCACCGACCAGCCGTGGATGCGCGAGGACGGGTTGCGGACGGTGGCGAGCATGGTGCCGTCGAGCACCGCGCTGACGGCGGGCGGCATGGCGTCCACGCCGCCGATCACGATGCCCTGCCGGCCCTTGGCCTTCATGACGTTGTTGGCGGCGAGCGCCATGTCGTCATTGTGGAAGAAGGCGCCCTGGATGTCCGGGTATTTGGTGAGCAGAGACTCCCAGATGCGGGCCACCTTGGTGACGTCCCAGTCGGCCGGCTGCTCGTCGAGCACCTGGATCTCGGGGTAGTTGGCGACGACCTGCTGGAAACCCTTGGCGCGGCCTTGCGCGCCAGTGTGGCCGAGCGCGCCCTGCGTCATCACGACATTCCCCTTGCCGCCGATCTTCTTCATGATCTGCTCGGCGACGACCGAACCCATCATGACGTTGTCAGGCGCGATGAAGGTGAGAAGGTCGAGCTGGCCTTCGGGCGCCATCATCGTGTCCATGGCGATCACGGGCGTGCCGGAATCGATGACCTTCTTGATGGGGTCGTTGAGCGTGCCGATGCCGAAGGTCTGCAGCGCCACGAAGTCCCATTTCTGGGTCGCGAGGTTGTCCACCGCCCCGCGCTGCTTGGTGGCGGAAAGCTCGCCGTCGAACCAGGTGATCTCGACGTTCATCAGCTTGGCCCAGGCCTCCGCCGCCTGTTTGCCTTGCGCGCACCACGTGGCCTGAAGCCCGGCATTGCCCATGGCGGCGCGGAGCGGCTTGCCCGAGGCCTTCAGCTCCTGGGCGATGGCCGGGTCGAAGCCGGCGGAGCCCAGAAGCGCGCCGGCAAGCGCGGTCGCGCCCACCGCCTTGAACACGTCGCGGCGGGTCTTCGATTCCTGGATGAGGTCGTCGAGCACGTTCAAATTCCTCCCGAGTGGCCGGCGCGGATGCGCCGGATGGTCCGTTCCCTCGCGCTCGGCCTCTGATCGGGAGCGGAGCCTCCACCGCGCTCCCGAAGCCGCGACGCAGCGGTGACGATGGTCTGAAATCGGTTGGGCGTCAACAACGCCGCAGCGCGACCGGAAGCGCGGCTCCACCCTGCGCTCCTTTCGCTCCTCGATGGTCTCGTCCCGTCGCTCGGCACATCGTGCGCAGAAGCCGCCGTCGACTCGAGCGCCGCCGGGGTCAACCCGCGCCACCGCGACTCCGCGGCTTGCATCCCTGCCCTATCCCGCCGCAAATGCGCGCCTCACGGATGGGAGGGAAGCGGAATGCGGATCGTGTTCACCGGCGGGTCGGGCAAGGCAGGGCGGCATGCGGTGCACTGGCTCAAGGGAAAAGGCCACGAGATCCTGAACGTCGATCTCGCCCCGCTCGATCTCCCGGGCGTCAACACGCTTTACGCCGATCTCGCGGACTCAGGCCAAGCCTTCAACGCGCTCAGCCAGCATTTCGGCTTCAAGGGCTACGAGACCGGCCAAGGCCCGGCCAAGGTGGACGCCGTGGTGCATTTCGCGGCCGTGCCGCGCGTGCTCATCAAGCCGGACAACGAGACCTTCCGCATCAACGTGGTCAGCACCTACAACGTGATCGAGGCGGCGGTGAAGCTCGGCATCCGCAAGATCGTGATCGCCTCCAGCGAGACCACCTATGGCGTCTGCTTCGCCGAGGGCGACAAGGATTTCCGGCAGTTCCCGCTCGACGAGAGCTACCCCATCGATCCCATGGACTCCTATGGCCTCTCCAAGCTCGTGAACGAGGAGACGGCGCGCGCCTTCGCGGCGCGCTCGGGCGCGGACATCTACTGCTTACGCATCGGCAATGTGATCGAGCCGCACGAATACGACCGCTTCCCCGGCTTCGTCGCCGATCCGCCGTCAAGGAAGCGAAACGCCTGGAGCTATATCGACGCGCGCGACCTCGGCCAGATCGTCCATCTGTGCCTGGAGAAGGACGGCCTGGGCTTTCAGGTCTTCAACGCGGTGAACGACACCATCACAGTCGACGAGCCGACCGAGGCGTTCCTCAAGCGCTGGGCGCCCGAGACGCCGCTCACGCGTCCCATGCCCGGTTTCGAGGCGCCGATCTCCAACCAGAAGGCCCGCCAGGTGCTGGGTTTTCGCGAGGAGCACGACTGGCGGAACTATGCTCCCAGGACAGGCGGTTAGAGCAGGTTTCGCCCGGCGGCTCGCAGAACCTTTCCCGGATTGAGGATGCCGCGGGGGTCGAGCGCCGCCTTGAGGGCTGCCATCACCGCGATCTCGGCCTCGGAGCGCGAGCGGCCCAGCCATTCCCGCTTGCTCAGGCCGATGCCGTGTTCGGCCGAGATCGCTCCACGCCTTTTTGCGACGAGGTCATAGACGATCTGCTCGGCCAGCGGCTTGGCGCCAGGCGAAGGCAGGCCGATGCCGACATGAAGGTTGCCGTCGCCCATGTGGCCGAAAACGTGGACCCCCGCATGGCCGGGAAGCTGCTGGTCGAGCGCCGCGGCCAGATCGCAGCCGAACGGCTCCATGTCCTCGACCGCCAGCGACACGTCGAAATCGGCCATGTCGGGGAAGAGCGTCATCTCGGCCTCGAAATCCTCCCGTATCCGCCAGAAGGCGTCGCGCTGGGCCAGCGACTGCGCGATCGCCGCATCCGCCGCGCCGGCCTCAATCGCTTCCGCGATGAGGCTCTCGAAGCGGGCCGCGTCGCGCTCAGGCTCGAACCCTTCGGCCTCGCAGAGCACGTAATAGGGCAGCCCCCGCCGGACGGGCGGGCGCATCCGGCCTTGTTCCGTGTTGAGGTCGTAGAATTCGCGCCAGATCACCTCGAAGGACGAAAGCGTTCCCGCGAGCCCGCGCGACAGCGCACCGAGAAGTCTCGGGATCGGCTCGAACGCCTCGAAGGCGAGAAACGCGATCTGCACAGAGGTCGGCTGCGGGTGGAGGCGCAGGACGGCCCGCGTGATGACGCCCAGCGTGCCTTCGGACCCGATGAAGAGCTGCTTGAGGTCGTAGCCCGTGTTGTCCTTGGCGTAAGGGGTGAGGTGTTCGAGCACGGTCCCGTCCGCCAGCACCGCCTCCAGGCCCAGCGCCTGGGCCCTCGCCGCGCCATAGCGCATGACTTGCATGCCTCCGGCATTGGTGGCCAGGAGCCCGCCCACCGTGGCGCTACCCCTTGCGCCCAGATCCAAGCCGACCCGCAGGCCCTTGGCCTGCGCCTGTTCCTGCACGCGTCCGAGAATCGCGCCGGCCCCAACCCCGACCCATGTCGAGGCGGGCTCGATCTCACTGATGCCGTTCATCCGTTCGAGCGAGAGCAGGACTTCGTCCGGCTCGGCCTGCGTGCCGCGCACCAGGTTCGTGCGCCCGCCCTCGGGCACCACGGCCTGGCCCCGCGCGTGGCATAGCCTGAGCACCGCAGACACCTCCGCCGTCGAGCCAGGCCGCACCAGGGCCAAGGCTTTCGTGCGGTCCTTCGACCAGAAGTCCACCACCCGGTCGTGGATCTGCTCCCGGCCCAGAACGTTTCCGGCGCCCACGATGGCGGCAAGCTCATCCAACATCTTTGGCCTCGACTCCGTTCGGCACAGCATGGCTGGCCCTTGCCAGGGCCGCCGACTTGCTTATGCAGCCCCACAGGACCGTTGAGGAGAGCTTCGTTGCCGCCGTTCAATCGCCATGTGGAACGTCTCGCGCCGCCGGCGGTGCCGGTGGTTCTGGCCTGGGCCAAGGACTATCGCGGCGCGTCGGGGCCGCTCATCGACATGTCGCAGGCGGTGCCCGGCTATCCGCCGCACCCCGACATGCTGCGCTTCCTGGCCGAGGAGGCCGGCGCGCGGCGAAACGCCGGCTATGGTGAGATCGAGGGCGAGCCCGCGCTGCGGATCGCCTATGCCGCTCATGCCGCCAGGCTCTACCGTGCCGCGATCGGCCCGGAGAACATCCACGTCACCTCGGGCTGCAACCAGGCCTTCGTGGCCTCCGTGATGGCCGTCGCCGGGCCGGGCGACGCGGTCGCCGTCGTCAACCCCGTCTATTTCAACCACGAGGCCACGCTGAAGATGCTGGGCGTGGGGGTGGTGGCGGTGGACGCCCATGCGGCGGACGGTTTTCTGCCCTCCGCCGAGGCGCTTCACGCGGCGCTCTCGCCAAACATCCGCGCGGTGGCGTTGGTCTCGCCCAACAACCCCACGGGTGCGGTCTATCCGCCCGACCTGCTGCGCGCGATTTTCGATCTCTGCCGCCGCCGAGGTTGCTGGCTGATCCTGGACGAGACCTATCGCGATTTCCTGCCCGACGGCGCGCACCCGCCGCACGCGCTGTTTTCCGAGCCGGATTGGCAGGACCGCCTGATCGGGCTTTACAGCTTCTCGAAAAGCTTCTGCATCCCCGGCCACCGGCTGGGGGCGATCACGGCCGGGCCGGCATTGGTGGCGCAGGTCGCCAAGATCATGGACAATTTGCAAATCTGCGCGCCTCGCGCGGCGCAGGCGGCTCTCGCCCGCGCCATTCCCGTGCTCGACGAATGGCGAGAGGAGAACCGCCGGAAAATCCAGCCGCGCGGCGCGGCGCTGCGGGACGCCTTGGCCCAGTGCCCCGGCTGGACGATCGACGCGCTTGGCGCCTATTTCGCCTATGTCCGGCACCCGTTCGAGGGTTTGGATTCGATCACTGTCGCGGAGCGGCTGGCGAAGGAGGCGGGCGTGGTGACGATCCCCGGCGGCTTTTTCGGCCCCGGCCAGGAGCATCATTTGCGCCTAGCCTTCGCCAATGCGGAAGCCGAGACGATCCTGCGCCTGCCGGAGCGGCTTAGGAGATTGGCGGACTGAGAGTTTTCGACCGAATCCCTGGCACCCTTTTGGCCCCCTCCACCACGCTTCGCGTGGTGGAGGGGGCTGCGGCGCGCACCAAGGAGAGCCTGCGCCTGTTCCTATCCTTTACGCCGCCTCGCGCTTGAGCGCCTGGGCCATGCAATGGATGCCGCCGCCGGTCTTGGAGATCTCGCTCATGTCGATGGCCGCGACCTCGAAGCCCCGCGCTTTGAGCTGGCCGATCAGCGTCTGGCTGACGGTGGGCGCGATCACCCGGTCCGCCCCCAGCGACATGAAGTTGCAGCCCAAGGCCATGGTATCACGGAACGGCACGTCGATGATCTCATGGCCCTTGGCCTTCAGCCAATCGACGATTGCAGGCTCCGTGCAGTCGAGGCACACGGCCGTGAGTTTCGGGGCGATTGGCACGACCATCAGGTCGATATGGACGTAATACTCGTCGATGAAGGCGATGCGGGTTTCCCAGCCTTCCTTCTCGAACCAGCTTTGCACCTGTCGCGCGCCTTCCTCCTGGGTGCGCGCGCCGCCGCAGCCGATCAGCACAACGCCCTCCTCGATCACGTTGAAGTCGCCGCCTTCGAAGGTGCCGGCCGTCACCATGTCGTAGATCGGAATGCCGAGCTTCTCATAAGTGCGGATGGCGGCATAGTTCTCGCCGCGCCGCCACCAGTTCGCCATGGCGGTGATGATCGCGCCATAGGGCGTCATGACGGACGAGTCGCGGGAATAGACCTGCATGGGCAGTTCGGGCGTCGGCTCGTGCCAGTGGATGCGGACCCCGAAATGTTCGTAGGCCGAGACCAGCTCCTTGTGCTGGGCCTGCGCAACCTGGAGGTTGGCGGGCGCCTCGCGCAGGTGCTTCCGCGAGAGCGAGCTTGTCGCGAGGTGGCGCAGAAAGGCCGGCGATCCCAGCAGCACGTCTGTCAGTGGGTCGGTCTCGTTGCGAAAGCCCCAACCGGCCAAAGGCGGCGTGTCGCCCTCCGGCCTGCGGCGCTGGAGCGAGAATGGCTCCTGGGTGGCGAATGTCTCGTGACGTGTCATGGGCGCTCTCCTCGTGCTTCTTGTGCTTGGGGCGGGGTCGGAATCCACCAGTCGCGGCCGCGCGGGGTCGTCACATATTCGGGCCAGCGGAAATGGACGGGCGGGGGGTAGTCGCAGAGCGGCTTGAGCCATTCCGAGCCGCCCACCCCGCCGCCGGTGCGGCGAACAAATTCCTGCATCGTGGCGGCTCGCGCGCCCTCGTCTTCGAGCAGGCGCAGAGCGATCAGCGCGATGCACTTGGCGGCTGTCACCACCATCGGGTCGATGGTCTCGGGAATGCCGCCCAGCGCGTTCATGGCCCAGGCCGGCGCGGGCGCGCCCTCGGGCGAGTGCAGGGCCGGGCGGGCCACGTAGAAGCGCGCGGTGGGCACGTGCCAGCACATCTCGGTGTAGTCGTCCGAGGTGGAATGGGTCTGCGATGGGGCCAGGTCGCGGCGCAGGATTTTTTCGGCGTCCCAGGGCGCGATCAGGCTTTCGCATTCCGGGATGAAGGGTTCTTCCGTGTCCGTCCCGAAGGCGTTGCGCTGCACCTCGCGCGCGATCGCCTTGGCAGGAGAATCCCACTGCGGCGGGCCGACCGTGGTCAGCGCCTCCCAGGCGAGGTTCGCCATGGCATGGTTGGCGAGGCCGGGCCGGGATTTCGCCACCCAATGGCGCTCCCAGCGGCAGCCCGTCAGCCCCGCCGCGCTTTCGGCGATGCGGTCGAGCGCGGCCGTCACCTGTTCGGCCATAGCGAGCGTCGGCACCCGGATCATGTATTGGACCTCGGAAAGGCCCGCGGGAAGGTTGTCGGCCGTCGCCTGTCCGGCGGTCAAAACGGCGTCCGAGATCGACCAGCCGCCCTGATGCGGCAGCATGGAATCCCGCAGCGCCTTGGAATGCATGAGCATCAGCATCAGCGCGTCGGTGGCGCCGGGGGCGCGGACCGCCGAATGCGACTGCGGGATCGGCGCACGATCGCCTGCGTTCCAGCCCTCGGGCGCGTCGCAGACGAAGCGGTAGATCATCGCGAAACCCGCGCCGCAATGGGTGTCCCAGCGCGCCGTGTTGCACAACGGCAGCATATAGAAGGGATGGAACGAGATCATGCCGGCGAGGCCGTCGTAATAGCCTTGCGCCGCATGGATGGGCTTCGAGCCCCGCACCTTTTCGGCCGGCTCGCCGAGAAAACGCAACGTGCCGGGAATGCCATGCCGCTCCATGGCGGCCTTGGCCGCGAGCAACCCGCCCAGCCCCGCCATGCCGAGCCCCGAATGCGGGTCGGTGTGTCCGCCCGCGTGTTCGCTCAAGCCCGGGCGCGGGCGCTTCGATGTGGCGGCGTCCTGGCAGTTGCCGGGAATGCCGTCATATTCCGCATACATGCCGACCGTCGGGCCGGCAGCGTGAGAGCCGGCGCGGTTCGTCCAATGCGCGCAGAAGGCGGTGGGCATGCCGCCCGAGCCTTCCTCGACCGAAAAGCCTTCCGCCTTCAGGCGCTCCGCATACCAGGCGGCGGACTGGTATTCGCGCCAGGCCGTCTCGCCGAAATCGAAGATCGCCCTCGTTCCCGCCGAAAGCTGCGGCCGGGCGTTCTCCACATGGATGAGGGCGGTGTCTTGGGCCGGGCTGGTCAAGGCGAAACTCCTCGACCCGAAGCAGAACACCGATCGCACAAGGGAAAAAGCGATGTTTTTTCGCCCCGCTTGCAAATTCCCTTCACCTCAGCACGATGGGCCGGGGAGCGGGAGGAGCGAGCATGTGGGTGCCCTCGACACAGGCCTTGCGCGCGCTGGACAGCTTCGCCCGGCACGGCAGCGTGTGGCGGGCGGCTGACGAGCTCAACCTGACGCGCAGCGCCGTCAGCCATCAGCTCCGCCTGCTCGAGCGCGAGCTCGGCTTCGAACTGCTCCGGCGCATCGGCAAGGGCGTCGAACTGACGCCGCGCGGCAAGCGCTACGCCCACCAAGTGCGCAAGGCGCTCGCGACCTTGAGCGAGGCCGGCCAGGATCAGGCGGGCAAAGGCCTGGGCGGCTCGTTTTCCGTGAGCTGCACGCCGGGCTTCGCCTCGCTCTGGCTCTGCACCCACATCGCCGAGTTCCAGGGCATGCACCCCGACCTGTCGCTCAACGTGCTCACCCCGCGAAAGCTCGACGACGTGTCCAACCCGGAGGCGGACGCCTTCATCGCCTTCGGCGACGGCGCCTGGGTGAACAAGGCCGTGGAGCCGCTCTGCGAGGTGCGCTTCTCGCCGCTTTGCAGCCCCACGCTTCTCAACAAGCTCGGCGGCTTCTCCAAGCCCGCCGACGTGCTGCGCGCGAACCTGCTGCATCTGGGCGACACCGAGGACTGGTCGCGCTGGCTCGCGCTCGCGCATGTCGAGAACCCGGACCCGGCGGGCGGCATCTTCTTTTCCGACATGAATCTCGTGTTCTCGGCCGCCATCGCGGGACAGGGCATCGCCATGGGCGACGAGCTCACGGGCCGTAAGGCGCTGAACGAGGGACGGCTGGTGAAGCCCTTCGATCTCGCGATCCTGTCGCCGCGCGCCTATTACCTCGTGTCCGAGCCGGCCCGGGTGGACAACCCGGTGCTCGGCGCCTTCGCCCACTGGCTCAAGTCGCGCCTGACCGAAACGGAAGCGGCCGCGCGGGCCGAATACATCCCGGCCTCTTGAGGTGAATGGAATTTGCCGATGGCACGAAAACAATTCGATTGCGAGGGATGCCCCGCCCTCCTACGCTCGCGTCAGGCAGTCGGGGAACAGGAGAATGGCTGAGCCCAGGCGGGCCGCGGAACTCAAGGCGGTGGGCGTGAGCAAGAGCTTCGGCTCGTTCCGCGCGCTGGACGATCTCACCCTCGACGTGCGGTCGGGCGAGTTCCTGACGCTTCTGGGGCCGTCCGGCTCCGGCAAGACCACCTTCCTGATGATCCTGGCGGGCTTCGAGGCCCCCTCATCCGGCCGGCTGTTCAGCGACGGCGTGGACATCACGACCAAGCCCGCGGAGGATCGCGCCGCCGGCATGGTGTTTCAGGGCTATGCGCTGTTCCCGCATATGAGCGTGGAGAAGAACATCGCCTTTCCCCTGCGCGTGCGGAAGAAGTCCGAGGCCGAGATCCGGGCCCGCGTCGGCGCGATGGTCGAGCGCGTGGGCCTGTCGGGCCACGAGAAGAAGCTGCCCAGCCAGCTTTCGGGCGGCCAGCAGCAGCGCGTGGCGCTCGCCCGCGCGCTCGTCTTCGAGCCCGGCGTTCTCCTGCTCGACGAGCCCTTCTCGGCGCTCGACAAGAGCCTGCGGGGCGCGATGCAGGCCGAGGTGAAGCGGTTGCACGAGGAGACCGGCACCACCTTCGTCTTCGTGACGCATGACCAGAGCGAGGCGCTCGCGCTGTCCTCGCGCGTGGCGATCTTCAACCACGGCAAGCTGCTTCAGGTGGGCGACCCGAGGCAAGTCTATGAACGGCCGGCTAGCCGCTTCGTCGCGGAGTTCCTGGGCGAGATCAACATGCTGCCCGTCACAAGCGTCCACCGGAACGGCGCCGGCACGGTGGCGGTCTGCGACGAGCGGCCGATCCGGGTTCAGAACGGCGGCGGCGATGTGGGCGACGCGGCCGTGCTCGCGCTCAGGCCAGAGCACATCATGGTGTCGCCGGAGCCGAAAGACGGCTTGAACAACATCAGTGCGAGAGCCAGCGGGGCGACCTATCTCGGCAACACGACCAAGCTCGAACTGCGGACGGGAGCCGGCGCGAAGGTGACCGTGGCGGTGCCGCACGAGACGGCGGCGGCCGCGCTTTCGAGCGAGGCCGTCTGGCTCAACTGGCCGGCAAGCCAAGGCTTCCTCCTTCCGGGCGGAGGACATCAGACCATGCCCGACACGCAACCAGATGGGGAAAGACGATGACGGACGATTCGAGAAAGAATGGGCTGGCGCGCCTGGCCGAGCGGGCGCGGGCGGGCGAGATCTCGCGCCGGCAGTTCACGCAACTCGCGGCGGTTCTCCTGGCGGGCACGCCGGCGCTGATGAAGAGCACCACGCTCTGGGCGCAGAACAAGGAGCTGGTGCTCGTCAACTGGGGCGGCGACGCCATCGACGCCTATGCGGCGGCCTATGGCCAGCCCTTCGAGCAGGAAGCCGGGACGCCTGTGAAGATGGACGGATCGGGTCCGACGGAGGGCGCGATCGAGGCGCAGGTCAAGAGCGGCGCGCCGACCTGGGACTTGGTTGACGTCGATCCCTTCTCCGCCATCACGCTTGGCGCCAAGGGGATGCTGGAGCCGATCGACTACTCGGTCGTGGACAAGAGCAAGATGCGCGAAGGCTTCGGCTGGGAGCATGCGGCCTCGACCTATTTCTTCTCCTATGTGCTGGCCTACGACTCGGAGAAATATGGCGACCAAGCCCCGACCGGTATGGCCGACCTGTTCGATGTCGAGAAGTTCCCGGGTAAGCGCACACTCTACAAATGGGGCGTGGGCAACTGGGAAGCGGCGCTCCTCGCCGACGGCGTCGCGCCCGACCAGCTCTACCCGCTGGACTTGAAGCGCGCGCATGACAGGATCGCGGCGCTCAAGGAGCATGTCGTCGGCTATTGGGGCGGCGGCGCGGAAAGCCAAGCCTTCATGCTGGACGGCGAAGCCTCGATGGGCCTGATCTGGTCCACGCGCGCCTCGCTGATCGAGCAGGACTCGGGCGGCCAGATCAAGTTCATCTGGGACCAGGGCCTGATCTCGCCCGGCGCGCTGGGCGTCCTCAAGAACAATCCGGGCGGCAAGGAGGCCGCGATGAAGTTCATCGCGAGCGCCCAAGACCCGCAGAAGCAGTTGGTCATGTTCGAGAAGCTCGGCCAGGGGCCGGCCAATCCGGCGGCCGACGCGCTGATCCCCGAGGACAAGCGGCGCTACAATCCCGTCGATCCCGCGAACATGGCCAAGCAGATCCCTCTGAACATGGAGTGGTACGCCGAGAACTATTCGGCCGCGCTCGACGAGTTCACCAGGCTGATCTCGGCCTGATCCGGGCGTGAGGGCGCTCTCGAACCGAATGGGGGCGGCGCTGTTCTTGGCGCCGCTCCTCCTCTTCCTGTCGCTCGCCTATGTCATGCCCTTTCTGGGCGTGGCGGGCTGGAGCGTGACGCTGCCCGAGCCTGGTGTCGGGCAGTATGGCGTGCTCTTGTCCGACCCGCTCGTGCAGTCGGTCTTCATCCGGACGTTCCGCATCTGTCTGTTCGTGACGCTCGCTTCGGTGGCGGCGGCCTATGTCATCGCTTTCGTGTGGGTTCGCGGCACGCCGCTTCAGCGCACGATCACCGAATTCTGCATTCTCGTGCCGTTCTGGATTTCGGTGCTGACGCGCGCCTTCGGCTGGGTCGCGCTCCTGTCCAACCGCGGCCTTCTCAACACCTGGCTGCAGGCCATTGGCGTCATCGCCGAGCCGCTGGCGCTGGTGCGCAACGAGTTCGGCGTCATCGTGGGCATGACGCATTTCCTGATCCCCTTCGCGGTGTTCCCGCTGGCCTCGGCCATGCGGAACCTCGACGACCGCGTGCTGCTCGCCGCCCGGGGCCTCGGCGCGAGCCGCCCGCGGGTCTTTTGGACCGTGTTCGTGCCGATGACCCTGCCCGGCGTCATCGGGGCGGCGCTGATCGTCTTCGTCTTCGCGCTCGGCTTCTTCGTGACGCCGGCCATTCTCGGCGGCGGGCGCAGCGTGATGGTGGCCGAGCTCGTCTATGTGCGCGTCTTCCAGAGCCCCGATTGGGGGCTGGCGGCGGCGATCAGCGTGGTGCTCGTGGTGATCGTGGGCGCGCTTCTCGCGGCTCTCTTCCGTTCCCTCCGGCCGGCGCAGATGGTGTAACGCCATGCCGACCTATCGTCCCGGGCCGGTGGCGCTTGTGCTGGGCACGCTCGTCGCGCTGTTCCTCCTGATGCCGCTTCTGGCCGTGGTGCCGGTGTCGCTGACGCCCGCGCGCATGCTCTCCATGCCCTCCGGCGAGCTGTCGCTGCGCCACTACCGTACGCTGGTTGAGGATCCGCGCTGGCTGCAGAGCATTCTGCTGAGCGTCCGCATCGGGATCGTGTCGAGCCTGTTCTCGACATTTCTGGCGCTCGCCTTCAGCCTCGGGATCTGGATGTTCCGGCCGCGCTTTTCCGCAGCCCTCGTCGGCTTCGTGCTCCTGCCGATGGTGGTGCCGCCGGTGGTGTCGGCGCTCACCCTCTATTTCCTCCTCACCTCGCTCTCCGGTGTGAGCGAAGCGATCGGCTACGATAGCTGGCTCGGCGTGGCGCTCGCCCATTCCGTGATGACCGTGCCCTTCGCGGTCGTGCTGCTGCTGGTCGCGCTCGCCCAAGTGGACCGCCGCATCGATCTCGCCGCCCGCGGCCTGGGCGCCTCGGTCTGGGAACGGGCCACCAAGGTCATCATCCCCAACATCCGCTTCGGCCTGATGACCGCCGCGCTTCTGTCCTTCGTGCTTTCCTGGGAGGAGATCGGCGTCACCCTCTTCATCACGAGCGTGGACGCCATCACCTTGCCGCGGCTAATGTGGATGGGCCTGCGCGACAACATCAACCCGGCCGTGGCGGCGATCTCGGTGGTGCTGATCCTGCTCACGGTCGCGGTTCTCGCGGCCCGCAGCCTGCTCATGCGCAACCGGACCTGAAAACCCGGCCGACGCGGACGAGCCTCAAGCCTCAGCCAACAGATCCCGCACGCCGGTGAGCGGGATGTCGATCCAGTCCGGCCTGTTGGCGAGTTCGTAGCCCACCTCGTAAACGGCCTTCTGCAGGAGAAACAGGCCGGTGAGCGCACCCGCGAAGCGCTCGTCGTCAGGGTAGCTCGCCGCCCCAACGACATGCCGCCGGTAGCCGCGGAGGAAGTCCGCGCCCGTCTCACGCCGCCAGGCCTCCGCCCGGCGCTTGACAGCCTCGGTCGGGTTCTCGCAGCGGCTCAAACCCGTCCATGCCGCATAGTCGAAGGAGCGCAGCATGCCCGCGACGTCGCGCAAGGGCGAGGATTTCTGCCGCCGCTCCGCGAGGCTGCGCCTCGGCTCGCCCTCGAAATCGATGATGACGAAATCCCCGTCCGACACCAGCACCTGGCCCAAATGGTAGTCGCCGTGGTTGCGGGAGCGGCCGCCCGACGGCGCCATCTCCGTCGCCGCCCTCAGCCGCCCCAGCAGCGCCTCGCGTTTGGAGAGCACTTCGGCGGCCAGTTCTCGTGATGTCGGGCGAAGCTCCGGCAGCCGGCTCTGGAGCGCGTCCAGCAGAGCTTCAGCCTCGGCCGCCGCCTCACCCGCCCAAGCCGCGACATCCCCAGGCGAAAGGCGTTCGACCGAAAAACTCGGATCGTCGGTTTGCGTGGCCAGCGCCTTGTGCATCTCGGCCGTGCGGCGGCCCAACAGCTCGCCCATGCTTGCGGCCGGCGAGAAACCCTCCCCTGACGCTGCGGCCTGCAAATCCCGATGCAGGGCCTCGGTGACGACGCTCCAGGCGTCGCCCTGGTTGGGCACGAAGGCGAAGGCGGCGGCGAGCGTCGTGGGCTGCCCCCATTCCGCCACATGCCGGATTTCGCCGAGAAATTCGGGCGTGTTGGCGAAGCGCCCGACCTTGGTCAGGAAACGCGCGACCTCGACATCCGGCTGCTCGCCCGCGCGCAGCCGGCGATAGAGCTTCAGGATGATTTCTTTGCCGAAGGCGATGGAGACGTTGCTCTGCTCGGCGCCAAGCGGCTTCGGCGGCCCCAGCGCGCCCAGGCTTCTCAGCGCGTTCGTGGCCTCGCAGACGATTTCCCCCACCTCTCCCTCGATGCGTCGGCCTTCCCGCATCGCATCCAGCAGGGCCGAGGCGAGGCTTTGGTCGAGCGCACCGTCGATCAGCACGCCGGAACGCGCGCCGAGCGCCAGCCGCGCCAGCACGGGCGCGGTTCCGGACTCCCGCGCGCCTTCCCCGTCCCACAGCGCCGAGACGGGCAGGAGGTAGCGCTGGATTTCATCGGCGAAGGCCACATCGGCGGCGAGAAGCGCGTGAGCGCCCGGCTCAAGCTCGCCCAGCGGCGCAAGCGCGACGCCTTCGATGGGTTTGTCTTTGCCGCCGAACCAGCGTTGGGTGGGCAGGAGCGCCGGCAAGGTGCGCTCCTCGATCCGCGTTCTGCCGGGTCCGTTCAGCGCCGTCGTCAAAAGCCCGTCGGGGCTCGTGAGAACCGCAAGCTCCGTGGTGGTCGTGGCGTCTTGGCCGCGGCCGTCCTCCGTCATCTCGGCGTCTCCGGCGGGATCAGGCGCCACACGGCATAGGGCTTGTAATAGGGGTCAAGGTGGATGTGCTGATACTTGCCGGTCCAGGTAAAGCGCCGGCCGGCGACCATGTCCTCCACTTCGATCGCGGCATGGTCGGGTAGGCCGAGCTCCCACAGCGGCAGCTCGAAAGCCGCGCCATGGGCGTGGTGCGGATCGAGGCACACATGGAAAAGAAGGAAGTCGGAAAGGTCTTCCGTGCGCTTCCCGTAATAGAGGATGTTGTCGTTCCAGGCGTTATAGAATTGCAGGCTGGTGAAGTCCTGCAGCGCGGGGTGCTCCCGGCGGAGACGGTTCACGAAGCGGATGTCCCATTGGATGTTGTCGGGCCGGTCCATGTCCCAGGCGCGCAGCTCGTATTTCTCGGAGTTGAGATATTCCTCCTTGCCCGGCACGGGCTGCGCGTCGCAGATCTCGAAGCCGTTGTAGAGGCCGTAATTGCCGCCGAGCGTGGCGGCGAGCATCAGCCGGGTCTGGAAGCCCGGACGGCCGCTCGTCTGGAGGTAGCGAGGGTTGATGTCCGGCGTGTTGGCGAAGAAGTTCGGCCGCATATAGTGGCGGCACTCTTCCTGCGTCAGCTCGGTCAGGTATTCCTCGATCTCCCGCTTCTCGTTGCGCCAGGTGAAGTAGGAATAGCTCTGGTTGAAGCCGACCTTCGCCAAGCGCTTCATCACCTTGGGCCGGGTGAAGGCCTCCGCCAGGAAGATCGTGTCGGGATGTTCCTTGCGCACCTCCCCGATCATCCATTCCCAGAACGGGAAGGGCTTGGTGTGCGGGTTGTCGACGCGGAAGATCTTCACGCCGTGCCCGATCCAGAACAGCACGATGTCGCGGAGCGCATACGAGATGCTCGGCAGGGCATCCCGGTAGAAGTGGACGTTGACGATGTCCTCGTATTTCTTGGGCGGGTTCTCCGCGAACTTGATGGTGCCGTCGGGCCGCCAGTCGAACCATTCCGGATGCTCCTTGATCCAGGGATGGTCCGGGGAGCACTGGATGGCGAAGTCGAGCGCGATCTCGAGCCCATGCTCGCGGGCGGCAACGACCAGCCGGGCGAAATCGTCGAAATCCCCGAGCTCGGGGTGAAGCGCGTCATGCCCGCCTTCGCTTGACCCGATCGCATAGGGGCTGCCGACGTCGCCGGGCTCCGCGCGCAGGGTGTTGTTCTTGCCCTTGCGGTTGGTTTTGCCGATGGGATGGATGGGCGTGAAATAGAGCACGTCGAAGCCGAGCTCCCGCACGTAAGGCAGGCGCGCGATCACGTCATCGAAATTGCCGTGGCGGGCGGGGTCACCGGATTGGGAGCGCGGGAAGAGCTCGTACCAGGCGCTGAAGGCGGCGGCCTTGCGGTCGGCGAAGATCTCCAGCACGCGGTCGTAGCGGCTGAGATTGGTCCGCACCCCCGCCCGCTCCATCAGCGCCGTCACGCCGTCCGAGCCGAGCAGGGCCAGACGTTCCGAATCGCCTTGCAGGATGGCGAAGGCTGAAAGCACCTTGGTGAGTTCTTCGACCTCCGGCGGCCCGCCCCGGCCCGATTGGGCGGCGGATGCAAGCAAACGCCGGCCTTCCTCCAATTCCAGGCCGATGTTCTGGCCGGCCGCCTGCTTCTTGGCGATCTCCTTGCGCCAGGTGGCGAAGAGGTCGCGCCAGGCGTGGAAGGTGAATTGATGGAGCCCGTTCTCGGCGAAGACGAGCGTCGCCCTCCAGCGGTCGTTCTCGACAAACCTCATCGGGGCTTCGGTCCAGTCCTCGGCCCCAGCGGGGCGATAAAGGATGCAGGCGTCGATCACGTCATGGCCGTCGCCGAAGATGTCGGCCTCGATCGTCACGGGCTCGCCGGCCACGCATTTCGCGGGGAAGCGTCCCCCGTCGATCTCCGGGCTCACGCCCTCGATGGCGATGCGGTTCGCGGCCAAGGCGGACAGGGGGTCGTCCATGCCGAGCAGCGCCTGGGAGCCGGGCTGGCTCGCGGCGCTTGCCGAGCGGAACCGGGCGGCCTTGGCCTTCGGGTCTTCAACGAGCATAGCCAAACACCCTCCATTGTCCGCGCCACCCGTGGTCAATGCAGCGACGCGGCGTTTAGTTTCGTGCGTGAGCACCGCCTCGGACATAGAGCGCGTTTGGCCCAAGTGGAGCCGTTGTGCCGGGCGTCGAGCCCAGCGGAGCGCGCCTGGTGGAGAGAGGACCAGCGAAACCGCAACGCAGGCGCGGTTGCGGCGTTGGGAAACTAGCCATATCCCCAGGCGACGCATTTAAAAGCAGTCCGAGGGTGGGAATCGAACAGGACGCCGATGGAAAAACCGGACCCCAACTACATCGACTGGCTCCTGGGCCAGTCCATGCTCAACAACGCGCGGAAGCTCGCCAGCCGGTATTCGGGGCAAGGGCGGTTTTGGCGGCAGCCCTATGCGCAGGCGCGGCCGCGCGCGGCGTCCACGCTCGCCTCCGTCTGGTTCACGGCCTATCCAGCGGCCGTCGTCACGCGGGACGGCGAAAGCGTGCTGGCGACGCTTGGCGGCCCCGAACTGTGGCGGGCGCTCGCCTCGATCGGCATCCAGGGCGTCCATACCGGCCCGATGAAGGAGGCCGGCGGCATCCGCGACGGGGTGAAGACGCCCACCGTGGACGGCAATTTCGACCGCATCAGCTTCGAGATCGACGCCGAGTTCGGCAGCCAAGCCGAATTCGTGGCCATGAGCCGCATGGCCGCCGCCCACAACGCCATCATCATCGACGACATCATCCCCGCCCATACGGGCAAAGGCGCCGATTTCCGCCTGGCCGAAATGTTCTACGGCGACTATCCCGGCCTCTATCACATGGTCGAGGTGGCCGAAGAGGATTGGCCGCTGCTGCCCGAAATCCCCGAGGGCCGCCGGGCCGCCAACCTGCCGCCCGCCTGCGTCGAGGAGCTCAAGGCCAAGGGCTACATCGTCGGGCAGTTGCGGCGCGTGATCTTCTTCGAGCCCGGCATCAAGGAAACGGACTGGAGCGCGACCGACGTCGTGATGGGCGTCGATGGCGTCGCGCGACGCTGGGTTTACCTCCACTATTTCAAGGAGGGCCAGCCCTCCCTCAACTGGCTCGACCCCTCCTTCGCCGCGCCGCAGATGATCGTCGGCGACGCGCTCCACTCGATCGACGTCCTAGGCGCGCGGGGCCTGCGGCTCGACGCCAACGGCTTTCTGGGCGTCGAGATCCAGCAGAACGCCACCGCTTGGTCGGAAGGCCACCCGCTTTCCTTGGTCGGCAACCAGTTGATCGCCGGCATGGTGCGCAAGGCCGGGGCGTTCTCCTTCCAGGAGCTGAATCTGACGGTGGACGACATCGCCGCCATGTCGGTGGGCGGCGCGGACCTCTCCTACGACTTCATCACGCGGCCCGCCTATCACCATGCGCTTCTGACGGGGCGCACCGAGTTCCTGCGGCTGATGCTCAGGACGGTCCACGAATTCGGCATCGACCCGGCCTCGCTCATCCACGCGCTACAGAACCATGACGAGCTCACGCTGGAACTTGTGCATTTCTGGACCACGCATGCCTCCGACATCTACACGTTCGAGGGCCAGACCTGGCCGGGCAGCATCCTGCGCGAGCACATCCGCGACACCATGTACGAGAAGCTGACCGGCGATGCCGCGCCTTACAATCTGCGCTTCGTGACGAACGGCGTGGCCTGCACCACGGCGAGCGTGATCACCGCCGCTTTGGGCATCCGCGACATCGGCGAGATCACGGCGGAGCAGAAGCGGCTGATCCAGAAGGCGCATCTTCTGCTCGTCATGTATAATGCCTTCCAGCCCGGCGTCTTCGCCCTTTCCGGCTGGGACCTGGTCGGCGCGCTGCCACTCCCCTCCAGCGCGGTGGGGCACCTCATGGAGGACGGCGACACCCGCTGGATCGAGCGGGGGGCCTATGACCTGACCGCCGTTAATCCGGGCGCGAAGACGTCGCGCGGCGGGCTTCCCCGCGCACCGAGCCTCTACGGGCCGTTGAACGAGCAGTTGGCCGATCCCGACTCCTTCGCGAGCCAGTTGAAGCGGCTACTCGCCGTGCGGCAAAGCTACGGCCTCTTCGCGGCAAGCCAAGTGGCGATCCCCGACGTCGCGGATCCCGCGCTCCTCCTGATGGTCCATGAGCTCCCCGAAAACCGGGGCACCCAGATCACGGCGCTGAACTTCGGCCCCGGCGAAATCGAGGAGGTCGTGACGATCCCCAACGCCCAGCCCGGCCCGGTCGTGGACATGATCGAGGAGACCGTGATCGGCGACCTGCCGGAAACGGGGGCGCTGACGATCCGGCTCGGCGCTTACGAGGGCCAGTCGCTGCGCATCGTCAGCGCGCTGCCGTCGCTGTGACCCCGGCCCGCGAAACCATTTGGGCAAGTCAACGGTTGAGCTGTTCGAATTCCCGGAAGTGGACGCCGAGCTCGCGCATGGTCTCGAAGCGCTTGGCGGCGGCCGGCCCGCGGGCGACCGCGACCGCGTTGATGAGAAGGTTCAGGATCACCGACAGGCTGGCGGAGGAGTCCCAGAAGGTGCGCACGGCGGTGGAGCCCTGCAGCACGAGATCGGTGAACTCGTAGGCCCAGTTGCTGTAGCGGTCGGTGACGACCACGAGCGGCAGCTTGAGCTCGCGCGCCTTGCGGGCGAGGGCCACGCCCTTGCGGGCATAGGCCGCCGTGTCGACCAGCACCAGGCAGGCCTCGTCCGGCGGGCTTTCCAGCACCTCGGAATAGACGCCCGACGCGCCTTCGGCGAAGCGCACGCCCTCGCGAGCGTATTTGAGCCTTGTGGCGAAGTCGAGCGCCAAACCTTTCGAGCCCTGAAAGCCCGTCACGAACAGCCTCGGGCTGTTGGCGATGAGATCGACGGCCCCGCGCCAGCGGTCGAGCCGTGTCAGCTCATAGGCTTCGACCACGGCGCGCAGCTCCAGCTCCAGGCTTTCGTCGAGATCGCCCACCCCGCCGCCGCGCACATGGAACCGCTCGAGCGCGTCGTCCAGCGCGTTGTCCGAGCTTGAGGCGGCGGCGCGCAGCGCCTCCTTGAAGTCGCGCAGGCTGGCATAGCCCAGCCGGCGGACGAAGCGGATCACCGTCATCTCGCTCACGCCCGTCTTCTGGGCGATGGCCGCGCCCGTCTCGAAGGGCAAATGGGAGATATTGTCCTTGAAATAGGCCGCCACCGTGCGCTCGGAACGGGTCAGCGACGCGTCCTCGTCGCGCAGCGCCTCCGCGAGCTTCTGGAGGGCGATCTCGCCCCCGACGGCCTCGCCCGCCGCGATCTCGCTCATGCCTCCGCCGCCTCCCGCTCCAGGGCCAGATCGAGGCGGGGCGCGGAGCGCACGAGATCCCGCGTATAGTCTTCGCGCGGGGAGGTCAGCACCTCCTCCACCGGCCCGGTCTCCACCAGCCGGCCGGCGCGGAGCACGGCCACCCGGTCGCAGAAGCGCCGCACCACATGCAGGTCGTGCGAAATGGTGATGACGGTCAAGCCCCGCTCGGTGCGCAGACGGTCGAGAAGCCGCAGGATCTGCGCCTGGATCGTCACGTCGAGAGCCGACGTGATCTCGTCGGCGATCACGAGCTCGGGGTCGAGCGCGAGCGCCCGCGCGATGCCCACGCGCTGGCACTGCCCGCCCGAGAGCTGGCCCGGCCGGCGTTCGGCCAGGGCTTCCGGCAGTTCCACCTGGCCCATCAGGTCGAGCGCGCGCGCCCGCGCCGCCGCGCGGCCCAAGAGGCCATGGCGGATCAGCGGCTCGGCGATGGCGTCCGCCACCCTTATCGCGGGGTTGAGCGAGTCGAAGGGGTTCTGGAAGATCATCTGCGCCTTGCGGCGGAAGGCCTTCATGCCGTCCGCGTCAAGCGAGGCGACGGGCCTTCCGCGATAGAGCACCTCGCCGGCCACAGGCCGTTCCAGGCCCATGACGACGCGCGCGATCGTGCTCTTGCCCGAGCCGCTTTCGCCGACGATCGCGAAATTCTCGCCGGGCCGGACGTCGAAGCTGACATCGTCCACCGCCTTCACCACGTCCTTTCGGCGACCGGGCAGGAGGCCCGGCCGGAAGAACTCCACCGAAAGGCGTTTCACCTCCACGAGCGGCGCGGCGTCGCTCGCTTCGGCGCGGGAGACGGCGGGCAGCGGCAGGACGGCCGGCTGCGACTCGATCAGGAGCTGCGTATAGGGATGCTTCGGCGCCCGCAGGATGTCTCGCGCGGGGCCGTCCTCCACCACCGCGCCGTTCCTCATCACCACCACGCGGCTGCACATCTCGGCCACCACGCCGAGATCGTGCGAGACGAGCAGGATGCTCACCCCGCGCGCATGGTTGAGCTCGCGCATGAGTTCGAGGATTCGCGCCTGAACCGTCACGTCGAGCGCGGTGGTCGGCTCGTCGGCGAGCAACAGGCGCGGGCCGCAGGCCATCGCGCTGCCGATCAGCACGCGCTGCTTCATGCCGCCCGACAGCTCGTGCGGATAGGCGTGGAGGCGGCGCTCCGGCTCGTTGATGCGGACCGAGCGGAGGATCTCGACGGCATGCCCGAGCGCCGTCCTGCGCGGTTGGCCGAGATGGCGGCGCAGGGGCTCGGCAACTTGCGCGCCGGCCGTCATCAGCGGGTCGAGATGCGAGGACGGGTTCTGGAAGATCATGGAGATCTTTCGCCCGCGCACGAGCTGCATCTCGGCGGGCGAAAGGGCGAGGAGGTCGGCACCGTCGAACAGCACCTGGCCGCTGGCGCGCGCCGCCCGGGGAAGCAGGCCCAGCACCGCGCGGCAGGTGATGGATTTGCCCGAGCCGCTTTCGCCGACCAGGCCCACGGCCTCGCCCGCGCCGACCGAAAAGCTGACGTCGCGCACGACCTCATGCGCGCCGAAGGCGACGGAAAGCCCTGATATGTCGAGCAAGGGCGGCACGGTTTCACGCATCATCGGCGTCCCGCCCCCAGCACGCGGGAAAACCCGTCGCTCAACAGGATGAAGCCCAGGCACAGGCTCATGGCGGCGAGGCCGGGGAAGAAGCAGATCCACCAGGCCTGCACCACATAGGGCTGGCCCTCGGCGATCATGGCGCCCCATTCGGGCGTCGGCGGCTGGACGCCCAGGCCCAGGAAGCCCAGGCTCGCGCCCGCGAGCAGCACCAGCACGGCGTCCGTGGTGGCATAGACGAGGACCGCCGTCAGGGTGTTGGGCAGGATGTGGCGGAACAGGATCGTCGGCGCGCCATAGCCCAGAACCTTCGCCGCGGTGACGAACTCCTTGTTGCGCAGGACCATCACCTCCGCCCGCATGAGCCGCGCGTAGGAAACCCAGCCCACCAGCGCGAGCGCCACGAAGTAGTTGCCGAGGCCCGGCCCCAGGATACCGACGATGGCGATCACCAGCACGAAGAAGGGGAAGGCCACGGTGATGTCCACCAGCCGCATCATCACGGCGTCGAGCCGGCCGCCGGCATAGCCCGAGATGAGCCCCACCAGGACCCCGATGAGGAGCGGCGGCACGACGCCCGCCACGCCCATCCAGATATCGATGCGCGCGGCAAAGAGGACGCGGGCCAGCACATCGCGGCCGATATGGTCGGTGCCGAGCAGGTGGCCGGGCGTGCCGGGCGGCTGGAGAAGCGCGGTGAAGCTGATCGCGTTGGGGTCGAGGCCGGCGAAGAGCGGCGCGCCGAGCGCCAAGGTCAGCCAGGCGAGGATGATGCCGCCGCCGAGGGCGATCTCCACCGCGCCGGGGCCGATGCGAACGGGGCGGGCCGCAGGCGCGGGAATGTCGGTCACAGCTTCACCCGCGGGTCGATCAGCGTGGACAGGATGTCCACGGTCAGCGTGACGACGACGGTGGCGAGCGCATAGACGAGGGTGAGGCCCTGGATCACGTAGTAGTCGCGCCCGACCACCGAGCCCACCATCAGCGAGCCGAGGCCCGGCACGGCATAGACGATCTCGACCACGACCGAGCCGCCGATCAGGAAGCTGATCATCAGGCCGAGCAGGTTGAGCGTCGGCAGGACCGAATTGGGCAGCACATGGCGGCGGAAGATGTAGGTCTCGCCCAAGCCCTTGGAGCGGCTCGCCGTGACATGGTCGGCCTGCATCTCCTCGATCAGCGCCGCGCGCAGGTTGCGCAAAAGCAGCGGGATCAGCCAGGCCGACGTCGAGACGGCGGGCAGGAACAGGTGATGGAGATGATCGACGAAACCCTCGCCATAACCACTGACGGGGAACCAGCCCAGCTCCACGCCGAAGAAGCGCGACATCATCAGGGCCAGCCAGAAGACGGGAAACGTCATGCCGACCACGGCGAACAGGCGGATCGCCTGGTCCACGAGACCGCCCTGGCTGCGCGCGGCGGCGACCGCCAGCAGGACCGCGGCCGGCACGCTGATCACCACGACATAGGCGATCAGGAACAGCGTCGCCGGAAGGAAGTCGAGGATCAGGTCGCCGACGGGAAGCTGGAAGCGGATCGACCGGCCGAGATCGCCCTGGATGAGGTTGCCGACATACGTGAAGTATTGCTGCAGCAGCGGCTCGTCGAGGCCGTAGCGCTCGCGCACCTGGGCGACCGCTTCGGCGGTCGCCCGGTCGCCCAGGAGCAGCCGGACAGGGTCGCCCGGCGAAAGCTGCACGAGCAGGAAGCTGACCACGCTGATCCCGATCAGTACCGGGATCAGTTGCAGCAGGCGCTGGCCGAGAGCGGAGAACAGCGACATCGATCTCGAACTCCCGGCCGGCGCTCGGACGGTCTCAGTTCTTCACCGAAGCGTCTTCCAGCGACCATTGCAGCGCAGGGCTCATGCTCAGGCCTTCCACGCGCGCGCCATAAGCGTTGGTGAAGGGCGGGTAGTAGAGCGGGATCTGCGCCACTTCATTGGTCGTGATCTCCTGGATCTGCCGGTAAAGCTCGCGGCGCTTGGCCGGATCGAGCTCGGCGGCCGCGGCCTCCGTCAGCTCATTGACCTTTGGATTGCTGTAGAAGGTATAGAAGCTTTCCGTGCCGCAGGTGCCGCACAGCGCCCAGCGGACGGCGAGATCCGGATCGAGCGTCTCGTTGTACCACCAGGACGGCGCCGCGTGGTAGTCGGCGCCGGGCACGCGCTCCCACCACACGCCGCGATCGACCTTCTCGATCTTGGAAGGAATGCCCACCGCCTGCCATTGCGCCTGGATCAGCGCCGCGAGCTTGTCCAAGTCGGCGATGTCGGAGATCAGCATGGTGACCTCCTCGCCGTTGTAGCCGGCCTCGGCCAGTAGCGCCTTGGCCTTTTCCGGGTCGTAGGCGACGCCCGGCAGGTCGGCGGCGTGGAACTCGAGCGCGCCGGGAATCGTGGTGTTCGCCGGCTTGGCATTGCCGAAGCTCATGGCCTGGGTGATGGCCGCCACGTCGAGCGCATGCGCCGCCGCCTGGCGCACCTTGACGTTGTCGAAGGGCGGCTTCTTGCCGTTGAGAAGCGTCATGTAGATGACGGTGGAGGGCTCCAAGGGCAGCGACAGCCCTTCACGCCCCTGCAGTTCGGCCACCTGCGACCACGGCATCTCGCGCGCGGCGTCGAGCTCGCCCGACAGCATCATGGACACGCGCGTGTTCTGGTCCGGCACCTCGATCAGCTCCGCGCCCGCGTTCTTCGGGTATCCTTCGCGCCAGTAGTTGGGGTTGGGCTTCAGCACCAGCCGGTCGTTGGGCCGCCACTCGCTCACCGCATAGGGGCCGGATGTGAGGGGATCCTTCGTGAAGGCGTCTGCCCCTCGCTTCTCCACATCGGCCTTGGACACGATGCCGGCGTTGAACACTTCGAGATTGCCCAGGAAGGGCGCGAAGGGATGCTCAAGCGTCAGCACCACCGTCTTGGGATCCTGCGCCTTGGCGTCCTTGAGCTGCTGGAGCGGCGCAGGGTATGCCGATTCCTTGTCGTCGCGCACGCGAAGCAGGCTGAACACCACGTCGTCCGCCGTGATCGGGCTGCCGTCCGAGAATTTTGCGTCGCGCAGCTTGAGCGTGACCGTGGTGCCGTCGGGCGACACCTCCCACGATTCCGCCAGGCCGGGCTCCAGCTCGCCCTGCGCGTTGCGCCGGAGCAGGCGGGAATAAAGCTGCCCGAAGGTTTCGATGTTGCCGGCGGCGGCCGAGCGCATCGGGTCGAGCGTGGTGGTGCGATAGGGCGAGCCGATGCGGATCGATTCCTGCGCCGCCGCCCCAGGGACGATCCAAGGCGCGGAAAGGGCGAGAGCCGTCGCAAGACCGACGGCGGCGATGCGATGCCAGTTCATGGTTGAGTTCCCCTGTTGCTTGGCCGAGGCTTGTCACGCGCCTCATCCCTCGATAATGATGCACATGTAACATTCTTGTCAATGATGTTGCGTAACTAACAGAACTGCCGGAGCCGCCATGCTGCAACAAAGCCCGCGCAAACCCCGCGCCCGGGAGTTGGGCCTCGACTTTGAGGGGGAGGCCGGCCCCTTCAACGCCCTCACCGACGTGCCCGGCGTGCTGGTCGGCACGTCCACCCTGATCGACGACGCGCGCCCAAGCGGCCGCCCGGTCCGCACCGGCGTGACCACGGTGCTGCCGCACGGGTTGGACCGCGCGCTGAGGCCCGTCTGGGCCGGGTTCCACGCGCTCAACGGCAATGGCGAGGTGACGGGCGTGCACTGGATCCGGCATGCCGGCCATTTCTGCGGCCCCATCTGCCTCACCAACACCCACAGCGTGGGCATGATGCACCATGCCGTCACAGGCTGGATGATCGAGCATTTTTCGGACGAGTTCCGGCAAAAGCACCTTTGGGCGCTGCCCGTGGTGGCCGAGACCTATGACGGCGTGCTCAACGACATCAACGGCCAGCATTTGAGGCCTGAGCATCTTCGCGAATCCATCGCCGAGGCGCGTTCGGGCCCCATGCCCGAAGGCAATGTGGGCGGCGGCACGGGCATGATCGCCTATGAGTTCAAGGGCGGCACGGGCACGGCCTCGCAAGTGGTCGAGCTCGGCGGCGCGAAATTCACGCTCGGCGTTCTGGTGCAGGCCAATCACGGCTTGCGCGACTGGCTGACGATATCAGGCGTGCCCGTCGGCCGCTTCATGCGCGACGATCTGCTTCACGCCCGCGAGCAGGGTTCGATCATCGCCGTCATCGGCACGGACGCGCCGCTGTTGCCCGGCCAGCTCGAGCGGATCGCAAGCCGGGCGGCGCTCGGCATCGGGCGGCACGGCACGCCGGGCGGCAACAGTTCGGGCGACATGTTTTTGGCCTTCAGCACGGCCAACCCGGTGTCGCGCGCCGCGTTCGCGGGCGCGCGCCGGACGATGGACTGCGTGCCCGACGAGTGGCTCGACCCGCTCTACCTCGCCACCGTGCGCGCCACCGACGAAGCGGTGGTGAACGCCATGCTCGCGGCCGAAAGCATGTCCACCGTCAAGCCCGCGGGGAAAACCTGCCGGGCGATCGACCACGACATCCTGCTCGACATCCTGGGCAGGCACGGCCGGCTGCGCTGACGGCGCTCGCGGACGCGATTCGAGGACACTGACGCATGAAGACGGAACTGTTGCCGATCGTGGATTGCCCTCCCCCTCCGCTGGCGCGGGGCCGCGCGCATGGCGAGGCCCTGCGCGGCGTCATCCGCGACAAGGTCGGCCGCTGGCATGAGGCGATCGGCGAGGCCTATCGCGAGCCCGCCGCGCCCTTTCTCAGCCGCTTCCTGGAACAAACCTCCTTCCGCGCCGCGGTCGCCGTCCACACGCCCGGCCTGCTCGACGAGGTGCGGGGCATCGCCGAAGGGGCCGGCTTGGCGGAGGAAACCGCCTTCGCCTTGCAGCTCATGGACGAGGAATGGTGGTGGGGCGCGGCCGGCCTCCAACATTGCAGCGGGGCCGCGCTCGCGCCGGCCGGCGGCGCCCCGACCGCGATGGGGCAGACCATGGACCTGCCCGCCTGGCACGACGGCGCGCAGGCCCTGCTGCGCCTGACGGAGGAGGACGGGACGGAAACCCTCGTCTTCACCTCGGCCGGCATGATCGGGCTGATGGGGCTTTCGAGCCGAGGCCTGGGGCTCTGCGTGAACACGCTTGCGGCCCTGCGCCCGAACTCGGCCGGCCTGCCCGTGGCCTTCGTTGCGCGCGGCGCGCTCCTGCAAGCCGAGGCGGACGGCGCGGCCGCGTTTCTCCGGCGCGTGCCGCACGCCTCGGGCCAGAACTATCTCCTGGGCGACCGGCGCGGCGTGCGCGCCTTCGAATGCTCGGCCGCCGGCGCCGTCGAGGTTTCTTCCGCGGATGGACGGATCCTTCACACCAACCACCCCCTCGCCAGCGCCGACCTGCGCGAGGGGGGCGGCGGGGGCGACCGCCGCCAGGACTCAATTGAGCGGCTCGGCAATCTCGCGGCAGGCCTGGGCGAATCGGTCACCTCGCCCGCTGCCCTCAGGACGGCGCTGTCGGCGCACCGCGACCGGGGCGGCGTTTCCCTGGAGGTTCCGGAAAACGCCGGCCTCCTTCGGCCCATGACGGTGGGCGCGGTGGTCTATGAGATCGCGGCGGCGGAGGAACGCCTGTGGGTGGCGGCCGGCCCGCCGAGCCGCGAGGAATGGCGGCCCGCTCCTCTCGCCCGCCGCGGCGAAGAGCGACCCCTTCGCGTTGGAATGGGATAGCGGTTCCACGCTCCGACGAGGTAGCGTCCACAACGGATGCCGACGTGGCGAGGCGCGCGGGGTTCCGCGCCCTCCTCGTCGCCCATGCCGGTCGTTCAAGCCGGAAAAGACAGGCCCTGTTCGGCGCAAAGGCGCTCGATGCTGCCATAGTCGACGTCGAGTCCGTAGCGGGCGTCCAGGGCGGCGGCAGCTTCCCCCGTCATCGCGTCTGGGTTCGCGGCGATCGCCCGGAACATCTCCTCGAAGCCGCCGGGGCAGATGATCTCGACAAGGCGGCACTCCTCATCGCCCGCGTTCCAGAAGGTGTGCCATTGGCCGCGGGGCTTGAGCACCAGCTCGCCGGCCTCGGCCACAACGACGCTGTCGCCGAGCCGCGCTCCCATCCGGCCCGTGAGCACGATGCTGAACTCGTCCTCCCGGGCGTGGCGATGAAGGGGGGCCGCGAGGGTCCTTGGCGGAACCCAGTGCTCGACGATGGACAGCTTTCCGTCCGCCTGCGCTGCGTCCAGGAGAAAGCGCGCGCCGAACGAGCCGAGGTCCACCGCCGGGGCCTCCCTCGGCCGGATGAGTTGAACGGCGGTTGCGCTTCGCACGGGCCCTCCCCTTTTTCCGGGAGCATGCCGCGCCCAAAGCGCAACGGCAACCCTCCAGCCCCCGAGTCCGGGAGCCCGACGGATCCGCGCAGCTTGCGAGAAGGCGGGGAGCGATCCCCGCCGGCCCGTCAAGCGTTGGACAGGTGCTCGGAAATCCGCTTGTTCATCTCGAACATGGAGATCTGGTCCTTGCCGAAGATCGGCTTCAGCTTGTCGTCGGCGTTGATCTGCCTTCCGTCCTTGGCGTCCTGGAGCTTGTTGTCCTTGATATAGGTCCAGACGCGGCTGATCACCTCGCTGCGCGGGATCGGTTCGGCGCCGACCACGGCCGCGAGCTGGTCCGAGGGCTTCACGGGCTTGTGGATGCCGTCCACGCGCTTGGCCTGCCCTTCCTTGCCGCCGCTCTCCTTCTTGGTCGCCATCGATCTCTCCTTCCCTGGACTCATGCGGGTTCCGCGAGAACCTCGAATGGACGCTGGGGTTCCCTCCTGCAAAGGGCCTTTGGCTCCAGAGCTGTGGAAAACCCGGCGAAAGCGGCTCCAAATCGCGGATTCCCGCGCCGAGCGCGGCGGAAACCCCGATTCAGGCCTTCAGGCGGTAGCCCGTGCGGAACATCCAGGTCACGAGCCCAAGGCACAGCGCCAAAAACAGGCCGATCGCGGCCAGGCTCACCCATACGTCCACGTCCGCCTGGCCGAAAAAGCTCCAGCGAAACCCGCTGACGAGATAGACGACGGGGTTGAAGAGGCTGACGGCGCGCCAGAACGGCGGCAGCATGTCGATGGAATAGAAGCTGCCGCCCAGAAAGGTCAGCGGCGTGACCACGAGCAAGGGCACGAGCTGCAGCTTCTCGAAGCCGTCGGCCCAGATGCCGATGGCGAAGCCGAACAGGCTGAAGGTTAGGGCGGTCAGCACCAGGAACAGCGCCATCACGAAGGGGTGCTCGATGCGAAGCGGCACGAAGAGCGCCGCGGTGGCGAGGATGATGAGGCCCAGGATCACCGATTTCGTCGCCGCCGCGCCGACATAGCCCAGCACGATCTCCAGGGGCGAGATCGGCGCCGACAGGATTTCGTAGATCGTGCCGGTGAAGCGCGGGAAGTAGATGCCGAAGGAGGCGTTGGCGATGCTCTGGGTGAGCAGCGTCAGCATGATCAGGCCCGGCACGATGAAGGTGCCGTAGGGCACCCCGTCGATGGCGCTGATGGCCGAGCCGATCGCCGCCCCGAACACCACGAAGTAAAGCGAGGTCGAGATGACGGGCGACACGACGCTCTGCACGAGCGTCCGGCGCCAGCGCGCCATCTCGAAGCCGTAGATCGCGCGGACCGCCTGGACGTTCATGCCCGTTCCCTCACCAGCCCGACGAAGATCTCCTCCAGCGAGCTCTGCCGGGTTTGCAGGTCGCTGAAGCGGATGCCCGCGGCGGACAGGTCCTGCAGCAGCGCCGTGATCCCGGTGCGCTCGGCCCTGGCGTCGTAGGTATAGGTGAGCTCCGCGCCGTCGGCGCCGAGCTGGAGCCCATAAGCCGAAAGGTCAGCCGGCACCGCTTCGAGCGGCTTCTGGAGCTGGAGCGTGAGCTGCTTGCGGCCGAGCTTGCGCATCAGCTCCGCCTTCTCCTCGACCAGGATGATCTCGCCTCGGAGGATCACGCCGACCCGGTCGGCCATCTCCTCGGCCTCCTCGATATAGTGGGTGGTGAGGATCACGGTGACGCCCGTTTCGCGCAGTTTCCGCACGAGCCGCCACATGTCCTGGCGAAGCTCCACGTCCACGCCCGCGGTCGGCTCGTCGAGGAACAGGACGGACGGCTCGTGGCTCAGCGCCTTGGCGATCAGCACGCGGCGCTTCATGCCGCCGGAGAGCTGCATGATCTTGGCTTGGCGCTTGTCCCAGAGCGACAGGTCGCGCAGGACCCCTTCGATATGCGCGGGGTCCGGCCCCTTGCCGAAGAGCCCGCGGCTGAAGCTCACCGTGTCCCATACGGTCTCGAAGGCGTCGGTGGTGAGCTCCTGCGGCACGAGCCCGATTTTCTGCCGCGCGGCGCGGTAGTCGCGCACGATGTCGTGGCCGTCCACGAGCACCTTTCCCCCGGTCGCATTGACGATGCCGCAGACCACGCTGATGAGCGTGGTCTTGCCCGCGCCGTTCGGCCCGAGAAGTGCGAAGATCTCGCCGCGCCGGATCGAAAGATTCACGCCCTTGAGCGCCTCGAAGCCCGAGGCGTAGGTCTTGGTGAGCCCGGAGACGGCGATCACCGCATCAGTGGCTTCGCCCAGGCCATGATCGAATGGTCGCATTCCCTGCCCCGCCTGCCGCACGGTCCTTGCCGACGAGACGCCGCGCCGCCGCCCGCGCGTGGTTGGACACGAGTCGCGACGCCAGCGCAAGGCGGCGCGACCTGCCCATCCGGCCAGGGCTCGCCGGGCGATATAACCGCTATGCCGCTGGCGATCCGGGCGTGGCGACGGGCCTCAACGCCAGCGTTTCGGACGGCTTCTTCGGCATCGATGCGGGCGGGGCTGAGCCTCGCCGATGAGCGCGGCTTCGGCGAAGCCGAGCGTCGCTTGTCGCTCGCAAACGGGTTCGGTGAGCGGCAGCAGCCGGAGCGCGTTCGCCGACGACACGCGCGAGCACGCCAGCCATCTGTCCTTGGGCTATCGCTTCCGGCGGCCCTACGGCGTCAAGGCCGGCGCCTGGACATGCGGCGTGTCGATGCTGGCCGTGCGGCCCGCGTCTAGCCCCGGGACCAGGAACATGTCCTGGCCGAAGAAGAGCGCCAGCGCGATCAGCGCCACGGCGAAGAGCGCGCCCATCACCAGACGCTTGATTCGGCCGCCGTCGAGATCCGCCGGCGGGTGTCTTTCGCGATTGCTGCCGAACATCGGCTTATGCTCCGTGCTCACGCCGAGAGCCGCTTTCAGAGTTCCGTCCTGCGGGTCATCCCGCGGCGAAGCCGATCAAGGCGATCACCGCCCAAAGGCCGAACACGGGGCCCAAAAGCCAACGGGCCTGCTTGATGCTGTTGTCCATCGCTTGTCTTCCTGATCGTGTCCCTTGACGATGCAACGGGCGTCGCCGCGCATGCGTTCCAGCCGAAATTTTCGCCTGTGCCTGGAACCCGACAGACAAAGCCGCGGCGCGGGCGGCATCCGCGCCGCGCCTTTTTCGGGATGGCAGGAAGGCTCAGCGCGCGGTTCGCAGCCGCTCGGCCAGCTCGGCCTTCACGGTCTCGGCTCGGCTGTTCTCGACCTGGGCCGTGCCGGCCGCCTCGTGGCCGCCGCCACCGTAAGAAAGGCAGATCTCGCCCACATTGACCGGCGATGTGCGGTCGAGGATCGACTTGCCGACGGCGAACACCGTGTTCTGCCGCTTCATGCCCCACATCACATGCATGGACACGCGTGCCTCGGGGAACATCGCGTAGATCATGAAGCGGTTGCCGGCATAGATGATGTCCTCGTCGCGCAGGTCGAGCACAACGAGGTCGCCATGCAGGCACGCGCAGCGGCGGAGCTGCGCCTTGAATCGCTCCTCATGCGCGCGAAAAAGATCGACGCGCTCGGCCAGGTCCGGCAGCGCCAGGACCTCCTCCACGGAATGGTCGCGGCAGTGGTCGATCAGCGTCATCATCAGCTCGTAATTGCTGATGCGGAAGTCGCGGAAGCGCCCAAGGCCCGTGCGCGAATCCATCAGGAAGTTGAGCAGCGTCCAGCCCTCGGGGTTCAGGATGTCCTCGCGGGTGAACTGGGCGGAGTCGGCCTTGTCCACGGCCGCCATCAGGTCGTCACGGATGCGGCCGAAGGCGAGCTTGCCGCCGTAATAGTCATAGACCACGCGGGCCGCGGACGCCGCGTCCGGCAGGATGATGTGGTTGGCCGGCTTGTGCGGGCCGTTGCGCAGCGCCTCGCTCGCATGATGGTCGAAGGCGAGATGGCAGCCAGGCACGTAAGGCAGGTTGGTGGTGATGTCGCGATCGGTGATCGCCACCTTGCCGTCCTGCATGTCCTTGGGATGGACGAAGGTGATCTCCTCGATCAGGTCGAGCTCCTTGAGCAGCATGCCGCAGACCAGGCCGTCGAAGTCGCTGCGGGTCACGAGCCGGTATTGGGGGCGGGGGGCGGGCATCCGTTGCTCCATGGGGTTTTTACGATCGCGAGCGAGCGTAGGGCGCGCCGGCTAACCGGTGCTTATCGCGCCGGGCCTTGGCCCGCGGCTTCCGTCGTCACGGTTAGCGGAGGCTGAACGGCGGCGCGCCCTATCCCCGTGGCGGGCGGCTGGCCAAAACGACCATCTTGCGCGCCGCGCCGCAATCGTATCCCGTGCGCTTCGCCGTTCTGGAAGATTCCTGCCAGAGGCCATGCGCCAGGGGACGGGCCGTGCCGCGCCGCGACGTGACCGATCATGGATGATGACGCCGCGATCCGCGCGAGCCTCGAGAGCCTGGGCCTGTTGGCGAAGGATGAACCGCTAAGCCTCCAGGCGCTGACCGGCGGCGTGTCGTCCGACATCCGGCTCGCCGAAACCCCGCGCCAGAGGTTCTGCGTCAAGCGCGCCCTGCCCCGGCTGAAGGTGGCGGCTGTGTGGGAGGTGCCGGTCGGGCGCAGCGCCAGCGAGGCAGCCTTTCTGCGCACAGCGTCGAGCCTGGCGCCGGGCCTGGCGCCGAACCTCCTGGGCGAGGACCACGAGGCCGGGCTCTTCGTCATGGAATATCTGGATGGGGCCGACCACCCCGTCTGGAAGGCGGAGCTTCTCGAGGGTCGCGCCGATCCGGGCTTTGCGGCCCTTGTCGGCGAGCGCATGGCGAAGCTCCAGGCCGCGGCATGCGCCCAGCCCGGGCTCGCGGAAACCTTCGCCACCGACGCGCTCTTTGAGGCGCTCAGGCTCGACCCCTATCTTCGCGCCACCGCTCAGGCGCATCCCGACCTCGCCCCCGTCCTGGTCGGGCTCGCCGACCGCACGGCGGCGACGAAGCTGACGCTCGTGCATGGCGATCTCAGCCCCAAGAATATCCTGGCGGGACCGGACGGCCCGGTGCTGCTCGACGCGGAATGCGCGTGGTGGGGCGACCCCGCCTTCGACCTCGCCTTCTGCCTGAACCATCTGGCTCTGAAGTCGGTGCATCTGCCGGGCGCGCGGCGGGAACTGCTGGAAAGCTTCGATCGGCTCGCGAAAACTTACCTCGCAGGCGTGAGCTGGGAGAAGCGCGACGCCCTGGAGGAGCGCGCCGCCATGCTCCTGCCCGGCCTGATGCTGGCGCGCATCGACGGGAAAAGCCCGGTCGAGTATCTGAGCGAGGCGTCCCGCGAAACGGTTCGCGCGGGCGCCCGAAACATGCTGCGAACGCCGCCCCGCAGCCTCTCCGCCTTCCGCCTGGAGTTTCTTCGCCTCCATGACTGACACCGCAATCATCGATCTGCGCGCCCGCCGGGTCTGGGACTCGCGCGGGCGGCCCACCGTCGAAGTTGACGCTGTGCTCGCCGACGGCTCGACCGGCCGGGGAATCGCCCCGGCCGGCGCCTCGCGCGGCTCCCGCGAGGCGGTGGATTTTCGCGATGGCGGCCCACGCTTCGGCGGCATGGATGTTTCCCGAGCGCTCGCCGGCATTCGCGATGAAATCCTTCCCGCCCTCAAGGGCATGGACGCCGCCGACCAAGGGGCGGTTGACCAAAGATTGATCGCGCTCGACGGCACGCTCACGAAATCCCGGCTCGGCGGCAACGCGCTGGTGGCGGTCTCGCTCGCCGTCCTGCATGCGGCCGCCGCCTCGGCCGGCCTGCCCTTGTGGCGGCATCTTGCGGGCGACGCGCCGGTCTCGATCCCGCTTCCCGAGATCCAGATTTTCGGGGGCGGCGCGCATGCCGGCCGGCGCGTGGACGTGCAGGACTTCATGGTGGTCGCCCCGCGCGCCGAGAGTTTCGCGGAAGCGCTCGAGGTCACGGCCGAGATCTACCGCGCCGCGGGCGAGCTCATGAAGCGGCGCGGCCTGCTGCAGGGCGTCGCCGACGAGGGCGGGTTTTGGCCGGCCTTCCCCTCCAACGAGGAGGCGCTCGACGCCCTCGTGCGATCAATCGAAGACGCCGGCTTCACGCCCGGCCACGAAGCGGCGATTTCGCTCGACATCGCGGCCTCCGAGTTCGGCCGGAACGGGCGCTACCGGCTGGCGCTGGACGGACACGAGCTCGATTCGGACGGGATGGCCGAAATGCTGGTCGAGTGGTGCCGGCGCTACCCCATCGTCTCCGTGGAAGACCCGCTGGCCGAGGACGATTCTGAAGGCCTGCGCCGCTTCACGGCCACCGTGGGCGACCGCGTGCAGGTGATCGGCGACGATTTCCTCGTCACCAACGCCGGTCTGGTGGCTGGGGCCGCGCGGGATAAAGCCGTCAACGCGGTGCTGCTCAAGGTCAACCAGGCCGGAACGATTTCGGAAACGCGCGCGGCGCTTCTCGCCGCGCGGGAAAACGGGTTCGGCACCATCGTCTCGGCGCGCTCGGGCGAGACGGAGGATGTGACCATCGCGCATCTCGCGGTGGGCTGGGACGCCAAGCAGTTCAAGGTGGGCTCTTTCGCGCGCTCCGAGCGAATGGCCAAATGGAACGAGATGCTGCGCATCGAAGAAAGCCTTGGAAACCAGGCGCGCTTCGCTGGCATGAGCGGGTTGCTCGCCGGACGCAAAGGAACGCAAGACGCATGACCGACATCTTCAAGGACCGTTTCTCGGGCAGGACGGCCATCGTCACGGGCGGCGCGAGCGGGCTGGGTTTTTCCACCGCCGAGCGCCTTCTCCGCGAGGGTGCGCGCCTGATGATCTGGGACGCCGACGCGAAAGGGTTGGACGAAGCGCGGGAGGCGCTCTCCGCCCATGGCGCAATCGAGGGCGCGGTGCTCGACATCACCGACAGCACGGCCGTCGAAGCCGCCATGGCGGCGGCCGAATCCGCGGGCTTTTCGCCTGACATCCTCGTCCACAGCGCCGGCATTTCCGGCCCCACCATGCCGCTCGCCGACTATCCCGCAGAAACCTGGCGCAAGGTGGTGGACGTGGACCTGATCGGCACGTTCCACGTCAACCAGGCGGTGGTCCGCCGCATGATCGCGCGGAAAAAGGGCCGCATCCTCAACATCGCCTCCATTGCGGGCAAGGAGGGCAACCCCAACGCCTCGGCCTATTCGGCGGCCAAGGCCGGCCTCATCGCCATGACCAAGAGCCTGGGCAAGGAGACGGCGGGGCTCGACATCGCCGTCAACTGCGTCACGCCCGCCGCGGCCAAGACCAAAATCCTGGAGCAGGTCAGCCAGGCGCATATCGACTTCATGCTGTCGAAGATTCCGCGCGGGCGCTTCCTCACCGTCGAGGAAACCGCCGCCATGATCTGCTGGCTGGTCTCGGACGAGAACTCCTTCACCACCGGCGCGGTGTTCGACCTTTCCGGCGGTCGCGCGACCTATTGAGGCGTGGACGCCTCACGTCCGCAGGCGGACGGGCCACCCCTTTGCCGACGTGCTCGAATCGGTTTCTCCGTTGAGCCCCCTCCACCGCCTTAGGCGGTCCCCCTCCCCCGTGAACGGGGGAGGATCAAGCAACGTCGCCGCCCTGGACCTCCCCTGCGAAGCGGGGGAGGGGGACCACGCGGAACGCGTGGTGGAGGGGCCGGCAACCGACTCATCCCTTTTTGCGCCGCTTCGTGTCCTTGAGAATCTCCCGCGCGGCGTTGTGGCCGGGGATGCCCGACACGCCCCCGCCCGGATGCATGGACGAGCCGCAGACATAAAGGCCGGGAATCGGCGTGCGGTAGTCGGCGTAACCCGACACCGGCCGCTGGAAGAAGAGCTGGTCGGTGGACAATTCGCCGTGGAAGATGTGGCCCTGCGGCATGCCGACGATCCGCTCGATGTCGGGCGCGACGAGCAGTTGCGCCTCGATCACGTCGTTGCGGAAGCCCGGCGCGAAGGTCTCGATCACGTCGAACACGCGATCGCGGAAATTGTCCCGCTCCGTCGCCCAGTCGCCGCCTTTGAGCTCGTAAGGAGCATGGCCGCCGAACAGGTTCACCACATGCTTTCCCGGCGGCGCCAGCGTGTCGTCCACGATGGTTGGCACGACGGGCGTGATGAAGGGCTTTTGGCTGTACCAGCCATATTTCGCGTCGTCATAGGCCCGTTCGAGATAGTCGATGTCGGGGGCGATGTGCATGTAGGTGGGGTAGGCGAAGTTCCCCAGCGCGCCATCGGCCTTCACCTTGTCCAGGATCGTGTATTGCGGCGGCCGCTCGCAGGCGATGTTCATCTTGAAGGCGGTCGACAACGAGCGGTAGTTCCTGATCTCGCGCATCACCTCATCGGGTACGTGCGCGGGATCGAGCATGTTCAGGTAGAGCGCCTTGGCGCTGGCGTTGGACGCGATCACGGGTGCCGAAAAGCTCTCGCCCTTCTTGGTCAGCACCGAGGTGGCCCGGCCGTTCTTGACGCGGACCTCGGCGATGTCGGCCTCGGTCACGATGTCCACGCCCAGGCTCCTGGCGTTGGCGGCCAGCGCCTGGGTGATCGCCCCCATGCCGCCCTTGATGAAGCCCCAGCCGCCCGCGCCCTCGTGCTCGCCCATCACATGGTGCATGATGACATAGGCCGAGCCGGGGCTTTTCGGGCCGGCGAAGGTGCCGATCGAGGCGTAATAGGCGAGCACCGCCATCACGCGCTCGTCCTCGAACCATTCGCGCAGGAAATCATAGGCGCTCATCGTCAGCATATCGACGACGCGGTACATCTTTCGGCCGATCTTCCGTTGCCGCCAGAGGAGCGAGGCCCCATCGCGGAAGGTGCGCCAGTCGCGCCGTGTGGGATCGACGGGCGTCTCCCACAAGAGCTGCCGGACGATGTTGGCGGCCTCGTTGAGATAGGTGTCGAAGGCGGGATAGATTTCGGCGTCTTGCCGCGAGAATTTCGCGAAGCTCGCCTGCGTCTTCTTCATGTCCGCGGAAAAGAGGATGTAGTCGTCGCCGCTGACGGGCGAGACCATGTCCGAGCAGGGCAGCACTTCGAGCCCGTGCTTCTTCAATTCCAGCTCGCGGATGATGCGGGGGTGAAGCAGGCTCATTAGGTAGGAGAAGATCGAGGCCCGGAAGCCCGGCGCGATCTCCTCCGTCACCGCGGCCCCGCCCACCACATGGCGGCGTTCGAGCACCAGCACCCTCATGCCCGCCTTGGCGAGATAGTTGGCGCAGACCAGGCCGTTGTGACCTGCGCCGATGACGATGGCGTCATAGGTCTTGCCGACGGTCGCGTCGGCGGTCTGGAGAGCGGTCATCGGGAAACTCCTCCGTTCTGGCGAGGCGTCCGCCGCGCGGGCAGCGGCGCTTCGCGTCTCCTCAATAGGTCGGCGGGGTGATGGACCAGATCACCACCGCCTCCTCCTGGCCGGGGTTGCGGTAGCGGTGCGGCGTGGCGCTCGCGAAGGCGAAGCTATCGCCTTCGTGGAGCAGGAAGCGGCGCTCGCCGACCCAGAGCTCGATGGCGCCACGGATGACGACGCCCGCCTCCTCGCCGCGATGCGAATAGGGTTCCGCGCCGCTGGTCGAGCCCGGCGGGAAGCGGCTCAAGAGAAGCTCGATCGACCCTCGCAGGTTGGGCGACAGCAGCTCGTCGGTGATGCCGGACTCGAAGCTGAGCTTCCGGCGCCGGCCGGCGCGCACCACCACGTCGCGCTCCTCCAGCCGCTCGGGGTCGTCGTTGCGGAAGAACCAGCCGATGCTGACGCCCAGGCCCCGCGCGATCCTGTGCAGCGCCGCGACCGACGGCGTGGCGCGGCCGCGCTCGACCTCGCTCAGATAGCCGACCGACAGGTCCGTGACCGTTGAGAGCTGGGCGAGCGTCAGGCTGCGCGCCTTGCGCAGGTCGCGCACCTCCGAGCCCAGGAAATCCGGCCCGCCTTCATCACCCGCGCTGCCCGCCCGCACCGCGCCGCGGCCGACGCGTTCGGCGGGAGAAACAGCTTGGACGTCATCGGGCATAAGAAAACAGTATCGCTGAAAGTGAAAAACTCAAGCAGGATTTTCACTCATCCGGCATCGGCCTATGGCGCCCTGGCCCGACCTCACGCGCGTCCCGAACGCGCTCCGCTGGCCCGTTTCGCCCCGCCATGCTTGCCGCCCGTGGATGAAGCTTCGGCCGCGTGGCGAGCCCGCGAACTCTTTTGCACGCCATTTCAGCGGCTTAAGATCGCCTCGACGAGAATCTTCCGCGGCTTTCATCCACGCCCCCGTTCGCCTCCTTTATGCTTCGCCTCAGCTTCTTCCGCCGGGGACGCCGATCATGACGGTGGTTTGGCGGGGAGGAGCCGGCGCCTCCGTTCTCTTGCTAACGTGGCAAGGGGGCCGGGGCGGCCTCGCCCAGGGTTGCCTGCGGGTACTAAAGGTCCGCGCGCGGTTGGAGCAAGAAGTCCACTCCAGCGACAGCGAATAGCCCGGTCCCTGCATGAACCCCTTCCGGGACGGAGGAGCGAAGGGGTTGGGGGCCGAAGGAGGTGCAGCAGGGCCGGGCCGACAAAAACGCCGGCG
>DASYHP010000033.1:0-58607 GCA_035998495.1 Mesorhizobium sp.
GATCGCCACCACCATGCGTTCCGACAACATGGCGCTCTCGACCGTTCAGGACTCGCTGGGCTTGGGCGCGGCCAAGGTGGACACCGCCTATACCGGCATGAAGAAGGCCATCGACACCGTCAACGAGATCAAAACCAAGCTAGTGGCGGCGACCGGATCGACTGGCGCTGACAAGGAGAAGTACCAGGTCGAGATCAAGGCGCTGCAGGACCAGCTCAAGTCCTATGCCGACTCCGCGACATTCTCGGGCACCAACCTTCTATCGGTCAACACGACGACGGCTGATGCTGCCGATTTGAAGATCGTCTCCGCCTTCAACCGCACCGCCGCCGGCGTGGCATCCGTCAGCACCATCGACCTCGATGCAGACACCATCAAGCTCTACGATGCGGACACGGCAACTGCGGCAACGACCGACAAAGGCATTCTGGACGTGGCACGCACAACTGCCGGAGCGAGGGCGACCGGTGCATCCGGCGGCACCTCAGTCTCTGACCTCGCTTTGACGGCAAGCACCACAGACGCCCAGATTGGGGAGCACGTTGCCCGCGTGGAGGAAGCCCTCAAGGAGATGACCACGGCGGCCACCAATCTTGGCGCGGCCAAGCAGCGCATCGACCTGCAGAAGACCTTCACGCAGAGCCTGATGGATTCCATCGACCGCGGCGTGGGCCAACTCGTGGACGCCGACATGAACAAGGAGTCGACTAGGCTCCAGGCGCTTCAGGTGCAGCAGCAGTTGGGCATCCAGGCGCTGTCCATCGCCAATGGCGGCTCGCAGTCGATCCTGTCGCTCTTCCGGTAAGCACCGGGCGGGCCCAAGCGCCCGCCGCCCTCGCCACGACTTGCGGGCCGCGCCTCTTGGGGCGCGGCCTTTTGCGTCGCCGCACCGAGAATCCCTAAGCTTCCCTTAAGTCGTCGTTAACCATGTCGTGGCAGTCATGGTTAACCGAGTGCGTCACCGTGCGAGGCCGGCCCGTCTCATCGGCCCCGCGCCCCGCTTCCGACGCCTCGATCCGGCATGCCGCCGGCGAATGGGGAACATGAAGGGGGTATCGTGTCGAGCAGCATCCTGACGAACGCGTCCGCGCTGACGGCGTTGAGAAGCCTGAGCGCCACCAACCGCTCGCTCGAAACGGTTCAGACCCGCATCTCCACGGGCCTGCGCGTGGCCGAGGCCGCCGACAACGCCGCCTATTGGTCGATCGCCACCACCATGCGTTCCGACAATCAGGCGCTTTCCACGGTGCAGGACGCGCTGGGCCTGGGCGCGTCCAAGATCGACACCGCCTACACGGCCATGAACCAGACCATCGAGCGCACCAAGGAGATCCGCGTCAAGCTGGTCGCCGCGGTGGGCGCCACCGGCGGCGACAAGGACAAGATCCAGACCGAGATCGCGTCGCTGCAGAGGCAGCTCAAGAGCTTCGCAGACTCCGCCACCTTCTCTGGCGCGAACTGGCTGTCGGTGAACGCGACGGTCGCGGCCGGCCACTCGGCCGCCGGCGTCCACAACAACGCCGAGATCGTGTCCTCCTTCAATCGCGCGGCCGACGGCACCGTGTCGCTCGGTAAGATCAACATCCCCGTGCAGACCATCAAGCTCTATGACGCGGCCGCGACCACGAACGCCACCAGGGGTATCGTGGAAGGCCTGCGGCTCGCCACGTCGGGCGTGCGCGACAACACCGCCACCACCGCCGTCGCCGGCACGGTCGCGGGCACGGACGGCTACGCCGTGTCCACGCTGACCGTGGTGGGCTTCACCGACGCCCAGGTCACGCAGATGATCAACGTCGTGGACAAGGCCCTGACCGAGATGGCCGACGCCGCCACGGTTCTGGGCGCGGCCAAGAAGCAGACCGACCTGCAGAAGAGCTTCACGCAAAGCCTGATGGACTCCATCGAGCGCGGCGTGGGGCAGTTGGTGGACGCCGACATGAACAAGGAGTCCACGCGGCTCCAGGCCTTGCAGGTGCAGCAGCAGTTGGGTGTGCAGGCGCTGTCCATCGCCAACGGCTCCTCGCAGTCGCTTCTGTCGCTGTTCCAGCGCTGACGGCGCGGCGCGCCTCCGCCGAAACCCGAAAGTTGGAAGAAACCGGCGCGAAGCGGCTGCGGCCCTTTTCCGCCGGTTTCCTTTTTCTTAACAAAACGTTAGCGGATCTGGCGTCGCCGGCCTGCCACCCTCGCGCAAGCTTCGGCTTCTAGGTTTCAGCCCTGTTGTCCGCCGGTTTGCGGGCCTTCGTCCACCACTCTGAAACCGGGCCTCAACTTGCCTGAAGCGCTGCGAACGATCCTCGGCAATCTCACGGCCATAGGCCCGCGCCGGCTGGGGCTGCTGGGCACGGCCGGCGCGCTGGTGCTGCTTGCAGTTGCCGCCGCCGCCGTCATGCTCAACCGGCCCGCCTTCGAGACGCTCTATGTCGGGCTCGAGCGCGGCGACGTGAACCAGATCGGCCTCGCCTTGACCGAAGCCGGTATCCGCTTCGACGTGAACAGCGACGGCACAGCGGTGCTGGTGCCGGCCGGCCAAACGGCGCAGGCGCGCATGCTGCTCGCCGAAAAGGGCCTGCCGACCTCAGCCAATGCCGGTTACGAGCTGTTCGACCAGGTCGGCTCGCTCGGCCTGACCTCCTTCATGCAGGAGGTCACGCGGGTGCGCGCGCTCGAAGGCGAGATCGCCCGCACGCTGCAGGGCCTGGCCGGCGTCAAGGCCGCGCGCGTCCACATCGTCATGGGCGAGCGCGAGAGCTTTCGCCGCGACGCCCAGGAGCCCTCCGCCTCCGTGGTGATCCGCACCATGAGCGGTGTCGACGCGCGCGCCACGGCTCAGGCCATCCGCCATCTGGTGGCGGCCGCCGTGCCGGGCCTCGGGCTGGAAAAGGTGACCGTGCTCGACGCCGGCGGCATCCTTTTGGCCGCGGGCGACGACCCCGCGAACGCCGGCGCGGGCCGCGCGCTCACCGTCGCTCAGACGGTGGAGGCGGCCATCGAGGAGAACATCCGCCGGGCGCTGTCGCCTTATCTCGGGCCCGAGAACTTCCGCGCCAGCGTCAAGGCCGAGGTGAACACCGATACCCGCCAGACCGAGGAGACGATCTTCGATCCCGAATCGCGGGTGGAGCGTTCGGTCCAGGTGGTGCGGTCCAACGAGAACAGCAGCCAGCGCGACGCCGCCAACACCGTTTCCGTGGAGGAGAACCTGCCGGAAACGGAGGATGCTCCGACCAGCGGCCCGCAGTCGGAGGAGACGGCCGAGCGCAAGGAGGAGATCACCAATTACGAGATCAACTCCAAGCGCATCGCCACCGTGTCCAACGGCTACACGCTCAACCGCATGACGGTGGCCGTGGTGATCAATCGCGGGAGGCTGCAGGCGATCCTGGGCGAAGGCGCGGGCCCGGAAGCCCTTGCCGAACGCGTGAAGGAGATCGAGGCGCTGGTGGCGTCGGCCGCCGGCTTCACAGAAGCGCGGGGCGACGTCATCACCGTGTCGCCGGTGGAGTTCGTGGACGGGCTGGACGGCGTCGAGCTGGCCGAGCCCGGCGTGATGGACGCGCTTGGGAGCCAGGCCGGCACGCTCATCAACGCCGGGGCCTTCCTGCTCGCAATCGCGCTGCTCGCTTTGTTCGGCCTGCGCCCGCTCGCGGCCGCGCTGCGCGCGCCGGCGCAAGGCGTGAGCGATGGGGCCGAGCGCATGTCGCCGGCGGCCCTGCCCCAGCCCGGGCAGTTCGCGGCCGCGCTTGGCAGCCCGGGGGCGCCGGAGCTGGGCGCGGCCGGCGTCGCCCTTCCCGCCATGGAGCCGGGCGCGACCCCGCTTGACGACCTCCGCCAGAAGATCAAGTCGGCGCCCCAGGAACGGCTCGCACGCATGGTGGATTTGAGCGAAGAGCGCACGGCGCAGATCCTGCGCAAATGGGCGCTCGAGGAGGCGGCGTGATCGCGGGCGCCTCACGCCTGTCGGCGCTCACGCTGCTTCTGCCCGATTTCGGCCAAGCGGCCGCCTCGCGGCCCGCCAAGCCGGCCGAGGCCGAGGTTGCGCCCCCGTCCCGGCCGGCTGCGGTGGATGTGGAGGCCGCTATCGCGGGCGCCGTGGCGGCCGCCGAGCAGGCGCTGCGCGAGCGGCTCGACGCCCAGCGCCTGGTCGAGTTCGACGCGCTGCGCGCCGCCCATGCGGCGGAGATCGAGGGCCTCCAGGCGCAAGCGGGCGTGGCGGCCGCGGCGCGCATCGCGGCAAGCTTCGAGGCGCTGGAGGCCAGGCTTTCGGCCGAGCTGTCCCGCGCGGCGGGGGCGCTGCTTCTGCCCGTGGTCGGCGAAGAAGCGGCGCGGCGCGCCGGCGAGGCGCTGGGGGCCGCCGTGCGGTCAGCCCTGGAGGAGCGCAGGCAGGGGGGGGAGATGCCGCCCATGGTTGCGGCGAAAGGGCCGCGCGCGCTCTGGGAAACCCTGTCCGCCCGTCTTGAGGCGGCCGGCATCCGCGCGACGTGGGAGGAGGCGCCGGGCTTCGACATCGCGGTGTCCGCCGGCGGCGAGGTCTGGGAGACCCGCATCGGCGAGGTCATGGCTGCGGCGAGGGCCGCTCTGGGGACAAGTGAGCGGGCATGAGCGCCGACGATCGAAGACATGAGATCGTGATCGTCCGCCGTGCGCATGGCGACCATGACGATGGTCATCACGGCGGCGTGTGGAAGATCGCCTTCGCCGACTTCATGACGGCCATGATGTGCTTCTTCCTCGTGATGTGGCTCATCAACGCGGCCAACGAGCAGACCAAGGCCTCGGTGGCGAGCTATTTCAACCCCGTCAAGCTGATCGACCGCAACTCGGCCCGCAAGGGCCTGGAGGACATCGGCGACGGGCCGAACGCGGTGGGGCTCGAAGCGGAGAACCCGGCCTCGGAAGGCAACCGGGCGGGCTCGGAAGGCCAGGGCTCGGGCGGCGCGACCACGGCGAAGAACTCGACCGACACAGCCGAGAAGCAGAAGCATTCCGACGCGTCGCTGTTCGCCGACCCTTATGCGGTGCTCGCCGAGATCGCCGCCGAATCGGGCACGCGGCAGAACGCGAGCGACAAGGGGGACGGCGGCCGGCAGACCTCCGGCCCGGCGAGCGGGGCGTCGGGGGGCGAAGCCTATCGAGACCCGTTCGCGCCCGATTTCTGGAGCCGGCAGGTGGCTGTGCCGCTCGCCGAGCAGAGCGCTGAGCGCGCGGCCGCGAAAGATCGGAAGAACGAAACCGCGGAAGGCGAGCAGGAAAAACAGGCGGCCGAGGCCAAGCCCACGCCCGACCGCAAGGCGGCTGCGGAACCCTCGCCTGCGGCGGCGATCGAGGAAACGCGAAAGGCCGCGGCGGAGATCAAGCAGGCGATCGATGCCGCCCTGGGCACGGCGGGGAAAAGCGGGCTGTCGGTGGAGGCCACGCCGACCGGGGTCGTGATCTCCGTCACGGAGGAGCTCGATTTCGGCATGTTCGAGATCGGCTCGGCCGTGCCGGAGGGCGAGCTCGTGCGCGCCATGGACAAGATCGGCGCCGTCCTCCGCGACCGGCCGGGCGCGATCCGCGTTTCGGGGCATACCGACGCGCGGCCCTTCCGAAGCGAGAGTTACGACAACTGGCGGCTGTCCTCCGCCCGGGCGCAGGCCGCCTATCATATGCTGGTGCGCGCGGGCCTCGACGAGACGCGCGTCGAGAGCGTTTCGGGCTTCGCCGACCGCAAGCTCAAGCAATCCGCGGATCCGCTCGCGCCCGCCAACCGCCGCATCGAGATCGAGCTGGAGCTCGCCCGCTGATGCGGTTCAAGGCGTTCGCTTTGGCCCTCGGCCTTGCCGGGAGCGCCCTTGCGCCGCCGCCGGGCGCGGCGGAAGGGCTCCAGCCGTCGCAGCTCGTGCGCTCCCTGCAACTGGTTCAGGACCGCATCGCCGGGGGCGACCATGCCGCGCTAGCCATGCAGCGCAAGCTGCTCGAACTGGCCGATGAACGCTTGCGGGAGAGCGACGGCGCGCTTCTGGCCGAGCCGAAGGAATGGGAAGCCGCGCTGATCTACGCCATGAGCGGCGGTAATCCGGCCACGATCGAGGCCTTGATGCCCGACCTCGTGGCGGGCGAGGGGCGGGAGGATCTGACGCTGGGCGTGTTCAACAATCTGCGCGGGGCGCAGGCGCCCGCCCGCGAAGCCCTGAAGACCGTCGACCCGCTTGCCTTCTCGCCGGAGCTCGGCGCCTATCTTTCCCTGGTCAAGGGCTCGCTTCTCGCGGGGCTCGACGCTCAGGCCGCGCTCGCGCTTCTCGACCAGGCGCGGGTGCTCGCGCCCGGCACGCTGGTGGAAGAGGCCGCGCTGCGCCGGTCGGTCGCCCTGGCGGCGGAGGTCGGGGATCGCGAGCGTTTCCTGCGCGCGAGCGCCCAATATGCGCGGCGCTTCCTCTTCTCGCCCTATGCCAGTCAGTTCGCCGACGATTTCGTGTCGGGCGTGGTCGCCTTGCGCGAGGGGCTCGACCTCCAGGAGGTGGCCGACGCGACGCTCCCCATGGACGCCGAGCGGCGCGAGGTGATCTTTCTGCGCATCGCGCGCCGCGCGGGCGTCGAGCACGCGGTGGCGCTGGCGGCGTTCGCAGCCCAACAGGCCAAGGGCGGCAGCGGCGCGAACAAGGCGCGCGCCGCGCTCTACGCCGCCCTGCCGGCCGTCGCCTCCGCCGAGTTTCCCGCCGCGCTCGCCAGGTTGGAGGGCATCGACGTAAGCGAACTCACGCAAGACGACCGCGCGCTGCTCGAAGCGGCGAAGCGCGTGGCCCGCGGGCTTGGTTCGGAGCCGGGCCCGCCGCCCCCTGCCCCGGCGGGCGGCGAGACGGCGGCCGCCGGCTCCGAACCGCGCGAGGACGAGCCGCAGCCCGCTTCGGCGACGCCTGAGCAGAACCCTGAGGGAGATGCCGACATCGAGGACGAGCGCCTCCTCGCCGCGCGGGAAGCGCTGAAGGCGGTGGACGCGCTTTTGGGAGAAACCGAGTGAACGGCTTGAATGCGCTGCTGCCGAGACGAGCCGATGCCGCCGGCGCGGCAAAAGGTGGAGCGTCGCGCGAGGGCCGCCTGGCGGAAAACGGATTCGGCGATGTGCTGGACAATGGCGGATCGGCGAAGGCAGGGACGGTCGAGGAGAGGACCCGACCGGATCGGCCTGTCGTGAGACGCGCCGCGCCGTCCGAGGAAAAACTGCGGGACGGCGAGATCATCGACGCAGCGGCCGTGGCGGCGCTCGCGGCGCTGCCGACGCAACGACCGCCGGCGCCAGAGCAGGCGGCGGCAGACGAGCCTGCGCATGCGGAAACGCCGAAAGGGCAAGACGTCCCCGCCGGCCGGGAGCGGCCGAACGCCATAGGCTGTGACGACGCGGTAGGGCCGCGAGGGCTGTCGCGCGACACCAGGACCGAGCTTGAGATGGCCGGTCGACCCGCCGCCCCGCTGACCGTGGACGCGCGAGTTGGAGCCGCCGAGCCGCCGCAGCCGTCCCAGCCGGCCTCGGCGGGAGGCTCGAACCTGCCGCCGGAGCTCGCCGCGCTGCTGTCCGCAAGCGAGTCCAGGGCGATCGTCACGGAAGCGGACGAGCCCTCGTCATCCGAGGACCGGCCGGCGACGAGCGGGTCGTCTTTGTCGCGCCTGAACGCGGCGGTGGCGTTCCTCGACCTTGGCGGGCTCGACGCCCGCCAAGGCGCCGGGAGCGAGCGCCACGCCCGCGGCGGCGCGGCGGGACCGGCCGCCAGGGAGCAGAAAGATGCGCCGCGCTTCGGCGCGATGGGCGCCGAGGAGACGCCGAAGCCGGCCGGCGAGCCGCGCGAGGCCTTCGCCGCGCGCGCTCCTGCGGCGGCGGCCGCGCTTCCCGCGAACCCAGGGGGCTTGGCGTTGCCGGTGGCGGCCACCCCCCTCGCGGTCGCCGAGACGCTGGCCGCGAACCTTCCCGCGGCGGCCGCGGCTCGCAGCCCATCCGGCCCCCTTCCGGCCCACCTTCCGCGGTCGGGCGACCCTGCCCGCGTCCTGACGCTGGAGCTAAAGCCGGACACGCTCGGATCCGTCACCGCCAGGCTCAGGCTGGAGGAAACCAGGCTCGCGGTGGAGATCACGGTCACGACGGCGGAAGCGCGCGACCGGCTCGGCGCGGACGGGGGCGAGATCGCCCAGGCGCTGGAGGCGCTGGGCTTGTCCGTGGACCGCGTGACGGTCAGCCTGGACGAAACGCGATCGAGCCGGGACAACGGCGAGGGGCGCGCCGCAGGCGAAGGCCGCTTCGCGGCTCCCGAAGGCCAGGCCGGCCGCGGCGAAGACGGGGGCGGCGGCAGGCCGCGAGGAGAGCACGGCGCCGGCCCGACGGCGATTGGGCCGAGCCCAGGGCCAGATCTGCCCGGAGGGGTTTACATCTGACGCATGCTCCCAGGATGTCGCGGGTTTTCAGGCAACATCGCGAGAAAAAATAAAGAACGAGGGAGCACGATCGTTTCAGGCCGAAGCGATCACGCTCCAGGTGCGCCGCATCGGCGCGAAATCCCTCTTTGTTCCTGATTTGGCCCCGTCCTGGAGAAGAACGGGCGCAACCCCCCAGATATGGGGGGGCATATTTCACGCTATCGGGCCGCGCCGCGCCGGACCTAGGTTTGCGTTAACAAAGCAAACACGATTCGGAGCGGGGCCGATGATTGTGATCGTGGACGAGCGTCAACTCGTGACGCAGGGGTACCATTCCATGTTCGACCGCGAAGGCGTGGCCTCCACGGGCTTCTGCTCGCGTGAGTTCGGCGAATGGGTGTCGAGCGCGCCGGCGGAGGATCTGAAGTCCGTCCGCGCCATCCTGATCGGCGATTGCGGCTCGACCGACATGCTGCCGCGAAAGATCCGCGACCGCACGGACGCGCCGGTGATCGCCCTTTCCGAGCAGCACAGCCTTGAGAACACGCTTCGCCTGTTCGAGGCGGGCGTGGACGACGTGATCCGCAAGCCCGTCCATATCCGCGAGATCCTGGCCCGCATCACGGCGATCCGCCGTCGCGCCGCCGACGAGGCGCGCTGGGCGCAGGTGGGGCCGATGAAGGTCTTCACCGACGGGCGCGACCCCGAGGTGAACGGCGAGCCTCTGCCGCTTCCCCGGCGCGAGCGCCGCATCCTGGAGTTCCTGGCCGCCAATTGCGGCCGGCGGGTCACCAAGACGCAGGTGTTCAACGCCATTTACGGGTTGTTCGACGACGAGGTCGAGGAGAACGTGGTGGAAAGCCACATCTCCAAGCTGCGCAAGAAGCTGCGCGAGCGGCTGGGTTTCGACCCCATCGATTCCAAGCGCTTTTTGGGCTACCGGCTCGCGCTCTAGCCGCTCCTTCCGCACCGCTGCGTAGCGCCGGGGCAGGCCTTCAGGCCTGCCGCCGCAGGCTGCGCCTTGCCTCCATGCGGCGGCCGCACCCGCCCGACAGCCTCGCGCAAGCGCTTCGGACTATCGTCCTTGAACGCGCATTCCAGCCAAGGAGTTGTCCATGAGTCTCTATGGAATGATGAGAACGGGCGTGTCGGGCATGTCCGCACAGGCCAACCGGCTGTCCACCGTGGCCGACAACATCGCCAATTCTGGCACCACCGGCTACAAGCGCAGCCGCGCCGAATTCGCCACCATGGTGCTGCCGAGCACGGCCGGCCAATACGCCTCGGGCGCCGTCACCACGGCGGTGCAGCGTTCCATCGCGTCCCAGGGCGTGCTGCAATACACGACCTCGGCCACCGACCTCGCCGTGAACGGCGACGGCTTCTTCATCGTGCAGAGCCCGAGCGGCCAGCCCTTCCTCACCCGCGCGGGCGCCTTCGTGCCCGACGGCAGCGGCCGCTTCGTGAACGCGGCGGGCTACCAGCTCATGGGTTACAACTTCGCCAATGGCGAGCCGGCGGCCACCGCCAACGGCTTCGACGGGCTGGAGCCCGTGACGATCTCCGCGGGCGCGCTCGCGGCCACGCCCAGCACGGCCGGCGCGTTCACGGCCAATTTCCCGGCCGACGCCGCCATCGTCGCCGCGGCCGACCTGCCCTCCGCCAACGCGGCTTCGGCAAGCTACTCCGCCAAGTCCTCGCTCGTGGTCTACGACAATCTCGGCGGCGAGAAGCTGCTCGACCTTTACTTCACGAAGTCGGCCGCCGGCGCCTGGGAAGTGGCCGTGTTCGACAAGAGCCAGGCCGCCGCGGGCACGGGCTTCCCCTACGCCTCGGGGCCGCTCGCCACCACGACGCTGAACTTCGACCCGACCAGCGGCGCGCTGACGGGCGCGAGCGCCGACAGCATCGCTTTCACCGTGCCCGGCGGCGCGGCGTTCGAGCTCGACCTGGGCGACATGTCCCAGCTCGCCAGCCCTTATGCCGTGCTCGACGCCGGCGTGAACGGCTCGCCGCCCTCGGCGATCGAGGAGATCACCATCGCCCAGGACGGCACGGTCTATGGCCAGTTCGGCAACGGCGCGCTCAAGGCGCTCTACCGCATCCCGCTCGCGACGGCCCAAAGCCCCGACCAGTTCATCGCGGTGAACGGCAACGTCTTCGCGGAAAGCCCGGAGTCGGGCGGCGTGCGCATCGGCTTCGCCAATGAACAAGGGTTCGGCGGCGTGATCTCCGGCGCGCTGGAGAGCTCCAACGTGGACATCGCCGAGGAGCTCACGAACATGATCGAGTCGCAGCGCTCCTACACGGCCAATTCCAAGGTGTTCCAGACCGGCTCCGAGCTGATGGACGTCCTGGTCAACCTGAAGCGCTGAACGGCGCTTCGGCTTCTGACCGCCGCCCGGCCTCGTCATGTCGCTCGCCTCCGCCCTCAACATCGCCCAAAGCGCGCTGGGCAGCGTTTCGCGGCAGACGAGCATCGTGTCGCGCAACGTCACGAATGCGGGCGATTCCGACTATCACAGGCGGGAAGCCGCGCTTGTCAGCACCGCGCCGGGCCTGCGGGCGACGGAAATCCGGCGCGCGGCCGACGAGCTGCTCTTGCGCCGCAACCTTTCGGCCACCTCCGCCTGGAGCGGCCAGTCCGCGCTTCGGGACGGGCTGGAGCGGCTGAGCCTCAACATCCACGGCGTGGACGGCGGCGCCTCGGTGGCGACCGCCCTGGGCAAGCTGTCGGAGGCCCTGCAGACCTTTGCGTCCTCGCCGTCCAACCGCACGCTGGCCACCAACGCCGTGGAGGCGGGCCGCGCGGCGGTGGGCGCGCTGAACACTGGCGCGCAGGCCGTCCAGACGATCCGCGCCGAGGCCGATGCCGGCATCAGCACGGCGGTGGGCGAGCTGCGTGGCCTTCTGGAGGAGTTCGGCCGGGCCAATGACGAGGTGGTGCTCGGCGCGAAGGTCGGCCGCGACGTCTCGGATGCGCTCGACCAGCGCGACGCCGCGCTGAAGAAGATCGCGGCCCTCGTGCCGGTCTCCACCTTCACGCGCGCCGGCAACGACGCCGTCATCATGACCGCCGATGGCGCGACCCTGTTCGAGACCGTCCCGCGGGAGATCTCGTTCGCGCCCACCGCCGTCTTCACGCCCGGCGCGGCCGGCAATGCTGTGCTGATCGACGGCGTTCCGCTCAAAGGCGGGCCGAACGCGTCGGGCCAGATCGCCGGACTGATCGAGCTCCGCGACGGCGCGGCGCTGGGCGTGGAGCGCCAGCTCGACGAGATGGCGCGCCTGATGATCGCGGCCTTCCGCGAGACCGACCAGACGGGGAGCGGCCTGCCCGACCGCGCCGGCCTGTTCGGCTGGTCGGGCGGCCCCGCCTTGCCGCCCGCCGGCACGCTGCAGCCGGGGCTGGCCGGCGCCATCCGCCTGAACGCCGCCTTCGACGCGGGCGCCGGCGGCGACCCCTTGCGCTTGCGCGACGGCGGGGCGAACGGCGCGGCCTACAACGCCAACCCTGCCGGCAACGCCTCCTTCTCCGCCCTCCTGATCCGTTACGGGGACCGCATGGAGGAGCCCGTCGCGGTGGATGCGCGCGCGGGCCTCGCAGGCCCCGTCAGCGCGTCGGCCTATTCCGCCGCGGCGATCGGCTGGTTCGAGGCCGCGCGCGCCCGCGCCACCGACGGCGCCGCCACGACGGAGGCGCTGATGGTCCGCACGGGCGAGGCCCTGTCCAACGCCACCGGCGTGAATGTGGACCACGAGATGTCCCTGCTTCTCGACCTCGAGCACGCCTATGAGGCCTCCGCCCGGCTGATCAAGGCGGTGGACGAGATGCTGGCGGCGCTGCTGGCCATGGTGCGCTGACCTTGAAGATTTCTCAAACCTCCACGCTGAGCCTCAGCCAAAACCTGCGCCTTTCGCTGCTGCGCACGCAGAACGAGCTGTCCGCCGCCCAGGTCGAGGTCACCACCGGCCGCCTGGCTGATCGCGGCCTGGCCCTTGGCGCGCGCTCCTCGCTTTCGGTGACGCTCGCGCGCGACCTCGAGCGCGTGCGCAACATCACGGACACCAACGCGCTCGCGAAGTCGCGGCTCGCGGCGACGCAGAACGCGCTGGGCGATCTCGGCAGCCGCGCGCAGGGCTTTCTGTCCACGCTCACGGCGGGCGTGGGCGGGGACGCGGGGCCTTCCGTGCTCGGCGGGGACGCGCGCGCCACGCTGGAGATGATGACCGCGGTCCTGAACTCCGCGCTCAACGGCGAATACCTTTTCGCGGGCATCAACACCGATGTCGAGCCGCTGACGCCTTGGAAGCCCGGCTCGCCCGCCAAGACGGGGTTCGACGCGGCCTTCGTCGCGCGGTTCGGCTTCCCCCCAGGCGATCCGGCGGCGAGCGGGATCTCCAAGGCCGACATGCAAGGCTTCCTTGCGAGCGTCGAGCCGCAGTTCCTGGGCGCGGGCTGGGCGGACTGGTCGGCGGCGTCCGACGCCCCGATCCAGAGCCGGATCGCGCTCAACGAGACGGCGCCCACCTCGGTCAGCGCCAACGCCGATCCCATCCGGAAGCTCGCCATGGCCGCAAGCACCGTGTCGGAGCTGATGGCGGGCGCGCTCGGCCCCGGCGCGCGCGAGGCGGTGGTGGAGCGCGCGGTGGCGCTGGTGAGCGAGGCCATCGCCGGGCTGGGGCAGCTCCAGTCGGATGCTGGCATCTCGCAGAAGCGCGTTTCGGAGGCCACGCTGCGCCTGGAAGCGCAGGCCGACCTGTTCGAGCGCCACATTGGCAAGCTGGAAGGCGTGGACCCTTATGAGGCCTCCACGCGCGTGTCCCAGCTCATGGACCAGATCGAGATGTCCTACACCCTCACCGCGCGGCTGGGCGAGCTCAGCCTGATGCGTTTCCTCCGTTAGATTTCAGGGGCTTGCGGAACACCAGATGTATCAGTTCTCCTATGCCGACGTGCAGACCGACAGCTTGGCCGACGCCCGCGACCGCGAGCGGCAGCTCCTGTCGCGCTCCATCGACCTTCTCACCGCCGCGCGAAGCAAGGGCGCGAGCAGCCTGGAGGCGGTGGAGGCGATCCATTTCACCAACCGCGTCTGGGCGTCGCTTCTCCAGGATCTGGGCAGCCCCGAGAACGCGCTCCCCAAGGAGCTGCGCGCCAATCTGATCTCGATCGGCCTGTGGCTCCTGCGCGAGGCCGAGGAGGTGCGCCAGGGGCGCTCGGACAATTTCGAGGGCCTGATCGAGGTTTCGCAGATCATCCGGGACGGGATCCAATGAAGAACGCGCTCAAGATCTCGCTGAAGCCCGGCGAACGCATCTTCCTGAACGGGGCGGTGATCCGGGTGGATCGCAAGGTCACGCTCGAACTGATGAACGACGTGCAGTTCCTGCTCGAAGCGCATGTGCTGCAGGCCGAGCATGCCTCGACCCCGCTCCGCCAGCTCTACTTCATCCTGCAGGTCATGCTGATGAACCCGAGCGGGGCCGCGGAGGCGCAAAAGATGTTCCGGCAGTCGCTGCCGCTTCTGCTCGCCAGCTTCGCGAACGAGCGAATCCTGGCGGGGCTCAAACAGGTGGACCGGCTGGCGGCCGAAGGCCACGTCTTCGAGGCGCTCAAGCTGATCCGCAGCCTTTACCCGCTCGAGGAGGCGTGCCTGCGCGAGGAGGCGGCGACTTCGGCCGCGCGGGATGCCGAACCGCAGGCCGAGCCGCAAGTGAACATCGCGCGCCTGTCCGCCGCCGTCGCACGGCGTCCGGCCGCGGGCTTTCCGGTCCATGAGGACGCCGCATGAACGTGTCAGCCGCAAGCTTCGCCGCCAGCGCGAACACGGCGCCTGCGTCGGCATCGGCCGCCAAGGCGTCCGTCGATTACCAGTCCTTCCTGAAGCTGCTCGTCGCGCAGATGAAGAACCAGGACCCGACCGAGCCCATGGACGCCACCCAATACATGGCCCAGCTCGCCGCCTTCAGCGAGGTCGAGCAGTCCGTGCAGCTCAACGCGAAGCTCGACCGCCTGCTCCAGGGCAGCGCGCTCGCCCAGGCCGACGGCATCATCGGCCGGATGGTGACGTCGGCCGACGGCACGGTCTCGGGCGAGGTCGTGGAAGTGCGGATCGCGAGCGACGGCGTCGTCGCGGTGCTCGGCGGCGGCCGCGAGATCGCCATGGGGCCGGGCGTCAGGATCGGAGCGGCCCCGTGAACGAGGCGCCGCGATGAACGAAGCGGACGCCCTCGACATCGTCCAGAACGCGATCTGGACCGTTCTGGTGGCGTCCGGCCCGGCGGTGGGCATCGCCATGGCGGTGGGCATCGGGATCGCGCTCTTCCAGGCGCTCACCCAGATCCAGGAGGTGACGCTGACCTTCGTGCCCAAGATCGTGGCGATCTTGCTCGCCGTCGCCTTCACCGGCCCCTTCGTGGGCGGGCAGATCTCCGCCTTCACGACGCTGGTCTTCGACCGCATCGAGACGGGGTTCTGATCCCTACAGGTCGCGCGCGAGATAGCGCACCGTCTTCGTCCCGCCGTGGATGTCAGCCCCCGGCCCCGCGCATGCGTCGCCGTCACCACCCGGTCCACATAGACGAAGCGCGCAAAACGCGCCCGGAACCACAGGAAGTTGGGGCTGACGTAGTCGGCGTCCTGGTCGAAGGCGAGGAGAAACGCGTCGGCCTCGCCGATCCGCCGGGCGAAGAAGGCGGCATCGACCAGCCGCTCCCAGCTTTCCGGCGTGTGGAACGAGAGCTCCTCGGCATGCGCGTTGTTGAGCGCAAGAGGTGCTGCGGCTGCCGGCCCGTGGGCCGGCAGGGCCTCGGAAGCGGTTTGACCTGCGGGTGAGTCGCTCATGTCCGGCGTTACTGCGCCGGCAGGGATGCGGGCGCAACCTCCGCCTCGCCGCCGACCGCCGTCCGGAAGCCGTCGCAAAGCGCGCGCGCGTTCAAGAGGCCCCACCCGTAAACGGGGTCTCGCCCCGGCGCGCCCAGATCCTCCGCCGCGCCCGCGAGCCGCTCCTCCACGTCCCCCGCCCCATCTCCATCTCCGCCAAGGGCCAGCGCCGCGGCCGCCGCCACGAAGGGGGCGGCGAACGAGGTGCCTGTCTTAGGCCGTCCCCCTTGGATGGAGGCGGCCGTCCAGACCTCGAGGCCGGGCGCGGCGAAGTCGATATGCGCGCCGCGTCCGGCGCGGCGGTACACGCGCTTGGCGCGGTCCACCGCCGTCACCGCCACCACGCCGTCATAGGCGGCCGGGTAGAGCGGATCCGCCCGCGGCCCCTTGTTGCCGGCTGCGGCCACCACCACCGCGCCGCGGGCCGTCGCACGCGAGACGGCCTGTTCCAGGAGCGCGTTGGCGGGACCGGACAGGCTCATATTCACCACGCCGACGTCGCGCTGGGCGAGGAGGTCGAGCGCGCGCACGAGCTCGAACGCCTCTCGCCACAGCGTCTGGCGGCGCATCCGCTCGGTCGCGAGCCCCTCGTTCGGCCGCTCCGCGCGGATCTCGGCCGAAACGGCGGCGTCGCGGCGGATCGGGATCACCTGCACGAGCGGCGTGCCCTTCTCGATCGTGTAGAGCCCGTCGGGCGCGGTGGCGAAGAAGGGGAAGTGGATATGCGCGTGATAGGTATCGGTGTCCACGAGTCCCGCCACGCATTGGAAGGGCTGCGGGTCGCGGTTGAGCGGGGCTAGGAAGAGGCAGCTCCAGCCCGGCGGCGTGCGGATTGACCAGTAATTGTGGAACTTGCAGGGCGGGCTCGGCTCGCGCGGGTTGCCGGCCACCTGATGCGCCCCGTGATTGCTCACCATCACGCGGTCGAACTCCCAGCCCGCGTCCACCCGCGCGCCGTTGTCGCCGATCTCGAGCCGCACGGTGGCGGCCAAGGGCAGGATCCAGCCCGTGGCCATGGCGTCGAGGAAGGGCATGCAGCGCTTGATCGTCAGCCCGTTGTCGCTTGGCCCCTGACGCGCCTTGTCCACCGGCGGCAGTTTGCGGAACCAGTCCGGCAGATGCGCCTTGGCGGGCGCGGGCGGGGCGATCACGCTTTCGTCCTGGGGCGCGCAAAGAAACCGGATGGCGCAGGCGTCCTGACGCTTGAACCCGAACATCGGCCGTCCTCCTCGTTTGAGCCTTCCCCGGAAAACGCAGCGAGGCCCCGCTTATTCCGAAGCCCGACGGTCCCAAGAGCCTCCTCCCCCGCGCAAGCTTGATCCCATAACCTTTGAGGGGGCCGAAGGGGGCGAGGGCGCGCATGGCGGCGGCGACGGCCGGGCAGACGGAAGCGGCGAGAGCGGGCGCGGGCGTGAAACCCGGCCCGGCGTCGAGCCGCGACATCTTCTTCGCGCTGGGCGTGATCGTCATCCTCAGCGTGCTCTTCCTGCCCATCCCCGCCTTCCTGATCGATGTGGGGCTCGCCTTCTCCATCGCGATTTCCGTGCTGATCCTGATGGTGGCGCTGTGGATCCCGCGCCCGCTCGACTTCTCCTCCTTCCCCACCATTCTGCTCATTGCCACCATGCTGCGGCTCGCGCTCAATATCGCGACCACACGCGCGATCCTTTCCCACGGCGCGGAAGGCACGCACGCCGCGGGCTATGTCATCGCGGGCTTCGCCAACCTCGTGATGTCGGGCGATTTCGTGATCGGCCTGATCGTGTTCCTGATCCTGGTGATCGTGAACTTCATCGTCATCACCAAGGGTGCGACCCGCATCGCCGAAGTCGGCGCGCGCTTCACGCTCGACGCCATTCCGGGCAAGCAGATGTCGATCGACGCCGACCTCTCGGCCGGCACCATCGACGACAAGACGGCCCAGCTCCGCCGCCGCGAGCTGGAGGAGGAGTCCGCCTTTTTCGGCTCCATGGACGGCGCCTCCAAATTCGTGCGCGGCGACGCCATCGCGGGGCTCATCATCACCGCCATCAACATCGTGGGCGGCATCCTGATCGGCTCGTTCCGGCATGGCATGAGCGTGGGCGACGCCACCGATGTTTTCATCAAGCTGTCGGTGGGCGACGGGCTCGTGACCCAAATCCCCGCCTTGATCGTCAGCCTCGCCGCGGGCCTGCTCGTGTCCAAGGGCGGCACGCGCGGCTCGGCCGACAAGGCGGTGTTCGGCCAGTTGGGCGCGCATCCCCGCGCGCTGAGCGTGGCGGCGCTGCTGCTGCTGCTTCTGGCGCTCATGCCGGGCCTGCCCATGTTGCCCTTCCTGGCGCTGGCGGGGGCGCTCGGCGGACTGGCCGTCGCCATCCCGCGCGCAAAAAACCGGGAGATCGCCGCCGAGCGGCAGGCCCGCGACGCGGAAGCGCAGAACAAGGAGGACGAGGAGCAGAACTCCGTCAAGAACTCGCTCAGGACGGCCGAGATCGAGCTTTTGATCGGCAAGCAGCTCGCGACGAAGCTCTTGTCCTCGCACTCGGAACTCGCCTTCCGCATGGGGAAGATGCGCAAGAAGTTCGCCCAGCAGTTCGGCTTCGTGGTGCCGGAGGTGAAGCTCACCGACGACCTGTCGATCCCGCCCAAGACCTATCAGATCAAGATCCATGGCACGGTGGTGGCCGAGCACGCGCTTCGCGTGGGCGAGGTGATGGCGCTGCTCGGCAGCCGCGAGCCGCCCGACATCCCCGGCGAAGAGGTGCGCGAGCCCGCCTTCGGCATGCGCGCTTGGTCGGTGCTCGAATCCTTCACCGAGGACCTGAAGCGCGAGCGTCTGACCACCGCCGACAACATGTCGGTGCTGCTCACCCATCTTTCCGAGGTGATCCGCAACAACCTGCCCCAGCTCCTATCCTACAAGGACATGAAGGCGCTGATCGACCGGCTCGACCCCGAATACAAGAAGCTCGCCGACGACATCTGCACGAACCACATCTCCTATCCTGGCCTGCAGGCCGTGCTGAAGCTCCTGCTTGCCGAGCGGGTCTCGATCCGCAACCTCCATCTGATCCTGGAGGCCATCGCCGAGATCGCCCCGCATATGCGCCGCACCGAAGGCATCGTGGAGCATGTGCGCATCCGCATGAGCCAGCAGATCTGCGGCGACCTGACCGAAGGCGGGATGCTGAAGGTGCTGCGCCTGGGCAATCGCTGGGACCTCGCCTTCCACCAGAGCCTGAAGCGCGACGCGAAGGGCGAGGTGCGCGAGTTCGACATCGACCCGCGCCAGCTCGAGGAGTTCGGCCAGGAGGCGAGCCGCGCCATCCGTGCCCACATGGATGCGGGCGAGCGCTTCGCCGTCGTCTGCGCGCCCGACGCGCGCCCTTACGTGCGCATGATCGTGGAGCGGCTGTTCCCCACGCTTCCCGTGCTCAGCCATGTGGAGATCGCCAAGGGCGTCGAGATCCGCATCCTGGGCACCGTGTCGTGAGCATCCAGCCGGGATTGCCGCTTCCGTGCGGAACCTGACGGGCCGATGGGCGAGCTCGACCGCCTCGTCCTGGCCGGTTTCCTGGCCTTCTGCCGGGTGGGCGCCTGCTTCATGCTCTTGCCGGGCCTGTCGAGCGCGCGCGTGCCGCTGCCCGTGCGGCTCTTCGTGGCGCTGGCCGTCTCCTTTGCGCTCTTCGCCCATCTGAGCGACCTGATCCTGCCTCACGCCGGCGACAGCAGCCCGGCGCGCCTGCTTCCGCTGATCGCCGGCGAGCTGGCGCTCGGCGCGCTGATCGGGCTTCTGGCCCGCCTTTACGTGCTGGCACTGCAGTTCATCGCGTCCGCCATCGCCATGCTGGTGGGCTATGGCGGCGTCGCGGGCCCCAGCATCGAGGAAAGCGAGCCGCAGGCCGCGCTCGCCTCGCTCATCACCTTCTCGGCGCTGCTTCTGCTTTTCGTGTTCGACTTCCACCACGAGGTCGTGGCGGCGCTCGTGCGCTCCTACGAGGTCGCGCCGGTGGGCGAGGCGCTCAGCGCCCGAAGCGCGCTCATCGACCTCGCCGACACGCTGCGCGAAGCCTTTCTGATCGCGCTCCGCCTGGGCAGCCCCTTCGTGGCCTATGCGATCCTGGTGAACCTCGCGGTGGGCTTCATCAACAAGCTCGTGCCGCAGATTCCCGTCTACTTCATCTCCCAGCCCTTCGTGATCGCGGGCGGGCTGATCCTGCTCTATTTCGGCGCGAGCACGTTCCTGTCGCTGTTCGCGGACGGGTTCGGCGCGATCTCGCTGGGCGGGGGGTCATGACCGATCGCGCGAAACGCCTGGAAAAGCTGCTCGGCGTCCACCAGACGCTCGAAGCCCTGGGCGAGGCGCGCCGCGCCGGCCTGGCTGCCGAGGCGCGGCGGCGGCGCGAGGAGGCGCGGCACCTGGCCGAGCGCCTGGACGACCCGCAAAGCCTGTCCACCCTGTTTCCCGCGCTCTTCCACGACCGCATCCAGAAATGCCTGGCAGGGGCGCAGGACGCCGAAGCGGCCGCGGCTCGGGAGGCCGAGATGCTCGCGCGGCTGCGCCTGAGGACCGAAAACATCCGGCGCGCGCGCGACGAGGAACAGGCGGGCGACGAACGGCGAAAGGCGGAACGTCTGGTGCTCGACTGGGTGGAGGCGCGTCAGGCTGCGGCAAGCTCGGCCAAGCACAATGGCGGCTGAACCAGGGAATTTTTCGGAGCCGCGATGGATTTGGCGCTTCCCCCCGTGAGCGGCCTCGTGAGCGGGACGCAGGCAGCCGAGCCGTCGTCCCGCGCCCGCGCGACGGAGGGCGCGCCGGCCTTCGCCGCGTCGCTCTCCTCGCAGGCCGGTTCGTGGACGCAGGCGCCGGCGGAGGTCGCGCCCGAGGCGTTCCGCCGCTTCGAGGCCATGGTGCTGAGCCAGTTCGTGGAGGCCATGCTGCCCAAGGACGCCGACGCCGCCTATGGCGGGGGGCTCGCGGGCGACATGTGGCGCGGCCTCGCCGCCGAGAAGATCGCCGACGAGGTGGCCGAGCGCGGCGGCGTCGGCATCGCCCGCCACCTGCTGCGCGACCCTTCCGCGGCGCAGGCCGAAACGGCACAGGGCGCGACGGACGCGGGCGGGCGCTGACCCCAGGCATGGTCCCCGAGGCCAGGGTCCCGGATCGGGTCATGCGGCAAAACGAAGACTTGGAAAGTGTGTTCGCCTTCGATGAAGGCGATCATGCCTGGAGGAGAACCGTCTTGGAATATTCGCCGCTGGCTTTGTCTTCCCCCTCGGCCGCCGCCGCTTCCCTCGCCCCCGCCGGCGGCAACCTGGGCGCCATCATCGATCGGATCGCCGACGTGGTGGAGCAGGAAACAAAGGCCATCGGCGCGGATTTCGGCTTCGACCTCAAGGCCTCGAACGCCAGGAAGAGCCGCTGCCTTTATGAGCTTTCGCGCGCCATGAAGGGGGCTCGCGAGGGCGACGCCGCCGAGCATGCCGAGCGGCTTGGCCGCCTGCGCGGCCTGCTGAAGCGCAACGAGGCGGCCGTGCGCGCGCATCTCCAGGCGGTGGGCGAGGTGGCGGCGCTTCTGCAAGGCGCGATCGAACGCGCGCAGTCCGACGGCACCTATGGCGCGGGCGGCTGGGGCGCGACAGGCAGCCCGACATGGGGCGAGTTTTGATCAAGTTCGCCCTCGCCGCGGTCTGGATCTCGCTCGTCACGCTGGGCGCGGTCGTTCTCGGCCTGCGCGCGCCGGCCGACGCCGGGGCCGAAGGGCAAAAGCCCGCGCCCTTCATGGGCGGGCTCGATTATGTGAAGACGGAAATCATCTCCGTCCCCGTGGTCCGCAAGGGCGCGGTGGTCGGCTATTTCCTGGGCAGGTTCGTCTACACCGCCGAACCGGGGAAACTCGCCAGGCTGTCGGTGCCGGCCGACATCCTCCTGAGCGACGCCATCTATGGCGAGCTCTACGGCCGGCACGACATCAACGTGGCGGAGATCGAGACCTTCGACATCGAGAGCTTCCGGACCGGCCTGCGCGACGGCATCAACGCGCGGGTGGGCGAGACGCTGGTGCATGACGTGATGGTCGAGCAGGTGGATTTCCTGACCAAGGACGACATCCGCAACAATTCCCGCCGCAGTTCGTCGGAGGCGCGCAACGTCCGCAAGTCCGGCGGGCAGGGCGAGGACGGCCACGCCGCGGAGGACCAGGGCTCTTCGGGCCACTGATTCCGGCGACGCCTCCCGGTTGACGACCGAGGCGGGGTCCGCCATCTCCCATCCCGCCGGCCCGATTTCCTGCGGCCATGACGAGGCAAGGAGACCATCCATGGACATCAACGCCATCGCGGACAAGATCCGGGAGCGCATGGCCGGCAGCGGCTTCGACCGTTCCGTGCTGATCGACCTGAAGGGCGAAGGCACGATTCTGATCGACGGCGCGGACGTGTCGGTCGGCGGCGGCGAGGCCGACTGCACGATCCGCGTGGCCAAGGACGATTTCGAGGAGATCGCCGCGGGCACGCTCGATCCCACGAGCGCCTTCATGACGGGCAAGATGAGCATCGAGGGCGACATGGGCGCGGCCATGGCGCTGGGCCGCGCGCTCTGAATCGTTTTTCGGCGCGTAAGGCCGGACGAAAGAAACCGCTTCGCCGGCCGCGCCGACGCTTCTCCCGGCCTTTCGCCGCCACCACGCGCTCCGCGCGGTGGAGGGGCGGCGACAGGCCAGCCACCGGCTCCGCTGGCCCTCCACCGCGTGGACAAATTTCCGGTTCCTCGGCGGTCGCGCGAACTTACTTTGCAGGCACATCAGCGACTTAGCCGCGCCCCGGAAGAAATCTCGTCCCCTTTCGTCCACGTCCATCCGGCTCTCTCGTATCCTTCCCTCGCCTTCTTGCGGGAAGCCTGGGTCATGAACCGGGCGACAGGGAGAGGGCTGGTGCTGGATCGGTTGTGCAAACGGTGGCTCGGCTGGGCGATGAGCCCCCCGGTCCAGGCCCGAAGGAGGCCCGATGGGCACGTTGGGTGAGGGTCTCCAAAGAGACAGCCACAACGTGACACGCCCCTCCAGGGCACGACCACCGACCGGCGCATGGCGTGAGCCATGCAAAACAACAGTCGGAAGGCAAGCGCCATGCGCCGGCTTCCCGAACCCCTCAAGAAGAGGGGACGCTCTTTGACAAGGGCCAGACGCGAAAGCGGGCATGGCGATGAAGACGCTTGTCTTCATGAAAGGTGTGCCAATGATGGGCCCTCCTAAGCGTCAAAGCCGCTTCGCCCCTCACCGTCCCGCCCTTCGGGCGATCCACCTCTCCCCTGTGGGGAGAGGAAAGGCGCGAGCCTGGCGGCCGCAGTTCCTCTCCCCACAGGGGAGAGGTGGATCGCTCCGGAGCGTGAGCGGAGGAGCCAGACGGTGAGGGGCGACACAACCGGAATACGCTGAGGGGCGACAGGGCTGTGACGGCCTGAGGCCGGACAGGCGAGGACAAGGGCGGCGGCATGCGCCCATCACGTCCCCCGCGGCTTGGCCCGCGCGGTGGGCTGGGCGGCGAGCGGGTCTTCGGGCCAGGGATGCTTGGGATAGCGCCCCCTGAGCTGGGCGCGGACCTCTCGCCACGAGCCGCGCCAGAAGCCGGGCAGGTCCTGCGTGGTCTGGATCGGCCGTCCCGCGGGCGAGGTGAGCTCGAGCAGAAGCGGCGTCTCGCCGACCGCAGGGTGCCGGTCGAGGCCGAACAGTTCCTGCACGCGGATCGTGAGCTTCGCCCGGCCTTCCTCATAGCGGATCGGCACACGGCTGCCGGAAGGCGCGTGGAAGTGGGTGGGCGCGAGCCGGTCCACCTCGCGCCGGAGCTCGAAGGGCGTTCGCGACAGCAGCGCGTCGGTGAGCTTGGGGCCGAGCGAGGCGAGGCGGGCGTCGCCCCCAAGGAAAGGCGCGAACCAATCGTCGAGATCGGCCAGCAGGCTTGCGTCATCCATCGCCGGCCAGGGCGCTCCTTGCGTCTCGTGAAGCCACCGGAAGCGCGCGCGCAGGGACAAAGCGGCCTCGCTCCAGGGGAGAATCTCGAGCCCATGCGCCCGAATGGCCCCCATCATGGCGCGGTCGGCGTCCCCGCCCGTGGGCCGTGCCAGAACGCGCTCGCCGAGCGCCAGCGCGCCCAGCATTTCGCGTTCGACCGCGCGCACGCTGCCCGTGGCGGCATCGAAACACGCCTCGCGCCTGGTCTCGATGCGGCGGCTGAGGACCGCTCTAAGCTCGGATTGGTCCACAGCCGCGGCCGCGGCGATTTTCCCTTCGCGGGAAAGCCCGCGCAAATCGGCCACGACCAGAAAATCGGCCCCGGCCAGCGGCTCGTTTTCGTCCAGCGCGGCGCCCCGGCCATTGGCGAGCAGAAAGCGCCCGCGTCCGTCCCGGCGCTTCGCCACCCGGTCAGGCCAGGCATGGAGGAGAAGCGCGCCCGCGCCTGCGGGCCCGTCGTTCGCGCGCGACCCGCCGGCCTGCCGCGCGAGCCGCCCGGCCAGCGCCCGCGCCTGCTCGGCGCGGGGCCCACGCTCACGGGAAAAACGCCGGAGCCGCTCGTCGAGATCGACGGCGTCGCCGCCCAGGCCGCGCTCGGACAAGAGCACGGCGAGTTGCGCCGCGACCTCCGCTTGGCCGCCCCGCGCCGCTTCGGCCACCATGTGGGCGAGCCGCGCGGGCAAAGCGAGTTTTCGCATCGCCCGCCCGGCTTCGGTCAGCCTTCCGTCCGCGTCGAGCGACCCGAGCGCCTTCAGAAGCGCCTCGGCCTCCCGCAGCGCCGGCAGCGGCGGCGGGTCGAGAAAGCGAAGGCTGCGGACATCCGCCACGCCGAAGGCGGCGGCGTCGAGAAGCAGGCCCGACAGGTCGGCTTCGAGGATTTCGGGCGTGCCGAAGGGCGCAAGAGCGCCCGTCGCCTCCTCGCGCCACAGCCGGATGGCCGTGCCCGGCGCGGTGCGGCCCGCGCGGCCCGCGCGCTGTTCGGCGGCGGCGCGGGAAACCCGCACGGTTTCGAGCCGCGTCAGCCCGGTCGCCGGCTCATACCGCGGCACGCGGGACAGGCCGCCATCCACCACCACGCGAATCCCGTCGATGGTGAGCGACGTCTCGGCGATGGAGGTCGCGAGCACCACCTTGCGCCGCCCCTGCGGCGCGGGGCGGATGGCGAAATCCTGCGCGCGGGCGTCGAGCGCGCCATAAAGCGGCACGAGGTCCACATTCCCCGCAACGCGGGTTTGGAGCCGTTCGAGCGTGCGCTCGATCTCGCGCTGGCCCGGCAAAAAGGCGAGCACGCCGCCCTCGTGCGCGTCGAGCGCGTCGCGCACCGCCGCGGTTACCGCGTCTTCGACCTCCATGCCGCCCGGCCGCTCCCGATAGCGGATTTGAACGGGGAAGCTCCGGCCCCGGCTTTCGATCACCGGCGCATCGCCCATGAGGCTCGCCACCCGCGCGCCGTCCAGCGTGGCCGACATGGCGAGGAGCTTCAGGTCGGGCCGGAGCGCCTCCTGCACGTCGAGCGCCAGCGCCAAACCCCAGTCGGCGTCGAGCGAGCGCTCATGGAACTCGTCGAACAGCACCGCGGCCACGCCCGTCAGTTCCGGGTCGTCGAGGATCATGCGGGATAGCAGGCCTTCGGTGACCACGAGCACCCGCGTGCGCTCGCTCATCCGACGGTCCATGCGCATGGCCCAGCCGGCCGTCTCGCCGGGTTCTTCGCCCAACAGCTCGGCCATGCGGGTCGCCGCGGCGCGGGCGGCCAAGCGGCGCGGCTCAAGAAGCAGGATGCGCTTTCTTGCCGCCCAAGGCGCGTCGAGCAGGGCCAACGGCGCCAGCGTCGTCTTTCCCGCGCCCGGCGGGGCGACCAGCACCGCGTTCGAGCCCCTCTCCAGATGCCGGAGCAGCTCGGGCAGAACCTCCGCCACCGGCAGGGCGGGAAGACATGGCCGTTCGGTCACGCGCCGATCCGCAGCACGGTTCCGCCCGTGGCCCGGGCGTCCGCCTCGTCATGGGTGACGAGAAGCGCGGGCAGCTTGCGGGCCTTAGCCGCCCCGAAGACGAGATCGCGCATCTGCGCCCGCAACGGCGCATCGAGCCGCGAAAAAGGCTCGTCGAGCAGAAGCAGGCGCGGGCGCGACAGGAGCGTGCGGGCGAGCGCCACCCGCGCGCGCTGGCCGCCCGACAGCGTTTGCGGGTCGCGCGGGCCGAACCCTCCGAGCTCCACCTGGTCGAGCATGGCCTCGGCCGCCGCGTGGCGGAGGCCACGGCCCTTCACGTCTGGCGGGATGGCGAACAGGAGGTTGCCCATGACCGTCATATGGGGGAAGAGCAGCGCATCCTGGAAGAGGAGCCCGGCGCGGCGCTTGTGCGGCGGCAGCGCGCTCAAGTCTTCGCCGTCCAGCAGCGCCTGCCCCTCGGCGGCAAATGGCGGCGAGAGGAAGCCGCCGACGAAGGCGAGCAGGGTGGATTTGCCCGCGCCCGAAGGTCCCATCACGGAAAATACCTCGCCGGGCGGCACAAGGGCGTCGATCGCCAGAAGTTCTCGTTCCCGCAGCGTGATCCGAACCCCTTCCAGCCGCAGCCCTTCCGTCATGTGAACCGCAAGCGCTGCAACGCGCGCGGCACAAGCAACGCAAGCGCGAAGCCCAGCGCCGGCAAGAAAGCCTGGACAAGGGCGTAGGCGCCGATGACGCGCCGGTTCCCCCCGCTCGCCAGCGCGACCGCCTCGGTGGTGACGGTCGCCACCCGCCCCCCGCCCACGAGCAAGGTTGGCAGATAAAGCCCGGCCGACACGGCGAAGCCGATGGCGAAAGCCGTGAGCAAGGCCGGCAGGAGCATGGGCAGGCGCACGCGCAAAAGCGCCGCCCAGGGGCCGCGGCCTAGGCTCGCGGCGACCTGCTCGAAGCGCGGGTCGAAGGAAGCCCAGGGCGGTCCTAGCGAAAGCATGGCGTAGGGCAGCACGAAAACGAGATGCGCCGCAACCACGGCCGAAGCGTCGGGCAATGCGCCGAGAACGAGAAACAGGAGCTGAAGGCCGAACAGGAACGAGGTCTGGGGAACGAGCAGCGGCAGGAAAAGAAGCGGCGCGGGGATGTTTCGCGGCGGCCGGCCCTGTCCGCGGGGAAGGAACGCAAGGACGGCGACCAGAAGCGCGACCGCCGCGGCGATGCCTGCGATCAGCATGCTGGTTCCCAGAAGCGGCGCGAGGCGCGGGAGCGCGCGAACCCAGGTCTCAATCGTGAAATTCTGCGGAAGGGCATCGGGAAAGGGCCAAAGCCTCGCCGCCGACCATAGCCCGAGCACGGCCAAGCCGCCATAAAGGCTTGCAGTCGCGCCCCCCTGAAGCGCGAGCACGGTCCCGCGCAGGAGCCCGTCCCGGCTCAATCGCCGGCCGCGCTCGGCGACCCGGTCAGACAGGACGCGAAACAGCCGCTCGCCCGCGATCCAGGCAAGGATGGCTAAGCCCGAGACGCCGAGCTGGAGCACCGCCCCGGCCGAAGCGAGAAAGCGCTTGGAAAGGTCCGGGTCGAGGGACCATTCGACGATCCGCACGCTGAGCGTGGGCGGGAGCGTCGGTCCCAGGATCACGGCCATGTCCACCACCGAGGTGGAGAAGGCGAGCACAGCCAGAACTGCCAGCCGGATCTGCCGGTAAAGAAGCGGCCAGATCCCGAACAAAAAGCCGGCCACGCGCCCATAGCCCAGCGAAGTCGAGAGGCGCGCGGTCTCAGTCGCCCGGGTTTGCGGCAAGGCGGCCAGGGCCACCAGAAGCAGAAAGGGAACTTCCTTGACCACCAGAGCCACGGTGAGCGTCAAGCCCCAGGGATCGTGGACGATCAGGATGTCCGGCGGCGCCGTCCAGCCTGTCCATTCCGGCGAAACGAGGCGGAAGACAAAGCCGGACGGCGCGACGAGAAAGGCGAGCGCGAAGGCGGCGGCCGCATGCGGCAGGGCGAGCAAGGGCGACAGGAGGGTTTGCAGCCGCTCGAACGGCTTCGTGCCCCAGAAGCCGGCCAGAAACAGCGCCGCGAGGGCGCCTGACAAAAAGGTCGCGGCCAAGCCCGTGGCGAAGCTCAGGCCGGCGGAGCGAAAGACGCCGGGCGCGGCAAGCAAGTCTGCGAAGGGTTGAAGCGTCGGCCGCTCGCCGCCCAAGGCGGGCAGCCAGCCGAAGGCCGGCAGCAGCGTGAACAGGAGGCCCGCCGCGACCGGCCCCACGAGGATGACGGCCGCCAGAAGGCGTCCCGCCGCGGCGAGCGCGCCCATGCCGGCGTCCCTTGGACGTCGCCTCAGTTTGGGGCGCCGAAGCGCCGCGCCCATTCCACTTCGAGCCGCCGCATCCAGGAGGGATGCGGCTCGTCTAAGGCCGGGCCGAGCCGGTCGGGCGGCAGGGTGGCCACGCCGAGATCGAGCGCCTCGAAGCGCGCCCGGTCGTCCGGCGTGAGCTTGGCGAGGTCGAGCACGGTGGGGTCGCCCCAGACATTCGGATCCTGCTTGCGGGCCTGCGCCTCGGGCGAGAGCAGGAAGTCGGCCGCGACCAGCGCGCCGGCTTTGGCCGAGGCGTTGAAGGGGATCGCCACGAAATGCGTATTGGCGAGCGTGCCGCCGGGAAAGGTGAAGGAGCGCACGGTGTCGGGCAGCTCGCCACCCGTGATGGCGCTGGAGGCTTCCGCCGGGTTGAAGGCGAAGATGATCTCGACTTCGCCGTCGGCCAGAAGCGGCTTCAGGGCGGGATAGTTCTGCGGGAAGGCGCGGCCCTCGCGCCAAAGGTGGGGGTGCAGCTCTTCGAGGTAGGTCCAGAGCGGGGCGGTCACCTGGGCGAAGTTCGCCTCGTTCACAGGCCTGGCGAGCGCGGCGCGGTCCGACGTCAATTCGATCAGGGCCTGTTTCAGGAAGGAGGAGCCTAAAAAATCCGGCGGCTGGGGGTAGGTGAAGCGACCGGGGTTCTTCTTCGCCCATTCGAGCAAGTCCCTGGCCGAGGTGGGCATCGTGGAAGGGTCGGTCCGCGCGGCGTCGTGGAAGAAGACAAGCTTGGCCATGCCCCAGGGGCTTTCCCGACCCTCCACCGGCACGGAGAAATCGGCCTGGACCGTGGGCATGGTCTCGTCCACATAACGCCGGCTGGGCAGTTCTTCCGCCCAGGCGCCGCCCATCAGCAGATCCTGCTCCTTCATGGCGGCGAAATTCTCGCCATTGATCCAGATGAGATCGACGGAGCCGTCCTGCGTGCGGCCGGCCGCCTTTTCAGCGACGATCTTGGCGACCGCGTTGGCCGTGTCGTCGAGCTTCACATGGACGAGCGTCACGCCGAAGCGGTCGTTGAGCTCTTCGCCTGCCCATTCGAGATAGGCGTTGATGTTTTCAGCGCCCCCCCAGGCGTTGAAATAAACGGTCTGCCCGCGCGCTTGCATCAGCACCGCGTCCCAGTCGGAAGGATCGGGGTCCGCGGCAAGGCCGGGCGGCGCGAAGGAGAACGATAAAGCGGCGATGGCGGCGAAAAGGGCTGAGCGCAAAGGGAAGCTCCTCCAGGGATGGCGAGGCGTCACAGACGGAACATAGGGTCGGCGAGCGGGTCAACCCGCGACATGACCGTCTTTTCTCCTATACGATGGCGCGCGCCGGAATGTTTCGGTCTCCAAGCCTGCATCGCCGCGCGCGCCGCTTTGCCATCCCTGACGCCGCATCCCATTCCTTCGCCATGCCGCGACGAGCCCGAAAAGCCAGGAGGCCGCCATCCGCTACGCCATCTATTACGCGCCCGCGCCCGACGACCCGCTGGTGCTCGCCGCGTCGGCCTGGCTCGGCCGCGACGCCTTTGGGCGGACGCCAGGCTCGCGACCCACGATCCCCGGCGTTTCGCCCGAGGAGGTGGAGGCCCGAACCGTTGACGCCCGCCGCTACGGGTTCCACGCCACGCTGAAAGCCCCGTTCCGCTTGGCCGAAGGCCGCTCGGCCGCGGCACTCGTTCAAGCCCTGGAACGCTTCGCAAACGAAACCGCGCCGGCGCCGCTGCCCAGCGGGCTCGCGCTGGCCGATCTCGAAGGCTTCTTCGCGCTCGTGCCTGCCGAGCCCTCGCCCGCACTGGACGCCCTGGCGTCAAGGGTCGTCCGGAACTTCGAGCCGTTCCGCGCGCCGCTCACGCCCGAAGAAATGGCCCGGCGCAAGCCGGAACGGCTGAGCCCGCGCCGGCGGCATTATCTGGAGCGGTTCGGCTACCCTCTCGTGCTGGAAGAGTTCCAATTCCACATGACGCTGACCGACCGGCTGCCGCCCGAGGAGCGTCCAATGATGCGCGCGGCCCTCGAAGGGGCCTTTTCATCCGATCTGCTTGGGCCCCGGGCGGCGGATCGGCTCGCGCTGTTTCGGGAAGACCGGCCCGGCGCGCCCTTTGTCGTCGATGCCATGTTCCCGCTGAAGGGTTTTGAAACGAGTTCCTGAACCCCGGCCTCAACCCAGACGGAGGATGTGGTTGTCCCGGGCGAGATCCGGCTCTTCGATCTCGCCCCGCGGCGCGGCCAAAGATCGCCATGGGAGGTCGGAAGCCTCGCGCCGGCGGCAAAGCCCTCGGGCAGGGCGAAAGCGAGGGCGGCGGCCAGCGCGACGAGGAGCGGCGCCGGCGCGCCCGACCTCAGTCCTCGTGCTTGTCCGCCTCATTGGCGGGGCTGGCGTTGAGCTGCCCGTATTTCTGCTCGCCGATGGATTGCAGAAGCTCCAACTGCGTTTCCAGGAAGTCGATATGGCCTTCCTCGTCGGCCAGAAGCTCCTCGAACAGCTTCATCGTCACATAGTCGCCGAGGCCGTGACAGATCTCGCGTGACCGCTTGTAGGAGGTGCGGGCGTCGTACTCGCCCTTGAGATCGGCCTCCAGCACCTCGCGCAGGTTCTGGCCGATCCTCAGCGGCGCGACCGTTTGGAGATTCGGGTGGCCCTCAAGGAAGATGATGCGGGCGATGATGCGGTCCGCATGGCGCATCTCCTCGATCGATTCCTCGCGCTCCTTCTTGGCGAGCTGGATGAACCCCCAATCCTCGAGCAGCCGGTAATGGAGCCAGTACTGGTTGACCGCGCCCAATTCCAGAAAGAGCGCTTCGTTAAGCCGCTCGATGACCTCCGGCTCGCCTTTCATGCATCCCTCTCCCGAATTTCTGCCTGAGCTCGCGGACGCGGTCGAGATGCAGGATCACCGCTTCGCCGACCGCTTCGCCCTGGGCATGGAACCGCTCCGTGACCCGGATGATGGTTTCCACCACATTCGGGAAGCAGCCGCAACACCGGCCGCGCTTGCTCATGGCGTGATACACCTTGGCCGGCACGATCAACTGCCAGGGGTCGGCTTCGAGAAGTTCGAGGATGGTGTCCTCGATCTCCTTCTGGGTGATGACGTTGCAATGGCAAACCAGCATGGGAAGCGACTTAGTTCGGGCGCGACGACCGCGGTTGGAGAAAGATCGATCGAGCGGCAATCCTCATTGGAACGCCTGGTCTGGCGCGTCCAGGCCGTCGAAGGCGGTGAGGTCGAGGCCCAACGCCGCCACGGCCCCACCGATCGCCGGGGCCGCGCGAAGCGAATCTTCATAGCCGACCTGGGCGATGTCGGCGTAAGCATCGAGCGCGTGGGCGGGCTCGGCGGCGCTGGCGGGCAAAAGTAACGCCGCCAAGGTCAGCGCGCCGGCGGCCGCGCCTGACGCCCAAAGGCGCCGGCGGCGACGGGGGCATGCTTGGGATGAACGGCCGTCGATCATATCGCTACGCTTCCTTCACCCAAAACTTGATAAGACGATGAAGGATTATCGGCCAGCGCCGAAAGCTGTCAAGCACGAACGGAAGCGAAAACGTCGCAGGATCAATAGGTTGGAATAGTTCTAAACTATGCCGGGCAACTTTTCCGCGGCCCGCCCGCCCGCGCAGCCGGGCGGCTGAGCCTCAAGCCGCCGCCTTCTGGAGCTGATAATCCTTCACCGCGTCGAAGCGGATCGCCTTCCAGCGCTCGGCCTCGTAGTTGAGCCCGAAGGCGTGGGGCGCGAGGAAGACGGGATCGCCGTCGAGGTCGCGGGCGATGTCGCCGCGATGCGTCGCGATGAAGCGGTCGAGCTCATCCGGCGTGATGGCCGAAATCCAGCGGCACACGGAGAACCGCGCCTGCTCGAAATCCACGGGCAGGCCGTATTCGGCCATCAGCCGCTCGCGCAGCACGTCGAGCTGCAGCGCGCCCACCACGCCGACGATAGCCGGTGAGCCGTCCTCCGGCGAGAAGAGCTGAACCACGCCTTCCTCGGCCATCTGGGCCAGCGCTTCCTTGAGCTTCTTGGCCTTCATCGCGTCGCCCAGCCGCACGCGGCGCAAGATTTCGGGCGCGAAGTTGGGCACGCCGCGGAAAAGGATGTCCTCGCCCTCGGTGAGCGTGTCGCCGATCCGGAGCGTGCCGTGATTGGGAATGCCCACCACGTCGCCGGGATAGGCTTCGTCGGCCGTTTGGCGCGAGCGGGCGAAGAAGAACTGGGGCGCGCTGAGGCTCATCGGCTTGCCCGTGCGCACGAGCTTGGCCTTCATGCCGCGCTCCAAGGTACCCGAGCAGACGCGCACAAAGGCGATGCGGTCGCGGTGGTTGGGATCCATGTTGGCCTGGATCTTGAAGACGAAGGAGGTCATCCTGGGCTCCGTCGCCTCCACCACGCGGCGGTCGGCGGCCTGCGCGCGCGGCGCCGGCCCCCAGGCGCTCAAGCCCTCGATCAGATCGCGCACGCCGTAATTCCGGAGCGCCGAGCCCCAGAAGACGGGCGTCAGGTGCCCCTCGCGAAAGGCTTGGAGATCGAAGGGCCTGCAGGCCTCCTGGGCGAGCTCCAGTCCCTCCACGAATTGGTCCCGCTCGTTCTCCGGCAGGCGGCCGGCGACGAGGTCCGACCGCGCGCCGTTGACCTTGACGCGCTCGACCTCCCCATCCGAGCCGCGGACGGCGCTTTCCGCGAGATGGAACGTGCCGGAAAAGTTCTTGCCCGACCCGATTGGCCAGGTGATCGGCGCGGTGTCCAGCGCGAGGCTTTTCTCGATCTCGTCCAGCGTCTCGAAGGGGTCACGCGCCTCGCGGTCCATCTTGTTGACGAAGGTGACGATGGGGATGTCGCGCAGGCGGCACACCTCGAAAAGCTTGAGCGTGCGCGGCTCGATGCCCTTGGCGGCGTCGATCACCATGACGGCGGAGTCCACGGCCGAGAGTGTGCGGTAGGTGTCGTCGGCGAAATCCTCGTGACCGGGCGTGTCGAGCAGGTTGAAGACGTGGTCGCCATATTCGAAGGTCATCACGGAGGTGACCACGGAGATGCCGCGCTCGCGCTCGATCTTCATCCAGTCCGAGCGCGTGTTCATGCGGTCCTTCTTGGCCTTCACCTCGCCAGCAAGCTGGATCGCGCCGCCGAACAGCAGCAGCTTCTCGGTCAGCGTCGTCTTGCCCGCATCGGGGTGGGCGATGATCGCAAAGGTGCGGCGGCGCTTGACGGCGTCCGCGATGGTCTCGGCCATCGAAACAAGTCCTTGGATAATGAAGAGGCGGGCTTCTAGCAGCCCTGACCCGGCCTGTCGAATGGTCGGACGCCCTCCTCATGTCGGAGCGGCGCGGCGCAACTGCAAGTGATCAGCCCGCCAGCGGCAGGCGACGGGCGTCGGGGAAGAAGGGACGCACGACCATGCCCCCGTCGTCGAGCCGCACGAGGCTGGCCGGCGGGATCTCGGCCCATCCGCCGCGGGCATGGTCGAAGGGTTCCGACATCAGGCAGCGTCCGCTGCCCAGACCTGCCGCGTAGAGGGTCGGCGCCTCGCCCTCGCTCGCCCAGCGTATGGCCCAGAGCGTGCGCCCGTCCGAGAAGGCGGCCGTCAGCTTGAGCCCGGGCTCGACATCCCGCGCCGCCGCCGCCGCAAGCACGAGCCGGACCGTGCGCTCCACCGCGCCGCGGGGGTCGTCGTTGAGACCTTCGGCGAGCATCAAGAGGAACAGGAGCTCCGAATCGGTCGAGCCTTCGCGGGCGGCAAAGAGCGGGTCGGGCAGGAGCGCCTCCAGCGGCCGTCGCAGCGCCCCCCAGGCGCCGATCTGCCCGTTGTGCATGAAGCTCCACCGCCCGTGGACGAAGGGGTGGCAGTTGGCCCGCGACGTGGCGCCCGACGTCGCTGCCCGGACATGGGCGAGAAAGAGCCGCGAGCGGATCTGCCGGCAAATGCTTTTCAGGTTCGGGTCCGACCAGGCCGGCAGGATGTCGCGATAAAGGCCGGGATCCGGGAGGGCGCCATACCAGGCCACGCCGAAGCCGTCGCCATTGGTCGGCGATTTCGCTTCTCGCGCGCAATGGCTCTGGGCGACGAGGCTGTGGGCCGGCGCCGAGACGATCTCGCCCAGGAAAAGCTCGGGCCCGCGATAGGCCGCCCACCGGCACATGACGTCGATTCCCGCCGCATCTGCGCCGCAGTTTCGCTCGGCATGGTTAACGAAGCGTTTCCGGTTTATGGGGTGCGACAGTCAGGCGGGAGGCAAAGCGGGATGCCGGATCGTTCGCAGGGTCACCCTCTCATCGGCGTCGTGCGGCTGCCGCATGGGCAAGGGCTTGCGCTGCCGGCCTACCAGACGGCGGGCGCGGCCGGCATGGACATTCTGGCGGCCGTCGCCGAGGAGGCGCCGCTGACGATCCCGCCCGGCGGGTGGGCGGGCGTGCCCACGGGCCTCGTGATCGAGCTGCCGGACGGGTTCGAGGCGCAGGTGCGGCCGCGCTCCGGCCTGGCCCTCAAACATGGCGTCACCTGCCTCAACACGCCGGGCACGGTGGACAGCGATTATCGCGGCGAGGTGTTCGCGCTGCTCGCCAATTTCGGGGCCGAGCCGTTCGTGGTGCGGCGCGGCATGCGGGTCGCCCAGCTCGTGGTAGCGCCGGTGGTCCGGGCCGTGCTGGAGGAGCGCATCCATGTGAGCGCCTCGACAAGGGGCGCGGGCGGCTTCGGCTCCACGGGGACCGATTGAGGAGATGGGCATGGCGGGGGCAGACGACAAAAAGGCGCGCTTCCGCGCCCTTCACGGCGGCGCGACGCCGTTCCTCATGCCCAACCCCTTCGATGCCGGCACCGCGAGGTTCCTCGCCGCCATGGGTTTTCCCGCGCTCGCCACGTCGAGCGCCGGCTTCGCCTGGACGCTAGGCCTTCCCGATGGCGGCGTGCCTTGCGAGGCGGCCATCGCCCATGGCGGGAGCCTCGCGCAAGCCGTGGACATCCCCGTCTCCGCCGATCTCGAGCGCGGGTTCGGCGACAGCCCGGAAGACGCCGCCCGCACCGTGCGCGAAGCGGCCGCCGCCGGGCTCGCCGGCTGCTCGATCGAGGATTTTTCGGGCGATCCTTCTCGCGGCATCTACGATTTTTCCCTAGCTGTGGAGCGGGTCGGGGCGGCGGCGCAAGCGGCCCGCGCGCTGCCGCACGACTTCGTGGTGACGGCGCGCGCGGAAGCGATGCTGCACGCGCCCGACCTCGGCGAGGCGATCCGGCGGCTCCAGGCTTTTGGCGAGGCTGGGGCGGACGTGCTGTTCGCGCCGGGCCTTTCCCGCATGGAGGATGTGCGGGCGGTGTGCCAGGCCGTGGACAAGCCGGTCAGCGTGCTGGCGGCCGCCCATTGGCGGCTCCCCGAGCTGGCCGAAGCCGGCGTGAAACGGATCTCCACCGGGCCGCGCCTGTCGCAGTCCGCCTTCACGGCGGTGGAACAGGCCGCCCGCGAGATGCTGGACGAGGGCGTGTTCAGCTTCGCCGGCGCGGCCGTCCCGTTCGGCCGCATCGACGGTTCGTTCAAGCCGGACCGCTGACACGCTGGCGCAAAGGCGCTTAAACTTTTGGCGGCCAGCGGCGTTTCAAGCGCCGGAGCCGCCCTCAGGCGTCCGGTGGCGGCTCGAAAGTCTGGCCGCGGGGATTCGGATCAGCCCCGGCGGCCGGCAAAGCGGCGCCGGCGCTTGCAAGAGCCGCCGCGCCGCTTTTGCTTGCGGACAAGCGTCCTCGTCGCCGCGCCCGGCTTTTTCGCCGTCCGGCCATTGTCAAAAAGCGGCGCGACAATCCTGCGGATTGCGCGGGGGAAGCGGTGTGCATGGCACGCGCCTCTCAGATGGATAAGCATGGCACCCGCCATGCACACCGTCGGTGGTCTTGCCCTGGAGGGCGTGGCTTCACCCGTGACTGTCCCCGCCTTGGTGTGTCGCCACACCTCAAACAAGAACCCTCACCCGGGACCTTCGGGCCTCCTTTGGGCCTGGACCTGGGGCTCATCGCCCAGCCGAGCCACCGTTTGCACGACCGACCCAGCACCGGCCCTCTCCCTGGCACCCGGTTCGCGACCCAGGCTTCCCGCAAGAAGGCACTGACGAGAGTAAGGAAGGGGCGGAGGAGCGTGGAAAAAGGGGATGAAATTTCCTCCAAGACGTGGCTAAGCGCCTGAAAGAGCTGGGAAGAAAATTCGCAGGCCGGAAAATCCATGCACGGATCTGGAAGCAGAAGTGTGGCTCAAGGCCGGCTTGCGGCCACGCGCTAGGCGGATGCGCCCCGGCCCGCCCGCTCTGGCCCCCTCCACCACGCGTTCCGCGTGGTCCCCCTCCCCCACAGGTGGGGGAGGATCAGCCGCCTCACCTCTTGCGCCACCCGGCTCCGTCGCTGCGCGGGGGGCTTGGTTCGAGCGTTGAAACAGGCCTGACGAGATCCGGCGGGCGGCCTCAGGGCATGAGAAGCTCGATCAGGGCGGGGCGGCCGGTTTTCTTCGCGCGGTGCAGCGCGTCGGGAAGCGCCTGAACGGTTTCGACCCGCTCGGACCCCATGCCATAGGCGGCGGCGATCGCGGAGAAATCCGGCGGCTGGGGCGACACGCCGACCGGCTCCACGCCCGCGCCGCGCATGGATTCCTCGATCTCGCGATAGCCGCGATTGTTCCAGACCACGGTGATGACCGGCGCGTCGGCGTCGAGCGCTGCGCCGAGTTCGGCCAGCACGAACTGCAAGCCGCCGTCGCCCGAAAGGCACACCACGGATGCGTCGGGCAAAGCGAGCTGCGCGCCGATCGCCGCGGGCAGGCCGAAACCCAGCGCGCCATATCCGGTGGCGGCGTTGAACCAGCCGCCGGGACGGTCGTGGTCGTAGAAGAGGTTGGCGGCATAGACGGGCTGGGTGGAGTCGCCGACGATCAAGCTGTTCGGCAGCGCGTCGCGGATCGCCTCCACCGCCTCGAGCTGGCGCTGCATGGCGGGCGACAGCTCGAGGCGCGCCGCCGCCCTCGCGCGGGCGGCGCGGCGCTCGCCCTCTTCGCCCGCGTTGCGGCCCTGGCGCGCCCCGCCCAGGGCTTCGAGCAGCGCCTGAACGGCCAGGGCGGCATCGGCGGGAATCGCGACGGCCGCCGGTCGGCGCGCGAGCTGCTCGGCGTCCACGTCCACGCGCACGAGGTTCTCGGGAAAGGTCCAGCCGCCGTCGCCATACATGTCGAAGTCGGTGGGGCCGAACTCGGTGCCGAGCGCCAGCACCGCGTCCGACTCCGCCGCGAGCGCGCGCACCGCCTTGAAGCTGGGGCTAGCGGGCACGCCGAGGGGGTGGGCGTGGAGGAGGCCCCGCGCGTTGGTGGTGAGCGCGACCGGCGCGCCGAGCCGCTCGGCCAGGGCCTGGACCGCTTTGGCCGCATGCTTCGCGCCGCCGCCGGCCAGGATCAGGGGGCGCTTCGCATTCTCCAGAAGCGCGGCGGCCTGCGCGATTTTTTCACGCGGGGGCTCGGAGGCGGGAGACGGCGGCGCGGCAGGCGGGCGCGGCGGCGCGGCGGGCAGCGCCATCACGTCGGTGGGGATTTCGATATGGACGGGGCCGGGCCGGGCGGCGGTCATGGCGGCGAAGGCCTCTTCGACCGCTGGCTGGAGCTCCTCCGGGCTTTCCACGCGAAACGCACGCAGCGCCACCTTGGCGGCCAGGCCCCGCTGGTCGGGCAGCTCGTGGAGATGACCGAGGCCTTTGCCGAGCGTCGCCCGCGCGTTGACGCCCGACACCACCAGCATCGGCACGGAGTCCGCGCGCGCCTGGGCCATGGCGGTGAGCGTGTTGGTGAGGCCGGGGCCGGTGATGACGAAGGCCACGCCGGGCTTGCCGCTCGCGCGGGCGAAGCCGTCGGCCATGAAGCCCGCGCCCTGCTCGTGCCGGGGCGTCACATGGCGGATGCCCGAGCCCGTGAGCCCGCGATAGAGCTCCACCGTGTGGACGCCGGGGATGCCGAAGACAGTGTCCACGCCCTGCGCTTCGAGGAGGCGGATGAGGGACTCGCCGACGGTGGTCATGGTGCGCGGCTGCCGTGAAAGAGTGAAGGCCAGAGCGGCGCGCCTCGCGCTGAAGCCAGCCGCATGGTGTTACGCCCGCCACACCGGCCGGGTCAGGCAGGTGGGGCCGCCTTCGCAGGCGATGCAGAGCGCATCGGCCGCGAACGTCTGGACGCGGCAGCCGGCCGCCTCCATCAGCGCCTTGGTTTGGGGGAAGCCTTCAACCGCGATCAGCTCGCCGGGGGCGACTGCCAACACGTTGAGGTTCAAGCCGTTGGATGCCTGGAACTCCTCGGCGGGCGCTTCGATGAGCCGGATACCCTTGTCCTTCAACAGCCGGTAGAAGGCGAAGGGCAGGAGCGGTGCGAAGACGAGCGCGAGGTCGTCGGCCAGAGGGCTGATCACCGACATCAGATGCAGGCAGGCCTCTTCGCCCTGCCAGAGCGGCAGGTCGTAGGCCAGCACCTCGACGCCGTGGGGGCCAAGGATCGCGCGGAGCTGGGAGATGCCGTCCTCGTTGGTGCGGACGCCGCGGCCGACCGCCAGCGTGTTGCGGTCCACGAACAGGCAGTCGCCGCCCTCCACCGTGCCGGGCGCCGCGATGCGGCCGAGCACCGGCACGCCCATTCGGGCATAGGCCTCTTCGTGCAGCGCGGGCTCGGGCATGCGCAGGCGCTTGCCCATGCGAAGGATCACCGCGCCGGCGTCCGAAACGAGCGAAGGGTCGTGGGTGAACACGGAATCGGCCAAGCCGTCGCCGGCATCGGGCAGGTATTCGAGCTCGGCGCCCGAGGCCGCGACGAGTTCGGCGAAGGCTTCGTGCTGCCGGGCGGCCTTGTCGGCATCGAAGGATGGGCCGTAGTGCCACGCCTGCGGATCGGCGCCCCGCATGGCGCTACTGGCGGCGCGCATCAGCACGCGCTTCAACGGGGCCGTCATGGACTGGGCGCCGAAGCGCCGGGACAATGCGATGTTCACGCCAAAACACCTCCATGCTTGCGTGCCGCCACTAACCATCCACCCCCGCCGATCGCAAGCCCGGGAGGCGACGGCCCATGTCGGCGGTTGACGGCTCCCGTCCGTGCGGTCCATGCTTATTTCAAAAGAACGGAGCGTCCGGACAGGCGCCAGGGAGCGTATGCGTCGAGCCTTTTCGGCAGCGAACACGGAACCGAAGGGAGAGCCGGGCGCGTGATGGTCGCGGCTGATCCCTTGCGCCCGGCCGCGGCTGCGGAAGCCATCCATGTGGAGAACCTCCACAAGCGCTTCGGCGACCTCCATGTGCTGAAGGGCGTGTCGCTTTCGGCGCGCGACGGCGAGGTGGTGGCGATCATCGGCGGCTCGGGCTCGGGCAAGTCCACGCTTCTGCGCTGCATCAACTGCCTGGAGAGCCCGACCTCGGGGATCATCCGGGTGAACGGCGAGGAGATCCGGCTCAAGCCCGACGGGCGCGGCGGCGCGGCGCCGGCTGACCGCCGCCAGATCGAGCGCATTCGCTCGAAGCTCGGCATGGTGTTCCAGAGTTTCAACCTGTGGTCCCACATGACGCTCCTGCAGAACGTCGTCGAGGTGCCGGTGCATGTTCTGGGGATCAAGCGCGACGAGGCGGTCGCCACGGCCGAGACGCTGCTGGAGCGGGTGGGGCTCAGCGACAAGCGCGACGTCTATCCCGCCTTCCTGTCGGGCGGGCAGCAGCAGCGCGCAGCCATCGCCCGCGCGCTCGCGATCCAGCCCCGCGTGATGCTGTTCGACGAGCCGACGTCCGCGCTCGACCCCGAACTCGTGGGCGAGGTTCTGCGCGTGATCGGCGACCTGGCGCGCGAGGGCCGCACCATGGTGCTCGTCACGCATGAGATGAAATTCGCCCGCGAGGTCGCGGGCCATGTGGTGTTTCTGGCCGACGGCCAGGTGGAGGAGGAAGGGCCGCCCGAGGCCATCTTCGGCGATCCGCGGTCCGAGCGCCTCAAGCAGTTCATCCGCAATGTCGGTTGAAGCAATGCCCCGGCGGGACAGCCGGGGCCAGAATGGGAGAAGAAGAATGAAGAACTGGAAGGTTTTTACGGCCGGCGCGCTGTTCGCGTTGGCGGGCTTGAGCGGCGCGAGCGCGCAGGACATGCAGGAGGTCAAGGTCGGCTTCGCCGCCGAGCCCTATCCGCCCTTCACCTCGCAAGAGGCCTCCGGCCAATGGGTAGGCTGGGAAGTGGAGTTCGCCGAAGCCGTCTGCGCGGAAGCCAAGCTCAACTGCGTGATCACGCCAGTCGCCTGGGACGGCATCATCCCCGCGCTGACATCGCAGAAGATCGACATGATCGTGGGCTCGATGTCGATCACGCCCGAGCGCGAGAAGACCATCGCCTTCACGGACAAATACTACAACACGCCGACCGCCATCATCGGGCCGAAGGACGCGGAGTTCGAGGCGACGCCCGAAGGGCTTTCGGGCAAGGTGCTGGGGGTGCAGACCGCCACCACGCATGCGGCCTATGCCAGGAAGCATTTCGGCGACACGGCCGCCGAGATCAAGGAATACCAGACCCAGGACGAGGCCAACCAGGACCTCGCCGCCGGCCGGCTCGATGCCGTGCAGGCGGATTCCATCGCACTCGACGCCTTCGTGAAGTCGGATGCCGGCCAGTGCTGCGAGATCAAGGGCATGGTGGAAGAGGACGTGGAGGTGCTCGGGCCCGGCGTGGGCATCGGCCTGCGCCAGGAGGACACCGAGCTCAAGGAGAAGCTCAACGCCGCCATCCAGGCCATCCGCACCAACGGCAAGTATGACGAGATCACCAAGAAGTATTTCGACTTCGACATCTATGGGGGGTGAGCAACCCACTTAACCGCCGGCTCTGCCCCTCACCTGCGTGCCGGCCTCCTCTCTCCGTTCCTTCGACAAGCTCAGGACGGGGAGAGGAGGGCTGGCCGCAGCGTCGCCGCTTGTCCTTCTCCCCCGCTCGCGGGGAGAAGGTGGCGTCTTTCGGCCGGCTCAGGAGCCGGATGAGGGGCGGCGCACGGCTCTCCTGCGAAGAGAACTGCGCTGTCTGAGACCTATCTCTCCGCCCTCGGCACGCTGAACCTGCTCGCGCTGGAGCCGCCGGGCTGGGGCGGCAACCTCCTGCGCGGCCTTCTGGCCTCGCTGCAGATCGCGCTCGGCGCCTTCGCGATGGGCCTCGCGATCGGCACGTTCGGCGCTTACAGCAAGCTCTATGGCGGGCCAATCCTGCGCGACCTGCTCGAAGTCTATACAACGGTCGTGCGCGCGGTGCCTGAGCTGATCCTGATCCTGATCATCTACTATGCCGGCACGGACCTCTTGAACCGCGCGGCCGGCGCGCTCGGCTACGGCACGGTGGACATCAACGGCCTCGTGGCGGGCATCGTCGTGTTGGGCGTGGTGCAGGGCGCCTATTCCACCGAAGTGCTGCGCGGCGCGATCCTGGCCGTGCCGCAGGGCCAGATCGAGGCCGGCCGCGCCTATGGCATGTCCCCTGGCCTGCTCCTGCGCCGGGTGACGCTGCCCGCCATGCTGCCCTACGCCATCCCCGGCCTTGCCAATCTGTGGCTGCTCGCCACCAAGGACACCGCGCTGCTCGCCGTGGTGGGCTTCAACGAGCTGACGCTGGCCACCCGCCAGGCGGCGGGCACGACCAAGGCCTATTTCACCTTCTTCATGGCGGCCGGCGCGCTCTACCTCACGGTGACGCTGTTCTCCAACGCGGTGATCGGACGCGTCGAGCGCTGGTCGCGCCGCGGCATGCCGGCGGTGACGGCATGACGCAGGCCCTCGACAATCTCGGGCTCACCGGCGAGCAGCCGGCCCGCGAGGCGCGGAAGGAGCCGTGGCTCAAGCCGCACCGCATCGGGCTCATCCTGGCCGGGCTCGGCCTCGTGGCATGGGCGGCCTGGGGGATGCGCTGGGACTGGATCCCCGATTACCTGCCGCTCTTCGCCGAGGGGCTTTGGCGCACGATCTGGATTCTCGCCGTCACCGTCCTGCTCGGCTCGCTCTTCGCCGTGCCGCTGGGGCTCGCGCAGGCGGCGGGGCCGTGGTGGCTGGCCGCGCCCGCCCGCGCCTTCTGCACGGTGATCCGTGGCACGCCGCTCCTGCTCCAGCTCTGGCTCCTTTATTACGGGCTGGGCTCGCTCTTTCCGCAATATCCCTGGATCCGGCAGTCCGAGCTCTGGCCCTATCTGCGCCAGGCCTGGCCCTACGCGGTGCTGGCGCTGACGCTCTCCTTCGCGGGCTATGAGGGCGAGGTGATGCGCGGGGCCTTCACCGGTGTGCCGCGCGGGCAGTTGGAAGCGGCCCGCGCGTTCGGCATGCGGCGCTGGACGGCGTTCCGCCGCATCTGGCTTCCCCAGGCCGTGCACCGCGCCCTGCCCACGCTGGCCGGTGAGACCGTGCTCCAGCTCAAGGCGACGCCGCTCGTGGCGACGATCACGGTGATCGACCTTTACGCCGCCGCGAGCCGCGTGCAACGGGAAACCTACATCACCTATGCGCCGCTGCTCCTGCTCGCGCTGGTCTATCTCGTGATCACCGGCCTTATCGTGCTCGCGTTCCGAAGGCTGGAGAACCGGCTGCCCAACCGGCTGGGCTGACCGGGGTGGAAAGGGCGCCGACGGTCAGGCTTGCGCTCGACGAGGCGGAAACGCTGTGCCGGGAGGCCGCCATGCGCGCCGGGGCGTCGCGGCCCCAGGCCGAGGCGCTGGCGCGCTCGGTGGCGGCGGCCGAGGCGGAAGGCAACGCATCGGTCGGCCTCGCCCATCTGCTCGATTATCTCGACGCGATCCGGGCCGGACGGCTCAAGGGCCAGGCGGAGCCAAAGCTCGAACGGCCCGCGCCGGCGCTATTCCTGTCGGATGCCGGCGGCGGCTCGGCCCATCTCGGCTTCGAACGCGCCTTGGGCGACCTCGCCGCCGCGGCGAAGACTCTCGGCCTTGCCCTGTTCAGCCAGAAGAACGCGTTTACCTGCGGGGCGCTGGGCTATTTTGCCGCGCGGCTGGCGGAACATGATCTGGTCGCGCTGGCCGCCACCAACGGGCCGGCGCTTCTGGCCGTGCCAGGTGCGAAACAGTCGATCTATTGCACCAACCCGTTGAGCTTCGCCGCCCCTCTCGAGGGCGGTCCGCCGCTTCTGTTCGACCAGTCCTCAAGCCCGCTCGCCTTCGTGAAGCTGCGCGAGATGGCCGCCTGCGGCGAGACGCTGCCCGAGGGCTGGGCGATCGACGTCGACGGCGAACCCACGGCGGACGCGCGAGCGGCGGTCAAGGGCGCGCTCCTCGCCTTTGGGGGGCCACGCGGCGCCAACATCGCGCTGATGGTCGAGGTTCTGGCGGCCGGCCTATCGGGAGCCAACTGGTCGCTCGACGCGCCCTCCTTCTCGTCCGGCGAAGACTGCCCCGGCACGGGCCTGTTCGTGCTGGCGCTCGCACCCGCTCTGCTCGACCCCGATTTCACCGCGCGCATGAAGGCGCAGGCCGAGCGGCTGGACGCCTTGGGCGTCCATGTGCCGGGCCGCCGGCGGGCCGAAGCGCTGGCCAGGGCTGAGCGCGAGGGTCTTTTCGTGTCGCGCGCGTTGATCGACAAGATCGCCGCCGCTTGAGCATAGCGCGGCGTTGACGCATTTCCCTTTTCTTTCCGCCGCACTAGAACCGGAGCCGATTCCGACTCCGGAGCTTCGCCGCCCATGACCGTCATCACCGAAACCCCGAAGCTCGTGACCGTGTTCGGTGCGTCGGGCTTCGTGGGCCGCCATGTGGTGCGAGCGCTCGCCAAGCGCGGCTACTATATCCGCGCGGCCGGCCGCGAACGGGAGCTTGCGACCTATCTCCAGCCCATCGGGAACATGGGCCAGGTCGTGCATGTCCAGGCCAATCTCCGCGTGCCCGCCTCGCTCACGCGCGCGATGGCCGGCGTCGATCACGTCGTGAACCTTGCAGGCATCCTGGCTGAAGGCGGCAGGCAGACCTTCGAAGCGGTGCATGCGGAAGGGGCCGGCGCGGTGGCAAAGGCCGCGCGGGAGGCCGGCATCGGCGTGACCCATCTGTCGGCGCTCGGCGCGGACCCCCAATCGCGTTCCGTTTACGCGCGCTCGAAGGCGCTGGGCGAACAGGCCGTGTTCGCGGCCGCGCCCGACGCCACCGTGCTCCGGCCCTCGGTCGTCTTCGGCCCCGAGGACAGCTTCTTCAACCGCTTCGCCGAGATGGCGCGCTTTTCGCCCGCCCTGCCGCTGATCGGCGGCGGGAGGACGCGCTTCCAGCCGGTCTATGTCGGCGACGTGGCCGAGGCGGTCGCGCGCGCGGTGGACGGCACGCTCGACCGCGGCCGGATTTACGAGCTCGGCGGACCCGAGGTCCTGACCTTCCGCCAGTGCCTCGAACGGATGCTGGACGTGGTCGGCCGCCGCCGGCTGCTCCTGCCCATCCCCTGGGGCATCGCCGAAATCCTGGGCTCGATCGGCAACCGGGTGCCCTTCGCACCGATCACCCGCGACCAGGTGGAGTTGCTGAAGACCGACAACGTGGTGTCGGAGGCGGCCAGGGCCGAGGGCCGGACGCTTGCAGGCCTGGGCGTCGAGCCCCAGTCGGTGGCAGCGCTTCTGCCCACCTATCTCTGGCATTTTCGCGTCGGCGGCCAGTTCGCCAACCGCAAGGAGGTGTGAGGCTGCGCGCCTCTGCTGAGGCGCCTACAGCTTCGCGGCTTTCAGCACCTCGTTGATGCGGGACTGCCAGCCGCGGCCCGTCGCCTTGAACTTTTCGATCACGTCGGGGTCGAGGCGAAGCGAGACGAGCTTTTTTGGACGCTCCAGTCGAGGTCTCCCTGCCTTGCGTATCTGGTCTGCCCACTCCGGAAAGACCTCGGCAAAGGGCCTGGCTTGCGCCATCTCTTCCTGGGTCAGTTCAGGATTGTCGGAAACGGCGTCCCAATCCCCCCGCGCGTAACCCCGCCCTTCCTGGAACTCGGTTTGTCGCTTCGGATCGGCCGTCATCGCAGAAGCTCCTTCTCACGTTTGCTCGCCGAACGCATGGAGATCACGGCAAGTCCCTCCGAGCCAAGCGGCGCGAAAACCACCGACAAGAGTCCGAAGGAGCTTTGGCCCATAGCCTTCAGACGGCCGTGCCGTGCCGGAATGATCACGGCGCCCAAGAAGAACTCATGTCGAAGCGAGGCAAAATCGAGCCCATGCTTCTCCAAATTCGCCAGCCGCTTTGGTTCATCCCAGGTTGATTTTCACGGTAAAGCGTATCTACATTAATATGGTCGGCCGGCAAATTTCAACCGCTCACCCCCACACCATGAGCCCCAAAAAGCCCACCGCGCCGACGACGATCCGCCACCAGGCGAACAGCGCGAAGCCGTGGCGCGACACGTAGTCCAGCAGTTTGCGCACCACGATCACGGCCGCCACGAAGGCGGCCGCGAAGCCCACCGCGATCACCAGGAAATCGTCGGCCGAAAGCAGGTCGCGGTTCTTGAAGAGGTCATAGGCGAAGGCGCCTGCCATGGTGGGCATGGCGAGAAAAAAGGAGAACTCGGCGGCCGAGCGCTTGTCCGCGCCGAGCAGCAGCGCGCCCACGACGGTCGCGCCCGAGCGCGACGTGCCGGGGACCAGCGCCAGGCACTGGAACAGGCCGATGCCGAGGCTGGTCAGGAGCGGGAACTCCATCACGCTGCGGTAGCGCGGCTGGACGGCCATGCGGTCCACGAAGAGGAGCACGATCCCGCCGAGGATCAGCGTGGCGCAGATCAGCGCGGGCGTCTCGAACAGCACCGTCTTGATGAAGCCGTGCAGAAGCACGCCGAGCACCGCGGCGGGCAGGAAGGCCAGCAAGATGCCCATCACGAAGCGACGCGCGAAAAAACCTTCCTCGTCCCGGCGGGGCAGGTCGCGTGCGATGGCCCAGAGGCGGACGGCATAGACGCTGAGCACGGCGAGGATCGCGCCCAACTGGATCACCACCTCGAACACCTTTCCCGTCGATTCGAAGCCCATGAAGTGGCCGGCGAGCAGGATGTGGCCGGTGGAGGAGACCGGGATGAACTCGGTCAGTCCTTCGAGCAGGCCGAGGGCGAGCGCCTCGGCGATGGTCTGGTTGGCCATGAGGAGGTCCCAGAAGAAGTGGCGGGAATCGGCGCTCGCTTGTCAGCGCACCACGCGCCCCATATAGGACACGCGCCCTCATGGGCAGTGCTTCGTCATAGAGCCACGGCCGAAATCGAAGCGGGACCGGCCAAGGCTGCCGGCTTGTCGACCCCATTCCATCCGGGAATCATGCTGACCCTTTTCCACCACCCGATGTTCGCGTCCTGCCGCTTCATCCGCCTCGCCTTCGGCGAGTATGGCGAGGAGCTGGCGCTGATCGAGGAAAAGCCCTGGGCGCGGCGCAAGGAGTTTTTGCAGCTCAACGCGGCGGGCACCCTGCCCGTGCTGCTCGCCGAGGGCGACACGCCCGTCGTGGGCGCTTATCCGATCGCCGAATATCTCGACGAGACGCGCGGGGCGTTGAAGCGCGACCGCAGGCTTTTGGCCGAAGACCCGATCGCGCGGGCGGAGATCCGGCGGCTGGCCGAATGGTTCCTGGACAAGACGGAAAGCGAGGTGACGCGCCATCTCGTGCGCGAGCGGGTGCTCAAGCCGCAGATGCCCGAGGCCGCCTCGCCCGATTCGGGCGCGATCCGCGCCGCGCGCGCGAACATCCGCCAGCACCTCAAATATGTGAACTGGCTGGCGGGCACGCGCGACTGGCTGGCCGGCGACCGCCTGAGCTATGCCGACCTGGCGGCGGCCGCGTCGCTTTCCGTGCTGGATTATCTCGGCGAAGTGCCCTGGCGCGAGTATGACGCCGTGCGCGACTGGTATTCGCGGATCAAGTCGCGGCCCTCCTTCCGCCCGCTGCTTTCCGACCGCGTGCGGGGGCTCGTCCCCGCTTCCCATTATGCGAACCTCGATTTCTGAGAAGGCGCGCCCTTCCGCCGCCGAAAACCCTGCGAAGCTCAGGGCGCTGTTCGAACGTGAGGCGCGAAAGGCCGGTTTCGACGCCGTGGCCGTCACGAGCCCCGACGCGGTTCCGCTCGCGGCCGAACGGCTGAAAGAGTTCGTCGCCGCCGGGCGGCACGGCGGCATGGACTGGATGGCCGAGACGCTTGACCGCCGCTCGAGCCCGAAGGCGCTATGGCCCGAGGTGCGCTCGGTGGTCGTGCTCGCCATGAATTACGGGCCGGAGATCGACCCGCGCCCTGAGCTTGAGCGGGCGGACTTTGGCTATCTTTCGGTTTACGCGAGAAACCGTGACTACCACGATGTGGTGAAGGGCAAGCTCAAGCAGGTCGCCCAGAACTTTTCCGCCCGTTCGGGCGCTGAGGTGAAAGTGTTCGTGGACACCGCGCCGGTCATGGAGAAGCCCCTGGCGGAAGCGGCGGGGCTCGGCTGGCAGGGCAAGCACACCAACCTGTTGAGCCGCGAGTTCGGCTCCTGGCTCTTCTTGGGCACGATCTTCACGGATGCCGAGCTCGAGCCGGACACCCCGGCTGCCGAGCGCTGCGGCTCTTGCCGGGCCTGCCTCAACGCCTGCCCGACCGACGCTTTTCCCGCGCCGTTCCAGTTGGATGCGCGGCGCTGCATCTCTTATCTGACGATCGAGCACAAAGGCCCGGTGGACCATAAGTTCCGGGAGAAGCTCGGCAACCGCATCTATGGCTGCGACGACTGCCTGGCGGCATGCCCCTGGAACAAATTTTCCCGAACGGCCGCCGAGGCCAAGTTCCATGCGCGCGAGGAACTCAAGTCGCCAAGGCTGGCGGATCTGCTCGCGCTGGACGATGCGGGCTTCCGCGCGCTCTTCTCCGGCTCGCCGGTGAAGCGCATCGGTCGCGACCGTTTCCTGCGCAACGTGCTTTACGCCGCCGGAAACGCCGGCGACCCGGCGCTGGTCGAGCCCTGCCGAAGGCTTCTGGATGACGCCTCGCCGCTGGTGCGGGGTGCGGCCGTGTGGGCCTTGTCGCGGTTGCTGGCCTCGACCAAATTTGCGGCGCTCGCGGCCGGGGCGATGACAGCCGAAGGAGACGTCAAGGTTTTGGAGGAGTGGCGGGCGGCGCTTTCCGCGCCTGCGGGGGACTGGCGGAAGGCGGGATGACGCAAGACATCCTCATCCTTGGAGCCGGCTATTCCGCGCAGGCCTTTTCCCGCGCCCGGCCGGATGGTTTTTCCGGCTCGATCCAGGGTACCACGCGCGGCGAAGAAAAGTTCAACCTGCTGCGGGAGGCCGGCATCGCTCCCCTGGTCTGGGCGGGCGGGCCGCCCTCCCCTGAGCTCAAGGCGGCGCTCGGGGCCGCGACCCATCTCATGGTCTCCGCCGCGCCGGACGATGACGGCGACCCCGCGCTCAACAGGTTTGGCGCGGAGATCGCGGCGGCGAAAAACCTGCGCTGGATCGGCTATCTCTCCACCGTGGGCGTTTATGGCGACCACGACGGCGCGTGGATCGACGAGGAGGCCGAACTCAGGCCCGTCTCACGGCGCTCGAAGAACCGGGTCGTGGCGGAATCCGCGTGGCTGGCGCTCGGCGCGCGCAAAGGCGTGCCGGTGGCCATTCTCCGCCTTTCCGGCATCTATGGACCGGGGCGCAACGCGTTCGTGAACCTCGAACGCGGAACGGCCAAGCGGCTGGTCAAGCCCGGCCAAGTGTTCAACCGCATCCATGCCGAGGACATCGCGGGCGGGTTGTGGCATCTGATGGGCATGGAGGCAGGCGGCGCGTTCAACGTTTCCGACGATCGTCCCGCCCCGCCCCAGGACGTGGTGACGTTCGCGGCCGAACTCATGGGCGTTCCACCGCCACCCGAAATCCCCTTCGAGACGGCCGAGCTCACGCCCATGCAGCGCTCCTTCTACGGCGAGAACAAGCGCGTCTCCAACGCCAAGCTGAAAGGGAGCGGCTACCGCTTCCGCTTTCCCGACCACCGGGCGGCGCTGACGGCCATGTGGCGCTCGGCTGGCTGGCGGGGGAGCGAGGCCGACCGCAGGAGCCCGATCACGTCGGGGTGATCGAACGGGCGCGGCATGGCTTCGCCATGCTTTCGGCGCTCTCGCGGCGCATCGCCCGTTAAGCTTCCGTCAACCACCCTGGCGGAGGCTGACGCATCCCGGAGTTCATTTCATGCGCCGCCTGTCCCGCTTCTTCGCAGCTCTTCTGGCCTTTGGCCTCATGGGCGGCGCGGCCCAGGCCGAGCCGCTGGCGAAAGACCTGTTCGGCGCCCAGAAGCTGCCGGCGGCGACGGCTCCGAAGAGCTTCGGCTTTTATTCCAAGGGCTGCCTATCGGGCGGCGTCGCCATCGCCACCGACGGTCCGACCTGGCAGGCCATGCGATTGAGCCGCAACCGGCGCTGGGGCCACCCGGCCATGATCCGCCTGATCGAGAAGCTGGCGCAGGCGTCCGTCGCCGACGGCTGGCCGGGCCTGCTGCTCGGCGACATCTCCCAGCCGCGCGGCGGCCCGATGCTCACGGGCCACGCCTCGCACCAGATCGGCCTCGACGCCGACATCTGGTTGACGCCCATGCCCGACCAGCGGCTCTCTGCGCAGGAGCGCGAGAACATGCCGGCGGCCTCCATGATCCGCGACGGCACGCTCACCGTGGACGAGCGGCACTGGACGGACGCGCATATGCGGCTCTTGAAGCGCGCGGCGTCCTATCCGGAGGTGGAGCGCATCCTGGTACATCCCGGCATCAAGAAGAAGCTCTGCGAAACGGTGAAGTCGGACCGCTCCTGGCTCGGCAAGATCCGGCCCTTCTGGGGGCATGACGCGCATTTCCATGTCCGCATCGGCTGCCAGCCGGGTTCGGAAGGCTGCAAGGGGCAGGCCGAGGTGGCGGCGGGCGACGGCTGCGGCGAGCCGCTTGCCTGGTGGTTCACCGAAGAGCCGTGGCGGCCGAACGAGAACCCGGACGCCCCCAAGGCGCGCGACGTCATGACCATGAAGAGCCTGCCCGCCGCCTGCCGCGCGGTGCTGGCCGCGCCCGCGCCAGAATCCGAGGCCGCCGTCACGATCGGGGCGACGCGAGCCATCGCCGCCGCGGCTGCTGAAACGCCTGCCAACCCGCTCGGCTTCCTGCCTACACCGGAGCAAGCGCCGGTGCCGTTCCCCCGGCCCTGACGCGCGGGAGGGCGGCGCGGCCGCTCGCCGGGTCACGCCCGCGCCCGTTTGTTTTTTGGCCGCCGCCGCTCTAGGAAGCCTGAGGATCGCAGGGCCGGATGGGACGGGCATGGCGGAAGATGGCGGGCGAGAGAACCGGGCCTACGACTTTCCCGTGCTGATCGGGGACATCGGCGGCACGAATGCGCGTTTCCAGGTGATGAAAGCGCCGGACCGGCCGCCGGGCGAGGTCCGCATCGTCAAGACGGCCGATTTCCCCGACATCGACGCGGCGATCCGTTCCGTTCTCGCCGCAGGCCGCGCAGCGCAACCCAAGAGCGCGATCCTCGCCGTGGCGGGCCCGGTGGAGGGCGACGAGATCCCCCTCACCAACAGCCACTGGGTGGTCAGGCCGCGCGGCATGCTCGAAGGTCTGGGATTGCAGGACATCGCGCTGCTCAACGATTTCGAGGCGCAGGCGCTGGCCGTCGCCTCGCTGGAGCCGGAGCACCTCGCGCCCATCGGCGGCGGCGAAAGCGAAACGGGCGGCGCGCGCGTCGTGCTCGGCCCCGGCACGGGGCTGGGCGTCGCGGGCCTCATCCGCTCGGGCGGGCGGTGGATCCCCGTGCCCGGCGAGGGCGGGCATATCGACCTCGGCCCCCGCACGCCGCGCGAGTTCGACGTGTTCCGCCATCTCGAAACCATCGAGGGCCGCATCTCGGGCGAGCAGATCCTCAGCGGCCGGGGGCTCGTCAACCTTTACGGCGCGATCGCCAGGGCCGACGGGGCGGCGCCCGAGCCCGTGGAGCCGCCCCAAGTCACCGCCCGCGCGCTCGACGGCTCCGACAGAACCGCGGTGGAGACGCTCGACATCTTCGCGGCCTGCCTGGGCCGGGTGGCGGGCGACGTGGCGCTGGTCTTCAAGAGCACGGGCGGCGTCTATCTTTCGGGCGGCATCGCCCAGAAGATCGTGCCGTTGCTGAACCGGCCCCTCTTCCGGGAGGCTTTCGAGGACAAGGCGCCGCATCGCGAGTTGATGCGCGCCATGCCCGTCTCGGTGGTCACCCACCCGCTGGCGGCCTTGATCGGGCTCGCGGCCTACGCGGCGGCTCCTCACGCCTTCGGGGTGGAGACGGGCGGACGACGCTGGACCATGTAAGGACGGGGCGTTGAGAAACCCGGTTCCCGTTTGGGTGCGAAAGCCTTAAGAGAAGCGCCGCGCTTGCCGCTTCGGAAATGTCGGCGAGGCTCCAGCACGCGGGAAACAGGTTCGGCTTGGTCAGGTTGAGATCCAAGAAGCAAAAAAGGCCGCCCGAGCCCGGCGAGATCGTCGCCGTGATCCGCCGCGTGCTCGCCGAGAACGGCCGCGACTATGTCTGGCAATACGCCTTCGCTGCCCTGTGCCTGGTCGCCATCGCCGGCTCCACGGCCTTTGTCGCCTGGATCATGCGCGACGTGGTGGACGCGATCTTCTACCAGGGCCGCAGCGACCTGATCATGATGCTCTCGCTCGCCGTGTTCGGCGCATTCCTCGTGCGCGGGCTCGCCTCTTACGGACAGGCGGTGACGCTGGCGCGGGTCGGCAACAACCTCGTCGCGCGCTACCAGCGCCGCCTGTTCGACCATCTGATGCGGCTCGGGCTCGACTTCTACGCGGAACACCGCTCCGGCCAGTTGGCCGCGCGCGTGAACGCCAATGTCAGCGGCATCCGCGACCTTCTCAACACCACGCTGGTCGCGGTCGCGCGGGACGCGGTGTCGCTGGTGGCGCTGGTGTCGGTGATGGTGCTGCAGGACCCGGTGCTCTCGGTCGCCGCCTTCCTGATCGGCCCGCCTTTGATCTTCGCCGTCAACTATCTCGTGAAGCGGCTCAGGCGCGTGACGCGCGAGGCGGTGGAGATCAATTCACGGCTGATCGGCGCCATGCAGGAGGCCACGCAGGGCATCTCCGTGGTGAAGGCCTTCACCATGGAGGACGAGCTCGGCCAGAAGCAGGGCGGGCTGATCGCTAGGGCCGAGGGGCGCAACAACAAGATCGCCGCCGTGTCCGAGCGGCTGACGCCGATCACCGAGATCCTGGCGGGCCTCGCCGTGGCGAGCGTGATCGCCTATGCCGGCTGGAGGGCCAACGCCCAAGGCGTGATGCCGGGCGCGGTGTTCGCCTTCATCACCGCGCTCCTGCTCGCCTACGACCCGGCCCGCCGGCTCGCCCGCGTGCAGGTGACGCTCGAGCGCGCGCTCGTCAACGCCCGCATGATCTACGAGATCCTCGACACCCCGCCGCGCCAGGAGGACCGGCCGGACGCGCCGCCGCTTCAGGTGGCGCGCGGCGAGGTCCGCTTCGAAAATGTCTCCTTCGGCTATGCGCCGGAGCGCTCGGTTCTGCGGGAGGTGTCCTTCGTGGCGGAGGCCGGCCGAACCACGGCGCTGGTGGGGACGTCGGGCGCGGGAAAGACCACGCTGGTGGCGCTGCTCGAACGTTTTTACGACCTCGACGGCGGGCGCATCCTCGTGGACGGGCAGGACATTTCCGGCGTCACCAAGCGTAGCTTGCGCCAGGCCATCGCCTATGTGTCCCAGGCCCCCTACCTGTTCGAGGGAAGCTTGCGCGACAATATCCGCTACGGAAAACCCTCGGCCACGGACGCCGAGGTCGAGGCGGCGGCGAAACTCGCCCATGCGCATGACTTCATCGAGCGGCTGCCCCAGGGCTACGACACGCCCTTGGGCGAGAATGGCGCGACGCTTTCGGGCGGCCAGCGCCAGCGCCTGTCGATCGCCCGCGCGCTGGTGCGCGACGCCCCCATCCTGCTCTTGGACGAGGCGACGTCGGCGCTTGACAACGAATCGGAGGCGCGCGTGCAGGCCGCGCTCGCCGAGGCGATGAACGGGCGCACCACGATCGTGATCGCCCACCGCCTGTCCACCGTGGTGGGCGCCGACAAGATCGTGGTTCTGGAGGAGGGGCAGGTCGTGGAAGAAGGGACGCACGGCACGCTGCTTGCCGATCCGCTCAGCCTCTATGCCCGCTTCCACCGGCTCCAGAACACCCGCGCGCTGGGCCTGGTCGACGACCGCGCGAGCCGGCCGCCACCAGCCGCCGACGCTTCATCCGGCGAGGCGGCGGAAAAGCTCAGGAGCATCGCATGACCGCCCCCATGCGGCTCGTGGTAGTGGGCGCGGCGGGCCGCATGGGCCAGGCGCTGCTGCGGGTGATCGCGGAAACGCCCGGCGCGGTCCTATCCGGCGCGGTGGAGCGCGAAGGCAGCGCGGCGCTCGGGCGCGACGCGGGCGAGCATGCCGGGACCGGCACCCTCGGCGTGCCCGTCACCGACGATCCCCTGCCCGCCTTCGCCGTGGCCGAGGGCGTGCTCGACTTCACGAGCCCGGCCTCCACGACGAGCTTCGCGGGTTATGCCGCGCAGGCGGCCATCGCCCATGTGATCGGCACCACGGGGCTTTCCGCCGAGGACGAAGCGAAGATCCGGGCGGCCGCGCGGCACGCGCCCATCGTGAAATCAGGCAATATGAGCCTCGGCGTGAACCTGCTCGCAGGGCTGGTGCGCCAGGCGGCCCGCGCCTTGCCGGCCGAGGACTTCGACATCGAGATCCTGGAGATGCACCACCGCCACAAGGTGGACGCGCCGTCGGGCACGGCGCTGCTCCTGGGCGAGGCGGCGGCGGGAGGCCGGGGGATCGCATTGGGCGAGAACAGTGTTCGCGCGCGAGACGGTCACACTGGACCACGGCCGCAAGGGGCCATCGGCTTCGCCACCCTTCGCGGCGGCTCGGTGGTGGGCGACCATTCCGTGATGCTCGCCGGCGCGGGCGAGCGCATCACGCTTTCGCACCAGGCCGATGACCGCGCCATTTTTGCGCGCGGCGCCATTCGCGCGGCGCTCTGGGCGCGGGACCAGAAACCCGGTCTTTATTCCATGCTCGACGTGCTGGGGCTGAGCTGAACCAATCTGGAGGGACGATGTCGGGAAGTTTGGTGCTGGTCCGCCACGGGCAAAGCGAGTGGAACCTGAAAAACCTGTTCACGGGCTGGCGCGACGTGGAGCTGACCGAAACCGGCCGCGCCGAGGCGCTCGCCGGCGCCCGCCGCCTCAAGGAGCGGGGGCTCTCCTTCGACATCGCGTTCACGTCCGCGCTCAAGCGTGCGCAGCACACCTGCCGCATCATCCTGGACGAGCTTAACCAGGGCAATCTCGAGACGGTGGCCGACCAGGCGCTGAACGAGCGGGACTATGGGGAGCTTGCGGGCCTCAACAAGGACGATGCCCGCAAGAAGTGGGGCGAGGAACAGGTGCATGTGTGGCGGCGTTCCTACGACGTGCGCCCGCCGGGCGGCGAAAGCCTCAAGGACACCGGCGCGCGGGTGTGGCCCTATTACCTCCACGTGATGCAGCCGCATGTGCTGCGCGGGGGAACCGTGCTCGTGGCCGCGCACGGCAACAGCTTGCGGGCGCTCATCATGGCGCTCGAGGGCGCAAGCGGCGAGGAGATCGTGGCGTTGGAACTCGCCACCGGCGTGCCGATCGTCTACCGCCTCAACGCCGACTCGACGGTGGCCTCCAAGGAGGTCCTGGCCGGCTGAGCCTGTCGAAGCCGAGCCGCACGGCGGCGGCCACCGGGCCGTTCGGGCCGGTCCGCGTTTTCCTGCGCCGGTCGCGTTGACACCGGCCCGTGCGCCGCATAAATCGGCGTGGCCTGCCCAGATGGCGGAATTGGTAGACGCGCACGGTTCAGGTCCGTGTTCCGCAAGGAGTGGAGGTTCGAGTCCTCTTCTGGGCACCAGGCACTCTCCAAGTGCCTGATTTCTGAGAAGTTTCAGCAAAAACATCGACTTGCGGCTGCCTTGGTGGTACACAAAGGTGGTACACATGGCGCTTTCGATGTCGCGTCCCTGGAAGCATCCGAAAACCGGCGTCTATTGGCTGCGCAAGCGCGTTCCCGACGACTTGCGTCCCGTTTTGGGCAAGCTGGAAGAGAAGCAGAGCCTCAAGACAAAGGATCCGAGCGAGGCCAAGCGTCGGCATGCGGAAGCCCTGATCGCTGTCGAAACGCAGTGGTCAAACCTGCGTGCTGGTCCGCAGACGGTTAGCGAACGCGAGGCTCACGAGCTTGTCGCGGGCCTCCATGACTGGTGGATCGCTCAACACCACGAGAACCCAACCGAGCAACGTCTCTGGCGTACCGACCTCTTCGACAGGCTGTGGGCTGTCCCACCGTTCGATCCGGCGAACCCGTTCCCGTATGACGATGACACGCTGAAGGTGTCAGGCATGCAGCACTGGTGTGCGGAGCAGGCGGATGGGCTGATCCGCTGCAAGGGCTTGGTCGTCGACGAGACCGGGCGGCGAAGGATCGCTCGTGCGATCGCGTCAGCCGTACAACGAGCAAGCCTCGTTCTTCAGGACATGGCCAAAGGGCTGTTTGCCGAGCCATCTCCTTCGCTTGTTCCGGCCACTCCGCCGCTGCTCCATTCGACAAGGGTCAATGGCGTCCAGGCATCGGTCTCATTCGATGAGTTGTTCAAAGGCTGGGTGAAGGAGAAGCAGCCTGCGGAGAAGACGAAGTACGAATGGGAGCGCGTGCTCAAGCAGTTTAAGGCCTTTGTCGGCCACGACGATGCCGCGCGCGTCACACCCGACGACCTGATCTCCTGGAAGGCGGCACAACTTGAGGCGGGGCTGCGGCCCAAGACGATCCGGGACGCCAAAATCGGCGCCGTGCGGGCAATCTTCCGCTGGGGCGTCGACAATCGGAAGCTGGCCTCCAATCCGGCCGAGCGGATCACGATGGACGTGAAAGCCAAGGCCGCCGACCTGAAGCGCAGCTTCACGGACGAGGAGGCGGCAATCGTCCTTCGTGCGGCTCTGGAGGAGACTGATCCCGTCCGGCGGTGGATCCCGTGGCTTTGCGCCTATTCCGGTGCCCGTGTTGCGGAAGTCTCCCAGCTGCGCAGGGAAGACGTTTTTCAGGCAGACGGTATCTGGTGCCTGAAGTTCGATCCCGACGCGGGCTCACTCAAAACACGTGGCTCGGAACGGGCCGTGCCAATCCACCCAGCCGTGATCGACAGTGGCTTCCTGAAGTATGTCGAGAAGGTCGGGAAAGGCCCGCTCTTCCCGGGCTTGCCACCGAACCGCTTCGGTAGCCGAGGCGGCAACGGCACCAAGGTTGTGGGTCGCTGGGTGCGCTCGCTCGGTCTTGAGGACACTCGTCTGGCACCAAACCATTCCTGGCGTCATCGGCTGAAGACGCTGGGCCGGCGGTACGGGCTGGCTCCGGACATCGTCAACGCCATTACCGGCCACAGCCGGAAGAACGTCGCTGACAGCTATGGAGAATATGAAATGACGGCGCTGGACCGGGAACTCAGAAAGATCCCGGCCCTGAAGCTCGAAAAGGTTGCCGAGGGTAAGGGGTGACACCGCACTGGCCGGGCGCGGACATTTGGGGCATTCGTGGATTCAGTAGAGTTTCACCCACGCGGCCTTTGGCCCGCCCTTATCGATGATGGTGCGGCGGGCCTGCTTGTGGCCCGAGCCGTCGATGAAGCAGAGCTCGAAGGCAAACAGCACGTCGCCGTCCCAGAACAGGCCGTAGTGTTCGATCAGCAGAGCGTGGCCGGGCGGCAGGATACCGTCCCCTGGCACCTTCGTGACGAAGGGCGCCATCTCGGGCTCGCTCGGCGAGCCGGTAGTGACGGTCAGCTCGGTGATGGCGTTCGGGCCGGGATTGCAGAGGTAGACCGGGTGGATGCTGCCCTTGATCGTGGGCGTGAAGAACAAGCACACCGCGTTGGGTCCGCCAGGTGGCAGCGGGATTAGGGCGGCAGGCTCGTCCTCTTGCTGGTTAGTGGCCTGCTGAGTGGGCTCGTTCGTAGATGTCACCGATGCGCTCGTGCTTGCCGTGTTTGTTGAGCGCTTCGGAGAAGCGGGCGTGTTCTTTACATCCATGGCATCGGCCTGCACCGCCGCGAGCTTGTCGGCCGAAGCAAGGGGAATGTCATCCGGGCGGCGGAAGGCTGCCGGCGACTTGGACGCGAGCGGGTTGCCAACGGCATACACGCGCACGCCTTCCTGCTCTAACCGCGCTTTGTGGGCTGCCCAGGCGCCCTTCTTCTGGTCGTCATCGAAGCCGAAGACGACGAGACGGGGACTGGGGTCGATTAGCAGCCCGCGCTTGTGCTCGGCCACATCGCGGATGAGCGGATCAAGAGGGCGCTGCTCCTTGCCCGTCCAGTCCAGGTGCTTGTTGCGGACCTTACGGCGCATGGCGTCAATGCGAACCAGTGCGCGGCAGACATAGGGATAGCTGTAGGCGAGCGCTGACGAGTTCTGGCCGATGCTGCCCTTGTAGCGGCCAACTTGGTTGAGGATCGGCGGACGCCTCTTGGGCGCGGCCTTCAGCTCGGCGTTGGTGTAGTGCTTGGCCTCATGGAACACGAGCCACGCCTGACCGGGGTGGCCTCGCTCCTCCAGGGTTGCCACGTCGATGCGGTCCTGACGCGTCTTGCCGGCCTTTTTCGGCGTGGCTGGGCCGGCACCAGTGTCCGTCGTCAGGGTTTTTGAGACAGCTGATGGGCTGATTTAGCGGAGGCTCTGGCGCATCTGGGTTGTGAGCTTATGCGGCCGCTTTGCGGTGGAGCAAGCGGCGCTGGTTGATGGTGTCTCGTTTGATCCTTTCTCGCTTGAGCAGGATGGCTGAACCGCGGCCTGTGTAGACGTCGGCTGGCGTCAGGTTGCCTAAGCTCTCATGAAAGCGGCGGTGATTGTAGTGCTCCACGAAGGCGGCGATCTGCGCTTCGAGATCGCCTGGAAGAAAGTAGTTCTCGAGCAGGATGCGGTTCTTGAGCGTTTGGTGCCAGCGCTCGATCTTGCCCTGGGTCTGGGGGTGGCTTGGAGCGCCGCGGATGTGGTCCATGCCCTTCTCTTTCAGCCAGCCGGCGAGATCGCTGGCGATGTAGGATGAGCCGTTGTCCGACAGCAGCCGCGGCCGGTGCGCGACCCTGGCCTGGTCGAGCCCTGAGGCTGCAAGCGCCAACTCAAGCGTGGCGGTGACATCGTCCGCTTTCATAGTGGTGCACAGCTTCCAGGCCACGATGAAGCGCGAGAAGTCGTCAAGCACGGTGGATAGGTAGAACCAGCCCCAGCCGATCACCTTGAGATAGGTGAAGTCGGTCTGCCAGAGCTGGTTGGGGGCTGTGGTCTTGTCCCGGAACTCGTCGGCTGCCTTGATGACGATGAAGGCGGGGCTGGTGATCAGATCATGCGCCTTGAGCAGGCGGTAGACCGAAGCTTCTGACACGAAGTAGCCTTTTGTGTCGGTGAACGTCACCGCCAACTCGCGCGGGCTGAGCTCCGGCTGTTCCAGGGCAAGGTCGACGATCTGGTCACGCACCGCGTCGGGAATGCGGTTCCACACCCGCTTGGGTCGCGGCCGACGGTCTTGAAGCGCCTCCACGCCGCCGGTCAGAAAGCGCTCATACCACCGGTTGAAGGTCGAGCGCGGGATGCCGAGCATGTTCAGCGTGCGCTTGGCCGGCAGATGCGACTGCTCAACCAAGCGGATAATCTCCAGCTTCTCGGATGCAGGGTATCTCATTCTTGGTCGCCCCCATCCGCGATCATGCTTTTTTTGAGCAGCCGCAGCTGCAGCGCCTGCTCGGCAACGACTTCCTTGAGATCGCGTGCCTCCTTGCGAAGCGTCTTCACCTCCTCTGTCGTGGTAGCGCGGGCCGTGTCGCCGGCCAGGCGCCGCTTGCCCGCTTCCAGAAACTCCTTGGACCAGCTGTAGTAAAGGCTCTCGGCAATCCCCTCGCGCCGGCACAGCGCCGCGATCGACTCCTCGCCGCGCAAGCCCTCCAGCACAATGCGGATCTTCTCTTCCACGCCATGGTGCTTGCGGGTGGCCCGG
>DASYHP010000097.1:0-11397 GCA_035998495.1 Mesorhizobium sp.
ACGGCTGCGTAGACTTCCACCGCAAACATCCCGGCCGCCCCCACAAAGGGAAGCAGCCTAGCCAATGGCCGGATTTTACTCCGCCGCGCTCAGCACCGCGCCGGCGCTCCATTGGCTTGGTTTGTCACCGCCCTACACACCGCAGCGACCGCAAGGTGGAAGTCACCTCATTCTACAAGTCCGAGGTCCAGCTCTATGTCGAGCGAGCGGTGGAGCAGTATGTCTCCCGCTTCAGGAAGGCGGGCTATGACGAGCCCACGGTCATCGTCGTCGACAACAGAACTGGTGGCATCGCAGCCATTCTGTCACCGCCCCGTCCGAGCTTTTACCCCGGCTCAACGGTCAAGCCGTTCGTGGCGCTGTGCGGCCTCGTGGAGCACGGCATGGATGAAGACACGTTCGTGTTGGACGAGCCCTCTGGGGTGCCGCCCGTCGGCAACAATGACGGCCGCTACCTTGGAAGGATCTCCGTAGCAGATGCGCTGGCCAAGAGCCGGAACCCGCCTTTCGTGAGGATGCTCTCTCGCTGGGGACCTGAGTGCCCAAACACATTGTTGAAGGCCATGGGCAGCCCGTTCCGATTTAGAGGAGCCAAGACACGGGAGATGGCGCTTGGGTCAGAGCCGGTTCGGCTCATGGATGTGCTGCAGACCTATGTCACCATCGCAAGCTGCGGGCGCATCACCAGCAAGCCTCGACTGGTCGAAGAGGTCCGGGATGCCCGCTCAGGAAAGGTCCTTCACCGGCCGCGACCTTCGCAGTCCCTGGAGCCAGGGTCCTTGCTCACGGCATTCGACCATCTGCACTCGATGCTGGTCATGACCTCTGGGGAGGGCGGCACTGCGAACGGCAGCAAGGTGTTCGTCACGGATGTGGGGGCCAAGACCGGCACATCCGATCAGAACCGGCAGGTGACGCTCATCACCTTCACGTCGAGATACACGGTGCTCGCCTCCGTCAGGGCCGAGCGCCTCGACAAGATAAAGCGCCCGCTTACGGGCCACGACCTCGTGCCTTTGGTGCACAAGATCAACGCCAACATTCATGACCCGGAGGAGCGAAACAGGCTCGGCTGCCGGTCAGAGGTAATCGTGGCAGAGGCTCATGGCGACGAGTGACCGTGCTGCCTCAAGCACAGGCCTACGGCAGCACGGATAGCGACAGGCTCAGGCCGCTTCTTTCCGTTTGGTGCGGCGCTTGGCAGGTTTGGCCGCAGGCTTCGCCGGAGCAGCCGCTGCTTCCGCCTGCCGCTTTCTGCCCAGGCCGAGCGACTTGGCCAGCTCTGAGCGGGCTGCCGCATAGCTGGGCGCAACCATCGGGTAGTCAGCAGGCAGGTTCCACTTCTGGCGATACTCCTGGGGCGTCATGCCATAGCGGCTGGACAGGTGGCGCTTCATGGATTTGTAGCGCTTTCCGTCTTCCAGGCTGATGATGTAGTCGGGGAACACCGACCGCTTGGGGTTTACAGCCGGGGTGAGTTCGGGCTTGGGCTCTTCTTGCGGCTGGTCGAGGCGGGCCAGGGCAGCGCCGACGGAGGCGATCAATGCCGCCACCTCGCCGACTGGCACTTGGTTGTTCTCTAGGTAAGCCGCCACAATGTCTGTGACGTGTTCAACATCAACGGGCATACTCGTTCTTTCTTCCTACGACAAAGCAGGGCGCGCATCTGCGCCTGACACTCGCTCATGTAGCCTTTTGTTCGCACAATCAAGAGGCCACCCCAATATCCCAAAGATGCGTTCACAAGGAACTGTCTTGGCGTGGTTAGGTGGGCACAAAGCGCGCCGTCGTAGTTCAGAGTGATGGAATGCTCCACTCGTCTACGACCAGTGGTCTTGCTGGCGTCATCAGTCGCTGCTGCTTGTGGGGAATGGGCTTGCGGACCGACTTCAGTGGCTTTGACTTGAGCCTTGGTCTCGCTGGTCCGCCGGTTGCTTCTGGAGTAAACAACACTCTCCTGCCGCGTGGGTCTATGACCCAGCCGTCATGGCACCAAGCCACGCATGAGCCGGTGAACTCATATACGCGACCCTCGTAGAGGTAGCCGACAGCCCTGCCGTCCCAGGCGAAGATGTGAGTGCCATCAGGACAGTAGGCATAGGCTGCGCCAGTTCGGTCGAAGAACTCCATATGATTTGCCCATTGTGACACAATAGGTATGTCACCAGCGACTTACCCTGGGGGAGCCACAGGATGAAGGCGGCCGGTTGAAGAACGATGAAGGCCTGTGCTGGCGGGCCGGGAACGCGCCCGAGTATGGCTTGTGGGCCGGTCATCGTGGTCGGCGACGACGTTTATAACCTCAACCCGGTCATGCGACCGCGGCTACGAGTAGCACTGGCTGCTGCGGAAGCTACGCCGCGAGCTGGTTCTGATCCTTGACGTCTGACCAGACCTCGTGCTCGACGTCCGTGGCCGAGAAGGCTGAGGCATCCTTCTCCAATATCCTCACCATCAAGCGGGTGAGCAGAACCACTTTGAGCGCCCAGGCAGATGCCTCTTGTTCGCACCTGCCGTGCGCCATCGATACCCGCTGACCTGTGGCATGGATCGTGTTGTAGTGTGCGTCGCGATCCTCAGCAGGCACAGTGAGAAGCTCCAGGGCTCGCTTGCGAAGGAAGGCGGTAAGCGAGGCTGCATGCTTCGGTGCCCCACTGACCAGCATGTCTAAAGGTCTACCGCTCACCGGCATTTCCATGCACCCAGACACCCTTCAGATGAGCGCTAACCGCACCCATCCGTCTTTTGACGAACGAACCTGACACGAGACTTGCGTCGGGGGAGCCGCCCAACTGGGCGGCCCGTGGGTGGGTGTCCGCTCCGTCATGGTGGCCGATGCACATATGGTCCGGTTCCTGCGCGATTAGCCGTCCACCAGACAACTCGTCGGCGACTGGGTGGGGTCCCCGTGGAGCTGGCGAATCTCTTCCGCGACGAGTTCCTGTAGCCGCCACAGGTTTCTGTCGCGAATGCCGACGGCTTCCAGGTGGCTGACGGTGTTGAAGAGATACTCGGCACATGATCCGGCCGGTCCACAGGCGCGCGCCAGGGTCGGAGCCACCTCTTCGAGGGGCAGTCGTTTGGCCAGCCGTTCGCCTTTCAGCCCCGCCCAGAAGGTCAATGCCCGAACCTTGCCTCTGCGGGTTCGCACCTCCAGCCAGCGCACCATGTCGGTGACCTCGCGATAGCCGATCTCTCGGTGGAGCATCTGCTTCAGCTGCGATCCGCGCTGATCGTCTCGAAGCCGCAAGATCACGCCATCGCAGCGGCCGCCGGGCTCTAGCGCCATCATCAAGCCGGGCTGCTCGGGTGTGGCTCGCCACCTCTTCATCCTCAGACAGAAAGAGCGATGCCAGCCAAAGGCAGTGGCACGTTCATGGTCCACTGCTTCGAAGTCGGGCTTCCATATGAGAGAGCCGTAGGCGAACACCCATAGCGGCTCCGCGCCAGCTTCCTGGTTGATGCGGGCCGCCAGCAGGTCCAGTTCCTCGTCCAACAGCGGCGTCAAGCCCGGCTCCGGGCCGAGATCTGGTTCGGGACGGACGGTGAGCGCCACCAGCTCAGGCGTGAGGTGCATCGCTGTCGGCATCACCGTGTCAGCAGCGGGCTATTGCTTCCTCGGTCATGCCGCCGTTTGAGCACGATGGGTTCCCGGTGCCCCCAGGATGGATGGGTGGAGGGGCACCTAGAAATATCTGGTCTCTCCTTCGCACTCTTGGACTTTATGGATCTCCTTCCACCCTCCACCCTTTCGAGAGGCAGGTGGTGTGGAATGGCTGGCGTTGGGATGGGCGCGGGCCTGCTGCGACCCACTACGCAGCGATCTCGAAGCCCGAAGCCGAAGCTTGGTCTTGCGCCTCGTTCAGCTCACGGCACAGGTATGAGGCGTCGTCCAACGTGAGCCCGATGAGAACGCACCCTTCAACCTCAGCAGGCACACCCATCCAGTCATCGAAAATCGAGTAGTTGTCGGCCGGATCAAGCACGACGGCATACCGCGGCTGCCTCAACTCGTCGGAGTGCATGCGACCCTCCCCTTCCGGTGATGTCCCTCGGGCCCCAAACCAGGATTCGCTGAAAACGATCCATGTCCACAGCCCCTGGCTGGGACGCAGCGCATCGGTGCACCCGCCCCGAAACGAACCGTTCTCACCGTCAAAGGCATTCGACAGAACACTGGACAGGGACTCGGACCGGACACCCCCTACGGGGTGTGTCCGTCTGTCCGGTTTGTCCGCAGGATCCAGGAGTGTTTTTGTTTTTGGGCTGCCCGTGAGAACGTCCCCGCGGCCGTCCCGCCTGAGCCATAGATGCGACGCTGCACGGAAGGCTCAGCGGACTTCAGGTCAGTTCAACCCGCAGCACTTCTTATACTTCTTTCCCGACCCGCACGGGCACGGATCGTTCCGGCCGACCTTGCCCTGTGGAGCGGCCCTCGTCGAAGCCGACCCGCTGTCATGCTTGGCGCGCCATGCATGTAAGGCCTCAACCCACCCTGGGATCAGGTCGGGCGCTGTGGCCGTGAGTTCATCTGACGCTGCCTGATCCTCACCGCCGCCTTCCCTTGTGGCAAGGTCCACCAAGTCCAAAAGCCCCGTCAGAGCCTCAACGGCATGCGCGTCATGGCTTTTCGTGACTGCCGTCCAGCTGTCAGGTCTCAGCGCGAGGGCCTGCTCGAACCCTGCGGCCCAAAGCTCCCACAGCGTTTCATTGGTGCGTGTGTCGGTCTCAAGGACCGGCTCATAGTGCCCCGGTCCACGCCGCAAGGAGCGGCCAATCTGGTTGTAGTGCTCCATAACCAAGCTGACGACGGCCTGGGCCTGCTCTGCCGTAGCGAAGACCGGTAGCCCTTCATCATCTTCGTCCTGATGAGCGTTCCAGATCGGGGGCAGCCAAGCACTTGGGGTGATCAGCTCCGGGCAGACCCAGATGCCCGTCAGGTAGCCGTCAAGCTCGCTCAGCAGCATGGCGCTCTCGGGAAGATCCAGAAGCGCTTGATCGAGTTCGTCGAGGTAGGAGGATGGGTCTGGCATCTGGTGGATCTCCGAGCTTCCTCGCTTATCGCTTCGGGTTACCGCCAGGGTTAGGTCTGATGGTATGGAGGTGCGCTTCTGGCAACGGCTCTGGGGTGCCGTTGATCAGGCCTTACGCTTGGCCAACCCGCCCACGACGTTGAAGATGATGCTTGCAGCTGTGATCGCACCAACTCCCGTCAGGTCTCGTTCGGGCACGAACTCGATGAGATCGAAGCCGACAAGTCGAGAGCGCTCGCATACGCCCGCCACGATCTCGATGACCTGCGTGTAAGAAAGACCACCAGGGGTGGGTGCCATCACCCCCGGAATGGCTGATGGATCAAGGCCGTCGCAGTCCAGCGTGATCAACACGTTCCCGCCTGCTGGAACATGGTCGAGAGCTGCCGCTATGCCATGGGCATGCAGATCACGGGCTGGCACGAACTTCGCACCCCATGCGAGGGCGTCTTCGACCTCGCCTCGCCTCGCGCTGCCAAGCCCTCTCGTTCCCACATGGATGATCTTCTCCACATGCGCCATCTCGGAGGCGCGCCGCATTGTGCTGGAATAGCCCAGGCGCTCACCACGGCGCTCCTCGCGCCAGTCGATATGCGCATCGATCTGGAGGATGGTCAGGGGCGCGTAGCGGGCGAAAGCGGAGATGAAGGGAATGGGTGCCGAGTCGTCCCCGCCGATCATGAGGGGAACCGCACCTGCTTCCAGAATGGCACGGGTTAGCGCTTCGATCTGCGCGCGGTTCGCCTCACCCTCGCTGGACTGGGTCTCAAGATCGCCGAGGTCACCGAACGCGAAGCCCTGGTTGCCCAACAGAGGACCGCCCAAGTCGAAGTTCCAATGGTTGGCCCACTCCGGGTCCTCATCGACGGCCTTCCGGATAGCTCGACCAGAACCCTCGTGAACCCGATTGTCGATGCCCGGGTATGGGGTGGCATGGGGCGCTGCGAACAGAACGGCGTCGTAGCCCTTGGGCTCAGAAGCCCCACGACCGCCAAAGAATGGGCTGGCTGGCGGTCTCAGTCGGAAGGCTGTCATGGGGTGGGCTCCTGGCGAGCTGATCGGTGCCGTCCTGAATCGCCGGAATACAGGTCTCGTGGCAAGATCCCTGCCGGGTGGAGGGGTGGAGGCGAACCCAGGGTTCTCCTTCCCTAGGTTGATCTCCTTTTGAACTTTATGGTTTCTCCCTCCACCCTCCACCTTGTCGAGAAGATGGGTTGATCATGAACAGGTCCATGGTGGATGCCATCGCGGCAGAAGCATTCAGCCTGCTTGGCACAGGGCGGCAGACAGCCTCGTTCTCGCCCCGCTATCCGGATCTCGATCTCCCGCTGGCCTACAAGGTTGCGAGTGCTGTGCGTGGGCTGCGCGAGGCTCGGGGCGAGCGAGTTGTCGGCCGTAAGATCGGCTTCACCAACCGGACCATCTGGGACGAATACAACGTCGATGCCCCCATCTGGGGCTGGATCTATGCCAGCAGTGTCCACGAAGCGAACGACCTGACAGGCGGGTTTCCGCTGTCCGACCTTTCAGAGCCGAGGATCGAGCCGGAGATCGTCTTCGGCCTTTGCCAAACACCTAAGCCTGGTATGGATGGGTCCGACCTGCTGGGCTGCGTTGGCTGGATCGCGCATGGCTTTGAGATCGTTCAGTCGATCTTTCCCGGATGGGTGTTCACGCCTGCCGACACGGTGGCTGCCTATGGCCTGCATGCGGCCATGCTGATGGGACCCCGCAGGACCATGGGTGAGGACCGTGAGGAGTGGTTCGAAGCCCTCTCCACGTTCGAGATCGACCTGCTCCGGGATGGTGAGTTGGTGGACCATGGCGTCGCCAGAAATGTGCTGGACGGACCACTCCATGCATTGAAGCACCTGAACGACCTTTTGGCACGAGACTCCTCTTTCCCGCCACTGGCGGCCGGAGAGATGGTGACCACCGGAACACTCACCCGAGCACTGCCCATTGCTGGCGGGCAGAGCTGGTCGACACGACTGCACGGGGTAGACCTGAGCCCTATCTCCGTGCGGTTTTGTTGACCGAGAACGGTGGAGGGGTGCCAATGGGCAGCGTCACAGTGGCTCCAGCTCGATCCGGCACGGAAGTCGAGGCCTTCCGAGAGCTACTGCGAGAGTATGTCGATTGGCTGTCCCGCGATCACAGCATTGACCTTGGCTTCCAAGGAGTTGAGGAAGAACTGTGCTCCTTACCCGGGAAGTATGCGCCGCCGGAAGGTGAGATGCTCCTGGCCTACAGTGTGGAGGGATTGCCGCTTGGCTGCATCGCGGTCCGGCGCTTCGAAGACCAGATCTGTGAGATCAAGAGGCTGTATGTCCGGAAGGAAGCCCGCGGAATGGGCGTCGGACAGAAGCTTGCTGCCGAGATCCTGAAGGTCGCGAAGGACCTTGGCTACACAAAGGCTATCCTGGACACGGGCAGCTTCATGGATGCAGCCCAGCGCCTTTATGAGAAAGCCGGGTTCTCAGACATCCCGCCCTATTACCAGAACCCTGTTGCAGGCATCAGATACCTTGGACGAGATCTTTGATGTCCGGTAGGCTGCTATCCGCCATCTTCGCACCCTACTGCGTCTCGACCCGCCGAGTGGTTCCAAGATCACCAATCCATGGAAGCGCCGAGCGACACCAGATCTGTGTCTTGGGCACCAATTCGTCACGCTGACGGCTCGTGCCCAGGCGAATGCTGTAGACCTTTGGACCGTCTCCGTCTGAGGTCGAGTAGATGGGCGAGCCGCATTCCGGGCAGAACGCCTGCTGACGCTTCGCGCCATTGTCGCCAACCTTCACATAGATCTTCAGCTCGCCCGCGAGCAGGGTGAAGCCGTCGTCTCGTGTGTCGAGCGGCTATGGGGGAAGATCGATGATGGCAATTGTGTAGCTGACAAGATCAGTGATAACATTTATCAGTTTTGCACTTCACGTTCGCGTTTGTACGCTTTTTGCAAGCTGATTGTTTTAGGAACGGTTTAAGCGCCAGACGCTTCCTCCGGCCTGACTCATTCCACTTTTGGCAAATGCCAGTGGAGGGCAGATGAGGAGACAACCATGAACATCAAAAAGCTTCTGACAACGACCGCTGTGAGCGCCTTCCTGCTTGGCGGAACGGCTGTCGCCATGGCGGAGCACGGTGGCAGCACAAGCGGCGGTTCCGCCACTGGGGGCTCTGCGACCTCTGGCGATGCGACCTCCGGCTCGGCAACGGGCGGCAATGCTTCGTCCGGAGGCATGAGCAGTGATGGCGACTCAGGCAGCGACACCGACACGGGCAGTGACACTGGCACCGACACAGGCAGTGACACCGACTCCAACACAGGCAGTGACACCGACTCCGACACAGGCAGTGACACCGGCTCCGACACAGGCACGGACACCGGCGGCATGGCCACCGGCGGAAACGCGATGTCGGGGAATGCGACGTCGGGTTCGGCTACTGGGGGCGACGCTTTTTTCATCACGCGTGATGGCGGCAACCAGTAATTGGCATTGAAGGAATCGGCGCGGCCTCGTGGGGTCGCGCCGATGCACCGTGGCGACTACTGCATCGTCGTTGTCGTCAGGAGCACTCTGCCGAACAAGGGATGCAAGCTCGCTGCTGCTTCGGCAGCGCTCGCGCTTGGGTGGAATGCTGGGTATAAGTTCCTGTGCGAGAAGGCGGCGCAGGCTGTCTCTGAGGGTTGAGCCTTTAGAGTCCCCTCCGAAGTCGGCTCTTAGCCGCTGCCGAGGTGTGGAGCGGCTCGGCGGTTCTCCAATTGTCGGAGGGGACGTCGGCGAGATTCAAACGTAAGCAGGGCCTTGTCTCCCTATGCATGACAGCCCTTTGAGAGATCCCAGGCGGGCAACAGCCGAAACACCATTCATACACCTACGGGCTCTTAGGCGCGGGAATGGAGGGCGAGCCAGGATGTCGGCGGCCTTATCTATGCGACCAGGGCTGAGGAGCGGATCTGCCACTGTTTCCATCAGGTGGCCCTTGGCACATAGAGAAAACGAATGTCCGGACGAGCACCTCCGGTTCAGAGATAGCGAAGGACCGGAAGGAAGGACTTTGTTCGACGGGTTCCCACCGGCGCTCCCGCTGTAGCCGCTCAAACACCTGCCCGAAGCCTCCTTTGACCAACACGCTGTCGCGCACCGTCAGGACCACATGCCCGCCCGGGTGCACGATGCGAGCTATCTCGTCCAAGCTTTCTGCCGGTGCATGCCCTTCAGTGAACACGCCCGTCGCGAAGGCGGCGGCAAAGGTGTGGTCGGCCCAGGGTAGCGGCTCACCCAGCGTCGCTCGTGTGAGCCTCGCATAAGCGCCACGGGCCTCAGCAAGGTTGAGCATGGCCGGAGAGAAGTCCATCCCGTGGATCTCGGGATAGCCAAGCGCCTGCAGCCATGGTGCGGCAAGGCCCGTGCCGCAGCCCACATCGAGAATGGGGCCGGTGCCTTTCGGCACATACCGGGCGATCCAGCCACCGATCACGAAAGGCAGGCAGTAGCCCAGGCTGATCGTCTCGTGATCGTAGGTCGGCGACCATGCCTGATAGGCGCTGGCCAATCCCTCGGGCGTTCGGGCGGCATAGACCAGATCGAGGGCTCGGTCCTCCCCTTCATGGCTCATCCGCGACCTCCCCTGCTCCCGCTCGCAGCCTAAACCAGCTCGCCTCTCATGGAGGAAGGGCTTGGCAGCAGTGGTCGGCCCACGCCTGCATGACCGCAGCCCGGCGCTTCAGATTGTCGGTGCGCCTATATGCCCGCTCCACAGCCGTGCCGATCTGATGGCCGAGCGCTTCTTCCAAAAGCTCGCGTGGGTGGCCCTCGTCCTCGCCCCAGGTGCGGAAGGTAGCCCTGAGATCGGGCTCGCGGGGTCTAAGGAAAATAACATGAACAGGTTGTGCCCGCCGGCGGCCGCCACCTCCAACGCCCGCTTGGCGGTTTCCTGGCCCTTGATGTCGGCGAGATCCGGAAGCGCGGAGGCCTCCTGCCTTATGGCCGGCGCGGGCCGCGACAGGACCTGCGTGCCCCGGAAATGATTGGCGGTCGCGATCAGCGAGCGCGGCGCGAGGATGTCGATGCCCTCGCCGGCCCAGGCGGCTTCGGGGCCGCAAGGCGCGGGGCAGATCAGCCCCCGATCCATGCCGGAAGCGCCGATTGCGGCCGGCAGGACGCCCGCCACCGAGGCGATCGTGCCGTCGAGCGACAGTTCTCCCAGCACCAGGTAGCCGGAAAGCGCATCGGCGGGAATCGCGCCCAGCGCCGCCATCAAGCCGAGCGCGATCGGCAGGTCATAATGGCTGCCTTCCTTGGGCGGCAACGGCATGTGTGCACATTCTAGACCGAGTTTTCTGCGGTTTCCTGAGCGAGCAATCCCGGGCTTTGCAGGGCCTCACGGTGTTTTCCTCGCCCTGCCCAAGGTGGCGGTTGTTTTCCTTCTGTTGGTGAGCATAATGTGAGCAGAGCACTTTCTGGGCCAGATCACCATGCCAAAACTCACCAAGACAGTGGTGGAGAACGCGATTCCGCGCCAGAAGCAATACACCATTTGGTGCTCCGACCTGAAGGGCTTCGGGGCCTATGTTCACCCGACCGGCCGGCGCACCTACTTCGTGGATTACCGTGTCGCAGAGGGTGCGCGCCGGCGGATGACGATCGGCAGACACGGTGTCCTCACCACAGAGCAAGCCCGCAAGCTAGCGATTGAGACTATGGGCGGCGTGGTACTTCAGAAGGCTGACCCATTGCTGGAGCGGAAAACCCGCCGCGCGTCGCTCACGGTGACACAGCTCTGCGATCGCTACATGGGAGCGGCCGAAACAGGCCTTATTTTTGGCCGGCGCAAGAACCTTCCGAAGAAGGCTTCGACGCTCGAGATCGACCGCGGTAGGATCAAGCGTCACATCAAGCCGCTACTTGGCTCAAAGCTCGTGATCGAACTGACGCGAGCAGATATCACAAAGTTTGTTCGGGACGTGTCCACCGGCAAGACGGCAGTGAAGAACCGATCCGGAAAGAACGGTGCCCGGGTCGAGGTTACTGGGGGGAGCGGCACCGCGGCACGCACTACTGGTCTGTTGGGTGGGATCCTAGCCTATGCAGTAGACGAGGGCATTATCTCAACCAATCCCACTCAGGGTGTCAAGCTGCCAGCCGATGGCGTCAGGACACGCCGGCTGCTCGCGCATGAATACATGGCGCTCGGGAGGAGCCTAAGCGGCTCAGACGCCTGTCCGCCGTCAGCACTGATGGGACAGATTGGCGAGGTTGAGGAAGGGAGGATTTCTGGCTCATCGTAGCTGATCAAGGAGCGCAGATGAGACAGAAAGCCGGGCCGCAAAAGGCCCCTGCGGAACAGGTCGTCAAGG
>DASYHP010000098.1:0-116987 GCA_035998495.1 Mesorhizobium sp.
ACGAAGCTGCGCGCGGCTATGCCGCCGACGGGTGGCCGGGGTCCACATGAGGCTGTCCAGACTGGCTTCGACAACCGTCCGGAACCATACCTCGCCCCGGCCATCCACCCCCGCCACCGAGTTTCAAGACAGCCTCTAAGTTGGCGCGGCATAGAGTATTCTCTCAAAGTAGTCTATGCAAAACCTGGACAAAAGTTGGCGATGTGTAGGAGATGGATCGACCTTATGCTGTTTACGAACGCTGTCTGTGAAGTAAAACAGATGCTATTGTAGATGCGGACACATAGATAGAGTTCGCATACTGTTACCGAACCAGGCTAAGAGTGCCACGCTTGTCGGAGCGGGAGGCCCTTGTCGCGCGAGCCTAGCCTCCGCCCCACGACGATGCAAATTGCGCTTTTATAGGCACACCCTCACCCACCCGCCCCCGCGGCAAATGCCGCTATGGCCGCCGTGTTGGGCCCTCGGCGGGAGCTTGGGGCTGCTTGTGAGGACCCAGGCCCAGACATGGGGGTCGAGAAGCACGTCTGGCACGGATCGCAGCTCAGCGATTGCACTCGTCGCCGCCTTCCCAGAGATGCAGGTCTTCCTCGCTCATCGGCTCCAAGAAGTCTGGCGCAGTGCCGGCGAGGTGTTCGAGGCCGCCGAAGCGGAACCCCGACCGCGTCACCGGCACGAGCTTGACCGCGGGGCGGTCGGCGTCGGCGATGATGACTTCCTCGCCCGCGCGGGCGGCGTCGAGCAGTTCGGGCAGGCGGGTTTGGGCGGCGTGGACGGAAACGCGCATGGGAGAGGCTCGGAGGGGCCGACCGAGCCAAGCTAGTTTAACGGGGCTGCAGCCGCAAGGCGGCGTCGAGCGGCCCCCTCCACCATGCTTCGCATGGTCCCCCTCCCCCATGAATGGGGGAGGATCAACCCCCCGCCCCCGCCGCGAAGGCGGCAATCGCGGCCATGTTAACGATGTCGGCGTCGCGGGCGTTGAGGCCGACGATCTGGACGGGCTTGTTCAAGCCCACGAGCAGCGGGCCGATCACGGTGGAGCCGCCGAGCTCCTGGAGCATTTTGGTGGAGATGCTCGCAGAGTGGAAGGCGGGCATCACGAGCACATTGGCGGGGCCGGACAGGCGGCAGAAGGGGTATTGGCGCTGCATGAGGGGGAAGTTCAGCGCCACGTCGGCGGCCATCTCGCCGTCATACTCGAAGTCGACGCGGCGGCGGTCGAGGATTTTCACCGCCTCCTGCACGCGCTCGGCGCGCTCGCCGGGGGGGTGGCCGAAGGTGGAGTAGGCCAGCATGGCGACGCGGGGCTCATAGCCCATGCGGCGGGCGAACATGGCCGATTCCTCGGCGATGTCGGCGAGCTGCTCGGCGTTGGGCATGTCGTGGACGGCGGTGTCGGCCACGATCACGGTGCGGCCGCGGGACAGAACGATCGAGGCGCCGATCACCGCATGGCCGGGGCGGGCGTCGATCACGCGAAAAATGTCGTCGAGCACGGTGGAATAGTTGCGGGTGACGCCGGTGACCAGCGCGTCGGCGTCGCCCAGCGCCAGCATGGCGGCGGCGAAATGGTTGCGGTCGGTGTTGATGAGGCGCTGGCAGTCGCGGAACAGGAAGCCTTTGCGCTGCAGGCGCTCGTAGAGGAAGTCGGCGTAGAACGCGTTGCGGCGCGACAGCCGCGCGTTGATGATCGTGACGCCGGGGTGGTTGAGGTCGATGCCGGCCTGCGAAGCGGTCTCGCGGACCCGCTCCTCGCGGCCGACCAGGATCGCCGTGCCGAGCCGCTGGTTGGCGTAGGAGAGGGCCGCGCGCATGACCTGCTCCTCCTCGCCCTCGGCGAAGACCACGCGCATGGGCGCTTTTCGCACGCGATCGTGGATGCGCTGGAGCGTGGAGGCGATGGGGTCGCGCCGGGCGGACAGCTCGCGGGCGTAGGAATCGAGGTTGGGGATGGGGCGGCGGGCGACGCCCGAGTCCATGGCGGCTTTCGCGACGGCGCTGGGAATCGCGGAGATGAGGCGCGGGTCGAAGGGCACGGGGATGATGTAGTTCGGCCCGAATTTGGGCCGCACGCCGCCATAGGCCGCGGCCACGTCGTCGGGCACGTCCTGGCGGGCCAGCGCGGCGAGCGCTTCGGCGGCGGCCACCTTCATGGCGTCGTTGATGGTGGTGGCGCGGACGTCGAGCGCCCCGCGAAAAATGTAGGGGAAGCCAAGGACGTTGTTGACCTGGTTGGGATAGTCGGAGCGGCCCGTCGCCATGATGGCGTCGGTGCGGATGGCGGCCACCTCCTCCGGCGTGATCTCGGGATCGGGGTTGGCCATGGCGAAGATGATGGGGTTCTTGGCCATGGACTGCACCATGGACGGCGTGAGCGCGCCTTTTGCCGAGAGGCCGAAGAAGACGTCGGCGCCGTCGAGCGCTTCTTCGAGGGTGCGGGCGTCGGTCTTGGCGGCGTGGGCCGACTTCCACTGGTTCATGCCTTCCTCGCGGCCCTGATAGACCACGCCCTTGGTGTCGCAGAGGATGACGTGGTCGGGGGGGAAGCCGAGCGATTTCACAAGCTCGATGCAGGCGATGCCAGCCGCGCCCGCGCCGTTGCAAACGAGGCGCGCGCTTTTCATGTCGCGGCCCGTGAGGTGCAGCGCGTTGATCAAGCCGGCGGTGGCAATGATGGCCGTGCCGTGCTGGTCGTCGTGGAAGACGGGGATGTCCATCAGCTCGCGCAGGCGAGACTCGATGATGAAGCAGTCCGGGGCCTTGATGTCCTCCAAGTTGACGCCGCCGAAGGAGGGGGCGAGATAGCGCACGCAAGCGACGAAGGCGTCGATGTCGGCGGTGTCCACTTCGAGGTCGATGCTATCGACATCGGCGAAGCGCTTGAAGAGCACGGCCTTGCCCTCCATCACGGGTTTGGAGGCCAGCGCGCCCAGGTTGCCGAGGCCGAGGATCGCGGTGCCGTTGGAGATGACGGCGACCAGATTGCCGCGCGTGGTGTAGTCGAAGGCTTTTGACGGGTCTTCGGCGATGGCTTTGACGGGCACGGCGACGCCCGGCGAATAGGCCAGCGAAAGATCGCGCTGGGTGGCCATGGGCTTGGTGGGCGTGATCTCGAGCTTGCCGGGGCGCCCTTGGGCGTGGAAGTCGAGCGCCTCCTGCGGGCTCACTTGTGGGCCGGGTTCGCGCTTGGTTTTCCGGTCGAGCATGAACAATCCACCCTTTTGTCGCGCCGCTTCTTTGCGAAGCGTTGAGGGTTCACGCTACACTTGGGGCCAGCGGCCTGCCAATGCCGGGTTTGGAGCGCGGAGTTTCTCGGGCGTGAACATGCGGGCCATGCCGCCAGTCGGGGAGAGCGAGCCTGCGCCGCCGAGCGCGGCCAACACGACGCCGATGCCGCATGGCGCGTCAGCGCCTGCAACACCGATGATCGAGCAGTATCTCTCGATCAAGGCCGGCCACGCGGACGCGCTGCTGTTCTACCGCATGGGCGATTTCTACGAGCTGTTCTTCGGCGATGCGGAGATCGCGGCCGGTGCGCTGAACATCGCCTTGACCAAGCGCGGCAAGCATGGGGGCGAGGACATCCCGATGTGCGGGGTGCCCGTGCACGCGGCCGACGACTACCTCGCCAAGCTGATCGCGGCGGGCCATCGGGTCGCGGTCTGCGAGCAGACGGAAGATCCGGCGGAGGCCAAGAAGCGCGGCTCCAAATCCGTGGTCAAGCGCGAGGTGGTGCGGCTGGTGACGGCCGGCACCATCACCGAGGACAAGCTGCTGGAGCCGGGCGAGGCGAATTTCTTGCTCGCGGTGGGCCGGGCCAAAGGCGCGAAGGACGGCGGGCTCGCGCTGGCCTGGGCGGACATCTCGACCGGCGCCTTCCGGGTGGCGGCGACGGAGGCCGGGCGGCTGTTGTCCGACATCTTTCGCGTGTCCCCGCGCGAGGTGATCGTGTCGGACGCAGCCTTCGCGGATCCCGAGCTGAGGCCGGTCTGGGACGTTCTGGGGCGGATTGTGCGCGCGGAAGCCTCAAGCCTGTTCGACGGGGCGACCGCGCCCGAGCGGGTGGCCCGGTTCTTCGGCGTCGGCACGCTAGATGGGTTCGGGTCGTGGAGCCGGCCGGAGCTTTCGGCCATCGCCGCCGTGATCGCCTATGCCGAGAAGACGCAAGGGGCGCAAAAGCCGCACCTTTCCGTGCCCAAGCGGGAAGAGGAGGGCGCGACGCTCTTCATCGACGCGGCGACGCGCTCAAGCCTAGAGCTTACCCGCGCGAGCGGCGGCGGACGGACCGGCTCGCTGGTTCACGCCATGGACCTTTGCGTGACCGGCGCGGGCTCGCGCCTGCTTTCCGAGCGGGTCTGCGCGCCGCTGGCGGAGCCGGAGGCGATCAACGCGCGGCTCGATGCTGTCGGCTTCTTCGTGGGAGAGCCCGTGCTGGGTGAAGCGTTGCGCGCGTCGCTCAAGGGCATGGCCGATATTTCCCGCGCCCTGTCTCGGCTCTCGCTGGACCGCGGTTCTCCACGCGACCTCGGATCATTGCGGGCGGGTTTCGCCGCAGCCAACGAGATCGGCCAGCTTCTGGCCGGGCGCGAATTGCCCGAAGAGCTCGCCCAGGCGCGGGAAACGCTGGACGCGCTGCCCAAAACGTTCCGGGAAACGCTGGAGCGGGCGCTCGCCGACGAGTTGCCGGCCCAAAAACGCGACGGCGGTATTCTGCGCGCAGGTTTTTTGGCCGCGCTCGACGAAGCACGCGCGCTTCGCGACCAGAGCCGCCGCGTGATCGCCGAGATGGAACGCGCCTATGCCGAGGAAACCGGCGTGCGCTCGCTCAAAATCCGGCACAACAACGTGCTGGGCACCTTCATCGAGGTGACGGCGAACAACAAGGATGCGCTGACCGGCACGGAGGAGGCGCGCCGAAAGTTCATCCACCGCCAGACCATGGCGTCGGCCATGCGCTTCACCACGACGGAGCTGTCGGCGCTGGAGGTGCGGATTGCCGAGGCGGCCGACGAGGCGCTGCGGCTTGAGCTCGGCGTGTTCGAAGAATTGCGGGCGGAGGCCGTGGGCCATGCCGCCGCGATCTGCGCGGCGGCGGAAGGCTTGGCGGTGCTGGACGTGTCGGCGGCGCTGGCGCTTGCCGCGCGAAAAGAGAACTGGAGCCGCCCGAAGGTGGATGGCAGCCTCGCCTTCCGCGTCGAGGGCGGGCGGCACCCGGTGGTGGAGGCGGCGCTCCGGCAGGCGGGCGGCGAGGCGTTCGTCGCCAACGACTGCGACCTGTCCCCGCCCGACGGCGCGGCGGCCGAAGGGCGGGAGGGCGGCGCGATCTGGCTGGTGACAGGCCCGAACATGGGCGGAAAATCCACCTTTCTGCGCCAGAACGCGTTGATCGCCGTGATGGCGCAGGCCGGTTCGTTCGTGCCCGCGCGGCACGCGCATATCGGCGCGGTGGACCGGCTGTTTTCCCGCGTGGGCGCGGCCGACGACCTGGCGCGGGGGCGCTCCACCTTCATGGTGGAGATGGTGGAGACGGCCGCCATCCTCAACCAGGCCGGCCCGCGCGCGCTGGTGATCCTGGATGAGATCGGCCGCGGCACCGCCACCTTCGACGGGCTCGCGATCGCGTGGGGCTCGGTGGAGCATCTGCACGAAAAGAACCGTTCCCGCGCGCTGTTCGCGACCCATTTCCACGAGCTGACGGCGCTCGAAACCCGGCTCGCGCGGCTCGCCAACGTCACCATGCGGGTCAAGGAATGGGAGGGCGAGGCGATCTTCCTCCACGAGGTGGGACGCGGCGCGGCCGACCGCTCCTACGGCATCGCGGTGGCGCGGCTGGCCGGATTGCCCGGCAGCGTGGTGGCGCGGGCCAAGCAAGTTCTGGCGCGGCTGGAAGCGGGCGAGGGGGCCGGCGCGAAGGCCGGGCTGCTCGACGACCTGCCGCTGTTCCGCGCCGCCCGACCCGCGTCTGCGCCGCCCGCCCCGGCGAATGCGCCCGACCCCTTGCGCGAGGCCCTGAAGGCGATCGACTGCGACGAGCTTTCGCCGCGCGAGGCGCTGGAGGCGCTGTATCGACTGAAGGGGATGATGGGGGACTAGGGCGAGCGGCTGGCGATGAGCGTCGGGGAACAGCGGAGGAATGTTCTGGACCGCTGGCCCGATTTCAAGCTTACGGAATGGATCCTCGGGTCAAGCCCGAGGATGACGAAGCCATAGAGGTTTATGGCAATCGTCAACGCTGGCGGTTGGCGTGACCGCTCCATCCCATCGTCATCCTCGGGCTTGACCCGAGGATCCATTCCGTGACGTTGCCGAAGGGGTGGGGCGGTCGTGACCGGATTTGTCTCTATGACCGCCGGTCGAAAGCGCGGCACGATCTATATCGGCGTCACCAACAATATCGCGCCGAGTGCATGAGCACAGAAATGCTTCCAGCAAGACCTTTGCGGGCCGCTACGGCACCGTCCGGCTGGTCTGGTATGAGGAGCACTTCGATTTCCGAGACGCCATCCAACGGGAGAAATCGCTCAAGCGCTGGCCGCGCGCCTGGAAGATCGAACTGATCGAACAGACCAACCCCGAATGGAACGAGCTGCTGCGCGGCTGGGGCTGGTGACGGCCTGTCCAATCAATCCCGATCGGGCGCGCCCAGCGGAAAGAACTGCCGATAGGGGCGGCCCTCGTCGATGGCGCGGGCGAAGGAGGGGTGGGCGTTGAGCCGGGCGCGGTAGGCGCGCAGGCGCGGCAAGTCCTCGGGGATCGGGTGCGCCCAGTCCGCGTAGAAGAGCGCCGGCGCGGCCGCGCAGTCGGCCAGGCTGAAACCCTCGCCGACCGCCCATTCGCGGCCCTCCAGCCGCCGGTCGGCCCAGGCATAGGCCGTGTCGAGCGTGGCGCGGGCCTCCGTCACGCCCTTGGCGTCACGCTGTTCCGGCTGGCGGATGGCGTCGAACACGATCTTCTGGAGCGGCGTGTGGATGTAGTTGTCGAAGAAGCGGTCGAGCAAGCGCGCCTCCAGGGCCGGCTCCGGCCTGTCGGGGAGAAGCCGGACGGGGCCGGGGTGGTGGAGGCCAAGATATTCGATGATGATGGAGGACTCCACCACCGGCTGCCCGCCATCGAGCAGCAGAGGCATGCGCCTGAGCGGCCAGCGCGTCGAGAACTCGTCGAGCGTCGCCGGGTCGGAGCCATCGAAGTGGATGTGGCGGAACGTGAACGGCGTGTCGTTCTCGTAAAGCGCCACCAGAACCTTCTGGCAGTAGGACGAGAAAGGATGACCGAAGAATTCGAGCGCCATGGGCATTCCTTGTCGCGTGGTGAGAGTCAGGGTCGCTTGGCGAGCACAATGTGCAACGCCGTCGCGGACGCGGCGCGCTCGACCACTTCGAAGCCCCGCGCGCGCAAGTCGATGCCGGCAAGAAGATGTTCGCCGCGCCCAAGCAGGACGGAGGCGAAGGCGAGATGCATCTCGTCCACCAGATCGGCCTCGAGATATTGACGCACCGTCGCGACGCCGCCGCCCACGCGTATGTCGCGGCCATCCGCGGCACGCCGCGCTTGCGCCAGCGCGGCCTCGATGCCTTCGGTGACGAAGTGAAAGACGGTGCCGCCCTCCATCTCAAGAGCCGGCCGAGGGTGATGGGTGAGCACGAACACGGGCACATGATAGGGCGGGTTGTCGCCCCACCATCCCTTCCACTCCTCATCCCGCCATGGCCCACGCAGGGGGCCGAACATGTTGCGGCCCATGATCCAGGCGCCGAGACCCGCCATGCCTTGGGCGGCGAAGTCGTCGTCCAGGCCCGTGGTTCCGCCCTCCTTGCCGAGAACAGATTGCTGGAAGGTGCGCGTGGGGTAAAGCCATTGGGCCAGCTCCATGCCGCCTTTGCCCAGCGGAGCGTCTGCGCTCTGCCCAGGCCCGGCGCCAAAGCCATCGACCGAGAGAGCGAAACAGTTCACGCGCAGCTTGGACATGGCCTTTAAATCCGATTGCATGTTGCAACCAGTTGGTCGATAGCCGAACCAATCCTATCTTGCAAGCAGAATAGACGGGAAAGCGGATCATGGAACGCCAGCCGCGCTCGGGCTGCCCCATCAACCTGACCTTGGAGCTGTTGGGCGACCGCTGGAGCCTGATCGTGTTGCGCGACGTGATGTTCGGCAACCGGCGGCATTTCCGCGAGCTGCTCGGCGGCTCGGAGGAGGGCATCGCCTCCAATGTGCTGGCCGACCGGCTTAGGCGGCTGGTCGAGGCGGGGCTGCTGACGCGCCGGGACGACCCCAGCCACAAGCAGAAAGGCATCTACAGCTTGACCGAGCCGTCGATCCAGCTCGTGCCGCTGCTGGCTGCGATGGGCGCCTGGGGCCGGCGGCACACGCCGGCCTCGGAAGAGCTTTCCGTCCGGGCGGAGCTTCTGGAAGGGGGAGGCCAGGCGATGTGGGAGGCGTTCATGCAGGAACTGCGCAGCCTCCATCTCGGCGCGCCGGCGCCGACCCGCTCGGTGACGAGCGAACTGCGCGCCGCGTTCGAGGCCGCAAAGGCGAAGAAGGGGATGACCGAAGCCGCAACCGGCTGAGCGGATATTGCTCTAGGCTGCGTTCGACGCCGCCGACTGCGAGAGCAGCGCGTGGATGGCCGACGCGTCGCGGGTGCCGCGGATCTTCGCCACCGTCTCGCCGTCGCGCAGCAGGCGGGCGATGCGCGACAGTGCCTTCAGGTGGTCGGCGCCCGCGCTTTCCGGCGCGACCAGAAGGAAGATGAGATCGACAGGCTGGTCGTCCAGCGCCTCGAAATCGACCGGCGCTTCCAGCCGCGCGAAGATGCCGGTGATGCGCGAAACGCCCATGAGCTTGCCGTGGGGGATGGCGATGCCGCTGCCGATTCCCGTGGAGCCCAGCCGCTCGCGCTGAAGGATGGTGTCGAACAGCTCGCGCTCCGGCAGTCCCGTCACCTCCGCGGCCTTTTCGGCCACGAGCTGCAGAACCTGCTTCTTGGAATTGGCCCGGAGCGCCGGCAGGATGGCCGACACGTCGATCAGGTCACTGAGATCCATCGAGGAAAACCCTTTTGCGGCCCAAGCGGGTCCGTCTGGAGCGGGCGCGGCCCATGCGTGGTTCAGGAGCCTCGCGCCGCGTTGCGCGCGGCCGAGGCGTCGATCCATCCGATATGGCCGTCCGAGCGGCGATAAACAACGCTGACGCCCTCGCCCGAGGGGTTGCGGAACACCACCACCGGCGCGTCGCTCACGTCGAGCTCGACCACGGCGGCCGCCACCGACATGGTTTTCAGCGCCACCGTCCGCTCGGCCACGATCGCCGGCGCCAACTCTTCCGGCGCATCGTCGTCGTCCTCGCCGTCGGCAAAGGCCTCCACGACGCGGTAGGGGATTTCAGTCGCTTCCGCCGCGGTCCCCCCGGCATGGCTCTTCAGGCGGCGCTTGTAGCGGCGCAGCCGCTTTTCCAGGCGCTCGGCGGCCATGTCGAAGGCGGCTGTCGCCTCCGATCCGTCGCCGGCGGCCTGGAGCGTGAGGCCGGTGTCGAGATGGACCGCGCAGTCGGCGGAAAAGCGGGCGCCGTTGCGGGCCGAGGGCGATTTCTCCACCGTCACATGGCCGGAAAAGCCGCCATCGAAATATTTGGCGACGGCCTCGTTCACGCGGACGTCGATGCGCGCGCGCAAAACGTCGCCGATGTCCATGTGCTTGCCAGTGATGCGCAGCATCGTCTTCTCGACAGGAACCCGCATTGGACGCATCAGGATGACCGGCGACCGCGTCGCAGGCAAGGGCGGGAAGGGAGAATGCTTCCGGTTCGCCGGCGCGCATCCGTGCCGAAGCGCGCCATCGCCCGCCCTCTCTTGGGCGCGGGCTCATAGGCGGTCCGCCCCCCCTTGTCAAGGAAACGGGGCCGGCGCGGGGGCTCGCTTGCCCCATGAGCTCCGCCGCGGGGGAAAACCCGCGGCGCGGAGGCGGCTTTCGAAGGGATCAGGGGCTCTGGAGGGATTTCCAGAACACCACCTTGTCTTCACCGGCCTGATAGAAGTCCCGGATCCTCGCTTCCCGCTCATAGCCGCGGCGATCATAGAAGCGGCGCGTCAGCTCGAACTCCGGCAACCCGGAGGTTTCGACGAGCAGGATGCGTTCGCCGCGTTCCGCGAGGAGCCGTTCGACATGCGCGATGAGCCTTGTGCCCAGACCCTGGCCCTTCCGATCGCTGCGGACCGCGATGAGGTAAAGGTTCCAGGCGCCGACGGTCATGCGCTCTGGCGCGAAATAGGCGACCGCGACGGGCTCCCCGTCGTCAAGGGTCAGCCAGTGATCGTCCGTGGCGTGCGGGCCGAAGACGCTCGCCGTCATGTCATCGAGCATCTCGGGTGGAAAAAGGCCGTTGGAGGCGATCACCGCCTTCAAGGCGGGCAGATCGGCGCGGCGGATCGGCCGCACGCTCGGGCTTCGCGGCCCGTCGGTGGAAAGCGTCATGGTGGACTCGTTGCTTGTGATGACGTCGCAGCTCACCCGCGCGCCGGACAGGATTGCGGTCCGCAGAGGTCGAGCAAGGGTTCAGCGGAGCGGCCGCAGGCAGCGGTCGCTCAGCGCGGGCGGCAAGCGCCGACATCAGCTTCAATCAAGCAGCGAGCAGCCTAGCGGGGCCATGCGCAAGACGCAACACTCCGTCGGCGGCCTGGGCTTGCCGGAAATCCGTCCCGGCGCGCTACCGGGTCGCGGCCGCGTCGGCGCGGGCGCGCTTTTCGCGGCGGCGCTCGACGGACGAGGGGATGGCGAGCGCCTCGCGGTATTTGGCGACGGTGCGCCGGGCGATGTCCACCCCGTTCTCCTTCAGCGCCACGACGATGGCGTCGTCCGACAGCACGTTTTCGGGCTTCTCCGTGGCGATCATGGTGCGGATGCGGTCCTGCACGGCGAGCGCGGAATGGCTTTCGCCGCCATCGGCGGCTTGAATCGCGGCGGAGAAGAAGAAGCGCAGCTCGAACGTCCCGCGCGGGGTCAGCATATATTTGTTGGCCGTCACCCGGCTGACGGTGGATTCATGCATGCCGATGCTGTCGGCGACGGTCTTGAGGTTGAGCGGCTTGAGGAAGCGCAGGCCGCCGACCAGGAAACCGTCCTGGCGCTTCACGATCTCGGTCGCCACCTTGAGGATGGTGCGCGCGCGCTGGTCGAGCGAGCGGGCGAGCCAGTTGGCGTTCTGCAGGCAAGCGCTCATGAACTGCTTTTCGGCGGGCTCCCTCGTTTTGCCCGTCACGCGGGCGTAATAGGACTGGTCCACGAGCACGCGCGGCAGGGTGTCGGGGTTGATCTCCACCTGCCAGCCGCCGTCCGGCGCGGGCCGCACCTCGACGTCCGGCACCACCGGCTCGGCCGCCCCGAGCCCCAGCTCGCGCCCCGGGCGCGGGTCGAGCCGGCGAATCTCGGCGAGCATGTCCAGAAGGTCGTCCCCCCCCACGCCGCAGAGGCGCGAAAGGCTGGAGAAATCCCGCTTGGCGAGCAGGTCGAGCCGGCCGAGAAGCGCTTCCATGGCCGGGTCGAGGCGGTCGCGCCGGCTCAACTGGATGGCGAGGCAGTCGCCAAGGTCGCGGGCGAAGATGCCGGCGGGCTCGAAGGCCTGGCAGGCCTTCAGCACGCGCTCGACATCCGCCAAAGCGAGCCCGAGGCGCGCGGCGAGCGCGGACAGGTCGGCGCGGCAATAGCCGCTCTCGTCGAGCTCGTCCAACAGCGCCTCGGCGCAGAGCCGCTCGTGCGCGCGCCGGAAGCGCAGCGCGATCTCGGCGTTGAGCTGCTCGAACAGGCTCGGCGGGCGCGCGGAAAAATCGTCGAGGTCCCACTCGCCCGCACTCGCCGCGCCGCCGCTCCCCGCCGAACGCCACGACGACAGGAGGCTCGGTCCCAGCCGGTCCTGCCGGCCGGGGTCGTCGGGAAAGAGGTTCTCGAGCGACGCGTCGAGCCGGCCCGCCATGCCTTCCGCGGAAAAGTTCTCGCCGCGGTCGAACCAGTCGGCTTCGGCGTCCGGCGCGGGCGTCTCGACGGGCGGGGACGCCGCGGCGTCGGCGGCGGGCTCGGCGCGGGACAGAAGCGGGTTCTTCTCGATCTCCTCGTCGAGGAAGCGCTCCAGCTCCACATGCGTGAGCTGGAGCAGCCGGATCGACTGCATGAGCTGCGGCGTCATCACCAGCGATTGCGAGGCGCGCATCTGCAGTTTGGCCGCCAGCGTCATGGCCGAAATCCGTTCTCCTCGATCATGCGAACGCCGTCCGGCCGTTTGGGCCGCGCCGGAGCGGTTGGCGCTGGGGAACTCGCGGCGAAACGTCCTCCGCGCCGTTGGCTTGGGCGGCGGGCATCGCGGGATGAATGAAACTGGCCCGGCTCTTGCTTGTCAAGCCGGAGCGGCGGACGGGCTTAAGGCGGGGTTAGCGCGGGGAGGCAGTGGGCAGTGGGCAGCAGGGATGGAGCCCACGCGCTCGAACATGGAGGCCGGCATGGGAGAGCAGCCGGCGTTGACCAACCGGAAAGGAGAGGTGCTCCTACTGCCCACTGCCTACAAACTGAAACTCTCCCCGAGATAGAGCCTCCGCACGTCGGGATCGGCGACGATCTCCTCGGGCACGCCATGCGTCAGCACCTCGCCGGCATGGATGATATAGGCGCGGTCGATCAGCCCGAGCGTTTCGCGCACGTTGTGGTCGGTGATGAGCACGCCGATGCCGCGCGCCGTCAAGTGCCGCACGAGGTTCTGGATGTCGCCGACCGCGATCGGGTCCACGCCGGCAAAGGGCTCGTCGAGCAGCATGTAGGAGGGGTTGCTGGCGAGCGCGCGCGCGATCTCGAGCCGCCGCCGCTCGCCGCCCGAGAGCGAGATGGCCGGCGCCTTTCGCAGATGCGCGATGTGGAACTCCTCCAGGAGCTCATCCAAGCGTCTTTCGCGCTCCTTGCGGTTCTTCTGCACCACTTCGAGCACGCCGCGGATGTTGTTCTCCACGGACAGCCCGCGGAAGATCGAGGCCTCCTGCGGCAGGTAGCCGACGCCCAGCCGGGCGCGGCGGTACATGGGCAGGCCCGTCACGTCGAAGCCGTCGATGGAGATGTTGCCCTCGTCGGAGGGCACCAGGCCCGTGACCATGTAGAAGCAGGTGGTCTTTCCCGCCCCGTTGGGGCCGAGCAGGCCCACGGCTTCGCCCGAGCGCACGCCGAAGGACACGCCGCTCACCACCTGGCGGCCCTTGTAGCTCTTGGTGAGCCCACGCGCGATCAGCGTGCCGCCCAGATGGGGCTCGCCCAGGGGAGCCTCGTCCGGAGCCTTGGCCTTTGCGGCCCGCCTGCGCAGAAAGGGAAGGCGCAGGCTCAAGGATCGGCCGCCGCGCCGCCCTCGCCGCCGCCCTGGCTCGATGGCGTGAGCTGCACGCTCACGCGGCCCGAACCGCCTTCGCCCTTGGGGCAGCCGACCACCTGGGCTTCGCCCGTGCGCATCTGCACGGTGAGCTTGCAGCCGACAATCACGTTGGGTCCTTCGGACAGCACCACTTCCTGGCCCGAAAGCGTGAGCACCTCGGTCTTCATGTCGAAGGTGCCGCGATCGCCGGTGGCCACCTGCTCGCCCGACTTGACATAGACCTTGTCGTCCACTTCGAGCCGGTCGATGCCGGACGAGCCCGTGGCCGCCGAGCCGCTCGCGCCCTCGGCGGCCGGAAGGTAGAACACCGTCATCCGGCCGGATCTGAGCAGCGTGTCGCCCTGGGTGACGCTGACATTTCCCGAGAACACCGCGATGTTCTCGGCCTCGCGCACTTCGAGCTTGTCGCTCTCGATCTGGATGGGCAGGTCGCCCGACAGTTGCAGGCCCGACAGCCGCCCAGCCCCGCCTTGCTGGGGCGCCTGTTGGGCGAGCGCCGCTCCGCCGAGCATCGCCGCCGCCAGGGCCAGGGCCAGCGCCGAGGCGCCGCAGAGCCTAGAGATTCTCATCGCCATCACCGTCATCGCTCGCGCCGAGCCCGCCCGGCTCGATGGTCATGCGCACATTGCGCTCGAAGATCAGTATCTCCCCGCCCTCGCGCACGGCAAGGGTGTCTGACGTGAGCACCGCTTCGGGGGTGGTGACGGCGACGTCGCCCTGGGCGTCCATGCTGCCGTCCGAGATGTGAACGGTGGCGGCGCGGGCCTTGGCGGTCATGCCATTGGTGGTGGTGATGTCGATCGTCCCGCCTTCGGGCGCTTTCAGCACCAGCGTGTTCGCGTCGCGGTCATAGGTGCCGCCGGCCGCGACCAGCGTGGCCACGTCCTCGCCGTTCATGGGCAGGGACGCGTTGATCGCCTCCAGCTCGACGATGTTCTCCACCCCGATCGCCTGGATGGCCCGGCTCGCCATCATGGAATAGGGCTGGTCGTCGTCGGTGACGCCGCCCAGCGTGGGATTGGCCATGATGAGCTTGCCGTCGGCCACCGCCGCGTCCTCCGCCGCGATCGCCGGCTCGGCGGGCGCGGCGCGCCAGGCGGCGGCGCCGAAGCCAACCGAGACCAACACCGCCAGCAGCGGAAAGACGAGCTTCATCACGCGCACGACGCGCGAATGGGCCTGGGCGCGGCGAAACGCGTCCACGCGCGGTGCGAGAACATCGTCGGCCGGAAACGTGCCTACTGCCATGGACATGGATTTTCCGCGTGTCACGCAAACGAAACAAGTGGGGAAGGCGCCGGAGCCCCCGCTCCCGGCCGATGTCGGCCGCCCTGGGCCTCGGCTCTTTGCAGCGCAATATGGTAACTTTTTGTTCCCTGGCGAGCCCTTTCGTGATCGAGCCGGCTTGGAAGAAAGCCGCAACGGCGGGAGGTTCAATCCGCCGCCGTCTTGCTTTATGGGAGGCGGCGACGCGCCGGAGGGGAATTTTCCCCGGAGGGCTTCTCCCGGAGGTTTTCCCATGACACGAGCCGACGAGCTGATCGACCGCCGCCGCCTGCGGCGCAAGGTGACGTTCTGGCGCCTTCTCGCGCTTCTCGTCGCGGCCGTGGCCATCGTCGGCATCGCGGTCTGGAACTATGGCGAGGGGCCGGTGGCGATCGACCATGTGGCGAAGGTCCGCATCGAGGGCACGATCACCGAGGACCAGGACCTGCTCGATCTTCTGGAGGACGTGCGGGAAAGCCCGCGGGTGCGGGGCGTGATCCTGGCCATCGACTCGCCCGGCGGCACCACGGTGGGCGGCGAGGCGATCTTCGAGGAAGTGCGCAGGCTGGCGGCGCAAAAACCCGTGGTGGCGCAGGTGGGGACGCTCGCGGCCTCGGCCGGCTACATGATCGCGTCCGGCGCGGACCACATCGTGGCGCGCCAGTCCTCCATCGTGGGCTCCATCGGCGTGCTGATCCAGATCCCCAACGTCAGCGAGCTGCTCGACCGCTGGGGTGTTCGCGTGGACGAGGTCAAGTCCTCGCCGCTCAAGGCCGAGCCCTCGCCCTTCAACGAGACGACCCCGGAGGAGCGGGCGGTGCTGCAGGCGCTCATCAACGACTCCTATGACTGGTTCGTGGGGCTGGTGGACGAGCGCCGCCCGCTCGACCGCGGGCAGGTGCAGGCGCTCGCCACCGGCGCGATCTTCACCGGGCGGCAGGCGCTCCAGTTGAAGCTCGTGGACGAGCTCGGCGGCGAGCGCGAGGCGCAGGCCTGGCTCGAGGGCAAAGGCGTGCCGGCCGGCCTCAGCGTGGTGGAATGGGAGCCCAGAAACGAGGACGGCGGCCTGTTCTGGGCTGCCGCCGGGCGGGCCTTGGGCAGGCTGCTGGGCCTGCCGGAAGGGGCCGGCGGATGGCTCGACATGATCGGCGCCGACCGCTTGTTCCTTGACGGGCTCCAGTCGGTCTGGCACCCTGACGGCCGCTGAGATGCGGTGAATTTTGGAACGATTTCAACTGCATGCCGGGCGCATCTAGAGGCTGTTATGGATCCTGAACAGGCGTTGTGTCGCGTCAGCGAGGCCAGGCCGCCAGGAGGGGAGGCCTGGCAAGACTTGCCGTCTTGCCAGGCCTTGCCGACGCCGTGGATGGCCTCGCTCACGCCTGGGCAGCACAACGCCTGTTCAGGGCCCATAACAGCCTCTGGGGGCTTCTCGTGATCAAATCGGAACTCGTGCAGATCATCGCCGCGCGCAACCCGCATCTGTTTCTGCGTGACGTGGAGAACATCGTCAGCGCCATCTTCGATTCGGTCACCGAGGCGCTGGCCGAGGGCAATCGCGTGGAGCTGCGCGGCTTCGGCGCGTTTTCGGTGAAGAACCGGCCGGCGCGCACCGGGCGCAACCCGCGCACGGGCGAGGCGGTGGAGGTCGAGGAAAAATGGGTGCCCTTCTTCAAGGCGGGCAAGGAGCTGCGCGAGCGCCTCAACGAGGCCGGGGTGGACGCCGAGCGCAGCCCTGGCCGGTTGGCGAGCTGACGTGATGCTGAGCCGTCTTCTCTGGGTCCTGGTGTTCGCGCCGCTGGGCGTGGTGCTGATCGCATTGGCCGTGGCCAACCGCCGCCCCGCGCCGTTCACGCTCGACCCCTTCAATCCCGGCAACCCGCCGCTGACCGCCGAACTGCCGCTCTTCGTGTGGTTGTTTGGGGCGCTCGCGCTTGGCCTCGTGGTGGGCGCCCTCGTGACCTGGGCGAAGCAGGGCCGCTACCGCCGCCTGGCGCGCGAGCGCGAGGCCCAGATCGCCCGACTTAAGGAGGAGGCGCGGCTCAAGCCGCCGCCGCTCGTGGTGGCGCCGTCCGCGATGCCGCCCGCCGCCGGCCCGGCTGTCTCAGTGCCCGCGCTCGCCAAGCCGGCGGCCTGAGAAAATGCTTGAGGTTGGCCCCGCGGCGGTGGACCGCGCGCTGAGGCCTGAAAAGCTCGTCGAGATCCTTCGGCGCGCCTTTCGCGAGGGCGCCGTGCAGCCGCTCCGCCACCACCATACGATCGAGCATGGGCGGGGCGCGCCGACCACGCTGCTTTTGATGCCGGCCTGGACGAAGCCGGGCGGCGCCAACGCCTATGCCGGCGTGAAGATCGTGACGGTGTCGCCCGACAACGGTCATAAGAACCTGCCGGCGGTGATGGGCACCTATCTGTTGCTCGACGCCGAGACCGGCGCGCCCTTGGCCGCCATCGACGGGCCGCGCTTGACGTTGTGGCGCACGGCCGCCGCGTCGGCCTTGGCCGCGTCCTATCTCGCGCGAAGGGACGCCTCGAAGCTCCTGGTCGTGGGGGCCGGCGCGCTCGCGCCTTTTCTCGCCCGCGCGCATGCGAAGACTCGGCCGATCCGCGAGGTGCGGGTCTGGAACCGCACACCCGAGCGGGCGGCGCGTGTCGCGGCGGAGCTTGGGGCGCAAGAAGGGCTCGACGCTCGGGCCGCGGCGGATCTGGACGAGGCGGTGGCCTGGGCCGACATCGTCTCGTCGGCGACGATTTCGTCCACGCCGCTGGTGAAGGGCGCGTTGCTCAAGCCCGGCAGCCATCTCGACCTCGTGGGGGCGTTCACGCCCGACATGCGGGAATCCGACGACGAGGCGGTTCGCCGCGCCCGCGTCTTCGTGGACATCCGCGAAAGCGCGCTGAAGGAGGCCGGCGACATCGTGCAGGCGCTTCTGAGCGGGGCGCTGACGCCCGAGGGCATCGAGGCCGACCTCTACGACCTCACGCGCGAAAAACATCCCGGAAGGCGGTCGGACGACGAGATCACGCTGTTCAAGTCGGTCGGCGCGGCGATCGAGGACCTCGCCGCCGGCATCGCGATTTACGAGCACCTGGCGGGTGGGCGCTAAGCGAAGCTTCGTTGCTCCCTCGCTGCTGCTATGGCATGAGGCCGGGCATGCAGGCGCGCCGCCCCCCATTTCGCGACAAGAACCGGCGGCAGGACGGGGCCGGCGGGCGGCCCGGCGAGCCGAAGCGTTTCTCGCGCGACGGCGAGCGGGATAAGTCGGCAGCCAAGGCGAAGCCGGCCCGGAACGAAGCCAAGGCCGAGCCAAGCGCAAAAGGCGCGCCGGGCGGAAGAGGCCAGGTTGACCAGGGAGCCGCGCCGCGAACCCTGCCGCCAAAGCCTGCGGGAAAACTGCCGGTCGAGAACCTGCCGCTGATCCTTGAGACGCGGGGAAGCGGGGACTACGCGCTGCTCGACTCGGGCGAAGGGCGAAAGCTCGAGCGCTACGGCCCGCTCCTCATCGACCGGCCGGAAAACCAGGCGATCTGGCGAAGGAACCTTTCCCTTGCTGAATGGAGCCGCGCGGACGCCGTGTTCACGGGCGACACGGACGAAGAAGGGATGGGGCGCTGGCGTTTTCCGCGTGAAGCCTTAGGCGAGACATGGCCGCTTGCCTTCGACGGCCTTTCCTATCTCGGGCGCTTCACCTCCTTCCGGCATGTCGGCGTGTTTCCCGAGCAGGCCTCGCATTGGCGGCATTTTTCCGCGCTGATCGAGAAACGGCGAGCCGAACGGCCGGGATCGTCGGTGCGGGTGCTGAACCTGTTCGGCTATACCGGCGTGGCGAGCCTGGCGGCGGCGCGCGCGGGCGCTCACGTCACGCATGTGGACGCCTCCAAGAAGGCGGTGGGCTGGGCGCGCGAGAACGCCCAGGTGGCGGGGCTCGAAGGCGCGCCGATCCGCTGGATCGTGGACGACGCGAGAGTGTTCGCGGAGCGCGAGCTGCGTCGCGAAAGCCGCTACGACATCATTCTGCTCGACCCGCCCGCCTATGGGCGCGGGCCCAAGGGCGAGGTGTGGGAGCTTTTTGCCGACCTGCCGGGCATGGTGGCGCTTTCCCGCGAGCTTCTCACGGAAAACCCGCTCGCGCTGGTGCTCACGGCCTATTCCATCCGCATGTCCTTCTTCGCGACCCACGCGCTCCTGCGCGACGCGCTTGCGGGCAAGGGCGGGGTGGTGGAGTCGGGCGAGCTGGTGATCCGCGAGGAGGCGGGAAGCCGGGCGCTTTCCACCTCGCTGTTCTCGCGCTGGGTGGCCGAGCCGTGAGCGAGGCCAGGACACGCGCGCCGGGGCGGGTTCACGAGGCGACGAGCCTGCAGAACCCGATCGTCAAGAGCATCCGCGCGCTGGCGAACAAGCGGGACCGCGACGAGAGCGGGTTGTTCCTGGCCGAGGGGCTGAAGCTCGCCATCGAGGCCCTCGACGCCGGCTGGCGCATCCGCACCCTGGTCTTCGCCAAGACCGCGCTGGGCAACCCGCTGCTGGAAAAAACGGCGGCGCGCGCGCGGGCGGCGGGCGGCGACCTGTTGGAAGTGTCGGGAAAAGTGCTGGAAGCGGTCACGCGGCGCGAAAACCCGCAGAACGTGGTGGCGGTGGTCGAGCAGCGCTGGACGCCGCTCGAAAAGCTTGGAGCCGGCGAGGGCGACGTGGTGGTGGCGCTCGACCGGGTCCGCGACCCCGGCAATTTGGGCACGGTGATCCGCACGGCGGACGCGGTGGGGGCGAAGGGCGTGGTGCTGGTGGGCGAAAGCACCGACGCCTTCGGGCTGGAAGCGGTGCGCGCGACCATGGGCTCGATCTTCGCCGTGCCTCTTTTTCGCGCGGGCGAGAAGGCGTTCCTCGACTGGCGGCGCGGCTTCGGGGGCCTCGTGGTCGGCACGCATCTAAGGGGCGACACGGACTACCGCAAAATCCCCGCGAAGAACCGGCCCGTGCTGCTTCTCATGGGCAATGAGAGCCAGGGCCTTCCCGACAGCCTGAGCAATGCCTGCGACGTGCTCGCGAGAATCCCGCAGGCGGGCCGGGCGGACTCGCTCAACCTCGCGGTCGCCACGGCTGTGATGCTGTTCGAACTGCGCCGCGACCGACTCACGCTGGAGGGCGCATGAGGGCGGCCCTGCCTTATGTGGCGGTCGCCGCGCTCGCCTTCGGGCTCGACCAGGCGGTGAAGGCGTGGGTGGAACTCCGCCTGCCCTTCCAGGAGCCGGTGGCGCTTCTGCCCTTTCTCGCGCTCTACCGGACGTTCAACACGGGCGTCGCCTTTTCCATGTTCGCGGGCTGGGGCGGCGCGCCCCTCGCCGTGCTGTCGCTGCTGGTGGTGGGCTTCGTGCTTTGGCTCGCCTCGCGCACGGAACCCGGCCAGGTCTGGGCGCGCGCCGGCTTCGCGCTGGTGATCGGCGGAGCGCTCGGCAACCTGGCCGACCGCGTGGCTCTCGGCCATGTGGTCGATTATGTGCTGTTCCACACGCCGGTCTGGAGCTTTGCCGTGTTCAACCTGGCCGACGCCTTCATCACGGTGGGCGCGGGGCTGGTGATCCTGGAAGAGTTTTTGGCCTGGCGGAAGCCGACGCCGCCAGCGGAGGAGAGATGACGCATGGCCCCAAAAAATTGCAGACTTTTTGGATAAGGCCATGCGCAATGGACGGGGAGAAAAGTGATGGCAGGCGATTTCCGGGCGATCCTGATCTCCAAGGACGAGAGCGGCGCGCAACGCGTCGAGCAGGCGAGGCTCGACGAGGCCGACCTGCCCGAGGGCGACGTGCTGGTGCGCGTGCAAGCCTCCACGGTCAACTACAAGGACGGGCTCGCCGTGACGGGGAAATCGCCGGTCGTGCGCCGCTTCCCCATGGTGCCGGGCGTGGATTTTTCCGGAGCCGTGATCGAGTCGCGGAGCCCCGAATGGAAGGCCGGCGACCCTGTGATCCTCAACGGCTGGGGGCTCGGCGAGACCCATTGGGGCGCGTGGGCCGAGAAGGCTCGGGTGAAGGCCGAATGGCTGGTGCCCTTGCCCGAGGGAATGACGGCTGAGGAGGCCATGGCGGTCGGCACGGCGGGCTATACGGCGATGCTCGCGGTGATGGCGCTGGAGCGCCACGGGGTTTCGCCGGACCAAGGGCCGGTGGTGGTCACCGGCGCGGCCGGCGGCGTGGGTTCGGTGGCGGTGGCGCTGCTCGCCCAACTCGGCTTCTCCGTGATCGCTTCGACCGGCCGCCCCGCGGAGGCCGATTACCTCAAAGGCCTGGGCGCGTCCGAGATCATCGACCGGGCGGAGCTGTCCGCGCCGGGCAAGCCGCTGATGAAGGAGCGCTGGGCCGGCGGGGTGGACGCGGTGGGCTCCACCACGCTTGCCAACCTGCTCGCCGCCACGCGCTATGGCGGGGCGGTGGCCGCCTGCGGGCTCGCCGGCGGCATGGACCTGCCGGCGACCGTCGCGCCCTTCATCCTGCGCGGCGTGTCGCTGCTGGGCATCGACTCCGTGATGTGCCCGCGCCCGCTTCGGCTCGAAGCCTGGCGGCGGCTGGCGCTGGATCTCGACCGGGAAAAGCTCCAGGCGATGACCACGACCGTGGGCTTCGACGGCGTGCTCGATGTCGCAAAAGCCATCGTGGACGGAAATGTGCGCGGCCGAGTGGTGGTGGCGATCGGCTGACCGTTAAAATGCGAGGCAAGCCCACGAGCCTTCCCTAACGGCTGTCGGCTAGGCATGGCGCCATGAGCGGAGCCATGTTCGCGAGGTCGGGAAAAGGCGCGCCGGGCTGGGGTGGGCTGCTCCTGCGCCTGCCGAGCGCCGTGCTGGACGGGGGCTGGGCGACGGCGGTCGTCGCCCTTGCCTTGCTGGCGGGCCTCGCCCGGCTGACGGGGGCCGCCCCCTTCGTTTCCGTGTCCCTGGCGCTCGCGGCAGGCTTTGTGGCGTTCCTGGCCGTGCTGGGATCGCAGAAGCGGGGCGCGCTGGAACGAGCCCTGGCCCGCGCCGAGCGCGACGCCCGGGCGGAAGCCGAGCGGATGGCCGACCGCATCTGGGAGCTCAGGGAAAGCGAGGAGCGTTTTCGCGGGCTGATCGACGCGCTGGGCGATCTCGTGGTGCATCGCGACCGCGAGGGCCGCGTGACCTACGCCAACGAGGTGTTCGCCCAGACGCTGGGCCGCGAGGTGGATGCCATTGTGGGCCGCACGCTGCATGAGCTCGGCGTCGAGGTCGGCACCGTGCCCGAGGCGGCCTTTGGCGGCGGCGAATGCCTGAGCTCGACGGATGTGGCGATCGGGACGCGGGCCGGCCCGCGCTGGTTTTCCTGGATCGAGCTTTCCGTGCGCGAGGGCGACGCGCGCGTTTCCCACCGGGCGCTGGCGCGCGACATCACCGCCCGCAAGCGCGCGGAAACCGCGCTGATCGCCGCCCGCGAGCGGGCGGAAGTCGCGAGCCAGGCCAAGTCGCGCTTCCTGGCGGCCGTGAGCCACGAGATCCGCACCCCCATGAACGGCATCATGGGCATGGCCAAGCTGTTGGCGGACACGTCGTTGTCGGCCGAGCAGCGCACCTATGTGGGCGCGGTGTCCACGTCCGCCGGCGCGCTTCTCGCGCTGATCGAGGACCTGCTCGATTTCTCCCGCATCGAGGCCGGCCGTTTCGAGCCCGAGCCGCAAAGGATGTCGCCGCGCGAGCTGGCCGACCATGTGACGGAACTGATGGCCTCGCGCGCCTTTGCCAAGAACATCGCCATCGCCTGCTTCGTGGCGCCCGACGTGCCGCAGACGCTTGTCGCCGACCCCAACCGGCTCCGGCAGGTCCTGCTGAACCTGTTGGGCAACGCGGTGAAGTTCACGGAAACGGGCGGCGTGCTGCTCACCTTGACGATGGAGGCGGGGCGGCTGCGCGTGGCGGTGGCGGACACCGGGCCGGGCCTCCACGAGGCCGACCAGGCGCGCGTCTTCCAGGAGTTCGAGCAGGCCGACGCCGCCACCACCCGCGCCCATGACGGCGCGGGGCTGGGGCTCGCCATCTCGCAGAAGATCGTCGAGCAGATGGGCGGCGAGATCCGCGTGGAAAGCCGGCCGGGCGAAGGGGCGCGCTTCTTCTTCGACCTTCCCGTGGTGGAGCCGGGCGAGGCGCTCGACGCGGAGGGCAGCGCCTTGCGCGGGCGCAAGGTGATGATCCTGTCGCGGCTGGGGCCGGAGGCGGAGGCCATGGCGCTGGCGATCCGCGCCCATGGCGGCGAGGCCGTGCTGGCCGGGTCGGCGTCGGACGCGGAGGCCTGGGCGGAGGGCTGCGCCGCGCTGATCGTGGAGGCGGGCCTCGAGACGCCCGAAGGGGCCGTCCTGCGGCGGCTCAGGGCCGGGGGCTTTGCCTCGGCGCAGGCCGTGATCGCGGTCAAGCCGGGCGAACGCGGCCTGATCGCGGGTTTCCGCGCGCGCGGCTATGGGGCCTATCTCGCCCGGCCCGTGCGCGGGACGACGCTCGTCAAGACGCTTCTGGCGGGCGGGCTCGCGCCTTCGGCCGCCGCGCCGCTCGCACCCGCCGAGGACGGCGCGCAGCGGCCGAGCCGCCGGCCGGGCCTCGCGGCCCTGGCAGAGGCGGCGGCGCTCTCGGTGCTGGTCGCCGAGGACAACGAGATCAACGCCCTGCTCACCCGCGCCGCGCTCACCCGCGCCGGCCACCGCGTGGAGGTGGTGAACAACGGCCGCGCCGCCGTGGACCGGCTCACGGGCGTGAAGCGGCGCGACTACGACCTGGTGCTGATGGACCTCCACATGCCCGTGATGGACGGGCTCGACGCCATCAACGCGGTGCGGCGGCACGAGGAGGCGGAGAACCTGTCCCCCATCCCGATCCTGGTGCTGTCGGCGGACGGCCAGGAGCGGACGCGCCATCATGTGATCGCGCATGGCGCGAGCGGCTTCGTCTTGAAGCCGCTCGACCCCGACGACCTCGTGCGCGCGGTGGAAACCCAGGCCGCGGCGTAGCATATAAGGGCGGTCACGTTTCCGTCGTGACATCGCTTTAAGCGGAGCCTCGAACAGTTCGGGAGAGGGGGCTTTCCCATGACCATTGCAGCCTTGGCCGCGCCGGCGGCGGAGCTTTCGCCCGGCGCGGTGCTGGGACGCATCGGCGGCTACGAGGCGCGGCTCGCGCGCGATCCCGCCGAGGTCGAGGCCGCGCAGATGTTGCGCTTCCGCGCCTTTCTCGGCGAGGGCGGCGCGCACGCCCACCGACGCGACGAGGATGGTTTCGACGCGCTTTGCGACCATCTGGTGGTGGCGGAGGCGAGCCCCGGCGCGGGGCGGCGCGGCGCGATCGTCGGCACCTATCGCATGCTCCGAGGAGAAAAGGCGGCGCTTGCCGGCGGCTTTTATTCGGCCGGCGAGTTCGCGCTCGGCCCCTTGCTCGCGCGAAACGGGGGCGAGCGTTTCCTGGAGCTCGGCCGCTCCTGCGTCGCGCCCTCTCATCGCGGGCGGGGCGCGGTGGAGGCGCTTTGGGCCGGCATCTGGGCCTATGCCGGCCATCACCGGATCTCGGTGATGATGGGCTGCGCGTCCTTCCCCGGCGTGCTGCCCGCCGCGCATGCGCGGGAACTGTCCTTTCTCCACCATCGCCACGCGGCCCAAGGCCGCTGGCGCGTGGCCGCGCGGCCCGAGCGCTTCGTCACGATGGACTGGATGCCGGCCGAGGCGGTCGATCCGCGCGCGGCCAAGGCTGCGCTGCCCGCGCTGGTCCGCGGCTATCTGCGCTTGGGGGCCCAGTTCGGCGAGGGCTGCGTGGTGGACACGCATTTCGGCACCACGGACGTGTTCGTGGTGCTGCCGGTCGGCCAGATCGGCCGCCGCTATCTCAGCTATTACGGCGGCGGCTTGTCCAACACCCGCCGCGCGGCGTGACCGTCCCGAATTCCGCTCAGCCGTCCTGCCGGGCTTGCGCGTCCGCCGACCCGGACGCCTCTTCTGGCTTGGGCGCGGCGCCCTGCGGGCCGCCCCTGGACACGCCCACCATGGCGGGGCGAAGCACGCGGTCGCCGATGCGGTAGCCGGCCTGCACCACCTGCACCACCGTGTTGGCGGGAACATCGACGTCCGGCACCTCGAAGATGGCCTGGTGGAAGTTGGGGTCGAAGCGCTCGCCTTTCGGATCGAGCCTGGTCACGCCGTGGCGCTCGAGCGCCGAAAGCATGGCGCGCTCGGTCATCTCCACGCCTTCCACCAGCGCCGAAAGCACGGACGCGTTCTCGGGAACCTCGCCGTCCTTGGGCAGGGCGTCGAGCGCCCGGCGCAGATTGTCCGACACGGAAAGCATGTCGCGGGCGAAGTTGCTGATGGCGTAAGCGCGGGCGTCCGCCACCTCGCGCGCCGTACGCCGGCGCAGGTTCTCCATCTCGGCCGCCGCGCGCAGCGCGCGGTCCTTCAACTCCTCGTTCTCCTTCAGGAGGCGCACCAGCGCCTCGTAGTCGCCGTCCGTTCCTTCGGGCCGCGCGCTCTCCGCCGGGGCGCCTTCGGCCTCCGGCCGCGCATTGACGTTGGCGGGCTCCTCCGCCGGTTCGGTGCGTCGTGCCTGATCGCTCATCATACGATTACCCCACGCGCGGAAATGTGATCCGCCTCGTCTGTTCGGGGCGGGATATCGAACCGCGAAGAGCAAAAATCAAGGGCGCTGGGCTCCTCCCCAAGCCGCCCAAGGATTTGCCGGCGATGCTCGTCCAAGGGACGTTGCAAGCAGTGTCCGGGCATTTAAGCCAAACTTTACTCTAATGGTGCGAGTGTCGCGGCGGAGGCGGGAAGAACAGGAACCAAACCTTGCGGCGTGGAGTTGGTCGGATGGCAAACGAGGTATTCATCGTCATGAACAGGCAGGCGAATCCGCAGGAGCGGCTGTCCGCCAGCATTCGACGGGAAGCGGGGTCGGAGACGACCACGCGCTTCCTGCGCTCGTTGCCGATGTTCGCCGCCGTCGAGCCGCTGCCCACCTATTTCCGGCAGTTGCTGGAACGTCTCGACGCCCAGGAGCAGCGCAAGGCCGGGGCGCACTCGAAGGGCTCGCGGTGACGCGGGCTCAGGCCGGGCCCCCGCGCCCCTTCAAGCTCCGCCGCCAGGCGTAACCGCCCGCTTCCGGCGCGGGCGCGGCCGCGGGCTGGTAGGCGAGCGGCAAGCCACCGAGGCGGCCCTCTTCCAGCCTGCGAAGCAGCACGGGGTTCGACACCTCGAACTCGTCGAAGCCGACCCTGAGCATGTGCGCGAGTTGATCGACCAGCACCTGACCCGTGGCGCGCAGCCTTCCCCTGTAGTTGTGGCGCGAGCGCAAAAGCTCGGCCTTGGAGAAGCTGCGCCCGTCGCTGAAGACGGGAAAGGCGAGCGCGACCAGGGGCAGGCGCTCGAGGAAGGGCAGGAGCGGCTCGATCGCGTCCGCGGGCGCCAGCTCGACGCCCAGCCGGTTGTGCGCCGCGGCCCGCGCGTCCGGGTCGAGGGCGAGGAATGCGGCGAGCGGCAGGATGACCGGGCCGCCCGGCGCCGGCGGCTCAACCGAATCGGAATGCGTCCACGGGTCGTCCGCGAAGCCCTGCGGGGTCCACAGGCGGATCGGAGAGGGCTCGGCGGTCATGGGCGTTCTCGCTGCGAGGAGGGCGGCCGTCGGGGCCCGCAAGGGGGCCCGGCGCGGCCCATCGCATCACAGCGAGGCGTCCGTCAAGGAGCGGTCGAGGCCGCTCAGGTGGATGCCGCACTCGGTCTTGGCGACGCCGGCCCAGCGGCCGGAGCGCGCATCCTCGCCGGCCTGCACGGGCCGGGTGCAGGGAAAGCAGCCGATCGACAGATAGCCGTAAGGCACGAGCGGATTGGTCCGCAGCGAGTGGGTGCGCATGTAATCCGCCAGATCGCCCGTCGTCCACCGCGCCAGAGGGTTGACCCGGACGCGGGCGCCCACGGGCTCGAACGCGCCGAGGGCTTTGCGCGTGGCGGCCTGGAAGCGCTTCCGGCCGGTGAACCAGGCGCGAAACGGCAGAAGCGCGCGCGCCATCGGCTCCACCTTCCGAACACCGCAGCAGGCATCCACATCGGAGGCGTGGAGCGTGCCGTCGGGATCGATGCGGGCGAGCGCGAGCGGGTCGGGCGCGACCGAGCGCACGCCGGTCAGGCCGAGATCGGCGATCAGCGCGTCCCGGTACTGCAGCGTTTCCCCGAAATGCTGGCCGGTGTCGAGAAAGACGACGGGCAGATGCCGGTTGATCCGCGCGATCATGTGCAGGAGCACGACCGAGTCGGCGCCGAACGAGGACACGGCCGCGACGCCGCCGGGGAAGAGCTCTTCCGCGCAAAGCCGGATGATCTCCTGGGGCGACGCCCCGCCATGCAGAGCCTCGAGGCTCTCCGCTTCGCCGAGCGCTTCCGAGGCCTCAAGCCGCCCTGGCTTCGCTTCCATAGAGCGCCTCCTTGAAAGGGGCCGCGCCCACTCGGCGGTAAGCGTCGATGAACCGCTCGGACGGGTCCTTTCGGAGACCCAGATAGGTGTCCACGACAGTTTCGATGGCGTCGGTCAGCTCTTCGGGCGCGAAGCCGCGGCCGACGATCTCGCCGATGGAGGTTTCCTCGTCGCCCGAGCCGCCCAGCGTGACCTGGTAGAGCTCGGCGCCCTTCTTCTCCACGCCCAGGATGCCGATATGGCCGACATGGTGGTGGCCGCAGGCGTTGATGCAGCCCGAGATCTTGAGCTTCAGCTCGCCGATCTCGCGCTGCCGCTCAAGGCTCGCGAAGCGGCGGGAAATGTCCTGCGCCACAGGGATCGAGCGGGCGTTGGCGAGCGCGCAATAGTCGAGGCCGGGGCAGGCGATGATGTCGGTGATGAGCCCGGCATTGGCGGTGTGCAGGCCGGCTTCGACAAGCCGGTCATAGACGCGCTTCAAATCGGCGCGCGCGACATGCGGCAGGATGAGGTTCTGCTCATGGGAAACGCGGATCTCGTCGAAGGCGAGGGTTTCGGCCAAGTCCGCCACCAAGTCCATCTGCCGATCGGTGGCGTCGCCCGGCGCCTCGCCGATGCCTTTCAGCGAGATCGTGACGGAGGCGTAGTCCGGATGGCGGTGGGTGGAGACGTTCTGGGTGAGCCATTCGGAAAAGGCGCGGCTGTCGAGACGCGCGAGCTTCAGCGCCTCGTCGCCCTCGGGCCGCGCGGGCAGCGGCGGCAGGGCGAAATAGCGGGCGATCGCGTCGATGTCGCTCTGGGGCAGAGTGAGCTCGCCGTCCCTCAAATGCGCCCACTCGGCCTCCACCAGGCGGGTGAACTCTTCGACGCCCGTCTCGTGGACGAGGATCTTGATGCGCGCCTTGAACTTGTTGTCGCGCCGCCCGTAAAGGTTGTACACGCGCATGACGGCGGTCGTGTAGGAGAGCAGGTGCTCCTCGGGCAAGAAGTCCTTGATCTTCTTGGCCACCATGGGCGTGCGGCCCTGGCCCCCGCCGACATAGACGGCGAAGCCGAGCTGGCCTGACGCGTCCTTCTTCAGATGCAAGCCGATGTCGTGGACCTGGATGGCCGCGCGGTCGCGCTCCGCCCCCGTCACCGCGATCTTGAACTTTCGCGGGAGATAGGAGAACTCGGGATGCACCGACGACCACTGCCGGAGGATTTCCGCGTAAGGACGCGGGTCGGCCGCCTCGTCGGCGGCGGCGCCGGCGAAATGGTCGGCGGTGACGTTGCGGATGCAGTTGCCGGAGGTCTGGATCGCGTGCATCTCGACCGAGGCGAGGTCACGCAGGATCGCCGGAATGTCGGACAAGGCCGGCCAGTTGAACTGGATGTTCTGCCGCGTGGTGAAGTGGCCATAGCCCTTGTCGTAGGTGCGGGCGATATGCGCGAGCATGCGAAGCTGCCGGGACGACAGCGTGCCGTAGGGAACGGCGATGCGCAGCATATAAGCGTGGAGCTGGAGATAGACGCCGTTCATGAGGCGCAGGGGCCGGAACTGCTCTTCCGTCAGCTCGCCCGACAGCCGCCGGGACACCTGGTCGGCGAACTGTTCCGTCCGGGCCTGGACGAAGGCGTGGTCGAACTCGTCATATCGATACATGGCCATCTCCTGGGGCGTCTCCCCCTTCGAGCAGGACGGGCTCGGCCTGCTTGCCGAGATCGGTTCGGTTCGTCGGGCCCGCGGCCCGGATCTTCTCGCGCAGGCGCAGCGGCGCGAAGCGGCCGTCCTCGATGGCGATATCGATCAGGTTGACGTCGATCACCGCGTTGCGGGCGATGCCGTCCTGGCCGATGGCGTCCAACCGCGCCTCCTCGTCCTTGCCCTCGGCAGGCGTCGCGCCCTCGATGCGCTCGATCCAGCCGAGATCGTCGGACCACCAGACGGCCTCGCCGTCGCCAAGGCGGTTGGCGGTGAGAAGCTTCATGCAAAGGCCTCCTCGGGCGCGGCGGGCGCCGGGCGGATGGCGGCGAGGGCCAAGGAGCGGGACAGATTGGCCCCGGCCACGGCATCGCCGATCACCGTCATCACGGGACCGTCGAGATCTTCGCGCGCGGCGAGGCTTGGCAGGTCGGCCAGCGTGCCGTGGAACAACTTCTTCGCGGGGCGGCTCGCGTTCTCGGCCACGGCGACCGCCGTGTCGGGCGGCAGCCCCGCCTCGATCAGGCGGGCGGCGACCTCGGCCGCGACCGAGCGGCCCATATAGACGGCGACGGTGGCGCCAGCGACCGCGAGCCGCGCCCAGTCGGGGAGCGATGCGCCGTGCAGGTCGTGGCCGGTGGTGAAGACGAGCGAGGAGGAAACGCCGCGCAGCGTGAGCGGCAGCTCGAAATCGGCGGCGGCCGCGAGCGCCGCCGTGACGCCGGGCACGACTTCATAGGAGATTTTCGCGTCGCGCAGCGCCTGCATCTCCTCGCCGGCGCGGCCGAACACCAGCGGGTCGCCGGATTTGAGCCGCACCACGCGTTTTCCCCCGCGCGCCAGCGAGACAAGGAGGTCGTTGATCTCCGCCTGGCTTTTCGTGTGGCAGCCCTTGCGCTTGCCCACGGGGAGCCGCTCGGCGTCGCGCCGGCCCATGGACACGACCGCCTCGGGGACGAGCGCGTCATGCACGATCACATCCGCCTCCATCAGCAGGCGCTGGGCGCGCAGCGTGAGCAGGTCTTCCGCGCCGGGGCCGGCCCCCACCAGCGCGACATGGCCCTTTTTCGCGAGGCGCTGCGCCATGAGGGCCTCGGCCGCTTCTCGCGCCTCGTCGGCATGGCCGATCTCCATGAGGCGCGCCGGCTCGCCGGAAAAGAACTCGCCCCAGAAGCGGCGTCGCGCCCAGCCGCGGGGAACCAGATGCTCCACCTTGGCCCGGAGCGAGGCGGCGAGGCTCGCCAGCAGGCCGAGCGAGGGCGGCAGCATCCGGTCGATTTTTCCCCGGATCATCTGGGCGAGCACGGGGCCGGCCCCTTCCGTCCCGACCGCCACCGCCACCGGCGCGCGGTTGACGAGGGCCGGGGTGAAGAAATCGCAGATCTCGGGGCGGTCCACGCAATTGACGGGCACACCCGCCTCATGCGCGGCCTCCGCCACCGCGCGGTCCGAAACCTCGTCGCCGGTGGCGCCGAAGGCGAGCACGGCGTCCGCCAGATGTTCCCGCACGAAGGGCGCCTCAACCAGCTCAGCACCGTTGGCCTCGGCCCAGGCGCGAAGCTCGGATTCCGGCTCCGCCGCCACGAGGCGCAGGCGCGCGCTGGACTGGGCGAGAAGCCGCGCCTTGGCCAGCGCCTCGTCGCCGGAGCCCACGATCACGACCGTGCGGCCCCTGACCTTCACGAAGAAGGGGAAGGCGTCGAGCTTGGGCGAGGGCGGCAGGGGAGACGGCAAGGGCATGATCCTCGGAAACGAGGAAAATACCGGCCGCCGTGGTCGGCCAGAAGGAACCGGCTCGCCCGTTCAGGCGGAGGCGGCAACCGCTTTTCTGTGCCCGGTGGGGATCGGAGAATGAAATTCCAGCCGCGGACGTCTGCCCGTCCGAAGTCCCTAGCGGGCTCTCGCCGTTATTGCCCGAGAATGATGTCCATGAGCGTGGTCTCGCTCTTCCGCGGCGCGCCGACCTCGGCCGGCGGGCGCGGGGCGCGGGCTGTGGAGACGGGGCGCGCGTCGAGCGCGGACGGCATGTCGAGCGTGGCCATCGGGGCGGCTTCGTTTCCCGGCTGCGGAGCGGGAGCCGCGTCGGCGCCGGGCAGCGGCTTGGTGGCAACGCCCTCATGCGCGGCCTCCATGAACGCTTTCCAGGCGAGCGTGGGCAGCGAGCCGCCGGTGACGTCGCCCATCGGCGCGCCGTCGTCATTGCCGAACCAGACGCCGGCCGTGAGGCTCGCCGTGTAGCCCACGAACCAGGCGTCGCGCGCGTTCTGCGTGGTGCCGGTCTTGCCGCCGGCGGGCCGGCCGATCGCCGCCTTGCGGCCCGAGCCGGAGCGGATGGTTTCCGCCATCATGCGGTTCATCTGGCCTAAGGCCTCGGCCGAGACCACGCGCCGCGCTCCCTGGGGCTTGCGCTCGTAAAGCACTTTCCCGCCGGGCGTGGTGACGCGCGTGACCGTGTGGATTTCGGGCCGAAAGCCGCCATTCGCGAAGGGCACATAGGCCGCCGTCAGCTCGAGCGGCGTGACCTCGGCCGTGCCGAGCGCGATGGACGCGTTGGCGGGCAGGTCCGAAACGATGCCGAGCCGATGGGCGGTGCTCACGACCGCTTTGGGGCCCGTTTCGGCCATCAGCCGCGCGGCGACCGAGTTGAGCGAACGGGCGAGCGCCGCCGTCAGCGTGACGGGGCCGAAATACTCGCCCTTGTGGTTCTCGGGCCGCCATTTGCCGATTCTGACCGGCGCGTCCTCCCGCACGGTGCCGGGCGTCAGCCCCTTTTCGAGGGCGCCGAGGAACAGGAAGGGCTTGAAGGCGGAGCCCGGCTGGCGCTTGGCATGGCTTGCGCGGTCGAAAGGGCTCCTGCCGTAATCCGCCCCGCCCACCAGCGCGCGCACGGCGCCGTCATTGGCGATGGCGACCAGCGCGCCCTGCGAGACGTTCAGCTTCCTGCCTTCTTCGCGCAGCAGCCCGCCGACCGCCTCCTCGGCGGCCTCCTGCCAATCCCGGTCGACCGTGGTCTCGACGACCACGTCCGCGCGCACGTCGCCGATCAGCGCGGGCAGCGCGTCCATCACGCGGTCGGCCACATAGTGCTCGGACCCGGTCCAGGTGGCGGGCGCGTCGATTTCCGGGCCGGCGATGGCCCCGGCCATCATGCGGTCGCCGATGAAGCCCTGTTCGCGCATGGCTTCGAGGACCAGTTGGGCGCGCTCCTCCGCCGCTTGCGGATCGCGCGCGGGCGACAGGCGCGAGGGCGCCTTCAGAAGCCCCGCGAGGAGGGCGGCCTCGCGCAGGTCCACCTCGCGCGCGCTCTTGCCGAAATAGCGCCGCGCCGCCGCCTCCGCGCCATAGGCGCCCGAGCCGAAATAAACGCGGTTCAGATACATCTCCAGGATCTGGTCCTTGGAGAACTCGTGCTCGAGCCAGAAGGCGAGCAGCACCTCCTGCACCTTGCGCTCCAAGGTGCGCTCGGGCTCCAGAAACAGGTTCTTCGCGAGCTGCTGGGTGATGGTGGAGCCGCCCTGGGCGACGCGGCCTTGCGTCAGGTTCTCGATCAGCGCCCGGGCGAGGCCCAGGGGATCGACGCCCCAATGCGAGCGAAAGCGGCGATCCTCGATGGCGACCACGGCCTGCGCGAGGTAAGGGGACATGGCCGACAGCGGCAGGGCCTCGCCGCCCATCACGCCGCGATTGGCGAGAAGCGTTCCGTCGCGGGCCAGGATCTTCACGTTGGGCGGCCGGTCGGGCACGGCCCAGGTGTGGGCCGACGGCATCTTCGCGCCATAGAAGGCGACCAGAACGCCGGCGGCGATGACGCCCCAAAGGGAGAACACCACGCCCCAATAGCCGAGCCGGAAGAAGGCGCGGAACAGGAAGCCGCGGCGCTTGGGCTTTCGGCCCCGCGCGCCCTTCCTGCCGCGGCCGCGTCCCTTGTCGTGCGCCACCATCCGGTCCTCCGCGCGCACCGATGGCATGGCGCCGGGCGCGCCGGCAAAGCTCGGCTCGATCCGCGCGCCCGCCTTCTTGCCTGCCATGCCCCGCTGCCCCCGACTCTGAAAGCGCGTGGCCCCCGGCGCGAGGATAGAGGGGGTGGTTTAAGCGGGTGTTACCGGCGGTTGGAGCGTTCAGGGACGCAGACGTGGAGCGGGGTGCTTCAGGCCCGCGTCAGTTCGTATGGCGTGATGAGCGCCTCGGCGGGTATGCCCCAGTCACGGTGGAGCTTGTAGGCCATTTCTATCGTCAGCGCGCGCCGGCGATTGAGGATTTCCGACGCGCGCGAAGGGGAGCCGAGCAGCGCCGCGAGATCCTTCTGGTTGCGGCCGGTCATCTCCATATGGGTCTTGAGGATGTCCACGGGATCGGCGGCATCGAGGGGGAGGTGCTCGCGCTCATAGGCATCGACGAGAGTCGCCAGGATGTCGAGCACGCGGCCGTCTCGCGAATGGGCATCGGCGCCCCACAGCTTCTCGATGAGGGTGAGCGCGCGTCGGTGATCCTCGGGGGTGACGATCGGACGGATGTCCATCTGCTTCCTCCTAGAAGTGGGAGACCGTGAGGGCATCCACCCGATCATATTCGGCGTGGGTGCCGATGAACTTCACGAAGGCGATCTGCCGACCGAAGTCGAACGCGACGATCAGGCGGTAGTCGCCGCCCGAAACTTCGAAGCGGACCCGCTCGCCGTTCAAGGCCTTCGCCTTGGAGAAAACAGAGACGACGTCCTGCGGGGAGCGCCACGCCGCCGCGGCCGCGATTCTGACCCAGTGCTGGAGCGAAGCTCTCGTCTCGGGATGCCTTTCCCAAAAATCCGCCAAAGTGCCGCGAGCGATGATCCGCAATAGGCGCTCTTCATCTTCCCAATTTGGGAAAATAACACACTGTCGCTGGAACGCAATTGGCGGCGAGCCGCACATGGCCCGAGGCAAGCTGATCCAAGATCAAGGCTGATCGCCCCGGCCGACGATGCGCAGGAGGCGGTCGGGCAGGGGGCGCTGGAGTTTCAGCGCCTCGGGCGTGGGCGCGCCCATCCAGGCCTCGATCTCCTCGCGTGTGGTGAGCAGCACCGGCATGGCCTTGGGGTGGATCGGCTTCACCACGCCGTTGGCCTCGGTGGTCAGGAAGCCGAACACCTCTAAGTCCTGCTCGCCCTCCGCCTTCTTCCGCACGCCGCGCCAGGGCGTCCAGAGCCCGGCGAAGAAGAACAGGGGCTCGCCGTCGGGATCATCCTCCGCCTGGCGCTCGGTGAGCGCGAACCAGACCTTGGTCTTCTTGGGCTTTGTGTCTTCCCATTCGCAGAAGCGGGTGGCGGGCACGAGGCAGCGGTGCTCCACGCCGACCCAGCGCCGCCAGTGGGGCGAGGCCACGTTGCGGATGTTGGTGACGCCCGGATCGGTGTCGCGGCCTTTCAGCGCGAAGAACGGCGAGGGCATGCCCCAGCGCAGTTTCGCGATCTCGCGCTTCCCCTCGCCGTCCGCTCGGATCACGGGGGCGGAACTGTCGGGGAAATAATCGGAGGGCGGCAGGTTGCCCGTGCGGTTCTGAAAAGCCTGGGCGATGCGCAGCAGGGCCTGCGGACCTTTGGTCAGGTTGTAGAGATTGCACATGAGGCGATCATGCCCCAGCGCGCAAAGCGGGACCAGCGAAAGGGATCACGAGGTCGCGACCGGAACGCCGAAAAGGAACCGACAAGGGGTTTTGGGCATTTCTGCCCCAAGGAAAACAAGGAGTTCGCGCCATGTTCAAGCGCCTCTTGATCGCCGTCGCCGGCTACTCCGCCTATCGCTGGTGGAACAAGCGTGGCGATGCGCGGGCGAGCCGCCGCGGCGGCCGCTCGTTCGATCCGGCCGAATAACGAGAGCCGGCTTCGGCCCTCCGGGTTCTTCGCGGGACGCCTGCGCTCAGCTGTGCGCAAAGATATCCTCGGCGTCCCAGCCCATAAGGTCGAGCCGCGCGCGGGTGGGGAGGAAGCGGAAGCACTCTTCCGCTTCCTTTTTTCGTTCATCGCGCGTGAGGCGGAGGCTGAGCGCGTCGCGTAGCCGGTGGAGGTAAAGCACGTCGGAGGCCGCATATTCCACCTGCTCGGGCGAAAGCGTCTCCGCCCCCCAGTCCGAGCTCTGCTGCGCCTTGGAGAGATGAACGCCGAGCAGCTCCGCGCAGATGTCCTTGAGCCCGTGCCGGTCGGTATAGGTGCGGCACAGTTTCGAGGCGATCTTGGTGCAGAACACGGGCTCGGGCAGTACGCCGAAGGCGTGAAACAAGACGGCGATGTCGAAGCGGCCGAAATGGAAGAGCTTGGTGACGCCCGCGTCGCCGAGCAAGCGCTGGATGTTGGGCGCGCGCTCCTGGCCGCGAAGGATCTGCACCACGTCGGCCGTGCCGTCGCCGGGCGACAACTGCACCACGCAGAGCCGGTCGCGATGGGGGTTGAGGCCCAGCGTCTCGGTGTCGATGGCCACCGCCTCGGTCTGGTAACGGTCGAGATCGGGCAGGTCGCCCCGATGGACGCGGATTTCGGGTTTTTGGCTCATGCGAGGCCGCCCGACAGCGCATGCAGGATGCGCGCCCAGGAACGCTGACCCTTGTGGAAGCTCGCCAGGTCGTATTTCTCGTTGGGCGAGTGGATGCGGTCGTCCGAAAGCGCGAAGCCGACCAAGAGCGACTCCATCCCGAGGAACTTCTGGAAGTCGCCGACGATGGGGATCGAGCCGCCCATGGCGATGGTGACGGCGGGCTTGGGCCATTCGTCGGACAGGGCGGACTGCGCCTTGAGCACGACGGGCGAATCGTAGGCGAGCTGGATCGCAGGCGAGCCGCCATGGGGATGGAATTCGACCGAGCAGTCGGCGGGAAGGCGCTCGCGCACGAAGGCGCGGAACGCATCGCGGATCTTGTCCGGATCCTGGCGGTGGACGAGCCGGAACGACACTTTCGCGTGCGCCTCGGCCGGAATCACGGTCTTGAAGCCTGCGCCGGTGTAGCCGCCCCACATCCCGTTCACTTCGGCCGTGGGCCGCGCCCAGGTGAGCTCCAGCACCGAGCGGCCCTTTTCGCCCGCCGGATGCTTGAGGCCGATCGGCCCCAGGAAACCCTCGTCGGTCTCGCCCAGGCTTTCCCAGGACTGTTTGATCTGGGTCGGCGTCTCCTCGACGCCCTCGTAGAAGGCGGGAATGGTCACGCGGCCGTCGCCGTCGTGCATGTCGGCCAGGATTTTCGCGAGGATGTGGTTGGGGTTCTGCGCCGCGCCGCCGAACTCGCCGGAATGCAGGTCGCGGTTGGCGGCGTGGACCGTGATCTCCTCGCCCACCAGCCCGCGCAGTCCGACGCAGATGGCGGGCGTCTCGCGGTCCCACATGCCGGTGTCGCAGACCAGCGCCACGTCGGCCTTGAGCTCGGCCGCATTGGCTTCGAGGAAGGGTTTTAGCGAGGCCGAGCCCGACTCCTCCTCACCCTCGAAAAGGAGCGTGACGCGGGCGGGCAGGCTCCCATGGACGTTCTTCCAGGCGCGGACCGCTTCGACGAAGAGCATCAACTGGCCCTTGTCGTCGGAGGCGCCGCGGGCGGCGATCACGTCCGCGCCGTCGAGCTGCTTCACCTTCGGATCGAACGGGTCGTCCTGCCACAGCGAGAGCGGATCGACGGGCTGCACGTCGTAGTGGCCGTAGAAGAGGAGATGCGGCGCATCGGGAGGGCCGTCATGGTGGGCCACCACCATGGGCCGGCCGCCGGTGGGGCGCGTGCTCGCCGTAAAGCCGATGCTCTTGAGATCATCGACCAGCCATTGGGCCGCGCGCTCGCAGTCCGCGTGGAAGGCGGGATCGGTGGAGATGGAGGGGATGCGCAGGAGTGCGAACAGCCGCTCCAGGCTGGCGGCCAAGTCGGCGTCGATCTTTTCGAGAACGGGTTCGAGAGAGGGCATGCTTTTCCCGGGGCTTCGGCAGTGTGACGCAGACGCTGTAAAGCCAGTGGGATCAAACCGGAAGAGCCGGCGAAGGGGGAAAAGCGCGCAAAAAAATGCCGCCGTGGTGGAGGGGAACCACGGCGGCTTTATGATAACGGCAACCCGGAGAGGGGGATGAGGTTGCCGCTCAAGTCCGGAGAGGCGGGGGACGAGCCTCTTTGTTCCGAACTCCGGCGTTGTGTCGCCGATATGCCCTATCTGTGAATGGCTAGGCGGCGGATCAAGGGCGCAAATGTTTCAACGCCGTAACGAAGGCGTGAGCGGGCATGTGATCGCTGGTTTGGCCCTTGCGTGTTGCGGGGGAGCGCCACTTCGCCTTCGAAGGCCGCCCACACTTTCGATGGGCGTCAGCAGCAAGAGCGCGCCCGTTCCCCTTCGCCCGCCGATCGGCTAGGGCTTCGGCTCATGAAAAAAGGCGATCACCTCTTCCTCGTCGACGGCTCGGGCTACATCTTCCGCGCCTATCACGGCCTGCCGCCGCTCGCGCGGAAATCGGATGGGCTGCCGGTGGGGGCTGTGGCCGGCTTCTGCAACATGCTGTGGAAGCTCGTCTGTTCGGCGCGCGACACGAGCGTCGGCGTGGTGCCCTCCCATTTCGCGGTCATCTTCGACTACTCCTCGAAGACGTTCCGCAACGACCTCTATGACGGCTACAAGGCCAACCGCTCGGCCCCGCCCGACGACCTCGTGCCGCAGTTCGGGCTGATCCGCGAGGCGACACGCGCGTTCGACCTGCCCTGCATCGAGATGGAGGGCTTCGAGGCCGACGACCTGATCGCGACCTATTGCCGGCTCGCGGTGGAAGCCGGGGGAGACGCCACCATCGTCTCCTCCGACAAGGATCTCATGCAGTTGGTCGGGCCGTGTGTGAAGATGTACGACCCCATGAAGGACCGCGAGATCGGCGTGGCCGAAGTGGTGGAGAAATGGGGCGTGCCGCCTGAAAAGATGGTCGATCTGCAGGCGCTCACGGGCGATTCCATCGACAATGTGCCGGGCGTGCCGGGCATCGGGCCGAAGACCGCGGCGCAGCTTCTCGAAGAATATGGCGACCTCGACGCGCTGCTTTCCCGCGCGGGGGAAATCAAGCAGCAGAAGCGGCGCGAGGCGCTGATCGCGCACGCCGACAATGCCAGGCTGTCGCGCGAGCTGGTGCGGCTCAGGAACGACGTGCCGGCGCCCGAACCTTTGGATGACCTTGTGCTGCGGCCGCCCAACGGGCCGAAGCTCGTGGCCTTCCTCAAGGCCATGGAGTTCAACGCGCTGACCCGCCGGGTGGCCGACGCCACCGATACGGACGCCAACGCCGTGGAGAAGGCGGAGGTGCGGGTGGAGGCGGGCGCGGAGGCGCACGGGCCGGATTTGGATCGAGGGGAGGCGCAAACGCCCTCCACCTCCCCCTCGATCGGGGAGGTCGCGTCGCAAGGCGCGGGTGGGGGTGAAGGCGGGGAGACCACAGCCCCCACCCCGGCGCGTGCCGCGCCGACCCCCCCCACAGAGGGGGAGGGTGGGGCGCCTGGCACGCCGCAGGCGTTGGCCGCCCAGCGCATCGCGGAAGCCGCGAAGACGAGGATCGACACGTCGGCCTATGTGACGATCCGCGACGAGGCCACGCTCCAGGCCTGGGTCGAGGAGGCGCGGGAAGCGGGCTTGGTGGCCTTCGACACCGAGACCACCTCGCTCGATCCCATGCAGGCGGAGCTCTGCGGGTTCTCGCTGGCGAGCAGGCCGGGCCGCGCGGCCTATGTGCCCCTTCTCCACAAGGCGGGGAACGGCGACCTGTTGGGCGGCGGGCTGGCGGAGAACCAGATCGGCCAAACCCAAGCGCTGGCGCTCATCAAGCCGCTGCTCGAAGACCGATCCGTCCTCAAGATCGCGCAGAACCTGAAATACGATCTCGTGGTGATGCAGCGGCATGGGATCGACGTGCATCCCTTCGACGACACCATGCTGATCTCCTACGTGCTCGACGCGGGCAAGGGCAGCCACGGCATGGACGTGCTTTCCGAGCGCTGGCTCAACCACCGCCCCATCAGCTTCAAGGAGGTGGCGGGCACGGGAAAGGCGAGCGTCACCTTCGACCATGTGGCGATCGACCGCGCCACGGCCTATGCGGCGGAGGACGCCGACGTGACGCTCCGGCTGTGGCTGGCTCTCAAGCCCCGGCTTGTCGCCGAAGGGCTTGTCTCCGTCTATGAGCGCCTGGAGCGGCCGCTGGTGCCGGTGCTGGCCAAGATGGAGCAGCAGGGCATTTCGGTGGACCGGCAGCGGCTGTCGCGCATTTCGGGCGAACTCGCCCAGACCGCGGCGCGGCTGGAGGACGAGGTCTATGAGCTGGCGGGCGAGCGATTCAGCATCGGCTCCCCCAAGCAGCTCGGCGACATCCTGTTCGGGCGCATGAAGCTGCCGGGCGGCGAAAAGACCCGCACCGGCCAGTGGTCCACCTCCGTCTTCAAGCTGGAGGAGCTCGCGGCCGAAGGCCACGAGCTGCCGCGCAAGATCGTGGACTGGCGGCAGGTGACGAAGCTCAAATCCACCTACACCGACTCGCTGCCCGACTACATCCACCCCGAGACCAAGCGCGTCCACACGTCCTTCGCGCTCGCCGCCACAACGACGGGGCGGCTCTCGTCGTCCGACCCGAACCTGCAGAACATCCCCGTGCGGACGCAGGAAGGCCGGCGCATCCGCACGGCCTTCGTGGCCGAACCCGGCAACAAGCTGATCTCGGCCGACTACAGCCAGATTGAATTGCGGCTGCTCGCCCACATCGCCGACATCCCCGAGCTGAAGCACGCCTTTGCGCATGGGATCGACATCCACGCGGCGACGGCCGCGGAGATGTTCGGGATCGACGTGAACAAGGTGCCGCCGGACGTCAGGCGGCAGGCCAAGACCATCAATTTCGGCATCATCTACGGCATCTCGGCCTTCGGCTTGGCGATCCGGCTCGGCATCTCCCGTGAGGAGGCCGGTGACTATATCCGGCGCTATTTCGACCGCTTCCCCGGCATCCGAAACTATATCGAGGGGACGAAAAAGCAGGCGCGCGAACGGCTCTATGTGGAAACGCTGTTCGGCCGGCGCGTGCATTACCCCGAGATGCGGGCGAGCAATCCCCAGACCCGCGCGTTCAACGAGCGGGCGGCGATCAACGCGCCGATCCAGGGTTCGGCCGCCGACATCATCCGCCGCGCCATGATCCGCATGGACGCGGCCCTGCAAAAGGAGAAGCTTTCCGCGCGGATGCTCTTGCAGGTGCATGACGAGCTGATCTTCGAGACGGCCGAGGACGAGGTGGAGGCCACGATCCCCCTGGTGCGGCGCGTGATGGAGGAGGCGTCCATGCCGGCCGTGGACCTGTCGGTGCCGCTGCGGGTGGACGCGCGCGCGGCCGACAACTGGGAGGAGGCGCATTGAAGCTCCGCCTTCAGGCATTTCACGCGGATCCGCCGCTTCGAAGGCGCTTCGCGGGGACGCTGCTCGCGGCCTGTGTCGCCTGGGCGCCGGCGGGCGCGCAGGAGGGGTGGAAGGCGGTCGAGGCCGTGCAGACCTATTCGGTGGCGGGCATGTCCGGCCCCGAGCTCTACGCCTCGATCGGCGAGCGCGGACCCAAGGCGGGCATCGCCCGCGTGATCGCGCAAACCACTTTCAAGCTGACCTGGTCGAGGACGTATGAGAAGCGGGAGGGTGCCTGCGTGCTGGTGTCGGCGGTCCCCAAGCTCGTCATCACCACGACGCTGCCAAAACCCTCGCAGCGTCTGCCGCCCGCCATTGCGGAGAACTGGAAGGCTTTCATCGCCGGCGTGCGCGCCCATGAGCGCGTGCATGGCGAGCACATCGAGGATCTGGTGCGGGAGATCGAGCTTGCTACGGTGGGGCTGACGGTTGCCGCCGATCCCGAATGCCGCAAGATCAAGGATGAGATGAACGGTCGGCTGTCCAGGCTTTCCCTCGCGCAACGGGAGCGGAGCCGGGCGTTCGACCGCGTCGAGATGCGCGACGGCGGCAATGTCCACCGGCTGATCCTCAACCTCGTGAATGGAGGATAGCAGCCGAAAAGCACAAATTGTCGCCCCATTCCGCAACGAGAACCGTGCGGGTTTGGGGAAACGTCGCGCAAGCGTGGGGAGCTGAGGGGATGTTTGAGCTGAAGAGGGCGCAGGGGCTCCTGGCGGGAGCGGCGGTCGCGCTCGGCCTGTTCTTGCCTGCAATGGGAGCGCAGGCGCGCACCAATCACGCGGTTCTGGTGGCGGTGACGGCCTATCCGAACCTGCCGCCCAAGGCGGCGCTGATCGGGCCCAATCATGACGCGGCGCTGGTGCGCGACTATCTGCTCAACGCCGCGCCCCAGAGATTCGAGCCGGCCAATGTGGCGGTGCTCGCGGACGGGCTGGAAGGGGCGAAAGCCTCGCCGACGCACGCAGCGATCCTCGGGGAACTGAAAAGCGTCGCCGAGAAGGCTGGGCGCGGCGATTTTGTCTATCTCCACTTCTCCGGCCATGGCGCGCAGCAGCCGGCGGCGGGCGAGGGCGGCGACGAGACCGACGGGCTCGACGAGATCTTTCTGCCCGCCGACACGAGCAAGTGGGCGGATCAGACGAAGGGCGTGCCCAACGCGCTCGCCGACGACGAGATCGCCGGCGCCCTGAAGGCCATTCGCGACAAGGGCGCCTTTGTGTGGGTGGTGTTCGACGCCTGCCATTCCGGCACGGCCACGCGCGACGTGGTCCTGGGCGACGGGGGCGAAACCGAGCGGAAGGTGGCGTTCGAGACGCTCGGCATCCCCGAAAGCGCCATGGCGGGCGCGGGCGGCGAAGAGGCCGGCACGCGCGGCATAGGGGGCGAGGGGGCCGGAGAGCGGCAGGCGGCGTTCGCGGTCGAGCCGGGTCCGGTTGCGCCCGGCGCGGTCGAGCCCCAGAGCGCGGAACCGCTCACGTCCGGAGGCATGGTCGCCTTCTTCGCGGCGCAGACCGTGGAGACCACGCCCGAGATGCCCCTGCCCAAGGGCGCGGCGGACGCCACGAAATACGGGCTTTTCACCTATACGATCTTCTCCAAGCTCGCCGAGCGCCCCAACATCACCTATCGCCAGTTGGGCCATGCCGTGCTCCAGCAATACGCCGCCGACGCCCGCCAGCGGCCGACGCCGCTCTTCGAGGGCGACCTCGATGCAAAGGTCTGGGGGATGGAGGGCCAGGAGGTGGCCATGCAGTGGCCGCTGGACGCCAAGGCCGGCACGGTCCCTGCGGGCACGCTGCACCGGCTGGCCCCGGGGGCCAAGCTCGCGGTGCTGCCCTCGCCCGCCTCCGACATCTCGGAGGCGATCGCTTACGTCGAGGTCAAGCAGGCCAAGAACCTGTCGAGCAAGGTCGCGCCGGTCGCCTGGGAAGGCAAATCGACCGTGAAGCTGGCGGACCTGCCCGAGCGCGCCTATGCGCGGCTGGTGGAGATCGAGGTCGATTACAAGCTCCGCGTGGCGAAGCCGCAGGGCGAGGCGGCCGGCGAAGTGGCCCTGGTGGCAGCCGCGCTGGAGAAGCTGGCCGCTGCCGAGGACAAGGGCTTTCGCGTGGAGCTCGTGGAGGCGGACGAGCCCGCCGATCTGCGGCTCGCCGTGCTGCCCGCGAACGAGGTGGTCCCCGCCGAGGGCGAGGCGCCGGCCCTGTTCCTCCTGCCGCCCTCGGGCGAGATCGACGCCTCGGGCGGCAACGTGCCCCCGCGGGTGGTCATCGACAAGGCCGACCCGGCGCGGTTGGAAAAAGGACTCGAGGACAATCTGCGCACCGTCTTCCGCGCGGTGGGCCTGAGCCGGCTGGCCGCCGCCACCGACTACAGCCCGGAGGATTTCTCCGTCAGCTTCGAGGTGCTGCGCGAGGGCTCCGAGCCCGGCGAGCCCCTGGACGGCTCGGAAGTGCCTGTCGTGAACCCCGGCGACGAGGTGCATGTGCGCGCCGCCAACAATTCCAACAAGATCATCGACATCAACGTGCTTTATGTCGGCAGCGACTGGTCGATCAGCCACATGGCGGCCGAGCGGCTGGTGCCCGGCGCGAGCTTGGACGAGGGGCTGCTCGCCTTCACCGATTCCTCCTTCGGCACCGAGCGCATGATCGCCGTGCTGACGGAAGCGCCGCCGCAAAGCGAGATCGAGGACCTGTCCTTCCTCGCGCAGCCCGGCGTGCCGGCGCTCACGCGCGCCGTGGGCGAGGACGAGGGTTTTGGCGGCATGCTGGCCGATCTGGGGCTCGCAGCCTCCACCCGCGCGGCCGCCAAGCTCGCGCCCAAGGGCGGCGCCAAGGGCGGGGTGATGATCTTCTCCGTCGAAACGCGCCCGAAAGGCTGAGCGGCGGCGAAGGGCTTGCCGACGCATGAGAGATGAGGGGATGGGAGGGATCGAAAGCCATGCGCGCGTTCTCGGGTAGGGGCCGGCTCGCAGCCGCCTTTTTGTTCGCGGCGACATCGGCGGCGTCCGCGCAGACATCGTGCGGGCTCTGTGACACGGAAGTGGTCACCAACTCGGCGCTCGCCTCCTGCTTCCTGGAGCGCTACGAGGAGCTCGACCAGAAAGAGGGGGCGGCCGTGGCCGTCGATCTGTCGAACTGCCCGCCCCCGGCCGAAGCGAGCGATCGCGGCGTGGTCGAGGCCCTGCCGGGGCCGGGCTTCGGGACGGCCGAGGAGCCCGACCTGAAGTTCCTCGTCTCGCCTGTGCAGCTCGACTGCCTGAAGGCCAAGCTGGAGGAGCCGGGCCTGGTGCTCGACCCGCAGGCGCGCATCGATCTCGGCGCCTGCGGATGATCGACCCCAACGTCAGATCGGGCCTGGCCGGCGACCCCGCGCCCGCCCACAAGCTCGGCGCGGCGGACCTCGTGCCGAAGCTGCCGAAAGCTCCGGCGTCGCCGCTGCCCGACCCCCTGCAGAACCCGCTCGCGGAGGAGCTGCGGGCGGAGGAAAACCCCTTCACGACCTCCGATTGGCGGATGCGGTCCTATGCCTGGGCGGGCTACACGCTGCGCTTCGTGCTGATCTTCGGCGCGGTTTTCACGGTGGTGCAGTTCCTTGCCGCGCGGGAAGAGAAACGAGTCGAACGCGCGCTTCAGCTCGCCGAAACCTGGGAGCGGCCCGAATACCAGGACGCGCAGAAGGCGCTGCGGGACCGCCTGGCCGACCTCAATGCGCGCTACGCCTCGCTCTTGGGCAGCGACCCCTCCGCCGAGGAGCTCGACGTTTATTACGACCGCATCGGCCAGGAGGCCATGACGGCGGAAGGCGGCGCGGCGCCCCTGGCCGAATTCCGGGAGCGCTTCGACCGCATCGTGTATTTCCTCAACCGGGTCAGCTTCTGCGTCGAGGAAAACATGTGCTCGGCCGAGGTGTCGGACGCCTATTTCGGCGACTACGCGCAGTCCTTCTGGAACTATTTCGGCGGCTATGTGCAGGCGCAGCGCCGGCGTGGGGCGCCCAACTACGCCAAGCCGATCGAATCCTTCGTCGCGCGCCGGCAGGACGCCGAACCGGAGGCGCCGGAAACTCCTCCTCCGCCCGCTGGCGTCGCGCCGGTGGCGCAGGCGCCGGGCGCCGCCGCACCCCAGCCGACAAGCGGCACGCCGTGAGGCTCTGGCTCCGCCTTCTGCTGCTTGTCGCGGCGCTCATCCCCGCCTCCGCCGGGGCGGAGACGTCTTTTTTCCTTGACCTCGACGCGGGCGGCCACCGCGCCTTCGTCAAGGAACTGGTCTTCACGCCGGACGGCCAGTTCCTCCTCTCGGCCTCCGACGACAAGACCGTCCGCGTCTGGGATGCTTCCACGGGCGTGACGGTCCGCACCCTGCGCGGCCAGATCGGGCCGGGCAACGAGGGCAAGATCTTCGCGCTGGCCGTCTCGCCCGATGGCCGCACCCTGGCTGTGGGCGGCTATTTCGGCCCGGGGCTGGGTGACAGCCCGCCCTATGGCGACGTGCGCCTGTTCGACCTTCGCAGCGGCAAGATTCTCGCCGTGCTCAAGGCACATGAATACGCGGTCTATGCCCTGGCCTTCTCGCCGGACGGGGCCATGCTGGCCGCCGGCGGGCAGGACGGGTTCGCCTATCTCTGGCGCAGGGACGAGGCGGCGGCCGAGGGCTGGACGCCGTTCAGCAAGCTGGACGCCGATTCCTGGCACCTGACCAAGCTCGCCTTCCTGGCCGGCGGGACGCGGCTGGCGGCCGCCACCGCCGACAACGGCTTTCGCCTGTGGCGCCTGCCCGAGGGCGAGGAGATCACGCTGCCCGAAGAGGCGGAAGCCTGGCGCGACGAAAGTGTTCGCGCGCTCGCGGTCTCGATGGATGGCAAGACCTTCGCCACGGGCAATGAAGCTGGCCGCGTCGCCCTATGGAGCGCCGAGGACGGAAATCTGCTCGGCGAACTGCCGCAGCAGGAGTTCGCCATCGGCTCGCTCCAGCTCGCGGGCGAGCGCATCGCTGTGTCCTGCGGCTATCGCTGCGCCGAAAAGAACCGCACGAGCGTGTGGACGCTGGGCGCGCAAAAGCCGCTCTTCGAGCACGGGATGCATGACGGCTCGGTCTTCGCCGGCGCCGTTTCGCCCGACGGGAGCACGATCGCCACGGCGGGCGGCACCAAGCACGCGATCCGGCTGTGGGACGCCGCCACTGGGGAGGAGCGCAAACTGCTGGAGGGCCGGGGCGCGCCGGTCATGGCGGTCGGCCTGGACGCGCGCGCGCAGTCGGTCGCCTGGGGGGCGCAGAACCCCTGCCCGGAGCGCGTGGCCTGCCCCGACCGGCAGGGCCGGCTGGAGACGAGCCTGAAACTGCCCACGACGGACCGCTTCCTGGAGCAGCCCGAGCCGTTGACGGGTGAGGGCGAAGGTTTTTCGCGGGCGGTCCATGAGGCGGGCGGCTGGTCGTTGAAGGCGGAGGAGGGGGGCGAAGAGGGCCTGGCCAACGCCGTGCTCGCCATCTTCCGCGACGGCGCGCCGGCGCGGAAGATCGTCAACGAGGCCACGACAGGCTACCTCCACGCCGCCTTCACGCTTCTGGGCGGCGGCAGCCGGCTCGTCACCGGCGGCAATGACGGGACGATCATCGAATACGCGACCGACAGCGCCCGCCTCATCGGCGAGTTCCGCGGCGGGCACACGGGCGAGGTCCACGCCATCGCCGCCTCCGAAAAGCTCAACCTGCTTCTCACGGGCAGCGCCGACCAGACGCTGGGGCTTTGGAACCTCAAAACGCGCGAGCTGATCGTCTCGCTCTTCTTCGCGGGCAAGGAATGGGTGATCTGGACGCCGCAGGGCTACTATTTCTCTTCCGACGAAGGCGACAAGCTGATCGGCTGGCATGTGAACCAGGGGCCGGATAAGGAGGCCCGCTTTGTGCGCGCGGCCCAGTTGAAGCGGCATCTGTGGAGTCCCGAGCTCGTTCGCCGGGCCATCATCCTGCAAAGTGCGGAAGCCGCGGTGAAGGAGATGCGGCCGGGCGTGGACCGCGAGCTCGAAAAGCTCCTGGGCCGCAAGCCGCCGGAGTTCGAGGTCAAGGTCGCGGCGGACCAGTCGGGCGTGGCGGAAGGCTTCGTGGCCCTGGAGATCGTGGCCGAGCCGGGCGTGGCGGAGGGGGCGGAGCTTTCCATCCTGTCGGGCAGCCGCCATGTGGGCGCGGGCGCGGCCACGCGCGCCGTCGGCGAGGGGCGGCGCGTCGTCGAGGTGCCGGTGGAGGAGGGCGAGAACCAGATCGCCGTCACCCTTTCCGACAGCTTCGGCTACATGACCGAGCGGGGCGTGAAGGCGATCGGCAGGAAGCGCGAGCAAAAGAAGCGCGGCAAACTCTTCGTGGCGGTGATCGGCGTCGAGGACTATCCGCTGCTGCCCGAGGCCTGCGCCGGCCGCTCCTGCGATCTGCGTTATCCCGTGGACGACGCGGCGGAATTCCTGAACGTGCTCGCGAAGCGCTCGGCGCCGATGTTCTCGGAGCTTGAGACGCTGGTGCTGGTCAACCGGGAGGCGCTGGGCGAGACGCCCGAGCGCGAGCAGGCGCTCGACGGCGCGGTCGGGCTCGACAGCCTCCTGGAGCCGGAGGCCGACACGATCACCGACGAGCTGGCTGACTTCCTCGACCGGCCGGGGCCCGACGACACGACCTTCGTCTTCGTGGCCGGCCACGGCGTCAACGTGGACGAGGATTATTACTTCGTGCCCACCGACGGCCGCATGGCGGACGAAAGCCGCTGGCGGCGCTCCTCGCTCGTGGACTGGGCGGACATCCAGAAGGCGGTGGAGCGGGCGGAAGGAACGCGCGTGATGCTGCTCGACACCTGCCACGCCCAGAACAGCTTCAACCCGCGGCTGGAGAAGGACGCGGCCGACGCCCGGATCGTGGTGTTTTCCGCGACCGCGGCGAACTCCACCGCCGCCGAGCTGCCCGAGCTCGGCCACGGCGTCTTCACCTTCTCGCTTCTGGAAGGCCTGCGCGGCAAGGCGGCGCGGGGCGCGGACGGCGTGCGGCTGCTGGATCTCGCGAGCTATCTCAGCCGCGAGGTGACGCGGCTGACGCAGGACCGGCAAAAACCCTTCTACTACATCTCCAACATGGAAGACATTCTGCTTGCCGGCCCGTCCTCCTGAATGCTGGACGTTCCCGCGCGCGGCTTTCGCGCTGCTTCTCACATTGACGGCCGGCCCGGCCTGGGCCGTCTGCCCGCCGGACGGCCAAAACTTCCCCACTCTCTATCAGGATCACGCCCTGTTCGACGAAGCGATCCGGCGGGCGGATTCCTACCCGCCATCGCCATCGCCGCTCTCAGGCATCGCGGTGCCGCATCACCTCCTCGTCGCGCATCTGACGGCGCTCGGCTTTCGGGCCGCATCTGGCGCGCGGCCCGAAAGGATCGTCATCTTGTCGCCGGACCATTTCCGCCGGCTGGGGCGTCCGTTCGCGGTGGCTTTGCAGGGCTTCGACACCGTGTTCGGCCCGGTGCCGGCGGACCGCGCCGGCGGCGAGGCGCTCCTCGGCGCCTTGGGCGATCGGGCCGAGGCGAGCTGCCTGTTCGGCGCCGAGCACGGCGTCCACAGCCTGCTTCCCTTCGTGCGGGAAACGTTCCCGGACGTGCCGGTGATCGCGGTGGGCATCGCGCTCCGCTCCGGCGAGGCGGACTGGACGGCGCTGGCCGACGCGCTCGAGCCCTTGGCGGGCGAAAACGCCCTTGTCGTGCAGTCCACCGACTTCTCGCACTTCCTGCCGCAAGCGCAAGCGCGCGCCCGAGACCAGGAGGTCTTGAACCTTCTCGCCGCGGGCAGCCCGGCCGATCTCGCCGACCTGCATCAGCCCGATCATGTGGATTCGCTCGGCGCGCTGTTCGTCCAGGCGCTGCTTCAGGCGCGCCGCGGGGCGGAGGCGATCGTGGTCGCCAACGAGAACAGCCAGACCTACGAGGAAGACCTCGTCGCGGAAACCACGAGCTACATGGTCGCGCTATGGGGTTTTCCTGGCCGCAATGCGCCGCCGGCCTTCGGCGCGGAAAGGGTTTACGTCGCTGGTGACACGTTTTTCGGCCGCGCCATGCCCGAGGCGCTCGCCGACGAGCTTTCCGCCGAGCGCGTGGCGAACGCGGTGCTCGGCGTCACGGAAGGCGCGCCGCTCGCGGTCAACCTCGAAGGCGTGATCCTGCCCGAACTGCCGCCGAGCCTGCCGCACCTGACGCTCGCCATGCCGGCCGACGTCGCCATCCCCTGGCTCAAGCGGCTGAACGTCCGAGGCGTGAGCCTCGCCAACAACCACGCGCTCGACCTCGGGCCGGCGGGGCTCGCGGAGACCCGCGCGGCGCTTGCCGCGTCCGGCATCCCCGCGGTGGGCCAGGGCGAGGTCTTGAGTTTCGGCAAACTCGACCTCGTGGCGCTGACCGACCTCGACACGAACGCCGACCCGCAGACCGAATTGCTGACGCCAAGCGTGCTCGACGCGCTCCTCCGCGAGGGGGCGGACCGCGCGGTCGCGGGTTTCGTCCATTGGGGGCGAGAATGGGTGACGGAGCCCTCGGCCCGAGAGGAATGGCTGATCGCGGAGATGGAGCGGCGCGGGGTCGCGGTTGTCGCCGGCGCGCATCCGCACAGGGCGGCCGAAGACCTTCTCTTGCGGGCGGGCGGGCGGACGGCCGTGGCCTATTCGCTCGGCAATTTCCTGTTCGACCAGACCACGACGCGCGGCGCCTCGGGCGCGCTTCTGGAGCTGACCGTGTTCCCGCAGGGCACCGTTTTCTCGCGCCTCAGGCCCCTGCCCAACCTGTTCGACTTGGCGCGGGCGCGCCGCGCGGGAGTGCCGGAAGCGGACTAGCCGGCGTCGGTTGCGCTGAGAGGCAAGGGACCGCCCCTCAACACGCGCCATACTCCTCCGGCAGCGTGCATTGGGCGGGCGTGGTGCCCGTCACAAAGCCGGACGGCTTCGGCTTGTAATAGTAGAGGCTGACGGGCGGGCTCAGCCGTTCCGTGCCGTCGGCGAAGCCGGCGGCCACGCGGAACACATGATAGGACGACATCTCGGCCGACATCTTGAGATGCGATTTCAGCCGCGACACGTTGCGGTTGCCGCGCACCTGGAGGGGAACCGCGTAATTCTGCTTGTTGATGGGCAGCCTGACGTCTTGGTAGCGCAGCGCCTCGGGCGAGCCGCCGAAGCCGTCGCCGCACTCGGCGAGCGGGGTCGGCACCTCGATCGTGGCCAGCGCGACCGTGGCCTTCAAGGGCTCGGTGGCGTGATAAACATTGCCGTGGTCGTCGCGCCAGTCATAGTCGAGCTGGCCCACCGCCGTGGTGAAGAGCTTGTCCTCGCCCCACACGAAGTCGGCGATGTCGCCGAAGCCCACCGTGTTGAAGACGGAGGCGCGGCAGACATTCATGTTGTCCATGGACGGGCAGGTGAAGCCGCCTTGCGCAAGCGCGTCGGTGTTCACGCCCGCCTCGCGGAGCACGCCGTCGAGCATCACGTCCATTCCATCGTCGAAGGCGCCGACATCCACGGTGAAGGAGCGGCTGCGCGCGTCCTCGGTGTCCGGCTCGGCGCCGGCGAACTGGAGCGTGAGCCGGGCGTTCTCAGGCTTGCCCCAGCCGTGGTTCAGGAGCGAAAAGGAGGGCCTGAAGCCGACGCAGCCCACATGCTCGCTGAGCGACAGCATGGGCTTTCGGTAGGCTTCGCTCGTGTCCACCCTGAGCTCGAGGTCGTCGAGCTTCACGCGCTTGCCGTCGGTGGTGGAGAGCTCCACCTCCACGAAGGCCGGCGCGCTTTCCCAGTCGATGCCGGTGAAAACCCAGTCGCCGATGTCGATCACGTCCGCGCCGTTCCAAACATCGTTGACGGCGGGGTCTTCGGGGTAGATGGCGATGCCCTGGTCGTCCACCAGATGGACGTAGCGCATGTCCGACTGCTGGGTCATGCGCGGGTCCACGGACACGGCGATCTCCGCCCGGGCGGCGGCCCCTTCGCCCCCGTCCTGCACGCGCAAAAAACCGCCGAGGAGCGCGTCGGCCACGCCGGACGGCCGCGCGCCCTTCTCCTCCACGCCGAATGTCCAGCGCGAGGTGTAGCGGGTGCCGCCCGCGAGCCTGGTCTCGCCGGCGCCATGCCGCAACCCGTCGCGAAAAAGCCCCTCGTAGATTTCGCCCGTCGCAAGCGCGAGCCGCCCGCGGCCCTCCGGTCGCCCTTGCCGGAATTCGCCCTCGTAGCGGTCGCCCCGCGAACTGACGTGGACGCCCCGGCCTTCGAGCAGGCCATCGCGAAAACTGCCCTCGAAGGTCTCGCCCGAGCGGATCTCCAGCCGGCCCTTGCCGTGCGGCCGGCCGTCCTTCATCTCGCCCTCGAAACTGCTGAACACGGCCGTCTTGTCGTAGGACGCCGCGCCGCGCACAAGCCAGACGAGTTTCCCCTTGCCCTCGATAACGCCGTCGGGCGGCAGATCTTGCGCGCCCGCCTCGGGCTCCCAGGAAAAATCGAGGTTCCGTTCGGGGGAGAAATCCCAGACCTTGAGAAGCCGGCGTTCGACCGTGCGGGTTTCCAGGTTGTAGAGCGTCTGCACGCGGGCGGCCCAGGCGCCGCCCTCCGCATCCGCGGCCCAAGTGGCGGGCGCGCAAGAACTCGCCCACGCGAAAAACACCGCCGCCAGGCACAGCCCGCGGCGCCTCCCTCTGGAATTCGGCATGGTCCGCCCCTTCAGACCCACTTGATGCGGCAGAGACTGCCTTGACGCCGCGGCAGGAGTCAATCAGCCGGAACGTCTTGCCGGAGGAGGAGCGGACAAGCAAAAGGCCGGCGGGAGCGCCGCCGGCCTTTTGCTTGATCCGCAGGATGCGGTCGGGTCACTTATAAACGCTGTTGATCCACTCGATATAGGCCGAGTTGAGCCTGAGCGCGAGGTTGCCGCCCTCGCCGCCGGCCACGTTCACGCCCAGGATCACGCGCTCCTTGGCGGTGTTGTCATAGGCATAGACGGACGCCCCGCTCGACCCCTGGAACGTGTCGCAGTCGTAGAGGAGGTAGTCGGGCCCGATGTTCTCGGCCATCACGTCGCAGGTGGCCCGCCACATGGTGCCGGCCGGCTTGTCGCCGGGATAGCCCACGATGTTGGCGGAGAAGTCTCCCAGTCCCGGCACGTCGGAGGCCGCGAGCCAGCCGAGATAATCGCCCAAGGGCTCCTTGAGCGTGACGACCCCCAGGTCCCAGGGGATCACATCGACATAGTCGGTCTTGTAGTTGTCGATGAAGCCCTGGAGGATGGTGGTGCTTTCCACCTCGAAGGCGCCGTAGGGGACCACGGTCTCGCCGTTGACGGCCGGGGCGTAGATCACCTCGTCCATCCAGCCGCCCGCCGTGCCGTCCGCATTCTTCTTCGTGTGGTCATAGAGGCAGTGCGCGGCCGTGAGCACGGTGCGCGGGCCGATCAAGGTCCCCGAGCAGGTGCCGCCCGAGCCGTTCTTGTTGGTCAGCAGCAGCAGGCCGACCGTCCGGAACGGATAGGCCGTGGTGTCGCTGACCTGCAAGCGGTCGTCCGCGCCGAACACCTGGCGCTCGGATTCCTCGCCTCCCTCGGCGTCGGTCGCCTGCTGCGTTTCCGTTGCCGGCTCGGCCGCCGCCCCCTCGAAGGCCGGATCGGGCGCGGGCTGGATTTCGCCGCCCGCCTCGCCGCCGCGGCTCTCTTCGCCCTCAGGGGCCGCGTTCATCTGCTCGACCGCGCTCTTGACCGATTCGGGCGCATCCGTGCGCGTCACCTCGCCGCCGCTGCTGCGGGTGACGGCGCCGAGCGCGCGCAGGGCGGCCGCATCGTCGAGCATCGGGGCCGCGCGCGTCGCCCCTTCTTCCACTTGCGGCGTGGGGATCGGCTGGGCGGCGCCTAAGAGTGCGCCGCTCACCTCCGCCCCGCGCGGCGCCTCGCCGCTGCCCTCCTGGGCCGCCCCCAGTTCCTGCGCCCAGGTCGGGCTCATGGCCACGCCGGCCAGAAGCAGCGCGACGCTTGCGGTCTTCACGAAAGTTCTCATGACTGTTTCTCCCAAGTCCCGTGAGGACCACAGCAGAACAGCCGGAAAATGTCGAGATCGTGAAATGATGTGAGCGAGCGTGAGGCGGAGCCGCGGATTCTTCGCGGCGGCTCTGCGCGCTTGGCGTCGGGCCGCAATTGAGCCAAGATCATGCGTCGTGTGAACGGCGCGAGCTTTGAGGCGGGGTGCTTCCGGGCCGACAGGGGATAGGGAGTTCTCTCGCGGCGGACGGCCGGCGAAAGCTCCCGGAAAAGGGGAGAGAACCATGATCAGGAAATTCGGCGCGGCCGGGCTCGCGCTTCTGGCCGGCGCGGCCATGCTGCCGGCTTTCGCGCAGGAGGGAGCGGGAATGGGCGGCGGGGCGCGGCCCGAGCTCGACCCCATGCGGCGGGTGCCCGCGCTTCGGGCCGAGGCGCCCGCGCCCGAGGACGGCCGCGTGTTCGGCGGCCGCGAGGCCGACAAGGGCGAGTGGCCCTTCCAGGTGGCGCTGCTCACGGCGGAGAACCTCGACGAGAGCCCGCAAAGCCAGCCCAACGCGCAGTTCTGCGGCGGCAGCCTGATCGCGCCCCAATGGGTGCTGACGGCCGCGCACTGCCTGTCGGGCGGCGGGGTCGCCGCCGACCCGGCCTCGATCACCGTCCTCACGGGCGCGACCGATTTGAGCGAAGGCACGCGGCACAAAGTGGCCGAGGTGATCGTCCATGAGGGCTACAGCGAGATGACGCTGGACAACGATATCGGCCTGCTCAAGCTGGTCGAGCCGTCGGACGCGCCCACCATCCCCGTCGAGTTCGGCCGCGCGCCCGACCAGGGCAAGGCCACGGTGACCGGCTGGGGCCGCATGGAGGACGGCACGTTCCCCAACGCGCTGATGGAGGCCGAACTCGAGCTTGCGCCGAACGCCGCCTGCAACGACGGCATCAAGCAGATCTACGCGCGCGACCTCGGCGTGTTCCTGCGCGATCTGGCCGTGCGGATGCGCTATTCCGAACGGGGCATCGAGGCGGCCTCGCAGGCGATCGCCGCCGACATGTCCGACCCCTTGACCGACAACATGGTCTGCGCGGGCACGCAGACCGGCGCGCGCGACGCCTGCAACGGCGACTCCGGCGGCCCGCTCTTCACGGTCGGCGAGGACGGCAAGGTCAAGGCGCAGGTGGGCGTGGTGTCCTGGGGCGAGGGCCCGTTCGACGCCGAAGCCGCCTGCGGCCACGAGAACGCCTATGGCGTCTACACGCGCATCAGCAACTACGCGGACTGGATCAAGGGCAAGACGGGCCTCTAGGAGGAACCGAGGCTTCGTCCGCGCGGGGTTTCGGCCTCGCGCGGGCGTTTTCCAAACTTCGGCCAGGGACGATGCGTGACATCGAAATCAAGCCGCTCGAAGCCGCGCATCGCGCGGCCTGGGAGCGGCTTTACGCCGGCTATGCGGAGTTCTACCGCGTGGCGCAGACGCCCGCGATGCGGGAAACCGTTTGGGGCTGGATCCAATCGCCCGGCCACGAGGTGAGCGGATTGGGCGCGCTCCGAAACGGCGAACTCATCGGCTTCGCCCATTTCCGGCCCTTCGCCCGGCCGCTGTCGGCGAGCATGGGCGGCTTTCTCGACGATCTTTTCGTGGACCCCGCCCATCGCGGCTCGGGTGCGGCGGACGCCTTGATCGGGGCGGTGGCGGAAGAGGGCCGCCGCCGGGGCTGGACCGTGATCCGCTGGATCACCGCGGCGGACAACACTCGGGCGCGCAAGCTTTACGATCGGGTGGCGTCGCGGACGGAATGGGTGACGTACGACGTCAAGTTGTAAGGGGGCGGCCCCGCTCAGAGCCCCACCCACGCCCCGTTCTTCTTGGACGAGCGCACGCAGGCCTCGACAAAGGCCACGCCCTCGACGCCGTCCTGAACGGTGGGATAGATCACCTCGCCCTCGGGCTTCGCGACCGACCGCGCCGCGCGAATGGCGCGCGCCGCCTCGCGATAAATGTTGGCGAAGCCTTCCAGATAGCCTTCCGGGTGGCCGGACGGCACGCGCGATACGCGGCCCGCAGCTTGGCCCGCGCCCGCGCCGCCGCGCGTGATGAGGCGCTTGGGCTCGCCGTAAGGGGTGAACCAAAGATAGTTTGGGTCCTCCTGACGCCACTCCAGCCCGCCTTTGTCGCCATACACGCGCAGCTTCAGCGCATTCTCGTTTCCCGGCGCAACCTGGCTCGCCCAGATCATGCCCTTCGCGCCCTTGGCCCCGTCCTTGGCGCGGAAGCGCAGCATGATATGGGCGTTGTCATCGAGCGCCCGGCCCTCGACGAAGCTGTCGAGGTCGGCGGCCAGCGCTTCCAGTTCCAGGCCCGACACGAAGCGCGCGAGGTTGTAGGCATGCGTGCCGATGTCGCCCGTGGAGCCGCCCGCGCCCGACTGCTTGGGATCGACGCGCCATGCCGCCTGCTTCTGGCCGGTCTGCTCGATGGGGTTGGTGAGCCAGTCCTGCGGATACTCCGCCTGCACCACGCGGATCTCGCCCAGCTCGCCGTTCGCGACCATCTCCCGCGCGTGCCGCACCATGGGATAGCCCGTGTAGTTGTGGGTGAGCACGAAGACGCAGCCCGACTTTTCCACCGCCGCCGCGAGCTTCTTCGCGTCCCCAAGCGTCGCGGTCAGCGGCTTGTCGCAGATGACGTGGATGCCGGCGTCGAGAAAGGCTTTCGCCGCGGGATAGTGCATGTGGTTGGGCGTGACGATCGAGACCGCCTCAATGCCGTCCTTGAGCCGGCGCTCGCGCTTGGCCATGTCGGAAAACGTGGCGTAGCAGCGGTCCGGATCAAGGCCGAGCTCGGCGCCGGACGCGCGGGACCGCTCGGGGTCGGAGGACAGCGCGCCGGCGACGAGCTGGAAATCGCCGTCCATGCGCGCCGCGATGCGGTGCACCCCGCCGATGAAGGCGCCCTGTCCGCCGCCCACCATGCCGAGCCGGATGGGGCCGGAGCCCGATTCCACCGTCCTGCCGCTGACCATGTGATCCTCCCTCGTTGCTCCTGTTCGCACGCCGGCGTCGCCCCTCATCCGCCCCTTTCGGGGCACCTTCTCCCCGCTTGCGGGGAGAAGAAGGGCGGCCCCAGCCTTGCCGGCTTCCCCTTCTCCCCCTTCATGGGGAGAAGGTGTGACGAAGTGGCGGATGAGGGCGGCGCCGGCCTCGATCGCGGTCCCTCTTATCCGATCCCCAGCATCTTGTTGACCATCGCCTGGTCCACCGAGCCCGCCGTGAAGTCGTCGAAGCTGCGCTCGGTCAGCCGGATGATGTGCGCGGCGATGAAGGGCGCGCCTTCGGCCGCGCCGTCCTCGGGGTGCTTCAGCGCGTCCTCCCATTCGAGCACCGCCCAAGAGTCGTAGCCGTATTGAGCAAGCTTCGAGAAGACGCCGGAAAAGTCCACCTGCCCGTCGCCCAATGAGCGGAAGCGGCCGGCGCGCTCCACCCAGCCCGCATAGCCGGAATAGACGCCCTGCTTGCCTGTCGGGTTGAACTCGGCGTCCTTGGCGTGAAACGCCTTGATCCGCTCGTGGTAGATGTCGATGAAGGCCAGATAGTCGAGCTGCTGCAGCAGGAAGTGGGAGGGGTCGTAATTGATGCAGCACCGCTGGTGCCCGCCGACCTTGTCCAAAAACATCTCGAAGGTCGTGCCGTCGAACACGTCCTCGCCGGGGTGGATCTCGAAGCAGAGATCGACGCCGTTCTCCTCATAGATGTCGAGGATCGGCCCCCAGCGTCGGCCGAGTTCGGTGAAGGCTGTGTCGATCAGCCCCGCCGGGCGCTGCGGCCAGGGGTAGAGATAGGGGAAGGCGAGCGCGCCGGTGAAGGAGACGGAGGCGTTCAGCCCGAGGTTCCGCGAGGCCTTGGCCCCGAGCCTCACCTGCTCGACCGCCCATTCCTGGCGCCCCTTGGGATTGTTGTGGACGGATGCGGGCGCAAACGCGTCGAAGGCCGCGTCATAGGCCGGGTGAACCGCCACGAGCTGGCCCTGCAGATGCGTGGAGAGCTCCGTGATCTCGACGCCGGCCTCCCGCGCAACTCCCGCCACCTCGTCGCAGTAATCCTTGGAGGACGCCGCCTTGGCGAGGTCGAAGAGCCGCCCGTCCCAGGAGGGCATCTGCACGCCCTTGTAGCCGAGGCTTGCGGCCCATTCGCAGATCGATTTCAGGCTGTTGAAGGGGGCTTGGTCGCCCGCAAACTGGGCCAGGAAGATTCCCGGCCCCTTCATGGTTCCCGCCATGCGAATTCCCTCCCGTGATTTGGCCGATCCGCCCGAACCGGGGCGGTTCTCCCGACCTTATGACGCTCCCGGCCTCCCCGCCAGGGCATTCCCCTGGTCATACCAAACAGGGGGAGGCGGTCAAGGGCGGCTGCGGCGGCGCGTAGGCCGACCGTTGGCGTGGAGAGGCTGGAATTCCGTCGCATTGGTCAGGCCTGAAGAAGCGATCCGGCGGCTGGGGGCCTGCCTTGCGCCGGAAAACCATTTCGGCTAGACCGGCCGGAGAGCCGGAATTGGTCTAACCAGATTGTCCTCCCGGGCGATTGGAGGGGCGGCTCGCAAGCGAGACGATCGGCCGTGCTGCCGCGGCGCGAGGGAGGAGACGCATGCATCTTTCGACGCATAACTGGATGCGGGCCGAGCCGTTGGAAACCACGCTCCGCCGCATCAAGAAGTTCGGCTACGAGTCGATCGAGATTTCCGGCGAGCCCGAGCAGTACAAGACCGATGAGACGCGCCAGCTTCTCAAGGAGCATGGCATCCGCTGCTGGGGCGCGGTCACCCTGATGCTGGGCGAGCGCAACCTCGCGGCGCGTGACCAGGGCCAGCGCGAGCGCTCAGTGCAATATGTCAAGGACGTGCTCACCATGGTGAGCGAACTCGATGGCGAGATCATCACCCTCGTTCCGGCAACCGTCGGCAAGGTGGTGCCCGACGGCACGGAGGAGGAGGAGTGGGGCTGGGTTGTGGACGCCACCCGCGAGTGTTTTTCCCACGCCCAGAAGGTGGGCGTGCGCATCGCGGTCGAGCCCCTCAACCGCTTCGAGACCTATCTCTTCAATCGCGGCGCGCAGGCTTTGGCGCTGGCAGACGCCGTGTCGCCGGAATGCGGCGTGTGCCTGGACGCCTACCATCTCAACATGGAGGAGTTCGACGTCCACGACGCGATCCGGCAGGTCGGCAAGCGGCTGTTCGACTTCCACATCGCCGACAACAACCGCTTCGCGGCGGGGCTCGGGACCATTGACTTTCCGGCCATCGTGAACACGCTGAAGGAGGTGGGCTATGACGGCGCGCTCACCAACGAGTTCGTGGCGCCCGTGGACCGCACGCCGGCCGCGCCCTACCCGGACATGGTCGAGCGCAACCCCGTGGACATCTCGCCCGAGCAGTTGAAGTTCATCCAGGACCACGGATCGAGCCTGCTCACGGAGAAATTCTACACCGACCAGATGCGGATCACGGCCGAAACCATCCTGCCGCTGATCGGCAAGCAGCATCTGATGCAGACCTGAATCTCCGCCCGGCCGCGCCCCGGCGCAGCCGGCTCGGGACTGGAAACCGCCCAGCCATGCGCATCAGACATGTCGAGGCCTGGTGGGTGCGCATCCCCATCGAGGCGAGCCGCCAGCACCGGAGCGATTTCGGGCGGCTCACCACGTTCGACGCCGCGATCCTGCGGGTCGAGACCGATGACGGGCTGGTGGGCTGGGGCGAGGGCAAGAACGCGGCCGGCAGCGCCGGCACCTATGCGGCGCTCGTCCATATGCTCAACCACGAGGTCGGCCCAAAACTGATCGGGCGCGATCCGGCGGACATCACGCCGATCTGGGAGATGCTCTACAACGGCGTGCGCGCCGAAAGCGCGGCCAGGTCCGGCCATGCCATGCCGGAACTCGCCCGCCGCGGCCACGCGCTGGCGGCCATCAGCGCGGTGGACATCGCGCTCTGGGACATTCTGGGCAAGTCGCTGGGCCAGCCGGTCTGGAGGCTGTTGGGCGGGCGTAAGGCCGACCGCCTGCCGGCCTATGCCTCCGGCGGCTGGGCTCCGAAGGAGAGCATCGGCGAGCAGTTGCAATCCTACATCGCCAAGGGCGGGTTTCGGGCGGTGAAGATGCGGGTGGGCGGCATGGACGGCGCGCCGCATATTTCAGCCGCGCGCGTCAAGGCCGCTCGCGAGGCGTTGGGGCCGGACGTGGAGCTGATGGTGGACGCCCACGGCACCTATACGGTGGCGGATGCCAAGCGCTTTTCCCACCTCGTGCGCGATCTCGACCTCGCCTGGTTCGAGGAGCCGGTGATCGCCGACGACAAATGGGGCATGGCCGAGGTGCGCGCGGCCGGCAACGTGCCCATCGCCGCGGGCGAGTCGGAGGCCACCCGCTTCGCCTTCCGCGACCTTGCGCTGCTCAAATCCGCCGACATCTTCCAGCCCGACCCCGCCTTCTGCGGCGGCATCACCGAGGCCCTGCGGATCGCCTCGTTGGCGTCCGCCTTCAACCTGCGCTTCGCGCCGCATCTGTGGGCCGGCGCGCCCTGCTTCTTCTCCGGCCTCCACCTTTGCGCGGCAGCGCCCTCGAGCTTCGTGATCGAGTTCTCGCTGGGCGCGAACCCGATGATCCACGACCTGGTCGAGGAGACGGTCGAGGCGGTGGACGGAATGATCGCCATTCCCGACAAGCCGGGCCTCGGCTTCACGCTGCGGGAAAATTTCCTGCGCGACCACGCGGTGAAGGCGTGATGGCGGTGAAGGAGAACAGCCTTCTCGCCGATCTCGCCGCCTTTCTGCACGCGCAGGGCCATGAGCGGAACGGGCGCACCCCGTCCGAACGCGAGCTGGCCGAGCATTTCTCCGTCAGCCGGGGCCAGATCCGCGAGGCGCTGGCCATCCTGGAGGCCATGCGGGTCGTGGAGCGGCGCGCCAAGTCGGGCATCTACCTGACCAAATCCAGCGCGGGCGTCGAAGCCATGGCGCTGTTCGCCCGCGCGGGCGTGCCGCTCGACCCGCAGCAGATCTACGAGGCGGTGGAGCTGAGGAAAATCCACGAGATCAAGGCGGCCGAGCTCGCCGCCCAGCGCGCCCAGCCCGAGAACCTTTCGCGGTTGCGCGAGGTGCTGGCGGCGTCCGAGGCGCGGCTGGCGGCGGGCGAGGGGCTTTTCCGCGAGGACCGCGACTTTCACCTCGAAATCGTGCGCGCCACCCAGAACAACATCTTCCATCAGGTTTGCAGCCTTTATTACGTGATGGGCGAGGAGCGCCTGCCCGTCTATTTCAGCGAGCCGGAGCGCTCGCGCCAAAGCCATGCCGAGCACATCCGGATCTTCGAGGCCATCGCCCGGCGCGACGGCAACCTCGCCCAGGCGCTGATGTCGGCGCACCTCCAAGGCGCGGAAAGCTATTGGAAGGGCCTGATCGGCGGCGGGGAAGCCGAGGAGCCCGCTCCCGAACTGGCGGCGACGGCGTAAGCCGTGCCAAGGATCTTCTCCACGCATTCGCTGCATCCGACAGCCGCCGCCATGCTGGAGGAGGCGGGCGAGCTCAGGATCGCCTCCGCGCCGACCGCCGACGCCATCCTGGCCGAGGGGCTCGATGCCGACGCCCTGGTGGTGCGCGCGCCCATTCCCGAAGAATTTTTCGAACGCGCGAAGAAGCTCAGGCTCGCCGTGCGCCACGGCGCCGGGCTCGACATGATCCCGCTGGACGCGGCGACGAAGGCCGGCGTGCTGGTGGCGAACGTGCCCGGCGCCAACGCCGGAACCGTGGCCGAGCACGTCTTCTTCTCGGCAATCGCGCTTTTGCGCCGCCATCCGCAGGTGAGCCGCGATCTTCGGGAGAACGGCTGGGCAACCGCCCGCGCCCATTCCGACCGCGGCCACGACCTTTCCGGCCGCAGCTTGGGCGTGGTCGGCTTCGGCGCAGTGGGTCGCGCGGTCGCGCGGCTCGGAAAGGCCTTCGGGATGGCGGTCTCGGCCTTCTCCCGCCATCCCGAAACCCTGCCCGAAGGCGTTGCCTTTCGGCCACTCGCCGAGCTGTTCCGGGAAGCCGACGTTCTCGTGCTCTGCGTTCCGCTGACCGCGGAGACGCGAGGCATGGTCTCGCGCGAAAAAATCTTCTCCATGAAGCCCGACGCCGTGCTCGTGAACGTGGCGCGTGGGCCCGTGATGGACGAGGTCGCCCTGCTTGAGGCGCTTCAGCAGAACCGCATTTTGGGTGCGGCGCTGGACGTGTTCTCGGAACAACCTTTACCGCCCGGCCACCTCTTCCTGTCGCTCGACAACGTGGTGCTCACGCCGCACATGGCCGGCATCACGGAAGAAAGCATGGCGCGCATGGGTTTTGGCGCAGCCGAGGAGGTGTTGCGCGTTCTCCGAGGCGAATTGCCGAAGGAACTGCGCAACCCGGAGGCGGTGGAGCGATATCGGGAGCGGTTTCCGCCACTCTGATCCTCGCCGACAGCCTGTTCGGCCAAGGCCCCCTTCACCGCACTTCGTGCGGTCTCTGCCCTCCGCATGGCTCCGGGCGTTCGTTGCTCCAGGAGCCGCCTCTTGCGGCTCCTGGCCGGCCTTCGGCCGTCGCTCCTCACCCCCCGCTTCGCAGGGGAGGATCCGCAGCGGCACCGCCGGCACAACCTGGATCCTCCCCCATGAATGGGGAGGGGGACCACGCGAAGCGTGGTGGAGGGGGCCAGAGCTCAAGATGCCAAGAGGGGTCCACCACCAGCGCGCCCGATCACGACTGCGCTCGAAGACGCGGCGGCGCGGGTTGCGCGCCGGGCCGGCCGGCCTACATGGAGCGCGCTTCCTTGTCGCCTGCCGGAGCCTTTATGACCTCTCATCTGTTCTCGCCCATCCGGCTCGCCGGCCTCGATTTTCCCAACCGCATCGCGGTCGCGCCCATGTGCCAGTATTCGGCCGATGACGGCTCGGCGACCGACTGGCACGTCCAGCACTGGATGAATCTCGGCATGTCGGGGGCGGGCATGGTGACGGTGGAGATGACCGATGTCGAGCGCCGCGGCCGCATCACGCATGGCTGCCTGGGCCTTTATTCCGACGCCAACGAGGCGGCGGCCAAGCGCGCGCTCGACGCCGCCCGCCGCGTGGCCGTGCCCGGCGCGAAATGGGGCGTGCAACTGGCCCATGCCGGCCGCAAGGCGTCGTGCCGGAGGCCGTGGGAAGGCGGCGGGCCGCTTTTGCCCGGCGAAGACCCGTGGGAGGTGGCCGCACCCTCGGCCATTCCCTTCGACGCGGGCTGGGCCGTGCCGCGGGCGCTGAGCGAGGAAGAGATCGGCGGCGTGATCGAGGCGTTCGGGCAGGCGGCGGCGCGCGCCGTCCGCGCGGGCTTCGACTTCATCGAGATCCACGGCGCGCATGGCTATCTGCTCGCCGAGTTCCTGTCGCCGCTGTCGAACCGACGCCAGGACCAGTGGGGCGGCAGCCTCGAAAACCGCATGCGGCTGATCGTGGCGGTGGCGCGCGCGATCCGGAAAACCGCGCCGGACCTGATGCTGGGCGCGCGTCTCTCCTGCACGGAATGGGTGGAGGGCGGGTTCGAGCCGCACGAGGCGGTCGCGGTGGCAAGCGCGCTCAAGGCCGAGGGCGTCGCCTATATCTGCTGCTCGTCGGGCGGCAACGCCGCGCACCAGAAGGTGCCGACCGGGCCGGGCTACCAGGTCTTTCTGGCCGAAAAAGTCCGCCGCGAGGCCGGCATCGCCACCCGCGCGGTGGGCCTGATCGATGATCCCCTTCAGGCGGAAGCCATCATCCGCGAAGCCAGGGCCGACATGGTGGCGCTCGCCCGCGCGTTCCTCGCCGACCCCCGCTGGCCCTGGCGCGCGGCCGCCGCGCTGGGCGCCGAGGTCAAGCCCGTCCCGCAATATGCGCGGGGCTTTCCGCTGGTGAAGGGCTGGGTCAAGGCGGCGTGAGGCGCGGGATGCCGCCGAGCCGATAGCCAGACACAAACATGAGGTGCCTTCAACAGGTGCTTGAACAATTGCAGATTGCGTGATTCTCTCGCCTGTAGAGGTGGGAGGAGCCTGTATGAGCATCGAGGAGAAGCTTCGCACTCTGTCAGAGCGGATCAAATCGCACTCAAGCGCCATGCTCACCGAAGAGGCGATGAAGACAGCTATCGTTTTGCCCTTCTTGGCCGCACTAGATTATGACGTTTTCAACCCAAACGAGGTGATACCCGAGTTCATCTCCGATGCTGTCGGGAAGAAGGGCGAAAAGGTCGATTACGCGATTAAAGTGGATGGCCAAATCAGGATACTGATTGAGTGCAAGCCAATTACCACTAACCTTGACAAAGTTCATCTTGCACAGCTTTACCGATATTTCTCGGTCACAGAAGCGCGCTTTGCAATTCTCACTAACGGCCGCACGTTTCATTTTCACAGCGACCTAGAAGCTCCCAATAAGCTTGACGACCGTCCTTTTCTGACCTTCGACCTGTCTGATCTGCAAGCGCCGCTGATTGCTGAAATCAAGAAGTTCGCTAAGGCTGAATTCAGCATTGACGGCATACTTCAAACAGCCAACCGTCTGAAATATACATCTGCCATCAAGAAGGAGATCAATAACCTTATCGAGAACCCGCCGGAGGACTTTGTCCGCTTGGTTGCAGGCAGCCTTGCGAATGGGCGGTTTACTGCTGCCGTTCGAGACCAATTCACGCCCATGGTGAAGGCAGCATTCCGAGAGATCATTCGCGACTCGGTTCAAAGTCGCCTATCCAGCGCGCTGGCCGACACCGCTGCAACTGACGCAGGCCCGGACGCTCCGCCCGCTGACGAGAATGAAGTTGTGACGACAGAGGAGGAGCGGGAAGGTTACATGATCGTGCGTGCCATCGTCCGCGACATCCTTAAACCGGCGCGGGTCGCAATGCGTGATCAGAAATCTTACTGCGCAATACTGGTTGACAATAACAACCGGCGGCCGCTGGCACGCCTTTGGCTGAACCGCGGCGTAAAGTATCTGGGCCTCTTCGATGCCGAAAAGAATGAGGAAAGGATACGGATCGACTCTCTTGATGAGATTTACGATCACGCGGATCGGCTAAGGGAAACAGCGCGCCTTCATGCGGTTGCAAATGCTAGCGCCTCGGCGGCGTAGCGACGCTTCTCAAGCCTCTCACCCCGCATGCGCCAGGCTCACGCCTGACCCGCGATCGAACAGCACCACCCTTTGCGGGTCCCAGGCGAAGCGCACGGCGTCCTCGATGGTGACTTGGGTTTGGGCCGGAACCGTGGCGCGGAGCGTCTGGTCGCCCACGCGCAGCGTGAGAATCTTCTCCACCCCGTGGTTCTCCACGTCATGCACGCGCGCCTCGACTGGCGCGCCGCCGTCGAGCCTTATGTCCTCGGGGCGGATGCCGAAGGTCAGCGGCCGGCCCTCGGCGTTGCCGTTCGCCGCGCCGGCATAAGGCAGCTCGAAACTTTGGGGCGCGATCACCGCGCGGCCGCCCACCAGCCTTCCTTCGATCAGGTTCATGGGCGGCGAGCCCACGAAGCTCGCCACGAAGGTGTTGCGCGGGTTGTTGTAGATCTCGTGCGGGCGGCCGATCTGCACCACCTGGCCGCGGTTCAACACGCCCACCTTGTCGCCCATGGACATGGCCTCGATCTGGTCGTGGGTGACGAACACGAAGGTGGCGTTGAGCGCGCGCTGCAGGTCCTTCAACTCGGTGCGCAAGGACTCGCGCAGCTTGGCGTCGAGCGCCGACAAGGGCTCGTCCATCAGGAACACGCGGGGTTTCCGGACGATCGCGCGGCCGATCGAGACGCGTTGCATCTCGCCGCCCGACAGCCGGTCCACCTTGCGGTCGAGCAGGTGCTCGATGCGCAGCGTCTTGGCCGCGCGCGCCACGCGCCGCTCGATCTCGTCGGGCGCTTCGCGGCGCAGCTTGGATTTGAGCGGGAATTCGAGGTTCTGCCGCACCGTGTAGCGGGGGTAGAGCGAATATTGCTGGAGCACCAGCGCCACGTCGCGCTCGGCCGGGCCTTCGCTGGCCACGTCCGCGCCGTCGATGCGGATGGCGCCTTCGCTGGGCATTTCGAGGCCGGCGATCAGGCGCAGCGTGGTGGTCTTGCCCGCCCCCGTGGGGCCGAGCAGCACGAAGAACTCGCCGTCCGCGATGTCGAGATCGACGTTTCTCAGCGCGGCATGGTGGCCGAAGGTTTTGGTGACGTTCTGGAGCTGGATGCGGGCCATGGATCAAGCTGCCGTTCGAGGGCAGGTCGGGCGTGATGGGAGGTCACGCAGGGCGGGAGCAGACCCCCCCTCCGTCTCGTCCCTGCGGGACGAGCCACCTCCCCCCCTTGCCGGGGTGGAGGATGGGCGCCAAGGCCGCAGAAGGCACCACCCATCCTCCACCCCGGCAAGGGGGGGAGGTGGCCGCGAAGCGGACGGAGGGGGGGGCTGCGTGACCTGACGCAAGCGGCGTGTCGAGTGCCTTGTCCTCACAACCTGATCCCCAGCGAGCGCCCGGTGGCCGTGTCGAAGAGATGCGCCTGGGCGGGATCGACCCGCGCCCACACGCGCCCGCCGGTGTCGCGCACGAAGCCCGCGCGGGTGCGGGCGCGCAGCATCTCGGCGCCGAGCCGCAAGTCCACGATGTCCGACGAGCCGAGCGGCTCGATCAGATGCACCTCGGCGGGCACATAGCCCTCCTGCCGCTCGTGGGAAACGAACACGCCTTCAGGGCGGATGCCGAGCGCAAGACCTTCACGCGCGCCGCCATTCGCCGCGGCCTGGGCGACGATCGCCGAGGGGAACAGAAAAGCTTCCGGCGCGCCCTTCAGGCGGATTTCCGCGGCCCCGCCCGTCTCCGTGACGTCGGCCTCGGAAATGTTCATCACCGGCGAGCCCACGAAGCGCGCGACGAACATGTTGGCCGGCCGGGAATAGACGTCCGACGGCGAGCCCACCTGCTGGAGGACGCCGTCATGCATGATGACGACGCGGTCGGCCAGGCTCATCGCCTCGATCTGGTCGTGGGTCACGTAGATCGTGGTCGAGCCCTGCTTCAGGTGCAGCCGCTTGATCTCGGCCCGCATCTCCTCGCGCAGCTTGGCGTCGAGCGCGCCGATCGGCTCGTCCATCAGCATGGCCTTGGGCCGGCGCACCAGCGCGCGGCCGATGGCGACGCGCTGCATGTCGCCGCCCGACAGCGCGGATGGCCGCTTGTCGAGGAGGTTCGTGATCTGCAAGACGCCCGCCACGCGGCGGACCTCCGCGTCGAGCTCGGCTTTGCTGCGGCGCGTGGCGCGAAGCGGGAAGGCGATGTTCTCGTAGACCGTCATATGCGGGTAGAGCGAGAAGGACTGGAACACGAAGGCGATGTCGCGGTCGCTCGCCTTGAGGTGCTGCACCGGCGCGCCGTCGATCAAAATGTCGCCGCCGTCGATGGTCTCGAGCCCCGCGATGGCGCGCAGCGTCGTGGTCTTGCCGCAGCCGGACTGGCCGAGCAGCACGATGAACTCGTTGTCGGCGATCGAGAGGTTCAGGTCACGCACGACCTGAACCTCGCCGAAGAACTTCTGCACGCCCCTGAGCTCGATCTGGGTCATGCATGCGCCCCCGGCTCGTCGCGCGCGTCCACCTCCTGCGGGCTCGGATGCTTGCCGACCCAGCCCGAGAGCATGAAGGCGACGAGGCCGACGATCACGATGGTGAGCCCGTAGCGGTGCAAGAACATGTTCCAGGGCTGGCATAAGGCGATGATGCCCAAGACCATGGTGATCTCGGCGAAAGGCTGCACCCGTTGGGCCAGGAAGCCGCGAAAATCGCTCATTTGCGGATCGCCCCGAAGGTCACGCCGCGCAGCAGGTGCTTGCGCAACAGGAAGGTGAAGATCGCCACGGGCAGCAGGAACAGGAAGGTGCCGGCCGCGATCACCGTCCAGTCGGGCAGGCCCGAGCCCACTTGGGAGGGGATGAAGGGCGGCGCGGTCTGGGCGCGGCGGTTGGTCATGATGAGGGCGAAGGCGTATTCGTTCCAGGCCGTGATGAAGCAGAACACGGCTGTCGCCGCGATGCCGGTGGCGGCCTCGGGCAGCACGATCTTGAAGAAGGCTTCCATGCGGGTGTAGCCGTCCACCAGGGCCGCCTCCTCATACTCCTTCGGGATCTCGTCGATGAAGCCCTTCATGAGCCACACCGAGAAGCTCAGGTTGAAGGCGGTATAGAGGATGATGAGGCCCCAATGCGTGTCGTTGAGGCCCACCGCCCGATACATCAGGAACATGGGGATGGCGACTACCACGGGCGGCAGCATGCGTGTGGACAGGATGAAGAAGAGCAGGTCCGACTCGCCCTTCACCTTGAAGCGGGAAAAGCCGTAGGCCGTGAGCGTGCCCATGCCGACGGCGAGAACCGTCGAGGTGATGGCGACGATGAGGCTGTTGAGGAAGCGCGAAGGGTAGCCCGACCAGACGACCGCGCCGTCGCGGGTCTTCACCACCTTCTCGCCGCCGTCGAAGACGAGCCGCTCCCACCAGGGCGCGGCCGCGTATTCTTCCGCGCTGGGCGCCTCGCGGGTTTGCGAGCGCTTGGTGAAGAGTTTCACGAAGGGCGACACGTCCGGCTCGAACAGCACGGTCGGCGGAATCGTGGTCGCGAGGTTGCGCGGCTTGAAGGCCGTGGAGGTGATCCAATAAATCGGCGCGAGGAAGATCAGCGTCACGACGACGACGCCCGCGATCGCCAGCCGGTTGAGGTTCCGCTCGGTGGCGGTTTGGACGGCCGCCATCGGCTCAGCGCTCCTTCACGCGGTTGAGGTATTTGACGTAGATGTTGGTGATGGCCAGAACCATGACGAGCACGATATAGGCCAGCGCGCAGGAGCGCCCGGTCTGCCATTCCTGGAAGGCCATCTTGTAGAGCCGGATGGAGATCACCTCGGCGGTGGGCTGGCTGGTCAGGATGTAGGCTAGGTCGAAGGTTTTGAAGGCCTCCATGGTGCGGAAGATGACCGCGATCATCAGGATCGGCGCGACCAGCGGCAGCGTGATGCGGAAGAAGGTGTAGAACGGCCCCGCCCGATCGATCGCCGCCGCCTCGTAAAGGTGCTTCGGGACCGCCGAGAGCCCGGCGAGCGACAAGAGCATCACGAAGGGCGACCACATCCAGATGTCGGTCAGCGCCACCGCGTAGAGCGCCATGTCGGGGTCGGACAGCCACTCGAACTTTCCCAGGCCCAGCGCGTAATTGATGATGCCGAAGGACGGGTCATAGAGGAGCTTCCAGAACAGGCCCACGACCGCCATCGACAGCATCATGGGCAAGAGAAGCAGCGTGGTGATGAAGCCCTTGTAGGGGATGTCGCGGTTGAGCAGCAGCGCCACCCCGAAGCCCACGAGAACCTGACCCGCGACCGACACGATCACGTATTTCGCGGTGATCGAGAAATTGTTCCAGATGAAAGGGTCGTTGAGCAGCTCGCGGTAGTTCTGCAGCCCGACGAAGGTGGCGGGCGCGTTCACCGACGCGCGAAAATCTGTGAAGGAGTAGCCCAGGCTGTAGATCAGCGGGAAGACGTTGAAGACGATCAGAAAGGCGATGGTGGGGATGATGAAGAGGTTGCGGATCGTCAGATCGCTCAGGCCGCGTCGGGCGGCGCGAGAACTGGGATCGAGCCGGGTCATCGCAACGGTTGTCGCCAATGCCGTCGTCCTCCTAAAGGGCACGCTGAAACGAAAGGGGAGGGGGCCAGACAAGCCCCCTCCCGCCGCTGAGTCCTTACTGAGCCTGGTTCCGGCCGTATTTCTGGAAGATCGCGTTCCAGTCGGCGGCGAGCGCGTCGAGCGCCTCCTTGGCCGTGCCCTGATCCGCCGTGATGAGCGGATAAAGGCGCTGGTTCATGGCGATGAGCAGCTCGGCATATTCCGGCGTCGCCCAGAAATCCTTCACCTTGAACATGGTCTGGTAGAAGGCCTCGTTGTAGGGCGTGGCGTTGCGGAACTCCGGCGACTCCAGGATCTTGGCGTGGGCCGTGTAGCCGCCGAGCTCCGCCCAGCGCTTCTGCACGTCCTCCCGGATGAACCATTCCAGGAATTTCATCGCCTCTTCCTGGTTCTCCGAATAGGAGACGATCGAGATGCCCTGGCCGCCCAATGAGGCGAACTGCTCGCCGGTCGGCCCGGCAGGGTTGGCGAAGAAGCCGGTGTTCTCGGCATGCGGGTTGCTGGCCGGATTGAGGAGGGCGGGGAAGAAGGCGAAGTAGTTCATGCTCATCGCCGCCAAGCCCTCGGTGATGGCCTGGTTGTCTTCGGCGAAGAAGCTCTTGGCCCAGCCCGGCGGCGTGAACTTGTAAAGCTCCCGATAGGCTTCGACGGCCTCGACGTTCTTGTCGGAATTCAGGATGCCGTCCACCTTGTAGGTCTGGTAGTCGCCGAGTTCGCCGCCCCAGGAGAAGATGGCGTTCTGCACCCCCATGACGAGCGCGTCATAGGAATTGTCGGTGTAGATGGCGATGCCGTAGCGGTTCTGGTCGGGACGGTGGAAGAACTCGGCGATGTCGCGAAGCTGCTTCCAGTCCTTCGGCACGTCGAGCGGATAGCCGTATTTGGCCTGGAAGGCTTCCTTTTCCGCCGGATCCTCGAACCAGTCCTTGCGGTAGCTCCAGCCCACCGCGTCGCCCTCGGCCGGCACCGACCAGTACTTGCCGGAGTTCGCGGGGTATTCGGCGTAGAACTTCACGGTCGCCGGCGCGAACACCTGCGCGAGGTTGTGCTTCTGGAAGAACTCGGTCAGGTCCACGTAGTGGCCGGCCTCCGACGCCGCGCCGATCCACTGGCTGTCGCCCACCACCATGTCATAGGCCGAGCCCTGGGCGTTGAACTCGGTAAAGGCCTTGGTCTGGAAGTCCGACCAGGGCGTGGTCTCCACCGTCACCGTGACCCCGCTTTCCGCCGAGTACTCGTTGACGAGCTCCTGCAGGTAGTTGGCCGGATCCCATTCGGCCCAGAAGATGGTCAGTTCCTGCGCGCCTGCCGAGGTGCTCCCGGCGAGCGTCAGGGCGAAGCCGGCCAACAGGCCGGTCACTTTCCCACGCATGTTCTTCCTCCCATTCGTCGCGTTCCCCGGCGGCGGCTCCCATGCCCGCTCTATCCGGTCGGCTAAACCCGGTTGCGCCTTTTCGTGAACGCAGCCTCCCGCCGCGCACCGGCAAGCGCAATCGCAACCGGCTCCTCCGTCCTCAACTGGTAGGGCCAAAGCGGCGCAAGCGTCAAGGCCCTTGCGGAAGGCGGACGCTTCCGTCACGCTGAATGCCGACCGGGGTCCGCTGTGCCGAATCTGGCGTTGCGTGGCGGTTTCCTGCTCTATGGCAAGGCGCAACAGTCCTCGACGTTGAATGGCTCTTGCTCGCCCGCTTCGATCTGGTCTAACCAGATGGAGGGAAGGGAGCCCGGCTTGGACACCACGCGACGCGTCTACGCCATCGGCACGGCCGACACCAAAGGCGAAGAGTTGGCTTTTCTGGCCGAGCGGATTCGCGCGGCGGGCGTTCCCGTGCGGACGATCGACGTCGGCACGCGCGGCCAGGGCGGCGGCGCATGGGACGCGAGGGCTTCGGCCGTCGCCGGTTTCCATCCGCAGGGGGCCGCGGCCGTGCTGGGCTTGAACGATCGCGGCCGCGCCGTCAGCGCCATGGGCGAGGCGCTCGAACGCTTCCTGCTCGCGCAAGATGACATCGCCGGCGTCGTTGGCATCGGCGGGGGCGGGGGCACCTCGGTCGTCACGCGAGGCATGCGCGCCTTGCCACTGGGCCTGCCCAAGCTGATGGTCTCCACGCTCGCCTCGGGCGACACGTCCGCCTTCGTGGACGTGTCCGACATTCTGATGATGCCCGCCGTGACCGACATGGCGGGGTTGAACGGCATCAGCCGCGTCGTGCTCCACAACGCGGCCCGGGCCATCGCCGGCATGGCACTGCGTCCTGCCCCGAGGGGGGAAGCGAAGCCCGCCCTGGGGCTCACCATGTTCGGCGTGACCACCCCTTGCGTGACGGCGGTCGTGGAGCGGCTCAAGGCACAATACGACTGCACGGTGTTCCACGCCACAGGCACGGGTGGCCGCACGATGGAGAAGCTTGCCGACAGCGGCTTCTTCGCCGGGCTCATCGATCTCACCACGACCGAGGTGGCCGATCTTCTGGTGGGTGGCGTGCTTCCGGCGACCGACGACCGTTTCGGCGCGCTCGCCCGGACGCGAGCGCCGGCCGTGGTGTCGGTGGGCGCCTGCGACATGGTCAATTTTTGGGCGCCGGAAACGGTGCCGGAGCGCTTCAAGGGCCGGACGTTTTATCAGCACAATCCGAATGTCACCCTGATGCGGACGACACCCGAGGAATGCGCCGCCCTCGGGCGGTGGATCGGCGGCAAGCTGAGCGGCTGCGACGGTCCTCTGCGGGTGCTCCTGCCGGAGCGCGGCGTGTCGGCACTCGACATCGAAAGCGGAGCGTTCTGGGACCGGCAAGCCGACGAGGCGCTGTTCTCCGCTCTTGAGGACACGATCCGCCCAACGAACCACCGCCGCGTCGAGCGCCTGCCCCTCCACATCAACGACCCCGCGTTCGCGGAGGCGGTGGTGGGTGCGTGGCGGGAGGTGTCAAGTGGCTGAACTCCTCGACCCCCTCTCCGTCCGGCTTCGCCGGCCACCTCTCCCCCGATCGACGGGGGAGAGGATGGGTGGTGCCTTCTGCGAGCACGGCGCCTTTCCTCTCCCTCTGATGGGGGAGAGGTGCCGAGCCGGAGCGCAGCCGAGGTGAGGCGCAGAGGGGGTCGAGAAATGTCCGTCCGCCGTTCTTGAGAAGAGGCCAATGCCCCTGATTCCCCGCCAACAAATCCTCGAAAAATTCCGCGGCATGATCACCGAGGGCAAGCCCATCGTCGGCGGCGGCGCAGGGACCGGCCTATCCGCCAAGGCGGAGGAGGCGGGCGGCATAGACCTCATCATCATCTACAATTCGGGCCGCTATCGCATGGCGGGCCGCGGCTCGGCGGCGGGCCTGCTCGCCTATGGCAACGCCAATGAGATCGTGAAGGAGATGGCGGTCGAGGTGCTGCCGGTGGTCAAGCACACGCCCGTGCTCGCCGGCGTCAACGGCACCGACCCTTTCGTGCTGATGCGCCGCTTCCTCCTGGAATTGAAAGAGATGGGCTTTTCCGGCGTCCAGAACTTTCCGACGATCGGCCTGTTCGACGGGGCCATGCGCCAGAGCTTCGAGGAGACCGGGATGGGGTTCTCGCTCGAAGTGGACACCATCGCCGAAGCCCACGCGCTCGACATGCTCACCACCCCTTACGTCTTCAACCCAGGTGAGGCGAAGGCGATGACGGAGGCCGGGGCCGACATCGTGGTGGCGCATATGGGCGTGACCACCGGCGGCACGATCGGCGCCTATTCCGCCAAATCGCTCGACGACTGCGTGGGCGAGATTTCCGCCATCGCCGATGCGGCCCGCGCGGTGCGCGAGGACGTGATTTTGCTCTGCCATGGCGGGCCGATCTCCATGCCGGCGGATGCGGCCTACATTCTGGATCGCGTGCCGGGCCTGCACGGATTCTACGGCGCGAGCTCCATGGAACGCCTGCCGGCGGAAGCCGCGATCGCCGCGCAGACGCGCGACTTCAAGGCGCTGAAGGCCACGGGCGGCTGAGGCCCGAGTCCGTGGCGCGAACGCCGCGGGCGGCTTGCTTCGGGCAAGCCTGCATCGAGGACATCGGGAGAAGAAATCATGACTGACGCCGAAAAGCTGTTCCGCACCCCGCGCGAGGTGGACACCTTCGCCTTCGACTGGGGAAAACTCGCGCTCACCGTCGGGCCGGAGGTCAACGGTGCGAAAACCTTCTCGGGCGGCGTTGTCGATCTCGGCCCCGGCCAAGGCCATACGCGCCACAACCATCCCGGCTCGGAAGAGATCATCTTCATCATCTCGGGCGAGGGCGAGCAGATGGTGGAGGACGAAAACGGCCAGCCGGTCACGCGGGCGGTCGGGCCGGGCTGCACGGTGTTCGTGCCCGACAGCCGCTTCCACTCGACGCAGAACACCGGCTCGGGGCCGATGCAGTTGTTCGTGGTCTATTCGCCGGCCGGACCGGAACTCGCCTTGCGTGACCTGCCTGATTTCCGCCTGGTGCCGCCGGGCGGGGCGTGAGGGGCGCGCGAGTCCCACCACCTCACACCCTACCCCGGTTCCACCCCCGGCCCTTCTCGCCGAACATCTGATACCCGTCCGCTGTCACCGCCAGCGTGTCCTCGAGCTTGATGAAGCCGCGAACCGGGTGGAGCATGGTGGTCTCGACCGAGAGCACCATGCCCGCTTCGAGCGGGTGTCCCGCGTCCACGCCCTCGTAAGCGACGGGGTGGTTGGTCATCAGAAAGGGAACCTCGTGGGAGATCAGCCCCATGCCATGGGCGAAGAAATCGGTGAAGCCGGCCACCGGCGAGGCCTTCAGCGCGCTTTCCGCCGCCGCGATCACCTCGCCGCCGAGCCGGCCGGCGCGCACCTGCGAAAACGCCGCCTGCTGGATCGCCTCGACCTGGGCCAGGAGGTCCTCCAACTCGGCGTCCGGCTCGCCCAAGACCCCCATGCGGCAGAGGTCGCCGATATAGCCCTCGAAATTGCCGCCTGAATCGATGGACAGCACCTCGCCTTCCGCCCAGGCCTGGTCCGACGCCGCCCGGTTGTGGCTCGCGCCCAGCGTCAGCAGGCAGTATTCGAAGTGCAGCCCGCGCAGGGTTTCCTCGCCGCGCAGCCGCTCGATGATCTCGCGTTTCGTGCTCCCCCCGCGCGCCCACTGAACCGTGGCGATCATCGCATCCGTGATGAGCTCGGAGGCCGTCTTGAGCTTTTGGAGCTCGCTCGGCGTTTTGACCGCCCGCAGGCGTTCGAGCCCATGGGTGGCGTCCACGAACGCCGCCTCGGGAAGTTCGCGGCAAAGGCGCAGATAGGCGTCGGCGGGCAGAAAGCCGGGCTCGAAGCCGATGCGCCCGCGCTCCAGCCCGATTTTCTTGACGTGCTCGACGGCGAGGTCCGCCGCGTCCAGGGTGCCCCAGGCGGCGGGGAAGAAGGAGGGGGTCCAGAAGGGGCGGTTGTGGTGCTCGCCGCCTTCCATCTTGTTGGCCACGTAGGCGGCGTGGTCGGGCCGGCCTCTTCGATAGAGCACGAGCGGCAGGTAGCGGCTGTGGCCGATGGCGTCCATGCCCGAGAAGAAGATGAACTTGTAGCCGCCGAGCAGGTATTGCGCGTTGTGCTTGGAGGAGACGAGCAGAAGGTCGAATCCCGCCTCGTCCATGAGCCGGTCGGCGCGGCCCTGGTCGAAGGGTGTGACGGTGGCGTCGCCCGCGGTCGCGTGGACGTTCATGCAAAAGTCCTCCCGAACTCTTTTCGCGGGAGACTGCCCCATGTCGTCTCTCGCGTCCACGGCCCGTCCCTCAAAGGAACAGCGCGCGCTCGCCCTCGACCGCCGCGCGGATGAAGCCGGCCGCCGCCTGAACGGAGCCGAGCGGCCGCACCGACTCGTGATAGACCAGGAAATAGGCGCGGCGGATCGGCGGGATGCCCTCCACCTCCACGAGGTCGGGATGGGTGCGGGCGATGAAGGCGTGCAGGATGCCCAGCCCTGCGCCCGCGCGCACCGCCTCCACCTGACCGAGCGCGGAGGAGACGGACATTTGCGAAGGTCCGGCGGGCGGGAAGTCCCTGACATAGTCGAGGCCGGGACTGGCGATGAGATCGGGAACATGGCCGACGAGCGCATGCCGGGCGAGTTCGGCCGGATTTTTCGGGAGGCCGTGCGCCGCCGCATAGGCGCTGGAGGCGTAGAGGCCGAGCCGGTAGTCGGTCAGCTTCTGCGCGACCAGCCGCCCCTCGGTGGGCCGCTCCACGGTGATGGCGATGTCGGCCTCGCGCCGCGACAGCGAAAAGGAGCGTGGCACCGGCACGAGCTGGAGCGAAAGCGCCTTGTGCTTCTCGGTGAGCCGAGGCAGGCGCGAGGCAAGAAAGGCGGTGCCGAACCCGTCGGGCGCGCCGATCCGCACCGTGCCTGACACCGCCTCGCTTTCGCCGCTCACCGCGGCGAGCGCCGCGATGGCGTCGGCCTCCATGCGTTCGGCGAGCGGCAGAAAGCGTTGGCCGCTTTCCGTCAGCCCGCTGCCCGCCGGCGTGCGGCGAAACAGTTTCGCGCCGAGCGCCGCCTCCAGCGCGTCGAGCCGCCGCGACACGGTGGCGTGGTTGAGACCGAGCCGCTTGGCCGCGCCGAGCAGGTTGCCCGTCCGCGCCACGGCGAGGAAGATTTTCGCGTCGTCCCAGTTCATGGCGCTGCCGTTCAAGCTGCCGCCCTTTCCCTGCCTATGGGGGAAGGGAGCAATCGCCGCCCTTTGCGCCGAGCAGAGCGCTTCTCCCATGGCACGTCAATTCCCGCACAACGGCTCTGCTTCCGCGCCGGCTTGCTTTCGCAAGCGCTTGGCGACACACCGGACGCACAGACTGCAGGGAGAGAGATCATGACCGATATCGGCCATTTCATCGGTGGCGCGCGTGTGCCGGGCGAGAGCGGGCGCTTCCAGGACGTCATGCAGCCCATGGACGGGTCTGTGCGCGGCCGCGTCGCGCTGGCCTCCAAGGCCGAGGTGCGCAAGGCGGTGGAGAACGCGCGCGAAGCGCAGATCGCGTGGGGCGCGACCAACCCGCAGCGGCGCGCGCGCGTGCTGATGAAGTTCCTGGAACTCGTGCACGCCGAATACGACGCCCTCGCCGAGCTGCTGGCGCGTGAGCACGGCAAGACGGTCGCCGACGCCAAGGGCGACATCCAGCGCGGGCTCGAAGTGGTGGAGTTCTGCATTGGCGCGCCTCACCTGCTCAAGGGCGAGTTCACGGATGGGGCGGGGCCGGGCATCGACACCTATTCCATGCGCCAGCCGCTGGGAGTGGTCGCGGGCATCACGCCCTTCAATTTCCCCGCCATGATCCCGCTGTGGAAGATCGCGCCCGCGATTTCGGCCGGCAACGCCTTCGTGCTGAAGCCGTCCGAGCGCGACCCCTCCGTGCCGCTCCGCATCGCCGAGCTTTTCCTTGAAGCCGGCCTGCCCAAGGGCGTGCTCAACGTGGTGAACGGCGACAAGGAGGCGGTGGACGCACTGCTCGACGATCCCGACATCAAGGCCGTGGGCTTCGTGGGCTCGACGCCCATCGCGCAGTACATCTATGCCCGCGCGACCGCGAACGGAAAGCGCGCGCAGTGCTTCGGCGGCGCCAAGAACCACATGATCATCATGCCCGACGCCGACATGGACCAGACGGTCGATGCCCTGATCGGCGCGGGCTACGGCTCGGCCGGCGAGCGCTGCATGGCCGTGTCGGTCGCCGTGCCCGTGGGCAAGGAGACGGCCGACCGGCTGGTGGAAATGCTGATCCCGCGCGTGGAAAGCCTGAAGGTCGGCCCCTCGCTGGATTCGTCCGCCGATTTCGGCCCGCTGGTGACGAAGGAGGCTCTCGCCCGCGTGAAGAACTATGTCGACACGGGCGTGCAGGAAGGCGCGAAGCTCGTCGTGGACGGGCGGAACTTCCGCATGCAGGGCTATGAGAACGGCTACTACATGGGTGGCTGCCTGTTCGACGAGGTCACGCCGGACATGCGGATCTACAAGGAAGAAATCTTCGGTCCCGTCCTGTCGGTGGTGCGCGCCAAAAATTATGAGGAAGCGCTGCGCCTGCCCAACGAGCATGAATACGGCAACGGCGTCGCGATCTTCACCCGCGACGGCGACGCCGCCCGCGACTTCGCCTCCAAGGTGCAGGTCGGCATGGTCGGCGTCAACGTGCCGATTCCCGTGCCGATCGCCTACTACACCTTCGGCGGCTGGAAGGGCTCGGGCTTCGGAGACCTGAACCAGCACGGCCCGGACGCCTTCCGCTTCTATACGAAGACCAAAACCATCACCTCCCGCTGGCCTTCCGGCATCAAGGACGGCGCGGAGTTCGTGATCCCGACAATGAATTGAGGCAAGGAAAAAAGCTCGGGCCTCCCGCCTTGATCCTGATCTGTATGATCAAGGCCCTGGAGGCCGCCTGACCGCGCAACTCCTCACCGCCGCAGCAGCCACTCGTGCTCGGGGGCGTTGTGGAAGCGCCAGGCGCGGCGGGGGCCGGCCATCACGTTGAGGTAGTAGAGATCATAGCCGTGGCAGGCGGCGCAGGGGTGGTAGCCCTCGGGCACCAGCACCACGTCGCCGTCCTCCACCGCCATGGCCACGTCCAGCGAGCGGAAGCCCTGCTCGTCGGCGTCGGTGTAGACGCGCTGGAAGGCAAAGCCCTGGGGCGGGTTGAGCCGGTGGTAGTAGGTCTCCTCCAGATAGGTCTCCCGGGGAAAATCGTCGTGATCGTGCTTGTGCGGCGGATAGCTCGACGTGTGCCCGCCCGGCGTGATGACCTCGACCACCAGAAGCGAATCCGCGGGCTGGTTCTCGGACAGGATGTTGGTCACATGGCGCGTGTTGGTCCCTGTGCCCCGCACCTCCTGCGACAGGTCGTCGGGCGAGATCAGCCGCGCGGGCAGCCCGCCCCGGCGGCCCGGCGCGGAGCATACAGCCAGTTCCAGCTCGGTTTCGGCCCTCACCCGCCAGGAGGAACCTTCCGGCACGTAGACCGACCACGGCTTGCCCTCGAATGGGTTTTTCCGCTCGCCGATCAGACCGAAATCCTCGCCCCCGGCCGACGCATGCGCGCGGCCCGACACCAACATCAGGCAGTGCTCGCGCCCGCCCGTCTCCTCTTCCACGCTTTCGCCGGGGCGCAGGCGGTGGAGGTCGAAGCCGACATAGTTCCAGCCCGCCGTGTCGGGCGACACATGGGCGACGTGACCGAATCCCGTTTGCGCCTTCCGGAGAAGGTTGGGCATAGGGCTCACTCCTTGCGCGTGTCGCCCGGCGGGGCCTCGCCAGGCCTGTAGTTGATGAGATAGAGCCAAGCCCCGTACGCCGCCATGCCGCCGAAAAGAAGCGCCCAGCCCGGCGAGCCCGAAACAAGCTCGAACAGGCCCCACGCCGCGCAGAACGCCACGAGCGCGACGCGCCGCCACAACGGCCTCAAGAATGGATGATCGGCGTCCCGGTTCATCGGAAGAGCGTGCTCCGGTGGTCAGGCATTTGGAAACCCTTGCGTTTCCACTGTGTAGCCTGCTGCCGTCATCGCGCGCATCAGCTCCTTGTGGCCGACCTGCGCCATCCGGAGCGGCGGGTTCTTTCTGGGATCCTGCTCGGCTTCCACCACGAACCAGCCCTCATAGCCATGGTCGGCGAAGCGCTGGACGATCGCCGCGAAATCGAGCGAGCCGTCGCCGGGAACCGTGAAGGCGCCGAGCGCCACGGCATCCAGGAACGACTGCTTCGTTCGGTCGAGCCTGTCGATCACATCCATCCGCACGTCCTTCACATGGACATGGTTGATGCGGGCATGATGGTTGTCGATGGCGCGCAGCACGTCGCCACCCGCGAAGGCGAGATGGCCGGTGTCGAAGAGCAGCGAAATGCCTTCGCCGGAATGGCGCATGAACAGGTCGAACTCGGGCTCGGTCTCGACCACCGCCGCCATATGATGGTGGTAGGAGAGCGGCATGCCCTGTTCGGCGCACCACTCGCCGAAGGCGGTGACACGTTTCGCATAGTCCTTCATCTCGTCGTCGGAAAGCCTGGGCTTCGTCGCGAGCGGCTTCGAGCGGTCGCCCTGGATCGAGCGGCCGACCTCGCCATAGACGATGCAGGGCGCGTCCACGGCCCTAAAGAGCTCGATCATCGGCTGGATGCGGCCCTTGTTGGCGGCAAGCTCCTCGTCCACCAGCGTGCCGGAGAACCAGCCGCCGCACAGCGTCACGTCGGCCTGCCTGAGGATGGGCAGCATGACTTCGGGATCACGCGGAAAGCGTCGGCCCATCTCCATGCCAGTGAAACCCGCAGAGCGCGACTGGCGCAGGCACTCCTCCAGCGACACGTCGTCGCTCAATTCGGCGAGATCGTCGTTCCACCATGCGATGGGCGACATGCCCAATTTGGCTTTCACGCCCATTCTCCAAGTTCAAACATGCCCAAGCGCCTGTTGTTGGTGGAACGTCGCCCCTCACCGCCTCCCCGACGCTGGCGCTTCGGGTCGGCACCGCTCCCCGTCGCGGAGAGGAACTGCGGCCACGAGCTTGGCGCCTTTCCTCTCCCCGACGGGGAGAGGTGGACCGCCCGAAGGGCGGGACGGGGAGAGGTGGACCGCCCGAAGGGCGGGACGGCGAGGGGCCGTGACAGGCAGAACCTAATCCCCCACCCGCTGCAACTTCCGCGCCTTCTCATAGGCCTCGCGGCTCTTCAACACCTCTTCGCGCGAGGAGACTTCCGGCACAGCCACGTCCCACCAGTGCCCGCCGGCCTCGGTGGAGGCGAGCGGGTCGGTATCGATCACGATGACCGTCGTGCGATCGTTGTTCCTGGCGCGATGCAGCGCGGCTTCGAGGTCGGCGATCCCCGCCACTTTCTCCGAGATCGCCCCGAGGCTTCTCGCATGAAGCGCGAAGTCGATCTCGGGCAAGGTCTCATGGCGCGCATGCTCCAGGAGATTGTTGAAGTTGGCCCCGCCGGTCGCCATCTGCAATCGGTTGATGCAGCCATAGCCGCGATTGTCCAAGAGCACGACCGTGAGCTTGAGCCCCAGCATCACGGACGTCGCGAGTTCCGAGTTGAGCATCAAATAGGAGCCGTCGCCCACCATCACGACGACCTCCTCCTGCGGGGCCGCCATCTTCACGCCGAGCCCGCCCGCGATCTCATAGCCCATGGTCGAGTAGCCGTACTCCGCATGGTAGGAGCCGGGCTTTCCCGCCTGCCACAGCTTGTGGAGCTCGCCGGGCAATCCGCCTGCCGCATGTAGCAGGGCGACATCCGAACCCATCACACGCTGCACCGCGCCGATCACCTGCGCGTCCGAGGGTTTTTCGGCGTTGGTGGGCGCGGTGGCTTTGGCCGCCGCCGCGCGCCATTCGGCTTTGCCGCGGCGGGCGTTCTCCGTCCAGCCCTCCGGCGCGCGCCAGCCGTCGAGCGCGCCAAGCAGTTCCTCCAGGCCCTCGCGCGCATCGGCCACCAGCGGCAGCGCCCGGTGTTTCCTTGCGTCGAAGGGCTGCACGTTGAGCCCGACGATCGTCTTCGCCTCGCTCTTGAACAGCGCCCAGGAGCCGGTGGTGAAATCCTGCATCCTTGTGCCGACCGCGAGCACGAGGTCGGCCTCTTCCGCCAGCCGGTTGGCGGCGGACGTGCCGGTCACGCCCACCGCGCCCATGTTGAGGCCGTGGTCGTCCGGCAGCGAGGATTTTCCGGCCTGCGTCTCGCAGACGGGCGTGCCGGTGGCCTGGCTGAAACGGTCCAGCGCCTCGGACGCCCCGGAATAGAGCACGCCGCCGCCGGCAATGACGAGCGGCTTCCTGGCCTGTTTCAGCGCGGCCGCCGCCACAGCCAGCTCGTCGCGGTCGGGCCGCGGGCGGCGCACGGTCCAGATGCGCTCGGCAAGCCAGCTTTCGGGGTAATCATAGGCCTCCGCCTGCACGTCCTGGCAGAGCGAGAGCGTCACGGGCCCGCATTCGGCGGGGTCGGTCAGCACCTGCATCGCCCGGTTCAACGCCGGCACGATCTGTTCCGGCCGCGAAATGCGGTCGAAGAAGCGCGACACGGGCCGGAACACGTCGTTGGCCGAGACGGTCGCGTCGGAGAAATCCTCGACCTGCTGGAGCACGGGGTCGGGTCTTCGGTTGGCGAACACGTCGCCGGGCAGCAGCAGCAGTGGCAGCCGGTTCACATGCGCGAGCGCCGCCGCCGTGACGAGATTCGTCGCGCCGGGGCCGATCGAGGTGGTGACGGCCATCATGCGCCTGCGGAAATTCTTCTTGGCATAGGCGATGGCCGCATGCGCCATGCCCTGCTCGTTGTGCGCGCGAAAGGTCGGCAGCTCCTCGCGATGGGCGTAAAGCGCCTCGCCGATCGCCGCCACATTGCCATGGCCGAAGATCGCCCACACGCCGCCGAACAGCGGCACGGTCTCGCCGTCGACCACCGACATCTGGCGGGACAGAAAACGCACCAGCGCCTGCGCGCATGTGAGGCGAACCGTGTTGGCCATCGGAGTCCTCCCGGTATCTCAAGCTCGGCCGTCCTGCGGCCGGCTCGTTTTGTGATCTTTGGCCCGCGATGCCGCCCCTGGCCCGCGCCGTCAAGCCGCCCGGCTGCGGCGGCTCGATTCCCATGCCTCCGTCAGCCGCTCGAAGCGCCCGGCCATGTCGGCGACCGCCTCCTCATCCGTCATGCGGCCCGAGAGCCAGCCCTCGGCCGCCGGCATGAACAGCGTGCGGCCCACCGCGAAACCCTTCACCACGGACACCTCGGCCACCGCCGCGAAGGCCTGGACGAGTTTCTCGTGCGGGGCTTCGAGCCCCAGCATCACCACGCCGCGGCAGAAGGGATCGTTCTCCGCGATCACCGCCTCGATCCCGCGCCAGGCCGCCTTGGAGGCCTGCGGCTCGAGCTTCCACCAGTCCGGCTTGACGCCCAGCGCATAGACTTCCGCGAGGGCGGTCGCCACCGTGTCGTCGGCGAGGGGGCCGTGCTTGCCGCAGATGATCTCGACAAGCAGCTCGCGGCCGATCTTTCGCGCCGCGTCGTAAACGGCGCGCAACGTGCGGCCCTGCTCGTCCTTGAGCTCAGCCGCGTCGTCCGGGCGCCAGAAGCACAAGACCTTGATGCAGTGATCGACCGGCCATTCCACGAGCTGCGAGCCCAGATCCTGGCTAAATTCCAGTCGCAGGGGGCGCGAGCCCGGAAGCTCGATCGGCCGGCCGAGCCAGGAGAATGGGTGGCGGCCATAGGCGAACAGGGCCTCGCGGCCCCATTTCTCGTCGATCAGCATGCCGTAGCCCGGCCGGCCCTTCGCCACACGCGCCGCCGCCTCGACGCCCAGAACCTTGAATTGCCGGATGCGTTCAGGATCAGTCCCGAGCCGCGCCGCCATGTCTTCGAGGCCATTGCGGTGGTCCATGGCGAAGGCCATCAGAAGCGGGATTTCTTCGTGCCGCGTGGTCGCCCAATGCAGGTGGTTGAGCGCTTCGTCCTTGCGCAGCGCGCGATGCGGGCTGCCGTGGCGCAGAAAATGGTCGAGCTCAGCCTCGGTCGGATATTCAGGCGAACACAAGAGCCGCGACACGGCAATGGCCCCGCAGGCATTGGCGAGCGTGGCCGAACGCTGCCACGACTCTCCTCGCAGCCAGCCGCGCAGCAGGCCGGACATGAAAGCGTCGCCGGCGCCGAGCACGTTGTAGATTTCGATGGGAAAGCCGTCCCCGACGACGCCCTGCTCCAGATCGTCGGGAATGGGGCCGTCATAGACGATGCAGCCCTTCGCGCCGCGCTTGAGCACGATCACGGCGTCCGAGACCGCGCGGATCGCCTGGAGCGCGCCCTTGACGTCCTCCGCCCCGCCCGCGATCATCACCTCTTCCTCCGTGCCGACGATCACGTCGCAGAGGGGCAGCACGGCTTGCAGACGCGTCGAGACGGCATCCGATTTCACATAGCGGGAAAAGCCGGCCGCATGGCCGGCCAACCCCCACAGGTTCGGCCGATAGTCAATGTCGAACACCACTTTCCCGCCGCTCGCTTTCGCGGCGCGAACCGCCTTCATCTGGGCCGCCGCCGAGTGTTCCCGCGAGAAATGGGTGCCGGTGACGAGCACCGCACGCGCCGAGGCGACGAAGCCTTCGTCCACGTCCTCTTCGTCGAGCGCCATGTCGGCGCAGTCCGTGCGCACGAAGATCATGGGCGACACGCCCTCGTCCTCGACGGCGAGCAGCACCAGCGCGGTGAGCCGCTCGGGGTCGGTTCTCACGCCTTGCGTGCTGACGCCCTCGCGGGACAACTGCTCGCGCAGGAAGCGGCCCATCTGCTCGTCGCCGACCCGCGTGATGAGCGCCGATCTCAAGCCCAGCCGGGCCGTGCCGACAGCGATGTTGGCGGGGCAGCCGCCCACGGCTTTCGTGAAACTCGCGATGTCTTCCAGGCGCGAGCCGATCTGCTGGCCGTAGAGATCGACGGAGGCGCGGCCGATGGTGATGACGTCAAGCGCGCGTTCCGGGGCGGCGAGGGGTGAATCCGATGACATTCCCGCAATCCGCCTCTTTATCCGCCGCGCCGGCCGCGTTCCCGTCTCATGAAACAGAAATTCCATCTTAAGGTCAAGATGGAACGTTCATTCCCGGATGAGGCTCACTTTGAGGCTCACTTGCGGCGGCGCTCCGCCACGGCCACGGCGAGCCCCATGGCGAGCGCCATGGTGGCCGACAGCGAGCGGAAGCCGGAGAAGTCGCTTTCCGCCACCTCGAACCATTCGGTGGCGACCTGGGCGAGCGGCGAGAAGGAGGAGTCGGTGACGGCCACCACCGGCACGCCGCAGGCGGCGAGCGTGCGGGCGTTCTCGATCGTTCCCGACGCATAGGGCGAGAAGCTGACCGCGAGCGCCGCATCCCGTCGGGTGGCGAAACGGAGGATTTCGGCGTCGAGCCCGGCCGTCGAGTCGATCAGGTGGTTGCGAATCTCCAGTTTGCCCAAGGCATAGGCGAGATAGCTCGCCACGGGAAAAGAGCGGCGGCGGGCGATGAGATAGATGGTTTCGGCTCCGGCCAGAACGCCCACGGCGCGCTCCAGCGCCGCTTCGTCCAGCCTCTGCGTCATGCGGTGGAGCGAGCGGGCGGCGGCCTCCGCGAACCCTTCGATCAGCCGGCGCGCGCCGCTTTGGCCGTCGCCCTCGCGGAGCGCGGCGAGGCGTTCCTCGTAAGACGCGTTGCGGCCGCGCAACCGTTCGCGGAACACGGCTTGCAGGCTCGTGAAGCCGTCGAAGCCCAGATGCTGGGCGAGCCGCACCAGCGTCGAAGGCTGCACGCCCGCGGCCGCCGCCACGCTCGCCGCCGTGCCGAAGGCCACCTCGTCGGGATGGTCGAGCGCATAGGCCGCGACTTGGGCGAGCCGCCGCGGCAGCTCGTGCCGCTTCTCCATCACGAGCGCCCGGAACGCCTCGAAGTCGCGCGGCAGGGCAGGGGCAGCCAGATCGTCCATGCTTGTCTCCGCCCCTTGTTTCCACCCCATGCCGGCCCGGAACATCGCCTGCGGAGAAGCGCGTCGGGCAAGAATGGATCATATATTCCATTTTTCGAAAGCCTGAACTAGAGCTTTCGCTCGAATGCGGGCCGGCGGGGATTCTTGGCATGATCGGGGTGGGGCTGATCGGAACGGGCTTCATGGGCAAGTGCCACGCGGTTGCCTGGAGCGGGGTGCGCGCGGTGTTCGGCGACGTGCCCGCCGTTCGGCTCGTCCACTTAGGCGAGGCTGACGAGGCGCTCGCACGCAAGCGCGCCGGGGAATTCGGCTTCGAGCGGGCGAGCGGCGACTGGCGGCGCGTGGTGGAGGATCCGGAGGTGACCGTGGTGTCGGTCACCACGCCCAACCAGTTCCACCCGGAAATGGCGATCGCGGCGCTTCAAGCCGGCAAGCATGTGTGGTGCGAAAAGCCCATGGCCCCCGCTCTCGCCGACGCCGAAGCCATGACGGCCGCGGCGCAAGCGAGCGGCAGGATAGCCGCGCTCGGCTACAACTACATCCAGAGCCCCGCCATCCGCCACATCGGCAGGCTCCTGGCCGAGAACGCCATCGGCCCGGTGAACCATGTCCGCATCGAGATGGACGAGGACTTCATGGCCGACGGCTCCACGCCCTTCGGCTGGAAGCACGAGCGGGCGTCCGGCTATGGCGCGCTGGACGATTTCGCCGTTCATCCCCTGTCGCTTCTGTCGGCCCTGTTCGGGCGCGTCGCAAGCGTGATGTGCGACATGGCCAAACCCTTCGCCGACCGGCGGACGGGTGAAGGTGGGCGGCGCGACGTCGAGACCTTCGACATCGCGAGCGTGCTGATGCGGCTGGAGAACGGGGTATCGGGCGTGCTCCTCGTCAACCGCTCGGCCTGGGGCCGCAAGGGCCGGCTCCAGCTCCAGATCTTCGGCGCGAATGGTGCGATCGTCTTCGACCAGGAGCGGTTCAATGAGTTCGGGCTTTACGTGACCTCGGACCGCCCGACCGAGCAGGGGTTTCGCACCATCCTGGCGGCCCCCGTCCATGAGCCCTACGGGAAATTCATCCCCGCGCCCGGCCACGGGCTCGGCTTCAACGACTTGAAGGTCATCGAGGCGCATGAACTGGTCCGCCGCATGGAAGGCGGCGACGCGCGATTGATCGAGTTCAGCGAGGGGCTCGAGATCGAGCGCACGGTGCATGCCATGGCGCTGAGCCACGACGAGCGACGCTGGGTGGACGTGCGGCCGGGTTGACCCGGGCCGCTGCATCGTTCCCCAGCGTCAGTTTCCGCCATTTCCTTTACATGGGTTAATCGCGAGGCGAAGGCGACGGTCGATTCGTTGCTGCGCTGCAACACCTGCCGGCCTTCCGCCCCGTTTCGGCCCAGCTTTCTCCTTCTTTCGATTGAAGCGGGAACGGTCCTGCGTCAGTTTCCCGTCGAACCTGACGACGAGGATCGTTCCATGAAGAAGCTCTTGATCGCCGCGGCCCTTCTCGCCGGCGCCTCCTCCACCGCTCTTGCGGCCGATGCGATTGTGGACATCCCCGAGGCGCCCATCGCCATCGTGGATACCTTCACCTGGACGGGCTTCTATGTCGGCCTCCATGCCGGCTACGGCTTCGGCGACACGGAGACGGAGTACTATATCGGGGACGACGCGTTCGGTAACACCGCCGGTTTCGAGCCCAATCAGGACTACGACATCGACGGCTTCCTGGGCGGCGTGCAGGTCGGCTACAATCACCAGATCAACAATCTGGTGCTTGGCGTCGAGGCTGATTTCAGCTTCTCCAATATCGAAGGCGAATCCGGCGATATCTTCACCACCCCCGGCCAGGAAGGCGGCTTCTACACCACGGACGTGGATTGGTTCGGCACCGTGCGCGGCCGCCTCGGCTTCGCTGTGGACCGCACGCTTTTCTACGGCACCGGCGGCTTCGCCTATGGGCAGGTTGAGAACTCCGTCGTGGACTTCTTCGAGCCCGGCGCGGTGTCGGAAGATGACGTGAGCACCGGCTGGACGGCGGGTGGCGGTGTGGAGCACGCCTTCACCGACAACGTGACGGTGAAGGTCGAATACCTCTACATCGATCTCGGCGATCAGACGATTAGCGACGGCGGCCGGCGGTCGGTCGAGTTCGAGAACCAGTTCCACACCGTGAAGCTGGGCTTCAACTACAAGTTCTGAGCCTTTCCGCACGTTTCATGTGCAGCGCGGCGGAGAAATCCGCCGCGCTGTGTTTCTTTCCGGTCCTGTTCCGCTTGGATTTTCCATGGCTTCCCTGCCGGTGGCCATGCTCGGCCAGCCTCGTATCTGCGGGTGGGCATCGTGCTGGACAGGCAGGCCCCTCTGCGCCACCTCTTCAGCATCGCGCGGGACCACCTGATCGGCATGACCGGTCCGGCCCGCGCACGGAGGCCGAAATGGATCGCAAGACTTCCCCCGCCGTCGTGGTGCTCGCATCGGCGGTTCTAGCGACGGGCGTGGCCGCCGCGCAGGAGCGTCGGCTGCCGGCTGGCGACCGGCACTATGCGCTGAACTTCTCGGACGAGTTGCGGCTCGTGCGCAGCGCCCCCGCCAACGCGACGGACCGCACCGCGGCCTGGGAGTTCGAGAGCGAGGACTGGCGGCTCGACGCAAGGGGCAAGTTCGGCGTGAGCCTGGGCGTCATCGAAAGCGCCGACCGCTTCGAGGACGCCGTGGGCCATTACAACCAGTCCTTCCCCGGCCTCAACGTGTCGCTTTCGCCCACGACGCTTTTTGTCGACGGGCAAGGCTTCCACATCTTCGTCGCGCCCTCGCGTTGCGCCTATCCCTGCACGCTGACCGTGATCCTGGGCTATGACGAAACCCATGCCGCCCTGGGCGAGGAGACGGCCCGGCGGATCAAGGCGGATCTCGAGGCGGGCGACTTCCTGCGGTGAGGGGTCCGGGTTCGGCGGCACGGCCCGGTTTGCGCCGCGCCGTGCCGCATGGCATGATCTCGGCTCCAGACAGCGAGGGATGCCGTGGTCGGGGTCAAGGACATGCTGGCGGAGGCCAATGCCGCCGTCCAAAAGCTTTCGCCGGCGGAAGCGGCGGAGAAGATGCGAGGGGAGGACGTGCTCGTGGTGGACGTTCGCGACGCGAACGAAATCCAGCAAACCGGCCGGCTCCAGGGCGCGTTCAACGTCTCGCGCGGCATGCTGGAATTCCGCGCCGATCCCGAAAGCCCCTATCACAACCCCGCCTTCTCCAGGGACAAGACGGTGCTCGTCCACTGCGCCTCGGGCGGGCGCTCGGCGCTCGCGGGCAAGGCGCTCCGGGAGATGGGCTACACGAAGGTCTTCAACATCGGCGGTTTCAAGGAGCTGAGCGAAGCCGGGATTCCGACCGAGCCGGCCTGACCACTCCCCGGCCGCCTTGCCGATGCGAGTCGACGCGCTAGCCTCTCCCTGCTGATCGGGAGGCCGAGAAACATGCGCGCCGTGCTCAACGAGATCGAGGCCTGCCTGCATGGCGACCATTACCTCGCCGCGGTGATGCTGGCGCTGAGCGTTCCCGATATCGCGGCGGCGGTCGGCACACAGAACGCGGAGAGCACGTTCGAGGGCTATCGGGGGTGGTTCGACGCGCATGTCGCGCCGCTTTATCCGCTTCTCACCGCCGAAACCTGCTGGAGCCTGAGGCGAGGGCTTGCGCCGGAAGGCCGGCTGGGCCCGCTCCGAGCGCAATATGCGCGGGTGTTGTTCACGACGCCCTCCGCCCAGGGCGCCGCCTTCCACAACGACGTGGTGGACGACGCGCTCAACTTGGACACGCCGACCTTCTGCCGTGACATGGCCGCGGCGGGCCTGCGCTGGCTGGAGACGCGGGAGGATGATCCGGTCGTGCGGCGCAACCTCGCCCGCGCGCTGGAGCACCGCCCGGCCGGGCTCGACCCCTTCATGGTGGGTGTGCCCCTGCTCGCCTGACGCGCCGCGCCGGCCCCCGTTCCTGAAAAAGCGAGGAACCGGGAGCCCTCCGAAAGCTTTTGCGGCGATGCCCCCGCCCGGACCAGCCATGCATACGGAAGACATGAGCCCCCGCTATCGCGATCTCGACGCATGGCCCGTGCGAGAGATGCTCGCCGCCATGTTCGAGGGCCAGCTTGCCGCCGTGGCGGCGGTCGGCCCCGCCTTGGACGCGATCGCCGCCGCCGTGGAGGAGGCCGCGCCGCTTTTGCGCCGCGGCGGGCGCCTGGCTTATGCCGGGGCGGGAACCTCGGGCCGGCTCGGCGCGCTCGACGGAACGGAACTCGCGCCCACCTTCGACTGGCCGGAGGAAAAGCTCGTCTTTGCGCTGGCGGGCGGCCTGCGCGCGCTGTCGGAAAGCGTGGAAGGCGCCGAGGACGACGAAGCCGCGGGCGCCGCCGCGATCGCCGGGGCTCGGATCGGCGCCGACGATGTGGTGATCGCGATCGCCGCCAGCGGCGCGACCCCCTTCACCCTCGGCGCGCTCCGGGCGGCCGGCGAGCGGGGCGCGCTGACGGTGGCGGTCGCAAACAACGGGGACGCGCCCTTGCTCGCGGCCGCGCGGCACAGGATCGTCGTGGAAACCGGGCCCGAGGCGATCGCGGGCTCGACGCGCATGAAGGCCGGCACCGCGCAGAAGGTCGTGCTCAACCTGTTCTCCACCGCGGTGATGGCACGGCTCGGACGGGTCCATGGCGGCCGCATGGTGCATATGCGCGCGAGCAACGCGAAGCTCAGGCGACGGGCCGAGACCATGATCGGCGAAATCCTGGGCTGCGGCGCGGCCGAGGCGGCGCAACTCACTGAGGCGGCCGAAGGCGACGTGAAGCTCGCCGTGCTCCTGGGACGCGGGCTTGGGGCCGGCGAGGCCGCGGCCCTGCTCGACCGCCATGCCGGGAACCTGCGCGCGGCGCTGGGCGAAGCGTTTCCGCACCCTGGCCCGACCGGCCAAACCGAAACCGGGTAAAGCGGCGCGGCGGCCCTGCTCGGGCGAGCCGTCGGTCCAGGAAAGCTCCCGCCATGTCGATTTCCGCAGAAGCCTCGACCGACCGGACGCTCACGGGCATCGGCCTGAGCGCCATGGCCTATGGCCTGTTCACCACCCAGGACGCCATGGTCAAATGGCTGGTGGAGGGCTTTTCGGTGCCGCAGGTGCTGTTGATGCGCAGCGTCGTCATCGTGGCGCTTGCCTTCGCGCTCGGCGGGCGGCAGGGGATTGCGGGCCTGCGCCGAAGCCCGCACAAGAAGGCCATGTCGCTGCGCGCCGCCCTGATCCTGCTGGCCTGGCTGTTCTATTATTCCGCCGCGCGCGACCTCGCTTTGGCCGAGCTGTCGACGCTCTACTTCGCCGCGCCCGTGATCGTGGTGGCCTTGTCGGTCGTGATTCTGGGCGAAAAGGTCGGCCCGGCGCGCTGGGCCATCGTCTTCCTGGGCTTCGGGGGCGTGTTGCTGGCGGCCGACCCCACGGGCGCGGTGAGCCTCGTCCCCGCCGCCATGGCGCTCATCGCGGCCGTCTGCTGGGCCGTCACCTCCGTCCTCGTGCGCATGATCAGCCGCTCGGAAACGAGCCTCAACCAGATGCTGGTGAGCAACGGGATCTTCACGCTCGCCTGCCTTCTGCCCATGCCCTGGCTGTGGCAGACGCCGGACATGTTCAGCCTCCTTCTGATGCTCGTGCTGGGCGTCACCGGCGGGATCGGCCAGTATCTCCTGTTCGAGGGGTTCCGGCACGCGCCGGCCTCCGTGCTCGCGCCGGTGGAGTATTCCGCTCTGGTCTGGGCCTTCCTGCTGGGCTTCCTCGTGTGGGGGGACGTGCCGGGACCGCATGTCTTCGCCGGCGCGGCGGTGATCGCCGCGAGCGGCCTTTTGCTCGTGTGGTGGGAAGGGCGGGCGAAGCCCTGACCGGGGAAAGGCCCGGGCCGGCAGGAACAATCGCCGCCCCTGCGCGGTTGGAGAGCGCATTCCCAGGAGGTTTCCATGCGCACAAAGCTTATCGCCTACGCCTTCACGCTCGCGGCCATGGCCGCGGTCAGCTCTCCGGCCGCCGCCCAAACGGAGCCGGCCGAGCCTGTGGCTCCCGCGCCGGCCGTGGTCGCCGAGGACGACGGCTTCGACTATGGCTGGCTCGGCCTGCTCGGCCTGCTGGGGTTGGCCGGCCTTTCCGGCCGCCGCCGCCATGCGGACACGGTGAGCACGGTCCGCACCGACCGCCACTGACCGTTCGGCTCCGGCGCATCCGCCGGCGCGGCCCGCTGGCTGCCGGAGCATGATCGCTTCCTGCCGAAGCGATCATGCTCCGGCGGGTTGCAACACGTGCCAGGCAGCGCGGTTCACCGCTTTTCTAGCTCTACGCCCTTCTCTCCACCGGCCGCACCTCGCGCTCCACGAGCTTGCCGTCGCGCAGCGCCGTCACGGTCACGCTCCGGCCGACGCGGCTGCCGTCGAGCAGGCGCAGGAGGTCGTCCGCCCCGTTCACCGGCCGCAAGTCGAGCCGCACGATGCGGTCGCCGACGAGAAGGCCGCCCGCCTCTGCCGGGCCGCCGGGCTCCAGCTCGCCGATGCGCACCGCCCGCTCGCCGACGCCGAGCGCCAGCGCCACGCGGCGCGCCACCGGCACGGTCTGCGCGGCCAGCCCCAAATGCGCGCGGCGCACGCGGCCGTGCCGAAGGAACTCGCCGACCACGAAGAGCGCGGTGTTGGACGACACGGCGAAGCACAGGCCCTGCGCGCCGCCGATGGTCGCCGTGTTGATGCCCACCACCTGGCCCGACGAGGCCACCAGCGGCCCGCCCGAATTGCCGGGATTCAGCGCCGCGTCGGTCTGGATCACGTCGTCGATGAGGCGTCCGCGCTCGCCGCGAAGCGAGCGGCCCAAAGCGGAGACGATGCCGGCGGTGGCCGTCCACTCGAAGCCGAGCGGGTTGCCGATCGCCACGGCGAGATGGCCGCGCTTGAGCGTCTTGGAATCCCCGAGGCTCGCCGCGGGCACGCCGCGCGGCAGCTCGGCCCGCAGAAGCGCCAGGTCCGTGTCGGGGTCGTCGCCCAAAAGCCGCGCCTCGGCATCGCCGCCCTCTGGCACGGCGACGCGGAGGTTGCTCGCGCCCCGCACGACATGGCTGTTGGTGAGGATCAGCCCGTCAGGGGCGATCACCACGCCCGAACCCATGCCGCCGCCGCGGCCTGTGCCCCGCCCCCGCTCGCCGGGCGCGGCAAGATTGTCCACCCGCACGACCGACGGCCCGACGCGGTCCACGACGCTCGACACGCGTCGGGAGTAGAGGTCGAGCAATGCCTCGTCACCAAAGGCTTCGGGCCGCTCGGCGGCGTCGGGAGAAGGACGGAGAAGCTCGTCGAGCATGGAAGAACCTTGTCTGGCCCGACGGCCGCGACCGTTCGGAACCCTTGATCAGAGATGCAGCACGCCGATACGGGCGGCGTGCGCCACCGCATCCGTGCGGCCCAACGCGTCGAGCTTGTCGATGACGGAGCCGACATGGAATTTCGCGGTGTGGACGGAGATGCCCAGCCGGCGGGCGATCTCCTTGTTGGACGCGCCTTCGGCCAGAAGCGTCAAAACCTCCTGTTCGCGGGGCGAGAGCGCGTAGGCGCCGTCGTCGCGAGCCGCAGGGGCAGCCGCGACGAGGGCGGCGTCGGCGCGCGCGCCCGCGTCCACGAGTTCGACGCCCGCCACGCCTTCCAGGGCGGCCGTCAGGCGGTCGGCGAGATCGGGATCGTCGATCCGCAGGGCGAGGCGAAGGGGCGCATCACTCAAGCCAAACCTCCTCGATCGCCCGGTGCGGTCATGCCGCCGGCCTTTCGCCCACCGTCAACTGCGCCTCATGCGTCTGTCCGCCGCGGCGATAGGAGACGCGCGCCGTCCGGCCCACGCTTGCCGCGCCCAGCGCGCGCTGCACCTCGCGCAGAGGGGGGATGGGCCGGCCGTCCCAGCCCGTGAGCACGTCGCCTTGGGCGAGGCCAGCGCTCGCCGCCGGGCCATTGGCGTCCACGCTGATCGCCATCAGGCCCCAGCCTTCGTCGCCGTCGAGCCGCACGGGCTGGAGCCCCAGCCCCAGATAGCCGCGCCGGGGTTTTCCGTGCTTTTCCAGCTCGCCCGCGGCGCGCAGGATCGTCGCCCCGGGGATCACGAGCGCCCGCCGGCGCGGCCCGAACACGGCCATGCCGAGCGCCTGTCCGCCCACGTCGATCACCAGCCCGCCTTCGGCATGGCGGGCGAGGCGCAGATCGAGCTCGATGCGGGCGTCGATCTCGCCGCCGCGCAAGGACCGCCAGGCAGGGCCGGAATGCGCGACGACCCCGAAAGCGGCGAGCGGGTGCCCCTCGGCCGAGCCGAGCGCGAGCGCCAGCGCGCCGGCGCGGGGCAGGGCGGCGGCGTTGAGCGTGAGCGCCGGCAGCGCGCCGCCCTCCACCCGCAGAAGCGCCACATCGGTGGAAGGGTCGCGGCCGACCAGCGTGGCGGGCCGGCGTTCGCCGCCGGGCAGGCTCACCGCGATCTCGCCTTCTTCGGCCAGGGCCTCCTCGGCGGTCACGATCAGGTCGGCGCCGACCGCGATGCCGCTGGAACGCGAGCGGTGGGAGTGGACGCCGACGACGCTCGGCGCGGCCTCGGCCACGAGGCCGGAGAGCTGGTCGGAAAGGGCGGCGAGGGTGTCGGACATCGGGAAAAGCTCCTGTGGAGCCTCATGTGAGCACGCCTGACAAAACTTCCCACTGCCCGGATGGGGAGTTCTGCGCCCTCTCGGCTCTCAAGTCCCCGCCGTCCCGAACTTCTTGCGGAACGCCGCCGGCTTGCAGCCGAAGCGCCGCCCGAACGCCTCGTAGAAGCGCGACAGCGAGCCGAAGCCCGATTCGAAGGCCACCGTGCCGATCGCCAGGTCGGTGCTCGCCAGAAGCGAGCTCGCCGTGTCGAGCCGGTGGCGCAGGATGGCCTGGGCGATGCCCATGCCCACGCCCCGCTTGAACAGCGCGGTGGCGTAATGCGGATGAAGCCCCGCCACGCGCGCCACGTCCTCGACGGAGATGTCATCCAGCGCGTGCTCGGCGATGAAGCGCGTCATCGCCTCCACCGCGGGCAGGCGGGTGCGCGGCCCGGCGCGCCGGGTCGCCGCTTCCACTTGCACGATGCGCAGGTCGCGCCACCCGTCGCGGGCGAGCCGCCGGATGCGCGCGGACAGCTCGTCGCGCACGATCCCGGCAAGCGCCTCGCCGCCGCCCAGCAGCTCCTCGCGCCAGCCCAGGAAGATCTCGGGGTCGCGGGGGCGCACGAACGCCGCCTCGACCAGCGCGCCGGCGAACAGCGCTTCGCGCATCGCCCCCAGCTCCTTCAGGCCGAGCACCACGGAGATCGGCGCGTAAAGGCAGACGAAGCGGGTGTTCTCCGCGTGCGCCACCACCTGGTGAGGGACCATGCCCCAGAACAGCACGAGCTGGCCGGCGCGCACGGTGACCTCGTCGAGATCGAAGCGGTAGCGCATGGAGCCCTCCAGGACGAGGTTGAGCTCGACCTGGCTGTGCATGTGAGGCCCGTCCATCCGCTTCACCTCAAGCGTGGCGCCGGCGCAAAAACCGTGGTCTCCGAAAACCACCAGCGGATGTTCGGGTCCGAGTTCGGGATGCGCCGGAACGCTTTCGTCCTGCTTTCGCTTTCGGCGCGTTTTTACCAATGCGGCCATGAATGCGGAAGAAACCGGATGTTTTTCTCGCGATGCCGGAAGAATGTCGCAGAGCGCACGCGCAGGATCAAGCATGGCGCGGGTCAAGACAATACCCGCCCTTGGGAGGAATTTCGATGAACAAGCTCTTCGCCGGGCTCCTGCTCGGCTCGACTTTGCTATACTCGGCGGCCCTGGCCGGCGAGATCGTGCTCAACTCCGACCAGTCCGACCCCGCGCCCAAAAAGGCGATGGAGGAGCTGATCGCCGACTTCGAGGCCAAGCACCCCGACATCACGGTGAAGTGGAACAATTTCGACCACGAGGGCTACAAGTCGGCCATCCGCAACTTCCTGACCGCCGACGCGCCCGATGTGGCGGCCTGGTATGCCGGCAACCGCATGGCGCCCTTCGTGCAGGCCGGCCTGTTCGAGCCCGTGGACGACGTGTGGGCCGCGAACAACCTCGACGAGCAGTTGAAGTCGGCCGCCTCGGCCATGACCATCGACGGCAAGAAGTGGGGCGTGCCCTACACCTACTATCAGTGGGGCATCTACTACCGGAAGGACATCTTCGAGCAGCAGGGCATCACCCCGCCCAAGACCTGGGCCGAGCTGATCGCCGCTTCCGAGAAGCTGAAGGCGGCCGGCATCACGCCCTTCGCCATCGGCACCAAGGCGCTGTGGCCGACGGGCGGCTGGTTCGACTACCTGAACCTGCGCGTCAACGGCTACGAGTTCCACATGGATCTCACCGCCGGCAAGGTGCCCTACACGGACCCGCGCGTGAAGGCGGTGTTCGAAAAGTGGGGCGAGCTGGTGCGTCCGGGCTATTTCCTGGAGAATCACGCGGCCATCGACTGGCAGGACGCCATCCCGCAGCTCGTCCAGGGCAATGCGGCCATGTATCTGATGGGCAATTTCGCGGTCGCCACCATGAAGGACGGCGGCCTCAAGGAAGAGCAGATCGGCTTCCTGCAGTTCCCGGAGATCACCCCCGGCGTGCCGATGTCCGAGGACGCGCCCACCGACACCTTCCACATTCCGTCGGGCGCCAAGAACAAGGAAGACGCCAAGACCTTCCTGGCCTATCTCGCTTCGCCCGAGGCGCAGACCAAGATGAACACGACGCTCGGCCAACTGCCCGTCAACAACCAGGCCGAGAAGCCGAACGATCCCTTCCTGGCTCAAGGCTTCGAGATGCTGTCGGGCGCTGCGGGCCTCGCGCAGTTCTACGACCGCGACGCGCCCGCCGAGATGGCCAAGGCCGGCATGGAAGGCTTCCAGGAGTTCATGGTGAAGCCCGACAATCTCGACCGCATCCTGGAGCGGCTCGAGAACGTCCGCCAGCGCGTCTACAAGTAAGCGCCGCTTCACGGGGCCGGGCGCCGACCGCCCGGCCCTCCTGCTCCAGAACGCGGAGCCTGCCGCCATGACCGCCATCGCTCCTCCCGCTGTCGCCGAAGCGGCTGCCCCCGGCGGCTTTTGGAAGCGCCATCAGCGCAGGCTTGCGCCCTGGCTCTTCCTCGCACCCGGCATGCTCTTCTTCCTGATCTACGTGATCGTCCCGATCTTCCAGTCGATCTGGATCTCGTTCTACGACTGGGACGGGCTGTCGCCGGCCACCTGGATCGGGTTCGGCAACTATTCCGAACTCTGGACCGACGACGCGTTCTACACCTCGCTGTGGAACAACCTGCTCTGGCTGGTGCTCTACTTGGCCGCCGTGCCGCTCGGGTTGTTCGCAGCCTTGTTCCTCAACCAGACGGTCACGGGCGTCCGGCTCTACAAGTCGCTGTTCTTCTTTCCCTTTGTCATCAGCCAGGTCGTGGTGGGGCTGATCTTCTCCTGGTTCTACGCTCCCAATTTCGGCCTGTTCTCCGAGTTCACGGAGTGGGTCACGGGCCGGGAGATCGCGGTGCTGGCCGACGAGCGATACGTCACGCTCGGCATCATCGTCGCCGGGCTGTGGCCGCAGATCGCCTATTGCATGATCCTGTTCTTGACGGGGCTCAACAACATCAATCCCGAGCAGATCGAAGCCGCCCGCATGGACAATGCCAGGGGCTGGCGCATGCTCTGGCACATCGTCCTGCCGCAGCTCGGCCCCGCCACTTTCATCGCGCTGGTCGTCACGGTGATCGGCGCGCTGCGCTCGTTCGACCTCGTTTCCATCATGACCGACGGCGGGCCCTACGGCTCGAGCCGGGTGCTCTCCTTCTACATGTATGAGCAGGCGCTCTCGGAATACGGCTTCCGCATGGGCTACGGCGCGGCGATCGCGGTCGTGCTCTTCGCCATCATGATGGTCTTCATCTCCGTCTTCATCGTCCGTATGTTCAGCCAGGAGAGGGCCTGATGTTTCCCGCCCCCGTCGCCAAGGCCTCCCCTGGCGCGCGTTTCGCCTATTCCGCGCTGCTGCCCCTCGCCCTCATCGTCTGGCTGCTGCCGCTGATCGGCGTGGCCGTCACCTCGGTGCGGCCTGCGGGCGACCTCGCCGCCGGCAACTATTTCGGCATCCCTTCCGGCTTCGCGGGCGTCGAGAACTATTCGGCCGTGTTCCAGAACAGCCCGATCGGCCAATACATTCTGAACTCGTTCAAGGTGACGATCCCGACCGTGATCGGCGCGGTCGCGCTGTCCTGCCTCACGGGCTTCGCGCTCGCCGTCTACCGCTTCAAGCTGAACCTGACGGTCTTCTTCCTGTTCGTGGCCGGCAATTTCATCCCCTTCCAGATCCTGATGGTGCCCGTGCGCGACCTGACGCTGCGCGCGGGGCTCTACGACACCACGCTGGGATTGGTGCTCTTCCATGTCGCCTTCCAGACCGGCTTCTGCACGCTCTTCATGCGCAACTTCATCAAGGCGCTGCCCTTCGCGCTGATCGAGTCGGCGCGGGTGGAGGGCGTGTCCGAGTGGAAAATCTTTCGCCACATCGTGCTTCCTCTGATGCGGCCGGCCATCGCGGCCTTGTCCGTGCTGATCTTCACCTTCGTGTGGAACGACTATTTCTGGGCCACCGTGCTCGTGCAGGGCTCTCACGCCATGCCCGTCACGGCCGGCCTCTACTCGCTCAACGGCCAGTGGATCGCCGCCTGGCATCTGGTTTCGGCGGGCTCCATCGTCGCCGCGCTCCCGCCGGTGGCGATGTTCTTTCTCATGCAGAAGCATTTCATCGCGGGCCTGACGCTCGGGGCGACCAAGGGCTGACACGAACTGGAACGGGGGAGGGGTGTGATGGCCGAGGTGAACCTCAGCGGCGTGCGCAAGGATTTCGGCCAGGTGTCCGTCATCAAGGGCGTGGATCTCGCGGTGAAGGACGGCGAGTTCTGCGTCTTCGTGGGGCCTTCGGGCTGCGGGAAATCCACGCTGCTGCGCATGATCGCGGGGCTTGAGGACATCTCCGCGGGCGAGCTTCGCATCGGCGGCGCGGATGTGACGCGGATCGGCCCGTCCGACCGGGGTGTGGCCATGGTGTTCCAGTCCTATGCGCTTTACCCGCACATGACGGTGCGCGAGAACATCGGCTTCGGCCTGCGCATGACCGGCCACCCGAAGGAGGACATCCAGCGCCGCACGGCGAAAGCCGCCTCCATGCTCCAGCTCCAGCCTTTGCTCGACCGCAAGCCCAGCCAGCTTTCCGGGGGGCAGCGCCAGCGGGTCGCCATCGGCCGCGCCATCGTGCGCGAGCCCGAAGTGTTCCTGTTCGACGAGCCGCTCTCGAACTTGGACGCGGCGCTTCGCGTGCAGATGCGCGCCGAGATCGCCACGCTCCACCACGACCTCGGCGCGACCATGATCTACGTCACCCACGACCAGGTCGAGGCCATGACCATGGCCGACAAGATCGTCGTGCTGAATGCCGGCAAGGTCGAGCAGGTGGGCAGCCCGCTGGAACTTTACCACCGGCCGAAGAACCTCTTCGTCGCGGGCTTCATCGGCAGCCCCAAGATGAATTTCCTGAAAGCCGTCGCCGCCCCTCTCCCGGAGGGGCGCATCGGCGTCCATCTGCCCGGCGGCGGCACGATTGCGCTCGACGCCCGCGGCGCGCGGCTGTTGCAGGAAGAGCCCGTCACGCTGGGCATCCGGCCTGAACATCTGGAGCTCGGCCAGGCGGGCGGCGGCCAGCTCACGGGCACGCTCAAGCTCGCCGAATATCTGGGCTCGGAAACCATGTTCTTCCTGGCGCTGGAAAACGGCGGGGAACTCGCGGTAAAGGCCGACGGCCTTGCCAAGGCGGCGATCGGCTCGACGCTTTGCGTGGGCGTTCCCGCCCGCGCCTGCCACCTGTTCGATTCCGAGGGGAGAACCCTCGTCAACGGAGACCTTTCCGCATAATGCTGGGCGTCTGCTACTACCCCGAGCACTGGCCGGACGACTGGTGGGCTCGGGACGCGCAGCGCATGCGCGAGCTCGGCATTTCCTATGTCCGCATCGGCGAGTTCGCCTGGTCGCGCATTGAGCCCAAGCGCGACGATTTCCGCTGGGACTGGATGGACCGCGCCATCGACGTGCTTGGCGCAGCCGACCTGAAGGTCGTGCTCGGCACGCCCACCGCGACGCCGCCCAAATGGCTCGTGGACGAGCATCCCGACATTCTTCCCTATGACGAAGAGGGTCGCGTGCGCGGCTTCGGCTCGCGTCGGCACACCACCTTCTCGTCAAAAACCTGGTGGGACGAAAGCCGCCGCATCGTCGAGCATGTCGCGCGCCGCTATGGCGAACACGAGGCTGTCGCCGGCTGGCAGACCGACAACGAGTATGGCTGCCACGACACCGTTCTGTCCTGGGGGCCGGAAGACAGACGCGCCTTCCGCGCCTGGCTGCGCAACCGCTACCAGTCCGCCGACCAGCTCAACGAGGCCTGGGGCAGCGTGTTCTGGTCCATGGAGGTGAACGGCTTCGACGAGGTGGCGCTGCCCAACCTGACGGTGACCGAGGCCGCGCCTGCGGCGAGGCTCGACTTCCGCCGCTTCCACTCCGAACAGGTCGCGGCTTACGACCGGATGCAGCGCGACATCCTGCGGAAACACTCGCCGGGCCGGTTCGTCACCCACAACTTCATGGGCTTCTTCACCGAATTCGACCATTGGCAGGCCGCCGAAGGGCTCGACTTCGCCTCCTGGGACTCCTACCCCATCGGCTTCGTGGAGCGCTTCCCCTTTTCGGAGGAGGAGCGCGGGCGCTGGGCGCAAACCTCGCACCCCGACATCGCGCCCTTCCACCACGATCTCTACCGCGGCGTGGGCCGCGGCAAATTCTGGGTCATGGAGCAGCAGCCCGGCCCCGTGAACTGGGCGCCCTGGAACCCGGCCCCCAAGCCCGGCATGATCCGTCTCTTCACCTGGGAGGCGCTCGCGCATGGGGCGGACGTGGTCAGCTATTTCCGCTGGCGGCAGGCGCCCTTCGCGCAGGAGCAGAACCATGCCGGGCTGAACCTCGCCGGCCTCGACGAGCTGTCGCAGGGCGGGGTGGAGGCGCAAGCCGTGGGCCGCGAACTGACCGAGCTGGGCGAACTGCCGCCGGTCGGACAAGCGCAGGTGGCGCTGGTCTTCGACTATGAGGCGGCTTGGGTCACGGGAGTCCAGCCGCAGGGCCGCGACTTCGATTACGGCGAGCTCGCCTTCCGCTGGTATGAGGCGGCGCGGCGGCTGGGGCTCGACATCGACGTGGTCGGCCCCGGCATGAGCCTGGAGGGTTATCGCCTCGTGCTCGTCCCGTCCCTGCCCATCGTGTCTGAGGCCGCGGAGCGCGCCTTGCGCGCGGCGTCAGGCGTGGTGCTCTACGGCCCCCGCACCGGCTCGCGCGACCGCAATTTCGCGATTCCCTCAGGCCTTGCGCCCGGCCCCTTGCGCGATCTCCTGGGTTTTCGCGTGCGCGAGGTTTCCTCGCTGCGGCCCAACCTCTCGCTTGCCGTGGAAGGCACGGTGGAGGGACACGCCATCCGCTGGCGCGACCATCTGGAAACCGAGCTGCCCCCCCTTGCTTGCTTCGCTGATGGCGGGCCGGCCTTGGTCGCCAACAGGAACCATCTCTATCTCGCCTGCTGGCCCGACGCCGCGCTTCTGGAGCGCGTGGTGGCGCTGGTCGCCGACCGAGCCGGTCTCGACACGCTGCCGGTCCCCGAAGGCGTCCGTCTCCGCCGCCGGGGCGACCTCACCTTCGCCTTCAACTATGGCGACGCGGTCTGGAATGGGCCGAAAGGCGCTGATTATCTGCTCGGCGGCCGCAAGGTCGGCCCGCAGGATCTTTCCGTGTGGCGGGGTTGAGGGGCGGCCGGAGGTGACCCCTTCTCCCGCAAGGGGAGAAGGAGGGCCGCTCACTCGCGCCCCTCGGTGCGAAGATAAGGCCGTCTACTCCTCCTCGTCCGGCAACTGGTTCGTCGCCGTGTCCTGCCGCTGTTCGATCTGCACGAACTTCGAATCCAGTCCGCGCTCGTCCGAATGGAGCTTCTTGTCGCGGTTGGACAAGATCTCGTTCTCGCCCACCATGTCCTTGGGCAGCGTGGTCATCGCGCCCACGCCCGCGCCTTTGCCCTGGCTCGCGGGACCCATATGCTTCTTGCTGGCGTTCGCCATTCCTGATGCTCCTGTGAACCCGACGGCTCAGCGGTCCTGCTGATAGCCCTGATGCGTGGTGTTGATCCGGGAATTGCCTTCCTCGGCCTGCTTGCTCGTGTCGTGGTCCGGCCCGCGGCCCTGGCCGTGCATCGGGTTGATGTCCGCGCGCTTGTCGTCGCCCGTGCCTTTAGGGCTCCGGTTCTCGGGGGGGACGGGGGGTGCCTTGCTGCTCATGAGAGAGCTCCCTGAAACTCGCTTGGGTGGGGCAAACACGGGGGGTGCGCTTTGGGTTCCGCTTCCGGCGATCAAGCTTGGCTGGCGTCTTGTTGAAGGCCGCCGCGGAACGGGGTGCTGCTGTCCGTGCGCCTGAGCGTCGGCGACGCCGGGCTAAAATGCCGGCTTGACGGGTGCGCCCCAAAAATGGAATAAATGTTTCAAAGCGGTGCGTAGTTGGTCGTTTTGTTCCGTTGCTCGCCGCGGGAGGAGCGGTTCGCGGGACTGTGCGGGCCGTGAGGCTTGGAATCGGCGCTTCCCGCCCGGAAGCGTCCGGCAAAACGCGGTGCCGCCGGACACCACTGTGGAGGAAAACCGATGTTGAAGAAGCTTCTGCTGGGCACGGCGGTCGCCGTCCTGATGACGAATGCGGCGCGCGCCGAAACGATCGGCGTGTCCATGGCGCTGTTCGACGACAACTTCCTGACCGTGCTGCGCAACGGCATGCAGGACTATGCCGGCACGCTGGAAGGCGTCGAGCTGCAGGTGGAGGACGCCCAGAACGACGTCGCCAAGCAGCAGAGCCAGATCCAGAACTTCATCGCCTCGGGCGTGGACGCCATCATCGTCAACCCCGTGGACACCGACGCCACGGCGGCCATGTCCAAGCTCGCGGCCGATGCCAACATTCCCCTGGTCTACGTGAACCGCGAGCCGGTCAACGTGGACGAGCTCCCCGACAACCAAGCTTTCGTCGCCTCGAACGAGGTGGAATCGGGCACGCTCGAAACGCAGGAGGTTTGCCGCCTTCTCAAGGAAGCCGGCAAGACCGAGGCCAACATCGTCGTCATGATGGGCGAGCTGTCCAACCAGGCCGCGCGCCAGCGCACCCAGGATGTGCATGACGTGATCGCCACGCCCGAATGCGCCTTCATGAAGATCGCCGAGGAGCAGACCGCCAACTGGTCGCGCCAGCAAGGCGCCGACCTCATGGCGAACTGGCTGTCGGCGGGCCTCGAATTCGACGCCGTCGTGTCCAACAACGACGAGATGGCATTGGGCGCCATCCAGGCGCTCAAGGCCGCGGGCCGGGCCATGGACGACGTGATCGTGGCGGGCGTCGACGCGACGGCCGACGCGCTGGCGGCCATGGAAGCCGGCGATCTCGACGTCACCGTGTTTCAGGACGCGGCCGGCCAGGGCAAGGGGGCGCTCGACGCGGCGCTCAAGCTCGCCAAGGGCGAAAGCGTGGATCAGAAGGTCTACATCCCCTTCCAGCTCGTGACGCCCGCGAACCTCAGCGAGTTCCAGGGCAAGAACTGACGGTTCTTCGTGGGGGAGCGCTCCGGCGCTCCCCCGTCCCTCTTCCGGCGCGGGAGGCGCGCGATGCTGAGCCCGTCCACCTTTGCCGCCGTGCGCGACAGCGGCGCGGTTTCGAACGCCGAATACCTTCTCGCCGTCGAGAACGTGCGCAAGGAGTTTCCGGGCGTGCTGGCGCTCGACGACGTGTCGTTTCGGCTCAAGCGCGGCACGGTGCACGCGCTGATGGGCGAGAACGGCGCGGGCAAGTCCACGCTGATGAAGATCCTGGCGGGCATCTACACCCCCGACCAGGGCGAGTTCTTCCTCAAGAACCAGCCGATCCGGCTCAAATCGCCGCTGGATGCGCTCGAAAACGGCATCGCCATGATCCATCAGGAACTGAACCTGATGCCCTTCATGACGGTGGCCGAGAACATCTGGATCCGCCGCGAGCCCAAGACGCGATTGGGCCTGGTCGACCATGCCGGGATGCGCCGCATGACGGCCGAGCTGTTCGCGCGGCTCAACATCGATCTCGACCCCGACGCGGAGGTGCGCGACCTGTCGGTGGCGAACCGTCAGATGGTGGAGATCGCCAAGGCGGTGTCCTACCAGTCCGACGTGCTCATCATGGACGAGCCCACCTCGGCATTGACCGAGCGCGAGGTGGACCACCTCTTCGCCATCATCCGGGACCTGCGCGCCCAGGGCATCGGCATCGTCTACATCACCCACAAGATGAACGAGCTCTTCGCCATCGCCGACGAGGTGTCGGTGTTTCGCGACGGCCGCTATATCGGCACGCACGCCGCCGCCGACGTGACGCGCGAAAAGATCATCCACATGATGGTGGGGCGCGAGATCACCCAGATGTTCCCCAAGGAGGACGTGCCGCTCGGGGACGTCGTGCTGAAGGTGGAGAACCTCGGCCTCAAAGGCGTCTTCGAGGACGTGTCCTTCGCCGTGCGCGCGGGCGAGATCCTCGGCATCGCCGGCCTGGTGGGTTCGGGCCGCTCCAACGTGGCCGAAACCGTTTTCGGCGTGACGCCGGCGAGTTCCGGCTCGATCGAGATCAGGGGCAAGCCCGTGACGATCGACTCGCCCCAGGCGGCGATCCGGCACGGCATGGCCTTCATCACCGAGGATCGCAAGGAGACGGGCTGCCTGCTCATCCTCGACGTGCTCGAGAACATGCAGATCGCCGTGCTCCAGGACCGTTTCGCGCGCGCGGGCTTCGTCAAGGAGCGGGAAGTCTCGGCCGCCTGCCAGACCATGGGCGAAAAGCTCAGGGTGAAGACGCCGAGCCTCTACGAACGGGTCGAGAACCTGTCGGGCGGCAACCAGCAGAAGGTGCTGATCGGCCGCTGGCTGCTCACCGAGCCCAGGATCCTGATCCTGGACGAGCCCACGCGCGGCATCGACGTGGGCGCCAAGGCCGAGATCCACCGCCTGGTCACGCAGCTCGCCCGCGAGGGCGTGGCGGTGGTCATGATCTCGTCGGAAATGCCGGAGGTGCTGGGGATGAGCGACCGCATCATGATCATGCATGGCGGCCGGGTGACAGGGTTCCTCGACCGTGAGGAGGCCACCCAGGTCCGCGTGATGGAGCTTGCGGCGCGCTAGAAACGCGGCGCGCTCCGGGAGGATTTTCGTATGGCGACCACCACGCACACCACCGAAACCCATCCGCTGGCCACGGCCACGCGGGCGCGGCGCCGCCGGCTGCCGCCCGAGGTCAACATCCTGCTCGTGCTCCTGGGCATCGCGCTGATCTTCGAGGTGCTGGGCTGGTTCGTGATCGGCCAGAGCTTCCTGGGCAACGGGCAGCGCCTCACCATCATGATCCTGCAGGTGTCGGTGATCGGCATCATCGCGGTGGGCGTCACGCAGGTCATCATCACCGGGGGCATCGACCTGTCCTCGGGCTCGGTGGTGGGCGCGGCCGCCATGATCCTCGCGAGCTTCGCCCAGGCCTCCACCTGGTCGCGCGCGCTCTATCCCGCGCTGACCGACCTGCCGGCCTTCGTGCCGGTGCTGATCGGCCTGGGGATCGGGCTCCTGGCCGGCGTCATCAACGGCGCGCTGATCGCCTACACCAAGATCCCGCCCTTCATCGCCACGCTCGGCATGATGGTGTCGGCGCGGGGCGTGGCGAAATGGTACACCAAGGGCCAGCCGGTTTCGGGCCTGACCGAAGAGTTCAACGCCATCGGTTCGGGCATCTGGCCGGTGCTGATCTTTCTCGCCGTGGCGGCGATCTTCCACGTCGCGCTGCGCTACACGCGCTACGGCAAGTTCACCTATGCGATCGGCGCCAACGCGCAGGCCGCGCGCGTGTCCGGCATCGACATCGAGCGGCACCTCATCAAGGTCTATGCCATCGCGGGGCTGCTTTCGGGCCTGGCCGCCGTCGTCACGGTGGCGCGCGTCAACACCGCCCAGGCCGGCATGGGCGTGATGTACGAGCTCGACGCCATCGCGGCCTCGGTGATCGGCGGCGCGTCGCTGGCCGGCGGCGTGGGGCGCATCACGGGCACGGTCATCGGCACCATCATCCTGGGCGTGATGACCTCCGGCTTCACCTTCTTGAGGGTGGACGCCTATTACCAGGAGGTCATCAAGGGCATGATCATCGTGGCCGCCGTGGTGGCGGACGTGTACCGCCAGAAGAAGCGGCGCAAGTAGCGCAAGCCCCTCAAGGGAAGAGGCGGCGAAGGGCGGCGAAGCCCCGCCCCGCCCCGGCTCGTTGCAGACAAGGAAAGGTTCTCACATGACGGTTCGCTTCGGCCTGCTCGGCGCGGGACGCATCGGAAAGGTCCATGCCCGCGCGGTGGCGTCAAACCCCGACGCCCGCCTCGTGGCGGTGGCCGACGCCTTCGACAAACCCGCGCAGGAATTGGCCCAGGCCTATGATGCCGAGGTCCGGAGCATCGAGGCCGTCGAGGGCGCCGACGACGTGGACGCCGTCATCGTCTGCACACCGACCGACACCCATGCCGACCTGATCGAACGCTTCGCCCGCGCGGGAAAAGCCATCTTCTGCGAGAAGCCCATCGACCTCGACGTCGATCGCGTGAAGGCCTGCCTCGGGGTGGTGGAGGAGACCGGGGCCACGCTCATGGTCGGCTTCAACCGCCGCTTCGACCCGCATTTCGCCGCCGTCCGCAAGGCGATCGACGAAGGCGCGATCGGCGCGGTCGAGATGGTGTCCATCACCTCGCGCGACCCTGGGCCCCCGCCCTACGACTATATCCCGCGTTCGGGCGGCATCTTTCGCGACATGACCATCCACGACTTCGACATGGCGCGCTTCCTGTTGGGCGAGGAGCCCGTCTCGGTGTCGGCGCATGCGGCCGTGCTCGTGGACGAGAAGATCGGGAGCTTGGGCGACTTCGACAGCGCCAGCGTGATCCTGGAGACGGCGGGCGGCAAGCAGTGCCTGATCTCCAATTCGCGCCGGGCGTCCTACGGCTACGACCAGCGCATCGAGGTGCATGGCTCCAGGGGCATGGTGGCGGCCGAGAACCAACGCCCCGTCTCGATCGAGGTGGCGACCGAGATCGGCTATCTGCGCCCGCCGCTGCACGACTTCTTCATGACGCGATACACGGAAGCCTATGGCGCGGAGATCGCGACCTTCATCCAGGCCATGAAGGAGGGCGGGGTGCCCTCGCCCTCGGGCGAGGACGGGCTCAAGGCGCTGGTCCTGGCCGAGGCGGCCTTGCGCGCGGCCAAGGAGGGCTGCCGCGTGACGCTCGACGGCCAAGCGTAAGCTCGGCGGGCGCAGGCCTCGCGGACGGATTCGGGCAGTGAAACAGAGGTGAGGGGTGTGGGGTCTTTCATGGACATGAACACGCGCAACGCGAACACGCGCGCGCTGGTGACGGGCGGCGCGCAGGGCATCGGCTTCGCGATCGCAAGCCAACTCGTGGCGGAAGGCTGCCGGGCCGTCGCGCTGGTGGGGCGCTCGGTGGAGAAGGGGGAGCGCGCGGCCGCCACCCTTTCGGAAAAGGGGGCGGAGGCCATTTTCATCTCGGCCGATGTGTCCGACCCGGCGCAGGCCACCCGCGCCGCCGAAGAGGCGGGAGAACGGTTCGGGGCGATCAACGGCCTCGTCAACGCCGCAGCGACCTCCGCCCGCGGCTCGCTGGTCGAGACCACGCCCGAACTCTTCGACTTCCTCTTCGACACCAACGTCAAGGGGCCGTTCTTCCTGATGCAGGCGGTGGTGAAGCGGCTCTTGGCCGAGAACCAGCCCGGCTCGATCGTCAACGTCTTGTCGATGTCGGCCCATGCCGGGCAGGGCTTCCTCACGTCCTATTCCGCGAGCAAGGGGGCGCTGGCGACGCTGACCAAGAACGTCGCCAACGCCTACCGGAAGAACCGCATCCGGGCCAACGCCGTGCTGCCGGGCTGGATGGACACGGAGGGCGAAGACCTCGTGCAGAAGAAATTCCACGACGCGCCGGACGACTGGCTGCAAAAGGCCGAGGCGGCCCAGCCCATGGGCCAGCTCGTGAAGCCGCGCCAGCTCGCGCCGCTCGTCACCTACATGCTCTCGCCCCAGTCCGGCGTGATGACCGGCGCGCTGGTGGATTACGACCAGAACGTTTCGGGGGCGTATGGGGAGTAGGGCGCGCCCGGACCGCCCCTCACCATCTCGACCCTGCGCCTGCACGCCGGGGCGATCCACCTCTCCCGGCGGGGAGCGGAACTGCGGCAGCAAGGCTCGCGCCTACTCCCCCTCTCCCGGTTCGCATTGGCCCGCCAAGTGCCCGATCTCGTCCGACACGGCCGCGAATGAGCGGCGGTCGGGGTTGAGCGCGCCCGTCACCTCGAAAGGCTCTGCGGGACCGCCCAGCCGGAACGCCAGATAATCCCGATCATCCAACCGGCCCTTGAGCGCGAGGCTCGACAAGCCGGCTTCCGTGCACATCGTGCCCCGACAAAAGGAGCCGGTCCTCGCCCCGAAGTTCAGCGAAAGCTCGGCCGGCTGGGCGAAGTCCTCGCAAGCCTGGCCGCAGGCGAACACGACCTCCACGCGGCACAGCAGGACGACGCCTTCCGTCTGACCGGCGGCAAGAGCCGGCGCCGCGAGGGCGAGCGCACAAAGGGCAGGCAGGGCGCGCCGCATTCTCACACCGTGTAGCTGATGCCGGCGTAATACTGCTTGGCGTAGCTGGCGACGAGGTCGGCCCGTTCCAGGCCGTTGATGATCTGCCTGGCGTTGCGCCATTGCTCCTTGGTCGGGCTGAACCGATCCGCCAGCGAAATTTCCGTGAACAGCCCCTGGCGCATTCCCGTGAACATGATCTCGAGCGCCACGGCCGGCTGCATGGCCACGGTGGGATCGGTGGTGAGGTCGATCCCGATGGCCGTGGCGAGCTTCTGGTAGTTGCTCTTGTGAGTGAGCTGCACATAGCCGCGGCCGAGCCAGGACTTGCCCTGCGCGTCGAGCTGCCAGTAGGGCTTCTTCACCCAAGTGAGCTTCCCCGCCTGGAACGCCTTGTTCAGCCGGCTGATCGCCGAAGCGTCCGAGCTGGCGAAGGTTTCGCGAACGGGCTGCATGGTCCGGCCCGTCTCGTGGTGGACCGTCCCGAGCATATAAGCGAGCCACCGATCGTCAGCCTGCGGCGATTGCGCCTCCCATTTGTCCAGGATGCCGGTCAGCCCACTCACCTGCGGCGCGGACAGCTTCCCATCGAACAGATGCAGCCTGGCGTGATTGAAGAAGAAATTGCGATTGATGGCCACTCCCGTGCCTCCCCTTGCTTCCCCAGCGGCAAGTTTGTAGCACAAACTGCAGGGAATGCAACCATGAGGGGCATGAAATCTCGATGATGCAACCAGAGCGGCATCAGGCCTGGTTGGTGTCACACGGCGGCAGATCAGGAGCTCTCGGGACTACGGCGTCGAGACTCTTGCCCCGTCCTCGCGCCTGGGAGACGCTCTTTGTCCCAGCCTCTTCGCCCCCGCCACGCAGGCGACAACGCCCGCCGCCACAACCACCATGCCCCAGCCGATCCGTTCGCCCAGCAGCACCGCCGCCAGCGCCATCCCCATGAAGGGCTGAAGCAGTTGCAACTGGCCCACCGAGGCGATGCCGCCTTGGGCTAGGCCGCGATACCAGAAGATGAAGCCCACAAGCATTGAGAACACCGAGACATAGCCGAGGCCGATCCAGGCGGGCCAGCCGACGTGCCCCAAGTCCGGCGGCAGGGTCAGAATCGCCAAAGGCAGCATCAGCGGCAAGGACAACACGAGCGCCCAGGAGATCACCTGCCAGCCGCCCAGGGATCGCGACAGCTTCGCGCCCTCGGCATAGCCGAGCCCGCAGACCAGGATGGCCGCCATCATCAGCGCATCGCCGCGAAGCGAACCTTCCGCGCCGCCCTGCGCCAGCGCGTAGCCCGCGACCAGCGCGCTGCCCAGCCCGGCGAAAAGCCAGAACAGGGGCTTTGGCCGTTCGCCCGCGCGAAGCACGCCGAACACGGCGGTGGCGAGCGGCAACAGCCCGATGAACACGGTGGCATGCGCCGCCGACACCTCGCGCAGGGCCAGGGCGGTGAGAAGCGGAAAGCCGACCACGACGCCCAACGCCGTCACCAAGAGCGGCCCGATCTGCGCGCGCGAAGGGCGCGGCGCGCCGAAGGCTCGGAGCAGGAGCCAACCCAGCAGCGCCGCGACCGTGGCCCGCGCGAACGTCACGAAAAGCGGATCGAGCTCGATCACCGCCATCCGGGTGAAGGGCAGGGACGCGCTGAAGATCGCGACTCCGATGAAGCCGTTGGCCCAGCCGGCGGCGGCGTTGGCGCTCACGCCGGGTCGGGCGGCAGGCGCGGACAGGGTCATGGGCATGGGTTCCAAGCGTCGCCCTGCCTTAGCGGATGCAGAAGTGAAGCTGCTGCGCCAAGCGCCGAGAGAAGGGTGCGCCACGGTCTTTCGCAGATCCAGGTCCGTCTTCGCTCCTTCCACCGCTCCGCAGGGAGGATCCGCAGCGGCGATGCCGGCGCGACCTGGGTCCCCCATTCATAGGGGTAAGGAGCGGTTCGCGAAGCGAACGGAAAGCCACACAGAAGCGGCTTTCCGAGGGACGAATGCCTGGAGCCATGCGGAGGGCAGGGACCGCCGAAGTCGGTGGAGGGGGCTTGGAGGCAATCCGCCTTGGATTTGGCGCAGGCCGGGATGGCGCCGCTCGCAGAAATGCAGAGCCGCCTTATGTCCCGCAGAACGTCCGCGTCACCCGCTCCTCGGCTTGGGGCGGCTCGGCGTAGCGCTGGTTTTCAGGCTGCTCCTCGAAGGGTTTCTCGAGCACGTTCACGAGCCGGTGGAAGGGCTCGAAGTCGCCATCCACCCCTGCGCGTATCGCTTCCTCGACGCGATGGTTGCGCGGGATGAAGAGCGGGTTCGCCTTGCGCATGGCGTCGCGCCGGCTCGCGGGGTTGGCGGCGTCCGCCTCCAGCCGCTGCCGCCAGCGGGAAAGCCAATCATCGAGCTTTTGGGGCTCCGGGAACAGCGCGCGCAGCGGCGCTTCGTTTGCATTCGGTCCCGCCGCCTCGGCGAGATGGCGGAAGGCCAGCGTGAAATCGGCGCTCGCTTCGGCCATGACCTCCAGAAAGCCGGCGGCGAGCGGCGCATCCTCCTCGCGCGCGGAAAACAGGCCGATCTTGCGCCTGAACACGGCGAGATGGGCCTCCTCGAAGCGCGACCGGAACTCCGTGATGAGCGCCTCGGCTTGGCGCACCGCGGCCTCCACATCCCCGCCCATGAGCGGCAGCAGCGTTTCGGCGAGCCGCGCCAGGTTCCACTGCATGATGCGCGGCTGGTTGGCATAGGCGTAGCGCCCGAAACTGTCGATGGAGGAGAACACCTGCATCGGGTCATAGGCGTCCATGAAGGCGCAGGGGCCATAATCGATGGTCTCGCCCGAGACCGACGTGTTGTCCGTGTTCATCACGCCATGGATGAAGCCCACGCCCATCCACTGCGCCACCAAGCTCGCCTGCCGCGAGATGACCGCGTCGAGCAGGCCGAGAGCGGGGTTTTCGGCCCCCTTGAGCTCGGGATAATGCCGCTCGATGGCATGGTCGGCGAGGAGGCTCAACGCCTCGGCGTCCTGCCGGGCGGCGAAGAACTGGAACGTGCCGACCCTTATATGGCTTGCCGCCACCCGCGTGAGCACCGCGCCGGGCAGGAAGCCCTCGCGCAGAACCGTCTCGCCCGTGGTGACGGCCGCCAGCGCGCGCGTCGTGGGGATGCCGAGCGCGGCCATGGCCTCGCTCACGACGTATTCCCGCAGAACCGGCCCCAGCGCCGCACGCCCGTCGCCGCGCCGCGAAAAAGGCGTCGGGCCGGAGCCCTTCAACTGGATGTCGCGGCGCACGCCCTGCCGATCCACCACTTCGCCCAGCAGGATCGCGCGGCCGTCGCCCAACTGCGGCACGAACTGGCCGAACTGGTGCCCGGCATAGGCGAGCGCGATCGGCTGCGCCTCTTCGGGCAGGCGGTTGCCGGAAAAGATCTCCGCCCCTTCCGGCCCCTCCAGTTCACCGGGATTCAGGCCCAGTTCCTCGGCGAGTTTTCCGTTCAGCTTAATGAGTTTTGGCGCGGCGACCCGCGTGGGGAGCACGGCGGCGAAGAAGCGCTCGGGCAGCCGAACGTAGGAATTGTCGAAAGGAAAGTGGAGGGTCATGGCGAAATCTTTCCGGTCGAACGCGGCGGGTCTTGTTCGCAAGGGGAAGTCGGGAGCGCCGGAGCGGGTTCCCAGGCCCGGACGGAAAGCTCAGTCCCGCGCGCCGGGAGGAGCGGCCATGAGCTGCGGGATGACGTCTGGAATCTCGCGCGCAAGAAACCCCAAGGGGCCGATCTTGCGCATCAAACGCGCGCCCGACTCGCCGTGGAGGTAGACGCCCCAGCAGGCGGCCTGGGCGGGCTCCGCCCCACGCGCGAACAGGCCGGCGATCACGCCCGCGAGCACGTCGCCCGAGCCGGAGGTGGCGAGGCCGACGCCCCCGCCCGAGTAGCGCCAGGCCGCCCCAGCGGGGCTCGCCACGGTGGTCTGCGCGCCCTTCATCACGGCGACGACGCCGAACATGTCCGCCGCGCGCCGCGCCGCGCCTTCCAGATCCGCCTCGACGTCATCGCGGGAAATGCCGAGCAGCTTCGCCATTTCGCCGGCGTGCGGCGTGACGACCACGCGACCGCCGCGGGAACGAAGCGCATCGCGCAAGTCGGGCAGGCCGGGCAGCGCGCCAGCGTCGAGCACGAGCCCGAATCCTCCCTCGGCCTCCACGAGAGCCTTGGCGAGGCCGCGCGCATCCTGGCCATCGTTCAGTCCTGCGCCGAAGGCGATGCAGTCGCTGCGCCTCGTGTTCTCCGCCAGCGCCTCGGCTGCGGATGCGGCGATCTCGCCGCTCTCCGCCTCGGGAAGGCCGAACACCCAGGCCTCGGGCAAACCCATGGCGAGGTGGCCCGCCCGGCTCTCGACCGTCCCCGCCCGCAGCCGGCCCGCGCCCGCGCGAAGCGCGCCCAACCCCGCGAGCAGCACCGCGCCCGCCATCTGGCGGCTGCCGCCGACAACCGCGACCGAGCCGCGCTCCTCCTTGCTACCCTCCTCCGGCGCCGGCAGGGGCCAGCCCGCGAGCAGATCGCGGTCGATGGCCCCAAGCGCGCTCATCGCGCGGCCACCTTCGCATCGGGCGCGCGCGTCACCGGCGCGCCGGCCTGGCGCAAGGGCGCGGTGAAGTTAAAACGCTCCAGCCTCAAGCGCCCGCCCAGCCGCTGGTGGGGCTCCAGCCGGTATTCGGTGACGCCGCAATTGGCGATGTCGCCTTCCCGGTCGATGGCGAGGATTTTTCCCTCGTCGAGGTTTTCCAGGAGATAGCGCATGCAGAACACCACCACCTGATGCGCGACGATCAGCACGCGCCGGCCCTCGTAGTGGAGGCTGATCGTGTCGCTCGCGGAGCGCAGGCGCAGGATCACGTCGCACCAGCTCTCGCCGCCCGGCGGCCGGTGATAGAACTTGCCCAGGATTCCGCGAAACGCCGCCTGCTCGGGGTAGAGCGCGCGGATGCCGGCGGTCGTCAGCCGGTCCAGGATGCCGAATTCCTTCTCGCGCAGCCGTTCGTCATAGATGATCGGCTCGTCGCCCACGACCCCGCCCTCGCGCAGAATGATCTCGGCCGTCTGCCGGGCGCGCGCATAGGGCGAGCACACGATCACCTCGGGCCGCTCCTCTTCGGGCAATCGGGCGAACCACGCCCCAAGCGCCGCCGACTGTTCCTCGCCGAGCGGGCTTAAGCGAACATCCACGTCGCGGTGCGGGATGTCGATGCGGTGCAGGCCCGCCCGGTCGGCCTCCTCGCGCGCGACATTGCCTGCGCTTTCGCCGTGCCGGACGATCCAGAGGGTTTGGGGCCAACGCTGCATGAAGAACCGGATGCGAGAGGCGCCGCCGCCGATCGGCGGCGCAGGCATCCGAACGGGCGACGCCGCGCGGCAGTTCCCCGAACGGGCGGTTTGTTCGTCAGCCCCAGAGAACGGGCAGCGCCGCGTTGTCGTTGGCGAGCATCCGCCCGCCCGCGGCCGAGGCGCCGCCGGGGGGAAAGCCGCAGCGGCCCTCAACGCCCCAGCGGGCGGAAACACGCAGCTTTGGCGCGACCGGCGCCGGCAAGCGCAAGGGATATCCGCACACCGCCAAGGGCGCGCGCGCGCCGAACTTTATCACCATGGACCGCCTTCCCCACGCGCATGCCCCTGCGCGAACCACCCCAGAAAGGCCGCCATCACACGCCCCAGCGCCCGACGCCTTTCACGCGAAGCAGAATGCCCGACGATTGTGGCCGCCGCGAAGAATGTTCCATATTCGGCCGAACACATTCTCGTGAAACCTGACGCCAGCGCAGGTCGGCTGCGCGGCGGCATCCACTTTCCGCGGACGCGCCCTAAGTGGCCGGGCGGACCCGCCCATCACGGAGACGCCCATGACGCCCGACATCGCGCTCAACGACGGCACGCGCATGCCCCAGCTCGGCCTCGGCGTGTGGCAGACCGCGCCGCACGAGACGGCCGATGTGGTGCGCCAGGCGATCGAGCTCGGCTACCGCGCCGTGGACACGGCGGCCATGTACGGCAACGAAGAGGGCGTGGGCGAGGCGACGCGCCACCGTCCCGACATCTTCGTCACCACCAAGCTCTGGCAGACGGACCACGGTTTTGACGCCGCCCTGCGAGCCTTCGAGGCGAGCGCGCGGCGTCTGAACCGGCCCATCGATCTTTTCCTCATCCACTGGCCGGCCCCGCGAAAGGACCTCTATGTCGAAACCTGGAAGGCGCTGATCCGGCTGAAGGAGGAGGGCCGCGTGCGCGCGGTCGGCGTGTCCAATTTCCAGCCCGAGCATCTGCGGCGCATCGTCGGCGAGACGGGCGTCGCGCCCGCGGTGAACCAGGTGGAGCTCCACCCCATGTTCCAGCAGCGGGGCTTGCGCGCCTTTCACGAGGAGCACGGCATCGCGACCGAGTCCTGGAGCCCGCTCGGCAAAGGCCGGCTGATGGAGGAGCCCGTCATCGCGCGCATCGCGCAGAAGCACGGGGTGACGCCGGCGCAAGCCATCATCCGCTGGCATTTGGACAATGGGCTCGTCGTGATCCCGAAATCGGTGAACCCCCGCCGGCTCCAGGAGAACATCTCGGTGTTCGGCTTTTCCCTCGACGCGGACGACCTTCAGGCGATCGCCGGGCTCGACAGAACCGACGGGCGCATGGGCCCGAACCCCGACACGGCGGATTTCTGAGGTCCGCCGCGCGCCGCGCGGGCCGACCCACGCGGGCCGGCCGACGTCAGGGACCGGCAGCGTGGGCGAACGCCGTTAGCGGATTTGTAAGGCGAGGCGAGCTACGACCTCCGCATGGAGGCTGACGGCTCATGAGAAGCCCTGACCTTGCCCTGGCCGGCGCAGCCGACCGCGGCTTCGGCGCGGCGTTCATGGCGGCGGCGAAGCGGCACCGCGTCCTTTACGCGGTCGCGCTGTTCACGCTCGCGCTCGCCACGGCCATCGGCTCGCGGACCGGCGTCTATCCGGACCTCCACGTGCTTGGCGAATACGGCTTCTACCTGCTTTGCGCCCTGTGGATCTGCGGCTGCGCCTTCGCTGTGTTCCGCATCCTCTGGCTGGGCCTGGTCGAGCGGTCGCCCTCGCCGACGCGCGCCTTGCTGGGCTCGTTCGCACGCTTCCTCGGGGACGCGGCGCGGCTCGCCAACACGCTGCACGGGTTCGCGGCGCTCATGACCTTCATCTCGGGCTTCAGCGTGCTCAAGGGCGCGATCGCCGTCATCAGGCCCTTCAACTGGGATCTCACGCTGTCCGAGTGGGACCGCGCCCTGCATTTCGGCCTTCTGCCCTATGAGTGGCTGGGCTGGATCACCGAATGGCCCTTCGCCGTGTTCCTCGTCAACGTCTCCTACCATTTCTGGTTCGTGATCCTGCTCGGGCTCGTCTTCTCCGCGATCGTCACGAACCGCGACACGGCGCTGCGCCACCGCTTCCTGCTCAGCTACATGCTTTTGTGGCTGGTCGGCGGCTTCATGATCGCGAGCGGCTTCTCGTCGGCCGGCCCGTGCTATTTCGCGAAGCTCGGCCTGGGCGAGGACTACCAGCCGCTGATGGATGCGCTCGTCGCCGCGAACCGGGTTCATCCGGTTTGGGCGCTCGATGTTCAAGACCTGTTGTGGGACGGGTATTCCGGGACGGGGCAAGCCTCGTTAGGAATTTCGGCCTTCCCATCCCTGCATGTCGCCACGTCGGTGCTCATGGCGCTCTATGCGGGCAACCGCTGGCGCCATGCCGGGCCGCCGCTCTGGGCCTTTGCCGGCCTCGTCATGGTGGGATCGGTTGCGCTGGGCTGGCACTATGCCGTGGACGGCTATGCCGGGGCGCTGATCGCCGTTGCGGTCTGGAAGGCGCTGGGCGCCGTTGTGACGGAGCCGGTGGATCAGGCGGCGGGGCGCTCCTCCGCCTTGGCCCTCAGCAGCATGCCGAACAGGTCGCGCGGCTCGTCGGGGTCGGCGAGCAGGTCGAGTTCCTCGTAAAGCCTCGTCGCCTCGATCTGCGCCTTCACGTAGCGCAGCGCCGAAAAATCCTCGACCGCGAAGCCGACCGAATCGAACAGCGTGATTTTTCCCGCGCTCACGCGGCCCGGCTGAAGGCCGGCCATCACCCGCCACAGCTCGGTCACGGGGTGGTCGGGCGCGAGCTGCTGGATTTCGCCCTCGATGCGGGTCTGCGGCGGGAACTCCACGAAGATGTCGGAGCGGCGCAGGATGTCGGCGTGCAGCTCGGTCTTGCCCGGGCAGTCGCCGCCCACCGCGTTGATGTGGACGCCCGATCCCACCATGTTGTCGGTGAGGATGGTGGCGTTCTGCTTGTCGGCGGTGGCCGTGGTGATGATCTCCGCACCCGCGACCGCCTCCTCCTTCGAATCGCAGGTCGCGATGTCGAAACCCCAGCCGGCGAGGTTCTTCGCGCATTTGAGGCTTGCTTGGCGGTCGATGTCGTAGAGCCGCAGCCGGTCCACGCCCAGGAGCGCCTTGAAGGCCAGCGCCTGGAACTCGGCCTGCGCGCCGTTGCCGATCAGCGCCATCGTCCTTGCATTCGCGGGCGCGAGATATTTCGCCGCCATGGCGGAGGTCGCGGCGGTACGCAGCGCTGTCAGCATCGTCATCTCGGTCAACAGCACGGGATAGCCGGTGGCGACATCCGCCAGCACGCCGAAGGCGGTCACGGTCTGCCGCCCCGAGCGCGTGTTCTTGGGGTGACCGTTGACATATTTGAAGCCGTAGGACGCCCCGTCGCTGGTCGGCATCAGCTCGATCACGCCCTCGGTGGAGTGCGAGGCCACCCGCGCGGTCTTGTCGAAGCTTTCCCAGCGCAGGAAATCGGCCTCGATGAACCCTGCCAGCTCCACCAGGAAGCGCTCGACCCCCACCGCGTGGACGAGCTTCATCATGTTGTCCACGCTCACGAAGGGCACGAGCGCGAGCTTGCCGGCCACCGTCATTGTCCATTCCCCCCCGTTCTGTGGAAACTCTGCGTCGGCTTGTCGAGCACGCGGCGGCCCATGAGGCTCGCCACCAGGTCCACCATCAGGATCGCGGTGCGGCCGCGCTCGTCGAGGAACGGGTTGAGCTCGACCAGATCGACGCTCGTGACGAGGCCGCTGTCGTGCAGCATCTCCATGGCGAGATGCGCCTCGCGGAAGGTCGCGCCGCCGGGAACCGTGGTGCCCACGCCCGGCGCGATGCCGGGATCGAGGAAATCGACGTCGAGGCTCACATGCAAGAGGCCATTCGCCGCCTCGACGCGGCCCAGGAACTCGCGCAGGAGGGGCGCGATGCCCCGCTCGTCGATGGCGCGCATGTCGTGGACCGTGATGCCGGCCTCGCGGAGTCCCGCGCGCTCGGCGGGGTCCACGCTGCGGATCCCCATCATGCAGATGTTCTCGGGACTGACCGGCGCGGGCAGGGCCGGGAACACGCCCTCGAAGCCCGGCGTGCCCGTGGCGTAGGCCACGGGCACGCCGTGCAGGTTGCCGCTTCGGGTGGTCTCCAGCGTGTGGAAGTCCGGGTGGGCGTCGAGCCAGAGCACGAACAGTTTTCGGCCCTCCGCCGCCGCCCGCCGGCTGATGCCCGACAGCGTTCCGGCGGCCACGGAATGGTCGCCGCCGACGATGATGGGAAAACCCTCGCCGGCGGCCTGGAAGCTGGCCTCGGCGATGGCCTCCGTCCACGCCACCACGTCGGGCAGGCCGCGAAGGGCCGCGTTGGGGTGGGACACGTCGCGACGCGGGGCGGGCTGGATGTTGCCGTGCTCGACGACCTCGTAGCCGAGTTCGCGCAGCGCGCCGGGCAGCCCGGCGGCGCGAAAGGCGCTCGGGCCCATGTCGCAGCCCATCCGGCCCGCGCCTTCCTGCACGGGCGCGCCCAACAGGATGCAGGTGTTTTCCGCCACCATTTCCTCCTCCGTCGAGGATGAAGCTAGCCGCGCGGCTCGGCGGATTGAACAGGGAGGATTGGCAAAAAGCGCAGAACAACTTACCAGAACGGCGCAACAGGCCGCCACCTGGGCGACAAAATGGACGAGATCGACGGCAAGCTCCTGACCCTGCTGCGCCATGACGGGCGGCGCAGCATCTCCGACCTCGCCGCCGAACTCAGGCTCAGCCGCGCCACCGTGCGCGCCCGCATGGAGAAGCTGGAGCGTTCCGGCGACATCCTCGGCTACACCGTGATCCTGCGCGCCGACGCTTATGCGCAGCCGGTGCGCGGCGTCACGCTGATCGAGGTGGAGGGCCGGGCCAAGGATCGCGTGGTGGAGAGCTTGCGCGGCTTCTCCGAAGTGACGGCCATCCACACCACCAACGGCAAATGGGATCTCGTGGCCGAACTCGGCACGGAAACGCTTGGGGCGCTCGACGACCTTCTCAACCGCATCCGCATGATCCCCGGCGTCACGGCGTCGGAAACCAACCTCCTGCTTTCGACGCCGCGCAGCACAATGGCGCGGCTTTGAGCCGAAAAGGCCGCGACCATTGCTTCGCCCACGTCATCCACACCTCCTCATCCGCCGCTCCGCCCGTGGACAAAGCTTCAGCCGCCCGACGGGCGCGAGAACTTTCTTTTCAGCCCGATCAACCATTTAGCCTCGTCCTGCAAAAAATCTGCGCCCGCTTTATCCACGCCCCTTTGCTCCTCCCTTACGCTTCCCCTCGCCTGTCTTGCGGGAAGCCTGGGATGCATACCGGGTGCTCAGGGAGGCGGGCCGGTGCTGGATTGGTCGGGCGACGGTGGCCCG
>DASYHP010000028.1:0-17120 GCA_035998495.1 Mesorhizobium sp.
CCTTGACGACCTGTTCCGCAGGGGCCTTTTGCGGCCCGGCTTTCTGTCTCATCTGCGCTCCTTGATCAGCTACGATGAGCCAGAAATCCTCCCTTCCTCAACCTCGCCAATCTGTCCCATCAGTGCTGACGGCGGACAGGCCAGCCGTTGTTCCGCCCAGGCGATCATTCGGAGGTACTCGGGAGTGGCTTGCGGCAGGACCTCGGACGCCTTCGTGATCATTTCCCGCAGGTCGGCAGCTTCTCTTTGCGTGTTGGCCAGCTTGCGCAGGAAGCTTAGTCTTCCTGCCTCCCGCTCCTGCCGCTGCTTGTGCAGCTCGCGCCTGTGCGCCAAATGCTTGCGGCGCCGTTCGTCCTCCCCCTGCTTCTCCCGACGCGCCTTGCGGTGCGCAAGGTGGAACAGGATGCCATCCGCGATCGCGTCGAGCATCGCCTCCAGGCTCTGGTGCTTGCCGTCGCCCCGGCGCTTGCGAGCGCCATCGGCCCAGTTTTGGACTTCGAGGGTCAGCTTGCCCGAGTAGATGTAATCGTATTCCGGCCAGAAGCTTTCAGGGTACAGCCACTGCCCGCGTCGGCGGGCCAACTCGCGCCGCCTCTCGTGCTCCTCGTGCTTCTTGCTCTCGGCAGGCGTGGGAACGTGCTTCTCGCGGCTCCGGCTTTCAGCGATCTCGAACGGCACGTCGTCAGGATCGATCGCAGCCCGGACACCCTTGTTGTCGTGACTGAGAACTATGTTCCTGTCCGAGAGAGCCACAGCGAGGTGGTGGAGGAAAGTTGACAGGCGGGTGGCCGAGCGTTGGTGAATCCGGATGCCGGGAGTCGATATCTCCCCGTAGGGATCGGGCTTCGCCGACTTCAGCGCTGACACGAGGCCCGAGATCGAGGCGTGCGGCTGCCTGACAGGGGGAAGAGCGACTGGCTCCTTGGGAGCACGAGGCTCCGACTGCTTCTCGCGCCTGGGCCTGGCTTCCCGTTCGGCCCTCAATTCCTGAACCGTGCTGGAGGCGGCTTCGATCGCAAAGGCGACGTAGGAGTTCACGGCGGGCTTTGAGCCGCCGATGTGCACCGTTTCCAAGGCGGGGTTCTGGATGTTCCAAAAGGGCGTCTTCGTGGCTGGCTCGCCTGCCGCCAACTTCGCCCAATAGCCGCGGCCGGGCACGGGTATCTGGTAGCGCGCGCAGGTCTTGGCCAGTCCTCGATCGGAGACGTCAAACCTGGCTGCCAGGGTCGCGATCGGCGTCGACCAGACGAGGTCGTAGAGTTCCTGGCGGGTGAAGGTTCGCTGCATCGCTCAAACGGAAGGCTGAACTGATTGGGCGGATCGGTGGATTGTGTAGCCTTAGATGAACCCAGTCGATGGCATGTGCGACCGCGTATTTACCCGGGCACCGACGTGTTGGGCGACCAGCCGAGGTCCCGACGCCGCAAGCGGATGTCATGTCTGCGAGGAAGCGGCAGTCCTGACGCAACCAAACCGCTCTCGAAGCAAGCGCGTCGCCGTGATCCTGTGCGGCTCCAACCTGACTGAAGGCCAGATCAGGGAGTGGTTGCTCTAAGGGGTGCTGCCGTTGGGCTTCCCCTCGTGCGAACTATCAAGCTTGGCTGCAGCCGGAGAACGTCGACACCGGCGGACGACAGAAGGAACAGCAGCTGGTCGGAATCCGAGCGCCATGAGTGCACACTCCTCGCCGGAGCCCGGTCTATCGGCAGGGTTCATGTCAGTGTCGGTGGAGCCGGGAAAACATCGAGTTCAACACGGTTTCCAATCCCGCGGCCAAAGAAGGTGATCGGGAGCGGCGCTACCGCGAAGAGCGGCCCGAAGACGTTGCCGTCGGCTTCTACACGCCGTCGAGCTACCGGATCGATGACCGCAGCGAGGCCGCGCGCATCTGGCGCGACTGGCTCGGTCTGCCTCATCCTTGAAGTTCGGCAGGACGGGAACGCGAGCCGCTCGGCGGCTAGGGCGGCTAAGGGGGTGCTCGACAAGCTCACCAGAGATGCCAGAATGCAGCCCTCAGGGAGCGCTAACGGTACGAAAGTTGCAACCGATGTTGTCCCGAAGCCAGTTGGCAAGAATGCGCGCAGCCGTGCGAAGCGCGTTGGCCACTGCTCTACCCGCGGTGCTCTTGGCTTTCGCCCTTCTGGTCTATGCCGGGCTGCTGGATCTCGATCGGACGAGCGAGATCATCCCGATCGTCAGCGATCGGGGGGAACTGGAGAAAACGGGCGATCACCTTGGCGCCGTGGTCAGCGCGGTCGATGGAACGGCTGGGATGCTGATGACCATACAAATCGGCCTCTTCGTCATGGTGGGGTTCGCCTTTGGCGGAGCTTTCCGGGGTGAGGACAGGTTAGCGCTGTTCGCGGTTGCCGCGTCGGCCGCCTTTGTCGCCTGCTCCTTCGTTTCACTTCACTTCGGCTTTATCGCCAGGCTCCAGCTGACGGAGCGCGTCACGACGGGTAGCCTGGACTACGAGGCCGTCGCGGAAACACTCACACACCAAGGCGTTTGGCTCGGGATCGCTGCTGCCTTCGCCGTGGCCGCAGTGGCTTGGCAACTTGCCGTGGCCCAGGATAAGCCCTTGCGGACCGGCTCCACTTCCGAATGATCGGAACTCGCCATGAGGCCACTGATCCTCGCCTTCGGCATCTCGACTTCTGTTTTCGGCTCAATGTTTCTGCCACAGGAGGCTCCCGCGCAATCGGAGCGGGACTGCACCATCCAGGACATCGACGCCACCGGCGAAGGACTGCCTGACTTCGTGGAGGTTCCTTCCGGCCAGGGTGCCGATGCCTTCATCGTCGCGGCGCTCGGCTGCGATCCGGCCGCCCTTCTGTCCGGGCAGGATGTTGTCGCTGAGCAACCCCTGCCCGACACGCAGGCGTCTGATCCAGCCACGACGGGAACCCTAGGGTCCACCGAAAAAGCTCAGGCGACGGCTGCCACGGCCAGTGCTGAAGTGGCGGGTGCAGTGCTCATTGACCTCCAAAGCCTCACGCGGCGAGTGAGGATGCGCTTCGAGTCACAGCCAAGCGGCGCGGACTTGTATGTCGATGGCCGACAGTTGGCGAAAACCGACATGGAAGCCTCCGTCAAGCTCCAGATGGTGAGCAGCATCGAAATGCGCCTCCAAGGTTACCTGCCGTGTCGTTCATCCGAGGCGGAAATTTCGGCCGACGTCTTCAGGTGCGTCTTCAAGCCGATCAGTCCATCGGCAAGTCCTTGATCGTCTTTGTCGCCATCCAACACGGTCAGGTCTGCGGTCTGGCAACTCAGGGAATGCGCTGGGGTCCATTCCTGGTTCGAAACTTCGGCGCCGCTCTCCGCCGCAGTGATGGTTGGATGCAACTTGGAGGCAAGCTCCGCCCATGCGCGACAGGGGTCTGGAAGGTGCGCTTTCCGGGATGGCACCATCGCTAGCTCGTGCAGGCATGGGGCAAACAGCTGTCGCACAGGAACATGATGTCGATCCGGAACGGCGGGCAGCGCGAAGGAGTGGCTGAACAACGAGGCAGAAAGCGGTAAGCAGCGCCGTGCTGCTGCCGGAACACGGCCCATGCCCAAGAACATCGTCATCTTCTCGGACGGCACGGGTCAGGCAGGCGGGCTGCTGCCGGACGAAGCGCGCAGCAACGTCTACAAGCTGTTCAGGGCCTGCCGCGTGTGCCCGGACACTGCCGTCAACCCCCGGGAGCAGCTTGCCTTCTACGATGTCGGCCTGGGCGCCAGGCATGATCCCGACGAACTCGGGATTGGTTGGATGCGCCGGATCTACAACATGCTCTCGCAGCTGACGGGCCTGGGCATCACGCGCAACATCATCGATTGCTATGCCGCCATCATCGGAAATGTGGGAGCCCGCCGACCGCATCTTCCTGTTCGGCTTCAGCCGCGGCGCCTATACCGTGCGTTGCGTGGGCGGCGTGCTGAAGCTCTGCGGGGTGCCCGTCCTGGATTCTGACGGAGCACCGCTCAGGCGTGATCCCGCCATCGCGCGGGCGGTCGCGACTCAAGCGGTGAAGCACGTCTACCAGTTTGGCTCTTCAAAGGAGGGCAACCCTTACCAGAAGGCTCGAAATGGCCTTGCAGGCAGGTTCCGCGCTACACATGGCTCCGCGCACGCGAGTGTGGGGGACAGACCGAATGCCGCGCCCTACTTCATCGGCGTTTGGGACACGGTTGCCGCGCTGGGCCTGACTGCCGGGCGGCTCATCGTGCTGGGCGCCGTCCTACTCGGCTTGCTCCTGCTTGCAGCCGCCTTTGTGCGATGGTTCCTTGTCGCTGCCGCGCTCGCGCGCCCTGACCTCGGCGACGTGTTCTGGCCCCTGCTGCTTTTCTGGCTCGCGTGCGGATTCATGGCCTATCTGCGTGCGCACCTAAAGTTCACGACCAGGCTTGACGTGCCCTGGTGGCGCACGGTGCACCTGACGGGCTGGCGCATGCGGTTCCACGACGAAAAACTCGACCCGAATGTCGGCTTCGCGCGTCAGGCGCTCGCCATAGACGAGAATCGGGCTGACTTCGAAGCCGTCGAGTGGACACCCAAGCAAGGCGAGCGGCCAGACGCGGCGAGGGACGGCGTCGTCCAGGTGAAACAGGTCTGGTTCGCGGGCGCTCATTCCGACGTTGGAGGCTCCTACAATGAGAACGAGTCGCGCCTTTCCGACATCGCGCTGAAGTGGATGCTCGACGAGGCCACGGCCCTGCCCTTCCCCTTGCGCTTCGACCCCGACCTGCTGAGGCTCTGGCCATCCAGCGATGGCGTGCAGCATGACGAGCGGTGCGCGGTGCCTGGCGGGTTGCCGCGGTGGCTTTCACGCCTGATCAGGCGCGTCCTGCCGCCGACCGCCTTCTGCTGGGAGTTTCGCTCCCGCACGATCGACTCACATGCGCTCCTGCACCCAAGCGTGCCGGAGCGTTTCGCGCTGCCGTCCGTGCTGATCGACGGCTGGCGCATGCCCTACAGGCCCGTGGCCCTGCGCAGGCACGCGCAGGTGCGGGGATACTACGACGGCTGACCGACAAGTCGGTTATGCAGTCGCAGCCGCGGCTCGGCCGGTCCTGCATTGAATCCGCGCTCCTTAGCCGCTGCCCCGCGGCCTTCCCCGACTCCGAAGCGTCACCCATCCTGCGGCGGGCAGCCAGGATAATCCGGATGCTGCAGATCAGGCTCGACACGCTGGCGGAGCGCCACGAACAGGATGCTTGCTGATGCCCCTTGCGCTTACGCTTCCCGCCTAAGTCTCTGGCGCGCTGCGCCGCTTTGCCGACCAGGAAGGCCTGGAACCCGAGACAGCCGTCGCCATCGCGCTGCAGGAATGGCTCACCGTAGCCGACTATCTCGACCAGCGGCCCGAGCTCGAAGAGGACACGCCGACAGAAGGCACGGCATGAAGCCGACGAGTCCACGCAAGGAAAAGATTGCGCGTGATGCACGCGCCCGACAGGTCGCTTGATCGCTGAGGCTTCGGGCGTGCGGACACGAAAAAGCCGCTGGGGATCTCACCCAACGGCTCCAGCGTCTCTTTCGAGAGGTGCGGCCTTTCGCTGGTCAACGCGCCAGTACATCCGTGGTCGGACGAAAAGCGAAAGCCTGAGCGCATCAACCTGTGATCGGGATGCGCTGCACTACCCATAGGTGGCCCTAGACATTGGCATATGCAAGGCCGCCCGCGTTGGGCAGCAAGCATTGCTAGGCAGCGCCATGTCCATGGCACGGATTGGGTTCGCGAAGCCGTCCCGGCAGCTACGGATCGTGCCCCTCACATGATCGAATCCCGATTAGGCGACCCAGACCAGCCCGTGCGGAACGGCTGCGGCCATGCCGTCCCGAAGACAGTGAAAGCGTCCTCGGTGCTCCCGGCTTCTTGGCCCAAGCTCCCCAATCTGTTAAGAGGGGTTCGCCTCGACGAGCGTGGAAGGAGCCGCCCCGTCGCTGTTGACGGGAGCCTCCTCGTGCGTTCGCAATTCGACCCTCTTCCGCCCGGATTGTTCGAAGCCGCTCGCCTTGCTCGCGAGGCGGCGTCGCCGTTCAGCGCGCTCCGCGAGCAGATGAAGGTGTTCGAGGACAGCCCCGTCCGCCGGCTTATGGAGCAGGTGCAGCGTGAAGAGGCGATGCGCCGGGCACTGTTCCCACAGTCCGAGCTGATGGACCGCTTCCGCAACGTCAGCGACATCGTCGTGGTACAGGCGGAGCAGGACCGGCGGTGGCGAGCGATGTTCCCGCCTTCGGTGCTCGAGCAGGCTCAAACGGCGGCCAGGCTAGCCCAGACCTTCACGCTTCCGGCCGTCTTGGAGCAGTTCCGGACGCCCGCCGACCCCTTGGCGGACAAGCTGCTGGGTCTGCGGAGCTTCGACCTCCTCCGCCAGCCGGCGTACATGGACGCGTTCAATCGCGCCTCGGCACTGTCGGACGTGCTGGCCGAGAGCATGCGGGTAGGACGCGAGCTTCGGGAAGCCACGCAAGCGTTCGCGCTCGGGTCCGTTCCCGCGTTCGACACCTTGGCGGGTTATCGCAACTTCCTCGACGCCGCGGGGCTCCAGCTGCCGCGGTGGCCCCGCCTGCGTCTGCTCTCGGCGGCAGAGAAGCGGCGGCGGTTCAAGGCGCGCCTGAAGGAGAATACTGAGCCGGCGCATGTGAAGCGGGCGAAGACGCTGGTCCACCGCTACGAACTGACATTGCGCGAGATCCTCGACTCGGTGATGGCCGAAGCCTACGGGGAGGATTGGGCGGAGGCGCGGCTGCCGCTGTGCGATTGCAACGACCTGCTCGGCAAGTGGCGCAAGCGTGGCGGCGACGTGCTGGATCATGCGGACTATGCGCACTACGCCCGGATCATGAGCCACCCCGAGCACTTTGAAGCAGTGTTCGAGGCCGGGTTCGACGACCCGGCGGCGCTGGCGGCGCTGCTGAACGACGCCGGCCGTCTCCGGGCGGCCTCGCATCACGCGCGCGCGTTCACGCCGGAGGACCTGCGCGATCTCCGGGTGACGTGGAGGACGATCGAGACAGGCCTGCTCGCCTTTACGGGCAATTACGAACTGGAGTCTTGGGCGTGAGCATCTGGCGTGAGCATCTCGTAAGGCTTTCAGGGGGCCATTCCCCCTGAAAGCGGACAGTGAAGAGTGATGGAGGTCAGCTGATCCGACATGCTGCGCTGACCACGATCGTGACCGGGGCGACGTCGATCCTCACACCGACTCGATGACCGCTTCGGACCCTATACTCGGTCCTTGGCTCCTGATACCGAGTGGCCGCTTCGGGGACGCCGCTGGTGACCTCTCGATTGCCGGGGTGGGCGCGAAGCCGCCCTGAAAGGATTTGGCCGTAAGCCGCCTGACCGCTCTTGGGGTGCTTAGGCGGGAAGCCGCTCTTCTTTCAGGCTAACGGCTCGCCTCGATAGGGCCAGCATCGGCTGCCTGCCACTAGCGCGAGATGCCACTCCCGTCCCGAACGGCCCCGGTTTCCCAGCTGCAGCCGTACGCCCATGTTTGCTTCGAAAAGATGCTAGGCGAAGATGGCTCGATGAGGTTCGAAGATTACGAGCGCAAAACTTGGGCCGAGTATGCGGCATACGGCGAAACCGTCACCGCGATCCTGCAGGCGGCAATCGTGGCAGCGGGCGGCTATCGGCTGCAGCAGGTGCGTTCGCGTGCCAAGGGCACCATGTCGATGCGTTCGAGGGCGGTTCAGCGGTCGAGGCGTTGGTGCGCGCCGCGGTTGCGCAGCTCGAGCCCGGCGACGATCTCCTCCAAGATGCCAGCGACACGCTCGAGCGCAGCGGCGTGGTCACCGGCGAATTCGGCTTCGCCGAACTCTACCAGGAACGGCTCGATCGGATGCGTGACTGGCTCAAGGATGGCAGCGAGCAGGTCCGGACCTTCGCCCAGGAGCAAATCCGCAATCTCGAACGTAGGGTCGCCGGTGAAACCCGCCGCGCCGAGGCGTCGTCGGCGGCACGCCGCCTCGACTATGCCGAGGACATCGTCGACTCGGAATAAGCAACGTCGCGACGCGGCTGAATGCGCGGGAGGTAACGTCGTGTTGCCGCTTCAAACTGGCCGATCTGGATTGCCCCATGCTCGCCGCTCACGAACAAATGTCGGCTTCCGAGTTCCAGATCGACGTAGCTGAATGACCGCAATGGGCGGATTGTGTTGAAGAAGTCGGTGTTCTGCTGGCGTAGGTGGTGACGAAGTAGAGGGCGAGCGTTGCCTGCGACGCCGGTTAGGCGGTCACCGGCGCTGGCATCGGGATCAGCTTGGCGAGTTTCCTGAAGTTCTGTGCGGCAGCGGCGAGGAGGAACTCGTCCTTTGCTCCGTTTGGTCCTCTAAGGCGCAGGCGGTCGAGCTTCAGGATGCGTTTGAGATGTGCGACCAGCATCTCGACCTTCTTCCGCTCGCGTTTTGAGGTCAGGTAGGCGTCCGTTTGCGCTATGTCGCGCGCGAGATTGCGTGCGCCTTCATGGATCGAGCGCAACACCTTGCGTCCAGCGTCTCCCGGACGGCAGCGCGATCTGAGGTCGCAAGCATCGCAGTCGGCCTTGCGGGCCCGGTACTTGTGGATGCCATCGAGAGGCGGCTTGGCTTTCGCCGCGCGTCCTTCCTGCCAGTAACGACGAAGCCGTTTGCCGCCAGGACACACGTAGCTGTCATCGGCATGGTCGAAGATGAAGTCCTCGCGCCCGAAGCTGCCGTCGGTGCGGCCCTTCTCGAACACCGGGATGTGAGGCTCGATGCCGCGCTCGTGGACGAGCCAGGCCAGGTTTGCCGCGTCGCCATAGCCGGTGTCTGCCGCCAGGCGCTCGGGCCAAAGGCCAAAGCGCTCCTGCGTGCGATCGAGCATGGTGCGCGCCGCCCCCACCTCAGCCTGCCTGACCGAGGTGGTCGCCTCAACATCAACGATGACGGCATGCTTCAGGTCGACGAGGTAGTTGTCGCTGTAAGCAAAGAAGGCGAGCCCGCCATTGGCGCCAGTCCAGCGCGATGCAGGGTCAGCCGTCGAGATGAACTTCGGCGTGACCGGCGTCGCCGCACCGAAGGCAGCATCGTCAAGGACGGCGAGGTACTCGCGCACCGCATGGCCCGGATCGTCGGGCGGCCGCCAGTCGTTACCGGGTGTGCTGCGCTGCCGGTTGGCATCGGCCTTGATCATGGACGCATCGACCGCAAAGCCCTCGCCGCCGACCAGCCCCTCGGCGATGCAGCGCTCGACCGTCTCCTCGAAGAGCTTTCTGAGCATGTCACTGGAGCGAAAGCGGCCATGCCGGTTCTTGGAGAAGGTGCTGTGGTCAGGGACCGCACCCTCGAGACCCAGCCGGCAGAACCAGCGATAGGCGAGGTTGAGGTGCACCTCCTCGCACAGCCGCCGCTCGGAGCGGATCCCGTGCGTGTAGCCGATGATCAGCATGCGGATCATGAGCTCAGGGTCAACCGACGGGCGGCCCGTCTCGCTGTAGAACGGCCGCAGGTGCTCACGGATGCCGCTCAAGTCGACAAAGCGGTCGATCGAGCGCAGCAGATGGTCACGAGGCACATGCCGCTCCAGGCTGAACTCGTAAAACAGCGCCGGCTGCTCGGCTGTCCGCTCACCCATCATCGCCGCAACCTCCTGCCCGCCACACAGGAGTGAATCAAACCCTCAGCAGCACTTCAACGCCGAGTTTTTCAACACAATCGGCGTAAATCAGCCTTTCTCAGTTCTGGCCTGCTCTCCCCTCCATCATCTCCTCGAGCCTTTTCGCCACCTCGTTTGCGGCGAGCTGTGTTGCTTTGTCTATGTGCACATAGCGTTGCGTGACGCCGCGGCTGGCGTGGCCGAGCAGGGCTGCTACCGTGAGTTCGGAGAAGCCGAGCTCTGCCGCAAAACTTGCAAAGGTGTGGCGCAGCGTGTGCGGGGTGATGCCGTTGAGCTCGGCTTTGGCTGCAATGCGCTGAAGCACCCGCGGGATGCCCACGAAGTGCTGGTCCTCGCCTGCCTCGCCCGGGAACACGTAAGGGTTCTTGGCTACCGTTGGCTGCTTGCTGATGAGCCGCAGCGCCGGACTGCCGATTGCGCGCACCTGTGGTCCGCTTTTGGTAGCTGGATAGCGAACGCAGCTGTTTGCCTTGTCCACCCACTCGCGCCTGAGCGTCAGCACCTCCATGCGCCGGAAGCCAGTGAGCAGCATGAGCTTGAGCGCTGCGATGGCGGTGGGGCTTTCGCTGTTGCCGCTGTCCCGCATCGCCCGGCCGAGTGCTTGCACCTCGTCTGCTGAGAGACGTCGCGTCTGCTTGTTGTCTGCCCCAAGCTTGCGTGCGCCCCGGGCAGGGTTGGCCTCGATCAAGCCCCAGCGTGCCGCCTGCTCGAAGATGGTCTGCAGCATGCCAAGCGTGCGGCCCGCCACCCCTGCACCGCCTGTTGTGACGCCGCCCCGGCCTGAGCGGGGCTTGGTTGTCTTGCCTGCGATGATGTCGGCCTGAAAGCGCTCGAGGTCGGCCACCGTCAGCCCGCGCAAGGCCCTGTTGCCGATGAGGGGCTTGACGTGGCTCTCGATGCGGCTGCGGTCGAGAGCAAGAGTGGAGGAGGCAATCGGCTTGCGCCTGCGGCCGAGCAGCCGGCCGCTTTCAGCCTCCGTCAGATACCATGTGCAAACGTCAGACACGGTGGGTGCCGTGCGCGTAGCCTTGCGCTCATCAGCCGGGTCCTCACCCTTGCACACGGCGCCCAGCTTGTCGCGCGCAAGGCCACGGGCCTGCTCAGGGGTGAGCACATGCAGCGAGCCCAGCGTCATGCGCCGGCTGCGGCCAAAGCTGTTGCGGTACTGGATGATGTAAGCACCGCGACCGTTTGTGCTGAGCCTCACGCCAAAGCCGCGCAGTTCAGTGTCCCAGGCGAAGGTCTCGCCTGAAGCGCTGGGCACGAGCGCATCCACGGCTCGCTTGGTGAGCTTGGGCATGGCGCTCTCCTGCTGGTGACCGGCTGCTTACGAGATGCGCAGCATAGCCGAGATGTAAGCAGGATGGAAGCGTTTGGAGGAAAGCTGCCGGATAGCGTGGCGCACACTAGCGCAGGAGACGCACTGAAACTATTTGCCTTTTCGCGCTACTGGCCACCGCAGCGCATAGCCGGCGGCACTGACCCGTAGCTTGCCAAGGTTGGGGTCGAGGGTTCGAATCCCTTCGCCCGCTCCAGTTTTTCTCCCAGCCAGCAGATTTCGGGCAGCACGGGGGCAGCACCACCACCACTCTCCTTGTGATTCCATTTGTCGACACGGACGGCGCAGCAGCTCGGCCATTTCGTCGGCTACATCTTCCTGGGCTTCGTCGCGATTCCCGGCGGCTGGTGGGGCAGGGGCAAGCTCAAGGCGCCGGCCGAGGCCACGGCCACCACTGTTCCGCCCAAGGTCGAGGCCGCGGGCGTTCTCATCGACAGCAAGGCGTCGGAGGTGCTCGCCGGCAGCATCGAAGGGCTGGCGCTGGAGGTGTGCCAGATCCGCGCCGACATCCAGCAGGGAAGGGAGGCTGCGGCCGAGGAGGCAGCCAGGGCGCTTCAGCTCTTTCAGCAGGCCGTGAGCGAAGTTGGCAGGCACCGCGAAGATATGCAGGAGCACCAGGAGGAACTGCGCCGGCATGGGGACAGGCTGCCTCGGCGCTGATCGGCCCGGTCGTCAAGTGCCTCGTCTCGCATGCTCCTGACCGCTCGCTACCCCTGCAGTCTTTCTCCATGCGGACAGTGTTGATCCGGCAGGTTCAGTGAAGAAGCGGGAGCGTACGCACGTAGATTTTCGGCGGAAGTTTCACGAAAACCCAGCATCACCGGAATATCACATCATGCCCAGATAAGGTGATCAGATCGTCATCGAGTTATCCTATTCATAGCGGAACAACGAACCGGGGTGTCCATTGTCCTGCTGATGACCTGCCGGCGATTAGGTCGGAGTCACAAGGATCCCAAAATGAAAAAGCTTCTTACACTGGCCGCTCTGGCCACGATGATCTCTGGTGCGGCTCTTGCACAGCAAGCAGGTGGCACAGGCAATGGCGGCGAAGAGAGTAGCGCAAATATGGGCGCCTCCTCCAATAATTCTATGAGTGGTGCAATGGGTGCGGGGTCCGCGGGCAGCAACACGGGCGCTACCGATGGTCAGAGTGCCGCAGACACGTCACGCTCATCGCCTGGCACGAACAACGCCAGCGATACCGACTTCTCCGGTACCGACACCGATACGGCCGCGGGCACCACCAATGCGCCGAACGCGCCGTTCCTCGGCAACCGCGACATCATTGGCTCGTTCTACACCGATGAGACCATGACCACGATGCGCACGGGCGACGAGTTCGCCACCACGTATCAAGCCCTGACTGTCGAGCAGCGCGCTGGCATCATGCAGGAGTGCCAGAGCCCCGCAGGTTTCGAGCGCTTCTGCGACACCTTCATGTCGACAGGCTCCACCACAGCCCAGTAAGCTCCATCGCAAGCAGGCGATCCCCTCTTCGGGGTGCATGATGGAATAGGCAGCGGGTCGAAAGGCCCGCTGTTTCGTTGCGGGGTCGAGAACTCCCACGGGCTAGCCCCACACAAGCCTGGCGGCGCACAGTCAGGCTCCTCCCATTGATGCACCCCGGCTGCCCTCACGGGTGGCCGGGGCTTTTTGTCAATCGCGCAGACTTGGTGGTCTATTTGCGGGTCCAGTTCTCCAGGCTCATCTTTTCGGCCCCGATATTCGTCCAGACGCCTTCCCAGTTCTCGCCCTTGGCCGTCATCAGGCCGACGCCGAGCTCTTGTTCACCGGCATAGCCATAGGCGAGGAACTCGTCGTCGCCGATGGCCGAACCCACCTGCTCCGTGCCGTCATTATACTTGTAGAGCAACGCGTAGACGTCGCCGGTCTTCACGACCTCGACCGTGCCTGCATAGCTCTGCCCGTCGAGGTCGGTCCCCTTGACGTCATAGGTTCCGGCCGGGTCCGCCCACGCGGCGAGCGTGGTCAGCAGTAGCGATACGGATGCAAGCGCAAGCTTCTTCATAGCGGTTCCCCCTCAGTAGCCTCTCAGGCTCCGCGAACGTAGCATGCTGCCTTATGCGCACAATGGGGGCCGGAGGACCGAGTGTGGAAACCGCCCCGCTGGCCGAAAGGCTGGCGGGGCCTTCTTCGTTCCCGGAGAGTACTCTGTTGTCCGAGAGGCCTGAGCAGCGTGGCCCGGTTCAGAGGATCACGAAGTCCGTGTCATTCAAGGCCGGCTTTCCAACCAAGTTGGCGAGCAGAATGTTGGCCTGCGCTCCAGTGCCGTCCGGGTCCCAATCGAGCTGACCTTCGTTTGCGATTGCTGAGCCGGATGTGTCGGTCAGAGCCTTTGTCTTCACGTCAGCAGGAACTAGGAAGGGGACGCACCAGAGTCCCGCTGGCGGGCCTTCCGGTCGGCGCTCGCCCAACCATCAATACTCGGCGGGCTCCTCGTATCCCGGTTCCTCGTACACAGGTTCCTCGTAGACAGGTTCCTCGTAAACCGGCTCTTCATAGGCGGGCTCTTCATAGGCGGGTTCCTCCTCGACAGGCTCCTCCGCAATGGGTTCCTCATAGGCCGGCTCCTCCTCGACAGGCTCGTCTGGGGCAGGTTCCTCAGCAGCAGGTTCCTCCTCAACGACCGCCTCTTCCTCAACGGGCTCCTCCTCGACAGGCTCGGGATCCTCGGCCGGCGCGTCGGCCTCGGGCTCGTCGAGAACGTCCTGCTCGTCGCCGGTCTCTTCTGCCGGTTCCTCCGCGGCCGGCTCCTCGTCCGCAGCCTGCTCGTCCCCCGCGTCCGCACCAGCGTCGCCCTCGTTCGCACCTTCGTCCTCGGCGGCTGGCTCTTCGGCGGCCGGATCCTCGGCGCTTTCGTCCGGCGACCCGTCGAGGTTTCCGTCGTCAGCCGCCGGGTCTTCCCCTACCGCGTCCTGCGCTTCTGACGGCTCCCCATCGGCGTCGGTCGCGTCCGCTTCGCCCGATGCCTCGCTGGCGTCCGAAGGATCTCCCGAGCCGTCATCCGTTCCGGCCTCCCCCGCCGCATCGGCGCCTTGGCCCTCGGCGTCGGTGGGCCCGCCGGCCTCCGCCGGGGCCGCCGAAACGGCCAGGAGTTCATCAGGCTCAAGCGCCGGGGCATCCTCGTCGAGCACCGCGGCCTCATCGACTTCGGGGTCCGGGATGTCGGCCGGATCCTCGATCGCCTGAGTCGAGGACTCTTGGACGGCCTGCTCCAGTTCGGCCGTTTCGGCGCTCAGCGTCTCAAAGCTTTCCGACCCCTGGTAAAGCTCCTCGACCGTGGTCTCGACCTCTTCCTCGATCTCCTCGATCAGGACCGTCTCGTCCTCCGAGAACTCGACGTAATACGACTCCTCGACGATGAAGGTCTCTTCATAGCTCTCGAAGGAGTAGCTCTCATAATAGGTGACGAACTCGACTTCCGTGTACTCGATCACTTCGGACCAGTACACATACTCTTCACGATAGTAGTATGCGTATTCAGGTTCATAAATGACGATGTAATCGTAATAGCCGCCGTACCATCCAAAGATTTCGTCCAGCAGAAGCAGCGCGAGCCACTGGTTGGCGGCGGCGCGGTTCGCCGCTTCGGCGCGTTCCAGCGCCTCCAGCATCAACGTCAGCTCGCGAACCTCGCGCGGACTCATCGAGCGGCGGTCGCGGACCGTTGAGACGCTCTTCTTCAGGGAGGCGATTCGGCGCGCATTCGCGCGCGTGCTTTCCGGCGTGGCGGCCGCCTTGCTGCCGCCCACGCGGGCGAAATAGGCCTGCCAGGACTTGCTGACGCCCTGCACGCCCTTGCGCACGTCCTTCGCCCTGAGGTCGGACAGCCGGTAAGTCGCGTTTAAGCGTCCCATGGCTTCGAAGGCCTGCTTGAGCGCCCGCGAAAACCGCTTCGCATTGCGGCTCGATGCGGCGGTCCGAAGCGTCTTGAGGGCTTTTGTGGTTTCGTCGAGCGATTTGACGAAGGGCGCCGCGGCCTTGGACTTGATCTTGGGCGCGCGTTTCGCTGCCGCCACCGTCAGCGCCAGGCTGCGTTGCGCCTGGACGAGCAGCTCATCGGCCGTCAGCTTTCGGTTTTGCGCGGCGGCCGCGGCCTTCGTGTTCTTCTTCTGCGTCTGGGCGGCGGCCGGGAAACGATCCGGCAGCAGCAAGGGCGCGGCGAAACTCAACTGCGCGGCGACAGCCGTGGTCAGGAGGCTGCGGACCAGCCTCCTCGAAAAAGAACTCATGATGTCACGCCCCCTCGGCGTTTCGCCTGGCGCGCCGGCGACGAGCCGGGCCATGAAGCGCGTCCGCATTCCTATGAGGAAGCTTGGCCGAACTCAAGCTGGACTTGGGCGCGCCTCTCGGCCGTATGAGCCACAGGGCTGCGGCGGTCAGGATGGCGGGCGCTCACCCGCCGAATGCCATCCAGGCATGTCCCGCCAAGCTCGTCACGGTGAGCAGGACGGCCATCACGAGCACGGCGAGGAGGCGGGCGCGAGTCACTGATTCCCGTGCTCGCCTCGCAGCCGCGCGATAAGCTCCTTGATCGGGTCTCCCGACTCGTCCAGGCCACCCGGAAACTGCTCTGCCCTGAGCCGCTCAAGCTCGGCGTACCCGGCTTCCCAGGCTTCATGACGCTCGTCGAAGATCCCGGCCGAGGAAGCTTCGTGCCGTCGAGTTCGACCACGTAGGCGAAGCTGCCGTCCTCGTTTTCAACCGTGAAGACGTGCTCGATGTAGGTGTGGGGCGGCTCACGTCCCGCTCATCAGCCGCCGGCGCAGGGCGTCGATGCGTTGGGCAGTGCGCCTGATCTCCAGGGCGAGCCCCGCGGCGTCAGGGTCGCCCGCCCTCGCCAGCGCAGAGAGGTCGTTCGCGGCCTCTCGCATGTGCCGTGCGCTTCGAGCGACTCGGTAGGCGTCCAGGCTGTGTTCCGAGGCATGCAAAAGGCTGTCTGAGAAGCGGCACTCCCGACATCTCCAACCCGCCCCAAGCCCAAGAAGGTTGCATGCCTTTGAGGCGCCGACAAATTCTGCCGGTATAAGCTGTGGACGGGGTGTGGACGGCTTGTGGAGGACGGCCCGTTCCGCTGCCGACCTGATCCTTAGACTGCGACCGGCCTCGCTACAGTGCCGGCATGACGGATCAGAATCAGAAGTTCGATCGCGAGAGTTTTCTCGCCGCGCATCGGCGGCTTGCGGAGGAGCGGCGGCTCGTCCGGGAGCAGCTCGACGGGCTGCGTGCCAGGCTCCGCGAAGTGAGCGCCGAGGACAAAGCGCTTTCCGAGCACTATCGCAACAAGCGGGGCCGGCGAACCTCCGCTTCTGCGGCTGGGAAGCTGCACTGACCTGTGTAAGTAGCGAGGCAAAGCCCTGCCGCTCTCCGGCATGGCAGGTGTGGGCCAGTCAGGCTGCCACTGGCATGCACCTAGTATGCAGTCGGTTGCTCAGGGGCACAGCTTCATCTTCAGCAAGGGCGCTCATCATTGTGCGCGTGAGCAGATCGACCTCATGTGCCCACGTCGCGGCCACCGGCTCAGGCATGCCATAGGCTATTGCTAGGCGCGCGCCCGCCGCACGGAGCTTCGCATAGTGGGCCTCCCGCTCGCTAGCGGGTACAGTGAGCAGTCCGAGAGCACGCTTGCGAACAAAGGCTTTCAGGACCACAGCCGCATTGTTGCCGGAGTTCGCGGGCGTGAGGGCAGGCTCGTCTTCCATGTCGAGCGGCATCTATAAGGCTCCACCAGGAAGATGTGCAGATCAGACGAGGTTGACGGATGAGGCTGGGAGTGGCCCTGCCGAGAGTGAGAGGGAACGGCAGGGCTCCCCAAGGCAGTAGGCTGGCAGGCCGCACCAGCGCTGCCCATGAGCTAGTTCGGCATGGTTAAGGGCGGGTAAATTGCGGCCGGCGAGATTGCCTCTGAGCGTGGCGGGCTTTTCGCGGGTCTCTGGACACGCTAACGCTCCCTCCCTGGTGCGCAGGTCCACGGAGGGAAATGCATGAACCGCATCGACCTTGCGGCCGAGCTCTCCAGGGCAGCCCTGGAAATCGACGCGATCGGCGATCTGGACCGCTCGAGGCTGCTTCAACTGGCGCGGTCCACAATCCACAGCCTACGAAGCCAACTGCCCTCGG
>DASYHP010000062.1:0-39697 GCA_035998495.1 Mesorhizobium sp.
CCGAGGGCAGTTGGCTTCGTAGGCTGTGGATTGTGGACCGCGCCAGTTGAAGCAGCCTCGAGCGGTCCAGATCGCCGATCGCGTCGATTTCCAGGGCTGCCCTGGAGAGCTCGGCCGCAAGGTCGATGCGGTTCATGCATTCCCCTCTGTCGGCGTGTCTTCACTGAGCTCGTCGTCCGCGAGGTAACCCTGAGCGATCAGCCACTCGATGACGGCTATGCCCGCAGCATTCTCGAGACCGACGCCTTCCTCGGTTGCGAACTTCTGCAGGGCGTCTACGACGTAGCTGGGTAAATTGAGGGCGAGAGGCATCAGGCATTCCCCTCCGGTTCGCTGCGCTCCAGATCGAGTGCTGCTTCCATTTCCATTTCGGAGAGCACCATCATCTGGCCTAGGATCCGGCCCGCCTGCCAGAGCATGGTCACAGCCTCTTCCTTCGACACCAACTCGGGCCGAGCGTAGACGGCGTCGATTGTCCTCAGAAAGTCGTGAAGGTCCACCTCATAGGCCATCTGCTCCAAGGCGGCGAGCTTCTCATCGGAAGGCATCCCGAGCCCTCCTTTCCAGGGATAGGCGCTCGGCTTCGTGAAGGGATGGGCTGACGTTCACGCGCTTGCCTGTATTGGCATGACTGGTCGGACTCGTAGCTCAAACCGGCGCAGCGGGCCAGAGACAGTCCCAGAAGGCGCAAGAGCTGTTTGGAGGCTCTGCGACAGCGAAAACCACGCCGTGCGCGCCTGTCTCCTGGGCGGCAGGAAGGGCATTTCGGGCCAGCCCCGCTGTGGTCAGAGCCGCCCGGACTCTTCTGAAGAAAATCGAGGCGACCACCGTCTTTACCTGACTAGGGCAGCAAGGGGCCCTGCGGCTCGGGCAGTCGCCTCAAGTTGGATGCCCTCTCGTGCGCATGGCATCGTTTCCTTCGGGGAGCGAGCGCCAGTGTCGGAACCTGCGCTCGGAGCGCCCGCACGCTGCACTCCTCGATGAGGAGGATAAAGCCGAGCGGGCTGACAGCAAGGCTGAGCACTTGGGCCAGTTCTGCGCACCAACAAAGCTGCCTCGCCAACCAGCCCCGCACAAGCCTGACGGCGCACAGTCAGGCTCCCTCGTGGTGGCTCCCTCGAGGCGCTTCACTGAAGCTCGTCAGTCGATCAGCGGCAGCAGGGCAAGAATGACCTCGGTTGCGACAAGCCCGGCCACGAGCGTGCCCACAGCCAAGTAGGCCAAGGCCGAAATAAGATTGCGGACAGAGAGCTGCACCTTGTTACCTTGTGAGCGAGACCGTGCGGCTTGTGGGGCCGAGGCCGTGCGGCACGGGCACGTCCGAGTTCTCGTAATCCGAGTTCAGCACCAGGGTTGCGCCCGACGTGACCTCAAGCTTGCCGGCCACGATCGCGGTCCACGAGGACGCAGAACCCACGTCCGATTCACAAACGCCGCCCACCGGCAGCAGGTCGCAGACACCGTCGGCGTTCTGGTCGCCACCCACAAGCAAGCTATCGGCGGGCAGGTAGACGGTGCCGACGAGCTTTTGGGCATCCCGGCTCTCGATCCTTAAGCTGCGCGTCTTGCCGGCGACGGGCTGGGCATAAGCCAGGATGCCCGCCATCAGGCCGGTCGTGGGCGCCGAGAGAGAGACGGTGGTGTCGTTCTTGAGATACAGCGTGGCTTTCTCGCCAAAGAAGACAAGGGCCACACCTTCGCCCTTGAGTGCCGAAGCTTCTTTGGCCGTCAGCGGGCCGTCCTTGATGACGTAGATGCCAGGGTCGAACGTCGCCTCGGAGCCGCCTTTGATCTCCAGCCCTCCGCAATAGGTGCCCGGCTTCAGCGTCCTCTTCACGCCATCGAGCTTCACCTTGTTGTAGCCGCACGCCTGCCCGCTGAGCGCCTGGTCCACCAGCGCCGCGCGCGCAGCGAGCGGGTCGCGTAAAAAGGGGCAGTCGGTCAGGGGAGCGGGTGCATAGTTCAGGAGCGTGCCTAGATAGCCTCCGCCGCTGCAGGTGAGCTTCGCCGTGAGGCGAGCCAGGTCTTTGACGACGATCCCTTTTGTATCCACGGAGTTCGAATAGGCCGAGCATCCCGAGGCGGAGATCCGCGCCGTGCCCGACATCTTGAGGGCATCGGCCTCGCTGGGTTCCTGCACGATGATGCACAAGGTGGCCTGACCCGCCGAGCGGGCAAGCGAATGCACCGTGATCTGCGGGCTTCCAGTGAAATATCCGGCCACGAAGTAGCCGTAGTGGTCCTGGGTCAGCGTCACCTCGACGCTGCGCTCCTTGTCGTTCACCTCGATCCGGTGGGCGAAGGTCGCGCCGCTGAAGCGGCTCGACAGGTTGCTCGCAATCACAGACGCGACGATCTCGGCCGCGCGCTCCTTTGACCAACCCTTCATGCCCGCCTCACCAGCAGCAGCCAGGGCTGCCGCATCGGCCGTGGCCTGAAGCTCGCTGGCATGGTTCTGGTGGACGTAAAGGTCGACGCTCCCGCCCCCCGACAGCTCTGGCAAGGGCCACGGGGGCAAAGCGGGTTGCGGGCAGTATTCATCTGGCGTTCATCTTGCTGGCTTGGGATGCAGGTCAAGAACATTTGTGATTTTGCTCTTCATTTAGCCCTTTTGTGCGGTTTTAACCAATCTTGAATAACGGGAACAGTTTGCGAAGCCCGTTGATTACCTCGGTCTAACGCGATCCACGATCCGCTACTGGCGGTGGATCTCAGACGAGGAAAAGGCTATGAGCATCAAGAAGGTTTTGACAACGACTGCTGTGAGCGCGTTCCTGCTTGGGGGAACGGCTATCGCCATGGCCAATCACAGTGGCACGGGCGGCTCGGCCACCGGCGGCAATGCTATGTCCGGTGATGCCATGTCGGGGGCCGCAACAGGCGGCAATGCTTCGGCTTACCGCGGCTCAGCCACCGGCGGAAATGCTAGCTCCGGCGATGCCATGTCGGGCGACGCTACCGGCGGCAATGCTTCGTCTTACTCGACCAAGTACCCTGAGGAATACTACCAGAAGTACCGTGACAAGGACGATAAGGACCGCGACGGGCGCAAGGGTAAGCGTAAGGGTAAGCGTAAGGGCAATAACGGCTATGGCAACGGCGGCGGCGACGGCAGCCCCAATGGCAAGGACGACCGCTATCGCTAAATCATCCCTCCGACCGGCCTGACGGTCAGACGTTCAACAAGAGAGAGCGCGGGTTCGGCCCGCGCTCACTTCGTGGTGTGCTCTGACGGCACACCCCGGTCTATCTTCCTTAGCAACACGCTGGCCCCGACCCCGCTTTTCGGGAGTGATTGCGACGTCGGTCTTCTCGCCTCCCCTCTCACGCGAAGGCGAGCCCCTACCCGGAGCGAAAACAGGTGCCGATGGCGCCATTCCGGACAGGGGCAGACGGAGGCCACACCCGCGCAGAAGGCGGCTTGTCACTTCCGGGCCAGATCAGGCGCAAGCAGCAGGCCAACAAGGCGGCGTCACGGCTAATCGCCCCGGAGCCTCGCGAACCCCTCAATCATCTCGTCTATCGGGTTCGGCCCATCGTCCACGATGCAGGCCTCTGCCTTGAGGCGTTTGAGTTCGGCATATCCCGCTGAGAAGGCTTCATGCATCGTCTCGAAGCTCCCGGCCGGCGGGTACTTCGTCCCGTCGAGCTCGATGCCGTAGCCGAAGCTGCCGTCCTCGATCTCAACCGTGAAGACATGCTCGATGTAGGTGTGGGGCTGGTCGGGCATGGTACGGAGCTTTCGAGGTGAGCGGTGCTCACCCACCGAACACGACCCGCCCCTTCAGGACCAAACTCACCACGAGCAACGCAAGCGGGAGCGCGAGCAGGGCGACAAGTAGGGTGCGGGTCACGTCTCGCTCATCAGCTTCCGCCGCAAGGCATCGATCCGGAGTGCCGTCCTGCGGACCTCCGCCACGAGTTCGGCCGCATCGGGACTGGCGGTCATCTTCGCTAGGTCCTTGGCGGCTTCACGCATGTGCCTGGCGCTTCGAGCGACTCGGTAGGCGTCCAGGCTGTGCTCTGAGGCATGCAAAAGACTGTCTGGCAAGGGCAACTCCGTCGAACGCTACTAACCCCTTCGCCCAAGAGAGTTGCATGCCCTTGAGCGGTCGACAAACTCCGCCGGTATAAGCTGTGGACGAGTTGGGGACGGCTTGTGGAACAGGCCACCCAAGGGCCTCCACGTTATCCCTGTGAAGGCTCGTTAGCCCCGGTGGTTCAGAAACACTCGCCAAGTTTCAGCGGGTCGCGTCGTTAACCCAAGCTCCCGAGCAAGCGGAACCAGCCGCCGACACAGCGATTTGTCAGATCATGAAAACGATTGTCATAGCTGGCTGTCTTTGCGCCCTCTCGACGCCATCTGTCGCGGAAGAGGCGAGGGCCGGCAGCAGGGTGATCAGGAACGTCTTGGCGACGTCGCCGGAAACGACCTCCTGCGATCGGGCTTCCTGGCCGAACATTCCCACCGAGTGCTTGGAGCGCGCAGAGGCTGCGAACTACGGGAGGAACGTTGCGAGTCCGCTGCCGACAAAACCTGCAACAGCGCCTGCAGCGCGGCAGCAGATCATACCGGCGACCCGGATCGAGCCGACCAGAGGTCGGATTATTGTGCAGATTTCGCCGTCGATCGTGGTCGTTTCCAACTGAACCCCAGCGCGCTCAGGCGCATGGTTTTAGCCACACTCGCCAAGCGCACCGCCACCCGCCGAATTGGGGGAGTATGGCGGATAATCCGTTTAGGAGTTGTGTGGCTGAGAAGCCCTGCCTGGGAGCCAGGCTAGCGCATGGCAGGGCTTCCCAACTCATGTTGCTGGCGACAGTCCAGCCAGCCCAGGCTAGGGCAGTGCGGTTGCCGATAGGTAAACGCCGGACACCGGAATACCGGCTGCTACTCGCGAGTAAGTGTGCTGGCGGCGTGGGGATGCGCTGCCACGGGGGAAGGCGCTGCTAGGTATGGCAAGGCTGGGCGCGCCTTCCTCCACTGGAGGGCAGAGACTGTAAGTCGCCGGCTTGCTCGCCAAGCGCACCGCCACCCGCCGTTCTTCATTCCGGCGCGAACAAGCTGGTCCCGGTCAGCTCGCTCTCGTCATCAGGTTCTGCGAGATACTGCGTGGAGATCAGCCAAAGGAGAAGCGCTGCTCCCGCAACTAGTGAGACGAGGCTGAGAGCTATCCTCTCTAGCAGGCGTCTCATTTCGCCGTCTCCGTCACTTCCTCAGCCCACTCCGCCGCCGTTCTCGTCAATGAACTGAACGCCAGCGGCCCTAGGGCAAACAATCTCGTCATTCCAGCCGCCTAGCGCAACGGAATGAAGAGAGCCCTGTGTCTGGTCGGACATCTTTAGGGGGTTGGTGATGGCTGCCGTTGCGGGCGGGGAGGGTTTTGTCAGTTTTGTCAGTTCGGGTTTGGGGCCTATCGGGAAAATTTCGTCGCTTGCCGGCGAGTCGGTGATGGAGCATTCAGAACGCCTGGCCCGAGAAGGTCGGTCACGCCATGAGCATCACTGCACGCTACTACCTGTTTCCTGGAGAGGGCGAGCCTTTGCGCATCCCTCAGCGGGTCGCCGAGGGGCTGACGTTTCGGGACGAGGCGCTCCCGCAATACGCCAACTCCCGCGTGAAGGTGTTGAGTGCGGTTTTGGATTGCCAGGACGGCGACCCGCAGAAGCTGGTTCGGGCCGAGGGCGCCGTCTGGCACTTCGATAATGAGGGCAAGATACACGAAGGCCTACTGGACTCGATGAGGCTCATCGCCAACGCGCTGGACTCACCTGGTCCAGCAAAGGGAAAAGTGGTCCATCTCGGACCGGAGCTGGAGCGCGCGCGCCTCGAAAAGGCTTATCGCTGGGAGCCGAGCCCCGCGCACGTCAACCGCGTCATTGATGACATTTGGCCCAAACCAGGCGTGTCGCCCCTCAAGGCGGTGAAAGGCACTGCCCTAAAGTCTGAACCGGTCAGTATCGATGCCAAGCGGGCGTTAAGGGAGGCCTCAAAGGAGTTCTGGAGCGTCGCTCACGAGATTGATCGGCTGAAGGAGCCCAGCCTTAAAGGCTTCATCTACGCCGCTCGCCAACAAGCGAAAGTGGAGACTGAACACGCGCCGCTTTATCTTGCATTGGCGGAGCTAGGCGAGCGGCGACTTGAGATAGTGCGACGCCACAGGGACGGGCGCGGCGTCTGGTATGCGCTTGTGGAAATCACTCGCTGGGATGCGCAACGCGTCGGCCGGGAAGAGGGCCGCTTCCACGAGAGATGCGAGGGGCGCGCCAAAGCGGAAGAGGCAGCCAGAAGGCTTCTAATTGAGCACGCGTCCAAGCTGTCGGCTTCGGTTTCGGTGGACGCCCGCGTCATCACTGACATCGAGTGGGACATAGAGGGGCTGTTCTAGCCCGTCCGCCGGACGGCAGGGGCCGAACTCTCTAGCTGCCGCTTCCCTTGGGCCTGGCGAGGCGGACGCCAGCCCCTCCACCATTCTCGGGAATGAACTGGACGCCAGCGGCTTCAATGATCCGCTGAACTGTGGCGACGTTCTCGGCCGAACTGCGCCCCGGCCCGATCCCCTCATCCTCCATACGCCGAACCGTGGTGAGCGACAGGCCTGAACGCTCGACCAAATCGCCCTGCGACCAGCCCAGCAGCGCCCTCGCCGCCCGTATCTGCTCCGCCGTCACCATCATTCCTCGCTGTCATAAACATTTTTTCGTTATGCGTGAGCGAAAAAAGTTGACAACTGCTCATGCGTAAACAAATATGGCTCATGCCCGAACAAAAATCCAGCACGGGAGAAGCCAAAATGTTCGACCGCTCGGAAATCCTCAAGGACGCCTGGAGGCGCTTCCGCAACATCCGCCGCGATTATAAGCCCTGGCAGATCGAGCGCGGCCATGTGGACGGCTCCTTCGCTCATTGCCTGCGCACCGCCTGGCGGATCGCCAAGGAGAACGCCGCGAAGGAAGCCGCCGAGGCCCGCCTCGCCACCGGCCCGAACGCCGAGCGCGCCGCCACCATCCGGCAGTCCATCGAATGGCTGAACTATGCCCCCGCTCACATGAACGTCGAGCACTCCCGCGCGGCCCTCCAGGCCGAGCTTGCGGCACTGGCCGCGTGAGGAGGCGGACATGCGCACCAAGCCCACCGCGCCGATCAACCTTTCCGCCGTCATGCGCGACGCCTGGACGCAATGCCGGGGCTTCTATGCCGCCCGTGGCCGCGCCTTCCGCTTCGATCCCACTGAGTTCGCCTTTGCGCTTCGCTGCTCCTGGCACGACGCGCGCATGGCGCAGCTTGTCCCCGTCACCACCCGAAACCACCCGCGCCGCTGAGCGCCGCCGAGCCGTGGCGGCACAGCCCACGGCAGGAGGACACCACCATGGAGAAGCTGACCCGCCGAGCGGCCTTCCACCCTATTGCGCTCATGGGAGCCGCCGTTGCCGCTCCTTCCGTTGCCCTGGCCGTAGCGCCCGCCCCGCAACCCGACGCCGAACTGTTCCGGCTGGCGGCCGAGTTTCAGAAGGCGATGCAAGTCTATGAGCGGGAGGCCGACGCCACCGACATCATTGAGGAACGCTATTTCGCTCTGCGTCCTGAGAAGCCCGAGCGTCGCCAACTGCCGTGCGAAATCAACGAAGCATTCAAGGCTCTGCCGGTCGGCGCGCTTCACAACAGGGGCAACCCGACGCTGCGGGCCATGGATGAGTTCCAACGCCGGGAGGATGAACGCCAAGAGGCTTGGGCCGCTGAGAGAGAACGCCTCCAGGCCGAGTTGGGCCTTCCCGAAGCCGAAAAGCGCCGGGACGCGCTGCTAGAGGCGGCCAATGACATTTGCGACGCCATCCTTGCGACGCCTGCCGCCACCGTCGCCGGCATGCTCCTGAAGCTGCGCGTCAACGAGCAGGCCGGGCTTGAGCCCGACTACGCTCTGGCATCCGTGCGCGCCGACATGGAGCGCATCGCCGGAACCAGCGCCTAGCGCCCCCGGCCCCTCACCAGCCAACAACCGGAGGAACCATCATGCCCACCCGCCGCCGCATGCTCGCGGTCCTGCCCGCCATCGGGGCCGCCGTCACCATCCCATCATGCCCGCGCACGGCTCCAACTCCGGCATTCGCAGCCGAGGCCGAGCGCGTCACGCCCGCCCTGGCCGAACTGCTCCACGAACACCATGTGAACCTTGCGGCCCTTCAGGCGAAAAGTCAGAACGTTGCCTCGCTCAAGGCGAACGGCCTTTATCCCGAGCCGGCTTGGAAGATACCGCCTCGCGGCCCGTTCGAGATCGACTTCGCCTGGGATGAGCTCAACACCGTGGGGCAGGCCGAAACGGTATTCGCCCGTTCGCTCGCCAAGCTCGACGCCAGCGAGCGCCAACAGCTCGCCCTTCCGTGGGAGCCGAACACCGCCGCCGCCTTGCGCCGGGGCTTTGCCAGCAGCCGCGCTAGGATCGAGACTTGGCGCGCTGAGGCCGTGCAATCGCTCACAGAACAATGGGAAGCCCGCCGGCCGCTCATAGAGGCGCAGGACCGATGGAACGAGGCGGCCGAGGCCTCCTATTCCAGCCTTGAGCGCCTTCTACCCTTCCCCTGCCTCACGCTGGCGGATGTTCGCGCCAAGGCCGAGGCCGCCCTGCGAACGCTCGACGTGATGAGGGATGACGGCTGTTTTGATGAGCCCGAAATCACAACCCTCCTGCGCTCGATCGCCGGCCACGCCCCAACGTCCGAAACAAGCTAGTTTGCACCGTTCCTGCGTTGCTGTTCGGTCCCGGCTTCGCCCGCCTTCCATCGGGACCATGGCGCAGCGCCGCTGCAACGGCCCGCGCCCAGGACAGCTTGCTCAGGGTTTAGCTTCCGGGGCCTCTTGGGAAGGCATCTCCATTCCCGGCATGGCCTCGTTGCCCTCCTTGGGAGGCTGCATCATGGCCATGTTCTGGCAACACGCGCAGCCGGATGGCTTCGCCTCGGCTTGCTGCTCTCCAGTGGCGGGAGCGGTGGCCTGCGCGTTCATCATGCCGCCGCACATGCTTGAGGAGGCGGTTGTATCAGCCTGCGCCTGACCACCGCCACACATCTGGGCTGACGCGGGAACAGAAAGAGCTGCAAAGATGGCGAGTGTGCCCAAGGCCAGAAAGGTCCGCATGGTTTGCTCTCCTCCAGGAGGATCGATCCTCCAACTCTTGTCAAAGTGAAGCTTCCGCCCGGAAGGTCAACCCGGACATGCACAGCACCTGGCGCGGCCCTGAATAGGCAAGCGCAATCGTGTTTGTGCGTAGCATTGTTCAGCAGCACCGCTGCCTTTTGGTCAGACCCTTGCACAGCAAGGCACACATAAGAGCAAGTGGCGGAGAGGGCGGGATTCGAACCCGCGATACCCTTGCGAGTATGCCGCATTTCGAGTGCGGTGCTTTCAACCGCTCAGCCACCTCTCCGCAGAGCCGGCGGCGCTTCCATAAAGCCTGCGCCGCCCAAGGGCAAGGGTTGTGGAACCGCGTTTCGCGCAACGCGATCCATGCCGGCGCACAAGCCGGATGCGCGGCCCTTTCGCCCCTGCCCCGGCGGCAACCGCCTTGACTTGAGCGCCTCGCTGGGATAGGCGCCGGCCTTCCCGAGCCCGGCCGCTTGGCTGACGCGTCGGGCATGCCCATCTGCGGCCCCGAGAGGATATGGATTGGGGCTGCGCGGTTCAACCGTGTTGGGCGTCCGAAACTAAAGAGCAACAAGAAGGCGGCCGGGTGTTTTTGCGCCCAGACCGTGGAAAGAGAGACCAAGAATGTTCGCAGTGATCCGCACGGGCGGCAAGCAATATCGCGTGGCCCCCGATGACCTTCTCAAGGTGGACCGGCTTCAGGCCGACGAGGGCGCCCAAGTCGAGTTGACCGAGGTTCTGGCCGTCGGCGAGGGCGAGAACGCCACGGTCGGCGCGCCGCTGGTGGCGGGCGCGACGGTCGTGGCCGAGGTGGTCACCCAGGGGCGCGACAAGACCGTGATCGCCTTCAAGAAGCGTCGCCGGCAGAACTCGCGGCGCAAGCGCGGCCAGCGCCAGCACCACACGGTTCTCCGCATCACGGAGATCCTGACGGACGGCCGCCGCCCGGCCCCGCGTCAGGAGGCGTCAGCTTCCGCTGAGGCAACCCAGGCCTAAAGCTTAGGCCAAAGAGAACCAATCACGGCGCGCGGCTTGATCCCAAGGACGGGATCGGGCATGAAGCGCCCAATTCCAGGAGAATCCCCATGGCTCACAAAAAGGCAGGCGGTTCGTCGCGCAACGGGCGCGACTCGGCCGGACGGCGCCTCGGCGTGAAGAAGTTCGGCGGCGAGGCCGTCATCCCCGGCAACATCATCGTGCGTCAGCGCGGCACCAAGTGGCATCCCGGCCAGAATGTCGGCATGGGCAAGGACCACACCTTGTTCGCCCTCGAGGGCGGCGCGGTCGCGTTCGCGAAGAAAGCCAATGGCCGAACCTATGTGTCGGTGAACCCGATCATGGACGCCGCGGAGTAGCCGGTTCCGCACCAAAACACCGGCGCCCCCTCCTGAGGGTTCCGGTGTCGAGCGTTCCAAAGCTCGAAGGATCAAGGGGAGACGGGGCGCCGTCTCCCCTTTTCTTTTGGCTGACTGGAGGGAAGGCCGATGTTCGCGGAGACCACCACCACCGGGCGTTTCACGCCCTGCCCCGTGCTGATGACGGAGCGCCTGCTCCTGCGCGCGCCTCACGAAGAGGATGTGCCGGATCTGGCGAGGCTCGCCAACAACCAGAAGATCGCGGGCATGCTCTCGCGCATGCCCCATCCCTATGCGGAGGCCGACGCGCGCGCCTTTGTGGCGCGCACGAACAGGCTGGCGGATGCCGGCGCGAGCGGCGGCGCCTGCGTTTACGCGCTGACCTTGGCCGACACGGGAGCCTTCCTCGGCTGCGCGGGGCTCGAACCGCGCGACCACCCCGAGCATGAGCTGGAGCTCGGCTACTGGATCGGCGAGCCCTACTGGAACCGGGGGTTCGCCACGGAGGCCGCGCATGCGCTGGTGGACCTGGCGTTCCGCGACCGGGCGACCACCGTGCTGCACGCGGCCTGCCGGGTGCGGAATGTGGCGTCGCGCCGCGTGATCCACAAATGCGGCTTCCAGTATGTGGGCCAGGGCATGATGGACAGCCTCGCCGCCGGCCGGGCGCCGGTGGAGCGCTACTGCCTCACGCGGAAAACCTGGGTCGGCTTGCGGAGCTGGCCGCAGGCGTGACGGGTTCATAGGCGCGCGGCAGTTTCTGAGCATGATCCCGAAAAGTTGCAGGCTTTTCGGGATCATGCGCGGCCAAGCATCGACCGTCGCGCCCTCCCGTTTTGAACGCCGGCGCAAATTCCTGTAAGGGCTCGGAGCCGAAAGGGCCGCCGTTCATGAAGTTCCTCGACCAAGCCAAAGTCTATATCCGCTCCGGCGACGGCGGCGCCGGAGCGGTGTCGTTCCGGCGCGAGAAGTTCATCGAGTTCGGCGGGCCGGACGGCGGCGATGGCGGCCGGGGCGGCGATGTCTGGGTGGAGGCGGTGGACGGGCTCAACACGCTGATCGACTACCGCTACCAGCAGCATTTTCGCGCCAAGACCGGGGTTCACGGCATGGGCCGCAACCGCACGGGCGGCAAGGGCGCGGGCATCGTGCTGAAGGTGCCCGTGGGCACGCAGGTCTTCGAGGAGGACAACGAGACGCTGATCTGCGACCTGACCGAGGTCGGCCAGCGCTTCCTTCTGGCCGAGGGCGGCAATGGCGGCTTCGGCAACCAGCACTTCAAGACCTCCACCAACCAGGCGCCGCGCCGGGCGAATCCCGGCCTGCCGGGCGAGGAGAAGACGATCGTGCTGCGCCTGAAGCTGATCGCGGACGCGGGGCTTGTCGGGCTGCCCAATGCGGGCAAGTCGACATTCCTGGCGACCGTCACGGCGGCCAAGCCCAAGATCGCCGACTACCCCTTCACCACGCTGCATCCGGGCCTGGGCGTCGCGCGGGTGGACGGGCGCGAATTCGTGCTGGCCGACATCCCCGGCCTGATCGAGGGCGCGCATGAGGGGTCGGGTATCGGCGACCGCTTCCTGGGCCATGTGGAGCGCTGCCGAGTGCTCCTGCATCTGGTGTCCGCACAGGAGGAGAGCGCGGGAAAAGCCTATAAGACCGTGCGGCGAGAGCTGGAGGCTTATGGGCACGGGCTCAGCGAAAAACCCGAGATCGTGGCGCTTTCCCAGGCCGATGTGGTGGATGCCGACGAGCGCAAAAAGAAGCTCGCAAGCCTGAAGCGCGCGGCGGGAAGAACGCCCCTCCTGCTCTCGGCCGCCACCGGCGAAGGGGTGGAGGCGGCGCTCAGGGCGGTGATGAAGGAGATCGAGCTTTCCCGCGGCGAGGAGCCACAAAGGGCGGACGAGCGATGGAAGGCGTGACGATGCGCCCCCTCTCCTTCTACCGCCGGATCACGGTGAAGATCGGCTCGGCACTGCTCGTTGATCGGGAGAAAGGCCTGAAGCGCGAATGGCTGAAGAGCCTCGTCGAGGACTTGGCCCATCTCAAGCGCGCGGGCGCGGATGTGCTGGTCGTCTCCTCCGGCGCGATCGCGCTGGGCCGCACCGTGATCGGCCTGCCCGCCCGCCCGCTCAAGCTGGAGGAAAGCCAGGCAGCGGCGGCCGTGGGCCAGATCGCGCTTGCCGGCGCGTGGTCGGACGAGCTCAACGCCCAGGGCCTGCGCTCGGGCCAGATCCTGGTCACGCTTGGCGACACGGAGGAGCGCAGGCGCTACCTCAACGCGCGCGCCACGATCTCGACGCTCCTCAAGCTCGGCGCCGTGCCCGTGATCAACGAAAACGACACGGTGGCGACGTCCGAGATCCGCTATGGCGACAACGACCGGCTGGCCGCGCGCGTCGCCACCATGATGAGTTCCGACCTTCTGGTGCTGCTCTCCGACATCGACGGGCTCTACACCGCCCCGCCGGCGCTCGATCCGGACGCCGAGTTCATCCCCCATGTCGGGCGCATCACGCCGAGCATCGAGCGCATGGCGGGCGCGGCGGCTTCGGAGCTTTCGCGCGGGGGCATGAAGACCAAGCTCGACGCGGGCAAGATCGCGACAACGGCCGGCACGGCCATGCTGATCGCGTCGGGAAAACGTCTGCACCCGCTCCGCGCCGTGGAGGAGGGCGCGCGCGCCACCTTCTTCGCGCCGGCGGAAAAGCCGGTCCGGGGCTGGAAGGGATGGATCGCAGGCGGGCTTGAGCCGGCCGGCCGGCTGACCATCGACGCCGGCGCGGCCACGGCGCTCGCCGCCGGTCGCTCCCTTCTGGCGGCGGGCGTGCGCAAGGTTGAGGGACGATTTTCGCGCGGCGACACCGTTGCCGTGATCGGCCCCGACGGTTTTGAAGTCGCGCGCGGGCTCGTGGCCTATGACGCGGGCGATCTCACCAAGATCGCAGGGCTCAAGACGGCGGAGATCGAAGCCGTGCTGGGCTATGGCCCACGGGCGGCGACGATCCACCGCGACGACCTCGTGGTGAGCGGGAGCAGGACGGCTGCGAGCGCGGCCGTGCAGGAGGCGTGATGCTGGACAGGATCAAGACGCCGGTCGGCGGCGCGGAGGATGTGGCGGGCCTGATGCGCGGCATGGGCGCGGCCGCGCGGGCGGCGGAAAAGCCGCTGGCCTTGGCCTCGCCGGAGCGGAAGGCGCAGGCGCTGCTTCGAGCCGCCGGATCGCTTCTCGATCGGCAGGGTGAAATCCTCGCGGCGAACGAGGCCGACATGGCGCGCGGGCGGGAGACTGGGCTTGCGCCGGCCGCGCTCGACCGGCTGAAGCTCGACGAAAAGCGCATCGCAGGCATCGCCCAATCCCTGCGCGACATCGCCATCCTCCCCGACCCGGTGGGCGCGGTGACCGCGAGCTGGGAGCGGCCGAACGGCCTGGTGATCGAGCGGGTCAGGACGCCGCTCGGCGTGGTCGGCGTGATCTTCGAAAGCCGGCCCAATGTGACGGCGGACGCTGGCGCCCTCTGCTTGAAAGCCGGCAACCCGGTGATCCTGCGCGGCGGCTCGGATTCGAGCGCGTCGGCGACCGCGATCCATGCCTGCCTGGTGGAGGGCTTGCGTGCGGCAAGACTCCCGGAGGGGGCGATCCAGCTCGTGCCGACCCCCGACCGCGCGGCAGTGGGCGAGATGCTTTCGGGCCTCGAGGGCTCCATCGACGTGATCGTGCCGCGCGGCGGAAAAAGCTTGGTCGCGCGGGTGCAAAGCGAAGCGCGCGTGCCGGTCTTCGCCCATCTCGAAGGCCTGTGCCACCTCTACCTCGACGCCTCGGCCGACCTCGAAATGGCGAAGGTGATCGCCGTGAACGCGAAGATGCGGCGCACGGGCATCTGCGGGGCGGCGGAAACGCTTCTGGTGGACCGGCGCGTGAGCGGCACGCATCTCGCGCCCGTGCTGGAGGCGCTGGCCGGGGCCGGCTGCGCGATCCGCGGCACGGACGAGGTCCTGGCGCTGTTCCCGGCCGCGTCAAAGGCCGCGGAGGAGGACTGGCGCACCGAGTATCTCGACGCGATCATTTCGGTAAAGCTCGTGGACGGCGTGGAAGGGGCGATCGACCATATCGACCGCTATTCCTCGCACCACACCGAGGCGATCGTGGCGGAAGACCCGGCCGCCGTGGAAAAATTCTTCCGCGAGATCGATTCGGCGATCCTGCTCCACAACGCCTCCACCCAGTTCGCCGACGGCGGCGAGTTCGGGTTCGGCGGCGAGATCGGCATCGCCACGGGCAAGATGCACGCGCGCGGGCCGGTCGGCGTGGAGCAGTTGTGCTCGTTCAAGTACCGCGTCCGCGGCTCGGGCCAGGTGCGGCCTTAGCAAGCAACCGTGGACGGCCTTCTCGCGCCCCCTCCGCCGCCTTCGGCGGTCCCCCTCCCCCGCTTCGCAGGGGAGGATCCGCAGCGGTGCGGCCGGCGGGTCCTCCTCCATTCATGGGGGAGGGGGACCACGCGAAGCGTGGTGGAGGGGGCCAAAGCCATAGGACGGAGAAGATTCGTCGGCCTTCGACTTCCGCTGAAGCTGTCGGCAGGAAGTGCATAGATCTCGATGTGCGCCGCGGAAACGCTCGCCCCAAAGTACCTCCGCATGCCGCATGCGGAGAAGGGCATGGCGATCGGCCTGTTCGGCGGCTCCTTCAACCCGCCCCATGAGGGTCATGCGCTGGTGGCCGAGACCGCGCTGCGTCGGCTCGGGCTCGACCGGATCTGGTGGATGGTCACGCCGGGCAACCCGCTCAAATCGGGCCGCGGGCTCCTGCCGCTGAGCGAGCGGGTGCGGCTCTCCGAAGCGCTGGTCGCCAACCCACGTGTGCAGGTCACCGCCTTCGAGGCTCAACTGTCCTCCCGCTTCACGGCCGACACGCTGCTCACCGTCAAGCGGCGCAACCCAGGCATCCATTTCGTGTGGATCATGGGCGCGGACAATCTGCGCGACTTCCACCGCTGGCAACGCTGGCGGCGGATCGCGATGACCTTCCCCATCGCCGTGGTGGATCGGCCCGGCGCCACGCTGTCTTTCCTGTCCGCCGTGCTGCCCAAATATTTCGATCATGCCCGGGTGGATGAGGCCGACGCCAAGACCCTGGCCCGCCGGCCCGCCCCTGCCTGGACCTTTCTTCACGGGCCGCGCTCGTCCTTGTCTTCGACGCTGCTGCGCCATGCCGGCGCAGCCAAGGCGGGCCCCGAATGACGTCCGAAACCCACTTGGCCGCGCCGACCCGCCTCGGGATGGCTGTCCCGGCCGTCGTGCTCGCCATGGCGCTCGCGGCCATCGGCAACGGGCTGTTGTTCGCTTTCATCCCCGTTCGGCTGAGGGAAGGCGGCTTCGACCCGGCCTGGGCGGGGGCCATGCTGACGGCGATGGCGGGCGGCGGCATCGCGGGCTGCCTGCTGACGGGAAGCCTCGTGCGCCGGCTCGGGCATCCGCGCGCCTTCGCCGGCATGGCGCTCCTGATCCTTCTCTCCAACCTCCTGATCGCGGCCCGCCTGGAGCCTTTCGCCTGGACCGCGGCGAGGACAGCTTACGGCTTTGCGATCTGCGCGCTTTTCATCATCGCCCAGAGCTGGCTCAACGGGCTTCTGCCCAACCATGTCCGCGGCCGCGTGATGGCCGCGTTCTATATGGCCTATGTCGTGGGCTTGGGCTGCGGCTCGTTTCTGCTGCGCTTCGTGGCGATCGAGACGCCGAGCGCTCCCCTGATCGGCGCCGGCTTCGCCTTCCTCGCGGCGATGCTGCCGCTGCTGCTCCCCGCCCCCCGGTCGGCGGGCGGCGTGCCGGAAGCCGGCTTCGACCTGCGCCGGGCCTGGAGGGTCTCCCCGGCCGCCCTGGCCGGCATGCTGGCGGTGGGCGGGCTTTCCATGCTGGTCACCGGATTCGCGCCGATCCATGCGGCCGCCAAGGGTTTCGGTCAGGCCGACGTCGCCACATTGCTCTTCGCCATGCCGCTCGGCACGGTGCTGTTCCAGCCGCTCCTGGGCTGGGTGTCGGACCGGATCGACCGCAGGCTCGTTCTGCTTGGCGCGTGCCTGTGCGTGATCGGGGGATCGGTGGTGGCCTTCGCGCTCGATGGCGCGTCCCTCCCCGTGCTGATCGCGATCTATGTGGTTTGGAGCGGCACCACGGAATCGATCTATTCCGTCAGCACGGCGCTCGCCGGCGACCGCGCCGCCGCGCACGAGCAGGTGGCCCTGCAAAGCGCGCTCCTGATGGCGTGGTCGCTGTCGGGCTTTGGCACGCTGGCGCTCGCGACGCTGCTCACGGCGAAGCTGGGCAGCGCCGCTTTCATGCCCATGGCGGTCGCGATCGCCTTGGGGCTTGCGCTCTTCCTGTTGCGCCGCCTGAAGCAACGCGCGCCTGCCGCCGCCGCGAAACCCCCTGGAAACTAACAAAGGTGTGGATGGCGTCGATTTCCCTCCTGCGTCTTGAAACCGATAAGGCTCGACGACTATTTATTTCTTGTGCCGCGTCTTCGGCGCGGCCAAGCTGTTTGGGAAAGGAACGAAACTGAGAACAGCGATTGCTAGGAAGCCGGCAGCGCCGTCTTCACCGGCCGGGATGAGCCGTCTGGACGCCTCGACTCGCGCCATCGACACCGTTCTCGCAAGCCTCGATGATTCCAAGGCCGAGAACATCGTTTCCATCGACATCCGGGGCAAGTCCGTGCTGGGCGACTACATGGTCGTCGCGTCCGGCCGTTCGCACCGCCATGTGGCCGCCGTGGCCGAGCACCTCATCCAGGCGCTCAAGGACGCGGGACTGGGCAATGCGCGCGTCGAAGGGCTGCAAAGCGCGGATTGGGTCCTGATCGACGGCGGCGACGTGATCGTCCATGTGTTCCGCCCCGAGGTGCGCGATTTCTACCAGATCGAGAAGATGTGGCAGGCGCCCGACCTCGACGAGGAGACGATTCACTAGCCCGCGCTATCGAGGATCTCGGGAGCCCGCTCCCGGGGATCGAAAGCTGCGGTGCCATCTGGCCGGGCCTCGACGGCGCCGGCCGTCGACAGGTGAGGCTTGCGCGTCGCCGTTTTCGCCATCGGCCGGCTGAAGGCCGGCCCCGAGCGCGAGCTTTGCGGGCGCTATGCCGAACGGCTGAAGCGCGGCGGGCCGACGATCGGCCTGGAATGGGCGGGCATCCGGGAGGGGACGGAAAGCCGGGCGCGCGACGTGGACGCGCGCCGCCGCGAGGAGGCCGACTGGCTGCGGAACGCCCTCCCCTCCGGCGCGGCTCTGGTCCTGCTCGACGAGCGCGGCCGCGATCTGTCTTCGACCGATTTCGCCGGCGCCATGGGCCGGCTGCGCGACGAGGGCCGCAGGGATCTCGCCTTCGCCATCGGCGGCCCCGACGGGCACGACCAGGCCTTGCGCGGCGCCAGCGAGCTCACGCTGAGCCTCGGCCGCCTGACCTGGCCGCACCAACTGATTCGCGCCATGCTGCTCGAGCAGCTTTATCGCGCCGCCACGATCCTGTCGGGGCATCCCTATCATCGGGAGTGAGGCCGCCGCGCAAGGCGCGCGCAGGGGCCGCCCCGTCATGGTTGATGTTTCGTTAAGGAACGCGGCTTAGCTTCTCCCCCGAAGGAGAGCGGGCCATGGCGGCATGGGGGTGGGAACCTGTCCGACGTTTGGGAATGGCGGCCGCCCTCGCCATCCTGACGGCCATGGGCGCGGCCGCCGCCGAAACCGACCCGCTCGCGGAAAAGCAGAGCCGGAGCCGCGGCGAATACGAGCGCGTGCGTGAGGAAATCCGGCTGTCGGATGAGCGCGCGGCGCAGCTCGCGGCCGAGATCGCCACCGTCAGGAAGGATCACGTCACGCTGACGGCCGAGCTCGTGCGCTCGGCCGCGGCCGAGCGCCGGCTCGGCGAGGAGATCGACGCCGTGATCGCGCGGCTCGAACCGCTGCACGCGCAGTCCGACGCGATCCAGCACTCGCTCGCCGAGCGCCGCGACGTGCTGGCGGAGGTTCTGGGCGCGCTGCAGCGCATGGGGCTCAACCCGCCGCCCGCGCTGATGGTCCGTCCCGAGGACGCGCTGGGCTCGGTGCGTAGCGCGATCCTCCTTGGCGCAGTGGTGCCGGGCCTGCGCGCCGAGACCGACCGCCTGCTCGCCGATCTCGACGCGCTGGAACTGGTGGCTGCGGCGATTCGGGGCGAGGAGAAACGCCTGCGCGAGGTGGCCGAAGGCCAGCTCGCGGAGAAGCGGCGGCTTTCCATGCTGCTCGGCGAGAAGGAGCGGCTGCGCAGCTTAAGCGAAGTCGCGCTCGCCTCCGAGCGCAAGCGCGCCGTCGAGCTTGCGGCGGAGGCGGTCGATCTCAAGGAGCTGATCGCGGGGCTGGAGCGCGAAGCCGCCCGCGCCGAGCGCGAGCGCCAGGCGCAAGCGCAGAAGGAGCAGGAAGCGGTCGCGCTCGCCTCCCTGCCGGTGCCGGAAGCCAACCGGCTCGCGCCGGCGAGCCCCTTCGCCGCCCTGAAGGGCAAGCTGACCCTGCCGGTCGGCGGCAAGGTCCGAAAAAAGTTCGGCGACGGCGACGGTCACGGCGGAGTGATGCTGGGGAACATGGTTGCGACACAATCAGGAGCGATCGTCACCTCGCCTGCCGATGGCAGCGTTCTGTATGCGGGACCGTTCCGTTCCTTTGGCCAACTCTTGATCCTGGATGCCGGCGAGGGCTATCATGTCGTTCTCGCGGGGCTGCACCGGATCAGCGTGATGCCGGGCCAGCCCGTCCTGGCCGGCGAGCCGCTGGGAATGATGGGGGATGGCGGCGGCCTTGCTAAGCCCAAGGGGCCGGAGCTCTATGTCGAGTTTCGCGAGAACGGCAGGCCCGTCGATCCCGCCCCGTGGTGGGTCGGCGGCAAGGTTGGGAAACAGTCGGGAAGGACAGGGAATGGTGCGTAAGACATCGCTTCTTTTGGTCGGCGCGCTGTTGGGCGCCACCGCCATGAGCGCCGTGCAGAACGCGTCTGGCCCGGCGGTGGCCGCCGGTTCCGAGACCTATCGCCAGCTCGCCATCTTCGGCGACATCTTCGAGCGCGTCCGCGCCCAATATGTCACGCCGCCCGACGAGAAGGGCCTGGTCGAGAACGCCATCAATGGCATGCTGACCTCGCTCGACCCGCATTCCTCCTACATGAACGCCGAAGCCGCCAAGGACATGCGCGTCCAGACCAAGGGCGAGTTCGGCGGCCTCGGCATCGAGGTCACCATGGAGGACGATCTCGTCAAGGTGATCGCGCCCATCGAGGACACGCCGGCCTCGCGCGCGGGCGTCCTCTCGGGCGACCTGATCGCCGAGATCGACGGCCAGGAAGTGCGCGGCCTGACCTTGACCGACGCGGTGGACAAGATGCGCGGCGCCATCAACACGCCCATCGAGCTCACCATCCTGCGCGAAGGCACGCAGAAGCCGCTCAAGATCACCGTTGTGCGCGACATCATCAAGGTGAAGGCGGTGAAGTTCCGCGTCGAGAACGATGTCGGCTACATGAAGATCAACTCCTTCACCGAGAAGACCTTCGACGACCTTCAGGTGGCGATCGCCAAGATCGAGGCGGATATCCCGACCGACAAGCTCAAGGGCTATGTGCTCGACCTGCGCTTGAACCCTGGCGGGCTTCTCGACCAGGCGGTGAGCGTGTCCGACGCCTTCCTCGACCGCGGCGAGATCGTGTCCACCCGCGGCCGCGACCCCAAGGACGTGTCGCGCTTCGACTCGCGCCCCGGCGACCTTCTGGACGGCAAGCCGATCGTGGTGCTGGTGAACGGCGGCTCGGCGTCGGCAAGCGAGATCGTGGCCGGCGCGCTGCAGGACCACCGCCGCGCGACCGTGCTGGGCACGCAGAGCTTCGGCAAGGGCTCGGTGCAGACCATCATCCCGCTCGCCGAGCACGGCGCGCTCCGGTTGACGACCGCGCTCTATTACACGCCGGCGGGCAAGTCGATCCAGGGCAAGGGCATCACGCCCGACATCAAGGTCGAGCAGCCTCTGCCGGACGAGCTCAAGGACGTCGACGTGGCGCGGGGCGAGTCCGACCTGCGCGGCCACATCAAGGGCGCGGAGGAAAGCGAGGAGGGCTCGGGCTCGGTGGCCTATGTGCCGCCGGATCCCAAGGACGACGTGCAGCTCACCCATGCGCTCGACCTGTTGCGCGGCGTGAAGACGGACCCCGCCTTCCCGCCCAACCCCGATCAGGCGGTTCTGAACCAGTAGTTTTCGCGCGGGCGGCTCTCTTCGAGAGCCGCCTGTCCACGTTTTCGAGCGGCCGGCCTCTCAGCCGGCCGCTTTCGTTTGATGAGACGCGCCCGAGCGTCAGCTTGGGGCAATGGCGCCATGCCAGATTAGCCTTCAGGATCATGCTCCGGCGGCACGAGGGGCCATGTCGAGCGAACGCGATTGGGACCGCCCTTTGGGGCTCGACACCGGCCATGCGCGCTGGCGGCCGGACGCGCGCGACATCCTGACGATCTTCGGCGCGCTCGCCCTCTTCGCTGCGGCGGGGGCCGTTTCGCTTCGCGAGCGGCCCTGGCGGGTTCCCGTCGAGGCTGAAACCGCCGTCGCCGCCGCGCCGGCCGCGGACCCCCTGGCGGCATCGACGCAAGCGCCGGCCGCCCCGAGCGCCGGGCCCGCGATCATCAAGCTCGATCCGGCGCAAGCCGGCCAGGGCGTCCCCGCCGGAGCCTCGGACGGTTCCCCTGGCGGCTCCATCGTCGTCCGCGATCCGGCAGCGATCGGCCAGGACCTGCGTACGGCGCATCTGCCCGACCGCGCGCTGGTCGAGGAAAGCGCGCGCGGGCTTCTGCCGGCGCGGGCAGCCGATGGCCGCCGGCCGTTCGATGTTTACCGCCGCCCCTGGTCGGGGACGCGGGGCGCGCGCGTCGCCATCGTGATCGGCGGGCTGGGCCTGTCGCAGACCGGCACGCAGGCCGCCATCCGCAAGCTGCCGCCGGAGGTGACGCTGGCCTTCGCCTCCGAGGGCAACAGCCTGGGCCGGTGGATGCAGGAGGCGCGGCGCGATGGCCGCGAGTTGCTGATGCAGGTGCCGCTCGAGCCGTTCGACGGCCCTGAAGCTGATCCCGGCCGGAACACGCTCCTGGCCGAGGGTGGGCCTGAGGAGAACATCGACCGGCTTCACTGGGCGCTGGGGCGCACCACCAACTATGTCGGCGCAATGAACCATATGGGCGCGCGCTTCACCGCCACGCCCGAAGCGATGAAGCCTTTCATGGACGAGCTGGGGCGGCGCGGCCTGATGTTCCTGGACGACGGCACGTCCGCGCGCTCGCTGGCGGGCTCGCAAGCGCCCGACGCGCGCGTGCCCTTGGCTGTCGCCGACACGGTGATCGACGGGAAACGCGACCGCAACGCCGTCCTCGCCAAGCTGGATGAGCTGGAGCGCATCGCTGTCTCCCGCGGAACGGCCCTGGGAACGGGCTCGGCCTTCGACGCGACCGTGGACGCGGTGGCGGAATGGGCGGCGGGAGCGAAGAAGCGCGGCGTCGAGATCGTGCCGGTTTCGGCGCTGGCGGCGGATCCGGAGGGAAGGCAGTAGGAGAGCGCTGCCCAGTTGCTGGGATTCGGCAACGGCCCGCCTCCGTTGCTGCATCACCTTGCGCCCTGCGGCCCTACTGCCTATTGCCTACTGCCTCTTCACCACCCCGAGATATATGTCGAAGTATCCTGCCGACCCCGCCACCCTGCCCTACCGCGCCTGCGTGGGCGTGATGGTCTTGAACCTCCAGGGCCTCGTCTGGATCGGCCGGCGCATCGTCGAAGCCGACAGCGAGATGGCCGGCGCGGACCGGCTCTGGCAGATGCCGCAGGGCGGGGTGGATGAGGGCGAAGACCTGGAAGCAGCAGCGCGTCGCGAGCTTTGGGAAGAGACGGGCATGCGCTCGGTGCGCCTGCTCGCGGAAAACCCCGGCTGGGTGTTCTACGACCTGCCGCCCGAGCTGGTCGGCATCGCCTTCAAGGGGCGTTTTCGCGGGCAGAAGCAGAAATGGTTCGCCTTCCGCTTCGAGGGCGACGAGCGCGAGATCCAGGTGAACCCGCCGCCCGAGGGGTGCGAGCCCGAGTTCGACGCGTGGGCGTGGCGGCCCATGCGCGAGCTGCCCGACCTCATCGTGCCCTTCAAGCGCAAGGCCTATGAGGAGGTGGTCGCGGGATTTCGCCACCTGGTGGGGTGAGACACGTCAACTTGTCAAGAAGCAACGGCCGGCGCTGCCTGCACCGCCGGCGGTCGCCTGATCGTTCCGGAATGGATTCCCGGGTCAAGCCCGAGAATGACGATGAGTTGGATGATCGAGGCCAATCACCAGCATCGGCGATTGCCGCTGCCTTTTCCGCTCTCGTCATTCTCGGGCTTGACCCAAGAATCCATTCCGTAACCTAGCCGCTGCCGGCCGACCGCGCATCTAGAGCGCCTTTCCCAGCGGACGACGCGATCGACTCGTTCACTGGCCGGAAGACTGCTTCCCGCTTTCGGACTGCTGGTTCTGCTGCGACGAGCCGCCCTGATCCTGCTGCTTCTCGTCCTGCTTGGCGAGTTCGCGGTCGATCACCTCGCGCGAGCCTTCCGCCGGCTCTTTGTCCAGTGATGGGTTCGGAGCCTTGGCCATGATCGCCTCCTGTCGCTGAAGCTCTAGCAACAGGCGGGAGGCAGGCCGGTTCCCGTCACACCGCGTCTTCGAGATGCGACAGGTGGCTGAGGAACTGTTCGAGGCGGGTGCGCTCGTCGTCGTCGCGGGCGTTCTCCGCGTCGGCACGCGCCGCCTCGATGCGGCGGGAAAGCTCGTCGCGCGTGATCTCCGCGGCGGACAGCGCGGATTCCGCCAGAAGCGTGCAGCCGGCCGGCGTGATGTCGGCGAAGCCGCCGAACACGAGGAAGCGTTCTTCCGCCCCGGCGCTCGCGCGCACGCGCACGATGCCAGGCTTGAGCGTGGTCATCAAAGGCGCGTGATGCGCCATGACCGTCATCTCGCCCTCCGTGCCGGGGATCACCACGGCCTCCGCCTGGGCGGAGAAAAGGAGGCGCTCGGGGGACACGAGCTCGAAGGGGAAGGTGTCGGCCATGCTTCTCAGGAGAGTAGGGGATTAGGGGAGTAGGGGAGTAAGGCAGCAGCGGCTGCTGGGTTCGGGGAGCGCGGGATTCGAGGGGATCTAGCGATCACCCTACTCCCTTACTCCCCTATTTCTCTCAGGCCGCCTCGGCCGCCAGCCGCTGCGCCTTCTCGACCGCTTCCTCGATGCTGCCGACCATGTAGAAGGCGGCTTCGGGGAGGTGGTCGTATTCGCCCGCGACGAGCCCGCGGAAGCCCTTGATGGTGTCCTGGAGGTCCACCAGCTTGCCCGGCGAGCCGGTGAAGACTTCGGCCACGAAGAAGGGCTGGCTCAGGAAGCGCTCGATTTTTCGCGCGCGAGCAACCGTCAGCTTGTCCTCTTCGGACAGCTCGTCCATGCCCAGGATGGCGATGATGTCCTGCAGCGACTTGTAGCGCTGCAAAGTCTGCTGCACCTGCCGGGCGACTTGGTAGTGCTCCTCGCCGACCACCATCGGGTCGAGCATGCGCGAGGTGGAGTCGAGCGGATCCACCGCCGGATAGATGCCCTTCTCGGCGATGCCGCGGTTGAGCACCGTCGTCGCATCGAGGTGCGCGAATGAGGTGGCCGGGGCCGGGTCGGTCAAGTCGTCGGCCGGCACATAGATCGCCTGCACGGAGGTGATCGAGCCCTTGGTGGTGGTGGTGATGCGCTCCTGCAGCGCGCCCATGTCGGTGGCGAGCGTCGGCTGATAGCCCACCGCCGACGGGATGCGGCCGAGCAGCGCCGACACTTCCGAGCCGGCCTGGGTGAAGCGGAAGATGTTGTCCACGAAGAAGAGCACGTCCTGGCCCTGGTCGCGGAAATATTCGGCTACCGTCAGGCCCGTCAGGCCCACGCGCGCGCGCGCCCCCGGCGGCTCGTTCATCTGGCCGTAGACGAGCGCGGCCTTGGAGCCCTCGCCGCCGCCGCGCTTGTTGACGCCCGATTCGATGAACTCGTGGTAGAGGTCGTTGCCCTCACGCGTGCGCTCGCCGACGCCGGCGAACACCGAGAAGCCGCCATGCGCCTTGGCGACGTTGTTGATGAGTTCCTGGATCAGCACGGTCTTGCCCACGCCCGCGCCGCCGAACAGGCCGATCTTGCCGCCCTTGGCGTAGGGCGCGAGCAGGTCGAGCACCTTGATGCCCGTGACGAGGATCTCAGCCTCGGTGGACTGCTCGACATATTCGGGGGCCGGCTGGTGGATGGCGCGGCTGCTCGTGGCGTTGACCGGCCCTTCCTCGTCCACCGGCTCGCCAATGACGTTGATGATGCGGCCGAGCATTTCGGGTCCGACGGGAACGGTGATCGGCGCGCCGGTGTCGCGCACGGGCTGGCCGCGCACGAGGCCCTCAGTCGAGTCCATGGCGATGCAGCGCACGGTGTTCTCGCCCAGATGCTGCGCCACTTCGAGCACCAGCCGGCTGCCCACGTTCTCGGTCTCGAGCGCATTCAAGATCGCGGGCAGGTGGTTCTCGAACGCCACGTCCACCACCGCGCCGATCACCTGGCGCACCTTGCCTTCGGGCCGGACGCCCGTCCGCATCGATTGGGAAAACACTGCTGCGTCTGACATCTTTTCGTCCTTCGTCTTTCTCGTTCTGCCGGACTGAGCGGAAATCTCGTCAGAGCGCTTCGGCGCCCGAGATGATCTCGATCAGCTCCTTGGTGATCTGCGCCTGGCGCTGGCGGTTGTAGGAGAGCGTCAGCCGGTTGATCATGTCGCCCGCGTTGCGGGTGGCGTTGTCCATGGCCGACATGCGCGCGCCCTGCTCGGAGGCCGCGTTCTCGAGCAGCGCCCGGAAGATCTGCACCGCCACGTTGCGCGGGATCAGGTCGGCGAGGATCGCGCCGGCGTCCGGCTCATATTCGTAGATGGCGGCCTGGCCGGTCGCCTGGTCGCCCTCGGCAGCCGGCGGGGCGGCGGGGATGATCTGCTGCGCGGTGGGGATCTGCGCGATCACGGACTTGAACTGCGAATAGAACACGGTGGCGACGTCGAACTGGCCTTCGTCGAAGAGCGCGATCACGCGGCGCGCGATGCGGTCGGCGTCGATGAAGCCGAGCGTCTTCACGTCGCGCAGGTCGATGCGGTCGATGATCTGCCTTCCGTAGTCGCGGCGCAGCATGTCCACGCCCTTCTTGCCGACGGCCAGGATCTTGACCGTCTTGCCCGCGGCCTGGAGCCGGCGGGCGTGCTCGCGGGCGAGCCGCACGATCTGCGCGTTGAAGCCGCCGGCCAGCCCACGCTCCGCCGTGCAGACGATCAGCAGATGTGTCTCGTCGCGCCCCGTGCCGCGCATCAGCGCGGGCGCGTCGCCCTCCCCGCTCGCCGCCTGGACGATGTTGGCGAGCACCGCTCCCATGCGCTGGGAATAGGGCCGCGCCGCCTCCGCCGCTTCCTGCGCGCGGCGGAGCTTGGCCGCCGCGACCATCTGCATGGCCTTGGTGATCTTCTGGGTCGCCTTCACCGAGGCGATGCGGTTGCGGAGGTCTTTGAGCGAAGGCATCCGTGGCTGCTCTGCGAGGAGTGTCTTGCCGCACCGTCACGGAGCGCGCGTCGGCGCGCGCGCCCCGCGATCATGCTTCAGGCGGAGAAATTCTTGGCGTAGGCGTCGATGTGGTTCTTGAGCGCCGCGCGGATCGGATCGGTCAACTGCTTTTCCGAGCGGATGGCGTTGAGCACATCCGCGCCCTCCGAGCGCATGTGGCCCAACAGCCCCTGCTCGAACTTGCCGACCTGATTGACGGGCAGGCGGTCGAGATAGCCGTTCACGCCGGCATAGATCACGGCCACCTGCTCTTCCGTCCTGAGCGGCGAGAACTGCGGCTGCTTCAAGAGCTCCGTCAGGCGCGCGCCGCGGTTCAGCAGCCGCTGCGTGGCGGCGTCGAGGTCGGAGCCGAACTGCGCGAAGGCCGCCATCTCGCGATATTGCGCGAGCTCGCCCTTGATGGAGCCGGCCACCTGCTTCATCGCCTTGATCTGGGCCGCCGAGCCCACGCGCGACACGGACAGGCCCACGTTCACGGCCGGCCGCACGCCCTGGAAGAAGAGGTTCGTCTCCAGGAAGATCTGCCCGTCGGTGATGGAGATCACATTGGTCGGGATATAGGCGGACACGTCGTTGGCCTGAGTTTCGATGACCGGCAGGGCGGTGAGCGAGCCAGCGCCCATCTCGTCGTTCATCTTGGCCGCGCGCTCGAGCAGGCGGGAATGCAGATAGAACACGTCGCCGGGATAGGCTTCGCGGCCCGGCGGGCGGCGCAGAAGCAGCGACATCTGGCGATAGGCGACGGCCTGCTTGGAGAGGTCGTCATAGGTGATCAGCGCGTGCATGCCGTTGTCGCGGAAATACTCGCCCATGGTGCAGCCGGCGAACGGCGCGAGGAACTGCATCGGCGCGGGGTCGGAGGCCGTCGCCGCCACGATGATCGAATATTCGAGCGCGCCGCGCTCTTCGAGCACCTTCACGAATTGGGCGACGGTGGAGCGCTTCTGGCCCACGGCCACATAGACGCAGAAGAGCTTTTCCTTGTCCGGGCCGGTCTGGTGGACCGATTTCTGGTTCAGGATCGTGTCGAGGATGATGGCGGTCTTGCCGGTCTGGCGGTCGCCGATGATGAGCTCGCGCTGGCCGCGGCCGATCGGGATCAGCGCGTCGATGGCCTTCAAGCCGGTGGACATGGGCTCATGGACGGACTTGCGCGGGATGATGCCCGGCGCCTTGACATCCACGCGGCGGCGCTCGGTGGCCTGGATCGGCCCCTTGCCGTCGATCGGGTTGCCGAGCGCGTCCACCACACGGCCGAGCAGGGCGGGCCCCACCGGCACGTCGACGATGGCGCCGGTGCGCTTCACCGTGTCGCCTTCCTTGATGTCGCGGTCGTTGCCGAAGATAACGATGCCGACATTGTCCACTTCGAGGTTGAGCGCCATGCCGCGGACGCCGCCTGGGAACTCGACCATCTCGCCGGCCTGGACGTTGTCGAGGCCGTAGACGCGGGCGATGCCGTCGCCGACCGACAGCACCTGACCGACCTCGGAGACCTCGGCCTCCTGGCCGAAATTCTTGATCTGGTCCTTAAGGATTGCGGAAATTTCCGCGGCGCGGATGTCCATCAGCCGACCTCTTTCAGTGCGAACTTGAGCGAATTGAGCTTCGTCTTGAGCGACGTGTCGATCTGGCGCGAGCCCATGCGGACGACCAGGCCGCCGAGCAGGCTCGGATCGACGGTGAGCTTGATGGCGACCTCCCGGCCGCCGGATTTCTCGGCGAGCACCCGGCGCAGCTCACCCTCCTGCTCGGGCGAGAGCGCGTGCGCCGTGGTCACTTCCGCCGACACCTGGCCGCGAGCTTCCGCGGCGGCGCGGCGATAGGCCTCGATCATGGCCGGCGCGGCGAACAGCCGCCGGTTGCGGGCCACGACGCGCAGGAAATTGGCGGTGAGCCCGCCGATGCCGGCCTGGGCCAGGACCGCGGCGAGCGCCCGCTCCTGCTCCTCGGCCGAGAAGACGGGGCTCTTGACCAGCCGCTCGAGGTCGGGGCTGTCGCGCAGCATTCCCTCGAAGCGGCCAAGATCCCATTCCACGGCTTCAACAGAACCGCTCTCCCTCGCCAGTTCAAACAGGGATCGGGCATAGCGATCGGCAAGTGGGGAACCGGAACTGCCTTGTGCCACCAAATGTCTCTTTAGAATCGAACCTGTTCTTGTTCCGCTCCCGCGCGCACCCCGCGCGGACCGGCCGGGAGCTCGAGGATCGTGGTTCATTGGCGGGAAGCGCGGCCCAAAGGGGATCGGAGCGCACGGCACCCTGAAACGGCGTCGGCTTGCGGCCATTTCAGGCGCGCGAAGGCCTCGTTCGGGCAACGCCCGCCGCCGCAGTCGGGGGCCGTCTAGCATAGGGTTTTGAGCCCCGCAACAGAGGCGAGGCCCCTTGGCGCGAGCGCGCCCGCGCGGCTTCGTCGCATGCGCTGGCCCGCGACGCGCTCAGGGCACGAAGCCGAAGACGAAGGCGAGCGGCAGGGCCGCCAGAAGGACCTCCAGAACGAACAGCGCCAGGTTCCGCACGCCCGCCCCGTCTGACAGCATACCGATCAGCCGGCCGAAGGCGGAAAAGGCCCAGGCGAAGCCCAGCGTCATATGCAGAAGGGGCTGGGCGAGCAGCAGGGCCGAGAGCCCCAGGCCGAGGTAAAAACCCGCCATCGGCCCGCGCGCATGGGCGAGCGCCGCCGGCCGATCGGGCAGGGTTGAGAGCCCCGCCGCGCGCAACGCGAGCCGCGGGGCGATGAGATGCACGAGGCCCCAAAGCGCGGTCAGGGCCGCGGCCGTCCAGGCCAGCCACTCGCCATTCGTGGTCGGCCAGGGAAAGGCGAGTTCCATGCGCGGGCTCCTGCGGCGGAGCGTCCGCTATAGGGGAGCGGCGAAAGCGTCACAAGAAGCTCTGCGGATCGACATCCACCGCCACGCGCACGCTGCCGCGTGGGGGCGGGGCGTCGTTGAGCAGTCTTCGCAAAAAACCCTGCATGTCCGCCGAGCGTTTGCCCTGGACGAGCAGGCGGAAGCGATGGCGGCCCGCCACCACCGCCAGCGGCGCCTCGGCGGGGCCGAGCACCCGGATCTCCTCGGATTCGGGCGCGGCCCGACGCAACGCGCGGCCATGCGCCTCGGCCTCGCCGCGCGTGCTGGCGCTCACCACCAGCGCCGCCAGCCGGCCGAAGGGCGGCATGGCCCCGCGCTCGCGCTCGGCGATCTCGCGGGAATAGAAGCTTTCCGCGTCGCCCGAGAGCAGCGCCCGCATGACGGGATGGTCGGGCTGGAAGGTCTGGATCAGGCCCCGGCTCTTCAGGCCCGTGCGCCCGGCGCGGCCCGTCACTTGGCTAAGGAGCTGAAAGGTGCGCTCGGCCGCGCGCGGGTCGCCATTGGCGAGCCCGAGATCGGCGTCCACCACGCCCACCAACGTCATGCCGGGGAAGTTGTGGCCTTTCGCCACGAGCTGCGTGCCGATCACGATGTCGGCCTGGCCCTGCGCGATCGCCTGGAGTTCCAGGCGCAGCCGCCGCACGCCGCCCGCCATGTCGGACGAGAGCACGATCGTGCGCGCGTCGGGGAAAAGCTCCACCACCTCCTCGGCCACGCGCTCGACACCGGGGCCACAGGCCACGAGATGGTCGAGCGCGCCGCATTCGGGGCAGGCCTCCGCGCGGCGCTCGGAATGGCCGCAATGGTGGCAGACCAGCGTGCCGCGGAAGCGGTGCTCCACCAGCCAGGCCGAGCAGGAGGGGCAGCCGAAGCGGTGGCCGCAGGCGCGGCAAAGCGTCAGCGGCGCATAACCCCGGCGGTTCAGGAACAGAAGCGACTGCTCGCCTCGGGCGAGCGTGTCGCGCATGGCCGACACGAGCGTCGGCGACAAGAACCGCCCGCGCGGCGGCGGGTTCTTCCGCAGGTCCACCGCCTCCAGCGTGGGCAGCGCGGCCTGGGCGAAGCGGCCGGGCAGAAGCAGGCGCCGGTAGCGCCCGTGGGCGGCGTTCACCCGGCTTTCGACCGAGGGCGTGGCGGAGGCCAGCACCACGGGGCAGGACGCGAAGCGGCCGCGCAGCACCGCCATGTCGCGCGCGTGGTAGAAGACCCGGTCCTCCTGCTTGAAGGCGGGGTCGTGCTCCTCGTCCACCACGACGAGGCCCAATTCGCCGAAGGGCAGGAACAGCGCCGAGCGCGCGCCGGCCACCACGCGAACCGATCCTTCCGCCACGCCGCGCCACACGCGCTCGCGGCTCTTGGGCGGCACGTCGGAATGCCACTCGGCAGGGCGCGCGCCAAAGCGGCTTTCGAAACGCTCCAGAAAGGCCTGGGTCAGCGCGATCTCGGGCAGGAGGATCAGCGCCTGCCGTCCCTTCTCGAGCGCCGCCGCCACGGCCTCGAAATAGGTTTCCGTCTTGCCCGAGCCCGTGACGCCGTCGATGAGGGCCACGTCGAAGCAGCCGGCGCGCACGCTGTCGCGCAGCCGCGCCGCCACTTCTCCTTGGGCTTCCGTGAGCTTGGGCAGGTGGAACGAAGGGTCGGGCAGCGGCACCACAGGCGGGGGCGGCAGGCGCACAGGCGAGAGCACGCCTTGCGCCACGAGCCCGTCCACCACCGACGCCGATACGCCCGCGGCGTGGGCGAGGCCCGATCTCGTCCAGGTTTCGCCGTCGCGAAGACGCTCCAGCACCCGCGTCCGCGCCGGCGTCATGCGGATGCCGTGGGCTGGAGGGCCAAGCGACAGCCCTTCGATCCAAGGTTCGGGATCGAAGGCTTCGGGCGCGCGGATCAGCATGCGCGCCACCATGCCGGGCGAGCTCAACGTGTAGGCGGCGATCCAATCCACGAAGCGGCGCATGGATTCGGGGATCGGCGGGCAGCGGAAGACATGAAGGATCGGCCTGAGCTTTCCGGGATCGACGCCGTCGTCTCCCTCCCCGTCCCAGACGATGCCCGCGACCTCGCGGGGTCCGAGCGGCACGCGCACGATGGTGCCCGGCTCCACCGTCATGCCGTCCGGCACGAGATAGGAATAGGGCCGGTCGGAAGGCAGCGGCACCATCACAGGCACGGCGCGCGGCTGGGAGAAGAGGTCGGGGATCATGCCTCGGGATGTGACGGCCATTTCCGGCGAAGTGACGACGCGTTCACCTTTTATTCCAGTCTGGCCGCGAGTTCAAAGGCCTGTTTGTCGCCCCGTCACGGAAGGATCGCGCAAAGGGCATGGCCGCGCCTGGCCGCTCGGGCGAGCAGCCCTGGCCGGCTGCGAACCGACCTTCGTCTTGCGATTCCGTTGACGTCGCGGCACGCGGTGCTAGCGTGGCGACGTTGATCCTTTTCCTGGGGGGAATCCTTGAAGAAACTCGTTTCAGCCTTCGCATTTCTTGTTCTCTCAACCCTGGTGGCCTGGGCGGACCCGGCCGGAACCTATGACGTCAAGGGGACCGACCTCGACGGCAGAGCTATGCAGGCACGGTCGAAATCGTGAAGACCGGCGACGTCTACGCGTTGCTCTACAAGTATGATGACGGCACGGAGCAGGTGGGTTCGGCCATCGGCGACGACGAGTTCCTCGCCTATGGCTATGCCGGCGAGGACGAGCTCGGCGTCGGCCTGATGACGGCCAAGGGGGACAACTGGGAAGGCGTGTGGACCAATGTCGGCGCCGAGAAGATGAGCCTGGAGACCTGGACCCGCAAATAGCGGGCGGAGCTTCATGGCCTGCCCGGGGCGACGGCTCTTGACGGACACCCAATCCCTGGGCGGCCCCTATCCTCCAACGCCACGAGCGCCCCGCCCCGGTCGTTCCCTTCTCGAGCCCGATCGGCTAGAGGTTTCCGGGAACGCCGGGCGGCACTTGCGCGACCGGCCGGTTTGAGGAGAGTCCCATGAAGTTCTTCGTCGACACCGCCGACGTCGCCGAAATCCGCGAACTTGCCGAAGCCAACCTGATCGACGGCGTGACGACCAACCCCTCGCTCGTCCTGAAGGCGAACCGGCCGATCAAGGAGATCATCAAGGAGATCTGCGAGGCCACGCCGGGGCCCGTGTCGGCGGAAGTGGCGGCGACCGACTATGCCGGGATGATGCGCGAGGCCGAAATCCTGTCGGCCATCGCCGACAATGTCTGCATCAAGGTGCCGTTGACGCTGGACGGGCTCAAGGCCTGCAAGGAGATCACCGACGGCGGGCGCTTGGTGAACGTGACCTTGTGCTTTTCCGCAACCCAAGCGCTGCTCGCCGCCAAGGCGGGCGCCACCTTCATCTCGCCTTTCATCGGCCGCGTGGACGACCTGGGGCTCGACGGCATGGAGCTGATCGAGGAGATCCGCACCATCTACGACAACTACGACTTCGAAACCCAGATTCTGGCGGCGTCGATCCGCACCATCAACCATGCGAAGCAAGCCGCGATGATCGGGGCGGACGTGGCCACCGTGCCGCCTTCGACGCTCAGGGCGCTCGTCAAGCACCCGCTGACGGACAAGGGCCTGGAGCAGTTCGTGGCGGACTGGAAGAAGACGGGGCAGACGATTGAGTAGGCAGTAGGCAGTAGGCAGTAGGCAGTAGGCAGTAGGCAGTAGGCAGTAGGCAGTAGGCAGTAGGCAGTAGAATAGGTTTCTTGCCTTTGTCGGCCGTCAAGCACTCTGCCAGGCAATGCCACTTAACTGATCCGCGGTCCTTCCCTACTGCCTGCTGCCCATTCCCTACTGCCTCATTTGGCCGCCCTTGCCGGCTCGATCTGGCTCAGATCCTCGGCGAGCGCGAGCCGCAGGAAATTGGCGAGCTCGCGCGCGGCCCGGTCCTCGGCGTCGCGACGGGCGCGCAGCGCGGCGAATTCCTGGCGCGGGACGTCATAGGAGGCGAGCACCTGCCGCCGCCCACGCGCGAGCCGCTGGCCGGTGGCGGCGTCCGTCAGCACGTAATCGGCGGTCATGGTAATGGTGGCGGCCGTGGGCTCCTCGTCCGTTCCGTTCTGGATCGAGGCCGACGCCTCGTCGAGCAGGATCACGGTCAGGCCCAGCGAATAGCGTGGGCTCGCGGGCTGGCCCCGGCCGCCGCCCAACAGGAAGATCAGCTCGTTGCGCAGTTCCTGCGCCGGTCTCGTGTTGACCGGCGGGATCACGATCTCGCTCAGCGCCGCGCCGACGCTTGTCGAGGCGCCCGACGCGTAAGCCGCCGTCGGGTCGAGATCGGCATAGAGCGGCCGCACCGTGCAGCCCGCGCTCAAGCCGGCGGCCAAGCCCAGCGCGAGCGCCAGAAAACCTCTCGTCCCGCGGGGGCGCAGGCCCGCCGGGTCGTCTCTTCTAACCCACCACATTGACGATCCTTTGCGGGACGACGATCACTTTGCGCGGCGGCCTGCCGTCCAGCGCGCGCCGGACCGCGTCGAGTCGGAGCGCCGCCTCCTCGACGTGAGCATGGTCCGCATCGCGCGGCACCGTCAAGTCGGCGCGCTTCTTGCCGTTGACCTGGACGGGCAGCGTGATCTCCTGGTCCTCGACCAGCGCCGGGTCGAATTCCGGCCAGGGCTTTTGCGCGACCATGCCTTCGCCGCCCAGCGCCCGCCAGCACTCCTCCGCCAGATGGGGCGTGACAGGGGCGATGGCGGCGATGAGGAACTCGACGGCCTGGCGTAGCGCGGCCAGGAGCTCTGGCCCCGCGCGGCCCGCCCCCGCCTCGCCGAGCGGGGCGGCCAGCGTGTTCACGAGCTCGTAGAGCCGCGCAACCGCCTTGTTGAAGGCGAGGCGCTCGAAATCCTCGCCCACGGCCTTCAGCGCCTTGTGCGCCGCCTTGGAGACGGCAAGCGCCTCGCCTTGCCGGCCCGCATGCGGCGCAATCATCTTCAGTGCCGGCGCGGCCTCACTGACGAGCCGCCATACGCGCTGCACGAAGCGGTGCGCGCCTTCGACGCCCGCTTCCGTCCAGATCACGTCGCGCTCGGGAGGCGAGTCCGACAGCATGAACAGCCGCGCGGTGTCCGCGCCATAGCTCGCGATGATGTCGTCGGGATCGACCACGTTGCGCTTGGACTTCGACATCTTCTCGACCGCGCCGATCTCGATCCCGCTGTCATCCGACAGCAGGAAGGCGCGGCGCTGACCGTCCGCCTCCTCGACGCGCACCTCGGCCGGCGTGACCCACCCTTCCGGCCCGCGATAGGTCTCGTGGACCACCATGCCTTGTGTGAAGAGGCCCTCGAACGGCTCTTCGACCGCGTTGAGGTGCCCCGTCGCCTTCATGGCGCGAGCGAAGAAGCGGGAATAGAGCAGGTGCAGGATCGCGTGCTCGATGCCGCCGATATATTGCTGCACGGGCAGCCAGCCCTTCGGCCCGTCCACGGCGTCAAGGCTGGTCGGCCGCTCCCTGTTCCACGGATCGGTGAAGCGCGCGAAATACCAGGACGAATCGACGAAAGTGTCCATGGTGTCGGTGTCGCGGACGGCATCGCCATCGCAGGAAGGGCAGGCCACATGCTTCCAGGTCGGATGGTGGTCGAGCGGGTTGCCGGGGCGGTCGAAGGACACGTCGGCCGGCAGTTCCACCGGCAACTGCTCATCGGGCACGGCCACCGTGCCGCAACGCTCGCAGTGGATGGCCGGAATGGGACAGCCCCAATAGCGCTGGCGCGAGATCAGCCAGTCGCGCAGGCGGAAATTGACCTTTCGCGTCGCCTGCGGCCGGTTGCCGAGCGACGCGTTCTCCAGCCGCCGCGCCACCTCCTCGAAGGCGGCATCGGTCGAGAACCCGTCAAGGAAGCGCGAGTTGATCATCACGCCGTCATCGACATAGGCCACGTCCTGAATCTCGAAGCTCGCCGCGTCCGCGCCCTCCGGCATCACGACGGGCACCACGGGCAGGCCGTATTTGCGCGAGAAATCGAGGTCGCGCTGGTCGCCCCAGGGGCAGCCGAAGATCGCGCCCGTGCCGTATTCCATCAGCACGAAATTGGCGACATAGACCGGAAGCCGCCAGTCCGGATCGAAGGGGTGGACGACGCGGATGCCGGTGTCAAAACCCTTCTTCTCCGCGGTCTCCAGCGCCGCGGCGGACGTGCCCGTGCGCCGGCATTCCTCGGCGAAGGCGGCGAGCGCCGGATCGCCTTCCGCCGCGCGTCTTGCGAGTGGATGGTCGGGTGCGACCGCCATGAAGGACGCGCCGAAGATCGTGTCGGGCCTTGTCGTGTAGATTTCGAGCTCGCTCTCGCCCGCAGGCGCCGTCGCCGGGTCGAGCGCCCAACGGATCGAGAGCCCCTCCGAGCGGCCGATCCAGTTGCGCTGCATGAGCTTGACCTTCTCGGGCCAGCGGTCGAGCCGATCGAGGCCGTCGAGCAGGTCCTGCGCGTGCGCCGTGATCTTGAGGAACCACTGCGTCAGCTCGCGGCTCTCGACGACAGCATTCGAGCGCCAGCCGCGGCCGTCGATCACCTGCTCGTTGGCGAGCACGGTGTTGTCCACCGGGTCCCAGTTCACCTTGGCCGCGCGCCGTTCCACGAGGCCTGCGCGCCAGAAGTCCAGAAACATCTTCTGCTGGTGCTTGTAGTAGGAGGGGTCGCAGGTCGCGACCTCGCGGCTCCAGTCGAGGCTCAGGCCCATGGTCTTGAGCTGCGACTTCATGGTCTCGATATTCTTGTAGGTCCAGTCGCGCGGATTCACCCGATTGTCGCGCGCGGCGTTCTCGGCCGGCAGGCCGAAGGCGTCCCAGCCCATGGGGTGGAGCACGTTGAGGCCGCGGGCGCGCTTGAAGCGGGCCACCACGTCGCCCATGGCGTAGTTGCGCACATGGCCCATATGGATGCGCCCCGAGGGATAGGGGAACATCTCCAAAACGTAGTACTTGGGCCTAGGATCATCGTTGGGTGTCTCGAACAGGCCCGCTGCATCCCAGGCCTCCTGCCAGCGCGGCTCGCTCACGCGCGGATTGTATCTCTCGGTTGCCATGTCTGGCGTTTCGCTTCATCAGGATGCGGAAATCGGGGCGACCTTCACCACGGTTCGCCGGAACCGTCAACAAGCCGGAACGGCGGCGAAGGAGAGTTGAGGCGCATGAGCGGAGCCGTCGAGCGGCTGAGGGACGTCGAGGCCGCGATCCGCGCGTCCGAGGCCGAAGCGCGCCGGCCTTTGGGCTCGGCGCGGCTCGTCGCCGTGTCGAAAACCTTCGAGGTAGAGGCCATTCGCCCCCTGCTCGACGCCGGGCACCGGCTGTTCGGCGAAAACCGGGTGCAGGAGGCGGCGGGCAAATGGCCGGCCTTGCGCGACGCGTTTCCCGACCTCGAGCTTCACCTGATCGGCCCGCTCCAAAGCAACAAGGCGCGCGACGCGGTGAAGCTCTTCGACGCCATCCAGACGGTGGACCGCGAAAAGATCGCCGCCGCGCTGGCCAACGCGATCGCCAAGGAGAACCACGCGCCGAAACTGTTCGTGCAGGTGAACACGGGCGCGGAGCCGCAAAAGGCGGGCGTCCATCCGCGCGAGGCCGTTGCTTTCGTGGATCGTTGCCGCGCCGAGCACGGGCTCGCGATCGAAGGGCTCATGTGCATCCCGCCGGCCGAGGAAAACCCCGGCCCGCATTTCGCGCTTCTCGAAAAGCTCGCGCGCGAGGCGGATCTGCCCGAGCTTTCCATGGGCATGTCCGGCGATTATGCGCTCGCCGTCGGTTTCGGCGCGACGCTCGTGCGCGTCGGCTCGGCGATCTTCGGGGCGCGGTAAGCACCGCTACCAGTGTCGAGTTCAGTGCAACTGGAACTCGCCGTCCACCCGGCGCCATTCGTTGGGCTTGATCAGCTTCTGGTGGGTGTAGCGCACCGAATGCAGCGGTCCGTCGAGCTTTTCCTTCCAGAACGCGACGAAGCTCCACAGCCTCGGGAACTTCGGGGCGAGGTCGTAGTCCTGCCAGAGATAGGACTGGATCAGGTGGGGATGATCGGGCATGTGGTAGAAGAACTCGGCCGTGAGCAGGCCATAACCCTTAAGCAGAAGCTCGGTCTCGCGATGTGGCGTGATCGGCTTGGCAGACACATGTTCAGCCATTGGCAGTCCTTTCGAGAACGCACCGCCCCTCCCAGACGCCAGCCTGCGCCCGAAGAGTTAACGGCGCTTAAGCGAAAGAACGCTGGCGCTGCTTTGTAGGTTGCGTCGGCCCCTCCCGCGCACACGTGACCTTGGGGCAGCCACGCTTCCCGCCGTGCGGCGGATTGTGCGGGAACCGGCTTTGGCGATAATGCGCCCAAAGCCCCGTGGTCGGCCGCCGCGGGCTCCAGGGAGTAAAAACATGACCGAGCATCTGCACCCCGTGCAGCCTCAGTGGCGCGAGCGCGCGCTCATCGATGCGACGACCTATGAGAAGTGGTACCGGCGCAGCGTCGAAGACCCCGAGGGTTTTTGGGCCGAGCACAGCAGGCGGATCGACTGGATCACGCCTTTCTCGCGCGTCAAGAACGCCTCCTTCGAGGGCAGTGTCTCGATCCGCTGGTTCGAGGACGGAACCCTCAACGTGTCCGCCAACTGCCTGGACCGGCACCTCGAAAAGCGCGGCGACCAGACTGCCATCATCTGGGAAGGCGACGATCCCGCCGAGTCCAGGCGCATCACCTATCGCGAGGCCTTCAGCCAGGTCTGCCGCATGGCGAACGTGCTGAAGGCCCATGGCGTGGAGAAGGGCGACCGCGTCACGATCTACATGCCGATGATCCCCGAAGCGGCCTATGCGATGCTTGCCTGCGCGCGGATCGGAGCGATCCATTCCGTGGTGTTCGGCGGCTTCTCGCCCGACGCGCTGGCCGGCCGCATCGTGGACTGCCAGTCGACGGTCGTCATCACATCGGACGAAGGCCTGCGCGGGGGCAAGAAGATCCCGCTCAAGAACAACACGGACAAGGCCATCGACATCGCCGCCCGCCAGCATGTGATGGTCGAGAAGGTCCTCGTCGTGCGCCGCACGGGCGGCGAGATCGGCTGGGCGCCGGGCCGCGACATCTGGCACCACGAGGAGATCGAGCATGTTTCCGACGACTGCCCGCCCGAGCCAATGTCGGCGGAAGACCCGCTCTTCATCCTCTACACCTCGGGCTCGACGGGAAAGCCCAAAGGCGTGCTCCACACGTCCGGCGGCTATCTCGTCTATGTCTCTATGACCCACCAATACGTGTTCGACTACCACGAAGGGGACATCTACTGGTGCACCGCCGATGTGGGCTGGGTCACGGGCCATTCCTACATCGTCTACGGGCCGCTCTCGAACGGCGCGGTCACGCTGATGTTCGAGGGCGTGCCGAACTATCCCTCGCCGTCCCGCTTCTGGGAGGTGATCGACAAGCATGGAGTGAACATCTTCTACACCGCCCCCACCGCCATCCGCGCGCTGATGGGCGCGGGCGACGAGCATGTGAAGAAGACCTCGCGCAAGTCGCTGAAACTGCTCGGCTCGGTCGGCGAGCCCATCAACCCCGAAGCCTGGGAATGGTATTTCCGCGTGGTCGGCGAGGAGCGCTGCCCCGTCGTGGACACCTGGTGGCAGACCGAAACGGGCGGCATTTTGATCACGCCCCTGCCCGGCGCCATCGACCTGAAGGCCGGCTCGGCCACGAAACCCTTCTTCGGCATCCAGCCGCAGCTCGTGGACAACGAAGGCAGGGCCATCGAGGGAGCGGGCGACGGAAACCTCTGCATCTCCGATTCCTGGCCCGGCCAGATGCGAACGGTCTATGGCGACCACGAGCGCTTCGTGCAGACCTATTTCTCCGCCTATCCCGGGAAATATTTCACCGGCGATGGCTGCCGCAGGGATGCGGACGGCTATTATTGGATCACCGGCCGCGTGGACGACGTGCTCAACGTCTCGGGCCACCGCATGGGCACGGCGGAGGTGGAGTCGGCGCTGGTGGCGCACGAGCTCGTGTCGGAGGCGGCCGTGGTGGGCTACCCGCACGACATCAAGGGCCAGGGCATCTACTGCTACGTCACGCTGATGGCGGGCGTGGAGCCGACCGACGAGCTCCGCAAGGAACTGGTGAGCCACGTGCGCAAGGAGATCGGCGCCATCGCCTCGCCGGACAAGATCCAGTTCTCGCCGGGCCTGCCCAAAACGCGGTCGGGCAAGATCATGCGGCGCATCCTGCGCAAGATCGCCGAGGACGATTTTTCGGCGCTGGGCGACACCTCGACCTTGGCCGACCCGGCCGTGGTGGAGGACTTGATCGAGAACCGGCAGAACAGGCGGGCTGGATAGCTCTTCGGGCCGGCCCGCCGCTTGATCGTCCCCCTCTTGAGCTTGTCGAAGGGCACGGGGGAGGGGACCGCCGGAGGCGGCGGAGGGGGCTTGGCGGAGGGGAGCAGCGCTGGGGCGGCAGCCCCGTGGACAAACCTTCCGCCCCGCAAGCTTTCTTGTGAGCCGTTTCAGCCGCTTAGCCCCGCCGCAGAAAAAATCTGCGCCCGCTTTATCCACGCCCCTTTGCTCCTCCCTTACGCTTCCCCTCGCCTGTCTTGCGGGAAGCCTGGGATGCATACCGGGTGCTCAGGGAGGCGGGCCGGTGCTGGATTGGTCGGGCGACGGTGGCCCG
>DASYHP010000081.1:0-3929 GCA_035998495.1 Mesorhizobium sp.
GATCTTTGACAATTCAGCAGCGGTGATCGTTGGTATCGAGCGGGTCGCGGAAGCGCGGCGTGCGAGGTTCGGCGGTCTCTGGTCGCAGCGTCGGAGTCTTCTGAGTCGAAAGGCTTGGGGGGGAATCGGCGGTGGGGCTGGGGCAGTCGGTCTTCGGGCGTCGGGCGAAAGCGATTCGCACACGACAAATGAGCGAGCGCCTTGCTTGATTCGGAAGTCGCCTATCCGCAAGGATCGGGGATGGAGGAATCAGGCGAAGGTCTTGCGAAGCCAGCAGTCGCGTCGTCGGTCGTTCTCTCCCGTGAGGGACGGAAGGATCGGTCGGTCGGGCGAAAGAAGGGTCGAAAGGCCTGGGCGTCGTTCGGTCGGAGCGGCGGGACGCGAAGCTTCGCGAAATAGGCGAGACCCGCCGTGGTCGGTTTCTTCTTGCAGAGGAGAGCCGGTCGCTGGCGTTTTCTGACGGTTCCCTGGCGAAGGTCGGCGGCAGCCGGTTCTTGTAGGAGACTGGGTTCTTCGGAGCTCAGGATTGTATGAGAGTCGGAGGTCGAAGCTGAAAGGCTATCCGATCGACATCGGGAGCGTGGGAAAATTGCGGTCAAGTTACTAAGGGCGCATGGGGGATGTCTTGGCGTCAGAAGAAGAGGCGTGGAAGTCTGCGAAAAGCCCGGGGGAGCCGACAAACAGGCGCCGATCCCGGGATGCCTCAATGAACCCAGGGAACTGAAACATCTAAGTACCTGGAGGAAGAGAAAGAAAAATCGATTCCGTCAGTAGCGGCGAGCGAAAGCGGAAGAGCCCAAACCGGAGGGGTTTCCCTTCTGGGGTTGTAGGGCCGCACTTTTAGAGGCGGAAAGATAGCGGAACGGTTTGGAAAGGCCGGCCATAGCGGGTGACAGCCCCGTACGCGAAATCGGAACGCTTCGTGAGCGGTACCTGAGTAGGTCTGGTCACGTGAAACCCAGACTGAATCTACGGGGACCATCCCGTAAGGCTAAATACTCTCTGACGACCGATAGCGAAGAGTAGCGCGAGCGAACGATGAGAAGAACCCCGGCGAGGGGAGGAACGTGAACCTGAAACCATGCGCCTACAAGCGGTCGGAGCCCGATTCTACGGGTGACGGCGTGCCTTTTGCATAATGATCCGGCGAGTTAGCTTCTGCGGCAGGTTAAGACCTTACGGGTCGGAGCCATAGGGAAACCGAGTCTGAATAGGGCGTTAGTCGCGGGGGCTAGACACGAAACTGCGTGAACTACCCATGAGCAGGTTGAAGCGCGGGTTAAACCGCGTGGAGGACCGAACCCACTTGGGTTGAAAACCGAGGGGATGACTTGTGGGGAGGACTGAAAGTGTAATCAAACGCAGAGATAGCTTGTTCTCTCCGAAATATCTTGAGGGGTAGCCTCGAGCCACTACGTGTCGGGGGTAGAGAGACTGAATTGGATGGGGGCTCTTCCCAGGGTACCCCACCGAACCAAACTCCGAATACCGATACGACTATCTCGGGAGTCAGTCCGCGAGGGATAAGCTTCGCGGTCGAGAGGGAAACAACCCAGACCGTCGACTAAGGTCCCCAAGTCCGTCTCAGTCACTAAGGAAGTGGAATTGCAGTGACAGCCAGGATGTTGGCTTAGAAGCAGCCATCATTTAAAAAGTGCGTAACAGCTTACTGGTCGAGCAATTCCGCGCCGATAATGAACGGGAGTAAGTCGGACACCGAAGTCGCGGGCTTGAGTCATCTTCGGGTGATTCAAGCGGTAGGAGAGCGCCGCACGTCAGATACGAGCCGTACCGTAAGGAGCGGTGTTGGGGCGTGCGGGCGATTATGCCGGAATGAGTAACGATAAAGCAGGTGAGAATCCTGCTCGCCGAAAGCCTAAGGTTTCCTGGGGAAGGTAAATCCGCCCAGGGTTAGCCGGATCCTAAGTCGAGGCCGAAAGGCGTAGACGATGGACAGCAGGTTAATATTCCTGCGCTGCCACTGCTTAATACCGATGGGGGGACGGCGTCCAGAAGACGAGCGGTACGACTGGAAATGTCCGTGGACCGTACTGAGCCGGGAGGTAGGTAAATCCGCCTCCGTAACGCAAGGTGCGGGACCGACCGCGTTGATGATCGGGAAGTCGTCGGAAGGACGTCCAAGAAAAGCCTCTAGGTGAGCATGCATCCGTACTAAAACTGACACAGGTAGGTGAGTCGAGTAGACTAAGGCGCTCGGGAGAATGGTGGTTAAGGAACTCTGCAAAATGACCCCGTAAGTTCGCGATAAGGGGTGCCCTTTGAGGTTCATAGCCTCGGGGGGCCACAGTAAATCGGCTCTAGCGACTGTTTATCAAAAACACAGGACTCTGCCAACTCGCAAGAGGATGTATAGAGTCTGACGCCTGCCCGGTGCCGGTAGGTTAAGGAAGAGGGTTAGCGTAAGCGAAGCTCGCGACCGAAGCCCCGGTAAACGGCGGCCGTAACTATGACGGTCCTAAGGTAGCGAAGTTCCTTGTCGGGTAAGTTCCGACCTGCATGAATGGCGTAACGACTGGAGCACTGTCTCAACCACCAACCCGGTGAAATTGTAGTCGTGGTGAAGATGCCACGTACCCGCGGTCAGACGGAAAGACCCCATGAACCTTTACTGTAGGCTGATATTGGGCTGAGGCATGTTCTGTGTAGGATAGGCGGGAGGCTGCGAAGTTCGTGCGCCAGCACGAGCGGAGCCGACGTTGAAATACCGCCCTGAAGATGTCTTAGTTCTAACCCCGCACCGGAAAACCCGACGGGGAACAGTGTCAGTTGGGCAGTTTGACTGGGGCGGTCTCCTCCCAAAGAGTAACGGAGGAGCGCAATGGTACCCTCAGCCCGGTCGGCAATCGGGCAAAGAGCGTAAAGGTAGAAGGGTGCTTGACTGCGAGACTCCTAAGTCGAGCAGATACGAAAGTAGGTCTTAGTGATCCGGTGGTCCCGAATGGAAGGGCCATCGCTCATCAGATAAAAGGTACTCTGGGGATAACAGGCTTATCGCTCCCGAGCGCCCACAGCGGCGGAGCGGTTTGGCACCTCGATGTCGGCTCATCGCATCCTGGGGGTGAAGAAGCTCCCAAGGGTTTGGCTGTTCGCCAATGAAAGCGGTACGTGAGCTGGGTTCAGACCGTCGTGAGACAGGTCGGTCCCTATCTGCCGTGGGCGTACGAAACTTGCGAAGGTTCTTCCCTAGTACGAGAGGACTTGGAAGGACGAACCTCTGGTATCCCAGTTGTCACGCTCGTGGCATGGCTGGATAGCTATGTTCGGAAAGGATAAACGCTGAAAGCATCTAAGCGTGAAGCCCGCTTCAAGATCAGGTTTCGTAAGGACAATGTCCGAAACTCCCCTGGAAGACTACCAGGTCGATAGGCCGGAAGTGCAAACGCAGCAATGCGTGCAGCGAACCGGTACTAACGGAGAAACGCTTGACCGCAATTTTCGAGCGCTCCCGAATCATGATTCGTCCTTCGGACGACATGGCCGGGAATCGAGAGAGTCGGCTGTCGCAAGATAGCCGCGGATCTCGCCTCGCTCGCTCATTCGAGTAATCCGTACTGACGATCCCGCTGCTGAGAATACATGGCTGATCGGAGCCGGTCGCAAGACCGCTCCCTTCCGCCGATAAGCCCGCCGACGCAAGTCGGCGTAGGTCCGGCAGGGCTAACCCCCTGCCGGACCTTTTCCGGCGATCATATCGAAAAGGAAACACCTGTTCCCGTCCCGAACACAGCAGTTAAGCTTTTCGAGCCGATGATAGCTCCAAAAGAGTGAAAGCAGGTCTCGCCGGATCTTATACAACGAAAGCCTCGCCCGGCTGATACAGCCAGGCGAGGCTTTTCGCATTTGTGAGCTACGGGTTCCGAGATCGGAGCGGCGCAGAAGGCACGGAGGGCTGACGCCCTCCGCTCGCC
>DASYHP010000089.1:0-3685 GCA_035998495.1 Mesorhizobium sp.
CGCTGGCGGAGATGGAGGAGGGAAGGGCGGCGTAATGTCTACGGGGTCAACTGCCGCATCATCATCGTGCGTTCCGCGGCCAGCGTTGCGCCGACCCGCTTTGCGGTCTTGCGCGTCACCGGATGTGCGTCACCAGCCTCAAACGTGAACCGGCGGAAGCCCTTTGCGGTCACGAACTTCATGAAGTCGTGGTGAAGCATCGCCTGGGCCCATCCCTCGCGGTGCGTCGGGGCGATCACGTGGGAGTGGACGTGCAGGGTGTCGGCCGCGACGGCGCGGGACAGGATGAAACCAATCAAGCGGTCGCCCTCGGCAACGGCCATCGAGTGGTCGACGTCCGTCCCTGCGACGGCGCGGAACCGGTCCACCATGTGCCACGCCATGCCACCCAGCCCTAATGCGTTGAGCCGAGCAACGTCCGCCGCGTGCTCCGGGCCGGGTTGAAATGTGCGGGCCGATAGCGGGACGCGCCCGGTTGACACGCACCAGTCGAACAGCTCCATATGCCGGCCAAAGAGGGCGGCCCCATCCGCGCTGTACGAGCGCATCACCGTTGTCCCCCCGAACCCGACGTGCAGCCACCCGGCGTGTGCCGACGAGCCCACGCGAACCAGCGAACGGGAACAGAGGGCTTCGGCCCCCCCATGTCTGGGCCAGCTCGCCCAGCCGCGCCACCATAGCCCGCCCGAGCCCCCGTCGTCGCCACGGGCCCGCAACGTGGACGGCGCAGGGCACGGCGACGGGGCCCGACCGCGCCGCCACGCACCACACTGTCCCGGCGGCAATGACGCGGCCCGCGCCACCTGCGTCGTGGGGCAGCGTGGCAACCAGCACGTGCGGCTCGTCCAATAACGCATCGACTGACGGCAGCAGCATGCGCACGGCGGTCGCGTGGGCCGTGCGAGCCGGTACGATCGTCCAATCGAGGCGCGTCGTCACGTCGATCATCATTAGTTCCTGCTCGTCAGTGCGGCATCTGGTCCGACGACCGTTGCCCGCCGTACATCTTGCCCTGGTTCCGCTGCAGAACATTATCGGGACGCCGGCAGCGGAACCTTCACGTCCAATGCTATCACGCACTCGATATGTTTCTCGCCAACCGGTCCGCGGTGGGCTGGGTTCGGTCGGATTTGAATCAGACTATTGGGATGGGGAAGTAGATGCACCAGTCGTCGACGAAGGGGTTGAAGTTGGCCGTTGCCGGTCTGGCCGGTGGTGCAGTAATGGCCGGTGGTGGCACGAACGCCGATGGTGCGGTGATCAGCGGGGTGTTCCAGACCGATGGAAGCCTGATCGTCACCGACGTGACGAGTACGCCGAGCGAGCGCTACGAACTGGACCTGAACGGTGACAGCATTAACGACGTCACGGTCATGTCGCAGTACGACTACAACAAGCCGGGCAAGCCTGACGACAAGTCTAAGTACTACTCGTACTCCGGCAGTCTGATCGAGAGCATGTCCGACACCGCTATCTCGACCTTCGGGTTCCTCGCTGGTGACGAGATCGGCGAAGGGACGAGCTTCAGCCAGCCCAACGCCGTGTACTCCGGCTACGTCGAAGGCAGTCCCAGCACCTACTTCGGCCTGCGGTTCGGCTCGACCGGCGCGTACAACTACGGCTGGATCCAGCTGCGTGAGGGCACGTCGCCCAACGCGTACGATCTTGTCGCGTACGGCATCGAGACGACTGCGGGCGCATCGATTGCCGCCGGTGAGACGGCCGGATTAGCCTTGTTGGCCATGGGCGCCGCTGCGATCGGGTTGCGTCGGGCCGGGAATCGCGCGTGAACCGACTGTTGCTGTTGGCGTGGCCGGGCGTAACCGCGTCGGCGGCGAGCCGGTTGATCGACGCCGGACGGCTTCCGCACTTGAGTCGGCTGGTCGAACGCGGCGCGATCGCCGATCTTCACCCCGACTGCGCGGGCACCGAGGCGATGACCTGGGCAACCGTTGCGACGGGCTGCCGGGCCGACGTCCACGGCGTCCTCGGTGACGTGCGGGCGCGCGATCCGGGAACGGGCGTCCGCTGGGCGGGGAGCAGTGACTGGTTGCGGCCGGCGTTGTGGCAGTGGGTGGATGCGGCTGGCGGCCACGCGGTGACCGTCAATTGGCCCGCGACCCATCCGACCATCGAGCAGAAGCGGGGGGCGGTCGTCAGCTCCGCGTACTTCTACTCGCCCATCGGTGAACGGCACGCGTGGCTGTTGCCGACCGACGCGACATGGCCGGCGGCGCTGCGCGACGAGCTGAGGCCATTTCGTATCCACCCAACCGAACTAACGGACGCCGAGGCCGCCGCGCTCGTGCCGACGGCCGCTGAGGTAGATCAGGAATCTGACCCCCGCTTGGCGCGGCTCCTGATCTCCCTTGCCGCCAACGCCGGTGCGCACGCGGCCGCCACGCATCTGACGCAAACGCGCCAGCCCGATCTGTTGGCCGTACAGTTCGACCTCATGGTCGCGGCCAAGGAGGTCGCTGGCCCTTCGTCCGCCGACACGTCGCCGTACGGGCACACCCCTGACGCGGCGCTCGCCTTCTATGACCTCATGCTCGGCCGGTACTTGGCCACGATCGACGACGGCATCTCCGTGCTTGTGGTCAGCAACGGGTGGCGCGGTCAAGCAGGATTCCTCATTGGTGCAGGACCCGACGTGCGCGTGCCGGCTTGCACTACGTTGGACGTGTTGCCGCTTGTCTTGCGCATGATGCGCCTGGCGCCACCGGCAATCGCGGAACTCGCCGGGCGAATTCCACAGGGCTACTTCCGCCACGAGCCGGTCCGATCGCAACGGCTCCCGACGGTTGCCATGTCACGGATGGATGGTTCCGCCGCGGCTGGACCACCAGATCATTTACTCGCCGCCGGCTACACGACGACGGAGCCGCCGTCACTCGTGCGGCTAGCGACGCGTCAGCGAGCGGCCGACCTGGCGCAACTGGGTCGAGTGAAACTCACTGCAGGCGATCCGGCCGCCGCGGTCGAACTGGCGGAAGCAGGGTGCCGCCTTGAACCGTCGTCGCGAATGCTTGAGTTGGCCGCGCGCGCGGCGGCATTGAGTGGTGATCGCATCCGGGCGGGTGCCGTCGTCGAGCGGCTGTTACGCTTAGATCCGCGGTCACCCGTGGGCAACCTGCTGCAGTCGCTTCTATCTCATTCCGCCGCCGGTGTACCCTCCTTACAGGGTGATCCGCGGACAAACGAGGAACGGTATCACCAGGGCGTGCTAGCGCTGATCAGGGGGCAGCACCCGTCGGCCGCATCGTTGGCGCGACGTCCCGCTGTGGTGCTCGTGCACCTGGCCGAGACACTGGTACGAGCGAACGATGACGTACGCGCACAACAGGTGTTGCGTCATGCCCTCGAGACGGAACCTGCCTGTGCACCGGCCCGCGCGATGCTCGATACGCTCCTGCGTCGCAGCCAGATCCGCAACGCGACTCTTCCAAAACCGACGTCCACGTGCTGATCAAGCCAATTTACGTCTGATGTCAGCGTCCGCTCGTTAGCCGGGATCGAGTGTCCCCTGGGAGACGCTGGCGGAGCTGGAGGAGGGGCGGGCGGCGTAGGGCGGTGGTGGCAACAGGGGCCGTCCTACCAGGGCGGCCTTTTTTCCGTTGGTCGTGCGCCTATCGCTGCGTGCAGGCTACGCTCGTGAAGCGTTGCCTCCTCAACCTCCTGGCCG
>DASYHP010000101.1:0-2263 GCA_035998495.1 Mesorhizobium sp.
CAATCTGGAGGGTTCTCGGAGGTCCGACGGCGCGGGAGCTGGCATAGAGGGCGGCCTCGGCCGGACCTCTGAGAAGCCGGATTGAATGAAACCGCGGGCCGCGAGCGCTGGCTATGGGGATTAGGGCGCGGCGTTGGGGCTGGAGCCGCTGGTCTGCGCGGTCGATGCGATAGAGACGTTGCGCTGCGGTTGTAGATCACGACGGCCTGGGCCGACTTCGCCTGGTCGGCAGGTGTCTTCTGCGCGGCGGAAGCGGGCGGCAGATGATGCGATGATGTGGATGCCGTGCTGCATCAGGCGCAGGTTACCGGCGCCGGATGCAGGCGTTGCCGAAAGCAGCGGCGGTTCGGGGAAGTGCGCTGGGGTCATCATGAGGTGTCGGGTGTGCAGGGCTGTGCGGCAAAGGGACGACGAGGGATCGGCCCGAGTGACAGCATGAGGCCGCCGCAGCAGCGGCACAGGCGCACATCGATGTCGGTCAGTTGCTGCAGGTGATCTCGCCAGTCGGCCTGCCCGGTCGGCGTGGGCGACACCGGCTCGGGTGGCACCCGCGCGGGTGTCTGCAGCAGATGGCGGCAGAGCGCGAGCGAGGCGGCACGACGGCCGTTGGCGAGGAAGCCGTAGTGGCGGATGCGGTGGAAGCCGTCGGGCAGCACATGCAGCAGGAAGCGGCGGATGAATTCCGCCGCCGACAAGGTCATGACCTTCTGCTTGTCGTGATGGCGGTAGTCCTTCCAACGAAAGCTGACCTTGCCGTCCTCGAGGGCGACCAGACGGCTGTTGGCGATGGCGACGCGGTGGGTGTAGCGGCCGAGATAGGCCAGCACCTGCTCCGGCCCGCCGAACGGGCGCTTGGCGTAGACCACCCAGTTGGCGTGGCGCAGCGATGCGAGGTGGCGTGCGAAAGCGGCGCCATCGGCGAGGCCGGCCAACTCGCCGAAGAAGGCCAGGCTGCCGGCGGCGTGCGCCGCGGCCATCCGCTCGAGGAACAGGCGGCGGAACAGCCGCGACAGCACCTTGACCGGCAGGAAGAAGCCCGGCCGGCAGGCAACCCAGCGCTCACCGTCCGGCGCCAGGCCACCGGCGGGGACGATGCAATGCAGGTGCGGATGGTGCTGCAGCGCCTGGCCCCAGCTGTGCAGCACGGCGACGACGCCGATCTCGGCACCGAGGTGCCGCGGCGAGGCGGCGATGGTGCGCAGCGTCTCGGCGGTCGCCTTGAACAGGATGTCGTAGACGACGGCCTTGTTCTGCAAGGCGATGGCGCCGATCTCGGCTGCCACGGTGAAGACGACGTGGAAGTAGGGGACTGGTAGCAACTCGGCCTGTCGGTCCGCCAGCCAGCGGGCGCGGGCGAGGCCTTGGCACTTCGGACAGTGCCGGTTGCGGCAGGAGTTGTAGGAGATGCGCAGGCTGCCGCAGTCGGCGCAGGCCTCGGCGTGGCCGCCAAGGCGGTCCGTGCGGCAAGCCTCGATGGCGCCCATCACGCGCCGCTGGCCGCGGTCGAGCGCCTGCTGCTGGGCGGCGCGCCAGTCCTCGCCGTGGCGGCGGAAGATGTCCGCCACCTCCAATCCCCGCGCCATGGCCGCGGCCTCAGGGCGCCGGCGGCACCACCATCAGGGACAGCCGGTCGAGCGGGCTCGCGGTCCGCGCGATGGTCGTGCTGGCGACCTGGGTGTAGCGCGCGGTGGTCGACAGGTTGTGGTGGCCGAGCAGCACCTGGATGATGCGGATGTCGGTGCCGCCCTCCAGCAGGTGGGTGGCGAAGCTGTGCCGCAGGGTGTGCACGGTGACGCGCTTGTCAAGGCCTGCCGCACGGGAGGCCGAGCGGCAGGCGGCATGCAGCACGCAGGGCTCGATCGGCCGCTCGGCGCGGCCGGGGAACAGCCACAGCTCGGGCCGGGCGAGGCGCCAGTAGGTGCGCAGGATGTCGAGCAGCTGCGGCGAGAGCATGACGTAGCGGTCCTTGCCGCCCTTGCCCTGTTCGACGCGGATCAGCATGCGCCCGCTGTCGATGTCGGGGATCTTGAGCGCGACCACCTCGGACACCCGCAGGCCGGCGGCGTAGGCGGTGGTCAGGGCCGCCCGGTTGCGCAGTCCCGGCACCGCCTCGAGGAAGCGCACCACCTCGTCCGCGCTCAGCACCAAGGGCAGCCGGCTCGGCTCCCGGGCGTAGGCGATCCGCTCCGGGATCTCCGGCCGTCCCAGCGTCACGCCGTAGAAGAAGCGCAGCGCCGCCACCGTCTGGTTGAGGCTGGCCCAG
>DASYHP010000008.1:0-14481 GCA_035998495.1 Mesorhizobium sp.
GAGCAGCTTCGGAGACTCGGGATCGATCTGGAGATCGACGATTTTGGCACAGGCCATGCATCGATCGTCAGCCTGCTCAAGCTGCAGCCCCGCCGCCTCAAGGTCGCTCGCCAGCTGGTGGAACCTGTCACCACCTCCAAAAAGCAGCGGCAGCTTGTGGCCTCACTCATCGAGATCGGAAACTCGCTGGGGATCGACGTCGTGGCCGAGGGAGTCGAGACAATGGAGCACGCAATGATTATGCGAAGCCTGGGTTGCGACGTGCTGCAGGGCTACGCCTTAGCTCGCCCAATGAACGCTCAGGCCTTTGAGTCCTTTGTACTCACGCAGGGCTGGCGCGTAGCCAGTTAGGATCTGAGCTGGTCACGATCGACAAGCTGGAACAAGACATAAGAGTTCAAGCGGAACTGAGAACTGGGAACGAAACAAGATGGGATCTTCTCCGATTTTCAAACCTGGGATGCCTCGGGAGCGCGTGCTCAAGGGGGCAGTCATTCTCATAGGCAACAGCGATTCCGAGACATCCTGCCTCGTGCGCAACATGCACGCGGAAGGCGCCGAGCTTGAGCTGCTGGATGGCGTGGAGTTGTCAAAGGAATTTTTACTGTACCTTCCGTTCGAGCGGAGGGGCCATAAGGCAGTAGCGCGCTGGCGCAATGGGAAACGCGCTGGCATTCAGTTTACCCCGGAGGAACCGGAGCTCGCCTGACGCAATGTCAAAGGGCAGTTTGACGAGAGCTCTACCTTGAGTTTTACTCCGCGATGCAGGTTGCATACGTGACGAGCCGGAGAAGGTTGGATTTGGGTTCCCTCAGCTCCACCAGTCCGGCTCCGCCAGACATTCTCCGGGGCGTCTGCCCTACCCTCAAAGCCCGCGGTTTTGCGGGCGTTTTGCTGCCTGGCTCTGGTTGGCCACCATGCCGAACGGAGCCATTCTCGCTCTCTCCGGGCCCACACTCTCCAAAGCCGTGGACTTGGTCCATTCCAACCTGAGCTGCACCACCGTTGAACTTGTTGGGCTTTTTGGCTGCGGCAGTCCATGTCAGTTTGCGGCGCCACCGCTTGGACGGAGAACACCGTGAACGAACACCGCCTCTGAAGCGGTTGTCTCTTGAGTTCCTTTCGCGCCAAAGGTCAGCCGTGTGCGTGCCTGCCTCATGCTCTCGGAGGACCGCGATGGTCTGCTCTTCTGCGTGCGTCTCGTCGCGTGATCCAGCCTGCCTTTCCTCGCGGCGAACTCTGGCCGTACCTTGAAGGACCTTCGAGGGTCAGGTCACCGAAATTCAGCATTCCTGCGGGAGCTGTGGGGCGCTAGAGAGTAAAGCACCTGGAGCGCCTCGCCCGATGAACCCGATCTATCTCACCTATCTCAACCGCTTCGACGTCGCCGCGGCGATGCTCTCGGATGATGAGATATTGGAGGCGATCGAAGCCAGCCTTGGCATGCAGGGCAGAGGCGAGACCGTGATCGAGCCGCGAATGCATCTCGAGCCGCGCGCGGGTGTCGAGGGACACTTCAATGTGTTGCGCGGATGGATTGGCGGCGAGATCGATGCGGCGGGCGTGAAGGTCGTCGGCGACTTCGTCGACAACTACAAGCAGGACATGCCATCCGAGTTCGGCGTGCTAAACCTGTTCGATCCGCGTACCGGCAGGCCGACTGCCATCCTGGATGCGAGCGGCATCACTGACATGCGCACCGGCGCAGTGACGGCGATCGGCGCCAAGCATCTCGCGCGCAAGGGGTCCAAGGTGCTTGGCCACATCGGTGCGCGCGGCACCGCCTACTGGAACGTACGCCTGCTCGATCGTCTCTTCGGCTTCGATGAGATCCGGGTACATTCGCGCCGGCCCGAGAGCCGCAACGGTTTCGCAGAGCGGCTGTCGCGCGACCTCGGCAAGCGGGTCGTCGCGACAGACGATTGGCACTCATGCATCGCGGGCGCCGACATCGTCGTCGAGGCCTCGCGCCTCGGCCAGCCGGAACCGATGCTGAAGACAGCCTGGATCAAGCCCGGCGCGCTGGTCGTCCCCTATGGCACGATGAGCGCGGTGGAACTCTCGCTCACCGACATCATGAGCAAACTGGTCGTCGACGACTGGGGCCAGTGCAAAGGCGGCAAATTCGGCTCGTTGCGCGCCCATGTCGAGGCCGGCAAGCTGTCCGAGCAGACCCTGCATGCCGAACTCGGGCAGATCGTCGCCGGCCTCAAGCCTGGTCGTGAGAACGAGGATGAGACGAACCTGTTCTGGCATCGAGGCCTTTCGCTGTCCGATATCGCGCTTGGGCATGCCTTTCTGAAAAAGGCGGAGCGCCTGGGCGTCGGCCACCGCTTGCGCTACGCGTGACCGCGGCCCGCGCATGACCATCTTCACGCTCGGCGGCCGGGCCGTGACCATCGAGGATGTCGTCACGGCCTCTCGCGGTGGGATGCACATCCAGGTGACGCCGGAAGCCCGTGGCCGGATGGGCCAGGCGCGCGCGATCCTCGATGATCATCTTGCTCGCGACATCCCGGTTTACGGGCTCAACACCGGTCTTGGGGGCAATGTCGGCCACCGGATCGCTGCCGAGGATGCTGCGTCGCTGCAGGCCGAGCTGGTGCTGGCGCGGGTGGCCGGTGTGGGGCCGGCCCTGCCCGTTGAGGTTTGCCGCGCCGTTCTCTTCTGCCGGCTGGTCGGCCTGGCGCGCGCGGGAGCCGGCGTTTCGCTGCAGGTCTTCGACCTGCTGGCGGATATGCTCGCCCGGGATGTGATCCCCGTCATCCCCTCGCACGGCTCGACCGGCGCCAGCGACCTCGTCCAGACGATGAGCATCGCCGGAGCTGCAATCGGCGAGGGAGAGGTTTGGTCGGCCGGCCGCGTCGTCGAAAGCGCAGACGCCCTGCGCGCCGCTGGCCTCGCCCCTGGTCGGCTTGCACCCAAGGACGGGCTGTCGATCGGCAGCGCTTCTTCGGTCGCGGCCGCAACCGCCGCGCTGTGCGTCGCTGCAGTGGAGGATCTGATCGCGATCAGCGTCGCCACGGCGGCACTCGCCTGCCAAGGCTTTGGCGCCAGCCCGGATCTGTTCGATCACCGTGTCGCCTCGGCCAGAGCAGGGGGCATGCAAGTTGCAGCGGCCGGGCTTTTCCGCAATGCGCTGAAAGGCACGGATTTCTTCGGGCGGAGCCCGGTCAAGGTTCAGGACCCCCTGTCGTTCCGTGCGCTGCCCCAGGTGACGGGCGCGGTGCTCGCGGCACATGCCGTCACGCGCCGCGAGGCCGAGATCGAACTCAATGCGGCAGCGGACAACCCGCTCGTGTTTCTCCACGAGCGAGAGATCAGTTCCTCCGCCAACTTCCTGGCCCCCTCGCTGGCGCTCGCCTTCGACACCATGGCCATCGTGGTGACGCATCTGGCAACAGCGTCCGTGCAGCGCTCGATCAAGCTGATGACCGGCCGGCTCTCGGGTCTTGCCCAATATTTGTCCCCGGTCGGCGGAGCTTCGGCCGGCTTCGTGCCTATGCAGAAATCGCTCGCAGCATTGCATGCAGAAATCAGGCTCAAGGCGGCCCCGGCCAGTCTCGATGGGATCGTCGTCTCAGATATGGTGGAAGACCTTGCGACCAACACCGTGCTGAGCATCGCCAAGCTCGAGGAGCAGCTTGTGCTGCTGCGATGGCTGATATCGATCGAGGCGATGGTGGCGGCCCAGGCGGTCGACCTCCGCCGGGAAACCGAGCCGAGCCTGTTGCTTGGTCCCGTGACAGGACTGGTCCATAGCGTCGTTCGCGTGGCTTCGCCTCCACTGGGGCGTGACCGCGCCACTGGGCCAGATGCCGCCGCGGTTCACGAACGGCTCTGGTTGCCCGGGAGTGTGAGCGCGATAGGTGGGTTGCTAAACGAGCGTCACTGACACCGATCCGAGCGGCTCCATAGTCGCCACGAGCTGGCCCGGCTGCTTGACCGGGCTGCCGGGCAGAAGCGCGCCGGTCAAGATGTACATCCCGGCCTCCAGCGCCAGGCCCTGGGCTGCGAGACAAAGGGCCAGCCAGGCAATCGCGTCTAGCGGCGTCTGCGGCGCAGAGCTATGGGCCGCTCCGAGCTCAATGCCATCGATGGACAGCCGCGCGACCACGTCAGCCACATCTGGAGCCTCGCCTGGTGATTCGACGGCGATCACGGCGCCCTCGCTATGGACTCGTTGCGCAACGGCCGCCGCGGCGCTCGGGTCTCGCGCGAGAGCGCCGCGCAGATCCATCACCTCGATCGCCGGACACAGACCGGCGATCGCGGCAGCCACGGCCGTCCGGTTCTCGTCTCCGCGGAGGGAAGATCTGAGGCGGACGGCGATCTCCGGCTCGACCACAAGATCCCTGAATTGAGCGATGGGCAGCGCTGCGCCGCTTGCATGAATCTGGTCCGAAAACAGCGGCGCGTAGCACGGCTCGGAAAGGCCGTAGTATTCCAGGGACGAGCGCCGGTTGAAGGCGATCTTGTAGCCGGCCACCCGGCGGTCCGGGACCTGGGAAAGCAGCAGGGCCGTCACCTCAGCCTGAACTCGATAGGCGTGTTCGAGCCCGTGGATTTCGCTCTCGCGCGGTTCAAAGGGGTTGAGATCGAGAATGTCGCGGACGATTTTCCCGGCGACGCTGCTCACAAGACGGCCGCGAGTCCGAGATTGGCACGCAGCGTCGTTTCCTCATAGGCCGTGCGGAACAGGCCACGCCGTTGCAATTCGGGCACAACGCGGTCGACGAAGCTTTGAAGCTCGCCGGGAAAATAGGCGGGCATCACGTTGAAGCCGTCCGCCGCGCCGCCGGTAAACCATGCTTCAAGTTCATCCGCGACATCGGCGGCAGTTCCGACCAGGCGCCAGTGTCCGCGCGCGCCGGCGAAATGCCGGGCGACTTGACGGATGCTCATGCCCTCGCGCTGCGACTGCTCGATGACCAGTTGCTGCCGGCTCTGCATGCCTTCGCTCGACTTGAGTTCGGGCAGCGGTCCCTCAAGCGGCAGGCCCTTGAGGGCGTCCGTTGCGAGATAACTCTCCAGCAGCGCCAGACCGACCTCGTCGGGAATAAGCGCCTGCAATTTCTCAAAGGTCTCCTGCGCCTCCTCGCGGCTGTCCGCCACGATGGGGGACACGCCCGGCAAGATCTTGATATGATCGGGGTTTCGGCCGGCCCGTGACATGCGCGCCCTGACGTCGTCGCGGAAACTCTTTGCGGTGTCGTATGTCTGCGCTGCGACGAAGACCACGTCCGCGGTCCGCGCCGCGAGGTCGCGCCCGACATCTGACGACCCTGCCTGGACCATCACCGGGGCGCCTTGCGCCGAGGGCGGAATCCCGAGGCCCTGCCGAACAGCGAAGTTCTCGCCCTCGTGCCCGACCAATCCCGTCCGTGCCGACGGGCTCCACAGCCGCGTGACCACCTCCGCGAACTCGTTCGCCCTCGCATAGCGGTCGCGATGGGCGCGCAAACCCTGTGCGCCGAAATTGGCGGCTTCGATCTCGCTGGCGGAGGTCACAAGATTCCAACCGGCGCGGCCCCCGCTCAGCAGATCGAGCGTCGCGAATGCGCGCGCGAGCGCATAGGGCTCGTTGTAGGAGGTCGAGGCGGTCGCGACGAGGCCCACCTTGGTCGTGCTGGCGGCGAGCGCGGCCAGAAGGCTGATCGGCTCGAAGCCGATCGAGCGCGCAGTCTGCGCCGCCAGGTGCACGCGCCCCTCGCGCACGCCCGCTGCGTCCTCGAAGAAGATCAGATCGAAGAGCCCGCGTTCGGCGGTCTGGGCGAGTTCGATCATGTGGCTCAGGTTGACGCCGGCGTCCGCCGCCGCCGCAGGATGCCGCCAGGCGGCGATATGATGCCCAGTCGGCATCAAGAAGGCGCCGAGCCTCATCATCTCGCGGCTCATCGCGGGTCTTCCAGAAGCGCCAGCGCCGCGTGCGGGTTCTCGACGGGGACGACATCCTCCAGATCGGCGTGGCGCAGCAGGTCCGGTGCGCCGCGTGGCGACCGCATGACATTCAGCGGACCGCGGACCGAGAAGTGAGGGCCGTGGTGGTCGATGTTATGCATCGCCTCGGGCCTAAAAAAGAGGCCCGCCTGCTTGTCCATGACCAGCGCATCGGCATCCCAACTCGTTGTCCAAAGTCTCTCGACGATAGACAGGAACTCGCCATGCCGCTCGTCGAGGTCGACGCCGCCCAGCCTGAACGCGCCGCTGAAGGCGGCATGGGCGTCCTCGGCGCTTTGAACTGCATTCTCCACAAGCCAGCCGGCGCGGCCATTACTGATCAGGTTGAGGGAGGCCAGGCGTCGTGCCAGGTTGTAGGGCTGATGGCCGAGGCTCGAAACGCGCGCGATCAGCTTGATCCGCTCGGTCGACGTCGCGAGCCAGCCGATCAGGATCAGCGCGTCCGGCCAGCCCGTTCCGCCCTGAGCCGGGGCGATGCTATCCGGCAGGACGACCAGCCCGACGCCCGCCCGATCGGCCCGAACGACGACCTCGCGCAGCCTATCGAGCGGCCAGTCGACGAATGCACCGGTGATGGCAAGCCCATGAGGAGTTTTGGCGGACATCAGACTGTCAGGATCGCTTCGCGGGTCACGGATCCCATGGCGACGCCAGCGTGGTCAACTACCACGGCGCCTTCCGTTCTGGCAGCTACAATCAAAGAGAGCACGTCGCGCAGATCGGTTTCCAGTGCGACGCGGGGCCAGGACGGGTCCGCGCCGGCAAGAACCATGATGCTCTTCGCCGGAAACAGGCTAAGCCGCTTCAGCGCGCGGTCGGCCCCGACGAAATCCTCGACGAAGGCATCCGCCGGCCTGGATAGGATCGCATCGGGCGAGTCGTACTGCACGATCTTGCCATCACGCATGACCGCGATGCGGTCGCCAAGCCTTACGGCCTCGTCGATATCGTGCGTGACCATCACGACCGTCTTCTTCACGCGCTTCAAGATCTGCTTGAACTCGTTCTGGAGGCGGGCGCGGGCGATCGGGTCGATGGCTCCGAAAGGCTCGTCCATCAACAGCACCGGCGGGTCGGCGGCGAGCGCGCGCGCCACGCCTACGCGCTGACGCTGACCGCCGGAAAGCTGGCGCGGATAGCGCTCGAGCATCGACGCTTCGAGCCCGACGAGTTGCATCAGTTCGCGACTCCGCGCGTCGATCCGGCTCTCATCCCAGCCGAGGAGGCGCGGGACCGACCCGATGTTCTGCGCGATGGTCATGTGCGGGAAAAGGCCAACCTGCTGGATGACGTAGCCGATATGACGGCGCAGCAGTACCGCGTCGGTTGAATGCACATCTTTTCCGCCGACGAATATGGTGCCGCTCGTCGGTTCGATGAGGCGGTTGATCATGCGCAGGGTCGTGGTCTTGCCGCAACCGGATGGTCCGACAAGCGTCACGATCAGGCCATCGGGAATCTCGAGGTCGAGGTTTTCCACCGCCGCTCCAGCGGTTTTGCCAAACCGTTTGGTGACGCTTCTCATCGTGATCATGCGGCTTTTCTTTCGCCAAACAGCATCCACTCGGTCCGGCCGAGCAGGAACTCGGTGCCGAGCGCCAGGATCGCGATCGGCACCGCGCCGACGAGCAGCCGCGACTGGTCCATGCCCGCGATGCCGACAGCGATGAAGTCGCCGAGCCCGCCGCCGCCGATGAACGGGGCGAGCGTCGCCCCGGCCAGAACCTGCACCGAGGCTGTGCGCAGTCCGGCGAACATGGCCGGAGCCGCGAGGGGGATGCGGATCTTGCGCAGGATCTGCCGCTCGCTCATGCCCATGCCGGTCGCGGCCTCGATCGCGTCGCGGTCGACGTCGCGCAATCCGATATAGGCGTTGATCAGGATCGGCGGCAGGGCGAGGATCGTGAGCGCCACGATCGATGGCCACAGCCCGATGCCGAGGATCGGCATCATGATGGCGAGGATCGCGAGGCTGGGCAGCGTGCGCAAGCCATTGACCGAATTGATGGCGACTGCGGCCAATCTGCCGGACCGAAGAATGGCAACCGCCAGCGGAAGACCGAGGGCCAGGGCGAAGACGATCGCTGTGATGGACATCAGCAGATGCTGGCCAAGCGCCCGATTGAACTGCTCAGGATGCTCGATGATCCATGTGATGGCCTCGGAAAGCAGGTTCACTCCTGTCTCCAGCGCAGCATCAGCCTCTCGATCCAGGTCATCAGGAAATCGAAGGAGACGGCAATCAGCGCGGTGAGGCCGCCGCCCACGATCACCTTCTCGGGATAATTCTGGTCGATGCCGGCCAGAATGATGGCGCCAAGCCCGCCCGCATCGATGAAGGCAGCCACCGTCGCGATGCCGATGACCGTCACCAGCGCGATGCGGACGCCGGACACGATCAGCGGCAGCGCCAAGGGCAGTTCCACCCGCAGCAGGCGCTGCCAGCGGCTGAAGCCCATGCCGTCGGCTGCGTCGAGCACTTCGTCCGGCACGCTCCGCAGGCCGGTCACCACATTGCGCAGCAGGATAAGCAGGCAATAGGATGACAACCCGGTCAGTGCCGGCTTCATGCCGAGCCCCATGATCGGGATCAGGAAGGCAAACAATGCGAGGCTCGGGATCACGAAAATGATCCCGGCGATTGTCAGGAAGGTGGCGTAGAGTTTCGGACGGCGCGCCGAAACGATTCCGAGCACGAGCGCGATGGCGCATCCGATAAGGACCGAAAGAAACGACAGCAGCAGATGCTGGCCTGCCGCCTCGGCGATCAGGCCGACGTTCTTGTGTGCCCAGGTCAACTACGGCCCGTGATGCCCATGCGTTGCGCGGCAGATGGTGTGGCCCGCGCAACGAACGGCGCGGACCACGGAACGTGTATCACACACCCTCGGCCTTCAGGAACTCGGCTGCGACTTCGGCCGGCTCCTTGCGGTCACGCTCGACCGCGGCGTTCATGGCGCGCATCTTCTCGTTTGTGAGCAGCGGCGCGATCTTATCGAGCGTCTCCGCGATCTTCGGGTTGGCCTCGAGAGCGTCCTGGCGCACGACCGGAACGAGGTAGTAAGGTGGGAAGAGGCCCTTGTCGTCGTCGAGAACGGCGAGCTTGCTGTCCTCGATCTGCCAGTCGGTCGAGAAGCCGAACGAGACATCGATCTGCTCGCTGGTCAGGGCGCTATAGCGGATGCCGAGCTTGGCGAACTGCACGAATTCCTTGAACTTGATGCCATAGGCCTTTTCGAGGCCTGGCAGGCCGTCCTTGCGCTCGCCGAAGGTGCCTTCCGCGCCGAAGGTCAGGTCCTTGGACGCCGGTCCGAGATCGCTCAAGGTCTTGAGCTTGAACTCTTCCGCCTTCTCGGGAAGCATGATGATGGCGTAGCCGTTGTTGATCGCCGTCGGCTTCAGCAGCGTCAGGCCAAGTTGGTCCTCGTAGTGCTTCTTCACATCGGCGTAGATCTGGTCGGCATCGCTGGTGAGTTCACCCTTCACCACCGCTGCGAGCGCGGTGCCGGTATATTCCGGATAGAGGTCGATCTCGCCGCTCGTGAGCGCCGCGTGAGCGATCTGTGTGGCGCCGAGATTGAGACGCCTTTCGACCTCAATGCCGGCTTTCTCCAGCGCCTGAGCATAAATCTCGGCGACGATGAACTGTTCGGTGAAGTTCTTGCTGCCGATCTTGACTGGCTCGCCCTGAGCCGAAAGGGCGGTGATGAAAGTAGCGGCAAGGCCGAGGCCTACCACCTTGAGCGCGTTCAAGAACATGGGAAACTCCGCTTGGGTGAAGCCGACAAAGTGACCGAGAGTCGTGCCGATTGGCAGAGCCGATATTCCATATCAGAGCATCAGGGAGCAATGAATTTCCGACGACCGTTCCAGAGACTCCCCAAAATTGACCTGCCCCAATCAGGTGGTCCGGGGTTGATCTTAGTTCATGACGGGCCTTGCAGCTACGGCTGGTGTGGCCGGCGGAGCGGATCGAGGTGGCGCAGCCGGCCACAGCAGGGCCTCTGGTGCAGGGGGTCTGTAGCCGAGCGCTGAGTGTGGGCGCTTGGTGTTGTAGTGCCTGCGCCAGCTTTCGATGACGACCTTGGCTTCGGCCAGGCTGTAGAAGATCTCGCCATTGAGCAGCTCGGCCTTATGTAGCAAGAGCACCAAGATCGCGGAAGCGGGCCGACCGGCTGACGGCTAGAATGGCCGTATGGATGACCGCTCCCCTGTCATTATCGGCCTGGCTCGCAAGCAGCGCGAGATTGTGGGTGCGATCCGGGCTTACGAAGCGCAGATCGCCCAAGCCAAGCACGACCTGGCGCACATCAACGCTGCCCTCAAAATCTTGGAAGGCTCCGAGCCCAACAAGCGGACCTACATTGCCGGGCGCAGCTTCTTCGACAAAGGCGAGATCGCCGCCATCGCGCAACGTCACTTGGCGCAAGGGCCGTTGAACACGCGCCAGATTGCCGAGCGAGTGATGGTCGAGAAGGAGCTAGACCCGACCGACACGGCGCTGCGCAACTCGGTTGTTTATAAGACCGTTCAGGCGCTCAGGCAGGTCAAGCGACGCCGCAAGGTGCGTATGGTGGAGAAGCAAGGCGGCATGTGCCTTTGGGCGCTTGGCGAGCCGTAAGCGCGGTGGGAGCGGCGGTGCTAAGCGCCGCTCCCGGCAAGGCTTATTTGGCCGGAGGCGAGAGAGCCGCACCGCGCCTGTTAAACAGCTCAAGCTGCTTCTTCGCGAACTTGTCTGCGTCGGGGCGGCGTGGTCCGTTGTTTGCATAGCCAGGGAAGACGGGGAACTCGTATTGAGCAACAAGCTCCTTGAGTTTCTCAGAAAGTCGCGCCATCGACACCTGCTTACCTTGCAAGGCCATGCCTTCGGCATAGAGCAACCAAGCGTCCCCGATAAGCTGCATCTTCTTGAGTTCTTCGGGGGAGCAGTAGTTCTTGGCCACTGTAACGTCCCCGAAGTTGGCTTGCGATTGCCAAGCGCTGTCAAACCCATGTTGGGTGCCTCGGCATCGGCGCGGCTCATAATAAGCTGCACCGCCGTTTTCTCTGATGCAGCATAGTGGAAACTGTCTTGGCAGGTGGCGAAGAAGGTGCGCGCCGCTGGATCGTCTTTGTCGTAATCGATGGAGCAATGCGCGAACGTCTCACGCACCTGGGTATACAGGTTCTTTTCGGAGGTCCGGATTGCACGAACCTCTTGAGCCAACTTTAGAAGGGCGGCAGGGTCACTGTTGAGTCGCTTTCCATTGAGGGCATAGCCGTCCTGGATGTAACCCTTCAGGACAGTGGCGGCCCACTTGCGGAAGGCTACCGCCTTCTTGGAGTTCACCTTGAACCCGACCGCCAAAATGGCGTCCAGATTGTAGAAGGTGGTGCGATAAGCCTTGCCGTCGGCGGCAGTTGTCAAGGAATCCTTGACAACTGAGGACTCCTCTAACTCATTGGTTTCAAACAAATTTTTCAGGTGCAGGCTGATGTTCTGCTTTGTGACCCCAAAGAGGTCCGCCATCTGCGCCTGAGTTGCCCAAACAGTGTCACCGTCGAAGTCGATGGGGAAGGTAATTTCCTTGCCTTCGGACCTAAAGCTAGCGAACGCGTCGAAGCTCGCGACGCCCTTGACGAAGCCGATGGCGGCCGACGCTCCGGCCTTCAACTTCTCGACAAGCGTTTTCTTGGGAGGTTTCTCAACTGCCATAACCACTTACGCCTTTCTTGAGCGTGATTGTGCGGTGCGGCAGTGTGGCACTTGACACTGTGGGGGGAGGAACCCAATTAAGCGTCAAGTGATCACGACTGCCACCGCAAGGTGGATTTCCAAAAGAGGCCGGTTTGGTGTTAGCGCACCGCCGGCCTCGCCTCGTTTCACTGAACCTACGTTCCGTAAACCGCTAGACTCTGGGGATTGAAGTCTCTGGATTCAAGGTAAGCGGCAAAGTTTTACTCTGATCTTTGCCAATACCCCGCCCACACGCGGCTGACGCGGTGAGCCAGTGCGCCGCCTAGCAGGGCGTCCGCATTCGCGCCGTTCGCGCGGCGGCGGTGATCCTCCAGCCAAGCGGCATGGTTCGCATACTGGAACAGGTAACGGTGGCTCACGTGATGGTGCTGACCGCCGATCATGCGGCGAAGGCGTGAGAAGTAGCTTTCAACCCAATTCGTGTGCTTGCCGTGGCCTTCCGAGAAGGCTTCCGAATGGTTGATCCGCGAGGCGCGGAACTGAGCTTCCAAGGCATCCCAGTGTGAAGCTTCGTCCGCGAACACAACCGCGTTGCCGGTGATGCGCGCGCGGGCGATCTCGACGCCTTCGGCCTCACGGGTGCGGACGAAAGACAGGGTGCGGCCCTTGCGCTCACGAAGGGCGATCACGACGCGGCGGCGGCCATCCCGGTTGGCGAGCTTGCGACGGTCGCGGCGGTCTTCCTCGCGGTTCTCTTGGCGAACGTGGCCGCCGAAGTAAGCGCCATCGACCTCGACTTCGCCTTCAAGCTGTTCGGTTGCGGTTTCGGCGGCAAGGGCTTCGCGCAGCTTGTGGGCGAGAACAAAGGCCGTCTTGTATTGCACGTCGAGGTCACGGGAGAACTGGACCGCCGACATGCCCTTGGAGGCGTTCACAAAGAGGCAGATTGCCGCCAGAAGGTCGGTGAAGGGCAGCTTGCGGGAAGCGAAGATCGTGCCTGACGTGACGCTGAATTGGGCGTGGCAGGCCGCGCACTTGAACTTGCGGCGGGTGGTGATCTCATAGGTGTCCAGGCAGCCGCACTTGGGGCAAACAGCCTCGCCCTTCGTGTCGGGCCAGCGCAAGCGGCGGAACGTGGCGTAGGCTTTGGTTTCGCCGCCCTTGAAGATGTCTTTGAGGGACAGGGTGCGGGCTTCGGCGGAGAGAAGGAAGTGGGAAGACATGTCGCCATATCCAGTGATGTTCTGCACTGGATATGCGGTGTTGTGTCGCCATAGTCAAGGGTGTATATCATCAGAAGTGATGATAATCGGAGCCTCCCCGCATGGCGCGCAAGGACGATCCCGCAACCGTCGAATATGAGACGCGGGCGAAGAACCTCCTGAAAGCCGAGTTGAAGCGAAAGGGCGTCACCTATGCCCAGCTTGCAGAGAAGCTGGCGGCGATCAACGTTCACGAGACGGAACGGAACCTCAACAACAAGATCAGCCGAGGAGGGTTTTCAGCAGCCTTTCTGATCCAGTGCCTAGAGGTGATTGAGGCACGGGAGGTCCGGCTTTGACGCCTCGCAAACGTCGCGGAATCGGCCATTGGCTGGGAGAGGAGGCCCGCCTTCCCAGGTGGACCGTTCTCATTCTGTTCTTGTTTACCGCCTTCAACGGGCTTATATTCCTAGGAGTGGTGAGTGCTTTTTGGCGTCCTGACGTGGTTCCCGTGCCTATCACCGGGGATGTCGCACTTGGGATGCATCTACAGCTTTTCGAAGCGTTCTTAGCAGCGCTCGCGATTGGCTTAGCGGTCTTCGGCTTCGTGGGTTACGCTGCCATTAGAGAGGCTGCGGAACGGCGGGCAGAAGAGACCGCGCGTGAGGTCTTTCAGCGCTTCGGAAGCGCGACGGCCGAAGGAGCACTCGCCCGCACAGAAAGGCCGGACCTTTCCGGTTTGGACAACGACGTGAAGCCAGGAGATCGGCAGCCGGAGGAAGAGATATGACCCTGATTTCGGAGCAGAAGCGCATCATTGAGCGCTATCAGGGTGAGCGGCCGGTCCCCGTTGTGCGGATGGCTGAGGCCTTGGGTGTTGCGGTTTACCGCCGGACGGATTGGCCCGACAACATTTCAGGCCGCATCTTCCAGGCAGAAGAAGGGATTGCCGGCCCTTCGGGCTATGCCATCGAGGTGAATGCGGAACATTCCATCAACCGACGGCGCTTCACCATTGCCCACGAGATCGCACACTTCGTTTTGCACCCGAACCTGATCGGCAACGAGCTTTACGACGATGGGCTTTACCGCAGCGGGCTTTCCAACAGGGTCGAGGTCCAGGCCAATAGGTTCGCTCAACGCATCCTTATGCCGGATCACCTGGTCCAACAGGCGCTCACCGAGTTCGGCACTAATCCCAAGGCGCTGGCCGAGGCGTTCCAAGTCTCGGAAGCCGCCATGCGTATCCGGCTCGGCCTTCCGCCAAACTACTGAGGGCGCTGCGGCTGACATGCAGCGGCCTAGCCCCTCAGCACCGCTTGGTGCTTTTGCTACATAAGGCCGGAGCAGCTCGTCGCGGAGCTTGGCGTTGAAGCTCTCGCAATAGCCGTTCTCCCATGGACTGCCGGGCTCGATAAAGGCACACTTCGCCCCCACGCCTGTGATCCACTCCCGCACGGCCTTGGCCACGAACTCAGGGCCGTTGTCGGAACGAACGTGGCCGGGCACGCCGCGCAAGATGAACAGGTCGGTCAAGGTGTCGATCACGTCAGTGGCCTTGAGCTTGCGACCCACTCGGATGGCCAGGCACTCTTTGGTGAACTCGTCGATGACGTTGAGCATCCTGTATTTGCGCCCCTC
>DASYHP010000014.1:0-24417 GCA_035998495.1 Mesorhizobium sp.
TGTCCTTGACCACCTGTTCTGCAAGGGCCTTTTGCGGCCCGGCTTTCTGTCTCATCTGCGCTCCTTGAAAAGCTACAATGAGCCAGAAATCCTCCCTTCCTCAACTCCTCAGATCTGTCCCATTGGTGCTGACGCCGGACAGCCGCGGGACAATGGTAGTGGGGAGGGGACCCAAATCCAACATTCTCCACCTCGCGGCAGGTACAACCTGGATCCCGCTATGCAACCACAGGGAAGTCAACCGCCTTGCGAGCCGCTGTTGCGCGATACCTCTGTCAGGCGAGTCGCTTTCGGCTGATCACATAGCAATTAGTATCTCCTGGTGCGACTCCAACCAACCGAATGTCTACATGCGCTCTATCTGGCCTCGCCAAAAATGAAAGCCGGGCGTGGCATCGACATTAGCCAGCTGGCGAACAGCTCCGCAGCTTTGTTCCAGGCGGACGTTTCTTGAGACACAAGGTATACTCCGCCGTTTGCTTGGATTCTCTCTGGAAAGAGCTCCACTAGCTGACCTCGTTTTATCTGCTCACTAGCAGTGCCAATCCACCCAAGGGCAATGCCACTGCCGGCGAGCGCCGCCTGCATCATCATCAAATGGTTGTCGAACACCGGGCCGGGCAGACTGCCTGATGCATGAATCCCGAAATGCTGGAACCATTGCTGCCAATCGAACCAGCTTTTGTCGTCGGCACGCGCATGAAGTAGAGTCTGGTTGATAAAATCAGACGGGCTTCGAATCTGCCCGAGGCTTTCGGCATACGTCGCACTCGCAACGGGTACAATTTGTTCCGCAAACAGCAAGTGAGCCACGCATCCTGGCCAGTTTCCATTACCAAAACGCACCGACAGGTCGATGCCGTTGGTCAGAGGCGGCAATCCCTGATATGCGGTCACAACATTGACCGTGATCTCGGAATGCAGGTCATGGAATTCTCTTAGGCGAGGTAAAAGCCAAAAGTTCGCGTAAGCCAAGTTGCATGAGACCGTAAGCGTGTTTGACTTCGACGATAACTGCAGTTGTTCACCTTCCACGCGGAGAATGTTAAGCCCAGCCACGAGCGCGTCGACATACCGGCGACCGTCAGCGGTCAATGTTACAGGGCGGGACTGCCGCTGGAACAGTTGTGTGTTGAGGAAGGTTTCGGCCTGGCTAACCAAGTGGCTAATCGCAGATTGTGTCACGTTGAGCTCGCTTGCCGCCTTAGAGAAGCTCCCCAGACGGGCGGTAGCCTCGACGGCGAGCATGGCCTTGAGCGGTGGAATGTGCTCCCAGTATTTCATGAAATTTTCTCATACTTCCATGAACCGTTGGCGCATATGAATTGAACGTGCCGCCTCATAATCTCAGCCAATCTGAAGAAGGTGGCGGGCCCACGGTCAAGCTGCCCGATGAGAGCGATTAATAACCCGCCGGCGTCTGCTGCGCGAGAAAGGATATCGTGTGTCCGACCAGGTGCGCATCTCCGTCGAGGGTCCGGTGCTGGTGGTGACGATGGATCGCTCGCCTGCAAATGCCATCGACACGCCGTTCAGCACGGCGCTCTATGAAGCCTTTCGCAAGTTCAACGAGAGTGATGACTTGCGGGTTGCCGTACTCATCGGCGCTGACAACCCGAAGCGGATTTTCTCGGCCGGCTGGGATCTCAAGTCTGTGGCTCGGGGTGAAGCTTACGATAACGAAAAAGGCTTTGATCTCGGGCCGGGTGGCATTGGCGGACTGCCAGAGTACTTTGACCTCTACAAGCCCGTCATTGCCGCTGTAAACGGCGTTGCGGCCGGCGGCGGTTTTGAACTTGCGCTCGGAGCCGACATCATTGTCGCATCCGAGGATGCCTATTTTGTTTTGCCCGAGATGCAACGAGGTTTTCTGCCGGACGGCGGAGCCATCCAGAAGCTTCACCGGCGCGTCCCCTACAATGTGGCAATTGATCTGATGCTGACGGGCCGACGCCTGGACGCTGCTGAGGCTAAGCACTGGGGGCTGGTTCGTGACGTTGTGCCACGTGAAAGAATACTCGAGCATTGCTGCGAGATTGCGGCCAACATCGCCAGCGGTGCTCCTCTTGTGACCAAAGCGCTCAAGGAGTTCATGCGCGCCACAGCCCACCTCTCAGTCGAAGCCGCGCACGAGACCAGCCACAAGGCATGGGTCCGGAAAAGTGGGCTCGAGCACTATGAGCGCATGCTCCAATCCGACGATTTCAACGAGGGGGCAGTAGCCTTCTCCGAGAAGCGTGGCTCAGTGTTCAAGGGTAAGTGACCATGGACGCCGCGGTCGCGACAGGGGTCCAGCTGGGGTGCGCACACCGCTTAACCCCCATGTTCGAGGCCCGCTCAATGGTGGTGGTGGGCGCCTCAGGCCGTGATGGCTCGTTCGGCCTGAGGCTTGCTCAGTCCGTTCTCAGCGCGGGTTACTCCGGCCGAATCCAGTTCATCAATCCTCGCCAGACGGAGATACTGGGCCGGCCGTGCCTGACCAACCTTGATGAACTTAGCGAGGCGCCTGACCTCGCACTCCTAGGCGTCGGAGCCGCTAACCTGGAGAAGGCGCTCACGGATGCCATCCGCAGGGGAGCCCGCTCTGCTGTAATCTTCGACTCCTGCTTCGGCCAGACCGCCGAGGGCGCTGTGCTGCTGCCACGATTGCGGAGCATCGCACGCGAAGCTGGCATACCGGTATGCGGTGGCGCAGGAATGGGGTTCATTAACGTGCCAGAGGGCTGCGTTGCTAGCTTCTACGGCGCGGGCCACCTCAAGCCCGGTGGTATCTCGTTGATCGCCCATTCTGGGTCCGTGTTCACGACACTGGCGATGAATGATCCGCGCTTCCGGTTCGATCTACTAGTGTCCCCTGGGCAGGAGATCGGCGCGAGCATCGACGAGTATATCGCGTACGCGGCCAGCCGCGCGACGACGAAGGCAATCGCCGTTTTCATGGAAGCGGCACGGAACCCGGACGAGTTTGTCGTTAGCCTCAAGCAGGCCCGCGACGCCCAAGTGCCGGTTATCATCTGCAAAGTCGGCCGCTCGGAAGAAAGCGCGCGCATGGCTCGCTCCCATACTGGAGCTCTGGCAGGCTCGTGGGCAGCGTACGAGGCAGTGCTCGAGGAATGCGGTGCGATCTCGGTGGCGTCGGTCGACGAATTGATGAATGTGGCCATGCTTTGTTCGACCGGTCGACTGCCCGGGCCAGGAGGCGTCGGGCTTGTGACGGACTCCGGCGGTCTCCGGGAACTAGCTATGGACGTGGCGGCGGACACTGGGGCATCGCTCGCACGGCTTTCTGCCGAGACTTTAGAAATTCTCGCAGGAGTTTTGCCAGCAAAGCTTGAGCCTTCCAACCCACTCGATTGTGCCGCTGACCTAACCGAGGAGTTCTCGGCTGTTTTCGAGCGCGGGCTTGCTACACTGGCGGCTGCTCCCGAGGTCTCCATGATTGGCTTCGAGGCCGACCTACGCGACGACTATATCTACGAGGAGGGGTTGCACGACCTCGCGCTAGGACTCTCCGAACTTACTCCAAAACCTTGCTTCTTCTATTCGAGCTTCGGCCAGGCGCATAATCGCGACCTCGGAGACCGACTGGCAGATCGGGGCGTTCCGTGCATCAACGGCGTGGGAGCGATGTTCGCTGCAGCGACTAAACTGCAGAACTGGGCGGATGCCCGTCGCGACGCCAAGCCATCCGCGGTTGTCCCTCCGAACCCCTCGGTCGTTGCGAAATGGAGCAGTTTGCTCGAATCATCAGCTAGTCTTGACGAGCGGACGGGTCTTGAACTGATCTCGGCATTCGGCGTCCCCAGTATCGAGAGCGCCATTCACGACGATTGGGAGTCGTTGAGGATCTCGGCCCAGGCCCTCTCGTACCCAGTCGCTCTCAAGACCGCCGCTATCGGAATTGACCATAAAAGCGATCTCGGCGGCGTTTTCACGAGTATCGTCGATGAGCCGGAACTTCGTGCGGCGTACGAGGACCTCCGAGCCAAGCTCGGTAGTCGTGTCATCGTTCAGGCCATGGCCCCGGCAGGCATAGAATTGGCATTCGGCTGCGTCAGAGATCAAGATTTTGGGCCGATGGTCATGGTGTCAGCAGGCGGAACCCTGGTGGAATACTTTGCAGGCGGCCGGTTTGCTGTAGCCCCCTTCGATGAACGAAAGGCACGTGCACTCATAGATGCCTTGCCAATTGCGCGCCTGATGGACGGCGTGCGTGGCAAGCCACCAGCGGACAAGACCGCTGCGGCGAGGGCGCTGGCGGCATTTTCCCAAATGTGCGCCGCACTCGGCACCAACCTCGCGGAGGTCGACGTCAACCCTATCGTCGTATCTTCATCGGGCGCCGTCGCCGTTGATGCACTTGTAGTACCAGCATTCGCACCCCGGCAACGGCAATGCGGGCCGCGATCGTCGGAGGTGGCATGATTGGTGGCGGATGGACGGCACTCCGTAGGATCACTACGCAGTCCGAGGCACAGTCAGGTCACTCCTCGATCGGAGCGCCTGAGGCAGTGCGTGACGACGACAATCATGTCGGCCTCATCAAAGCCCTGAAGCAGATCCGCTCTGGCGCGGGCGAAGTCATGCTTGAGCACGAGACGCGCCTCGTTCGGTGGCAGTCCGAACGCGACACAGGAGACACCCTTGGCTGAAGCTCACGATGCAATCGTCATCGGAGGGGGGCACAACGGGCTGGTTTGCGGAGCATACCTAGCGCGCAATGGTTTGCGCGTGAAAGTACTGGAAAGACGGCAAATTATCGGTGGTGCGGCAGTTACAGAAGAATTCCATCCGGGGTTCAGAGCCTCGACGTTCTCGTACTTGATGAGCTTGCTCCATCCTAAGGTGATCCGCGAGTTGGAGCTCGCAAAGCACGGCTTGGAGGTTCTGCCCTGCTCAGACATGTACTCGCCACTCGATGACGACTACCTCGTCTTCTCAGACAATGTGGCGAAAACGCAGGGACAGTTCGGCCGCTTCAACAAGCATGATGCGGAGATATATCCGGAGTTCGAAAAATATATAAGCGAGGCAGCCAACGTCGTCCGCAAGCTCTTGTTCGAAGTGCCGCCCGATCCGTCCAGGACGGACCTGAGATCTGTGAGGGAACTGGCCAGCTTCGCTTGGCGCTATCGGAAGATCGGCAAGCGCCTTTACAGACTTATTGATCTCATGACCATGAGCGCCGAGGATTTTTTGCGTGAGTGGTTCGACGATAGCCGCGTTCGGGCGGTGCTCGCCTACTACGCTTCGATCGGCACGTTCGTTAGCCCGCGAACGCCAGGTTCGGCCTATGTCATCATCCACCACATCATGGGTGAGCACGAGGGTGCCGGGGGTTGGGGCTTTATCAAGGGCGGCATGGGTGCGATCACGCAGGCGATCGCATCCTACGGCCGAACCAAGGGCCTGGAGATCGAGACGGACGCCGAGGTCGACAGCATCATCGTCGAAAATGGCCGGGCCGTCGGAGTGTCACTCACCAATGGGCGCGAATATCGCGCGAAGATCGTTGCCTCGAACGCTGCCGCGCCGGTCACCTTCCTACGCTTGATCGATGAAAAGCAACTGCCGGCGGAGTTCGTTCGCGACATCCGCAACTATCGAACGCGCTCTTCTGCATTCAAGATTAATGTCGCGTGCGATCGCCTCCCACAATACACCGGACTGCCCAAGGCACTCGCAGACGGCGCACTAGGGAGTTTCACCTACCCAACTTACGTTCACATCGCGCCCGACATCGAATACCTCGACAAAGCGTATACTGATGCAAAAGATGGCTGGTACTCTACCGAGCCATTCATCACGCCGGTTGCGCCTACAGTCGTGGACGACACATTAGCACCAGCCGGCAAGCACGTCCTCAATCTCTTCGGCGGCCACGCAGCGAGCACACTGAAGAGTTCGACCTGGGCGACCGAGAGGGAAAACCTCGTCAAGAACGTCATGACGACGATCGACCGGTTCGCGCCTGGATTCTCGTGCGACGTTACGGCGTATGACGCGCTCACCCCTGATGAACTGGAACGGCGGGTCAACCTTCCAAGTGGCCACATCTTTCATGGTGAACTGGCGCCCGATCAGTTGTTCTTCAAGAGGCCGGCACCTCATTACGCGAATTACCGATCCCCGTTGCCGGGCCTTTATCAGTGCGGCTCGAGCGCTCACCCGGGCGGCGGAGTCTCCGGCATCCCGGGACACAATGCTGCACGCGAAATCCTGAAAGACCACGGCAAGCGAATGCGGTGAGCCACCGTTCTCGGGAGGAAAATCTTTGTTCAAACGTCGGACGCCCTATTTTCACAAACACGCGGCGCTGAATGCCGAGTTCGCCGACCGCATAGGGTACGCCGCAGCGGTGAACTTCGGGTCCGTCGCTGCCGAACACAATGCGGCACGCGCGGCTGTCGGCCTCTTCGACGTGTATTCGCAATACCTGCTTGAAGTGTCCGGCGCTGACGCGGTCCCGTTCCTCCAGGGACTGATCGTCAACGACTTAGCGCGCATCCCAGCAGGTGCTGCTGTCTACACGTCGGTCTGTGACGAAGGTGGCGGCATGATAGACGACCTCTTGATCTATCGTCTGTCCGAGAACCGTTTCAGGATAGCGCCCACGCCCTCTCGGTTCCTCGTCGTCCACGACTGGCTTGTCAGCCACGCGGGGGACCATCGCGTGACGATCGTGAATTACGGGCCCCGGTTCGCCTACATATCTGTGCAAGGGCCAAACTCCCGCGCGCTCCTTTCGAAGCTGACCAGCGCAGACCTTTCGCCCACGGGACTGAAATATTTTCGCTTCGTATTCGATGACGTGGCGAGCGTTCCGGCCGTAATGATCTCCCGTACCGGCTATTCCGGCGAACTTGGCTACGAGCTGTTCTACAGCGCTGAGTACGCGGAATACATGTGGGACCAGTTGATCGAGGCCGGCACCGGGCTTGGAGCCGCGCCGTGCGGACTTCAATCTCTTGCGACACTCCGGATGGAAAAAAAGTTCCCCCTTTACGGCCTCGATCTATCAACCGCCAACTCGCCAGTTGAGGCTGGGCTTGAGTGGACGATCCGCCCTGACAAGGGAGAATTTGTCGGCCGCGACATGATCGTGAGGCAACTAGAAGAAGGCCCGCCCCGTCGGCTGATGCTTATTGCGGTGGACGATCTGGACGCAGCGATCGCTATCGGTGACCCGATCACCGTCAACGGCCGGACCGTCGGCGACGTGACCTCAGTGGCTAAAGGTTGGACCGTTGGGAAGGCGTTGGCGCAAGGCTATATAGCGACGGCGTTCGCGGAGGACCTCCAGCCGGTAACACTGGAAGGAAAGAGCGGACGCCTGCAGGGCACGCTCCACCGGAATGCGATCTACGACCCCGACCGGACGCGGGCACGCTCATGAATCCGCCCGTGATCCGCCTAGCATGGTTGCGAGGCAGGTTTAGCGCTCCTTGGTCACAGCAGTGAAACTCGTCGACCACAATGTCCTGCATTTGGAGGCGACTAGCTTTGACGTCCCGCCTACAACTCCAGCTGGAGCGCATACCTCTTCCGAGTGCCAAGGGGCGGCGTGCTGGAGTTTTCCATAAGCCCGTCTGCACTGCTCGCGACAACTCGTGAGAGGTGCGAGACCCATAGCGACGGCACTGTTCTTGTACCCACCGTACCGGGGCTTGGCGTCACTCTAATGAGCAGGCTGCGTCCTGCTTCCTTAACTGAGTTTGGCAAGGCAACAGGGCTGCAAGCCCAAGCTCGGCCAAGCCGCCTTCATGTCGGGCACGGGCAGGCGGAGGCGGGCATAGGGCGTCAAAGTATCGGCGCTCGCTAGTGGAAGAGTGTGATCAGCGAACATTCAATGGGAGAGAGACATGATTATCTTCAAGAGCAACGGTGATCTGGTTCCAGACCACATAGTCAAAATGGCTGAGGAAGCCAGGACTGGTAAGGTCGACCGTCGCGAGTTCCTTGCAATGGCTAGCGTCTTCGGCGCGTCCACTACCATGGCATACGGAATGATCGGCCTTTCCGCGCCTATGGAAGCGGCTGCGCAGGAGACCCCTAAGGCTGGTGGCGTCCTGAAGGTCGCGATGTTTGTTAAGGATGCGAAGGATCCGCGCACCGCGGACTGGTCTGAAATCGCCAACGCCGAGCGTCAGATGCTCGAACCGCTGGTGAAGTACACGCGGGAGTTCACTTTTGAGCCTTACCTGCTGGAGAGTTGGGAGGTGAATGAGGGCGCCACGGAGTACACGCTGCATATTCGCCCCAATGTGGTCTGGACCAACGGCGACGCGTTCAACGCGGAAGACGTAATCTTCAACTTCACCCGCTGGGCCGATAAGTCGGTTGAGGGCAACTCAATGCCGGGTCGCATCGGCACGCTGGTGGACGAGGCCACGGGCAAGCTGCGCGAAGGGGCGATCGAGAAGATCGACGACATGACCGTGAAGCTCAAGCTCACCAAGTCGGACATCGCGCTGATCCCGCAGATCACCGACTACCCCGCGCTGCTGGTACACCGATCGTTCGACGAAACCGGACGGGATCTAGTGGGGAACCCGATCGGCACCGGTCCCTTCCAGCTCGTGTCTTGGGATGTCGGTCAGAAAGTGGTCTACAAGAAGCGTGAGGACGGCAAGTGGTGGAACGGCGAGGTTTACCTCGATGGGTTGGAGTTCATCGACTACGGCACCGACCCCTCGGCAATGGTTTCAGCATTCGAGGCCGGAGAGGTCCACACCAACTTTGAGACGACGGCGGACTACGTCAAGATCCTTGAGGGCGTAGGCACCGTCACGTCCGAGGTGGTTACTGCCTCGACCATCGTTGCACGGACCAACGTCACGCAGAAGCCTTATGATGACCAGAGGGTGCGCAACGCACTCCAGCTGGCGGTGGACAACGCTGTGGTACTGCAACTGGGCTACGGCAACGCCGGCGAGCCGGCGGAGAACCACCATGTCTGCCCTATACATCCGGAGTACGCCGAAGTTCCCAGAATTCCGCGCGATCCAGTCAGGGCGAAGGCGCTGATGGCCGAAGCGGGCCAAGCCAATTTCGAGCACGAGCTAATCAGCGTGGAGGAGGACTGGCACAAGAATACCGCTGACGCAGTTGCAGCGCAGTTGCGCGAGGCGGGTATCAACGTCAAGCGCACTGTGCTGCCAGGTTCGACCTTTTGGAACGATTGGACGAAGTATCCCTATTCAACGACTAACTGGAACATGCGTCCCCTCGGAATTCAGGTTATCGCCATTGCCTATCGAACGGGGGAGGCCTGGAATGAAACCGCGTATTCTAATCCGGAGTTCGATGCCAAGGTGAATGAGGCGCTCTCGATCGCGGATGCCGAAGAGCGCAAAGCTGTCATGAAAGATATCCAGATCATCCTGCGGGATTCGGGCATCATCATCCAGCCGTACTGGCGCAAGCTATACAACAGCTCTGTTCCTGCCGTGAAAAACCACGGGATGCATCCGACCTTCGAAGCCGACTACGGCAAAGTCTGGCTTGAGCAGGCCTGACAAATTCAGCTGGGGGCGGGGCTCTGCCGTCCCCAGCTGAAGTTGAGCAGCCGGGGTGGAAGGCGCTGGCAACACGCAGGTGGACCTGCAATCGCTTTGTCACGGCGGCCAAAACTGGTGCGTGGAGCGCGCTTCGCGTCGATTCCATCATCTGCGGCGGCATCACGCCGCTCCGGGGCTGGAGCTGAATACATCCAAGCTTGAATGTTCCGTACCCATACCTCAGCGGCCACCGCCGCCCAGTTGTCAGTGATATTTGGACTAGACAAGGAGAACGGCATGGACATTCCATCGAGGGCGGATGTTGTCATCGTCGGGGGCGGCGTCGCCGGATGTTCGGTGACCTACCATTTGACGAAGCTCGGCATCACCGACGTCGTGCTATGTGAACGCCGACAGCTGACCTGCGGCACGACGTGGCACGCGGCGGGGCTCGTCACCCAGTTGCGGGCGACCCGGCGCATGACTGAACTGGCCCAGTATACGGGTGAACTGTTCGGGCGCCTGGAGGAGGAGACTGGCCAAGCGACGGGTTTTCGCCGCGGGGGCTCCCTGCGCATCGCCACGAACGAAGCACGCTATGAGGAGCTCGCACGTGGCGCCTCCATGGGCCGCAATTTCGGATTGCCGGTTGAGGCGGTTAGCCCGGGAGGGATCAAGGAACGCTGGTCTCCAATCAATGTGGACGGCATCGTCGGCGGCTTCTGGTTTCCTCATGACGGCCAGGTCAATCCAGCCGACGTAAGCATGGCCTATGCCAAGGGTGCCCGCACGGCTGGAGCGCGCATCATCGAAGATCTACCGGTCACCAAGCTGCTCGTTGAGAACGGGCGCGCCGTCGGCGTGATGACGGACAAAGGCAAGATCGAGGCGCGAACTGTCGTGGTCTGTGGTGGAATGTGGTCCCGTGACCTCGCGGCGGAGATAGGTGTCACGATACCTCTGCACGCGGCAGAGCACTTCTATGTCGTCACCGAGGCCATACCCGGTCTTCCACGCAACCTTCCCGTCATGTTCCTGGGCGACGAGTGGACCTACTACAAGGAAGATGCGGGCAAGCTGCTGGTTGGCTTCTTCGAGCCAGTGGCTAAACCATGGGGGCAGAAGGGAATCTCGAAGGATTTCTGCTTCGACACGCTTCCTGAGGACATCGACCATATCGCCCCACATCTCGAGGCGGCCGCCCACCGCGTTCCGCTTCTGGAACACACGGGCATGCAACTGTTCTTCAACGGCCCCGAGAGCTTCACGGCAGATGGCCGCTATCTCTTGGGTGAGACCCCTGAAATCCCCGGCCTGTTCTGCGCAACGGGCTTCAACTCCCTTGGAATCCTTTCTTCGGGCGGCGTCGGCAGGTCGCTTGCCGCATGGATCCGTGACGGTCGCCCGCCGGTCGAGCTGATGGACGTGGACGTCCGTCGCACACAAAGCTTCCAGCGGAACCGCCGGTATCTCGAACATCGGACTGTTGAGACGCTTGGCCTCAACTTCGACATGCACTGGCCAAGTCGGCAGTTCGTCACTGCTCGTGGCGTGCGACGCTCGCCCTTCCATGACCGCCTTGTGGCCGCGGGTGCCTTCATGACTGAAACTGCCGGCTGGGAGCGTCCCGGTTTCTACGGCACCCCCGACGAGATCTCGAACGTTGAGTACTCCTACTACCGGCCGAGCTGGTTTCCGAATGTCGGGCAGGAGTGCCGGAACACGGCCGAGAATGTCACGCTGTTCGACCACACCAGCTTTGTGAAGTACCGCGTCGAGGGCCCCGATGCACTCAGGACGCTGAACTGGATCTGTGCTGCCGACTGCGACGTTGAGATTGGCCGGATCGTCTACACGCAGTGGCTCAACGAGGCCGGCGGCATCGAGGCCGACGTGACTGTGACGCGCCTTTCAGAAGACGCGTTCATGGTGGTGACGATCGCGATCTCGCAGAGACGGGACATGGCATGGTTCAAGGGGCACATTCCCGAAGGCGCGAGCGTCCATCTCACCGACATCACCTCAGGACTCTCGATGCTCGCCCTTATGGGGCCAAAGACACGCGAGCTCATGGCTCGTTTGTCGCCGGAGGATTTCAGCAATGAAGCGTTCCCGTTCGGGACCAGCCGCGAGATCGACCTCGGCTACGCCCGGGTTCGCGCCAGCCGTCTGACCTTTGTCGGCGAACTGGGCTACGAGATCTATGTTGAGTCTGAATTCGCCGCTCATGCGTATGAGACGATCACTGAGGCGGGAGGCGACCTCGGGCTGAAGCACGGCGGCTTCTTCGCGCTGAACTCTCTGCGGATGGAGAAGGGCTACCGTCACTGGGGACACGACATCGGCGAAGAGGATACCCCATTCAACGGCGGCGTGGGCTTCGCGGTGGCCATGGACAAGGCAGGCGGCTTCCTTGGGCGTGATGCACTAATGAAGCAGAAGGCCGAAGGGCCTGTCAGGCGCCGGTTAGTGCAGGTCAAGCTCGCCGGAGGGCCTGACATGCCCATGCTGTACCACAACGAACCGCTTCTGCGTGACGGTGAAATCATCGGCTCTGTCACATCGGGCGCCTATGGGCACCGGGTTCACGCATCGTTGGGGCTGGGCTATGTCACCAATCCAGCAGGCGTGACGAAGGTCGGGCTCGCTTCCGGCAACTGGGAAGTCGAGATCGCTATGAAGCGCTACCCGATAGATGTCCAGTTCGGAGCTTGGTACGACCCACAAAGCGCGCGAGTCCGCAGCTAGACCTTGTGCTCACCACCTGGAGCGATTCGAGGACGGCATCGACTCTCTCATGCCCCGGGGCGAGACGATTTGCGCGAATTCATGTCCTGCTTTCACGGCTGGCGCCTCTTGCTCGCGGCTGCTTTGCAGGTGCTACATTTACTGGGTGGGGTGCGAGCGCGACACATCGTGCCCGTGCTTTACAGATTGCGTCGCACGGTGAGGTATGGAGTTCTGCGCACCGCAGGCATCAAATTCCCCGCACTAGATGCGAGCAAATTTCTCAGCGCCATCCAGCTAGAAGCAGCATGCGGGCGGCGTTAGGATTTCTCTCATGAGTTTGCGCAAAATGCTTCCGTCACCGAATGCGATCTTCATGTTCGAGGCGGCTGCGCGTCATCTGAGTTTCACCAGCGCCTCACGCGAATTCAATGTAACCCAATCGGCGGTGAGCCGCATGATTGCACGGCTGGAGAACCACCTCGACACCCGGCTCTTTTATCGCATTCCCACGGGCATAGAATTGACCGACGACGGCCGCCTGCTGTTCGAGGCTGTCGGTGGTGGTTTTCAGCAGATTGAGACCGCGCTTGATGATATCCGCGCACGCGCCGGCGGCGCCGGAACGGTCACGCTCTCGGCTTCTTCCGCCTTCTCGATGCATTGGTTCATGCCGCGCTTCGATCGTTTCCACCAAGCCCTCCCTGAGATTGACTTGCGCTTCCAGCTCGTCCGCGGCGAGCCAACAGGCCCGGTGGAGAATGTCGACTTCGCGGTCAGGTACAACCAGCCCAGCAATGGCGAACTGCATAGCTGGCCGCTGATTGAGGAAGTCGTCTTGCCGGTCTGCAGCCCATCCTACCTCGCCGAATTTGGAGGCCTGGAGGGATGTGACGATCTACGACATCACACCTTCGCTCATCTTCAGGATTCTCCCAGGCTTCCCTGGCACCGCTATCTTGCAATCTACGACTACCCTTCCTTGGCCGGCAGCCGGAGCCTGACTTTCACCGATTATACGCTGGTGATCCAGACCGCCATCAAGGGGCGCGGAATTGCTCTCGGCTGGTGGCACGTGGTCGCAAACGAGTTGCTGCAAAAGGGATTAGCATCCGCGGGCAAGGAATTTCGCTCTGGGGACTTCTATCACCTGGTCGCCACGAAGCGTCGAGCCCTGCGCAAGCCTGCAATTCTGGTGCGCGACTGGCTGCTGGACGAAATGACCATGCTGCGCCGTCAAATCCTGGGTGCCTGAAAGCTCCGACTTGCCGCGCCTGCCATGACTTCAACTCATAGCGGTGTGATTATTTTAAGCGCGTGTGGGCGGCTCCTTCCGGCGTAACGTAAGCATTGCGACCGAGCGGTTGAGGACTGCCGGCGCTCGGTCAGGAAAGAACCGGCGCGCATATGACTGTCACTGCCAGTAAGAATCTGCAGCGCGAGATCGGGTCCGCCACGCTTCATCCGCTCGATGCCCTGTTAAGGCCGACCTCGATCGCCCTAGTGGGAGCGTCTGCAAAGATCAACACGCCGGGCAACACCATGCTGCGGGCTGTGGCGGCGGACGGCTACGCGGGCCGCGTCTATGCGGTGAATCCGAAATACGATCTGATCAACGGCATGCCATGTCATGCGAACCTCGCGGCGCTGCCCGAGCCGGTCGACCATGTGGTTCTGGGTATTGGCAACGAGCATCTTGAAGAAGGACTGAAGGAAGCAATCCTTCACGGTGCCAAAGCCATAACGATCTTTGCAAGCTGCGACCTTGCCGATGGGCAAGACGAGGGGCTTGCCGCGCGTCTGACGAAGATCGCCCGTGAAGCCGGCGTAGCGATCTGCGGCGGCAACGGCATGGGCTTCTGCAACCCTCAGATTGGACTGCGGGTGACGGGCTACGCTTCGCCCCTTCCGATGAAGCCAGGGGGAATAGCCTTCATCACGCAATCCGGATCGGCATTCAGTGCCTTGGCATATAATGACCAGCGCTTGAAGTTCTCGATATGTGCTTCCAGCGGCCGCGAACTGACAACTACCGCAGGCGACTACCTGGATTGGGCGCTCGATCAGCCGGTCACGACAGTCATCGGTCTTTTTCTCGAAACTGCACGCGAGCCAGAACGCTTCGCCGAAGCGCTCGCCAAAGCCGACCGCCTTGGCGTACCTGTTGTCGTGCTCAAGGTCGGGCGCACGGAGATGAGCGCCGCGTTTGCGGCCAGTCATAGCGGAGCGATTGCAGGCGATGACGCCGCATATGAGGCGCTCTTTGCCAGATGGGGCGTCCTGACAGTCGAAACGCTCGATGATCTCGCAGCCAGTCTCCTGCTCTTCTCCGCGCGAAGGCCAGCCGGGCCGGGAGGACTTGCAAGCCTCCACGATTCAGGCGGCGAGCGTGAGATGGTCGCAGATCTCGCGCTCGCCGCTGGGATCCGCTTCGCGGAAATTTCCACGGGCACGCTGGAGAGATTGCGGCCGCACCTCGACAGCGGATTAGAACCTGCCAACCCGCTCGATGTCTGGGGTTCGGGACGCGATTTCGAGACGCATGTTGAAGCGTGCATGGACGCGATGCTCGCCGATCCGGACACATCAGTCGGCGTCCTGTTCCAGGATATCCGCGATGGGTCCTATGTCGCGGATGGCTTCACGCGCGCAATCATCGCGGCCAGTCGAAAGAGCGACAAGCCGGTAGCTGTCGTAACGAACTATGCGTCCGTCAACCATCGTTCACTGGCGCTCGCCACTACGGAAGCCGGCGTCCCCGTCCTCGACGGCACGAAGGAAGGTCTTGCTGCTATTCGCAACCTTCTGGCGTTTTGGGACAGACGTCGCCGCTCCCGAACGCTGCCGACGCCCGTCTCCTCAAATGTGCAGGAGCGATGGCGCCAAAGACTGGCGGGAGCTCTTCCGCTCGACGAACTCGACGGGCTCCAGATGCTTTCCGACTATGGGTTAAGTACCGTGAAAGCCGTCAGATGCAGAACGGTCAGTGAGGCGGTCGAAGCCGCCGATGCGCTTGGCTACCCAGTCGCGTTGAAGACGGCTGCGCCTGGGATCCAGCACAAATCCGACGTTGGTGGGGTCCGGCTGGGGCTCATCGACGCCGCTGCTGTGGAAGCCGCTCATGCGGACGTCTCAGCGCGATTGGGAGAGGAACTGGTCATCGCGGAAATGGCTCCCAAAGGCACCGAGGTAGCCTTGGGCCTGGTACGCGACCCCCAGTTCGGCCCCTACATCATGGTTGCTGCTGGCGGGATATGGATCGAGGTTCTCAAGGACCGCGCGGTGGCGCTTCCTCCGATTTCGCTGGAGGAGGCGAGGGCGATCACGGCTGGCTTGCGGATTAACACGCTGCTGACAGGCGGTCGGGGAATGCCGCCCGCGGACATGGCCGCGCTTCATGATGCGATTGCGCGGTTTTCACTGCTCGCGGCCGATCTCGGAGATCTGATCGACGAGATGGATGTCAATCCGCTGCTCGTTTCGGACCGGGGCTGCGTCGCCGTGGACGCGCTGGTCATCACGCGTTGCTTCGACAGCTACCCAACACGCATGAAAGACGCATCAAATGAACTTTGAACTCAGCGCGCGTGAAAGAGAACTGTCAGCCAGGGCACGGGAATTCTGTGACCAGGTTCTCGTCCCTCTCGAGATCGTCACCGATGAGCATGGCGAGTTGCCGGTGGAACGTCGCGATGCGATCAAGCAGGCGGTTCGCGACTGGGGCTTCGCGGGCATCAACCACAGCAAGGAGGAGGGCGGACTCGGCCTCACTATGGTCGAGCAGACGGCGATCGAGGAGCAACTTGGCCGGGTTACCAATGGCCTATGGAGTTGCGTCTGGCGCCCGCCGGTCAGCCTGAAATTCGGAACCCAGGCTCAAAGGGAAGCCTATCTGTTGCCGTCCATCCAAGGCGATCGGCGCGGCTGTTTCGCAATCAGTGAGGAAGGTGCCGGTTCCGATCCCCGGCGCGTCAAGACCTCCGCGCGCCGAACGAATGGTAAGTGGCGTCTGAACGGCGAGAAGTGGTTCGTGACGTCGTACAATGCGAGCGACTTCGTTATCGTCCATGCGCATGTCGATGACGATCCGAACAAGCCGACGCTTTTCCTGGTCGACAAGCCCGCGGAACAGATGGTGCATCTACGCTCGCCGAAATTCATGCACAACTTCGCTTTCGATCATGCCGAGCTCCGCTTTGATGACCTCGAACTCGATGAAGGCAAGTTGCTGGGTGCGGTCGGTCAGGGCCTGGAACTGACGAAGGACTGGTTCGTGGAGGCTCGCCTCCAGATAGCCTCCCACGCGCTTGGCGCGGCGACGCGCGCAGCCGAAATCGCGAACGACTACGCATCGACGCGGCATCAGTTTGATCGGCCCATCCGGGACTTCCAAGGCGTGGAGTTCATGCTGGCCGACATGGCCGTCGAGATTTTCGCAGCGAAGTCGGCGCTCTATCGCGTGGCCTGGGAAATCGACAGTGGGGTGGACCGCAAGCAAGTGCATGCACATGCGAGCGCGTTGAAGCTATACTGCTCCGAAGTGGGCGGGCGCGTGATCGACAAGTCGCTACAGGTATTGGGGGGCCGCGGCTATATGCGGGAGAACCCGGTCGAGCGGCTCTATCGCGATATTCGCGTCGACCGCATCTGGGAGGGTACCTCGGAGATCCAGCGTGTCGTGATCGGCGGGCAGATCCGCAAGCGGGGCCTCGGCGTCTACACGGACGTGACCTGAATGGCTGTCTGAGACCGGAAAACAGAAAGACGCAAGCTTCGTGATATCACGCAACAGTCTGCAAACGACGCTCCTGATTGCTCCGGCCATGCTGGTGCTGGCGGTCGTGTTTGTCATTCCGCTTGCGCGCCTTTTCTCGCTCGCCTTCTCCGATCCCGCAGGCGCATTGGCGCCGTTTCAGACACTGGTTGAAAGCCCGGTCTATCGACAGGTCGCAGTCAATACGCTCGTGGTGGCGGCCGTGGTCACGGCGATCTGCGCGATCTTGGCGTGGCCGGTCGCCTATATGCTCAGCCGACTGAAAGGCATCTGGTTCCTGGTCGCCCTTTACGGTGTATTGTTCCCGTTCTGGATCTCGGTTCTCGTCCGAACTTTTGCGTGGATGCTGTTGCTCGAGCGGAACGGGCCGCTGAACAGATTTCTTATGGGTTTCGGCTTGACCGATGGCCCCGTTGCCCTGCTGTTCAACAACGTCGGCGTGATGATCGGCATGGTTCACGTGCTACTGCCTTACATGATTCTTCCACTCTACAGCGCCATGACGCGCATCGACCAGCGCCTTCTTCTCGCCAGCGACGGCCTCGGCGCCGGGTTGCTCGATACGTTCCGGCGCATCTACTTCCCCCTTTGCCTCCCTGGGCTCGCCGGCGGCGCGACCTTCGTCTTCTTGCTTTCTCTGGGCTTCTTCATCACGCCGGCTTTGCTGGGCGGGTCCAACGCCATCACGCTTTCCATGCTGATTGCGAGTTTCGTCAATGATCGACTCGCCTGGTCGCTGGCGGCGGCCGGTTCGCTCGCCCTTCTGGCCATCGTCCTAATGATCATGGGACTTACGGCGCGGCTGCTTCCTCTGGAAAAGGGGATGTTTGCGAAATGAGCAAATTGCCCCTCGCGCTGCGCATTGCCTCAAATGCGGCAGCGAGCCTCGTGTTCGCTTTCCTCGTCTTCCCGATTCTAGCGGTCGTGCCCGCCTCCTTCAATGAAGCAAGCTTCATCTATCTGCCGCCGCGGGCTTATTCCGGCGTGTGGTACGAGCGCTTCCTTGAGGACGCCGAATGGCAGACATCGCTGGTCAACAGCCTTCATGTGGCCGTGCTTTCAACCGCCATAGCCGTGGTTCTTGGAACGCTCGCGGCTATTGGGCTGCGCCGTTTGGAAGGTCGCTGGCGGGCGGGCATTACCGCGCTCTTCCTGGCTCCGATGATCGTGCCTGTCGTCGTGACCGCGGTTGCGCTTTATCGCAGTGCGCTCGATGTGGGACTGAGCGGCACTGTCGTCGGCATGAGCCTCGGCCATATGATCCTGGCGCTGCCCTTCGTGGTGATTAATGTCGGCATTGCACTTCGGGCAGTTGACGAGAACTGGCTGAGGGCTGCTTCGGGTCTAGGCGGAAGCCCGTGGACCGTGTTCCGGACGATCACCTTGCCCAACATCACGCCAGGCATTGTCGGAGGTGCCGTCTTCTCCTTCATCACCTCTTTCGACGAGGTGGTGGTGGCGGTCTTCCTAGCTGGCTATTCCAACAAGACGTTGCCGGTGAAGATCTGGGAGTCGATCCGCCTCGAGTTCACCCCTGTGATCGCCGTCGCTGCCACAGTGATGATCGTCTTAGCGGTCGCGCTCTTCGCGGTTGCCCAACTCGCCAGCCGCGGGAAGGAGCCCGCAACAATATGACGGCTTCAGGATCGCCGCTCCGGCTTAAGGACGTGTCGAAGCGCTACGGACCGTTTCAGGCGCTGGCGCCGACGAATCTCGACGTCGATGCCGGAGAGTTCCTGACTTTGCTTGGCCCCTCGGGCTCGGGCAAGACCACCTTGCTGAATCTGATCGCCGGTTATGCCGAGCCGACGACAGGCAGGATAGAGATTGGTAGGCGCGACATAACGCGCGTTCCAGCGCGGCTGCGGAATATTGGCATGGTGTTCCAGAGCTACGCTCTGTTCCCTCATATGACGGTGGGGCAGAACATCGGCTATGGTCTCGTTGTTCGAGGCGTTCCGAGGTTGGAAACCCGGCGCCGGGTGTCCCAAGTGCTCTCGCTCGTACAGCTCGAGGGATATGCCGATCGGGCGATCCAGAAAATGTCAGGGGGACAACAGCAGCGGGTGGCGCTTGCCCGTGCCCTGGTGATTGAGCCTGACGTTCTATTGATGGATGAGCCGCTGAGCGCCCTAGACAAGCAACTTCGACGCACGGTCCAGCTAGAGTTGCGCCGGCTTCATCAGAAACATGGCCGCACGACGATCTATGTCACCCATGATCAGGAAGAAGCGCTCGTTCTTTCCGACCGCATCGCCGTGATGGAGAACGGTCGCATCGAGCAGCTTGGGTCGGTCGATGAGATTTATGACCGCCCGGTGAACTCCTTCGTCGCCGGCTTCATAGGCGAATCCAATTTGCTTCCGGTCAAGGTCGCTGCCGTCTCGGAAGGCAAGGCCACGGCGGAAGTCGAAGCATTTCGGCGAACTGTCTCGGCCCCTGCCGCTCCCGGCGTCGAGGTCGGCCGGCCCGCCAGCCTGCTCGTGCGTCCTGAGCATTTGCTTTTCAACCAAGGCGAGGGCGGCGTCCCGGCGCAGATCATCGAGACAGTCTATCTTGGCGAGTTGAGCCAATACACGGTCTTACTCGAAGGCGGCCAGACCGTCACCGCACGCCAAATCACCGATCGTTCGCTTCGGTCGGGAACGAATGTGACCCTATCCTGGAGCCCCGATCATGCCCGCGTGGTTGCGGTAAGTTCAACTAATGAGGAGAGAACCGATGCATAGACGATCATTCCTACTGTCGGCGAGCGCCGGTGCAATAGCCGGCCTGGGGGCGCTTCCCCGCCTGGCGTTCGGACAGAATAGACCTTTTACCTTCACCTCCTGGGGCGGCGCTCTTTCCGATGCCGAGAAGGCAGCCTTCACCGATCCTTTCGCCGAACTGAAAGGTATCGAGATCATCAACACTTCCCCGACCGAAACAGCCAAGATCAAGGCAATGGCCGAGGCGGGCAGTGTCGAATGGGATCTGGTCGATGTCGGCGGTCGCACGGTGTGGCAGGGGGCCGCGGAGGGTTTCTTGGAGGAACTCGATCTCGCAAAGATCCCCAATGCGGCCAGTCTCGACGAGCGCTGGGTTGCGCCGCACGGCATCGCCACATCTTCGGGCGCAACGATCATGGCATGGTCCACCACCGCGTTTCCCGAAGGCGGACCGGAAAGCTGGGCCGATTTCTGGGACGTGAAGCGCTTCCCCGGACCGCGCGGACTCTACAAGTACTTCTACTATAATTACGAGGCTTCCTTGCTCGCTGCCGGCGTCAAGCGGGAGGAGATCTACCCGCTGACGCCGGAGAAGGCGGAGATGGCCCTTAGCAAGATTGCGGAGATCAAGCCGAATGTTTCGGTCTGGTGGGGCAGCGGGGCGCAGCCGCCCCAACTCCTGTCTTCCGGTGAGCTTGCGCTTTCGTCAGTATGGAGCGGTCGCGCCCTCGCGGCAGGCCAGGAAGGCGCACCGATTGGCTATACCTTCAAGGATGGCATCGCCTGGTCGAACTGGTTCGTGATCCCGAAGGGTTCTCCCTATGTCGACCTTGCGCATGAGCTGATCAATTTCAGCCTTGCACCTGAGCAGCAAGCCAAGCTCCTTGAACTGAAAACCTACGGACCGGTGCTCGCTTCGGTTACCGAGGGCGCCGACGCCGAGACGATGGAGGTCATGGTCATGGCACCAAAAAACCTGAACGATATGCTGATTATCAGCGAGAAGGATGCCTACCAGTATATGAACCAATACGAAGAAAAGTGGAACCAACTGATGCTTCAGTAGTCCGCTCGTCCGGTCTTCCGCGCCACGCGCGGGAGACCTCTTCCCGAGAAAGTCAGCCCACGAGGCGTTCAAGATGGCTCAGCCGCTGCCAGCGAGTTTGTGGGCCGCCACGGCGGCGCCTGCGCCTCCCCATTCCCGTCTCTATGGTGAGCGGACGGCTGATTTCGCCGTGATCGGCGCTGGGTATACGGGGCTGAGCGCCGCCCTTCACCTTGCTCAGACGGGCCGGAAGGTCGTCGTCCTAGAAGCGTCCGAACCCGGTTGGGGAGCTTCCGGCCGCAACGGCGGACAGATAATCGCCGGTCTCAAGCACGATCCGGAGAAACTTGAAGCCGCGTTGGGAGAGGATCTCGGGTCGCGAGTAACAGACGAATTCGGCGGGAGCGCCGACCTCGTCTATTCCCTGATCGACCGGTACGCAATCGCCTGCAATGTTCAGCGCAACGGGTGGATACAGGCAGCTCATGGTCGCAGGGCTTTCGACGAGATGGTCGAGCCGCGTTGCCGCCAGTGGGCGGCGCGCGGCGTTGGAGCCAGGCTTCTCGACCGAACGGAGATATCGGCACTGATAGGGTCGAGCAACGAGGCCTATTATGGCGGTTGGTTTGATCCGCGCGGCGGACTTCTCCAGCCGCTGTCCTACGCCCGAGGCTTGGCGAGGGCGGTGACGGAGGAAGGGGCAGCGATATTCGCTAGAACACCGGCGCTGAAGCTTCGGTCCTCAGGCGACTCCTGGGAAATCGAAACGGCAAGCGGCCGCCTTCGCGCAAGTCGCGTCATCATGGCGACGAATGCCTACACGGATGATTTGTGGCCGGGCCTCCGCCGCACGGTGATCCCGGTTGCCAGTTTCCAGGTCGCGACCAAGCCCTTGCCCGCGTCCGTCAGCGACACGATCCTGCCAGGCGGACAGGGCGTCGCCGACACCAGGCGCCTTCTTGTGTATTTCCGGCTCGATCACGAAGGCCGGCTCGTGATGGGCGGGCGATCTCCAGTCGATGAGGCTCCGAAGTTCACGGACGCCGGGACGCTGGAAGCCGCGATCAGGCGCATCTTCCCGCAGGCGGCGGGGACGCCACTGGACTTTGTCTGGAGCGGAAAGGTCGCCATCACCATTGATAAAACTCCGCACATTCATGTGCTGGCGCCCAATCTCTATACAGCGCTTGGATGCAACGGCCGCGGGGTAGCGGCGTGCACGGTCATCGGAAAACTTCTTGCTCGGCTCGCGGCGGGTGCGCCGCCGGACGAGATACCGTTCCCGGTGACGGTCCCAGACGAGATACCGTTTCATGCATTCCGCAAACTAGCTGTGCTCACGATTAGCCAATATTACCGCGTGCTCGACAACCTCGAAGCGAGGATGTGAGCAAATCCTAGAGATTTCCGTTGGCCGGTCGCGGCGACAACCATCTTAGGCCGAGCTTGAAGTGCCAGCCAACGGGTGGCGCGGGAAAAGCGAGTTCGACCGCCGGCAGGCCCAGGGTCCAACTTAGTGCGTGACCAGACTTGGTGCCGCGGCCGGGGGTGGCTGGCTAGTGCTGATCAGGCATTCAGGGTTATTCCTCACCGGGCTATGAAGCTGGACATCAACCCTGACCGCTTGCTGTCGGACTTGCGCGAACTGGCAACGTTCGGGGCCTACCGAACGGGCGTGCATCGCCCGACATATTCGCCTCAGTACATGGCCGCTCGCGCGTGGATCATGGGCCGGATGCGTGAGGCGGGGCTCGAGCCGGAGATGGACGGCATCGGCAACATCCTTGGACGGGGGCCGTACGCACGTAAGCGCCTTTTGGTCGGCTCGCATTCGGACTCACAGAACCATGCTGGCTGGCTCGACGGCGCCATGGGCGTGGTGTTCGCGCTGGAGATCGCACGCGCCGCGGCCGAGAGCGGGAACTCCGACATTGCCGTCGAGCCGGTGGATTGGGCTGACGAAGAGGGGCATTTCGGCAGCTTTCTGGGGAGCCGGTCGGCCATTGGCGAAGTGACCGAAGCGGAGATCGACGAGGCTCGCTGCGCAACGACCGGCACTCCCTTGAGAGAAGCGCTTATGGCCGCGGGACTTGCCGGACGCGATCGCTTCCGCATCGACCCGACCCGCTACGTGGGATATCTCGAGGCGCACATCGAGCAGGGCGACTATCTGGAGGCGCACGGCCTGTCGCTTGGCATCGTCACCAGCATCGTCGGCATATGGCAGTATCGGATCACCTTTCGTGGCCTGCGTAACCATGCCGGCACGACACGCATGGCGATCCGCAAGGACGCCGGAGCTGCCGCTGTTGAGCTGCTGCATCGCGTTCATCAGCGGCTTCCGAGCCTGGCGGGGGAACGAACCGTCTGGACTGTGGGCAACATCCGGCTGGAGCCAGGTCAGGCCAACATCATTCCCGACTTGGCAGAGGTGATGCTGCAGGTGCGGGATGCCGACGAAGCCGTGCTGAGCCGGATCGATGCAGCACTGCACGAGATGGGGGCTGAGGCGGAAGCAAAGGGACCATGCGAGGTCCAGCTAAACCTGGAGAGCCGGTCTGAACCTCATGAGATGAGCTCGATCTGCCAGGATGCGCTGGAAGCAGCCGCACGCGAGCTCGCGCCTGATCGAGTGGTGCGCATGCCCAGCGGCGCCGGACATGACGCGCAGATCCTCGCGACCGTGATGCCATCGGGAATGCTGCTTGTTCCGTCAGTCGGCGGGATCAGCCATCACTGGGACGAGAACACCCGGGACGAGGACCTCGTGCTCGGCTGTCAGGCTCTAGCTGCTGCGTGCGCCAGGCTGCTCGGCTAGGTGGTCGGCTGAGGGCTTGCTGCCGCCCGCCCGAGCGGGCCGAGCCAGGTGTCCGCTGCTGGGCCGGCAGCCCGGCGCTGGTGGCTCTCGGATCCGCTGCGTGTGGACACACGCGGGCTCTTGATCCGCCGCAGCCTTGCCGATGGCGAGCTTGCCTTCTTCACCACCTGGTGCCCCAGTGGCACGCCGATGAGCACGCTTGTTGCCGTTGAGGGGCGGCGCTGGGTGGTTGAGGACGCCTTCGAGACCGCAAAGACAGAGCTTGGGCTCGCTCACAACGAGACCCGCTCCTGGCATGGCTGGCACCGGCATGTCTCGCTTGTGATGCTGGCCTTTGCGATGATGGCCGCCGTGCGCCACCACGCCAACAGCCTGCCGCCCCCAAAAAGAACAAGGCGAGCCCCTCAGGCAGCAGCCTGATCCGGTGGTCGGTCCAGGAGATCCGGCGCGTGGCCATGCGGCTTGCACAGCGCCAGATCGAACCCACACGTGATCGCATGGTCAACTTGGCGACGCGCCCACCAGGCCACCGCAAGAGAAGCGCATATCAAACGCAAAACGCAACTGTAATGCTAGGGATGCGGTTCAGGCGCTCCCGGTTCCCGCTTCACTTCGGCATTGCTCGTCGGTGCTCGGCCACCGTCCGGTTTCCATCCCGCTGCACACCTGTGTCTTCTACGAGCTGTTCAACCGCTCTGAACAGCCGCTCTACGGCTGAGACTCAATCACACCCAGAACGCCACGAGGGTTGCGAGGATGACGGCTGAGAGGAAGTTCCGGGCGAGCTTGTCGTAGCGGGTTGCGATGCGCCTGAAGTCCTTGAGCCGGCAGAAGGCCGCCTCGAT
>DASYHP010000017.1:0-3646 GCA_035998495.1 Mesorhizobium sp.
TGCCGACAGCGGCTACGCCGGCGACCGGGTCGGACGCGCCAACGCCATCGCCGTTCAGATCGTCCGCAAGCATCCCGGCCAGGTCGGCTTTGCCGTCCAGCCCCGACGCTGGGTGGTCGAACGCTTCTTCGCCTGGATCAAGCGCAGCCGACGCCTCGCCAAGGACTTCGAAGGCACGATCAACTCCGCCCGAGCCTTCCTCTACGCCGCCTCGGTCCTGCTGCTCACCCGCCGACTGGCAAGCTCAGCATGAGTTTCGAGTCGGACTCTTAGAGAACGGCAAACCCGGTTCTCCCTGCTTCTGCGCAAGTGGATCAGCCGCGCGGAATACCCGCCGCTGAAACTCCGCCTCCACAGCTTTCAAGCAGGCAATCTCGCAATCAAGATATCCTGCCGGCCGTTTGGGTTGTGCGATGTCGAGCATGCAGTCCTCCCCGTTTGACGGTCCAAGAAAGGGAGAGCAGCGGGGGCGTTGCGCCAATCGCATGCTGAGGGCAAAAAAGGTTGGACAATCATCTTGGCCTGGCTGATGCATGCGTCCAAGCAGCGTCACGAACGAAGCAGGGGTAAGCCGGCGCGTGACACCTGAGGCTTTGTGCGAGCGCATGCATGCGATGGAGCCAGGCTGGACGGAGGTCCTCTCGCGCGTTGGCTTTGACACGACGTTCCAGGCAGAGGCGATGATGGAGGATCGCAAGCGCTCAGCGGCCCTTCTGGCCGAGCGATGCGGATGCAGCGTGATCTTCATCGGCGAGGACACCATCTTTGCGCGCTTCACGCGCAAGCAGGACCGTGCGGGAATTCGCTCTTCAGAGAGGTGGTCGCCACTCCACTGAGCGGGCGCATTTTGTGAAGCGTTGAAATGGTGCCACTGGCGAGGGTTCGAACCTGCGACCTGCCGCTTACAGGGCGGCTGCTCTACCAACTGAGCTACAGCGGCAACGGCAACGTCCTAGACCCCCAGACCTTAACGAGCGGTTCCAACCATGCGCCCGTCTCAGCTCCGGCCGGCCGTGGGCATCTCGTGCGTCTATGGCTCGCCCATGCTCTGCTTGGCGCGCCGGATCATCCGCTCCACCTCCGCCTGTGCCGCCTTCACCTTGAGGTGGGCCATCGCGAGCGCAACGAGCGCAGGGGCTGCTCATGGGCGCTTCAGCCGGCGGCCTTGATGCGGTCGGCCAGTTGCAGGAACTCGGCCTGACCAGCTGCCTCAACAGATAGCGCCTTAGCGCCGACAAGCCTCGATCATCCGAGCAAGGGTTGTATGAGCTTGCTGACGCAGCCTCCTCTCGGAGGCGTCATCTACCCGATCTCGGATGCCCTCGGCCAACTTCTCGATGTGATCGCAAAGCTCCTTGATGAGCCGGGCCGACACACGGGGATCGGTGATGCGGCTGGACAGCTTCAGAGTGAGCTGACGCACAAGAGCCAAGTCAAATCTGCGACCGCCGTTGATGAGCGTGCGGAGGGTGGTAGCAGGGTGTGACGGGGCGCTGTCGTTGCGGGACATCGCAGGCACTGAGCTACCACTTGCGCCTAGGGCGTTGCTAAAGCCGGAAGCCTTGTGCCGATGCTGCTCGCGGACGCGTGGTACAAGACGCCATCGTTGAAGCGGCTTTCCTCTGCAAACAAACCGATCACGATAGCCGCGACCGCTAGCACTGCTCCTGTCAGGAGCCCGGAAACGCGCCGCCTACTGACGGACCTGTTGGTCTCCCTTGATCTGAGCTTCATGGCCGGATGCCTCCTCAGGATACGGAAAGCCTGCACCAGCCTCCTGGGTTCCACCGCCGGAAGCGCTCAAGGAAGGAGAGGCGCCCGGCATGACTGCACCCAGGGTTCCCACGGGTCCGCACTCAAGCCGTCAGTGAGGGCCGGCGGAGAAACCATGCCCGCGTGGAGCTGCCGAGATCCGCGGCGAGGGCTACGTCCTCACTCCATGTCCGGCACTTCGCCGTGCTGGTACAGCACCGTGGGCTCGCCATACTCACCGACGTTCGGTCGCGCTTCCCGGGTCCAAGCAATGACGCCGGCATGCTTGCGGGCGAGATCCTTGGCGATGCGGATCGCCCGATCCTTGCTCTGCTGCTCGGCCGGACTGAACGCCGTCTGAAGCTCCCCCTCTTCGTGACGGTCGAACGCCGTCACGACGATGAGGCGAGGCGACTTCGGCTCGGCTGGGCGGGGCTTCCATGTTGCACATCGCGGGGGGGTGCTTGTGCCTAGCCTGGATAGGGCGACTGCCTTGTGCGGGACTGGCTGAGCTCTAGAAACAAGCCTCCTGCCTGTCGTTGCGGGCCCGAGCGGTCACCTCCCTGCGCGTGAACCGGGCAAAAGCGTAGTGGCCGTGCAGAAACGTCAAGCTGCAGCCGGCGAGCTCTGCCAGCTGGGCTGCATCTCGCTTTTGCTTGTCTTCGCTTTGTCCTGTGCCGAAGAAAGCCGAGTACTGGTCGGCGCTCATCGTCAGGGCTTCGCCCAGCGGCAAGGTGAACAGGTGCTGCAAAAGCTCCTCGAGGATCATCGCTCGCTCCGTTTCGAGGTGCGAGAACCGGTGCAAGTGGCCGGGGTTCCCTCAAGCAGGGTCTGTCACCGCCGCGGCAGCTTCTCCCCGTGCCAGCGCATCTGCTCACGATGCTCACATCGTGGCGAACTGTGCCATCAGCAGCGACTTGCCCGACGCGCAGGACGTGTCAGCGCCAAGTTCCAGCCACGCTTGCGGACGGGGTCGACCAAGCGCGCAGGAGTCTTTGGCCGGTTTCTCCCGCCTATAAAGGGTGGGAGGCGCTGGCTTGGACGGCGTCGGTCGGCCTTTCTGCTCGTTTGAGCACATTCCTCACATTGCTGACCTGCCAGTTACCGCCACGGGCTGTTCGGATGCCGCGGGTGTTCAGGGCTGACGCGATGCCACGCAGGCTTGTGGTGCCCGCGCGCTGAACAGCATGGATGACGGGCAGCACGGAGGCGGCGAACTGCTCGGCCTCAGCTTGCGAGACGGCTCTGCCCTTGGCGGCAGCCTGCGCGGTGTTGCTGGGATTGCCGAGCTTGGCTCCGGCCCGTCTGCGGCTGGCGAGCGCCGCCCTTGTCCGTTCCGAGATGAGCCGCCGCTCCTTCTCGGCCAAAGCTGCGTAAAGGTGCAGCATGAAGGGGTCAGCGTCGGCCCCAAGCTCGGCAACGATGAAGGGCACACGTGCGGCCATCAGCCCCGCGATGAAGGCGACATCACGCGAGAGCCGGTCGAGCTTGGCCACCACCACAGGACAGCGCTGCTTGCGTGCCGCTGAAAGCGCCTCCGCCAGCTTTGGCCTGCGCTCCAGGGCGTCAGCACCCTTTCCGCTTTCCACCTCCACGAACTCGGCCGTGATGCAGAGACCCTCGGCTTCGGCAAACCTTGTGATCGCCTGTCGCTGCGCCTCGAGCCCCAGCCCTGACCTGCCCTGGCGTTGAGAGTGGAGACACGAAGGTAGGCTACGGCAGGGGACAGGGCAGGGACCGACGCAGGCGCTCCTGCTCTACGGCTGAGACTCAATCACACCCAGAACGCCACGAGGGTTGCGAGGATGACGGCTGAGAGGAAGTTCCGGGCGAGCTTGTCGTAGCGGGTTGCGATGCGCCTGAAGTCCTTGAGCCGGCAGAAGGCCGCCTCGAT
>DASYHP010000031.1:0-128382 GCA_035998495.1 Mesorhizobium sp.
CCGGATCGGCCGGTATGACGGAGCGGCATCATGCCCATGATCGCTTGCTAAAGAGGATCAACCCGCCATGAACGCGACCTTAGACAGGGCCCATGACCAAAGCCTCAAGCCGCAGGGTTAACAAATGGCGAGCGGGAAGCGTGGGGACGGGATGGTGAAGGCTGGAGAGGTTTCCGCTTACGTGGAAGCGTCTCCAGGTTTCCCTTAGCCGCATTTTCGACGGTTGGCCGGGGTCCGCCTAACCTGAAGATGCTCTAGCTGAAGGAGCGCACCAGGCTGCCCACCAGCAGGTTCCAGCCGTCGATCAGCACGAAGAACAGGATCTTGAAAGGCAGGGACACGACCGTGGGCGGCAGCATCATCATGCCCATGGCCATGGTGATGGTGGCCACGATCAGGTCGATCACCAGAAAGGGCAGCACGATCAGGAAGCCGATCTCGAAGCCGCGGCGGATTTCGGAGATCATGAAGGCGGGCACCAGCACGGTCAGGTCCGTGGCGTCGGGCGATGCGTCCGGCTCTCGCGTCTGGGCCAGGTCGGCGAACAGGGCCAAGTCCTTTTCCCGTACATTGCGCAGCATGAAGTCGCGGAACGGGCCGCTGATGCGCGCAAAGGCCTCCGCCTCAGTGATCTCTTCCGCGACGAGTGGCTGGACGCCGTTCTCCCAGGCCCGCTCGAAGGTCGGCGCCATGACGTAGAAGGTCATGAACAAAGCGAGGCTGACCAGGATCAGGTTGGCCGGCGTGGTCTGCAGGCCGATGCCCGCGCGCAGGATCGAGAAGGCGATCACGAAGCGGGTGAAGCTCGTCACCGTGATGAGGATTCCCGGCGCGATCGAGAGCACCGTGACGAGGCCGAAGATCTGGATGATGGCCCCGACCGTCGAGCCGTCCGCATTGCCCAGGAAATCGAGGCCCGGCAGGCCCGCGGGCAACCCGCCCGGCGCCAGCGCGGGCGGGGCGGGCGGCGCCGTCTGCGCCCACGCCGCGCCGGCGCCCGAGCCCAGCAGGAGCAGGGCGGCGAGGGGGAGGGACAGCGCGCGTCTCATTCGAACAACAGGGTGCGGATGAGCACGCGGCTCGCCTTGCCGCCCGAGCGGATCTTCGCGCGCTCGTCGAGGTCCGCGCGCAGATGCATGAAGCCGCTGGCGCCTTCCACTTGGTGGAGCTTCACGGTGCGGATGAAGGCGAGGATGTCCTGGTGGATCGAATCGGCGAGGCCCGGCTCGGGCGCTTCCCTGAACTCCAGCGAAAGGTCCATGCGGACCCAGACGTCGTCGGGCGCGGCGAGATTGGTGTTGATGGGCGCGAGCGGGATGATCGTGGGATGGCCGGGCGCGGCGGCGTGCTCCTCGCCATGGGCGCCCTCGGCCTCACCATGGGCGTCCCCCGCGGCCAACGCCGCCTGCGCGGGCGGCGTCGAGGGGCCGAGCCGGCCGCCGGCGAACCAGCCCATGCCGGCCGCCAAAAGCGTGAGCATGAGGAGAACGCCGCCCTGCACGACGAGCGACGGCCCCTTCTTGGGGACCGCGGCGTCGGCGGGCGGGTTGGAAGGCGCGGCCATGGCGGGCGTCAGAACGGCAGCACGGTGTCGAGCACCTGCTGGCCGTAGGGCGGCTGCTGCACCTCCGTCAGGCGGCCGCGGCCGCCATAGGAGATGCGCGCCTCGGCAATGCGCTCATAGGAGATCGTGTTCTCCGCGCCGATGTCCTTGGGCCGCACGATGCCGGCGATGGTGAGCACGCGCAGCTCGGCGTTCACCCGCACCTCCTGGCTGCCACGGATCGCGAGATTGCCGTTGGGCAGCACGTCCGTCACCACGGCGGCGACGAGCAGATCGATGTTCTCCGAGCGCGCGATGGAGCCTTCGCCGCCCGTGGAGGTGCCCGAGCCGATGCTTCCCTCCAGCGAGCCCGAGGGCAGGTCGATGAAGTCCCAGTCGAACCCCGCCTCCGCTTCCAGGCTGCGGCTGGCGGTGCGGGAACGCTCGGACTCGTTCTGGAGCTTGGCGCGGTCGCTGATGCGGATCTTCACCGTCAGGATGTCGCCCGTGCGCAGCGCGCGGGGGTCGGTGAACAAGCGGCTCTGGCGGTCGTCCCAGAGCGAGAAGCGCTTGACGGGCGAGGCTGGGGCCTTGGGATAGTCTTCGAGCGAAACGGCGCTCACGCCCGGATCAATGCCCGACCCGACGGGCGACAGGGCCGGCTCGCGGCCGATCTCGGCCAGTTGCTGGCGCGACGCGCAGCCGCTCGAGATCAGTAGGGCGGAGAGGGCGAGAAGGAGGGGCTTCATGAGGGATCCCGCCGCCCCGCCGCGGCCGCCATGACGGAAGTCACGGCGGCGGCCGACTTCAACTCCATCTCGTTCAGGATCACGCCGGCCTTGCGCGCGTCGAGCTTCATCAGGATGCCGGCGGCGAGCTCCACGGGGAGCTCGGCCAGGCGCTCGGCCGCGGCGTCCGGCCGCATGGTGCGGTAGATGCTGACGACGTTTTCCTGGGCGAGCGCCATGAAGTCGTCGCGCTTCTTGAGCCAGCGCTCGTATTCCGCGCGCTTTTCCTCGAGCGCCAAGAGCCTTTGGTCGAGCTCGCCCTGCAGCCGCTCGATCTCGGCCTTCTGAAGCGCATGGCGGCGGTCGCGGGCGGCATCGGCGATGTTGCCGCAAAAGCGCTCGACCTCGCTCTGGCCAGCGTCGGGGGCGGGCGCGACCCCGGCGGGCTCGCCCGTGCCGGTGGCCTGGGCGGCCGCGGCGCAGAGAAGCAAAGCCAGTGTGGCGGGAATGCGCAAGGCGCGCCGGAACGGCATGAAGAACCTCATTGCAGGACGAGCTCGGCCTGAAGCGCGCCGGCCGACTTGACGGCCTGGAGGATGGCGATGATGCCGTCGGGCTTGACGCCCAGCCGGTTCAGCCCCTCCACCAGCGTGTCGAGGTCGGGGCCCTCTACCACCGCCACCGTGCCGTCGGGCTGGTCGGCCTCGATCACGGTCATCGGCTCTTCCGCCGTTTCGCCGTCGGAGAACGGCTCGGGCTGGACGACGCGGGGCTGCTCGGTGACGCGGACGGTCAGCGCGCCGTGGCTGATGGCGACCGTCGAAAGCTTCACCTCCGCGCCGATCACCACCGTGCCTGTGCGCTCGTCCACCACGACGCGGGCGGGCGCGTCCGTTTCCACCCGCACGTTCTCGATCTCAGCCAGGAAGCGCGCGGCCGAGACTTTTTCCGGCCTCCTGATGCGCACCGTGCGAGAATCCTCCTCCGTCGCCACCGCCTTGCCCCAGCGGGCCGCGGCATGGACGTTGATGGCGTCGGTGACGGCGACCGCCGTAGAGAAGTCAGGGTTGCGGAGCTGCAGCGTCAGCTCATGAAGGGAGCCAAGATCGGCATGCACCTCGCGCTCGACGATCGCGCCGTTGGGCACCCGGCCCGACGTCGGCACGCCGCGCGTGAGGGTTTCGGCCTCGCCCTCGGCGGAAAAGCCGGACACCACGACGGACCCTTGCGCGACCGCGTAGATCTCGCCGTCGGCGGCGCGCAGCGGCGTCATCACCAGCGTGCCGCCCTGGAGCGAGGTGGCGTCGCCGAGGCTGGACACGGACACGTCGATGCGCGAACCGCCTTCCACGAAGGCGGGCAGGTTGGCCGTGACGATGACCGCCGCGACGTTCTTGGCGCGCGCCCGGTCGGCGCCCTCGGTCGCGATGCCGAGATTCTCCAGCATGGCGCGGATCGACTGCTCGGTGAAGGGCGCGTTGCGCAAGCCGTCGCCTGAGCCGTTCAGGCCGATCACGAGGCCATAGCCCACCAACTGGTTGTCGCGCGCGGCCGAAAGCGAAGCGATGTCTTTTATGCGGGATGCGCCATAGGCGGCGGGCGCGTCGGCGAATGCCGGCGACGCCAGAAGGCCCGCGGCCAAAAGGATGCGGAAGAACCTCACGGCCCGACCCGCACCGTGCCGTCGGCCTGCGCCGTGCCGGAAAACGTCTTGCCGGTCTGGGCGTTGCGCAGGCGCAACTGCTCGCCCGCGCCTGCCGATTGCAGCGCCACCGCCGAGAGCGAGATGGAAAGCCCGTTCTTGGCGAACACCGCCTCCACGGTCGAGCCCGCCTCCACCGCGAAAGGATCGCGCAGCGCGGACACCGGGATCAGCTTTCCGGGCACCAGCGTGCGCTTGGCGACCTTGCCTGCGATTTGAACGGGATTGGTGGCAACCGCCGTCTGGACCCTCGCGCCGCGCCGGAGCTTGACCGGCTCCACCGCGTCCGCCTCGACCGTCTCGCCGGGATAGATGACGCGAACCGGCGTGAGCGCGGTCTCGGCGGCGTCCGCCTGCCAGGCGAGCACGACCAGGCCGATCAGCACCGTCAAGAAGGTCGCGAGAACGGGGTTGAGCCGACGCCGCCTCATCGCGTCACCTCAGATTCTTGGACACGACCGCGGCCATCTCGTCGGCGGCCTGGATGACCTTCGAGTTCATCTCATAGGCGCGCTGGGCCGAGATCAGTTCGGTGATCTCCTTGACCGGGTCCACATTGCTGTTTTCGAGATAGCCCTGCTCGACCGTGGCGAAACCGGGTTCGCCCGGCACGCCGGCGATGGCCGCGCCCGACGCCGCCGTCTCCTGGAACAGGTTGTCGCCCAGGGGTGCGAGTCCCGCCTCGTTGGCGAAGTTCGAGAGCGCGAGCTGGCCGAGCTGCTGCAGGTCGATCTCGCCTTCGATGCGGGCGAAGACCTGGCCGGTCTTGTTGACGATCACCTCCACCGCGTCGGGCGGCACCGTGATGGCGGGCTGCACCACATGGCCGTCGGCCGTCACCATCTGGCCCGCGGCGTTGGTGTTGAAGGCGCCCGAGCGGGTGTAGAGCGTCTGGCCGTCCGCGCCCTCGATCCCGAACCAGCCCTGGCCGACCAGCGCCAGGTCGTAGCGGTTGCCGGTCTGGGTCAGTGCGCCCTGCATGTGGACGTTGCGCACGGCGACCGTTTTGACGCCCAGGCCCACCGCCACGCCTTCGGGCACGAGGCTGCCGTCGGCGCGGCTGGGCACGCCCTGAAGGCGGTCCACCTGGTAGAGGAGGTCGGAGAACTCGGCCCGCGCGCGCTTGAAGCCGGTCGTGTTGATGTTGGCGATGTTGTTGGCGATGACCTCAAGGTTGGTCTGCTGGGCGTTCATGCCGGTGGCGGCGATGGACAAGGCTCTCATGACAAAAACTCCACGCGCCGTTAGATCTGCATGCGACTGATTTCGAGATAGGCGGACACGATCTTGTCGCGGATGGCGACCGCCGTTTGCAGCGTCTGCTCGGCGCGCATCACGGCGTCAACCACCGTGCGAGCGTCCGCCTCGCCCTGAAGGGCGGCGAGCGATGCGGTTTCGGCACCGCGCATGGTGTGGAGCGCCTTCGCGCCCGCCGCGCCCAGAACCTCGGTGAAGGAGGCCGCGCCCGCGCCCCCTGCTGGCGCGGCTGCGCCCATGCCGGGATCGCTCCAGCCGGCCGCCGGGCGGAAGGAGAGGGGGCCGAGGGCGGCAAGGCCGTCGATCATCCGTTGCTCCTCAACAGGTCGATGGTCATGGAGATCAGCTCGCGCGCCTGGCGGAACACCTGGAGGTTCGCCTCGTAGGAGCGGTTGGCCTGGCGCAGGTCGGCCATCTCGACCAGCATGTTGACATTGGGCATCTTGACGTAGCCGGCGGCATCCGCGGCCTCGTGGCCGGGCAGGTGCTCGAGCGGAAAGGCGGAATCGTCGCGGCCGATGCGGGCGAGCGCCACGGCGTCGGCACCGGACGCGCGGTCGAGCTCGACGCGGAAGGCGACCGTCTTGCGCTGATAAGGCTCGGCGCCCGGCGTGTTGCCCGTGGACTGGGCGTTGGCGATGTTCTCCGAGACGACGCGCAGGCGCTCGGACTGCGCGTCGAGGCCGGAACCGGCCAGGCGGAGGGCTGTCGAAAGCGGATCCATATGGGTCAGCCCTTGGCGCTCATCATGAGCATGCGGTGAAAGGCCTTCACCACGGCCGTGTTGATCTCGAAGGCGCGGCGCACCTCGCCGGCCTTCACGAGCTCGTCCTCGATCGCCACCGTGTTGCCGGAGGGCAGCACGGCGGTGGCGGGATCCTGGCTTTCGAAGGCGATGCGCTCGGCCCGCCAGTGGCCGCCTTCCGTGGCGGCCACCGAGACGGGGGTGGGCGTCGAGCGCGCAAGCACCTCGGCGAAGGGCTTGACGTCCTTGGCGACGAAGCCCGGCGTGTTGGCGTTGGCGATGTTGCCGGCCACGGCGGACTGGCGGGCGGCGAGCCACTGCGCCTGCCGCGAGGCGAGGTCGAAGAGGTTGACGGGGTCGGTCACACGGGCCTCCAGGCTTGGGCGAAAGCCTAGGCCGGGTGTCTTGCGCGGGCCTTGCGCAACCGCCTTCTCCCGCAAGGGGGAAGGCGTGGTCCTATTCCTCCAGCCGGAGCATCTTGTTCTGCGAGGTCACCAGCACGGGCTGCCCGCCCTCCTCGCCGATGCGCGAAACGAAACTCTTGTCGGGCAGCGCGTCGCCTTCGCGCACCACCCAAAGCCCCGCCTCGTCGGCGATCAGGGCGCGGCCGTTCTCCACATGGACGAGGTGGAACACGGGCGGCGCCGCGGGAAAGGGCTGGTCGAGATCGGCGTCGGGCGCGGGCGCCTCCTCCGCCTCGGGCGTGGTGCCCGTGGCGAAAAGGTCGAGCTCGTCGGGCCGGAAGGCCTGGCGGCCGGGAAGGGCGAGCGGCGAACTCATCCGCTCGTCGGCAAGCGCGCGGCCCGCGGCCCCGGAGCCCTCGCCGCTCCCGCCGCCCAGCTCCACCGCCGGCGGCCCGAACTTTTCCGGGTTGAAGAAGATGTACCAGGGAAACAGCGCGCAGGTGAGCCCCAGCGTGACGCCCAGCGCCGCCAGGGAAAGGTCGTCGCGCCCCCAGCGCGGGCTTTTCAAGGCCACCTGTGCGGGCTTGCGCGCGTCCCCTCCACCGCCTTCGGCGGTCCCTGCCCTCCGCATGGCTCTGGGCGTTCGAAGCTCGGGGAGCCACCTCCGTGGCGTCCCGGCGGCCTTGCGGTCGTCGCTTCTCACCCCCCACAAGTGGGGAAGGATCAGGCGCCGATCAGCCATCGCGGCCCTCCCTGCTTCTCAGATGACGCGCGAGGTCGCCGAGTGCATCGGTCGAATGCGGCTCGTCCGGCCGCTGGGTCAGCGCCTCGAAGATAACCGGCGCCTGGCGCACCGCCTGGTCGAGAGCCGGGTCGGCGCCGAGCTGGTAGGCGCCGAGCAGCCGGATGTCGCGCGTCTCCTCGAAGCGGGCGATCATCGCCCGCAGCTTGCCCACCAGCGCGCGTTCCTCGGCGCTCCACAGCTTGGGCGCGAGCCGCGACAGGCTCGCGAGCGGGTCCACGGCGGGAAAGCGGTTTTCCTCGGCGATGGCGCGCTTGAGCACGAGGTGGCCATCGAGGATGCCGCGCACCGCGTCGGCGACCGGATCGTTCATGTCGTCGCCGTCCACCAGCACCGACACGATCGCGGTGATGGAGCCCCCGGCAAGCTCGGAGCCGGGACCGGCGCGTTCGAGCAGGCGCGGCAGCTCGGTGAAGACGGAGGCCGGATAGCCGCGCGCCACCGGCGGCTCGCCGGCGGCGGAGGCCACCTCGCGCGCGGCGTGGGCGAAGCGCGTCACGCTGTCGAGCACGAGCAGCACGTTCTGGCCGAGATCGCGAAAATGCTCCGCCAACTGCATGGCCGTCAGGGGCGCGCGCTTGCGCAGGGCAGCGGATTCGTCGCCCGTGGCCACCACGGCCACGGTCTTTTGCCGGCCCGCCGCGCCTAGCGTGTCCTCCAGGAACTCGCGCACCTCGCGGCCGCGCTCGCCGACAAGGGCCACAACCACGGTGTCGAAGCTTTCGGCGCGTGCCAGCATGGCGAGCAGCGTCGATTTGCCGACCCCCGACCCGGCGAACACGCCCACCCGCTGGCCGAAGCAGATGGGGGTGAAGATGTCCACGACCTTGACGCCGGTCTTCAAGCCCTTGCCGAGGCGGGCGCGGGCCAGCGCGCGGGGCGCGCCGCCGCCGCCGGCGCTTGCGGAGGATGCTTCGGGAGCGGCGGGCAGGGCCACGCCGCCGTCCACCGGCCGGCCGAGCGCGTCCACCACGCGGCCGCGCCAGGCGGGCGTCGGGAAGAGCTTGAGCGGCCCACGTCGGAACACGGACTCGCCGAGCCCCGCTTCGGCGGCACCCTCATAAGGCGACACGATCACGCTGTCCTGGCTGACCCGGGAGATCTCGCCCCAGTGCAGGCCGGTCGCGCCGCGATGCTCCACAACGTCGCCGAGCCGCGCCTGCGCTTCGAGGCCGCTGACGCGGTAGAAGGAGGCCGCCACTTCCGTGATGCGGCCGCCGCGGCGCACCAGCGCCGACGGATCGCCAAGCGAGGCGGCCAACAAAAGCTCCAGGCGGCCGAGCGCGTTCTCGGGGAGCAGCGGCGCGGGTGCGGCTGACGCGCTCACGGCTTAGCGCGTCGCGCCGAGCGTCTTCACGGCGTCGTCCAGCGAGGCTTCGGTGTCCCGCACGGTTGCGGCGGCCGCCTCGAAGGCGCGCTGCACGGCGATGAGCCGCGTCATCTCCAGCACCGGGTTGACGTTGGCCTCCTCGACGAAGCCCTGGCGCACGCCGGCATCGAGCGTGTCCACGAGCGGCTCGGGCGGGCCGAGGGGGATGACGCCCGAATTGCCCCAGCGCCGCACCTCCGGTCCGGCGTCGAAGGTGAAGAGGCCGATCGCGCCCATCGGACGCCCGTCCTGCCGCAGGCTGCCGTCCTGCCCCGCTTCGGGCGGACCCGCGGCCGGATCGAGCTGGATGGGGGCAAGCCCCGCGTCGAGCACCGGATGGCCCTCGAGCGTCACGAGATCGCCCGCGTCGTTGAGCTGGAAGCGGCCGTCGCGCGTCATCGCCACGCCCGCCGGCGTGTCGATGGCGAACCAGCCTTCGCCCTGGACGGCGAAGTCGAAGGCGTTGCCGGTCCGGGTGAGGCCGCCCTGGCGCGCCGACAGATAGGTGCCGCCGGCGGAGGCGAAATCGACCGCGTCGGCGCCCCGGCCCGTCACCAGGTCCTCGAAATGGACGCCCGTGGCCCGAAAGCCCACCGTGCTCATATTGGCCACGTTGTCGGCGATGGTGTTCAGCCGCCGCTCCAGCGCGACTTGGCCCGACAAGGCGACATAGAGGCCATTCTGCACGTTATCGCCTCATGCTTTGGATCTGGAGCAGCAGGCTGCCCGACACGCCGAACTCGGCCGGCCGGCCGATCAGGGTGGCGGCGGCGGAACTTGGCGCGCCCGCCGAGGGATTGCCCAGCTCCCAAAGGCTGGTGAACCGCTCCAGGAATTTGTCGAGCTTCTTCGCGTCCTTGAAGTCAGCAATGTCGAGCTTCTGCTCGAAAAAGGCCACCTGCTTGTCGATGTCGGCCGAGGCGAAGCTGTCGGGCAGGCTCAAGGCCGTCCTGACCACGCGCGACAGGGCCGGGTCGGCCAGGACCTCGTAGAAATTGTCGATCTCGGGGGCCTTGCGCTGGAAATAGAGCGCGAGCCGCACGCCTTCGTTGTCCCTGCCGGCGTTCTCCTCCAGCACCTGCCGCATGTAGCGGTCCACCGTGCCGGCCTGCGCGCGGGTGAAGATGGTTGCCGTCTCGCCGTGACGGGCGAAATTGAAGGTCTCCACGAAGTCGCGGTAGCGGGTGTCGGCGAGCTTGTTGGCGAAGCTTTGCGAGCTGTCGATGCCCTCCTCCAGCGCCTTCTTCATGAAGGCCTTGGCATAGGTCATGTTGGAAAGCCCGTGCGCCTTCATGGCGAAGCGGAACAGCCGGTCGTCGGCCAGGAAATCCTTGACGGATTTCACCTTGGAGATGTTCTTGAGGTAGTACTCGGCCTCGCGCTTGACGGCGGGGTCACGCTCCACGCGGTCGAGCGAGCGCTCGATGTCGCGCGTGATCAGCTTGAAGCTCGTGTTGGTGTTGAGCACGGGTCCGCCATCCGCCCAAGGTGGGCCAGGCTCCACTTCTATGCCCGAACTCTTGCGCGAAGCTGAATCGCGGCGACCGCGTCCGGCGGGAAGCGCCTTCAAGCCCCACGCAAGGCCCGTTCCTTAAGCCGAAAGGCGGGGTTTTCCCGGGGAGAGCAGGTCGCGTGGGCATCCTGATCGGTTTGGTGGTGACGTTCGGCTGCGTGCTCGGCGGCTTCATGGCCATGGGCGGCCATGTGGAGGTGCTCTGGCAGCCCTGGGAAGTGGTCATCATCTGCGGGGCGGCGCTCGGCACCTTCCTGGTCGCCAATTCCATGAAGGTGGTGAAGGACACGGGAAAGGCCTCCATGCAGGCCTTCAAGCAGGCGGTGCCGAAGGAGAAGGACTATCTCGAAACGCTCGGCGTGCTGCACAGCCTGATGCGCGAGCTGAAGACGAAGTCCCGCTCGGAGGTGGAGGCCCATATCGACAACCCCACGGAGTCGGCGATCTTCCAGGCGTTCCCTCTGGTCCTCAAGAACAAGGAGCTGACCAGCTTCATCTGCGACTATTGCCGCATCATCATCATCGGCAACGCCCGGTCGCATGAAATCGAAGCGCTGATGGACGAGGAGATCCAGACCATCCGCGCCGACAGCCTCAAGCCCTATCACGCCATGCAGGCGATGAGCGACGGCTTTCCCGCGATCGGCATCGTGGCCGCGGTGCTGGGCGTCGTGAAGGCCATGGGCGCGCTCGACCAGTCGCCGGAGATCCTCGGCGGCCTGATCGGCGCGGCATTGGTCGGCACCTTCCTGGGCATCTTCATGTCCTATTGCGTGGTCGGGCCGCTCGCCACCAAGATCAAGGTGGTGCGCGAAAAGCGCAACCGCCTCTACATCATCGTCAAGCAGACGCTGCTCGCCTACATGAACGGCTCGCTGCCGCAGGTGGCGATCGAGTTCGGCCGCAAGACGATCTCGGCCTATGAGCGGCCGTCCATCGACGCGGTGGAGCAATCGACCATGCCGGGCAAGGCGGCCTGACCGGTCATGGCCGGCGCCTCCCCTTCGACGAGCGGCTGACGTGTCGGCTCCGCAGACGCCCGCCGACCTGCGCGCCTATATCGTGGAGCGCCTCGTGGGCGACACGGGCGAGCCCTGCGCCCTGCTGGACGCGGCCAGGAGCCTGGCCGAGCGCGCCGCCCCGAAGATCGCGGCTGCGCTCAACGCGCAGTTTGCCGCGCCCCTGCCGCCGATCTCGGTGGAGGAGGTGGCGCTTTCCCGCTTCGCCGACGCCGCCAGGCACGACGAGCCGCTCGCGGCTTTCCTCGTCGTCGCCTCGCCCTCCTCGCCGGACGCGCTGGCGCTCGGCCTCGACGCTCTCGCGCTGGGCGCGGCCGTGGGCGCCATGTTCGGCGCCGACCCCGACCTGGCCCCCGCGCCGGTCGGCGCGGAGCCTTCGGCCATCGAGCGCGACGTGGCCGCGGTGGTCTTCGGCGAATGCGTGGCCGCCGTGAACGGCTTCGGGCCCCGCGCCTTCGGCCTCGACGGTCCCGCGCCTTCGCCGCTCACGGGTGCCGCGCTCGCGCGCGTGGCGCTGCGCGACGGGCCGGCGGTGCGCATTCGCTTCCGGCTCGGCGCGGAAGCGGGGCCGCCGGGCGGCGCGATCCTGCTCAGCATGCCCCAGCGCGTGCTTCTCAAGCATCGGGGGCCGCCTGAGGAGCCGGTCGCGCCCGGCGCGGCGGCCTTCGCGCGCCCCAAGCCGGACTGGAGCGCGCACTTGGGCGACGAGGTCATGCGCGCGAACGTCACGCTGTCGGCCGCCATGCCGCTCGGCCGCCTTTCGCTCGGCGAGATCGCGGCCCTGCAACCCGGGCAGGTGCTCGCCGTCGAGGCGCAGGCGACCGCTCAGGTGCGGCTGTCGGCGCGCGGAAAGACCCTGTTCTCCGGCGAGTTCGGCCGGCTCGGACCCCGCTACACCGTGCGCGTCGGCGAGCCCTTCGACGCTGCGCGCGACCTTCTCGACAGCCTGGCGCCGCCCGGCTGACCATGTCTCACGCTTCCAACCCTTACCCGGATCGCCCCATGACCCAAGCCGCCCTGCCCGCCCCCGACGACGACGGGCTCGACCGCGCCATCGAGGAGTTGCGCGGCGCGTTCAGGGACGGCAGGTCCGAAGGCGGCGTGCTGCCGCCCATGGGCGGCGCGCGCCTGGGCGCGGCTGGCGCGCCCGCCTCCCAGAACGTCGTCATGAGCATCCCCGTGGACGTGCAGATCGTGTTGGGCTCCGCCGAGATGTCGGTGTCCGAACTGATCGGCTTGAGCAAGGGCTCGACGGTGGCGCTCGACCGGCGCATCGGCGAGCCGGTGGATGTGATGGTCAACGGCCGCAGGATCGCGCGGGGCGAGATCACCGTGCTCGAAGACGATCCCTCGCGCTTCGGCGTGCGCCTGACCGAGATCGCTACGCCGCCCGCCGCCTGACGCTCACCTCCGGGAACGACGCCATGACCACCTCCCTTGCGCTGACCCGCACCCAGAAGGCCGCGGTGATCCTGGTGGCCATGGGCAAGCCCGCGGCGAGCCGACTCCTCAAATTCTTCAAGCAGGAGGAGCTGCGCTCGCTCATCGACGCCGCGCGGCGCTTGCGCACCATCCCGCAGACGGACCTCGAACGCATCGTCAGCGAGTTCGAGGCGGAGTTCACGGAAGGCGCGGGGCTCATGGACGGCGGCGACCAAATCGACGCCATGCTGAGCGAGACGCTGTCGCCCGAGGAGGTCAGCGCCATCATGGGCGGGCCGAAGCCGGCCGGCGCGAGCGGGCCGGCAGCGGTCTGGGCGGAGTTCGAGGCGCTCGACGCGGGCGCCGCGGCGGCGCTCATCTTCGCCGAGCACCCGCAGACGGCGGCCCTGATCCTGTCCAACCTGTCGCCGGCCGCGGCCGCGGCCGTGCTGGCGGCCCTGGACAAGGAGCGGCGCGGCCTCGTCATCGCCCGCATGATGGGCCTGTCGCCGGCTTCGCCTGCGGCGCTCAGGCTCGTTGAGACGGATCTCGGGCGCAAGCTCAAGGCGGGGAGCGGCGCCAAGGACGCATCCGCGGGCCAGGCGCGGGTGGCGAGCGTTCTCAACGAAATGGACAAGAGCGTGCTCGACGCCGTGATGCGCCACCTCGAGGACGCCGGCACGCCGGGCCTCGCCGGGGTGCGCGCGAAGCTCTTCTCCTTCGACGACATCGCGCTTCTGCCGCAAAAGGCGCGTGTGGCGCTGTTCGACGGCTTGTCGAGCGAGCTGGTAACGCTGGCGCTCCGCGGCGCTGCGCCTGAACTCGTGGAAGCCGCGCTTTCGGCGCTGGGCGCGCGCACGCGGCGCATGATCGAGGCCGAGCTCGCCCAGGATGTGGCGGCGGCCGCGGCGGATATCGCCCGGGCGCGCCGCACGATCGCCTCGACGGCCATCCGGCTCGCCAATGGCGGCGCGTTCGAGCTGCCTTCCGCGGCCGCAGCGCAAGGCGCCGAAGCGCCCGCCGCGGCGGCTTGAAGGTTCGATAACCCTCGATGGCCGACGAACAGGATCCCGAAAGCAAGACCGAGGAGCCGACCGAGAAGAAGATCCGGGACGCGGTGGAGGAGGGCCGGCTGCCGCACTCGCGCGAAGCGCCGATCCTCGCCTCGTTCGCGGCCATCCTGGTCTTCACCATGTTCTTCGCGGCGGACGCCGTGCGCGACTATGGGCGCTTTCTCGGCGCGTTCCTGGAGCAGCCAGAAGCCTGGCCGCTCGAAAGCAAGCGCGACCTCGACAGCCTGTTCTTCACGGTCGCGCTCGAATCGGGCCGCGTGTTCGGCGTGCTCTTCCTGCTTCTGATCGCCGCCGGCGTCCTGGCCTCCGTGCTGCAGCACAGCCCCACAATGGTCTTGAGCCGCATCCAGCCCAAATGGTCGCGGCTGTCCCTGGCGGGAGGATGGAAGCGGCTGTTCGGGAGCCAGGGTCTCGTCGAGTTCGCCAAGTCGGTCGCCAAGCTTTCGCTCGGCATCGGCGTGGTGGCGTTCGCGCTGCGAAGCGCCGACGCCGAGCTGCTCACGGGGCTCGTCTCGCCGCCCGACAGTTTCGGGTTCGCCGTGCAGAGGATCGCCGTGCGGGCGCTCTTCGCCCTGACGCTCGTGATGACGGCGATCGGCGTGGCCGATTTCGCCTGGTCGCGCTTCTCCTGGCGGCGCGAGCTGCGCATGACCAAGCAGGAGGTCAAGGACGAGATGAAGCAGGCCGAAGGCGACCCGATCGTGAAGAGCCGTATCCGTTCCGTGCAGCGTGACCGCGCCCGCCGCCGCATGATCGCCGCCGTGCCGCGCGCGACGCTCGTCATCGCCAACCCGACCCACTACTCGATCGCACTGCGCTATGTGCGCGAGGAGAACGACGCGCCGGTGGTGCTCGCCAAGGGCCAGGACCTGCTCGCGCTGAAGATCCGCGAGATCGCGGCCGAGAACGACATCCCCGTCTTCGAGGACGTGGCGCTCGCCCGCTCCATGTACAATCAAGTTTCGGTGGATAGCGTGATCCCGCCTCAGTTCTACCAAGCGGTCGCCGAGCTCGTGCGGATCGTCTTCGCCCGCAATGGGCAGGGGGGCAGGAGCCAGGGGGGAGCGCGATGATCAAGCAGAGCCATACTTCGGCGCGCGAGCGCATCGTGGCCGACGCGATCGCGCCCGTGGCGGCCGAGCTGCGGCTCGTGGATGCGGCCGATTACGTGGCCTTCATCCGGCTGGAGCATTTCGCCTCGCTGGCCGATCTCGTGGCGTCTGCGGCCGAGCTCTTCTTCGTGCCCGGCGCGCTCAAGCTCGGCCATGGCGGGGAGGCGCATGTCGCCTGGGGCGAGGAGCCCAGGATCGCGCTCGACCTGGAGCTCAGGCCCTTCGGCGCCACCGTGTGGTTCACGCTGCACCTCCAGGCCGACCGGGCGGGCGTCGAGGTCAACTATGTGTCCTTCGACCGCCCCGACCCGGACGCAGAGGCCAACACGCGCTTTCTTGCGCACGCGCTGGAGCAGGCCCGCTTCCGCCGCACGGAGCCTGCGGAAGCGCGGTAGGGCTCGGCGCGCCGGCCGGAGGCTAAGCGGCGGTCATCCTCAACCGGGCCAACAGAAGACGGCCGCGAAGTTCCGTGCGCCGGCCGGCGTGAACGTGACGGCGCGCCCTTCCGTTCGGCGCGCCCAATGGCGGTCGAGGACATGATCCAGCAGGGCCGCGCCGAGCGCGCCGCCCAAATGGCTGCGCCGCTCGCTCCAGTCGAGGCAGCAGCGGCAGAGCGGCCGGCGGCCGCGTTCCAACCCGGCCATATCGATGCCGAGCTTGACCAGGCCTGAGCGGCCGGCCGCCGTCAGCCGGGGCTCCGTCTCGTTGTCGATCCAGCCTCGTTCGGTAAGCCCATGCAGGAGCGCAACGCCGCGCTGCCCGGCAAGATGGTCGTAGCAGACCCGGGCTTCGCGAAGGGCGGCGTCCTTGAGTCCCGTCCGGACGCGCACCGCGCCGGTCCGCTGCGCAAGCCCCATCAATGCCTCGAGCACCTGCGCCACGTCGTGGCCCGACAGCCGGAAATAGCGGTGCCGGCCCTGCTTCTCGCGGACCACCAATCCAGCCGCCTCCAGCTTCGACAGGTGCCCGCTGGCGGTCGGCAGCGCAATGCCGGCGGCCTCGGCCAGTTCGCTCACCGTCAGCGCGCGCCCGTCCATCAGCGCGGTCAGCATGTTCGCCCGGGCGGGATCGCCAAGCAGCGCCGCCACGGTGGCGATGACAGGTCCGTCCTTCATGCTTCGATCATAGCCGAAGCGTCGTGACCGGCAATGGCCTAAGATCGGCTCCTCACTGACCCGGAGGCGCCCTGCCGTGATCACCTGCTTCATCCGCTACCAGATCGATCCTTTCCGTTCCGAGGCTTTCGAAGAGTATGCCCGCAATTGGGGCCAGGCGATTCCCCGCTGCGGCGCCGACCTCGTGGGCTATTTCGGCCCGCATGAGGGCTCGGCGACCACGGCCTTTGGCGTCTACCATGTGGAGAGCCTGGCGGCCTACGAAGCCTATCGGGCTCGGCTGCGCGATGACCCGCTCGGCCGCGAGAATTATGCGTTCGCCAAGCGGGAGCGGTTCATCCTCAAGGAGGATCGCGTGTTCCTGCGGCTCGCCTCCGGCCCCCACGCATCCCTGGTGCGGCCATGATCGCGGTGATCTTCGAGGTCTGGCTGGCCGAGGACCAGACCGACGCCTATCTCGACCTTGCCGCCGCGCTGCGACCGGGGCTGGAGACGATGGACGGCTTCATCTCGGTCGAGCGCTTCCGCAGCCTCAGCGAGCCGGACAAGCTGCTGTCGCTGTCCTTCTGGCGCGACGAGGACGCGGTTCGCCGCTGGCGCAACACCGAGGCCCATCGCGCGACGCAGGCGAAGGGCCGCGGGGGCGTGTTCGCGGACTACCGCCTGCGGATCGCCGGCGTGGTGCGCGATTATGGGATGACGGATCGCGCCGAAGCGCCGCCCGACAGCCGCGCGGCGCATGGTCGGTGAGGCGCGCGAGAAGCGCGCGGCCCCGCCGCGTCAGTCGATCAGTCCCAGCCGGAGCGCCTTGGCCACCGCCTGCATGCGGTTGACCGCGTCGAGCTTGGCTGCCGCCGCCGCCAGATGCTGGTTGGCGGTGTGCGCGGAGAGCTTGAGCGCCTCGGCGATCTCCTCGCTGGTCAGGCCCTGGGCGGTGAGCCGCAGGCATTCGAGCTCGCGCCGGGAAATCACGGGCAAAGCGGCACCGTCGCGCGGCCGCGCCGCGGCGATGAGCTCGAACACGGGGAACAGCCGGGCGTGCAGCGCGAAGCACCCGTCCTCGGTCGCGTCCACGCCGTCGCCCCAGAGCAGGACGACCCCGCAAGCCCCGCGCGATGAGGCGCAGGGAAAGCCGAGGCCCGGCTGGGGCAGGCCCTCGAAGCTGCCCCGCGCCGCCCAGGCGAGGCGGCCGAGGCTCAGCGGCTCGCAAGCCTCGCTCCCCCACCAGAACGGCGCGCTCGAGGCGAGCGCATGGCGCGCCACCTCGGAGTCCCAGCGCCCGAGAAGGGCGGCGAGAAAGGCTTGGGCGACGCCGCTTTCACTGAGCATTCGCGGCTCCAGCCGCCGTTCGGCGCCCGCCATCACGGTGAACACGCCGAACGCCTCGGCCCCGAGGCCTGCGGCCGCCCTTTGGCATTCGTCGCGCGCCCAGCGGAGGTCGTGAGCGACGGCGAGGACAGCCTCGCCGTCCATCCTCTGCGCGCGGGAAAAACGCTTGCGGGCGGGGGCGGGGCTCAAATCATGCCGCTCCGGATGGCCGTGGCGATCGCCATGGCGCGGTTGGAGGCCCCCAGCTTCTGCATGGCGTGGGTCAGGTAGCTGTTCACGGTGTTGGCCGCCACGCCGAGGATCAGGGCGACCTCTTCGGTGGTCTTGCCTTCGGACACCCAGAGCAGGCATTCGCGCTCGCGGTCCGACAGGGGGTCGGCGGCCGCCGCCGCGAGCAGCAGGCCCGGCATGCGCGACAGCGCGTAGCCGCATTCAAGCTGCGCGCGGGCCAGGTTTTCCGCGCGGATCGCGCCCGAGGCTTCGCCCGAGAACAGGAGAAAGAAGCCGCGCCGCCCCGCGCGAACGTTGAGCGCCCAGATCTCGCCATGGCCCAGCACATGGAGGAGCCGCGCCTCCTCGCCGGTCAGCATCGCGCCCTCGTCCGGCGCGGCGGCCGCCTTCAGCGCGCGGGGACTTTCACCGGGCGCTGCCGCCCAGTGGGCGGCGATGCGCGCGATCAGCGCCTGGCCGGCAAGCTCAATCGCGTCGAACACCCAGTTGGAGGCGAGGATGCGGGCCTCCGCAGCGCCCGCGCCCTGCGGCGCGGTCAGGAGCATGTAGAAGTCGGCGCCCACGCCTTCGCCGAGCTCGGTCAGAAAGGCCGTGAGATCGCCTCGCGAGCGCAGCCGAAGCCCATAGGCCGCGCCGTTCTGCAGCTCGATCGGGCTCGTCATCGAGCTCAGGATCGGCGACGCGGATAAGAGCTGGTCGAGCAGCGGCGACGTTTGCATGGCGCCCTTCTGTTTGAGCGCATGATCCGAAAAGTCTGCGACTTTTCGGATCATGCGCCGGCGCGGCGCGGACGCCGCGGAATCCAAACCCGTCCCGGACGCCTGACGGCGACCAGGGGCGAAACGACACATGTTTTGCGAAAGCGGGCCGGAAGCGCCAAAAAAGCGCCTTCGGCCACGCCGAACGCCGCGACGCGGGAACGTCCTCAAGCGGGAAGGTCAAAGAAACGCGGCCGCGTTCCGGCAAAACCGGAACCCTCGTGCGGCTGCGAGTCCACCTTATCCCCCTAGGAGACTCGACCGATTCGTTTCCAGTTTATTCGCCGGCAGGGGTCGGGCAAGCGCGAACCTTAATAATTCGTAACGCGCCGGTCGGAGTGTTGCGAACTTGCCAAAGCCCCCGGTTCCGGGCCATCTGCGGAGCTCCAGGCAGGGAGGGCTCCATGAAGCGGTCGCGTGTCAACGAAATCATCCGCGAGGGTGAGCGCTTCATGCGCGGGCACGGCTTCGCGCTGCCGCCCTTCGCCTTCTGGACGCCCCAGGAGATGCGCCAAAGGCGCGAGCCGGGCATCCTCGACGCCCGGCTGGGTTGGGACATCACCGACTACGGCCAAGGGAAATTCGACGAACTCGGCCTGTTCCTGTTCACGGTGCGTAACGGCCGGGCGGAGGATCTGGCCGCGGGCCGGGGCATGCTCTACGCGGAAAAGATCATGATCACCCGAAAAGACCAGCTTTCGCCCATGCACCGCCACGTCATCAAGGCCGAGGACATCATCAACCGCGGCGGCGGCACGCTTGTGCTCGAACTGTTCGAGCAGGCGGCGGATGGCGGGCTCGACCGCGAGCGCGAGGTGCGGGTCGCGACCGACGGCGTGGTGCGGACCCTTCACGCCGGCGGGCGGCTCGCGCTGTCCCCCGGTGAAAGCGTGACGCTCCTGCCCGGCCTCTGGCACGCCTTCTGGGCGGAAGGCGGGGACGTGCTGATCGGCGAGGTCTCCACCGTCAACGACGACCTCACGGACAATGTCTTCATCGACAGGATCGGCCGCTTCTCCGCCATCGAGGAGGACGAGGAACCCTTCCGCCTGCTCGTGTCGGATTACGACGCGTTCATCGGGCCGGCCGACGGGCCGAAAGCATGAGCCGCCCGTGACAGGCGGCTGATGCCGGGCCCACTCTCCATCCGACCGGCGAGGCGCGCCGACGCCGAAACGCTCCACGCCGCGATCCGCGACATGGCGGCGGGGCTTGGCGTCCCGCATCAGGTCACGAGCACGCCGGAAAGCCTGCGCCGGCATGGTTTCGGCGAGGCGCCCGCTTTCGAGGGGCTGGTGGCGGAAGAGGGGGAGGCGTTCGCGGGCATGTGCCTGTTCTTCCCCAGCTTCTCGTCCTGGCGCGGCGCGCCGGGCGCCTATGTGCTCGACCTCTACGTGGCGGCGGCGTTTCGTGGCCGGGGCGTGGGTGAGAAGCTCCTCGCCGAGGTCGCCCGGCGCACGAGCGCGCGGGGCGGCGTTTATGTCAGGCTGTCGGTGGATGCCGAGAACCTGGGCGCCCAGGGCTTCTACAAACGGCTGGGGTTTCGCTGGAAAGGCGAAGAACGGGTGTTCGCGCTCCACGACGACGCGTTCTGGGCGCTGGCGGCGAAAAGGGATGCGGCGAAATGAAATGTTTCTTTGCCGCCGAGCAGTTTCGCCACGACCCGAAAGCCTTCCTGTCGAGCGGCGCGCCCCAACCCAACCCCGAGATCCCCGAGCGCGCGCGGCGCTTGCGGGAGGGCGCAAAGGCCGCAGGCCTCGACGAGGCGCGTCCGCCCGCCTTCGGCCTCGGTCCCATCGCGGCCGTCCACACGCCCGAATATCTGGAGTTCCTGGAAAATATCTTCGAGCGTTGGCGGCGCATCCCCGACGCCTCCGCCGAGGTGATCCCCAACATCCACCCCACCCATCGGGACGGCCGCCGGCCGCTTTCAGCCGTCGGCCAGGCGGGGCTGCACATGGCCGACACGGCCTGCCCGATCGGCGAGCACACGTTCGAGGCTGCCTGCTGGAGCGCCTGGACTGCCGTGGCGACGGCCGACTCCGTGGCAGGCGGCGGTCCCGACGCCTGGGCCTATGCGCTGTGCCGGCCACCCGGCCATCATGCCTTTGCCGACCTCGCCGGCGGCTTCTGCTTCCTCAACAACTCGGCGATCGCAGCAGGGCGCCTGCGCGATCGCGGCGCGGCGCGCGTGGCGATCATCGATGTGGACCTCCACCACGGCAACGGCACGCAAGGCGTCTTCTATGCCCGCGCCGACGTGCTCACCGTTTCACTTCACGCCGATCCCCTGCGGTTCTATCCCTTCTTCTGGGGGCATGCGGACGAGCGCGGCGAGGACGCAGGCCTCGGCTACAATCTCAACCTGCCGCTGGAGCGCGGCTCGGGCGACGAGGCCTTTCTGGAGGCGCTGGACGCTGGCATCCGCCGCGCAAGAAGCTTCGCGCCCGACGCGCTGGTCGTGGCGCTCGGCCTCGACGCGTTCCGCGGCGATCCTTTCGGCGGCCTTGCCGTCACGACGGACGGCTTTTCCCGCATAGCCCGGAAGCTGAAAGGGCTCGAGCGGCCCACCGTGCTCGTGCAGGAGGGCGGCTATCTGTGCCCCGAATTGGGCGACAACCTCGCCGCCTTCCTCCGGGGATTTGGAGGCTGATCGCCGCGTCAGGCCGAAGCGTCATCCGCCGTCTTGGCCTGGCCGCATGATCTTGTCCGAGGCGTCCGCAACGTCTCGGGATCATGCTTCAGCGCACCAGCCTCAGCTTCGGGCGCTGGGTGCGGTCGCGAAAGGTGAGGCGGACGGCCTCCGCGCCGTCGTTTTCGAGCAGCGCGATATGATAGCCGAGCTTTTCCCCCAAAGCCCGCGCCTGCTCCAGGCAGTGGCGCGAGATCGAGCGCGAGAACTCGGTCCAGCCCAGGCTCATCATGGTCGCCAGCATGCCGATCTCGACGCCGTCGCTGAACGTGTCGCCGCGGCCGGGAAACCCGATCCGCAAATCGTCCTGAATATTGATCTTTCTCATTGCCGTTGCACCCCCGCGCAATCGTTAGCCATGATTTTTCGAAATGGGTTAACGGAGGATTAAGGCGGATCAAGCGCAAGGCCCGCTGAAGACATCCGATCACGCGATATTCGCCTTTGGCCGGAACGAAATCGTGAAGCCTCGGTTAAGCGAGCTTCCGGAGGCTTGGGACGTTGAAGGCCAGAACCGAAAACGAAATCATCCCCGACGACGAGAACGTGATCCCGATCATCGAGGAGGAGGCGAGCATTTCCAAGCGCGCCGTGACCACTGGTCGCGTGCGCGTGGAGACGCGAACCGAGTTCGTCGAAGAGATGCTTCGGGCAGAGCTGACGAGCGACGAGGTTGAGGTCGAACGCATTCCGGTGGACCGGGAGATCGACCGGATGCCCGATGTCAGGAGCGAAGGGGACACCACCATCGTCCCCGTGGTGGAGGAGCGGCTCGTCGTCGAGCGTCGGCTCTTCCTCAAGGAAGAGCTCCATGTCCGGCGCCGCGCCGCCACGGAAACCGTGGAGGTGCCCGTCACGCTGCGCAAGCAGCGGGTCGAGGTCGTGCGCTCCCCCTCCGGCGACCCGGACGCATCAACCCTTTCACACAGCGAGGACTGAACTCATGGCAAGCTACGACCAGAGCACCGGCACCACCGCCAGCAGCACGGGCATGACCGGACAGCGCACGCTGACCGCCTTTTTCGACTCCCGCACGGACGCCGAGGAGGCGGCGAGCCGCCTGCGCACGCTTGGACTGCCGGAGTCCTCGATCCGCCTCGTGGGCAGCGATTCCAGCTCAGGCACCACCTCCTACAGCTCCTCTTCCTATCAGGACGAGCACAAGGGCTTCTGGGACAGCCTGGCCGACTTCTTCTTCCCCGACGAGGACCGCGCCACCTATGCCGAGGGCCTGCGCCGCGGCGGCTATCTCGTGACCGTCACCGGCGTGCCTGAATCCATGTATGACCAGGCGCTCGACATCCTCGACGACGAGGGCTCGGTGGACGTGGACAGCCGCGCCGGCGAGTGGCGCAACGAAGGCTGGACGGGCGCCAATTCCTACGCCACGGGCTCTTCCACTTCGGGCTCGACGGGCTACGGCACCGGCGGCAATATGGGCATCGGCTCGGCCGCCGCCGCGACCGCCTTCGACGAGGACGCCGGCACCGCCGGGCTCGCCTCCTCGGGCTCGACCCGCACCACCACGACCACGGACACCGCCTATTCCGGCGGCGCCGACGCTTCGTTGCGCGGCGACTCGGACGTGATCCCCGTGGTCGAGGAAGACCTGCGGATCGGCAAGCGCGACGTGAACCTGGGCCGCGTGCGCGTGCGCTCCTATGTGGTGGAGACGCCCGTCGAGGAGCAGGTGAACCTGCGCGAGGAGCATGTGACCATCGAGCGCCGCCCGGTGGACCGCGCGCTCACCGGCACGGAGAACGCCTTCACCGATCGCGTGATCGAGGCCGAGGAGCACGCGGAAGAGGCGGTGGTCTCCAAGCAGGCGCGCGTGACGGAAGAGATCGCCGTGCGCAAGGATGTCGAGGAGCATGTGGAGACCGTGTCAGACACGGTTCGCCGCACCGAGGTCGAGGTGGAGGACGAGCGCTCCACGAACCGGCTCTCGGGTGATGTCCGCATCAACGAAGACCGCAACCGCTAAACCCTTCCCGCATGCCCCGCCGGTCCTTCGGGACCGGTTGGGAAGCGCAGGATGGACAAGAGCCGGCTCCCAGGGTGCCGGCTCTTTTCGTTTAGGCCGTTCCTCCGGCGCCGCGCTGTCGCGGCGGCGCGCCGTTCTGAAAACGAAACCATTTCGAAACCAAGAACGCACGTTTTCGAAATCAAGTCGAAACCCGACCTCCCCATAAGGCGACTCCATGGAAGCGGCGCAGGAGCCGCTCGGGGAGGACGCCATGACCAGCACTTTCGCCAATCGTTTCATCCAGGTGGCCGCCGCCGCGCTGGCCGCGACCATGCTTGTCTTCGGTGTGGGCTCGAATGCCGCGCTGGCCGCGCCCAACAAGCTCAAGGCGACCATCTCCATCGCCGCCCAGGAGATGGCGGTCAGCGTGGACGGCCGCGCTGTCGCCACCTGGAAGGTGTCCACCGCCGGCAAAGGCTATCGGACGCCCAAGGGCAGCTACAAGCCGGTCCGCATGCACGAGATGTGGTATTCGCGGAAATACGACAACGCGCCCATGCCGCATTCCGTGTTCTTCCATGGCGGCTACGCCGTGCATGCGATGCCGCATGTGAAGGCGCTCGGCCGGCCGGCGAGCCATGGCTGCGTGCGGCTCCATCCCGATGCAGCTTTCGACTTCTTCGAGCTGGTCAAGATTTTCGGCCCGGCCAACACCGACATCGTCATCGTCGATTGAGGCGGCGCGATCTTCCGCGTTTCAGGCCCTGACCATCCTGAAACACAGGCCTGCCGCCGGCGGCGTCGGGCCGCGACGGGCTTCCCGCATATCGGCCACAAGGCGCTCCAACGCAGCGACGAGACCCGAGGAGACCAACCATGCGTCCCAAGAACAAGGCCGCGGCCGTGCTGGCCGCCTTTCTTTACGCCCAGGGCCTGCTGGGCTTCGCGGCGGTTAGCGCCGCCGTGATGCGCAACGCGCCCTTGCCTTCCTTCGGAAGCGGCTATGGCGTGGACGCTCCCGCCGAGATGGCCGCCAGGGACATCCGGTGAGCGTCACGCCGGCTCTTGCAGGTCCAGGCCTGGGTGCTCCTCGTCGGGCGGGTCGAAACGATAGCCCATGCCGCGCACGGTGACGATGCGTGTCGTGTCGAGCTTGCGCCTCAACCGCACGATGCGCGAATCCACCGAGCGGTCGAAGGCGTCGATGTCTTCGGCCGGGGCGGCCGCCAAGACCTCGTCGCGCGACAACACGGTGCGCGGCCGCGAGACGAACAGCTTGAGCATCGCGAGCTGCCCCGGCGATAACAGCTCCTCCTGGGCCGTGCGGTGATGCATCACGAGCGACGCCCGCAAATCGACGGTGCTGTTCTCCAGCACGAGCAGTTCGGGCGCGTGGCCGGCCGTGCGGCGCAGGACCGCGCCGATCCTCGCCGCGAGCTCGCGCGGGGCGAGATCGGGCTCGGCCACGTCGGCCGCGCCCAGCTCCAGCGCCAGAACCCGGTCGAGCGCGCCGGGGCCGCGCAGGAGCAGGAGAAAGGCCGGCCTGTCGCCGCTCCCGAAACGCCGCAGGAGCGCCAGGGCCTGTTCCGTCGGGCCGGCGACCGCGACGGCGTCCGTTCCGCCCGCGGCCAGCAGCGCCTCGGCTTGCCAGAACTCGTCGGCCACCCGCATATCGAAGCCCCGGCGCGCGAGATGATCGACGGCGGCGCTTCTGGCGCTCTCAGTAAAAGCCACAAGAGCCACGACGGGCCTGCGGGCCATCGACCACCTGTCTCGGTGCGAGGGAGCGTTCTCTGGACAAGATGTTTATCACCCATCTATTGAACGCGGGAAGCGGGGGCGAGACGGGTTTGCGCGCGAGAATCGCCGTGGTCGAGGACGAGCCCGACCTCAGGGACGCCGTGGTCGAATATCTGCAGGCGAGCGGCTTCGACGCGACCGGCGTGGCGGATGCCGCGGCGATGCGGCGTCTGTCGGCCGAGACGCGCTTCGACGCCGCCATCCTCGACATCGCCATGCCCGGCGAGGACGGGCTTTCGCTGGGTCGCTGGCTCAGGGCGCAATCGCCCATGGGGCTGATCTACGCCACGGCGGCCGGTGCCAGCATCGACCGGATCGTGGGGCTCGAGCTCGGCGCGGACGATTATCTCGTGAAGCCCTACGAGTTGCGCGAGCTGCTCGCGCGGGTGCGCAGCGTGCTCAGGCGCATGCCGCCGGCCGAGGCGGTTCTCCCGTCCGGCCTGTCGCGCGGCGAGCCGAAATCGCGGCGCGTCGCGCGGTTCGGCGGCTTCCACGTCGATCTGGACGGGCGCATCCTTTCCGGGCCTGGAGGCGAGGTGGACCTTTCCAAGAGCGAGTTCGACCTGCTGGAGCTCTTCCTGGAGCGCCCCAACCGCGTGCTGTCGCGCGCGAGCCTCGCCGCGGCGCTCGGCCACGACGACGACGCGGACGAGCATTCGCGCGCGCTCGACCTCCGGGTGATGCGCCTGCGCCGCAAGATCGAGGCCGACCCGGCCCATCCCGTGTTCCTGCGCACCGCGCGCGGCGAAGGCTATGTGTTCGTTCTGGCGGAAGGGGGCTGATGATCGAGACGCGGCCCCTCAGCCTCGAACCCGGCCTTGGCCAGCCCAGCCCCGCCGTGCTGGCGGCGCAGGCGCTGCGCCGGCTGAAGAATTCCCGCGGCTGGGGGGAGGAGATCGGCGACATCCTCGCCATGCTGGCGAGGGGGCTCGGCTGCCACCGCGCGATCCTGTTCCGCCTGCGTGACGTGCCGGGCCGCGGCTTCGTGCAGTCGGTGGCAAGCTTTTGGCTGGATCCGGCGGTGCCGGTCGTCCAGAAACCTCCCACCGTGATCAGCCGGGATCTGGTGGAAAGCGACCCCTTTCTGGAGCGGCTCGCCGAGGAGCTCCGGCAGGGAAAGATGTTCGTCGGCCACACCGATGAGATCGAGGGCTTCCTGCGGCGGGATTTCGAGGCGCAAGGCATCCGCTCCTTCATGTCGGCCCCGGTTTTCGCCTATGGGCAGGTCTGGGGCACGCTCGCCTTCAACGACTGCCTCGCGCGCCATCCCTGGTCGGACGACGAGCGGGCGGTGCTGGAGCTCGTGGCGGCTGCGATCGGCGAGGCGGTCGAACGCGAAGCCTCCGAGGAGCATGTCAGCGACCACATCCGCCGCGCCATGCTGCAATCCTCGCTCGACGCCATCATCGTGATCGACGAGACGGGCGCCATCGTGGAGTTCAACCCGGCCGCCGAAAGCATGTTCGGCTGGAGCCGTGAGGAGATCCTCGGCAAGGACGTGCTCGACATGCTGATCCCCGACCTTTACCGGGCGGGCTATGGCAGCGGCGGCGCCTTCATGGAGGGCATGGGCGGCGCCATCCTGGGCAACCGCATCGAGACGCTGGGCCTCAATCGCGGCGGCGAGACCCTGCCGCTCGAATTCACGGCGACCGAGCTGCGCTTCGCCGACCGCAGGCTCTTCCTGGGCTCGATCCGGGATTTGAGCGAGAAACGCCGGGCCGAGGAGGAGATCGAGCACCAGCGCGAGCGGCTGCACCAGAACGAAAAGCTCGCGGCCATGGGCTCGCTGCTCGCTGGCGTCAGCCACGAGCTCAACAACCCGCTGGCCGTGGTGGTGGCGCAGTCCACGCTGCTCTACGAGTTCGCCGCCGACCCGCAGACGCGCTCGCGGGCGGAGAAGGTGCGCGCGGCGGCCGAGCGCTGCGGCCGCATCGTGAAAAGCTTCCTCGGCATGGTGCGGCTGCAGCCCAGCGCGCCCGTGGCGGCGGATCTCAACGCCATCGTGCGCGCGGCCATGGAGGTCACGGCCTATGGCGCGCGGTCGAGCGGCATCGCCATCGAGTCCGACTTTTCGGCCTTGCCCTTGCGCGTCCTGGCCGATCCCGACCATCTCACGCAAGTGGCGGCCAACCTGCTCGTCAACAGCCAGCATGCGCTAAGCGCCCAGAACGGCGAGCGGCGCATCCATGTGGGCTCGTTCTCGCGCGGCGGCATGTGCGGCTTCACCATCGCCGACAACGGCCCCGGCGTGCCCCCCGAGGTGCGGGCGCGCATGTTCGAGCCTTATTTCACCACCAAGGCGGTGGGCGTGGGCACCGGCATCGGGCTTTCCATCTCGCGCTCCATCGTCGAGCGCTATGGCGGCCGCATCTGGCTCGACGACGAGTACCGCGACGGCGCCCGCTTCGTGGTGGAATTGCCCGCCCATGGCGCGGAGCGGGCCAGGGCCGACGAGGCGGCCGCCCAGGCGCAGAGCGGCGCCGGCCGGGCGGTGATCATCGACGACGAGCGCGACGTGGCGAGCTCGCTCGGCGACATGCTGCAACTCATGGGGGTCGAGGCGCGCGTCGTGCCGGCCTGGACCTCGGTCGAGGCCGATCTCGTCGGCGGGCCGGAGCCCGGCATGGTGTTCTGCGACCTGCGCATGCCTGGCGCGAGCGGGATCAGCATCTTCCGCGAAATCTCGGCCAAGCGTCCTGCGCTCGGAAAACGCTTCGTGCTGGTGACGGGCGACATGCTGGGCGCGCGCAACGAGATCGAGGCTTTGAAGCCCGCAGACCGGCCGCTGCTCCTGGAGAAGCCGTTCGGGATGCTCGACGTGCGCAACATCCTCGCGGCGCTGGCCGAGCGCAGCCCCGCGCCTTAAGCCAGGGCGAGCGCGGGCAGCCAGAGCGAAGAAAGAACCACGGCCGCCACCAGGGTCAGCGCGACCAGGACGCCGTCATGGCCGCGCTTCAGCGCCGCCATCTCGGCGCGAGGGTCGAAGCGCGGCACGGGCGGGATCGCATCCTTTCCCGGATGGCGGCGGGGGACGAGCATGACGTGGTTCTCCGCGGGGCCGATCACGGCGGGTTGATGGCAGCGGATGTCTCACCGGCCTGTTTCAGCGTGACGGCGCAAGAGCGGATTTTGGTTTCAAAGGGCAGCAGGTCAGCCAGAGAGCGTGCAAAGCCGGGAACAGGCCGCCGCGCTTGGAGGTTGGGAGCGGTCGATTTCGCAGGAGGCGCGGGTGCTGGAAGAGAAAGTGCGGGAAGCGATCGTGATCGAGCTTCAACGGCAAGCGGCGGAGCGGCGCGATCAGCTCAAGCTCGGCGAGCCGGAAGGCGACCTCCTGAGCGTCGAGGGGCTGATCGATCTCGAAGCGCTCGCCACCGCGGTCGTGGGTTCGGTCGCCGGCGGTCCCTGACGGACGGTCCCGAGAAGTCGCGGACTTCTCGGACAAGGCCGCGCGTCAAGCAACAAGCCGCCTGGGCGGTTCAGACCTCGCGCCGGAGCAGCGCGACGGGGTGGTGGCTGCCCAGCAGGTTGGCCAGGGGCGCGGCGCCGTTCAGACGGTGCTCCGCGCCCATCAGCACGTCGCGCCAGCGGGTTTCTCCCCCTTCCGGCAGCCGGACCGCCGTATCGGTCCATCCCGCCTCATCCAGGTTCAAGGTGAGCCGCGCGGCCACCGCCATGACAACCTGCCCGCCATGCCGCCGCGCAAAGGCGACGGCATGGCCGCTTCGGCGCCCCGTGACCTCGAGGGTCAAGTAATCGCCGCGGGCGAAGAGCTCGGGCGCCTCGGCGCGCAGTCTCAGGCCGGCGGCGATCAACCTCTGCTTGGTCAGAGTTCCGGACGCGGGCGCGTCCAAGGCGCGGGCGAGCGCGGAAAAATCCACGGGCCGGCGGTTGTCGGGATCGACAAGGCTGAAATCCCAGCCTTCCGTGCCCCCGTAGACGTCGGGAATCCCTGGGGCCATCAGCTTGACGAGCGTCTGCGCCAGGCTGTTGCGGGCGCCCGCCGCGGCGTAGGTTTTTACGACGTCGGCGAAGTCCCGGCGGAACGCTTCACCGCCAGGCGTGAAGAAGCGTTCCGCATAGGCCTTCACGGCCCCCTCGTAGTCCCCGTTCTGCTCTGTCCAGCTCGTGCGGTTCTTCGCCTCACGTAGCGACTTCTCCACATAGGGGAGGAAGCGCCCCGACAGGTCTTTGAGCGCGGCGTCGTCGGACACATCCATGTCGTCGGGCCATACCCCAGCGAGCGCCTGATAAAGCAGCCATTCCGTGTCGGGCTCGGGCGCAGGACCGTCGGGCAGCGCCTGGACATGCCCGGCATGCATGGCGCGCCAGCGCGTCACCGCGTCGGCCCAGGCGTCGGGCGCTTCGCTGAGCGCGTAGAGGCGCGCGCGCGAATCTTCGCCGCGCTTGGTGTCATGCGTGGCCGTGCCCGACAGGCCCAAGGGCTGGGTCTCGAGCCGCTCCCGCATCTTCTCGTGAAAACGCGCGACCGAGCCGACATCCTGGCCGGGGTCGCCGCCCACCTCGTTCAAGGCGATCAGCGCGTTGAAGCGGTAGAACAGCGTGTCCTCGACCGCCTTGGCGGTCGCCGGCCCCGTGAGCTGCTGGAAGCGCAGCCGGAACTCGCCGGCGGTCTCATGGGCGGACGTCGGCACCTCGCCCACAAGCAGCGCGACGACGGCGTCCAGCGCCGGGCCGCCGCCCGTTTCGCCACGAACGCGCGCCGCCACCCCGGCCAGAAGCTTTCGGTCGCACTCGCCCACGCCGTGGCGGTCGCCATAAGGGCGGTAGAAGGGAAAAGCGGCGATCAGCGCGACGATTGCCTGGCTCAGCGCCGCCTCGGGCTGCGACGTCCCGCTTTGCTCCGCCGCCTGGGCGGCAAGGCGGGCAAGGCCTTTCAGTTCCGTCTCGAAATTGTCGGTCAGAAGCAGACGCTTGGTCCGGAACCGCTCGTCTTCGAGGTCCATGCGCCGGCCGACGACATGCTCGTAGCGCCGGCGCAAGCTCTTCCAGCCCTCGCCGTCCACGAAAAGCTCTGGCATGGCGGCGGCGAACTCGTAACCCGTGGTGCCCTGGATCGGCCAGTCCGGCGGCAACGCCTCGCCCTCGCCGAGGATTTTCTCCACGACGAGATAGGTGTCCGGCCCGATGGCCTCCCTGAGCCGCGTCAGATAGGCCTTCGGGTCTGCCAACCCGTCAACATGGTCGATGCGAAGCCCGTCCACCTGGCCGGCACGGACTAGGTCCAGGACGAGGTGATGCACGTCCTGAAAGACGGGCTCGTCCTCGACCCGCACGCCGACCAGGCCCGTCACCTCAAAGAAGCGCCGGTAGCTCAGACGTTTTCGCGCCTCCTTCCAGAACTGGAGCCGCCACGGCTGGCGCTCATGCAGGCCGGCGAGGAGCGCAGGATCGCGCGAGCGCTCCTTGAGCGAAACCTCAAGCCGAGACGCCGCCTCTGCATCGGCTGAGCGCGCGAGAACTCGCTCGTGGAACGCGGCGGCCTTCGTAGGCGACGCTTCTTTCTCTGCGGCCGCGATCTCCGCGGCCAAAGGCGCGTCGGTCCCCGCCAGCGCCTCGGCATAAGTCGAGGGGTGGAGGGGAAACAGGGTCTCGTAATAGCCGAGCGCTAGCGCGCCGTTCTCGCGGTCGAGCCGCAGGGCAAGTTCGCCGGCGGCCAGAACCTCGTCGAAGGTCTTTCCGAGCACCGGCAGGGTCAGGCGCTCGCGCCAGTCAATGTCGAAATGGCGCGCGAACGGGCTTTGCTCGCCCCACTCCACCACGCTGCGCCACCAGGGATTCTCCAGCGAGGCCGCCATGTGGTTGGGCACGATGTCGAGGATCAGTCCGAGGCCCGCGTCCTTCAGCGCGGCGCTGAGGCGCTCGAAGCCTTCGCGCCCGCCGAGCGCCGGGTCGAACTGGTTGTGATCGGTGACGTCATAGCCGTGCGTGGAGCCCCGCGTGGCCGAAAAGATCGGCGAGGCGTAGAGGTGGCTGACGCCGAGTCGTCTGATGTAGGGCACGACCTCAGCCGCCGCGCGGTCGAACGTAAGCCCATCGCGGAACTGCAGACGATAGGTGGCGAACGGCGCTTTCATGGGCTTTTCGGGCGCTCCTCGGCGACGGCCTCGCCGATCCGGGCGAACAGCTCCAGCCGGGAAAGCTCTTCGATGCCGACCGGCAGCTTGAGCCGCCAGTTCGGATAGGACTCCACCGTGCCCGGCAGGTTGGTGGGCCGCTCTTCGCCCACCATGTCGGCGAGCCGCACGCCCGCGAGCAGGCTTGGCGTTTTCGCGACGAAGCGATGCGCGGCGAGAACGAGCGATACCGGCGGTTCGGCCGACGGGTTTTCCTGCGCCGCCTCGGCTTCCGCCCGCTCGCTTTCGGCGAGCGCGCCGCATCCGAGCAGCACCTCGATCAGGTTGCGGCGCTGCATCGCCCGCTCGGGCCGCTGCGCCTCGGCGGCGCTTGCTTCGATCAGCCCATGCTCCAGCCGAAGCTCCACGTCGTCGCCGCGCCAGAAACCCTTCCAGGTCGGCAGGTCGTGGGTGGACAGGCAAGCCAGCGCCAGCTTCGGGTATTTCCGCGGCGGGATGAAGCGGCCTTCGCGCATCTCGAAATAAAGGATGCGGTAGGACAAGATGTTCGCCGCCGCCATCACCGCGCGAAACCCGCGCGGCACGTTGCCCAGATCCTCGCCGATGACGACCGCCTCATGCGCCAGAGAGCGCTCCGCCAGCATGCTCAGCATGGTCTCGATGGGGTAGCGGACATAGGCGCCTTCCGCCGGAACCCCGCCGCCGGGCACGAAGAAGAGTTGCCACAGCGCCATGGCATGGTCGATGCGCAGCGCGCCGGCCGAACCCATCAGCGCGTCCAGGATGGCGCGGAAGCGTCCGAACTCCGTTCGGGCGAGCGCCGCCGGCGAGAGCGGGGCCAAGCCCCAGTCCTGGCCGGCGGCCGTGAACATGTCGGGCGGCGCGCCGACGCTCATGCCCGGCATGAACAGGTCCGGCTCGCTCCAGGTGGCGGAGCCGTCGGGCGCCTCGCCCACGGCGAAGTCGAGATAAAGCCCGATCCGCATCCCGGCGGATTTTGCGGCCTCCGCGGCTTGGGCGAGCTGGATTTTCGCGACCCACTGCAGCCAGATGTGGAAGCCGACCTCCTCGGCCTTCCCAGCCGCGAAGCTTTCGACGGCGGGGTTTTCCGGCGAGCGGAATTCTTCCGGCCAGCCATGCCAGCCAGCGCCATGCCGCTGCGCCGCCATATGCGCCGACAGGGCCTCGAAAAGCCCGTGGCGGCGTAGGGGCTCGCCGCCGTCCTGCCGGAACCGTTCGAAGGTTCTCGGCGCGAACGGGGCGGGAGCATCGTCGCCGGCCCGCCACGCTTCAAAGGCGCGGCGCAGGGCGGAAAGCTTGAGCTCGGCCACGGCGCGGTAATCGACCGCGCCGGTTTCGCGCAGCCACGCCGCCTGGTCCTGCTCGGCGGGTTCGGGGGCGAAGAAGGGCAGGCGGTCGGGCGCGACGTAGAGCGGGTTCAGGAACAGCCGGTTGGAGGGCGAAAACGGGCTGCAGCGCTCGGGATCGGCCCCAAAAAGCGCGTGCAGCGGGTTCACGCCCAAGAAATCCGCGCCGGCTTGCGCCACGAGCGGGCAGACATCGGCGAGATCGGCGAAATCGCCGATGCCCCAATTGCGGCGGGAACGCAGCTCATAGACCTGGAGCGTGACGCCCCAAGCCGGTTTGCGCCCAAGCCAGTCCGGCAGGAAGCAGCGCGCGCCTTCCACTTTTCGTAAGACCGGCGGCGTGAAATCTTCCGCTGTTTCGAGCTGCGCCCGCAGGCTCTCGGCCGAACGGACGTCCAGGCCGAAATTCCCAAGAATCCGGGTCAGGGTCTCGCCGGGCACAAGCGCCCGGCTGCCGTCCATGTTGCGGTAGGACGGCGTGACGCCGTGCCGGGCGGCGAGTCGGTCGAGCGCCGCGCGGCTCATGACGCCTGGTTGTCGCCGGGCGGGGAGGCCAGCGCCCACAGGACGGAGGGGCTGTTGTCGCCGGCTTGCGCGCCCGCCTCGTGACCGCCGTCCGAGAAGATCACGTCTCCCTCATAGGGCGGCGCGGTGCCAAAGCCGTCCTTGAAGGTGGCCCGGAGCTGCAACAACCCGCCGTTCAAGCGCCAATCCACGGCGAGCGCGCCGTTCTCCGCCTTGAGCACCCGCCCCGAATGGCCGCCGGCGCCGTGGAGCAAAGGCACGACATGAGCGTGCCGCAGCGCGAGAAGCTCCTTCGTGAAGGCCCGCCATTTGCCGCCTTCGGGCGAATCGGGCCGGGTCCAGTCGATCTTCGACAACTGGAAGGTCTGTTCGAGGTTGGGATCGGGAATCTGCCGGCGCTCGGCCTCCGTGTCGAAGGCAGGGAACTTGGCGAACTCCCGCCTCCGGCCCTCGCGCACGGCCTGCGCGAGATCGCCGTGGAAGTCGGTGAAGAACAGGAAGGGCCGCGTCTCGCCCCATTCCTCGCCCATGAAGAGGAGCGGGATATGCGGCGAGAGAAGCAGGATGGCGACAAGAACGCGCAGCGTGGCCTCGTCCGTCATCAGGATCAACCGCTCGCCCAGCGCTCGGTTGCCCACCTGGTCGTGGTTTTGGAGGAAATCGACGAAGGCCTGCGGCGGCAGATGCGCGCTGGGGTGCCCGCGCGGTTTGCCCTCGGCGTGCTTCGAGGGCTCGCCCTGATAGGCAAAGCCTTCAGCGAGCGCTCTGGCAAAGTGCCGAAGCGGCTCCTCGGCGAAGTCCTCGTAGTAGCTGACGGTCTCGCCCGTGGCGATCACATGGGCGACGTTGTGGAAGTCGTCGTTCCATTCGGCCGTGTGGAGCGTGGCAAGACCCTTTTTGTCGCGCTCGTGCAGGCGCGTGATGTTGCGGTTGTCCTCGGTGGTCAGGTGGATCGGCCGGTCGGGGAACTCCGCGCGGATGCGGCGGGCGATCTCCACCAGAATCTCCGGGTCGGAAGGGTCATGCAGATGGTCCACAGCGTCGAGCCGCAATCCGTCGAAGCGGAATTCGCGCAGCCAATAGAGCGCGTTCTCCACGAAGAAGCGGCGCACCGGCTCCTTCTCGAAGGCGATGGCCGCGCCCCAGGGCGTGTGGCGGTTCTCGTCGAAGAAGGCGGACGCGAGCAGCGGCAGATAGTTCCCGTCCGGCCCGAAATGATTGTAGACCACGTCGAGCAGCACCATGAGCCCGTGCCCGTGCGCGGCGTCCACCAGCGCGCGAAGATCGTCGGGCGTGCCATAGGCGCGGTGCGGGGCATAGGGAAGCACGCCGTCATAGCCCCAGCCGCGGTTGCCGCCGAACTGCGCGACCGGCATGATCTCGACGGCGGTGACGCCCAGTTCCTTCAGATGCGGCAGGCGGTCGGCGGCCGCGCGGAACGTGCCTTCGGGCGTGAACGTCCCGACATGCAGTTCATAGACCACGGCCTCTTCCCAGGGCCGGCCGGCCCAAGCGTCGTTTTGCCAGCGATAGGCGTTCCGCGCCGTGAGCAGTGACGGGCCATGCACGTCGCCCTCCTGCCCGCGCGAGGCCGGGTCGGGTACGAGGCGGCCGTCGGGCAGCACGAAATTGTAGGCCGCGCCGGCGCCCGCGCGCGTTTGGAGCGTGAACCAGCCCTCCGCGTCGCGCTCCATTGCGTGGTCCCGGCCGTCGAGCCGGAGCGACAGGCTTTCCTGGCCCGGCGCCCAGACGGAGAAGCGCGCCTCGCCGCCGTCGAGAGGCTCGGCGCCCCAGGTCGTTCGCCGGGAATCGGAGGAGGGCTTGGCCATGCTCATGCCGTGGTTTCCAACAGCACCAGCGAGCGGCCCTCAACAACATAGGTTGCACCACCGACCTGCGCGCCCCGCCGAGGCGCGGCGACGCCCGCCGCCGTGTCGATGAGCTGGATCCAGCCTCCCTCCAGGCCCTGCGGCAGAGCAAAGGGCAGGGGCTCGTGATGAGCGTTGAAGAGCAGCAGCAGCCGTTCGCCCTCGCCCGCCAGCAGCACCGCCATCGAGCGGGTGAGGCCGTTGTGCCAGTCCTCGTCGCTCATGGGCGCGCCGTCGGGCCGGATCCACCGCACGTCGAGTGTGCCGTCCTCGTCCACCGGTCGGCCATGGAGGAAGTTGCGCTGGCGCAGGAGCGGCCGCGTGCGGCGGATCGCGACGACGTTCCGCGCAAAGGCGTGAAAGGCCTGGTCGCGCTCGCCCAGGCCTTCCCAGCCCAGCCAACTGATCTCGTTGTCCTGGGCATAGGCGTTGTTGTTGCCGCCCTGCGTGCGGCCGGTCTCGTCGCCCATCAGGAGCATCGGCGCGCCCTGCGACATGAGCACGGTGGCGAACAGGCTGCGCCGCATGCGGTCTCGCAAGCTCAGGATGTCCGCGTCGTCGGTCGGTCCCTCGACACCGCAGTTCCAGGACAGGTTGTGCGAATGGCCGTCCTGGTTGTTCTCGCCGTTCGCCTCGTTGTGCTTGTCGTTGTACGACACCACGTCCATCAGCGTGAAGCCGTCATGGGCGGCCACGAAGTTGACGCTCGCCCAGGGCTTTCGGCCGCGCTTCTCGAAGGTGCCGCTCGACCCCAGGAGGACGCCGGCCAGATCGGCGGCAAGGCCTTCGTCGCCCTTCCAGAAAGCGCGCACCGTGTCGCGGTAGCGGTCGTTCCACTCGGCCCAGCCAGGGGGGAAGTTGCCGACCTGATAGCCGTTGGGACCGGTGTCCCAGGGCTCGGCGATGAGCTTCACCTGGGAAAGCACCGGGTCCTGGCTGACGGCGTCGAGAAAGCTGGCGGACGCGTCGAACACGTCGCGGTCGCGGCCAAGTGTGGAGGCGAGATCGAAGCGGAAGCCGTCCACATGGCACTCGCTCACCCAGTAGCGCAACGAGTCCATCACCATCTGCAGCACGCGTTCGTGCTTGAGGTTCAGGCTGTTGCCCGTGCCCGTCGTGTCGAAGTAATAGCGGGGGTCGTCGGCCAGGATGTAGTAGCTGGCGTTGTCGATGCCGCGGAAGGACAGCGTGGGGCCCAAGTGGTTGCCTTCCGCCGTGTGGTTGTAGACCACGTCGAGCAGCACCTCGATGCCGGCCTCGTGCAGCCGGCGCACCATCAGCTTGAACTCGTGGATGTCCGCGCCGGGCGAGATGAAGCGCGTGGCGGGGGCAAAAAAGCCCACCGTGTTGTAGCCCCAGTAGTTGGCGAGCCCGCGCTCGACGAGGTGGCGGTCGTTGAAGAAGCTCTGCACGGGCATGAGTTCGATCGCCGTGACGCCGAGCTTGTGGAGGTGCTCCACCACGCGCGGGTCGGCCAGTCCGCCGAAGGTGCCGCGCAGTTGCGGGGCGATGTCCTCGCGAAGCGCCGTCATGCCCTTCACATGCGCCTCGTAGATCACCGTCTCGGCCCAGGGCGTGCGCGGGGGCCGGTCGCCGCCCCAGGTGACGGCGGGGTCCACCACCACGCATTTCGGCATCAGGCTCGCCGAATCGCGCGCGTCGAAGGAAAGGTCGGCGCGGCGGTGGCCGATGCGGTAGCCGAAGGCGGCGTCGTGCCAGCGCATCTCGCCCCTCAACTCCAGGGCATAGGGGTCCAGAAGCAGCTTGTTGGGGTTGAAACGGTGGCCGGCCTGCGGCGCATAGGGTCCGTAAACGCGATAGCCGTAAAGCTGACCCGGCCGCACGTCCGGCAGATAGCCGTGCCAGACCTCATGCGTCCATTCGGGCAAGGCGATGCGCTCGATCTCGCGGCGGCCATTGCTGTCGAATAGGCAAAGCTCGACCTTGCTGGCGTTGGCCGAGAACAGGGCGAAGTTCGTGCCCGAGCCGTCCCAATGGGCGCCCAGGGGGAAGGGCGAGCCTTCGGAAACGCGGAAACGGCTGTCGGTCATGGAGGGTTGCGAGGAAGGGCCTAGGGCGGTGGGGGATCCGGAGAACGGTCCGGCGGAGACGCGAACCCGCGGCGCAGGGGAAAGTTCCCGCTCTTCTGCGGACGAGCGCCGCCTGGGCGTTTCCGCCGCGCCGGGGCTCCGGCATGAGGGCGGCGGACACGCCATGCCTGCCGCCGGATTCCGGCGCATGGCGGCTGGTTCGACGCCGGCATCGGGCGAAGCTGCGCGGCAAGGCGCAGCCTCTCGCTTCGCGGCCTGAGCCGCGGCGCGTGACCGCGGCCCGGCCGTTCAAAGGGCTGTCTGCCAGGCGGCCTCTAGGTTTTCGAGCCGCGCTGGGCGTTCGGCTGCTCGGCCCGCTCCACGACGACCGCGTCATCCTGCGGCGTGTCGCTCGAACCGGCCCGGCCGCCCGTCGAGCCCTCCAGGGATTGCCCGGCGTCCTCGTTCCTCAGTTCCTCCACGGCCTGCTGCCAATGGCGGTCGTGGTCGCCGTCGTTGCGGCCCTCGCGCTCCCAGATCTGGTGGGCGCGGGTGCGAATCCGTTCCTCGTGGCTGTCGCCGTTTTCCATTGATGCTCCTCCCTTGGGGGCCGAACGGCCCTGAGCTTCGCCGAACGCCGGCGGCCCGCCGATGTTCCCGCGCTGAAGGCCTGGGGCAACCCCGCCGATGCGGTGAAGCGTGACGTTTGCGCCGTCTTCGTCCTGTGCGAGCCGGCGCAGCGCCTCCTCCATGTCGCGCATGCCGACATTCCAGCGCTCGGCCAAGGAGGCGCGGGAGAAGTCGTAGGGCTTTTCCGGTCCCGCCTCGTGCGCCGGCGCGCGATAGCTCAGGTGGAAGACGCTCAGCGGGGCCGGCGCGCCGCCGGCCAGGAGCGCCGCCAGTTCCGGCTCGAAGGCGCGGTCTTGCGCGGCGGAACGATGGAGGGCGGCGAGAAGCCGGCGTTCGCGGACGAGCGCCGCAAGCGTCCGGCGGGTCTGATTGCCGAAGAAGAGGTCGCCGCGCCTTGCCGCGGCTTCTTCCAGGCCCTGGGGCCGCCCGCCCTCAGCCGAGAACAGATCCACCACGAAGCAGAGATGCCGGCCGGCGGCGGTCGGCTCGCCGGCGAGCGCGGCTTCCACGGGGGCGTTGGCGACGAGCCCGCCATCGGCGAGGCACCGGCCGTCGATCTCGACGGCCGGGAATTCGGGCAGGAAGGCGCAACTCGCCAACAGATGCTCCACGCCGATCCGGTCTCCGCGGGCGGTGTCGAACGCCGCCGCCTCGCCGGTCGCGACATCGGTCGCGACCACGCTCACGCGGGTCTCGCCGCCGTTCAGTCGGGCGAAATCGACCTGCGCCGCAAGCGTCTCGGCCAGGGGCGAGAGGTCGTAGAGGCTGGTCGCCCGCCCAAGCGAAAGCGCGGCCAGCCGCGGCCGGAAGAGGCGGGGGTGCCCGCCCAGCCGCGTTTGCAGCACGTTGAGCCAGTTTCCCGAATGCCGGGGCAAGAAGGGGCCGAAGCCGGGAAAGGACGCTGTTGGCGAGGGCTCCCAGACCATGGCGTCCCAGAAGGCCCGGAGGCGCTCGACCGCCGCCTCCGGCGGGCCGCCGGCGATCAGCGCGGCGTTGACCGCGCCGATCGAGGCGCCCGCCAGATGCGCGGGGCGGAGATCGGTGCGCCGGCTCAGCGCCGCGACCGCGCCGGCCTGGTAGGCGCCGAGCGCGACGCCGCCCGACAGGACAAGTGAAACATGGGTGGACACGGCCATGGATTTCCCGCGCGGCGCTCGGATATTTCCCTTGCGAGAAGGCCTCGCGGCCCAGACGCGGGCAACCCCGATGCCGCGCGATCGTTCCTGCGCTGCAAACCGGACGGGACCGAAGCGCGGGCCATGCCCGAAAAACACTTGCGCCGCTACACCAGCATCACTTCGGTGATCGATGCGCTTTCGCGCAAGGAGCTGGCGCTGCTCGACCCGCATCTCTGGGACGACCGCAACGACGTCTACTTCATGGAGCTCTACAAGGAGCACCGCAAGCTCGGGGGCCTCTATGGCATGTGCTGCACGCAGGCCCCGGAAACCTACCACCATTGGCGGGTGTTCACGGGCGGATCGCACGGCGCCTGCATCAAGCTGAAGCGTGAGCCCTTTCTGGCTTCGCTCGCCGGTGACGAGCGCATCCGGGCGAGCGAAGTCCGGTATGTCAGGCTGAACGATCTCGACGGATTGGGGCCGGACGATCGCGAGCGTTTGCCCTTCCTCAAGCGCTTCGGCTACGGGCCCGAGCGCGAGTTCAGGGTCATCGCCGCCTTCGCCGAGCCGCAGGAAAAGATCCGCACCGTCCCGCTCGACGTGTCGCACATTGCCGCGGTCTATCTGAATCCCTGGATATCGAGCACCGTGTTCGAGAGTGTGGCCGGCCTGCTGCGCTCCATTCCCGGCTGCGGCGGCGTGCGCTTCGCCCGTTCGAGCCTCATTGACAACAGGTGCTGGCGGCGGGCGGGCGACCGGATCGTGGGAAAGGCCGGGTCGGATGCGGCAGGAGAGCCGGACCAGGCGGAGCCTTGAGCACAGGCCCGTCCGTCCGCCGGCGCCGGAAGCCGCGCCTGTCGAGATGATTTCTTCACGGAATTGGGAACTTCACGCGGCTTAAGAACTTTCTGGCGCTGACACGCAGTTCGGACGCAGGCGGGGGAGGCTCGCGCCGGACCTTCGATCCGCCTGGTGGGGGCGGATGCCTGGTGTCGTTCCCCGCCTCCTTGTCCGTACCGAGGCCGACCCATCGGGAAAGCCGACGGCGCGTCGTTGAGTTCGCGTAACCCTTGCCTTCGTTGGCGTCGGCCGGGTCCAAAAACCGGGCAGACGTCCGTTCGTGGCCGATTGGAAAGCCGAATGATCCATAGATCCGGGACCAAGCTGGAGACGGTATGCGCGGGCGCGATGCCTGCGGCCAGGCTTCAGGTTCCGGGCCGGTCTTTCGCGAGGCTTCGGGCGCTCCCCTCTTCCCTGTGTGACGCATGACGAGTTTGACGCTGCCGATCGGCCGGCAAACGGAATGGGCGCTTGTCGTCTCGATCGGCGTTTTCGCCGCGCTGATGGCCACGCTCGCGGCCGTCGCCGGCGGAGACGACATCTGGCGGCATCTGGCCAGGCTCGACTGGGCGCTGGTGGCGGCCCTGCTCGCGCTGTCGCTCCTGAACTACGGGCTGCGCACGCTGCGCTGGCACTTCTACAGCCATCATCTCGGCATCCCCACCTCGCTGAAGGCCTCGGCCGTCGTCTATGTCGCCGGCTTTGCGTTGACCACCACGCCTGGACGGGTCGGCGAGGCGCTGCGGCTTTGGCTTCTGCAACGCATGGGCGGCCACCGCTACGAGCGCACGCTTCCTCTGCTGGTGGCCGACCGGATCAGCGACATGGGCGCGGTGGGCCTCTTGATGCTGATCGGCCTGGCCGCCGTTTCGTCGCAGATCCTGCTTCTGCTCACGGCCGTGCTGGCGACCTCGGCCATGCTGGTCCTCATGTTCTGGCCGGGGCTCGCGATCGCCGGCGTCGGCCTGGCTTTCCGCGTGATCGGCCGCTGGCCGCGGCTGTTCGGCAAGATCCGCGCCGCGGCGCGGCGGACGATCTCGCTCTTCACGCCGCGGCTGGCGCTCCCGGCGCTCGCGCTGGGCATGCTCGGCTGGCTGGCCGAGGCGCTGGCCTTCTATCTTCTGCTCGACGCGCTGGGCGCGCCGATCGGGCTGCTCGAGGCGACGCTCATCTTCACCGCGGGCATGCTGGTGGGCGCGCTGACCATGGTGCCCGGCGGCGTGGGCGGCACGGAAGGGGCCATGCTCGCGCTGCTCAGCCTGCAAGGGGTGCCCATGTCGGTGGCCGTGCCCGCCACCATCGTGATCCGCGTCACCACGCTGTGGTTCGCGGTGGCGCTGGGTTTCGCGGCCATGCCTTCCGCCCTGCGGCTCGCCCGCATGAAGGCGGCCTGAACGAAAAGGCGTCAGGCCCCGGCCGCCTCGGCCGAGGGGTCGGCTGTCGTCCGTGCTTGGCCGCGCAGGAGCGCGATGGCGCCGAGCAGGCAAAGCACCACCGCCCAGCCATAGACCGAGCCGACCGTGGCCTGCACGAGCGGCTCGGCGTTCATCAGCCGCAGCACGAGCGGCACGGGCGCAAGCAGAAGCACGGCGGCGAGGCGCAAGGGCCAGTTCAGCCGGAAGGCGAAGAAGACCGGCAATAGGAACAGGGTGTAATGCACCCAGGCGATCGGCGAGGCGACAAGCGAGCCGATCAGCCCCAGCGTGCTGGCTTCCAGGGGAAGGGGTTTTCGCCAGAACGCCCAGACGGCCAGGGCGATCAGGAGCAGGGCGCTCAGCGCGAGCGCGGCCGTTCCCGCGCCCGCCCGCTCGCCGATGCCGGGCAAGGAGGCGTTGGTCAGAAAGGCGGCGCGGCCTTCGTCGTTGCGGATGAGCTCCACCCACTGCCCATAGACTTCCGGCCCGTAAAGCAGGAGAGGGACGAGGCCGAGCACGGCGAAGGTCAGGCCGGCGGAGACCGGCGCGCGCCAGTGGCCGGCCAGGAACAGGAGCCCCGGCCAGACCAGGAAATTCGGCTTGATCGCCACCACCACGCCGATGGCGATGCCCGCCAGGACGAGGTGGCCACGGTCGAGCAGCAGCCAGCCGAGGATGCCGAAGAGAAGCAGCGGCAGGTAGATCTGGCCGAGCACCAGCGTGTCCCAGAAGCCGGCCAGCGCGAAGGCCCAGAGCACCGGCAGAATCCAGCGCTCCCCCGCATAGCGGTGGGCGAGCAGCGCCACGGCCACGGCATAGGCGACGAAGGAGAGGCCCCACCAGATGCGAAAGCCCCCCACAGGTGAGGCCATGTCGAACAGCTCGAACAGCGGCAGCGCCGCCGGCGGGTTCAGATTGGGGTTCCAGCTCTCGAAGCCGGGCAGGACCACGTGAAAGGTGAGCGGGTAGATGCCGTAGGGGTTCTCGCCGCGGGCGGCCGCCCGGCCCGATTCCAGGAAGGAGCCGTAGTCGAGGAGGCCCGGCGTGGGCAGCGAGCGCTGCAGGTGCCAAGCGATCAGGGCGAGCAGCGCGAGCGCGATCAGCGCCGCCGCCGCCGCCCTCACCCCCCGTGGCGCGGCCGTCATTGCGAGGCTCCTGTCGGCGCGGTGTCCTCATCGGATGCCGCGGCGGGCGGCTCGGGCGGGATCTCGACCAGTGAGAAGTCGGGGCCGCAGGCCACCGGCCGGACGTCGAGGTCGTCCGGCCAGTCCTCGCAGGGGCGGTAGAACAGGATCGCGAACACGCCGGAGAAGGGCTGGTCGAGGGAGGCGTTCTCGTTGGCCACGGCGCGGACCTCGGCGGTGAAGAAGCCGAAATCAGCCTCGTTCATCACACGGAAGATCGGGCTGCGCCCCAAAGATCCCATGACGGGCGTGGGCGGCGCATATTCCAGCGGGTTCTGCCCCGGCCTGGCGAACAGGCTGGGCACGATCACATCGTGGTCGATCATGGCATAGGCGGCGGTGTGCTCATGCGCCGGCTTGGTCCAGCGCGTGGTGCGCCAGTCGCCGAGCTCGAACCAGCGGCCGGAGGCCGGCACGAGCAGCGCGCCCTCCGGCAACCTGTCGAAAGCGGCGAGAACCTTGCCGATGGCCCGGCCCTGGGCGCGCCAGTCCTCGGCGAGCACGGTCGCGCGTATGCCGGTCAGCGCGAGAATGGCGAGGCCGAACGCGGCGATGCCGGCCCGGCCCATGCGAAAGGGCACGAGCGAGGCGGTCAGAACGAAGGCGACCGCGATCACGATGCGCGAGTCGACAAAGAAGGAGCCCTTCGCGGCATAGGGCAGGATGCGCACGAGCACGGCGAAGGCGAGCGCCACCAGGACCAGCCGCCCGCTGAAGCCGGCGCGGCCCGTGAGCAGGCCGATCGCCGCGATCAGCAGGGCGGCGACCAGCACGGGCGTGTCCATCCCCGCGTTTCCGGACGACAGCACGCGGCTGTAGGGCGCCCACTTGCTCCAGGCGTCGAAGTTGAAGCGCAGATCGAGCGGCAGGTCGTTGGCCGCGCTCAGGCCCCAGTAAAGCAGGAGGGCCGGCACGAATTGCACGGCGGTGATCGCGGCCCGCCGGCAGACCGCCTCGAAGCTTTCCTGCCGGTTGCGCCAGGCATGCGCCAGCTCGAGCGCCGCCACGGCGACGGCGTAGAGGCCGAAGGCGACGAGATGGGCCAGAAAGATCAGGACCGCGAAAGCCGCGCCCACGCTCACGCGCCGCCAGGCGGGCTTCCCGTCGAGCGCAACCGCCGCGGCGAGCGCCCAGGGCAGGATGGCGAGCCCCAGATTGTAGTTGAGGAAGCCCCAGAAGAACATCTCGTTGGTCAGGAACACCGAGGCCAGGAGGGGCCAGGGGCTCCAGCGCCCCGCCACCACGCGGCTGAGCACGAGAAGGCCGCCCAAGGTCAGCGCGAAGGTCAGGAGCAGGAGGACGCGGCCGGCGTCGCGCGGCTCCCATATCGCCATGCCCGCCAGAAGCAGCAGGTCCGACAGCACGTTGGGGAGCAGGAAATCGCCCAGCCGGAAGTTGGCCTGGATGAGGGCGCTTTCGCCGAAGCGGCGGATCGCGTCCACGCGCGCCAGGTGGTTGGGGTAATCGAACAGCGGCGGCGTGTCGGTGACGAAGAGCGGAAGGCTCGCGGCGCAAAGGCAGGCCGCGAAAAGGATGAGGACCACCCAACCCTCCCCGCCCGCCGCCCCGGCGCGGCCGGGGGCCGAAGCGTGGGAGAGGGGCCGGCGCGGCGCGAAAAAGCCCGCGAAGGCGCCCCGGCTCGTCGAACCGCCGTCACGCGGCATGAGGGCCTGCAGGGTCAAGGAAGAAGGCGATCATGCTTCGGGCCGGCAGGCCATGCGGCGCCGACATCTCCGCGCCCGTCCACGACGAGCGTGGCCTTCATGAGGACCACCGTATAGGGGTTCCAGGTGGACATCAGGAAATAGATCGTCGAGGATTTTCCCTTCTCGCCCGTCGTGAAGCGGTCGATGAGATAGGGCCCATAGGCCTCGCCCAGATTGAAGGGCGTGTGCGGGTCCGTCACCACGGGGCAGGGCTCGCCGCCGGCGGCGACCACATCGGGCGGCGGGGCGATGTGCAGGAATTCGCAGCCGGCGATGTCCCAAGCCGGGTCGAACAGCATCTCGGCTTCCGACCAAGGGCCCCAGGGCTGGTCGGCCGTGCGCAGGAAGGTGTGGGCCCGCGCGCCGCCGCAGGTGTAGAGCATCACCCATTTCTCGACGAAGGGGTTCCAGGCGGCGGAAAACTCGCCCATGCAGCCGTGGCGGAACAGCGGCGCGCTCTCGCTTTCATCAGCCGTCCAGACCGGCTTGCCGCCCCCATCGAGACCGGCGAAGTGGCGAAGCGTGTTCGGGTTCTCGATTCCGTCCGCCGGCATGAAGCCGAGATAGGCGTCCGAGCCGCGGAACAGGCCCGTGCCGAAGAGCAGCACGCCGTCGCCCTCGTGCGGCGGCAGTTCCGGCATCGAGCCCTCCGGGACGAGGGCCGGTGACACATGAACGAGCGTCTCGCGCGACAGGTCGAAGAGGTAGTCGAAGGAATAGCCGTCATTGTCGGAGCGCGCGAGAACGGAGCGGGCGGAGAAGCCGCGGTCCGGCACATCGCTCGTGTGCCACACATAAAGGTTGCCGTTCAGGCTCAAGCCCCCCGACGGCACGGCGAAGGCGCCCTGGAAGATGCCGGGGATCTTGAGCTGCCGGTAGCCCCCGTCGGAATCCATCAGGAAGGTGAGATGGACGCAGTGCTCGGGATCGGTGGTCTCGCTGACGGCGATCGAATCGGCGTCGCGCTCGCGCCAGACCGTGTGGGGCACGGGATGGGTATCGCCAAACAGGAAGTAAAGCCTGCCCTCGTGCTCGACGGAGGCGCCGAGATCGCCGCCCCAGAAGCGGAAGCGGGACGCGGTCAGGTTCACGGTGGGCTGGCCCTTTTGGCGATCGAACTCGCCGAGGACCTGGCAGACCTTTTCCGTGCCGCCGGGCTGGAGGCGCACGGGGGGACCGGGCTCCGCCGCGGCCGGGGCGGCCATGGAAAGCAGGAGAGCGGCCGCCGCCGGCCTGACGCCGGCTCGCCGCAATGCGGCACGAATCGATTCGATCATCGCGTCCACTCGTCGTTCCTCGAGTCTGTTCGACATTTCCCTGGCGAAGGTCGTCAGTCTTCGTGAACCCAGACAGGCCGGGTCCGGCCTCGCCGCTCCACCTTGAACAGCGAAAGCACCTCGCCGCAGCTCACGGCGCGAAGCGGAAGGTTGGGGCGCAGCTCCTCGCATGGAACGTGAAAAGCGGCAACATAGATCGGCTGGTCGCTTCGGCCAGCGTGATCGAGCTCGGCGCGGATCGCCGCGGCCCGACGCCCCAGACGCCAGAACTCCCGGTCGAAAGTGAGGCGGGGGATCGGCCCCAGCGCGATCGCGCCCAGGCTCCGCGAGCGGGGCGTGAGAACGAGCGGGTTCTGGCCGGGCTTGGCGAAGATGGCGGGCACGATCGCCTCGCGCCGGACCGTGGCGTAGGAGGCGGTGTGCTCGTGCGGCGGGTTCTTCTCGCGGGTCCAGAACCAGCCCGTGCCGTATTCGAACGGCGCGGCCGTGGCCGAAACGACGACGCTGCCGCGCGGGATCGCGTCGAGCACGGCGAGCACCTCGCGGTATTCGCGGTCGGCCTGCATCCATTGCGCGGACAAGGACGCCGCGCGGAGCGCGACGAGCACGCCCAAGGCCGCCCAGCCCAGGCGGTCCGTCCTCCCCGCCGCTCCCGCCTCCGATTCCTCCTTCGGGCGGCCGCCGGGGGCGGTGGTTTCCAGCGAGGCGAGAAGCACGAGCGTGACGGCCAGCGCCACCCGCGCGTCCACGAAAAAGGAGTGGAGCGCGGAATAGGGCAGGATGATCTGGAGGAACCACAGCGCCGCCGCCACCAGCCCCAGGCGCGGGTGAAGCGCGACGCGCCCCTTCCAGACCAGGAAGGCGATCAGCCCGGCCGGCGCCAGCAGGAGAGAGGCGTCGGCGAAGGCGTTGCCTGACGAGAGCAGCCGCGTGAACGGCACCACCTTCTCGAACAAGGTGAAGTTGAAGAGCGGCGCGCCCGGCAGTCCCCGCAGGGGGCTCAGCGCGAAATAAAGCACCGTCGGCGGCGCGAAGATCGTGGCCGACGTGGCGAGCCGCAGAAGGGCCGGCCGCCAGGCGCGCGGGTCGGGATCGCCCATCCAGGCCCTTGCCGCGGCCGCCAGCTCCCACACGGCGACCGCCGCCGCGAAGAGGCCGAAGGCGACAAGGTGGGAGAAGAAGATTGCAAGCGCGAAGACCGCGCCTGCCGCAAGCTGAAGCGTGCGCGAGCGCGTCGCCAGAGCGATCCATGCCGCCAGCCCCCAGAGCAGGAGCGCGAGCCCCAATGCATAGTTGAGGAAGCCCCAAAGGAGCATCTCGTTGAAGAGCAGGATGGCGGCGAGCAAAGGCCAGGGATGGAGCCGCCCCGTCGTTGCCCGCCCCAGCGCGGCAGTGCCCGTGAGCGTCAGCAGGCAGATCGCGGCGACCAGTGCCTTTCCCGCCGCCTCCGTGCCGAGCAGGGGCGACAGGAGCACCAGGATCACGTCGGCGCTGATATTGGGGATCAGGAAGGAGGCGGGGTCGAACCAGTCGGAGAAGGTCGCGGATCGGGCGATGTTGGCGAGCACATGCGCGCGAGAAAGATGGTTGGGATAGTCGAAGAAGGGCAGGGTCGAAACGAGCAGAAGCGGCAGCAGCGAAATCGCCGCCAGCGCGGCGAGCACCAGCACCGCGACGGCCCCCGTCGGGGCCGCGGCCCGTTCCGTTCGGACGGACGGCAGGGGCAGGGCGTCGAAGCGCGCCGCCATGCGGCTCGTCATGTTCATGAGCGCAGGGCGTTGCGCCAGAGGGGCCGCGAAGTCAACGGGCGGCGGACACCGCCCGCCGCGCGTCGCCGCGTCCGGTCCAGAACCAGGCCAGCGCCACGAACAGGATCGAGGCGTAGCCGTCCACCGCATAGTGCCAGCCCAAGATGACGGAGCCCGCCAGGATCAGGCCGAGGAACGCCCCGGCCGCGGCGGCGGCGATCCGGCCGAAATGCCGCGCCAGGAGGAAATAGAGCGTGGCCATGGCGACATGCAGGCTCGGAAAGGCCGAGATGCCCGTGGCGAGCTCGACCGAGCCGGAGGAATAATTCTCCCAGAGATAGTCCTGCACCCAGCCCGTGAAGAGCCCGTTCTCGGCCGTGAAGCGAAGGAGCTCGCCGAAGCGCTCGTGGTCGCCCGTCAGATGGCCGAAATAGACGGGCCCACCGGACATGAAGGCGAGCGCGCCCAGGTTGCCCAGCCCGATCCAGGACGCGAAGAAGGTCAGGAAGAAGCGCACCCGCCAGGGCTTGAAGGCGGGATGAAGCGCCACCAGCACCGGCCCATAGACCAGAAGCGTGGCCCACACGAAGCCATAGGCGAACTCGGTCAGCGCCGGCAGCGGCTTCAAACGGAACAGGGGCTCGATCAGCCGCCACGGGTCGACCCCGCCATGCAGCGCGGCGTCGAACGCGGCCAAAGTGGGGTCGGCATAGAAGGGCACGAGGAGCGGCAGCGTGTTCTTGAGCACCACGAAGCTCGCGTAGAAGAGGCCGACCGCGAGAGCCAGGGCGAAGCCGATCACGAGGTCGCCGGGCGAGGGGTCGCCCAGGAGCCGCCAAGAGCCACGCCAGGATCGCCTGCTCCCTTCCGCCCTGCCGCGCAGGACAGCGAGCGCGCCCAGGACCAGGGGAACGGCGACCAGAGCGGGCACCCAGATCGCGACGTGCTTGCCGATGGCGTAGTGCTTGGGCGAGCCCACGAGGACCGAGATGGCGAGCGCGGCGAGCGCATAGAGGGCGACGATCGCGAACAGCAGCCGGTGCGCCAGCCAGGCCTGGCGCAGGCCCGTCATCTCCCACCGCGCCGGGAGCCATGCGTTCCTGAGCCGATAAAGCAGCACGGTCAAACGCACGGACTCCCCAAGACGCCACGGCCGCCGGCGATGGATCGCGCCGCGCTTCCCTTCTTCTTAGGGCGGACGGGAAAACCTTCAATCGGCTAAATGTTAGCCAGCGCAGGTCGGCGGGCGGGCGTTCCGGTCCTGCATGGGCGCTGAAAAGGTTTGCCCGGACCGCTTGACGCGCTGCGTCGCCCTCGTATGATCGGACGAAATATCGGCCTCGCCGAACGGCAATCGCGCCTCGCATGCCGCAGCCTGAACCCCAGGCTTGCGGTGTTCGGGGCGTTTTCGTTTGGCGACCCGCTTCACGGATGGGCGTTTGCGCAAGCGCGTCGAAATCGGCCTCCTGTTCTCGCGCAGCGGCGACTATGCGCTGCTGTCGGGCGCGTCCTATGCGGGCGCGCTGGCCGGAATACAGGCAGTCAACGCCGACCCGGCCCGCGGGATCGAATTCGCGGCCGTCGAGCGCGACCCGGCGGGCCACACGGAACGCTACGGCCCGCTCTGCGGACAAATACTTCGCGAGAGCGCGGCCCGGCACGTGATCGGCTGCACCACCTCCTGGAGCCGCAAGGAGGCCATTCCCGTGCTGGAGCGGCATGGCGGGATGCTGTGGTACGCCGCGCCCTATGAGGGCTTCGAGGCGAGCGAGCGCGTCGTCTATCTCCATGCCTGCCCCAACCAGCACGTCCTGCCGCTGCTTTCCTATGTCGCGCCGCGCTGGGGGGCGGACGCCGTTCTCCTGGGCTCCAACTATGTCTGGGGCTGGGAGGTCAACCGCGTCGCGCGAGACCTCGTGACGGACGCCGGCGGGCGCGTGCTCGCCGAACGCTACCTGGCGCTCGGCGACACGGACGTTTCGCGCCTGATCGAGGAGATCCGGGCGACGCGGCCGAGCTTCATCCTCAACAACCTGATCGGCGCGTCGTCCTACGCCTTTCTCAAGGCCTATGCCGCGCTCGGCCGCGCGGACGCAGGCTTCCTCCCGGTGGAATGCCCCGTCCTGAGCTGCGACCTGATGGAGCCCGAGCTCGCCGCGCTCGACGGGGCGGGCGAGGGGCATCTGGTGGTCGGCCCCTTCTTCGCGAATGGCGCGGGCGGGCCGGGCTCCTCCATGGAGGCTGCGGCCCATGCGAGCGTGCTCCTGCTCGCCGACCTGATCGAAGCCGCCGGCACGGACGACCCCGACGCCATCGCACCTTTGCTCGGCTCCCGCGCCTTCGCCACGCCGCTGGGAGAAATCCGCATCGACGGGCAGACGCACCATTCGAGCCTGCCCGCTTTGGTCGGCCGGATCGAGGGCGACAAGTTCCGCGAGGTGTGGCGCAGCGAGGGCGCGCTTGCGCCCGACCCTTATCTCTCGCGCTACGACCCGCGCGCCGCGTGGAGCCGGCCGGCGCTCAGGGTGGTGTCATGAGGCGCCGCCGGCCCATCCCGCATCTGGGCGGCGCGCGGGCGCTGGTGCTGCACCGGCTGCATGCCGACGCCTCCGCCCTCCTTCGCCAGCTCGGCGCGATCGGCCTGAACGCCGATTCCGCCTGGCCAGACCTTCCGGCCGATGCCGCCCTCGCCGATTTCGTGTTCCTGGACGCCGACCGCGCGGCCGACGCCCAATTGCCCTGGCCGCCGGGCGAGGCGCCGATGCCCGTGGTCGCCCTGATCGGCGCCGAAGCGCCGGGTCGCGTCGAATGGGCGCTCAACCAGCGCGCCGACGCCCATCTCGTGAAGCCGATCGGCAATGCGGGCGTCTACAGCGCGCTGCTCATCGCCCGGCAGCGATGGGAGGAGCGGCAGGCGCTCCATCGCGAGATCGCCGGCCTCAAGGCGCAGCTCGCCGAGCGCCGCACGGTGGTGCGCGCCATGCTCGCCCTGTCCGATGAGGGCATGAGCGAGGCCGAAGCCTATTCCGAACTGCGCCGGCAGGCGATGGATGCGCGGGTCACGGTGGAGGACGCGGCCGCGCGCCTTCTTGAGGCCCGAGCGGACAAGGGAGGCGCGCGTGAGCGAACCCGCCGCTCTTGACCTGCCCCTTCCCGTCGCCGCCCCGCCCGCCGAGAAGGGCGCGTGGCGGCGACTGCTTTCCCGCCCGCTGGCCGTGTTCGGGCTTCTCGTCATCGCGCTCGTCGTCGGCGCGGCGCTGCTCGCGCCCCTCGTCAGCCCCTTCGACCCGGCGGAGCAGTTCTTCGACGGGCTGTCCATCGAGGGCGCGCCCCTGGCCCCGACCGCAACCTATTGGCTCGGCACCGACCTGCTGGGGCGCGACCTCCTTTCCCGCATCATCTGGGGCGCGCGAACCTCGCTCATCATAGGCGTCGTCGCCAACGGCGCGGCCCTCGTCATCGGCACGAGCGTGGGCGTGGTGGCCGGTTTCGTCGGCGGCTGGGTGGGGGCGGCGCTGATGCGCTTCACCGACCTGATGATGGCCTTTCCCGCGCTGCTTCTCGCCATCTGCCTGGCGGCGATCCTCTCGCCCAGCCTGTGGATCGTGGCGCTCGTCATCGCGCTCGTGAACTGGGTGCAGGTGGCGCGCGTGATCTACACCGAAACCCGCGCGCTGTCCGAGCGCGAGTTCATCGCCGCCGAACGCTCGATGGGAGCGGGCCGCGGAAGAATCCTCTTCCGCCACATCCTGCCGCACCTCGTGCCCACCGTGATCGTCTATGGCACGCTCGGCATCTCGACGACCGTGCTGCTCGAAGCCACCCTCTCCTATCTCGGCGTGGGCGTGCAGCCGCCCGAACCCTCCTGGGGCAACATCATCTTCGAGAACCAGACCTATTTCCAGGCGGCCCCCTGGCTGGTCTTTTTCCCCGGCGCGGCGATCCTTTTGCTCGCGCTGGCCTTCAATCTCGTGGGCGACGCGCTTCGCGACGTGCTCGACCCGACCGAGCGGGGGAGGGCCTGATGGCCGTCTATATCGCCCGCCGGGTGCTCGGCGCTCTCCTCATCCTGCTCGGCGTGTCCGCCATCACCTTCGCGCTGCTCTTCATCCTGCCAGCCGATCCCGTGCGGCAGATCGCCGGCCGCTCGGCCACGGCCCAGACCGTCGAGAACATCCGCCAGCAGCTCGGCCTCGACCAGCCCTTCCTCGTCCAATACGGCCGCTACCTCCTGAACCTCGTCCAGGGCGATCTCGGCCGCTCCTATCTCCAGCGCTCGGAGGTCTCGGAGCTGATCGCCGCCCGCCTGCCGGCCACGCTGCTCCTGATGGCCGCGGGCATCGCCTGCGAGCTGCTGATCGGCCTGATCATGGGCGTGGTGGCGGCCGTCCGTCGCGGCACGGCGGCCGACACCGGGCTCATGGTGGCCTCCTTCGTGGGCGTGTCCGCGCCGCAGTTCGTGGTCGGCCTCCTGCTGCTTTACGTCTTCGGCGTGCGGCTGGGCTGGCTGCCCATCGGCGGCTACGGCACGCTCAGTCACCTGATCCTGCCGGCCCTCACGCTCGGCCTGCTCGGCGCGGGCTGGTATGCGCGGATGATGCGCTCGGCCATGATCGACGTCTTGCGCCAGGATTTCATCCGCACCGCGCGTGCAAAAGGCCTGGGCCGCATGACCATCCTGTTCCGCCACGCGCTGCCCAACGCCGTGCTGCCCGTGGTCGCCATGATCGGCATCGACATCGGCGTCTTCATGGGCGGCATCGTGGTGGTGGAAAGCGTGTTCGGCTGGCCCGGCATCGGCCAGCTCGCCTGGCAGGCCATCCAGCGCGTGGACATCCCCATCATCATGGGCGTCACGCTGGTCTCGGCGCTCGCCATCGTGCTCGGCAACCTTTTCGCCGACCTCGCCGCCCCGCTTATCGATCCCCGCATAAAATTGCGGTGAGACTAAAACCCCAACCACAAACAACAGGGAAAGACTGCAATGAGAGGATTTCTCCAAACCACCGTCGCGGCCTCCGCGCTGATGCTGGGCATGGCTCTGGCGAGCCAGCCGGCCTCCGCCCAGGAGCCCAAGCCGGGCGGCGCGATCACCATCACCTACAAGGACGACGTGGCGACGCTCGACCCGGCCATCGGCTATGACTGGCAGAACTGGTCCATGATCAAGAGCCTGTTCGACGGGCTGATGGACTACGAGCCCGGCACCACCACGCTCCGCCCCGACCTCGCCGAGTCCTATGAGATTTCGGACGACGGCAAGACCTTCACCTTCAAGCTGCGTCCGGGCGTCAAATTCCACAACGGCCGCGAGATGACGGCCGAGGACGTGAAATACACGCTCGACCGCGTGACCAACCCCACGACCCAGAGCCCCGGCGCAGGCTTCTTCGCTTCCATCGCCGGCTATGATGACGTGGCGAGCGGCAAGGCGCAGAGCCTGTCAGGCGTCACCGTGGTGGACCCGCAGACGGTTCGCATTGAGCTCAGCCGGCCCGACGCCACCTTCCTCCATGTGATGGGGCTCAACTTCGCCCATGTGGTGCCGAAGGAGGCGGTGGAGGAGCATGGCGCGGATTTCGGCCGCAACCCGGTCGGCACGGGCGCCTATCGGCTCGCCGAGTGGACCACGGGCCAGCGCCTCGTCTTCGAGAAGAACCAGGACTACTGGCGCGAGGGCGTACCCTATCTCGACCAGATCACCTTCGAGATCGGCCAGGAGCCGGTGGTGGCGCTGCTTCGCCTGCAGAACGGCGAGGTGGACATCCCCGGCGACGGCATCCCGCCGGCAAAATTCCAGGAGGTGATGAACGACCCCGAGCAGAAGGCGCGGGTGGTGGAAGGCGGCCAGCTCCACACGGGCTACGTCACCATGAACGTGCAAATGGAGCCTTTCGACGACCCGAAGGTGCGCCAGGCCGTGAACATGGCCATCAACAAGGATCGCGTCATCCAGATCATCAACGGCCGCGCGGTGCCCGCCAACCAGCCTTTGCCGCCCTCGATGCCCGGCTACATCCAGAACTTCGAGGGCTACAAATACGACCCCGAAGCCGCGAAGAAGCTCCTGGCCGAGGCAGGCCTGGCCGATGGCTTCGAGACCGAGCTCTTCGTCATGAACACCGACCCGCAGCCGCGCATCGCCCAGGCCATCCAGCAGGATCTCGCGGCGGTCGGCATCAAGGCCTCCATCCAGAGCCTTGCGCAGGCCAACGTGATCGAGGCCGGCGGCGCCGGAACCGCCCCCATGATCTGGTCGGGCGGCATGGGCTGGATCGCCGACTTCCCCGACCCGTCTAATTTCTACGGGCCGATCCTGGGCTGCGCGGGCGCGGCGGAAGGCGGCTGGAACTGGTCGAAATACTGCAACGAGGCGCTCGACCAGCGCGCCGCCGAGGCCGACGCCATGGTGGGCGAGGACAAGGCCGAGGCCCGCTATGCGGCCTGGGGCGCGATCTACGCCGACCTCATGAAGGACGCGCCCTGGGCGCCCGTGTTCCACGAGCAGCGCCACACCATGAAGAGCCCGCGCATGGTGGGCGCCGACAACCTGTTCGTCGATCCCGTCCACATCCCCGTCAACTACGACTATGTGTCGGTCAACGATGTGCAGTGACTGCGACTACACGATCCACGGGCGCCACTTCCACTACGGCTGGAACCGGGACAACCCCCCAGCCGAGCGGGTGGCGCCCGGCGCAAAAATCTTCTTCGAGTGCCACGACTCGTCCGGCGGTCAACTGACCACCGGCTCCACCGTGGCGGATGTCGCGACGCTCGACTTCGGCAAGGTCAACCCCGTGACGGGGCCGATCTTCGTGGAAGGGGCGCAGCCCGGCGACGCGCTCAAGGTGACGATCGAGGAATTCCACCCCTCGGGCTTCGGCTGGACGGCCAACATTCCGGGCTTCGGGCTCCTGGCCGACCAGTTCACCGAGCCGGCGCTCACGCTCTGGAAATACGACACGCAGAGTCTCCAGCCGGCGCTCTTTGGCAGCCACGGGAAAGTGCCACTGAAGCCGTTCGCGGGAACCATCGGCTGCGCGCCGGCGGAAGCGGGCCAGCATTCGGTGGTGCCGCCCCGGCGCGTGGGCGGCAATCTCGACATCCGCGATCTCGCCGCCGGCACGGTGCTCTACCTACCGGTGGAGGTCGCGGGCGCGCTGTTCTCGGTCGGCGACACGCATGCCGCGCAAGGGGACGGCGAGGTCTGCGGCACGGCCATCGAGAGCGCGATGAACGTGGAGCTCACGCTCGACCTCGTGAAGGACGCGCGGCTGAAATTCCCGCGCTTTTCCACGCCGGGGCCGGTGACGCGGCACTTGGACGCCAAGGGTTATGAGGTGACGACCGGCATCGGCGCCGACCTCATGGAGGGCGCGCGTCACGCCGTGGCCGACATGGTGGAGCTGCTTAGCCAGCGTTACGGGCTCAACCCGGTGGATGCCTATATGCTGGTCTCCACCTGCGCCGACCTTCGCATCTCCGAGATCGTGGACATGCCGAACTGGGTGGTGAGCTTCTACTTCCCCCGCGCGGTGTTCGAGTGATGTGGCGGTGTTCACCCCCATGATTGCCTGTCGGCACCGCCCCTCACCCTTACCCTCTCCCCGTGAACGGGGAGAGGGAGGCATCAGCGTTGCGGCCAGCCGCCTTCTCCCCGTTCATGGGGAGAAGGTGCCGACAGGCGGATGAGGGGCGGCGCCGGCGTGGCGAATAAATCAATCCACGGTGCGACCGAGGCCCCCGTCCTCGCCGTCGAAAACCTGACCGTCGAAGTGGGCGGCGGGGCGCATCGCCGCGCGGTGGTGAAGACCCTTTCCTTTTCGCTGAAGCGCGGCGAAACCTTGGGGCTCGCCGGCGAGTCGGGCTCGGGGAAGTCCATGACGGCGCTGTCGCTGATGGGCCTGTTGCCCTATCCCGGCGCGCTTCTGGCCTCGGGTTCGATCCGGTTGGGCGGCGAGGAGATCGCAGGCCTCCCCGAGCGCGCCATGCGGCGCGTGCGGGGCGACCGCATCTCGATGATTTTCCAGGAGCCGATGACCTCGCTCAACCCCGTGCTCACGGTGGGGCGGCAGTTGACGGAGGCTATCCAGGCCCATCGGACCGTAAGCGCGCGGGACGCCGCGAAACAGGCTCTGGCGGCGCTGGAGGCGGTGAAGATCCCCGACGCCGCGCGGCGGATGAAAAGCTACCCGCACGAATTGTCGGGCGGCCAGCGCCAGCGCGTGATGATCGCCATGAGCCTGGCGCTGCGCCCCGACCTGCTGGTGGCCGACGAGCCCACCACGGCGCTCGACGTGACCGTGCAGCGCGAGGTGCTGGCGCTCATGAAGGAGCTTCAGCGCGAGCTCGGCACGGCGATCCTGCTCATCACCCACGACATGGGCGTGATCGCCGAAACCTGCGACCGGGTGCTCGTGATGCGGCAGGGCGAGAAGGTGGAGGAGGCGGACACGCGGACGCTCTTCGCCCGGCCCGCTCACGCCTACACACGCGCGCTGCTCGACGCCGTGCCGCGCATCGGCGCGGGCAGGGGCCGCATGGTCGCGCGTCCGCAAACCTCCGCGGGCGAGCCGCCGGCCGTGTCCGTCCGGGATCTTTCCGTGCGCTTCCCCATCCGCGGCGGCATTCTCGGCCGCGTCCAGGGCGAGGTGCGCGCCGTGGACTGCGTCTCCTTCGCCGTGCGGCGCGGCGAGACGCTTTCGCTGGTGGGCGAGTCCGGTTGCGGCAAATCCACCACGGCCCGCGCGCTCGCCGGCCTCCTGCCCTTCGCCGGCGAGGTGGAGGTGGCGGGGAAAAGCATCGCAGGCCTTGGCCGGACGGCGCAAAAGGCGGTCCGGCGCGAGGTGGCGCTCGTCTTCCAGGACGCCTTCGCCTCGCTCGACCCGCGCATGACGGTGGGCGCGGCCGTGCGCGAGCCGCTGGACATCCACCGGGTCGGCGCGCCGGCCGAGCGGCGCGAGGCCGTGGAAGGGATCTTCGAGCGCGTCGGCCTGCCCCCGGACGCGCTGTCGCGCTACCCGCACGAGTTCTCGGGCGGCCAGCGCCAGCGCATCGGCATCGCCCGCGCGCTGGCGCTCAAGCCGAAGCTCATCATCGCCGACGAAAGCGTGTCGGCGCTCGACGTGTCGATCCAGGCGCGCATCCTCGACCTCCTGCGCGGCTTGCAGGAGGAGTTCGGCATCGCCTACCTCTTCATCAGCCACGACATGGCCGTGGTCGAGAACATCTCCGACCGCGTGGCGGTCATGCTCAAGGGCCGCATCGTCGAGGCGGGCACGCGCGACCAGATCTTTTCCGACCCTCGCCATCCCTACACGCGGCGGCTGATCGAGGCCGTGCCCGTGCCCGACCCCGCGCACCGGCGCCAAACGTCCGCGCCCGTCGCCCCGATGGTCGAGGCCATGGCTGGACCCGCGGCGCTGCGCGACGTGGGCTCGGGCCATCTCGTGGCCGAGCCGGCCTGAGCGCTTCCGGTGCCGGGTTCTGCGAGCCGGGCAACCAAAGCGCGCCCAGCCGATTATCCCGGCTTCTTGCAACAAGGGACCAGGATGGCCGCGCCGCCCGACAACACCGTCCCCCCCGCTTCGCCCGCCGCGCCCCCCAGCGTTCCGCCGACCGCGGCGCCCGCCTCGAGTTCGGTTCTGGCGCTCCAGGTCGGCGTGGTGGTGATCGCCGGCCTTTATTTCGGCCAGGAGGTGCTCGTCCCCATCACGGTGGCCGTGCTGCTCTCCTTCGTGCTGACCCCGCTCGTCAGCCGGTTCCGGCGGCTTGGGCTCGGCAACGTCTTCGCCGTCCTGCTCGCCGTCTTCATCGCGCTCGGCGTGATCCTCGCCATCTTCGGGGTGATCGGCACGCAGGTGGCGCAGCTCGCCACCAACCTGCCGGACTATGTCGCCACCATCCAGGGCAAGTTCGAAGCGATCCGCGCCTTTGCGCTCGAAAACCTGTCCGGCATCCTGCGGCGCCTGCGGATCGGCGGCGGCGCGGCCGTGGATGCGGTGCTGCCCGGCCCCCCCGCCGACCCGGCGCTCACGGGGGCGCCGCCTTCGGCCGTCGAGTCGCCCGCCGCGCCGCCCGCCGCGGCCGCGGGGGAGGAGCTGTCGCCCTGGGAGATCGTCACCACCTATCTCTCGCCCGTCCTGTCCCCCATCGCGAACGCCGGCATCATCTTCGTGGTGGCCATCTTTGTCCTTCTCCAGAAAGAGGACTTGCGTGACCGCCTGATCCGCCTGGTCGGCTCGAGCGACCTGCACCGCACCACGGTCGCCATGGACGACGCGGCGAAAAGGCTCAGCCGCTATTTCCTGACGCTGCTGACCATCAATGTCGGCTTCGGCGTAGGGATAGGACTCGGGCTGTGGGCCATCGGCGTGCCCAATCCGATCCTGTGGGGGATCCTGGCCGCCATGCTGCGCTTCATCCCCTATCTGGGCCCGATCCTCGGCGCGCTCCTGCCCATCCTGCTCGCGGCCGCCGTCGATCCCGACTGGACGATGGTGCTGTGGACGGTCGCGCTCTTCATCGTCGGCGAGCTGATCTTCAACCAGATCGTCGAGCCTCTGGCTTACGGCCACGGCACGGGGTTGTCGCCCTTCGCGGTCATCGTGGCGGCGATCTTCTGGGGCTGGCTGTGGGGCGCGGTCGGCCTGATCCTGTCCATGCCGCTGACGCTCTGCCTCGTGGTGCTCGGCCGGCATGTGGAGCGCCTCGAATTCCTGGACGTGCTCTTGGGCGACCGGCCCGCGCTCACCCCCATCGAGAGCTTCTACCAGCGCGTGCTGGCCGGCGACGCCGACGAGGTGCAGGACCATGCCGAGCAGCTCCTCAAGGAGCGACCGCTGTCGTCCTACTATGACGAGGTGGCGCTCAAGGGCCTGCAGCTCGCCGCCAACGACGCCGAGCGCGGCGTGCTGAGCCATGAGCAGCTCGAACGCATCAAGCGCACGGTGCGCGTCGTGATCGACGAGCTCGGCGCCCATGACGACGAGGCGCCCGAGACGAAGGCGGACACCAAGCCGACCGCGGGAACGCCGCAGGACGAGCAGGACATTCCCGTCACGCCGCCCCCGCCTAGTGCGGTCACGGCAACGCTCGCCCCCATCTGGCAGGGCGACGCGCCCGTGCTCTGCCTGGCCGGCCGCGGGCCGCTCGACGAGGCGGCGTCGGCCATGCTGGCCCAGCTCCTCGCCAAGCACGGGTTGGGCAGCCGCGTGATGCCCTACCAGGCCGCTTCGCGCGAGGAGATCGGCCGACTGGACGTGTCGGGCGTGGCAATGGTCTGCCTTTCCTATCTCGGCATCGGCGGCAGTCCGTCGCATCTGCGCTACCTGATCCGCCGCCTGCGCCGGAAGCTGCCGACCACGCCAATCCTGGTCGGCCTGTGGCCGGCCGACGACAGCACGCTCAAGAACAAGGACGTCCAGGCGGTGATCGGCGCCGACCATTACACGACCTCCCTGCACGAGGCTGTGGAGGCCTGCGTCGCCGAAGCGCACAAGCAGAGCGGCGTCGCGGAACCCGAGGCGAGCCCGCGGCCTGCCGAGCCTGCGGACGCGGAAACATTTGCGGCTCAAACGGCCCCGGTGGCCGCCCTGCAGCCGGGCTGAGCCCATGTCCCGGGACGTTGCGGATGCCTCGGGATCATGCGCCAGGGACAGCAACCCGCACGGCTCCTCCGAACGCCCAAGGTGTACCGCGCCGTCTTCGTTTGCGTCCGCCGCTTGCGCCTTCTACCTTCGAGTTTCAGAGGGCGCGTGAATGGATCAGCCGGTCGAGCGCAAGTCGAGGAGCAGGGAGCAGCGGGAGGAGGCGCCGGACCGCCGCGCCGCGCCGCCCTCCGCAGCCGATGCGGGCCGCAAGCCGGCGCTGCGCCAGGACCCGCACGCCACCGGCGAGCCGCGGGAAAAGGTGCTCGAAGTGGCGATCGGCCGCGAGGTGCGCGCCATCCGCAAGAAGCTCGGCATCACGGTCGCCGACCTGGCCGCCGCCACCAACCTCTCGCTTGGCATGCTCTCCAAGATCGAGAACGGCGTGACCTCGCCTTCGCTGACCACCCTTCTTTCGCTCAGCCATGCGCTCGGCGTGCCGCTGACCGCCTTTCTTCGTCGCTTCGAGGAAGAGCGCAACGCCGTCTTCGTGAAGGCGGGGGAGGGGGTGGACGTCGAGCGCCGCGGCACCCGCGCGGGCCACCAATACGCCCTGCTCGGCCATCTGGGGGGCAACACGTCCGGCGTGGTGGTGGAACCTTATCTCATCACGCTGAGCCGGGAATCCGACGTGTTCCCCACCTTCCAGCATGGCGGGCTGGAGTTCCTCTACGTGCTGGAGGGCGAGGTCGTTTACCGCCATGGCGACCGCACCTTCCGCATGGCTCCGGGCGACAGCCTGTTCTTCGACGCCGACGCGCCGCACGGGCCGGTGGAGCTCACCCGGCTGCCGATCCGCTACCTGTCGATCATCACCTATCCCCAGGGCGGCGACAACGCGTGAGCGGGAAGCCTGCCGGCGGGCAGCGTGTTCCTGTGAGGAAACTTTCATTCATCGCAGTTGAAGGCTCGGCCAGCGTCTGCTAAGGGAAGGCGAGTCGTTTTCGCATAAGGGAGGCAGGCCATGTGCGGCATTGTCGGGCTTTTCTTGAAGGACAAGTCCCTGGAGCCGAAGCTGGGCGAGATGCTGTCGGACATGCTGATCTGCCTGACGGATCGCGGACCCGACAGCGCGGGCATCGCCATCTATGGTTCGGCCAAGGAGGGTTTCGCCAAGCTCACGGTGCAGTCGCCTAGGCCCGAGCGCGATTTCGCCCGGCTGGAAGAGGCGCTGTCGGAGGCGATCGGGGCGGAGGTGGAGACCACCCTCCGCTCCACCCATGCCGTGATCGAACTGCCCGAAGACAAGCTCGAGGCCGCGAGGGCCGCGCTCGCCGAACTCCGCCCCGACATCCGCGTGATGGGCGCGGGCGAAGCGGTGGAGATCTACAAGGAGGTCGGCCTGCCCGAGGCGGTGGTCGAGCGCTTCGGCCTGCGCGGGATGGGCGGCTCCCATGGCATCGGCCACACGCGCATGGCGACCGAGTCGGCCGTCACCACGCTGGGCGCACACCCCTTCTCCACGGGCGCGGACCAGTGCCTGGTGCACAACGGCTCGCTGTCCAACCACAACAACCTGCGCCGCGAGCTGATCCGCGAAGGCCTGAAGTTCGAGACGGAGAACGACACGGAAGTGGCCGCCGTCTATCTCACCTCGCAGATGAATCACGGCAAGAATCTCGGGCAGGCGCTCGAAGGCACGCTCCAGGATCTCGACGGCTTCTTCACTTTCGTGGTCGGCACCAAGTCCGGCTTCGGCGTGGTGCGCGACCCCATCGCCTGCAAGCCCGCCGTGATGGCCGAAACCGACGAATACGTCGCCTTCGGCTCGGAATACCGGGCGCTCGCCAACCTGCCGGGCATCGACAAGGCGCGGGTGTGGGAGCCCGAGCCCGCCACCGTCTATTTCTGGGAGCATTGAGCATGCAGGCGGCAGCCCTTGCCGAGGGACCTCACGCCCAAGCCTTCGATCTTTCGAGCGGCTCCGTGCGCGAGCTCAACCAGGCGCTTCACGACATCCGGCCCGGCGCCAATGACCGGGCCTTCGAGGTGCTGAACCCCGGCGGTGCGCACGCGGTGGCGGTGGGCGTGCCGCAGCCGGTCACGGTCGATGTGCGGGGCAGCGTCGGCTATTACTGCGCGGGCATGAACGAGGCCGCCGCGATCACGGTTCACGGTTCGGTCGGTCCCGGCGTCGCCGAGAACATGATGGGCGGCACGGTGGTGGTGGAGGGCGATGCCAGCCAGTATGCCGGCGCAACGGGCCGCGGCGGCCTGCTCGTCATCAAGGGCAACGCGTCCTCGCGCTGCGGCATTTCCATGAAGGGCATCGACATCGTGGTGGGCGGCAATGTCGGGCACATGTCGGCTTTCATGGCGCAGAGCGGCAACCTCGTCGTGCTGGGCAACGCCGGCGAGGCCTTGGGCGACTCGATCTACGAGGCGCGGCTTTTCGTTCGCGGCACGGTGAAGAGCCTGGGCGCGGACTGCATCGAAAAGGAGATGCGGCCCGAGCACGTCGAGCTTCTGCAGAAGCTGCTAGACCGGGCGGGCTTATCCGGCGTGAGCCCCAGCGAGTTCAAGCGCTACGGCTCCGCGAGAAGACTCTACAATTTCAACATCGACAACGCGGATGCGTATTGAGGTGGTGACGGACGGATCCTCCCCTGCGAAGCGGGGGAGGGGGACCGCCGAAGGCGGTGGAGGGGGCTGGTTCGCCGCCTCCTACCTGCTCAAGCTCATCTGTTCTTGCATCGCCGGTACGGCCCTAACGCCCCCTCCACCACGCTTCGCGTGGTCCCCCTCCCCCATGAATGGGGGAGGATCCGCTTCGAGGATCCCATGACCTACCACAACCCGCCGACCACGCCCCGGAAGTCCGCCACCTTCGACGACTACACGATGTCGGAAATCCGCCGCGCGGCGACGACCGGCATCTACGACATCCGCGGCGGCGGCGCGAAGCGCAAGGTCCCGCATTTCGACGACCTCCTCTTCCTCGGCGCGTCGATCTCGCGCTACCCGCTCGAAGGCTATCGCGAGCGCTGCGACACGAATGTCGTGCTCGGCAGCCGCCATGCGAAGAAGCCGATCGAGCTGAAGATCCCCATCACGGTCGCCGGCATGAGCTTCGGCTCCCTGTCCGGCCACGCCAAGGAGGCGCTGGGCCGCGGCGCGACGCTCGCCGGCACCTCCACCACGACCGGCGACGGCGGCATGACGGAGGAGGAGCGCGGGCACAGCCAAATCCTCGTCTATCAGTATCTCCCCTCGCGCTACGGCATGAACCCGCGCGACCTGCGCCGGGCCGACGCGATCGAGATCGTGGTGGGGCAGGGCGCCAAGCCCGGCGGCGGCGGCATGCTGCTCGGCCAGAAGATTTCCGACCGCGTGGCCGAGATGCGCACGTTGCCCAAGGGCATCGACCAGCGCTCGGCCTGCCGGCACCCGGACTGGACGGGGCCGGACGATCTTGAGATCAAAATCCTGGAGCTGCGCGAGATCACGGATTGGGAGAAGCCGATCTACGTCAAGGTCGGCGGCGCGCGCCCCTATTACGACACGGCGCTCGCGGTGAAGGCGGGCGCGGATGTGGTGGTGCTCGACGGCATGCAGGGCGGCACGGCCGCGACCCAGGAAGTGTTCATCGAGAATGTCGGCCAGCCCACGCTCGCCTGCATCCGCCCCGCCGTGAGGGCGCTGCAGGATCTGGGCATGCACCGCAAGGTCCAGTTGATCGTTTCGGGCGGCATCCGCAACGGCGCGGACGTGGCGAAAGCTTTGGCGCTTGGTGTGGACGCGGTGTCGATCGGCACGGCGGCGCTGGTGGCCATCGGCGACAACGACCCGCGCTGGGAGGCGGAGTACGAGAAGCTCGGCACCACGGCGGGCGCTTACGATGACTGGCACGAGGGCCGCGATCCCGCGGGCATCACCACGCAGGATCCCGAACTCATGCAGCGGCTCGACCCGGTCGCGGCGGGCCGCAGGCTGGCGAATTACCTCAAGGTGATGACGCTGGAGGCACAGACGATCGCCCGCGCTTGCGGCAAGAACCACCTGCACAACCTCGAGCCGGAAGACCTTTGCGCGCTCACCATCGAGGCGGCGGCCATGGCGCAGGTGCCGCTCGCGGGCACCGAGTGGATTCCCGGCAAGAACGGGTTCTGACAAGACAGGCGGGCAAGTCGCACGGGAACGCCATGGAGGAGAATGGGATGGGGAAAGCCGAGAACGCCACCGAAACGGGCGCGAAGCAGGATCTGGCTGAGTTCGCGAAGGCGAGGGGGGTCAAGTATTTCATGATCTCCTACACCGACCTGTTCGGCGGCCAGCGCGCCAAGCTCGTGCCGGCCCAGGCGATCGGCGATATGCAGAAGGAGGGCGCGGGCTTCGCCGGCTTCGCCACCTGGCTCGACCTGACGCCGGCGCATCCCGACATGCTCGCCGTGCCGGACGCCGCTTCCGTAATCCAACTTCCCTGGAAGCCGCAGGTGGCCTGGGTGGCGGCCGACTGCGTGATGGAGGGGCGGGTGGTCGACCAGACCCCGCGCAACACGCTGAAGCGCGTGATGGCGGCCGCCGCCGCCGAAGGCTGCTACATGAAGACGGGCGTGGAGGCCGAGTTCTTCCTGATCACGCCGGACGGCAAATCGATCTCGGACGCCGCCGACACGGCCTCGAAACCTTGCTACGACCAGCAGGCGGTCATGCGGCGCTATGACGTGATCGCCGAGATCTGCGACTACATGCTGGAATTGGGCTGGGGCGCCTATCAGAACGACCACGAGGACGCCAACGGCCAGTTCGAGATGAACTGGCAGTTCGACGACGTGCTGGCGACGGCCGACAAGCACTCCTTCTTCAAGTTCATGGTGAAGTCGGTCGCGGAAAAGCATGGGCTTCGCGCGACCTTCATGCCCAAGCCCTTCCAGGGGCTGACCGGAAACGGCTGCCACATGCACATCTCCGTGTGGGACCGCGAGGGCAAAGCCAACGTCTTCGCCGACAATAATGCGGAGCTGGGCTTGAGCGAGCGCGGCCGGCACTTCCTGGGCGGCATCATGCGGCACGCCTCCGCGCTCGCCGCCATCACCAACCCGACGGTGAACTCCTACAAGCGCATCAACGCCCCGCGCACGATCTCGGGCGCGACCTGGGCGCCCAACTCCGTCACCTGGACCGGCAACAACCGCACCCACATGGTGCGCGTGCCCGGCCCCGGCCGCTTCGAGCTGCGCCTGCCTGACGGCGCGGCCAATCCCTATCTCATGCAGGCCGTGGTGATGGCGGCGGGCGTGGACGGCATGCGCCGCAAGGCCGATCCCGGCCCACGCAGCGACATCGACATGTACAAGGACGGCCACACCGTCACCCATGGGGCGAAGCTGCCGCTCAACCTGCTCGACGCGCTGCGCGAGTTCGACAAGGACGCGGAGCTGAAGTCGGCGCTCGGGGACGAGTTCTCCGCCGCCTATCTCAAGCTCAAGCAGACGGAATGGAACGCCTATGCGTCCCACTTCACGCAGTGGGAAATGGATAACACGCTGGACATCTGAGGCATTCGGCCGTTTGTTGGCCGGTGGTGTCCGAAGAACCAGGCAACCGGGGCTTGACGCAACTTCGCCGCCTTTGACGGCTCAAGCCTGTTTGGACATGACACGCCGCCGCGAGATGCGGCCGAGATCGCCATGAACTATTCCGTCTTCTCGCTCGCCAAACACGCGCTTTCGAAGCACCAGCGCTGGCCGCGCGCCTGGCGCAACGCCAGCCCGAAGAAGCACTACGACGTGGTCGTCATTGGCGGCGGCGGGCACGGGCTCGCCACCGCCTTCCACCTCGCCCGCGATTTCGGCGTCCGCAACGTGGCGGTTCTGGAGAAGGGCTGGATCGGCGGCGGCAATGCCGGCCGCAACACCACCATCATCCGCTCGAACTACGGCCTGCCCGGCAATATCGGCTTCTACGAGCTCTCCATGAAGCTCTGGGAGCGCCAGGAGCAGGATCTCAACTACAACACCATGGTGAGCCAGCGCGGCATCATCAACCTCTACCATTCCGACGGCCAGCGCGACGCCTATGCGCGGCGCGGCAACGCCATGCGCATCAACGGCATCGACGCCGAGCTTCTCGACCAGAACCAGCTCAGGAAGATGCTGCCCTTCCTGAACTACGCCCATGCGCGCTTCCCCGTGATGGGCGGGCTCTTGCAGTCCCGCGCGGGCACCGCGCGGCACGATGCGGTGGTGTGGGGCTATGCGCGCGCCGCCGATCGGCTCGGCGTGGACATCATCCAGAACTGCGAGGTCACGGGTTTTGTCCGCGAAAACGGCCGCGTGACGGGCGTCGAGACCACGCGTGGCGAGATCGGTGCCGAGAAGGTGGGCATGGCGGTGGCCGGCCACTCGTCCCATGTCGCGCGCATGGCGGGGCTGAAGCTGCCCATCGAGAGCCATGTTCTCCAGGCCTTCGTATCGGAGGCGATCAAGCCGCTGCTGCCTGGCGTGCTCACCTTCGGCGCGGGGCATTTCTATGTCAGCCAGTCCGACAAGGGCGGGCTGGTCTTCGGCGGCGACATCGACGGCTACAACTCCTACGCCCAGCGCGGCAACATGCCGGTCATGGAGGATGTCTGCGAGGGCGGCATGGCCTTGATGCCCATGATCGGCCGCGTGCGGCTCCTGCGCCAATGGGGCGGCGTCATGGACATGAGCATGGACGGCTCGCCGATCATCGACAGGACGCCGGTGGGCAACCTCTACATCAACGCCGGCTGGTGCTATGGCGGCTTCAAGGCGACGCCGGCCTCGGGCCTCTGCTTCGCCCATCTGCTCGCCAAGGACGAGAGCCACCCCGAGGCGTCGCTGTTCCGCCTCGACCGCTTCCGCCGCGGCGCGCTGATCGACGAAAAGGGCGTCGGCGCCCAGCCGAACCTGCACTGAGGGGCCGGTTTCCATGCGCATCAACTGCCCCTTCTGCGGCGAACGTGAGATCGGCGAGTTCTCCTATCTCGGCGACGCCGCGCCGCGCCGCCCGGCCTATGCGGCGGAAGGCCCCGAGCTCGCGCCGGAGGCCGAGGAAGCCTTCTTCGACTTCGTGTATCTGCGCGACAACCCGGCCGGCGAGATGCGCGAGCACTGGTACCATGGGGGCGGCTGCCGCGCCTGGCTTGTCGTGACGCGCAACACGCTCACCCATGAAATCCGCACGACCGAGCCCGCGCCGGGCGCGGGCGCAAGCGAAAGGGCCGCCTGATGGCCGACATTGCCCATTCTCCCGCCGCCCTCAAGCGCGCGGAAGCGGAGGCCGCCGCCAAGCCGCGCGCGAGGGGGGCGAGCCAGGCGCGCCGCCTCGCCGGAGGCGGATTGATCGACCGACAAAAACCGCTGTCCTTCACCTTCGACGGCAAGCGCATGAGCGGCTTCGCCGGCGACACGCTGGCCTCCGCCCTTCTCGCCAGCGGCGTGGGGCTCGTCGCCCGCTCGTTCAAGTACCATCGTCCGCGAGGGGTCCTCACCGCCGGGCCGGAGGAGCCCAACGCGCTGGTCGAGCTTCGCACCGGCGCGCGGCTGGAGCCCAACAGCAAGGCCACCACGGTCGAGCTCTTCGATGGGCTTGTCGCGAAAAGCCAGAACCGCTGGCCCTCGCTGCGCCACGACGTGGGCGCGGTGAATGGGGCGCTCTCGCCGCTCTTCGTCGTGGGCTTCTACTACAAGACCTTCATGTGGCCGCCGAAGGCCTGGGAGAAGCTCTACGAGCCGGCGATCCGCCGCGCGGCGGGCCTGGGCTCGGCGAGCGGCGTCCCCGACCCCGACCATTACGAAAAGGCCTGGGCACATTGCGACCTGCTGGTGGTGGGCTCGGGTCCCGCCGGGCTTTCGGCCGCGCTGGCCGCGGGGCGCGCCGGCGCGCGGGTGATCCTTTGCGAGAACGATTTCATGCTCGGCGGCCGGCTTCTGTCCGACGCCTTCGAGATCGACGGTCGGTCCGGCGCGGAATGGGCGCAAGGCGCGATCGACGAGCTCGCCGGCATGCCGAATGTCCGCATCATGCCCCGCACCACCGTGTTCGGGGGGTATGACGGCGGCACCTATGGCGCGGTGGAACGCGTTGGCGACCATCTGCCCCAGCCTTCCGAGCACCAGCCCCGTCAGCGGCTCTGGCGCATCGTCGCCAAGCGCACGGTGGACGCGAGCGGGGCGATCGAGCGGCCGCTCGTCTTCCCCGGCAACGATCGGCCCGGCGTGATGATGGCCGGGGCCGTCCGCACCTATCTCAACCGCTTCGCCGCCTCGCCCGGCAGGCGCGTCGCGGTGTTCACGAACAATGACGACGGCTGGCGCACGGCCCAAGCCGTGCTCGCCGCGGGCGGGGAGATCGCCGCCGTGATCGACCCGCGCGGCGTGCCCGAAGCCTTCCGCATGGCGGCCGCCGGCTGGCGGGTGATCGAAGGGGAGGTGGTCGGAACCAAGGGCACACTCGACGCCCTGACCTCGGTCGAAGTCGCCGACGCCCGGGGCGGGGTGGTGACCGTGCCCTGCGACGTGCTCGCCATGTCCGGCGGTTGGAATCCGGCCGTCGGCCTGTCCTCCTTCCATCGCGGGCGGCCCGTGTGGAAGGACGAGATTGCGGCCTTCGTGCCTGGCAAGTGCCCGACGGGCCTGACGGTGGCGGGCGCGGCGAAAGGCGACCTGTCGCTTGGGGCTTGCCTGCAGGAAGGTTTTTCCGCGGGCGCAAAGGCTGCCGTGGAAGCTGGCCTGTCGGGTAGCCCCGGCGAGCCCGCGCAAGCCGCCGACGAGCCTGTGGCAGTGCGCGCGCTGTGGGAAGTGAAGGCGCCGGGCAAGGCAGGGCAAAAAGCAGGGCAAAAAGCCTTTGTCGATTTCCAGCACGACGTGACGGCCGACGACGTGCGGCTCGCCCAGCGCGAGGGGTTCGAGTCCGTCGAGCACCTGAAGCGCTACACCACGCTCGGCATGGCGACCGATCAGGGCAAGACGTCCAACGTCAACGGGCTCGCCATCCTTGCCGAGGCCAAGGGCGAAAAAATCCCCGAGACCGGCACCACGATCTACCGGCCGCCGCAGGTGCCGGTGGCGATCGCGGCGCTCGCCGGTCCCAACCGCGACGAGCATTTCCACGCGACCCGCCTGCCGCCCTCGCACCATTGGGCGGCCAAGCGCGGCGCGGTCTTCGTGGATGTGGGCCTGTGGAAGCGCGCGCAATGGTATCCGCTGGCGCATGAAAAGGACTGGCTGGAATCCGTCAACCGCGAGGTGCTGGCGGTGCGCAACGGCGTCGGCTTCTGCGACGTTTCCACGCTCGGCAAGATCGACGTGCGGGGACGTGACGCCGGCGCGTTCCTTGACCGGGTCTACATCAACACCTTCTCCAGCCTCGCGGTGGGCAAGGCGCGCTACGGCGTGATGCTGCGCGAGGACGGATTCGTGATGGACGACGGCACCACCTCGCGGCTGGCCGAAGACCATTATTTCGTGACCACCACGACGGCCAAGGCCGGGCCGGTGATGCAGCATCTTGAGTTCTGCCGCCAGGCGCTGTGGCCCGAGCTCGACGTGCAGCTCGCCTCGGCCACCGACCAGTGGGCGCAGTTCTCCGTCGCGGGCCTCAAGACACGCGACCTGCTCCAGAACCTCGTGGATCCGGCGGAAGACCTTTCCAACGAGGGTTTCCCCTTCATGGCCGCGCGCGAAGTGAAGCTCCGCGGCGGGATGCGGGCGCGGCTCTTCCGTATCTCGTTCTCCGGCGAGCTCGCCTTCGAGATCGCCGTGCCCGCCCGCTTTGGCGGGAGCTTGGCCGAGAACCTGATGCAGGCGGGTGCAGCGTTCGGCGTCACGCCCTACGGCACCGAGGCGCTCGGCACCATGCGCATCGAAAAGGGCCATGCGGCCGGGGCCGAGCTCAACGGCTGGACCACGGCGGGCGATCTCGGTTTCGGCAAGATGATGTCCAAGAAGAAGGACTTCATCGGCCGCGTGATGGCGGGACGCGAAGAGCTGCAGCGGCCCGACCGGCCGGCGGTGGTCGGCGTCAAGCCGCTGAACCCAGCCGACCGCCTGCGCGGCGGCGCGCATGTTCTGCCCCGCAATGCCAAGCTTGGCCCGGACACCGACCAGGGCTTCCTCACCTCCGTCTGCTTCTCGCCGGTGCTGGGCCGGTGGATCGCGCTCGCGCTGGTCGCCCGCGGCCGCGAGCGGCACGGCGAGGTGGTGCGCATCTACGATCCGTTGCGGAACGGCGACTTCGAGGCGGAGCTTTGCAACCCTGTGTTCTACGACCCCGAAGGAGCACGGCAGCGTGGCTGAGTTCGCGTGGGACGCCGCCCCGCCGCTCGGCGGGGTTTTTGTGGCCGGCCGGAGCGGGGCGGCCGCTGGAAGCCCAGGCGTGCGGCTCGAGGAACGCCGCGGCCTGAGCCTCGTTCAAGTCATGGCGCATCGCGGAAAATGGCCGGCGGTGGAAGCCGCGGCCGAAAGCCTGTTCAAGGCGAAGCCGCCCGCTCGGCCCGCCGCCCTGTTCGCGGACCGCGCGACGCTGGTCTGGAGCGGTCCCGGCCAGTTCCTGATCCTGGGCGCGGGCGACGGGTTTGCCGACCCGCTCGCGCCCTATGCGCAAGCTTTCAGGGAGGCGGCGTCGCTGTCCGACCAGTCCGACGGCCGCGCCCTGATCCGCGTGTCCGGCCGGCACGCGCGCGACACCCTGGCGAAGGTCTCGTCGCTCGACCTGCACCCCGCCGTCTTCCCGGTGGGCGCGGCGGCGGCCACCTCGGTCGACCACACCAATGTCGGGCTGTGGCGCGCCCCCGACGCAGCGGACGGCGCGCCGGTGTTCGACCTTCTCGTGTTCCGCTCCTTCGCCCCGAGCCTTTGGGAACGGCTCGCCGCGTCGGGGGCCGAATACGGCGTGGACAGCGCCGCCGGCGACTTCTCTGAGGCGGCGTAGGGCTGTCCGCTCAGATCAGAATCGTTCTGCCTGTCCCAGGCCCCTCCACCGCCTTCGGCGGTCCCCCTCCCCCGTAAACGGGGAGGATCCAGGTCGCGCAAGCATCGCCGCCGCTGATCCTCCCCTGCGGAACGCGGGGGAGGGGGACCGCCGAAGGCGGTGGAGGGGGCCGAAGACAAGGAATCCCCGCTTCGGAGGAGGCGCTCCGCGGCCGGCGATCCCTTCCGCTGGCCACGCCTTTTAAGCCGCCTCGCTTTTCGGCCGCGGGCCGTAGGACTTGAACTTCTCCACGACGCGGGCGATCTCGGCGTCGTCCAACACTACCGGCGTGCCGGCCTGGCGCGCCATGATGAACTGCCGCGCCAAGACCTCGATCTCGCACATCAGCCAGAAGGCCTTGCGCAGATTCGGTCCGCAGGCGATCGCGCCGTGATTGGCGAGCAGGCAGGCGAGCCGGCCTTCGAGCGCCTTGAGCGCGCTCCTGGAGAGTTCCTCCGTGCCATAGGTGGCGTATTCGCCGCAGCGGACCGTCGGGCCGCCTGCGGCCGCGATCATGTAGTGGACGGCCGGGATGTCCTGGCCGGTGATGGCGACCGCCGTGCAGTGGATGGGGTGCGCATGGACGATCGCCTCCACATCGCGCCGCGCCTTCATGATGTCGCGGTGGAAGCGCCACTCGGACGAGGGGGCGTGCGGGCCGGACGGCGTGCCGTCCATGGCGAGGAAGATGATGTCCTCGGGTGCCATGGTCTCATAGGCGAGGCCGGACGGAGTGATGAGCAGCCCCTTCTCCCAGCGCACCGAGATGTTTCCGCTCGTGCCCTGGTTGATCCCGCGCCGGTCCATCTCCAGGCAGGTTTCGATGATCTGCTTGCGCAGCGCGTATTCCATGTCCTTCACCGATGGGCTCCTTCAGGTGGTCGCCGGCGGTTCGCCGGGTGTTTTCGAATTTGGGCCAATCCTGCTTGGCGCGGGTTCAGCGCGCCAAAAGGGCGCGCGCGGCGTTCTGGTCGGTGACGAGGCCCGTCAGCAACCCCCGTTCGAGGATCGCGCGGAGCGCCGCCACCTTCTGTGCGCCGCCCGAGATCATGATCCGCTCGGGGATCTGCGTGAGCTCCTCGGGCCGCAAGCCGATCACGCAGCCGTTCACGCGATGGTCGATGACCCGCGCGTTTTCGTCGATGTAGTAGCCCAGGAAATTGCCCACCGCCCCGGCCCGCTGGACGGCGGCGAAATCGCCTTCGGTGATGAAATGGGTGCGGCGGATGGTGCCCGAATCGAGCCCGCCCACGCTGACCACGGCGAGGTCGGACGCCCGCGCCCGGTCCAGGACCTCCTGCATCATGGGCTGGGCCATCAGCGTGTCGCGGCTTTGCGTGCTGTCGCAAAGGATCGGACCCGGCAGGTAGAAGCATTCGGCGTTGAGCCGCGCCGAGATCGCCGTGGTCGCCTCGAACGTCGCGATGGAGGAGCGCCGGGTGAGCGAGCCCAGAAGCGACACGACGGCGGCGTCCTTGAGCGGCATCTCCGGCAGCGCCTCGGAGAAAGCCTTCAGCGTCACGCCCCAGCCCACGCCGAGCGTCATTCCGTCACCGAGCCGCCGGGCGACGCCGGGCGCGGCCGCCGCGCCCAGCACCTCGGCCAGTTCCGTCTCGTCCTCGGTCATGCCCAGCACGACCTCGGCATGAGCGAGCCCGAACCGCTCCATCAGCCGGTGCTCAAGCTCCACGTTCTCCGCCAGCTTGGACTCAATCGAGATCTTCACGATCCCGCGCCGGCGGGCCTCGCTCAAAAGGCGAATGACCCGCACCCTTGTGATGCCGAGCCGCTGCGCGACCTCCTGCTGGGTCATGTTGAGCGCGTAGTAGCACCAGGCCGCCCGCACCGCGAGCTGCTCGGGCCAGTCGGCGGACGCCTCCGCCGGCTCGAGCAAGGCCAGGTTGCTGCCGCCGTCGGGCTCACGCGGCCGCAGGGGCCGCGCCCTTATTCCCCCGCCCTGTCCTACCATCGGCCACCCTCCTCGGCCTGCCGAACAAATGTTCTTGCGGCTGAACAATTATTATGCAACGTTTGATCTCACAAGAGAGCAGAAGGGGCTTTGACCTCTTCGCCACAAGGGAGGTCCGGCCTTGCCCGCTTGCCTGCAAGCGTGTCCGTGCTGCCTGTTTTCGCTTGACCGCGTCGTTGCGCGGCCGCTGCGCAAGGCTCGCGCGGCATGAGCGCCTTCGTGAGCCCGCCTGCCGGAGGCAAGGTGATCCGCGCCCCGCGCGCGATGATCTCCGACCATCCCCTGCCCTGGCTCCTGCCGCTCATCGCCATCCTGCTCGCGCTCGCGGTCTATCCCTTCTTCTACAATATCTGGCTCTCCTTCCACGAATTCGTGCCGCGCCGGCGCGGGCTGGAATTCGTGGGGCTGGAGAACTGGCAGACCCTGTGGTCGGACAGCCGGGTCTGGGACGCGCTCGGCGTGACGATCTTCTACACGCTCGTGTGCCTGGCGATCCAGCTTGGGCTCGGCATGGGGATCGCGCTTCTGCTCGACTCCGACGATCCCGGCTTCTCCATCTTCCGCGGGATCATGACGCTGACGCTCGTCATCCCGCCGGCCATCACCGCGATGATGTTCCTTTTGATGCAGGACGCGCAGTTCGGGATGATCCCCTTCGCGTTGCGGGCCGTCGGCCTTTTCGACCGCAGCGACACGATCCTCGCCTCGCCCGATCTGGCGCTGTGGGGCGTGATGCTGGCCGACATCTGGCAGTGGACGCCCTTCATGGTGCTGATCTTCGTGGCGGGCCTGCGCGCGCTTCCGCGCGATCCCTTCGAGTCGGCCATGATCGACGGCGCCAGCCCCTGGCAGACCTTCACCCGGCTGACGCTCCCCATGATGTCCAAGGTGATCGCGATCGCGGTCCTGATCCGCGGCATCGACCTCTTCCGCATGTTCGACTACGCCTATGTCATGACCTCGGGGGGCCCAGGCACCGCCACCTACACGCTGTCGCTCTACGCTTGGCAGCAGACCTTCAGCTTCATCAAGTGGGGCTATGGGGCGACCATCAGCCTGCTTTCGCTCTTCATCATCATCGTCGCCGCGAACCTGTTCGTGGCGGCCACGCGCATGAGGTGGTGAGACGTGACGGACTCGCTTCCCCGGCGCCTCTTGCGCTATCTCGTCGCGCTTGCTGTGACGGCGCTCTTCGCCTTCCCGATCTATTACTGGATCACAGTCGCCTTCAAGCCGGACCGCGACATCTTCGCGGTGCCGCCAAAGATCTTCGGCTTCGAGCCGACGCTGCAGTCCTTCGAGAAGGTGTTCGGCATCAGCCTCGGCTTCGATCGCGGCCTGGAGGTGCTGCCGGGCGGCGGCAATTTCTACATGCTGCCGCGGCTGTGGGATTCGATCGTCGTGGCGGTGGGTTCCACCGCGCTTACCGTCGTGGTCGCCACGCTCGCGGCCTATGCGCTCTCGCGGCTGCGCTTCCGCGGACAGCACCATTTCGTCTTCTGGATCCTGTCGACCCGCATGATGCCGCCGGTGGCGGTCGCGATCCCCATGTTCTTCATCTACAAGGGCGCAGGCCTGCTCGACACCTATCTCGGCATCATCCTGGTCCATGCGCTGATGAACATGCCGCTGGCCGTGCTGCTCCTCAAAAGCTTCTTCGACGACATCCCCGCCGAGATCGACGAGGCCGCGCTGATCGACGGCGCGTCGCGCTTCCTGATCTTCCGCCGCGTCGTATTTCCCATGGCGCTGGGCGGGGTCGCGGCGACTGCCGTGCTCTGCTTCATCTTTTCCTGGACCGAGTTCCTGTTCGTGCTGACCCTGACCCAGACGGCGATCAAGACGGTGCCGGTGGTCTCCTCGACCTTCGTGACATCGACGGGCACGGCCTGGGGCAACATGGCCGCGCTCGGCACGGCGGCCATGATCCCCGCCTTCGTCTTCATTCTCATGGTTCAGAAAAATCTTGTTCGAGGGCTCACGCTCGGCTCGCTCAAGCAGTGAGAAGGGCAAAGACGCCCGGACGCAAAACGAACCGCATGGAGGCGGTTTGGTGAGGAGAGCCCGGGGGGTGCGCCCCTGGGCGAATCGTGGAGGAAAATGATGAGACCTGGTGACAGAAAGCAGTTCCTGGCTTCGGTGGTGGACCGCTATGTGCGCGGCGGCATGGACCGGCGCTCCTTCTTGCGGTCGGCCGCGAAGCTGGGCCTGGGCGCGGGCGCGCTCGGCCTGACCTCGCACCTGCCTTATCTGCGTGGCGGCTTCATCTCGCCGGCGGCGGCCCAGGACATCCAATGGTCGCCCGAGATGACGAACTGGCTCAAGGAAGCGGCGAAGCCCTTCGCGGGGCAGACCATCCGGCTGGCCACGGAATCGACGCCGCCTTCCAACGCCATCAACTCGGCGCTGAAGCCCTATTTCACCGAGACCACGGGCATCAATGTCGAGATCGAGGTGCTGCCGCTCGAGCAGGTGCTGCAGAAGCTGACCCTCGACGTGGCTTCGGGCCTCGGCACCTACGACCTCTATTATCTCGACCAGAGCTGGATGGCGTCCTTCTCCGGCGACGTGGTCGATCCGCGCGAGAAATACGAGCAGAACGCCGATCTCGCCATGCCCGGCTACAATTTCGCCGATTTCCTGCCCGCGCTGGTGAGCGGCATCTCCATGTACAACGACATCATGGTCGGCGTGCCTTATGACATCCCGATCTTCATCCAGATGTATCGCCGCGACATCTTCGACGAGCTTGGCCTGAAGCCGGCCACCACCATGGCCGAGTTCTTGTCCAACGCGCAGGCGATCCAGCAGGCCAAGGGGCCGGAGATCTACGGCACCACGGGCCAGATGAAGTCCGGCCATTACAGCCTGGAATGCGACTGGACGGCCTGGCTGTGGGGCCATGGCGGCTCGATCTTCGGACCCGACAACAAGTTCACGGGCAATGACGAGCAGGGCCTGGCGGCCATGGAATACTGGAAGCAGCTCAAGGCGAACATGCCTCCGGGCGTGGACGGCTGGACCTGGGATGGCCAGGGCCAGTCGGTGGGGCAGGGCGTCGCCGCCACCGCGCTCTCTTGGGGCGAGTTCTTCCCCTCCTGGGACGACCCGGCCAATTCCGCCGTGTCCGGCCTGATGGAGGCCACCGTGCCGCCAAAGGCGATCGCCCTTCGCACGCCCGAGCAGACCGGCTTCAACGAGATCCCCGGCGTGGGCCACCAGGGCGGCTCCTCGCTCGCCGTGTCGAAATACGCCAAGAGCCCGGACGCGGCCTGGCTGTTCGCGCAATGGGCGACCTCGCCCGAAACGCAGGTCTACATCACGACCTTGGGCGGCGGCACCGGCCCGACCCGCGCCTCGGTCTATGACGACCCGCGTGTGAAGGCCAACGCCAAGCCCGGCATCGCCGGCACGACGCGCCATCTCGACGCCGTGCGCGAGACCATCGCCAACCACATGGGCTCCGAGCCCGACCTGCCGCAATGGGCGGAGATCTCCAACGACACGATCCCCGTGGAGCTCGGCCGCTACTGGGCGGGCGAATACCCGGATGCGAAGTCGGCCATGGACGCCATCAAGGAGAAGGTGGACGCCATCGTCGCCGGCGGCTGATCCCGCTCTTCCCGCTCACGGCGCGGCGCCAAGAATCCCTGGCGCCGCGCCGGCGCGCGGTCGGGTGCTCCCTTCCCAGCCGCGCGCATCCCCGCGCCCGCCGGCGGGTCTTCGTCCCGCCGCGTCGCGTCGCCCCATTCTTCTTGAGGTCGCTCCATGAGCAAGCCGCTTGTCGTGATCACCGGCGCCAGCTCGGGCATCGGCGAGGCCACCGCCCAAGCCTTCTCGAAAGCCGGCCATCCGCTGCTTCTTCTGGCGCGGCGGCTCGACCGCATGGAGGCGCTCGGCCTGCCCGACACGATGTGCCGCCAGGCCGATGTGCGCGACCGCGACGCTATCACGAAGGCCGTCCGCGAGGCGGAAGAGAAATACGGGCCGGCCGACTGCCTCTTCAACAATGCCGGCATCGCCCGGCTCCACGACATCGCCACCCAGGATCCGGCGGAGTGGGACGAGTCCATCGACATCAACACCAAGGGCGTGATGAACGCGCTTCACCCCGTCATGGCCGGCATGAAGGAGCGCCGCCACGGCACCATCGTGATGATGAGCTCCATCGCCGGCCGCAAAGTCTATCCCGACCACACGGTCTATTGCGGCACCAAGTTCTTCGTCCACGCGGTGTCGGAGTCGATCCGCGGCTATCTAGCGCCTTACGATGTGCGGGTGATCGTGATCTCGCCCGGCATCATCGAGACCGAAGTGCTCGACCATGTGACGGACGAGAACACGCTCAAGAACTACAGGAACAACAAGGTCCGCATCGGCGGCGGCATCAGCGCCTCCCATGTGGCCGACATGATCCTGTTCGCCTATGGAATGCCGCAGAACGTGCTCATCCAAGAAATGGTGGTCACGCCCACCAGGCAGGAATACTGAGCCCCGATGAGCGCAGGCGCAGAAAGGCTCGTCATCGGCCTCGACGCCTCGACCCAGAGCGTCAAGGCGATCGCCTGGGACATGTCCGGCCGGGCGGTCGCGGAGGGCCGCGCGCCGATCCCGATCTCCCAGGTCGGCCTGCAAGGGTTCGAGCAGGACCCGCGCGACTGGTGGCGGGCGGCCTCCGCTGCGCTCAAGTCGCTCTGCGGCCAGGTGGAGGTGAGCCGCCTCGACGGGCTCGCCATCTCCAACCAGCGCGAAACCATGGCCTTCCTCGACGTCGAGGGGGAGGCGACCTATCCCGCGATCCTCTGGCTGGACGGGCGGACGCGCGCGGAGGTGGAGGAGGTCACGGGAAAGCTCGGGGCCGACGCCATCCACCGCGTCAGCGGGCGCTATCCCGACGTGACGCCCTCCTTCTTCCGCGTGCTGTGGCTCGCCAGGAATTTTCCCGACGCCTTCGCCCGCACCGCCTGCTTCGCCGACGTGCAGGCCTTCCTCGTCCAGCACCTGTGCGGCGGGCGTTTTCGCACGAGCTGGTCGAGCGCCGATCCCAGCGGCATGTTCGACCTCGTGGAAAAGCGCTGGTCGGACCCGCTGCTGGGCGCGGTCGGCATCGATGCGTCACGCGTTCCGCAAGCGCTCCCGCCCGGCACCGAACTGGGTCGCGTGACGGAAGCGGCCGCGGATGAAACCGGCCTGCCCTCGGGCCTGCCCGTCTATGCCGGCGGCGGCGACGGGCAATGCGCGGGGCTGGGCACGGGCTGCACGCGGCCCGACCGCGCATACGTCAACCTCGGCACCGCCGTGGTGTCGGGCGTATGGTCGCCCGATTACATTTACGACCCCGCTTGGCGCACCGAGATCGCCGCGCAAGGGCAGGGCTATATCTTCGAGAACTGCCTGCGCTCCGGCTCCTATCTCGTGGACTGGTTCGTGAGCCAGTTCGTTGCCGGGCGCTCGGGCGACCAGAGCGTGTTCGCCGAGCTGGAGGAGGCCGCGCTGAAGCTGCCGATCGGCTCGGGCGGCGTGCTCGTCCAGCCCTACTGGTCGGGCGTCATGGATCCCTATTGGGACATGAACGCGCGTGGGCTTATCGTGGGCCTGGGGCCGGGCCACAGGCCGGTCCACATCCACCGCGCGATCCTCGAAGGCATCACGCTCGACACGGTGATGGGCACGCAGGCCTCGGAAAAGGCGAGCGGCCGGCGCATCAACCATTACGTGGCGATCGGCGGGGGCGCGAAAAGCAGATTGTGGCGGCATATGTTGGCCGACGCCTCCGGAAAGCCGGTGCATGTCAGCGACACCGTCGAGGCGTCCGCGCTCGGCGCGGGCATGCTGGCAGCCGCGGGCGCGGGCTGGTTTTCGAGCATCGAAGCGGCGGCGGACGCCATGGCGGGCGCGACCCAGGCCTATGAGCCCGACCCGGCCCATTTCGACCGTTACGCGGCGCTTCTCGACATCTATCGAGACCTTTACGCGGCCAATGCCGGGATCAACCGGCGCCTGGTGGATTTCGCGGCGGGAGACCCTTCGTGACGACGGACTATCTCGGCATTATCCGCGAGCTTGTGGCCGGAACCTGGCGCGAGCCCTCCACAGGCCGCACCTATGGCATCCCCATCGAGAGCATCGCCATCGACGCCTCGCTGGACGGGAAGGAGCTCGGCCTCGTGGAGGCCGTCCATTTCGGCAAGCGGCTCGTGGTGGTGAGCGATGCGTTCACCCGCGAGGCTCTTGGCGCGCGCGTCTTCCGAGCGTTGGAGAAGCGCGGAAACGTGCGCGAGCATGTGTGGGAGCGTCCGCGTTGCACGCCGGAAGGCATCGACGAACTGATGGCGGCCTGCCCGGACGCCGAGGCGTTCGTCGCCGTGGGGTCGGGCACGATCAGCGACAGCGTGAAATACGGGTCCTACGCGACGGGCCGCGAATATTCGGTCTTCGCGACCTCGCCCATGAACGCCTACACCACGCCGACCGCCTCCATCTCCTATGACGGGTTCAAGAAGTCGGTGACGTGCCATTCGGCCAAGGGCGTCTTCTTCGACTTGTCCGTGCTCGCGAAATGCCCGCGGCGGCTGGTGGCGGCGGCCTTCGCCGACGTGATCTGCCGCACGACGGCGCAGGTCGACTGGCTGATGTCGCACCTGCTCTTTGGCACGCCCTACTCGGATACGGCCTATGCGCTGCTTGCCGCCGACGAGGACGAGATGATCGCAAGCGCGCAGGGCCTGGTGGAGGGCGACTTCGACGCGCTCGCGACCTTGACCCGCGTGGCCGCCATCATGGGGCTCGGCACGTCGTTTACCGGCACCACGCATGTCGGCTCCATGGCCGAGCACATGATCTCCCACTACATCGACATGTTCGCCGGCGACGACCATCCCCGCACCTCGCATGGCGAGCAGGTGGGCGTGGCGACGCTGACCATGTCGGAGCTGCAGAACCAGATCCTCAACGACACCGAACCGCCGCGCATGCGGCCGACGGCAATCCCCGAGGCCACGCTGCGCCAAAAATTCGGGGAGGCCACCGCCGACACCATGATCGAGCAGACCGCGAAGAAGGCGCTCGACGAGGAGAAGGCGGCCGCGCTCAACGCGCGCTTCGAGCGGGAGTGGGACGGCATTCGGGAAAAGCTCCAGGCGGTGATGCGCCCCACGGAGCAGATCCGCGACGCGATGCGGACAGCCGGCTGCCAGCTCACGGGGCGCGAGCTCGGCCTCAAGCCCGAGTTCTACCGGGACGCCGTGCGCTGTTCCCGCTTCATCCGCGACCGCTGGACCATGCTCGACGTGGCCGGCGACAGCGGCCAGCTCGAACGTTTCGCCGCCCGATGCGAGTGAGCGGCCAATCCCTGGGGAATGCTTGAATGGCGCGCGTGGAGTATGAGCGGATCGGCAAGCGCTACGGCACCGTTGAGGTCATGCGCGATATCCATCTCGTGGTGGAGGACCAGAGCTTCGTGGTGCTGCTGGGGCCGAGCGGTTGCGGCAAGACCACGCTTCTGCGCATGACGGCGGGGCTGGAATCGATCAGCGAGGGCGAGGTCCGCATCGGCGGCAAGCGGATGAACGAGGTGCATCCGCGCGACCGCGACATCGCCATGGTGTTCCAGAACTACGCGCTCTACCCGACCATGAAGGTGTACGATAACATCGCCTTCAGCCTTCAGGTGAAGGGCATGGCGAAACCCGAGATCGACAAGAAGGTGCGCTGGGCGGCCGACATCCTGGGGCTGACCCAATATCTCGACCGTTACCCCAAGGCGCTGTCGGGCGGGCAGCGCCAGCGCGTGGCCATGGGCCGGGCCTTGGTGCGCGACCCCGCCGTGTTCCTCTTCGACGAACCCCTCAGCAATCTCGACGCCAAGCTCAGGGGCCAGATGCGCTACGAGATCCGGCGCATCCACGACCGGCTCGAGACCACCACGGTCTATGTCACCCATGACCAGATCGAGGCCATGACCATGGCGGATCAGATCGTGGTGATGCGCGGCGGCGTGATCGAGCAGCGCGGCGCGCCGGCTGAAGTCTACGACCGGCCGGCCAGCCTGTTCGTGGCCGACTTCATCGGCTCCCCGCCCATGAACTTTTTGCGCGGACGCGTGATGAACGGCGGGAGCGGGCCGGCCATCGAAGCGGGCGGCGCGCGCTTCGCCCTGCCGCAGGAGGCGGTCGTGCAGGAGGGCCAGGAGGTCGTGGTGGGCGTCCGCCCCGCCGACATCACCGTCGGGATCGGCGGCGATCAGGCCGCCGAGATGGTCTTGTCGGAGAACACGGGCGCCGAGACGCTGCTGCATCTCAATGTGGGCGGCGAGGATGTGCGCGCCGTCGTTTCCGGCCGGCCGGTGATCCCCAAGGGCGAGGCGGTGCGCTTTGGCATCGATCCCGCCAAGATGCATGTGTTCGACGCCCAGAGCGGCAAAAGGCTTTAGGCCGTGGCCTCCATCCTGATCCTCGGCGCGGGCGTGATGGGCTCGGCCATCGCCGTGCCGGCGGCCGACAACGGCCATTCCGTGCGGCTCGTCGGCACGCCGCTCGACGCCGAGATCATCGCCAAGCTCAAGCGGCCGGGCGGGTTGCATCCCAAACTCGACGCGGCCCTGCCCGCAGGCGTGGAGCCGCTGGCGATCGAGGAGCTTGGCCCCGCTCATTTCGCGCAGGCCGACGCGATCGTCGTGGGCGTGAGCAGCCGCGGGCTCGACTGGGCGGCGGGCCTCTTGTCCGAGCACCTGGACAGGCCTTGCCCGGTGGCCTTCGTCACCAAGGGACTCGCCGTGGAGCAAGCCGGCGTGAAGACCTATGCCGACACCGTTCCGGCCAGGGTCGGAAACCTCTCGGCCTTTGTCGGCATCGGGGGGCCGTGCATCGCGCGCGAGCTCGCCAACCGCTGGCCCACGGCGAGCGTCTATGCCTCCGCCGACGCTTCGGCCACGGATGCTCTGATCCGGCTGATGCAGACGGACTATTACCGCCTTTCCCCGAGCGGCGACGCCGTGGGCGTGGAGGCCTGCGCGGCGCTGAAGAATTTTTACGCCATCGGCGTGTCCGCCATGCAGACGCGCTTTCCCGACACGGGCCGCGCGAGCGGCGCGCACGCGAAGAATCCGCTTGCCGCCCTCTTCAACCAGGCCGCGCGCGAGATGGCCGCGCTTTGCGAGGCGCTGGGGGGCAAGCGCGAAACGGCCTTCGACCTCGCCGGGATGGGCGACCTGCATGTGACGGTGGGCGGGGGGCGCAACAGCCGGCTCGGCCACGGGCTCGGGCAAGGCCGCCGGGTGTCGGAGGTGCTGGGCGCGGAGCTTGCCGGCGAGACCGTGGAGGGCGCCGACACCGCGCGTGCCCTTGCCGTTTGGCTGCGGAGCGGGAGCGGCATGGACGCCAAAGCCTTGCCGCTCGCCCACGCCATCATCGACGCCGTGCTGGACGACCGCCCCTTCGACTTCGACTTCCGGCGGATCGGCGGGCCGGCCGTGGCGGCATGAGGGCGGACGGCCATGGCCCGGCAGCTTGACTTGCCTCGCGACTTTCAGGCGCTGCGCGCGCTTTCGGCGCGGGTGGGCGCCGACTCGCTGCTCGTGCAGGGGCCGGGCGGCAACACCTCGATCAAGCATGAGGGCGTGCTCTGGGTGAAGGCGTCCGGCACCTGGCTCGCGAACGCGCTGGACAAGGACATCTTCGTGCCGGTCAGGCTCGACCCGCTGCTGGAGGCGGTGGCCTCGGGCGACGAGCGGGCCGAGAAAGCCGCCGACTTCGTTCTCGCGGAGCAGAACCCGTCGGGCCTGCGCCCCTCCATCGAGACCACGTTCCACGCCGTCATGCCCCAGCGCGTCGTGGTGCATGTGCATTGCGTGGAGACCATTTCGGTAGCCGTGCGCCGGGACGCGCGCGAGATCGTCGCGGAACGGTTGGAGGGGCTCAACTGGGCTTTCGCGCCCTATGCCCGGCCCGGCCTGCCGCTGACACGCGCGATTCTGCAGGAGTTGAAGCCCGAGACCGACATGCTGGTGCTGGGCAATCACGGGCTGGTGGTCGCCGCCGATGCCGTGGACGCGGCGGAGGCGTTGCTCGCCGAGGTGTCGGGCCGCCTGCGCCAGCCGGTTCGGGTCGCCCCGCCCGCCGATTTGGACGCACTGAGGGTGCTTGCGGCAAGCAGCCCTTACCACCTGCCGCGCTTCGAGGGCGCCCACGCTGCGGCGACGGACGCGATCTCCTGCCGGTGCGCTGTGGGCGGCAGCCTTTACCCCGACCATGTGATCTTCCTTGGGCCCGGCTCCGTGCTCGCCCGTGCGGACGAGACGGCAGCAGGCATCGCCGCCCGGGCGCAAGAGGCTGGGGCCGAGCCGCCGGCCGCGATCCTGTTCCCCGGCAGAGGGGTGCTGGTGCGCGAGGACGCCACGGCCGGCGCGGAGGCGCTGGCCTTGTGCCTGGCCGATGTGACGGCGCGCATCCCTGAGAACACGCCGCTCCGCTACCTTTCGGACGTCGAGAACGCCGAGCTCCTGGACTGGGACGCCGAAAAGTACCGGCAGGCCATGGCGCGGCGGGGCGGCCATGCCTGACGTTTTCCTCGGCATCGATGTCGGCACGTCCGGCGTGCGCGCGCTCGCCATGGACGCTGAAGGAATGGTGCTGGGCCAGGGCACGGCGCGCATGGCCGAGTTCGGCGCGGACGGGCGCGACCCCACCGTCTGGCGGCGGGCCACGGAAGCGGCGCTCGCCGAGCTTTCCCGCGCGGTGGAGCCATCCCGGATCGTGGCGCTCGCCGTGGACGGCACCTCGGGCACCGTGCTGCCCGTGGATGGAGAAGGCCGGCCGCTCGCGCGGGCTCTCATGTACAACGACAAGGTGGGGGACGCCGCGATCCTTGACGCCGTAAGCCGCTCGGCCCCGGCCGCCAGCGCCGCGCATGGCCCGACCTCCGGTCTCGCCAAGGCGCTGAGCTTCCAGGGCGCCCACGGCGCGGCGAAAATCCTCCATCAGGCCGACTGGATCGCGGGCCAGTTTTCGGGCTGTTTCGACCGAAGCGACGCCAACAACGCGCTGAAGACCGGCTACGATCCGGTGGCGGAGCGTTGGCCGGATTGGATCGCCGAGACAGGCATGCGGCTTGAACTCCTGCCGGACATCCTGGAACCCGGTGCGCCGGTCGGGACGGTCTCGGCCGAGGCGCAGGAGAAATTCGGCTTTCCCGACGGCGCGCTCGTCGTGGCCGGCAGCACCGACGGCTGCGCCTCCTTCCTCGCCACGGGCGCGAGCCTGATCGGCGAAGGGGTGACGGCGCTCGGCAGCACGCTGACGCTGAAGCTGTTGTCCGACCGGCCGATCTTCGCGCCCCAATACGGCATCTACAGCCATCGGGTGCTGGGTTCCTGGCTCGCCGGCGGGGCGTCGAACACGGGCGGGGCCGTGCTCGCCCATTTCTTCGAGGCCGAGGAGATCGCAGAGTTCTCAAAGCGGATCGACGCGGAAAAACCCACTGGGCTCGACTTCTATCCCCTGCTTTCCCCCGGCGAGCGCTTTCCCGTCAGCGATCCGGCCCTCCCGCCTTGTCTGGAGCCCAGGCCGGCCGAGCCGGGAAAATTCCTCCAGGCCCTGCTCGAAGGCATCGCCGCAATCGAGGCCTTGGGCTACCGGCGGCTGGAGGAGCTTGGCGCGCCGCGCCTTGAGAACATCCGCACGGTGGGAGGCGGGGCGAAGAACACGGCCTGGCAAGCCATTCGTCGGAAAAGGCTCGGCGTGCCGCTGCTCAGCCCTGCTTCCGAGGAAGCGGCGGCCGGCGCGGCGCGGCTCGCGCTTGTCGGGGCGAAGCAGGCGGGGCTCCTGTGAACGCGCCGCCCGCCACGCTGCCCGGCTTGGCGGCGCTCGTCCAAAGCTTCGACGTGTTCCTGCTCGACCAGTTCGGCGTGCTCCATGACGGCCAGAAACCCTATCCTGGCGCGGTGGAGGCGTTGCTTCGCCTCAAGGAAGCCGGCAAGCGTGTGGCGCTCCTCTCCAATTCCGGCAAGCGCGCGGGGCCGAACGAAGAACGGCTGCGCCGCCTGGGTTTTCCCGATGGGCTTTGGGACGTGTTCCTGTCCTCGGGCGAGCTCGCCTGGCGCGTCTTTTCCGGGTTCGAAGGCGAGCCGGCGCTGCAAGCCGGCATGCGCTGCCTGCTGATCGCCCGCGACGGCGACCCCTCGGCGGTGGACGGGCTCGACATGGCGCTTGTCGAGGACGGCGCGTCCGCGAAACTCGTGCTGATTTCCGCGAGCGAAGGCGACCGCTTTCCTCTGGAGCACTATTCGGACCTGCTCGCGCCGGCCGCCCGCGCGGGCGCGCCGGCCGTCTGCACCAACCCCGACAAGGTCATGCTGACGGCAAGCGGCCCGCGCTTCGGCGCCGGTCGCATCGCGGAGCTCTATGAGGAACTGGGCGGCACGGTGCGCTGGATCGGCAAGCCGCATCTCGACATCTACCGCGCGGCCCTCGCCCATCTCGGCGACCCCGCGCCCAACACCGTGCTTTGCATCGGCGACAGCGTGGAGCACGACATCGCCGGCGCGCGCGGGGCGGGGCTCGCCGCGGCCCTTGTCCGGTCGGGCATCCATGCCGACTTGGAGGGCGATGGGCTGGAGGCGGAGTTCTTCCGCCATCGGGCGCGGCCCGATTTCATTCTGACGCGCTTCGCCTGGGATTGAACGATGGAGACGAAAGCCATGAAGATCGCGATCGGCGCCGACAGCGCCGGAAAACCCCTGCTCGACGTGATTGCCAAGCACCTCGCCGCCAAGGAGAACGTCGAGGTGGCGGACCTGAGCCAGTCCGGCTTCTATGCCGACCTCTCGAAGACCCTCGCGGAGAGTATTCTGCAGGGCGAGAACGAGCGCGGCATCCTGGTCTGCGGCACGGGCATCGGCGTCTCCATCTCGGCCAACAAGGTGCCGGGCATCCGCGCGGCCCTGACGCACGACACCTATTCGGCCGAGCGGGCGGCGAAGTCGAACAATGCGCAGATCATCACCATGGGCGCGCGCGTGATCGGCCCCGAGCTCGCCAAGGCCATCGTGGACAAGTGGCTGGAATCGGCGTTCGACCCAGCCGGACCCTCGGCCGAGAACGTCAGGGCGATCGACCGGCTGGACGGGGCGAAAGCCTGAGCTGACATTTCTCCGGTCTCCGGTCTCCGGCGCTCGGGCGCGGGAAGGGGCCGGCTCCTTGCGCCAACCCGACGCGCGGGACGCGGCGGCGACTTTCTCTCGGCTCCTTGCAGAAAGCGGCTTCGCGGAGGCGGTTGACTTCGTTAGACGGCTACAAGGCTGCGGCTTTGCCCCGCGTGGCGGCGAAGAAGGAGAAGCAGGCGTGAGCTGGGACGTGATGCTTCTCGTGCTTCTGGGCGCGGCGCTCCATGCGAGCTGGAACGCGGTCGTCAAATCGAGCCCGGACAAGTTCATGGATACCGTGCTGGTGGCCGCCGGCGCGGCCGTCCTGGCCGTCGTCGCCCTGCCGTTCCTGCCCGTGCCTGCGGCGCCGAGCTGGCCCTATGGCGTCGTCTCCGGCATCCTGCATCTCGCTTATTTCGCCTTGGTCGCCGCCGCCTACCGGACAGGCGACATGAGCGTGGTCTACCCGCTGATGCGGGGGACGGCACCGCTGATTGTCGCGATCGTGGGCGCGTTTTTCCTCGGCGAGCATCTGAGCCCTGGCGGTTGGACAGGCATCCTCCTGATCTCCGGCGGGGTGCTGGGCTTGGCGCTCCTGTCCCGCCGCCTGCCCCAAGCAGGCATAGGCCCAGTCGCCTTTGCGCTGGCCAATGCCGTGGTGATCGCCAGCTACACCTTCTCGGACGCCCTCGGCGCGCGGCTGTCCGGCCATCCTGTCTCCTACACCCTCTGGATCCTCTGCTTGCCCGCCTTGCCGCTCGTCCTTTGGGCAGGCTTGCGGCAACCCCGCGCGTTCCGCGCCCACCTTGCGCAACGCTGGAGTCTGGGGCTCCTCGGCGGAGCCTGCTCGCTCGGCGCCTACGCGCTGGCGCTGTGGGCCGTGACCAAGGCTCCGATCGCCACCGTCGCCGCGCTCAGGGAGACGTCGATCCTGTTCGGGGTGGCGCTGGCCGCCTTCCTGCTCAAGGAGCGGGTGGGGCGTGAACGTGTCGCGGCGGCCTTCGCGGTCGCCGCCGGCGCCGTGGCCCTGAAGCTTGCCTAGCCAGACAAGGCGTTTGGCAGCATGCCGCGACCCCGCAATGCATGGAGCGGCGGCCGCCGTCACGAGGATGGATTCGCGGCTCTCGGCTCCGGCGCGCCCTCGTCCCTGCCCTCGGCCTTGAGACCGGACTGCACGGAGCGGATCACGTCCACCACCGAGTCGTAGCGCTCCAGCTCGTCGAGCGCGCGCGACTGCGTGTCATGCACCCTGCGCTTGGAATCCCGCGCCTCGGCGAGCGTCTTGATCTGGCCGTCGATCACCAGCACGAACAGGTTCTCCTTCTGGTCCTTCCGCTTGATCCGTTCCCTGGCCCTTTCCAGGGAAGCGAGCCGCTCCTCGATCTCGGCAAGCTCCTCGGTCAGGATCAGGCGTCCGGTCTCCACCAGCTTGCGCATCTCGCCTACGATGTCGGTGTTCTCGATGGGCAGGCGGGACTTCGACAGGACGAGGTCCAGCGCGCTGCTCAGCGTCAGGATCACGTCGCGCTGGCGGTTGTCGGCGGCCGCCGCGTCGAACCGCCCGGTGGCATCGTAGAGCTTGCGGCGCTCGGCATCCGACAGCACGTCATAGGCCTGGGTCAGCGCCACGAACCGCTCCGGGTCGCCGCCCAGGTCCGGGTGGTGCCTCTTGGCGATCAGGCGATAGGCCAGCTTGACCTCGGACGCCGTGGCGGAGGGATCGAGCCCAAGCAGATCGTAAAGCGCTCTGTGTTTCACGGCATCCGGCATCGCTGAAAAGCTGTTGCGCCGATCCCCATAGGACCTGTTCGGCGGTCTTGCCACCTCTGCGGGTCTCCGCGGCGCCGTCTCGCTGGTTTGTGAAGCCGCCGGAACGGTTGTCGCTGCACATTTTCCGGGCATGGAGCCCGACAATGATGCAACGCAGCACAAGCTTTGCTTGACTTGCCGCCGTGTTCTGCTCGACATTCCTCTCAGGCAACATGTTTGCCTGAGAAGCAAATAAGGGACGGGCCTACCGTCAGGAGGAGATATGGTCGCGACGAGGGGTCAGGACGCCTTGGCGTCCTCGCTGGAAAGCCGCATCGACAAGATGCATCGGGGGGACCGGCTCGGCGCGGTCACCTTCGTCGTGGCGCTCTGGTGCGTGGTGCTGTTCGTCCTGTTCAGCATCTGGCCGGCGCTGACCAATGATGCGATCCGGACGATCCTTATGATCGCGGGCGCTGGCGTGCTCGTGCTCAACACCGCAGCCATCGTGGCCATGCTCAGGCATTACCACAACGACAAGCATTTCATCTACGCCCTCGATCTCAAGCATCTTGATGACATGCGCCGGCGGCGCGGCTGAAGCATGATCCCGAACCGAAGGTCCGCGTCAGCGAAAAGTTGCAGACTTTTCGGATGAGATCATGCGGCAAACAGTGATTGGAGGAGGGGCATGGCTCGCTACCAACCGCCGAAACAAGGTTTCTTCGCCCAGATCATCGACGTCGCCGTGCTCCTCGTGATGACGGTCGGCGCGCTTTACCTGCCGCTTTACCTCGGCCTCGCCGGCGCGGCCAAGACGCCGGCTCCCATCGAGAACCCGACCTGGGAAGCGCTGAACCAGAACCCCGCCGAGCAGGCGCAATGGGCGGCGCTGGGCATCGCCGACCCGGCCGCGGCCAACGACATCGTCACCGCGCGCTTCGACTACAGCTTCTCCTGGGCCGCGCTGGTCGTCATGGCGGTGCTGGTGATCGGCTATTTCGTGCTCGTGGTGCGCTTGAGCGACAAGGAATACCGCGAGGTCATCGACGAGCGCTTCGGCCGCAAGTGAGGGGAGGGGGAAATGGACGTCTGGAACCTGCTTGAAGTCGCCGCCTGGGCGCTGAGCGCGATCTTCGCCCTTCACATGCTGGTCGATCTCGCCCGGATCGACTCGACCTATGACAACGACCTGCTGACCTCCTCGCGCGAAGGCGAGATCGAGCTCACGCAGGAACGGCACCAGCTCTGAGGAGGGTCTTGCGATGACCACCGCTTCCGTCGCGCCCTCCACGGCGCAGGGCGAACGCCTCCAACTCCTGCGCGTGCTGGGCCCCGGCCATGTCTGGGCGCTCGGCGTGGGCATCGTGCTGGTCGGCGAATATATGGGCTGGAACTTCTCGGTCGGCAAAGGCGGCATGATCGCGGGCCTCGTGGCCTGCTGGCTGGCCGGCCTGCTTTACACCTGCGTGGCCATGATCGACTCCGAGGTGACCTCCACGGTCGCCGCGGCCGGCGGGCAATACGCCCAGGCCAAGCACATCGTGGGGCCGCTGATGGCCTTCAATGTCGGCCTGTTCCTGGTCATGGCCTACACCATGCTGGAGGCCGCCAACGCCATCACCGTGGGGTTCCTGCTCGACACGGTCGCGAACATGCAGGGCCATGCGAGGCTGAACCAGCAGCCCTTCATCATCCTGACCGTGATGTTTCTGGCCTGGCTCAACTATCGCGGCGTGCTCGCCACGCTGACCTTCAATTTCGTCATCACCGCCATCGCCTTCGCCGCCATCATCGTCCTGTTCCTGGCGGTGCAGTTCGGCGTCTCGGCCGTGCCGCTCGACTTCTCCGCCATCTCCGACGAGCCCTTGCCCTATGGCTGGCTCGGCATCGTTGCGGCGCTCCACTTCGGCCTCTGGTACTATCTGGGCATCGAGGGCACCTGCCAGGCGGCGGAGGAGGTGCGTTCGCCGGCCCGCTCGCTGCCCTATGGCACGATGGCTGGCATCATGACGCTTCTGATCGCCGCCACGCTGACCTGGTATGTCTGCTCAGGGCTGATCCCCTGGGAATATCTGGGCCAGGCCGGCACGCCACTCTTCGACGCCGCCCGCGTCACGGGCTCGACTCCGCTGATGGTGCTGCTCTTCATCGGCACGATCTTCTCGACCCTCGCTTCGGCCAACGGCTGCATCAACGACGCCTCGCGCGCTTGGTTCTCGATGGGGCGCGACCGCTACCTGCCGATCTGGTTCGGCGCGGTGCATCCGCGCTACCGCACGCCCTACCGCTCGATCGTCTTCCTCGTGCCGATCGCGCTGATCTTCGCGCTGGGCGCGCCGCTCGACCAGGTCATCACCTTCTCGATCCTGTCCGGGCTGCTCGGCTACACCTTCATGACGTTCAACATGATCATGTTCCGGAAGAAGTGGCCGCTCGGAACCATCAAGCGGGGCTATGTGCATCCCTTCCACCCCCTGCCGGCCCTGCTCCTGCTCGCGCTCTGCGCGGCCACCTATTTCGCGGTGTTCCTGGGTTACGGAACCCAGTTGATCGCCATGATGTGCTTCTACATCGTGGCCTCGCTGTGGTTCCATTTCTGGCGCTACCGCTTCGTGCGGCGCGGCGACCAGTTCACCATGCCCTGGCCGCGGCCGGTGGGCTATTGATGCCGGAGGGCGGCGCCGCACTTCGGCGCCGCCCCTGCTGCCCACGATGATCGCCACGAGCCTCACCGCCTTCACGCTGTCCGTCGCCGCGGGGCTGACGCTCTGGAACAAGGCGCGCCGGGATCATCGCGAGGCATTGGCGCAGCGCGCCGCTCTTTTGGACGTAGCGCACGGGTTGTTTGGGGGCGGGCGGACGTCGCTCGCCCCCGACGGCTTTCCGCGCTTCGGGGCAACCCTGCCGGACGGACGCAAGCTCGGCCTCGAGCTGATCGCCGACACGCTGGTTACGCGGCGTCTGCCCCAGCTTTGGCTGAAGCTGACGGTTCTGGGCGAAACGCCGGCGCGGCGCTTCGCCGTTGGCGCGCTCGCGCGGCCCACGGGCGCGGAGTTCTACGCGCTCACGCACGGACTGCCGGATTGGGCCCCGCCGCCCGAAGGCCTGCCCTTGCTGCTGCGGTGCAAAGGGGCGTCGCAAGACGAGCTGGCCAGCGCCGCCGCCGCCTTCGGAAGACTTTTCGCCGATCCCAGGCTGAAGGAGGCCGCGGCCACGCCTCGCGGCGTGGTCGTCATCCGCCAAGTCTCGGAAGGCGACCGCGGGGCGCATCTCCTCTTGCGTCAGGCGAGGTTCGCCCCAGAACCCGTTCCCGCCGAGGCGATCGCCCGCGCCTGGGACGACGCGCTGCTGCTCGAAGCGGCGCTCCGCGAGGATGGCGAGGCCCTGCCAGCGGGGCCGGCCGCCGCACCGGCGCAAACCGCAACCAGCCTGCCACAGCCAGCATGAGAAAGCCGCCCAACCCGTATCTCGTGCTGGCTTTGGCCGTGCTCCTGCCCGGCGCGGGGCATGTCGCGATCGGCCAGAACTTTCGCGGGCTGATCTTCATCTTCTTCGCGATCCTGTTCGGCCTTTTGACCTTCGCCACGACGACGCCGGAGCATTCCTTCGTCGGGCGGCACGCGGGCGGGCTGTTCATCTGGGCGCTGTCCATCCCCGACGCCTACCGGCGCGCGCGCATCCTCGCGGCGACCCGCGCCGCGTGAAGGGCGGTTCCGGTCCCCGCTGCACGTAAAGATAGGAGTTGTTCGATGCAGCGTGTCGCCGTGGTCACGGGCGCGGCCGGCGGAATGGGCCGCGCCATCAGCCGAAAGCTTGCGGCAGACGGGTTTTTGGTGACGGGCTTCGACATCGACGAGGCAGGGCTGGAGGCCGTCCGCCAGGAACTCGGTGACAGCTTCGAACCGCAACGGCTCGACCTTCTTGACGTGAGCGCCATTCCTGCGGCGTTCCGCGCCGTTGGAGAGCGTCACGGCGGGCTGGACGCGCTCGTGAACAACGCCGGCACCTGCTTCATGAGCGAGTTTCCGGCGATTCCGCCCGACGAGCTCGACCGGCAGATGGCACTCAACTTCTCAGCAAGCTTCCACTGCTGCCAGGCGGCCGTGCCGCTGATGCTGGGGCGGCCCGGCGTCAAGAAGATCGTCAACATCTCGTCCAACGGCGCCTACAATTTCGACGTCTTCGACCCCCCGCACTACCGCGCGAGCAAGGCCGCGCTCGACACGCTCACAAAGGATCTGGCGCGGCGCTACGCAAGGGAGAAGATCGCGGTGAATTCGGTCGCGCCGGCCATGACGCAAACGCCGCTCTTCAACGTGGTGTCCGAAGAGGTGCTCGCCCAGGCGCTTGCCGGCATGCCGCATGGGCGCGCCATGCAACCCGACGAGGTCGCGGCCTGGGCGGCGTTCCTGGTCTCGCCCGCCGGCGATATTTCCAGCGGCAACGTCATCATCCTCAACCAGGGCCGCGACGTGCGCTAACCATAGAAGCTTGGGGCCTTGCGAAGCGTGGGCCACTGCTCCGGCGAGTGGCCGTAGATGACGAGCGCGTTCCGCTCGGCGGCGAGCCGCATCAGCCGTTCCGCGTGGAAGCGCGCCAGCGCGGGGTCATGCGCGCCGGAAAAACCCTCGGCGAGCTCGGCCGGCCGGGAGATCGCGTCCGAGGTGATGAGCACCGCGCCCGTCTGCGGCAGGTCGAGCAGAAAGGCGAGCTGTCCCGGCGCATGGCCGGGCGCAAACAGGATCTCGAAGCCGGGGCCGATCCGGGTGTCGCCATGGATCAGCCGATAGTCGCGGTCCGGCCAGGGGAGCGGCTGCACCGCGCCCCAGTAGAGCGGTTTGGGCAGCGCGCGCTCGGCGGCGGATAGCGCGATCGGCGCCTCCGGAAACAGGTCGAGCCCGCCCAGATGGTCGATATGGGTGTGGCTGAGGATGAAGAGGCCGACATCCTCCTCGCGGACGCCCGTGAGCGCGAGCTGCGCCGCCGGCAAGTTTCTTGGCGAGAGCTCAAGCACTTCGCCAAAGGCGCCGAGCCGGTCTTCTTGGGAAGCCGCCTTGGCGTCGGCCGCGTATTTCGGCGGAAAGCCCGCGTCGATCACGGCGTTCTCGCCCTGGTCGGTCTGGACGAGGAAGCCGGAAATGCCGATCACGCGGCCGTTCTCATGGACCCGGAAGAGTCCGTAGTCGAGCACGAACAGTCTCTGCGGCCGGCCGCTGAGCCAAGGGGCCGCTGGTTCGGAAAGCTCTCCCATTCCCCACCCTGCATCCGCCTTCGGCCTCGAGCCGCCCGCCCGAGGATCACACGCGGCCTGCCTGCGAGCCAAGCCTTCAGAACGCGATCTTTTTGCCGTTCCGGCCGGCAACCGGAGTTGTGGCCGGGCCGTTTGCGCAGGTCACGACACAGTCCGCCGGCAGGGCGGCGCAGCGAAGGGTGGGGATGGCATGGATGCGTTGCGCGACGCGGACGAGGTGATCGGCGAAGCGCCGCTCCAGCCGGGCGGCGCGTCGGCGCCCGCCGAGCCCAAGGCGGCCCGCCCGCGCTTGCCGTCCGCGGCGGTCGCCTCGCGCCTCGTGGAGCCCGTGAGGGCTGCGGGCGCGCGCGGCCTCCTGCACTTGGCAAGCAGTGAAGTTGCCGCCGACGAGATTGCCCGCGCCTTCAAGAGCCTCGTTCCGGAGGCCGAGGTGGTCGTGCTGCCGCCCTGGGACTGCCTGCCTTACGACACCGTGCCTCCCTCGCGCGAATGCATGGGCCGGCGCGCGAGCGCGATCCAGGCGCTGTCCCGCCCGGCCGATCGTCTGCGGCTCTTCGTCGTGTCAGTCGAGGCGGCGCTCGGCCGCGTGCCGCCGGCTGACCGGCTCGCCTCTGGTTTCACGCATGCCAAAGTGGGCGACAACATCGACCGCGAGGCGTTTCGCGCGCAGCTCACGCGCGCGGGCTATGTGCTGGATGACCGGGTGGACGAGGCGGGCGAGGCGGCCGTTCTCGGCCAGGTCCTGGACATCTTCCCGTCCGACGCGGCGCGGCCCGTGCGCGTGCTTCTGGATGAGGACGACCGGGTGGCGGAAATCCACGCCTACGATCCCGTATCCCAGCGGACCGACGAGCCGATCGAGGAAGTGCGGATCGCCCCGGCCGCCGAGCTGATCCTCGGTGCGGACGAGGAGCCCGGCCCGGCCCGCCGCGAGGGCATGGAGCAGACGCTGCTCCAGGCCGGCCTGCCCCTGCAAACCGTGTTCGACCTCCTGCCGGAGGCGGCCATCATGATCACGCCCGGCTTTCACGAGCGCCTGGAAACGGCCGCCACGCTCATCGCCGACGCCCGTGAGGCGCGCGAGGAACTCGGCGGCTCGGACAAGGGCCGGGAGCGGTTCTATCTCGGCCGGCAGGACGTGGAGCAAAGCCTCGGCGAGCGGAATGCCCAGGCGCTCGACACGGCCGGGCTTGAAGCCGCGCCCGCCTTCCTGCTGGAGAACGATCCGGCCAAGGCGCTGGCCGCCTTCGTGTCGGCGGCGTTGGACGAAGGCCACCGCGTCGTGCTGGCAGGCAGCCCGGCCGAGCTCCGCCGGATGGAGAAGCGTCTCAAGCGGCGGCTCGGGCGCGAGGCGGCGGAGGTCGCCGGCTGGGATGCGGCGCTCGCCGCCGAGCCCGGCGCGCTCCTCAAGGCGGAGTGGGACTTTTCGCGCGGCTTTGTGGATGCGCAAGCCGGGCTCGCGGTCATGGCCGCAGCCGACCTTTTCGGCGCGCGCGGCTTCGACGGGCAGGCCGCCGCTCAGGCCGGCCTCGCGGCGGAGCCGGAACTCGCGGTGGGCGACGCGGTGATCCACGAAAGCCATGGCGTTTGCGTGATCCGTGCGCTTGAGATGGTCGAAGCCGATGGCGTCGGCCACGACACGGTGCGCCTCGAATTCCACGGCGGCGCGACCCTGCTTGCGCCCGTCGAGGAGTTCGGCCGCATCTGGCGCTATGGCGCGGACGAATCCGCCGTCACGCTCGACCGCCTCAAGGGCGCTGCCTGGACAAAGCGCCGGGCGGAAGTGAGCGCTGAGATCGAGGGCACGGCCAAACACCTCGTGGAACTGGCCCGTGCGCGGGAAGAGGGCGGCGCGGAGAAGATCGCGCCGCCCCGCGCCGCTTACGCGCGCTTTTCCGCGCGCTTCCCCTATCCCGAAACGCCGGACCAGACGGCGGCCATCGAGGCCGTGCTCGCCGACTTGGCCTCAGGGAAGGCCATGAACCGGCTGGTCTGCGGCGATGTCGGCTTCGGCAAAACCGAAGTCGCGCTGCGCGCGGCCGCGGCGGTCACGCTGTCCGGCCATCAGGTGGCGGTGGTCGCGCCGACCACCGTGCTCGCCCGCCAGCATTTCGAGACCTTCCGTCGCCGCTTCGCCGGCACGGGCGTGGAGGTGGGACACCTTTCGCGCGCGGTGGGCGGCGCCGAAGCCAAGCGCGTCCAGGAGCGCTTGGCGAGCGGCGAGATCGGCGTCGTGGTGGGAACCCATGCGGTCGCGGGAAAGAACGTCACCTTCAAGGATCTCGGCGTCGTGGTGATCGACGAGGAGCACCGCTTCGGGGCCAAAATGAAGGAAGGGCTGCGCAGCCTGAAGCCTCATCTCCATGTGCTGACCATGAGCGCCACTCCCATCCCGCGCACGCTGCAGGGCGCGATGGTCGGCATCCAGGAGGCGAGCCTCTTGGCGAGCCCGCCCGCGCGGCGGCGGCCCGTGCGCACGAGCCTCGCGCCTTTCGACCCGGCTTCCGTCCGCACGGCGCTGATGCGCGAAAAACGCCGCGACGGCCAGAGCTTCTTCGTCGCGCCGCGCATCGAGGACATCGAGCCCATGCGCGAGGAACTGGCCCGGCTCGTGCCGGAACTCGCCATCCGCGTCGCGCATGGCGATCTCGACGTGGCCGAGCTCGACGGGACCATGGTGGGCTTCGCGAATGGCGAGGGCGACGTGCTGCTCGCCACCAACATCATCGAAACGGGTCTCGACGTGCCGCGCGCCAACACGATCCTCGTGTGGCGCGCCGACCTGTTCGGCCTGGCGCAGCTCCACCAGCTTCGCGGGCGCGTGGGACGCGGCCGCGCCCAGGGGCTCGCCTACCTCCTGACGGAACCCGGCCGGGAGCTTGCCGAGGAGACGCGCTCCCGGCTGTCCACGCTCATCGCCTTCGACCGGCTCGGCTCCGGCCTTGCCATTAGCGCACGCGACCTCGACCTGCGCGGGGCGGGCGACCTGGTGGGCGACGAGCAGGCCGGCCACATGAAGCTGATCGGGGTCAGCCTCTATCAGCGCCTGCTCGCGCGGGCCGTGCGCGCCGCGCGCGGGGAACGGGTGGAGGCGGAGGCCGACCCGCGGATCGAGCTGGAAATGGCGGGCAGCTTCCCGCCGGACTTCGTGCCCGAGCCGGCCGTGCGGCTCAACCTCTACTCGCGGCTGCAGCGGCTCGAAGGCTTAAGCGAGATCGCCGCGTTCCGGGAGGAGATCCACGACCGCTTCGGGCAGCCGCCCGAGCCCGCCCTGACGCTGCTCGATCTGGCTGGCCTGAAGCTCCTGGCGGCGGAGAAGGGCGTCTCCGCCGTCAAGGCCGGGCCGAAAGCCATCGCGGTCGAGTTCCGCCGCACGCCTGATGAAATGGGTCTGGCGCGGCTGGCGGGGGAGGACGGCTGTTCCTGGCGGAGCGGCCGTCTCCTCGACGAGACGCCCACCGCGCCGGGCGCCGAGCGGCTCGACCGGGTGCGGCGCCTTTTGGAGGCGCTGCCTTGAGCAGACTGGAACCGGGACGCGTTGACGGTCCGTTCTCTCCCGTTCTAGCCTGTTGACGCGCGCCTCCGGCGAGGATGGAAACGGGACGGCCCTGGTGTGAGAGCATGAAGAGACCCGGCCGCCGCATTGCGCGATCGAGGTTCTGAATGGCGGCCCTGACCGACGCCGAGCGGTTCGACCGGGCGCTTGGCGCGCTGGTGGGCGGCGCGCTCGGCGATGCGATGGGCATGCCGACGCAGACGCTCTCGCCCGCGGCCATCGAGGCGATCTGGGGACGCGTCGAGGATTTCGTCCCGCCGCCGGCCGATCACCCCGTCTCGGCCGGACTGGAGGCGGGCGCCATCACCGACGACACCGAGCAGGCGCTGCTTCTTGCAAGACTTCTGGCCGAGGGTCGAAAGCCCTTCGGCGCGGAGGCCTGGGCGGCGGCCCTGCTCGCCTGGGAGGCGGATGTCAGGCGGCGCGGATTGCTCGACCTGCTCGGCCCCTCCACCAAGCGCGCGGTGGAGGCGATCGGGCGCGGCGTGCCCCCGGATGAGGCCGGGCGCTTCGGGAACACCAATGGCGCGGCGATGCGCGCGGGGCCCATGGGCATCCTGGTTCCGCCCGTGCCGCTCGAAGCGCTGGTCGATCGGGTCGAGGAAACCTGCCGCCCCACCCACAACACGGGGCTGGCGATCTCCGGCGCGGCGGCCGTGGCCGCCGCCGTCAGCGCCGCGGTCGAGGGCGCGAGCTGGCCCGAGGCGGCGGCGCTCGCCGTCGAGGCGGCCCGCGAAGGCGAAAAGCGCGGCCATTGGGCAGCCGGCGCGCGCGTGGGACAGCGCATCGCCTGGGCGCTGGATTTCTCGCGCGGCCGTCCGCGCGCGCAAGCGATTGCCGCGATGCGAGACCTCGTGGGGACGAGCGTGGCCGTGCAGGAATCGGTGCCCGCCGCCTTCGCGGTGGTGGAGGTCGCGGGCGGCGACCCGTGGGATTGCGCCGTGATCGCCGCCAATCTCGGCGGTGACACCGACACGATCGGGGCGATCGCCGCCGGCATGGCCGGAGCCCTCCAGGGTTTCTCGCACCTGCCCCAGGACAAGGTCCGCCGCCTGCGCGGCTTCGATGTGCCCGAGGCGCGCCGGCTGGCCACATCCCTTCTCGCCTTGCGCGAGGGGCGCGCCGCCGCGGCGGACGGGCGGAGCGCCGCATGAGCCGGCCCGTGCTCCTGCACATGGGCGGGGCGGTGGTCGATCTCGTCCACTGGATTCCCGCGCTGCCGCTCCCCGGCGCGGAGAGCACGGCTGACGGCTTCGTCGCCCTGCCGGGCGGCGGGTTCAACGCCATGCTGGCCGCCCGGCGGGCGGGGCTCGACGTGGTCTATGGCGGCGGCCACGGCGTCGGACCCAATGGCGACCTCCTGCGCCGCGCCTTCGCCGCCGAGGGCCTTGGCGTCCTCCTCCCCGCCTCGCCGGAGCGCGACAGCGGCCACTGCGTGGTGCTCGTCACGCCGGACGGCGAGCGCACCTTCGTGACCTGGCCGGGCGCGGAAGCCCATCTCGACGCCGCGTGGCTTTCCGCCTACCGCCCGCCAACAGGGAGCTGGGTGTTCCTGTCGGGCTACACCATGAGCTATGAGGAGAGCCGGATCGAGATCGCCACTTGGCTCGAGGGCCTGTCTCCTCAGCATCCCGTGATCTTCGACCCCTCGACTGTGGTGGGCGACATCCCCTCCTATCTCATCGACCGGGCGCTCGCGCGCACGACTTGGCTCACCCTGAACGCGCGCGAGGGCGAGGCGCTGGCCGGCCCAGGCTCCCCGGAAGCGGTGACAAGGCGGCTCCTCGGGAAATGCTCGCGCGCTCATGGCGTGGTGCTCAGGGTGGGCGCGGGCGGCGCGCATCTCAGGCTCCGGGATGGAACATTCACGAGCGTGCCGGGCTTCGCCGTGGAGGCCGTGGACACCAATGGCGCGGGCGACACCCATGGCGGCTTCCTGGCCGCGGGGCTGATGCGTGGGACCGATCCCGTCGCGGCGGTGCGCCTCGCCAACGCCGCCGCCGCAATCAGCGTGACCCGCAAAGGCGGCGCCGCTGCGCCGACGCGGGATGAACTCGCCGCCTTTCTCCGCGCCCGCGGGGAGGAAGAGACGCAACTGGAACATCACTCGGGAGGACTCTCGGCATGAAACGCATCCCTGCTCTCTTCGGCGCGGCGCTCGCCGCGCTCCTCGTCGCGCCGGCGCTCGCCGCGGAAGTCCACGTGCTGAACTGGAAGGGTTATGGCACCGACGAGCCTTGGGCCGTTGAGGCTTTTGAAAAGGCGACCGGTCACACGGTGGTCAACGACTACTTCAACTCCGAGCAGGAGATGTTGACCAAGCTGCGCACCAATCCCGGCGCCTATGACGTCGTCATGATCAACGCCGCCTTCACCGGCGACGCGCTCCGCGAAGGGCTGATCCAGCCGATCGACACGTCGAAAATCGCGAACTACGCGGATGTTGGCGCGGACATGGCGCAGTCGCCGCTCCTCAACCAGGACGGCCAGATTTTCGGCGTGCCCTGGGTCTGGGGATTGACGGCGCTCGCCGTGCGCAACGAGGCTTTCCCGACGCCGCCAGCGAGCATCGAGGCGATGTGGGACCCCGCGCACAAGGGCAAGGTCACGCTGCGCGACGACGCCATCGAGGCCGTGCAGTTCGGCGCCATCGCCACCGGCCAGAGCATCAACGACATCAAGGATCTCGATGCCGTGCGGGAGAAGCTCGCGGCGCTGATGCCGCAGATCCGCACCTTCTGGAGTTCGGAGAACGACTGGAACCAGATGGCGGCGGCCGGCCAGATCGACATCGGCACCTATTGGAGCGGCGCGGCGGCGCGCGCCAAGAACCAGTTCAACCTGCCCGTCACCTTCGTGGTGCCGCAGGAAGGCGCCATCGCCTGGCTCGACGCCTTCTCCATCCCCAAGGACGCCAAGAACGTGGAAGGCGCGCAGGCCTTCATCAATTACATGATCGACCCCGGCTTCTATGTGGAGTGGGACACGGCGGCGGGCGCGCCGGTTTCGGCCAATGCAAGGGCTGTGGCAGCTCTGCCGGAAGACGCCTTCAACCGCGCCGTGATGGGCGACCCCGCGCTCGCCGAGCGGATCGAGTTCCAGAAGCCGATCCCGGACGCCGACAAGGAGAAGTATCTCGCGCTCTGGCAGGAGCTCAAGGTCAACGCGCCGTAAGGCGGGCGAAGGCGGGAGCAGGGCGAATGGCGGCTGCGGCCGGCGGGCACCGCGGAAGAATTTCCGCCGCGCTGCCGCTCCTCCTGCCCGCCTATCTCTGGTTGGCGGCGGCGGTGTTCTTGCCGCTGTCGGCCATGCTGTTCTTCTCCTTCCTGAGCGACCTGCCCTTCGGCGGCCGCGCCTGGGAGGTCACGCTCGAGAACTACCGCACCGTCCTTGGCCAGAGCCTTTACACCACGCTCCTCGCGAGCTCGCTCCGGCTCGGCGCGGAGGTGACGTTCTGGTGCTTCGTCATCGGCTTCCCGGCGGCCTTCGCGCTGGCCAAGCTCGTCAGGGGGCGCAGCCGCGAGGCGATCTTCTTGCTAGTCATCCTGCCCTTCTGGAGCAACGGGCTGGTGCGCGTCTTCTCCTGGGCCATGGTGCTGCGCGAGGGCGGGCTGATCGACACAGGCCTGAACGCCGTGCTGCCCTTCGACGTGAATTTCGACATCCTCTACACGCGCGCGGCCGTGCTGATCGGCCTCGTGCATTCGTACCTGCCCTACATGGTGCTGACGTCTTATCTCGCGCTGGAGGCGATCGAGGATCATGTGATCGAGGCGGCGCGCTCGCTCGGCGCCTCGCGGCTGCAAATCCTTTGGCGGCTGGTGCTGCCCCTGAGCCTTCCGGGGATCGCGGCGGGCGCGGCGCTGATCTTCGTGCCCGTGGTGGGCTCCTTCATGGAGCCGCGCCTGCTCGGCGGGCGCGAGGGCACGACGATCGGCACGGTGATCGAGGACCAGTTCGTGGCGGTGTTCAACTGGCCCTTGGGCGCGGCGCTCTCCTTCACGCTTCTCGCCGTGGTGCTGGCGGTGCTCGCGCTCGCCGCCCCCGCGCTCAGGAGGGCGTTGTGAGGGGCCGCTGGCCGACGCTGCTGGGCCAAGCCTGGCTCGGGCTGGTGCTCCTCTTCCTTTACCTGCCCATCTTCGTCTTGGCGCTGATGTCCTTCAACGCCTCGCCCTTCTACCAACTGCCCTTCGAGCCTTCGCTGGACTGGTATCGCGCGCTGGCCGGCAACAGGCAGCTCAAGGCGGCGAGCTGGAACAGCCTCTTCATCGCCGCCCTGACCACCGTCATCGCCACCCTGCTCGGCGCCATGGCGTCGCTGGCGCTTCATCGCCACGCGTTTCGGGGCAAGCGCGTCCTTCAGGCGCTCCTCTTCCCGCCGGTGGCCGTGCCCTGGCTCATCACGGGAACGGCCATGCTGATCTTCTTCTTCGGCGTGGGGCTCGGGCGGGGCCTGCACACTGTGCTGATCGGGCATGTGGCGCTCGCTCTACCCTATGTGATCGTGGTGATCTCCGTCCGCCTCCAGGGGTTCGCGCCGGAGCTCGAAGAGGCGGCGCGCTCGCTCGGCGCCTCGCCGTGGCAGATCCTGAGGCGCGTGACGCTGCCCTTCATCGCGCCGGGCGTAGTGGCGGGCGCGCTGTTCGCCTTCGCCGTCTCGTTCGACCAGTTCGTGGTGTCCTATTTCCTGGCCACGCCGGGCGAAACCACGCTGCCCGTCGAGATCTATTCCGCGATCCGCAAGGGCTTCACGCCCGAGATCAACGCGGTCTCGACGCTCATCATCGCCGTCTCCATGGGGCTCGTGTTCCTGACCTCGCGCTTCTTCCGCTTCGGCGGGGTGCGATGACGGCGGTCGAGATCCAAGGCGTGAGCCGTCATTTCGGCGCCCTTCGCGCGCTCGACGATGTCTCCATGCGATTTCCCGAAGGCAGCTTCACCGCGCTTCTCGGCCCCTCGGGCAGCGGCAAGACCACATTGCTGCGCCTGATCGCCGGCTTCGACATCCCCGACGCGGGGCGCATCCTCTTCGACGGCCAAAGCGTGGAGACGGTGCCGGTGGAGCGCCGGGGCATCGGCATGATGTTCCAATCTTACGCGCTGTTCCCGAATCTGGACGTGGCCGGCAATGTCGGCTTCGGCCTTTGGGCGCGCCGCCTGCCGAAGGCGGAGATAGGCCGTCGCGTCGCCCAAACGCTCGACCTCGTGCGCCTGTCCGGGCTGGAGACGCGCCGGCCGCACCAGCTCTCGGGCGGCCAGCGCCAGCGCGTGGCGCTGGCCCGCGCGGTCGCGATTCAGCCACGCGTGCTGCTCCTCGACGAGCCGCTGTCCGCGCTCGACAAGGCGTTGCGGCTCGACATGCAGGTCGAGTTGAAGCGCATCCAGCGCGAGATCGGCATCACCACGATCTTCGTGACGCATGACCAGGAGGAGGCGCTCACGCTTTCCGATCGCATCGGCATCCTGCGCGAGGGAAGGCTGGTGGAGGAGGGGCGGCCGGAGGAGATCTACGGCCATCCCCGGACAGAGTTCGCCGCGACCTTTCTGGGCGACGCGAACATACTGCGTGGGCAGGCCGAGGGCAACGCCATCCGGCTCGCCGACGGGACGCTGATCGCGCTGGCCGGCCCCGCCGAGGGTCCGGGGCCGGCGGCGGCCTGCGCGGTGCGCCCCGAGCGCATCCGCCTCGTCGCCGCGACCTCGCCCGCCCCCGCCGGGCGACTCAACCGCCTGGCGGGACGGGTCGAGAAGAGGATCTTCAGCGGCGCGAGCCGCACCTATTTCGTGGAAACAGTGGCCGGAAGCCTGCGGGCGCTCGTCCAGAGCGGCGGCGAAGCGCCGTTCGGGGAAGGGGAGGCGGTCATCCTCGACTGGCCGCCTGAAAGCACGATCGCCGTTCTTCCTGATTCGGGTGCCGCTGACGCGGCCGTGCCCGCGCTGCCTTGACCGCGCTTCCGGCGACCCCCTACAAAACAGGCCGACCGCTGGCGAATCCCGCGCCATCGATGATGCGGAAGGCGCCGGGCGACTGCCCCGCCGGCGGGGAGGGGAGAGGACGTTGGAGACGACGAGCGTTCAGGCTGCGCCGGTCCGGGAAGACGCTTTCCGCCACATCGTCCGGCTCGAAGGCGTCCAGAAATATTTCGGCGCGGTGCAGGCGCTCGCCGACATCGATCTGAGCATCGGCAGAAACGAGATCGTCGGGCTGATCGGCGACAACGGCGCGGGCAAATCCACGCTCATCAAGGTGATGACGGGCGTGCTCGCCCCCACCTCCGGCCGCATCTTCATCCGGGATCGTGAGATCGACCTCTCCGACTACTCCGTGCGCATGGCACACGACCTCGCGATCGAGACCGTCTACCAGGAGAAGTCGCTGGCCGACAAACAGCCGCTCTGGCGCAACTTCTTCGTCGGCCGTCAGATCACCGACCGTTGGGGCTTCATCGACATCAAGAAGCAGAAGGAGATCGCCAACGAGATCCTGATGAACGCCATCGGCTTTCGCGGCGTGGGCATTTCCGTGGATTCCACCGTGTCCCAGCTTTCGGGCGGCGAGCGGCAGGGCATCGCCATCGGCCGCGCCATGCACTTCAAAGCCGACCTGATCGTGCTCGACGAGCCCACGGTGGCGTTGGCCGTCAAGGAGGTGCGCAAGGTGCTCGATTTCGTGCGGCGCATCAAGGAGTCGGGCCGCGCCTGCGTCTATATCGAGCACAACCTGGCCCATGTGCACCAAGTGGCCGACCGCATGGTCATCCTCGACCGCGGCCGCGTGGTGGCGGAGGTGAAGCCGCAGGACATGACGGTGGCCGAGCTCACGGAATATCTGATCGACCTCCAGCATGGGAAGGCGCAGTGATGGCCGCAGCCCGCCCCATCCCCGCCGCCCGATCCACGAGGTTTCCGGGCCGCATCGAGGCGCTGCCGATCATCCTGGTCTTCGCGATGCTGCTCGGGCTGTTCATGTACACGGCCCCGCAGGTCTTCCTCGCGCCCTTCATCTACACGACCTTCCTCTCCACCCTGCCGCCGCTGATCCTGCTCGCGCTCGGCCTCACCTTCATCATCGGCGCGGGCGAGATCGACCTCTCCTTCCCCGCCGTGATCGCCTTTTCCGGCTTCGTCTTCGCCATCCTCTTCAAGGAATACGAGCTCGGCTGGCTGGCGGTGATCGCAGCGCTCGCGTCGGGCTTGCTTGTGGGCTTCGTCAACGGCCTCTTGATCGCCAAGGTCGGCATCCCCTCCTTCATGGCGACGCTCGCCACCCAGTTCTTCTGGGCCGGCATGGCGACCGTGCTGTCGGGCGGCCAGTCCTATGCGCTCCGCGGGGTGGACGAGAGCTCGGTCTGGCAGGCCATCGTCGGCCGACCCTTCGCGGGAATGAGCGGCCCGCTCTGGCTCGGGCAGTTGCCGCTCCAGGCGCTCTGGGTCGCGCTGATCGTCGTGGTTCTCTGGGCGGTCATGAACCGCCACCGCTTCGGCGAGCACACGCTCTTCATCGGCGACTCCAACGAGGTGTCCCGCGTGGTGGGCATCGACGTGGACCGCGAGAAGATCAAGCTGTTCACGCTGATGGGGGGCCTGGCGGCGCTCGCGGCGCTGATGCTGACTCTCGAGAACAAGAATTTCTTCGGCAACCAGGGCCAGGGCTATCTGCTCACGGCCATCGCGTCGGTGCTGATCGGCGGCACCTCGATCTTCGGCGGCCGCGCCACCGTGATCGGCACGGTGTTCGGCTGCTTCATCATCGGCATGATCGAGGCGGGCCTGGTGGCGACGGGCCTCACGGGCGCCTGGGTGCGCACTATCCAGGGGCTGGTCTTTCTGGCCGCGATCATCTTCTATCTCTACGCCGAGGAGCCGGGCAAGCGCCGCGCGCTGCTCGCCCGCTTCGGCGTCGGCAGAAACCCGGCGGGAGGCCGGACTGAGAGGGCGGGCACGCCCGCAGGGCACGCCAAGCTTTGAAACGTCTCACCAGGGAGGAGAAGACATGAGGTTCGCCACAAGATTGCTCACCGCCACGGCCGCGCTTGGCCTCGGGTTCGGCCTGAATGCGGCCACGGCGCAGGAGAAACCCGGCGAAGGGCTGGTCATGTATATGCAGATGGGCGGCAACCCCGGCGACGGCGCCACGCTCGCCCGCCAGACCGGCGCCAAGCAGGCGGCGGAAGCCTTGGGCGTGCAGCTCAACGAGCAGTTCTCGGCCTGGGCGCCCGAAACCATGATCAACCAGTTCAAGGAGGCCGCCGCCGCCCAGCCCGCCTGCATCGGGATCATGGGCCACCCCGGCAGCGCCGCTTTCCGCGACATCGTCAAGCAGGCTGTCGACCAGGGCATCGTCGTCACCGTGGGCAACTCGCCGATGACGGACCTGCAAGGGGAGTTCGGGCCCAACGGCACGGGCTATGCCGGCGTCGATCTCTACGAGGGCGGCAAGCTGACGGCCGAGCAGATGATCCAGAAGGGCGGCCTCAAGGCGGGCGACGAGGCCATGGTCTATGGCGTGTTCAGCCAGGCCGAGCGCGGCCAGTCCGAAAAGGGCTTGGCCGACACGCTGGAGGCGGCCGGGCTCACGGTGGACCGGCTGGAGATCACCCAGGAGGTCAACTCGGACACCTCGCTCGGCGTGCCGGTGCTCGTGTCCTACATCCAGAGCCATCCCGAGCTGAAGGCGATCGGCACCCAGCATGGCGGCGTCACCGGCATCATGGGCGAGGTCCTGCAGAAGGCCGGCAAGCAGCCCGGCGACATCGTGGTGGGCGGCATCGACCTCGCACCCGCCACCATTGACGGGCTAAAGTCCGGCTATGTCAGCGTGACGCTCGACCAGCTCCTCTATCTCCAGGGCTTCATGCCGGTCGTGCAATGCGTGATGAGCGCTAAATACAAGATGCCCGGCCTATCGCTCAACACGGGCGCGGGCGTCGTCACGCCCGACACGATCGACGAGCTGGTCGAGCTGATCGACCAGGGCATCCGCTGAGGCGAACAGCGACGCAGGGCGCGCCGGCCGGCCCGGCGCGCCCATGACAAGCGCCGGCGCCTGACCCTTCGCCGCGAAAACCCGCGCGAACTCGGCCCTGAGCCTCGCGCCCCGCATGGCGCGCCGCGCCTGCCCTCCTCGCGAACCTGCCGGCCTGCAGCGCCGTCGGGTGGCGCTTCGAGGCGCGCGGTTCTCGCAACAACTCCCGTCTTCAAAGGTTTGTCGGCCTGGACGCGGCGCGAGGAGCAAAAGCATGGCCGATTTTCGCTTCGGCATCGAAGAGGAATTCTTCCTGGCCGATGCGCAGACGCGCGGCACGCCCCGGCGCGGCGTCAAAGCGTTTCACGAGGCGGCCGGCGCGCGCCTCCCCCGCGTCGAACGCGAGCTCCTCCAGTCCCAGGTGGAGATCTCCACCCCGCCCTCCACGAGTTTTTCCGAGGCGCGCGCCGTGCTCGGAGGGTTGCGCCAAAGCTTGGCCACGCTCGGGCAGGAGCACGGGATCCTCGTTTTCGCCGCGGGCACCCATCCCGTGGTCTGCTGGTCGCGCCAAAGGCCCACGGCGGCCGACCGCTACGAGCGGGTCATGCGCGAGCTGCGCATGCTGGGGAAGCGCAACGTCGTGTGCGGGCTGCATGTGCATGTGGAGGTGCCCAAGCCCGCGGTCCGCGTCGAGCTGATGAACCGCATGCTGCCCTTCCTGCCCACTTTGCTGGCGCTGTCAGCCTCCTCGCCCTTCTGGCAGGCGCGGCCCACGGGGCTTGCCGGTTATCGGCTCTGCGCCTTCGGCGAGCTGCCGCGCACGGGTCTGCCGGACCTGTTCGCGGATGCCGGGGATTACGAGCGCTATGTCAGGATCATGACAGGCGCAGGCGCGATCCGCGACGCCTCCTTCCTGTGGTGGGCCATCCGGCCTTCGGTCAAATATCCCACGCTCGAACTGCGTGTCGCCGATAGCTGCACGCGGCTCGACGACGCGCTGGCGATCGCGGCCCTTTACCGCTGCATCTTGCGCCTCCTCCACCGCCGCCCGGAGGTGAACAAGGAGCTTTCCGGTGCCTCACGCGCCATCGCGGCGGAAAACCTTTGGCGCGCCCAGGCCGAGGGCGTCAGGGCCGAATTCGTGGACGAGGACCGGGAAAGCGCCGTGCCCTTCGCCGACCATCTCGCCCATGTGCTGGCGCAGGTCTCGGAGGACGCCGAGGCGCTGGGCTGCGGCGCGGAGGTGGGGGCGGCTCTCGCGATCGCCCAGCGCGGAACCAGCGCCGACGGCCAGATGCGGGTTTTTCGCGAGGCGCGGCAGGCGAATGCGAGGCTTTCCGGCCGCGAGGCGGTCAACGCAGTGGTGGACTGGCTGGCCGCGCAGACCGCCCGCATTTAGCCTCCCGGCTCAGGAAACTGAGATCACACGCCGAGATAGCGGTCCCGCAGATCGGCGCTCAGCGCGCGCGACGACCCGGTCCAGACGGTGCGCCCGTTTTCGAGAAGCGTGCAGCGGTCGGCGACCGGCAAGAGTTCGGTCAGAGACTTGTCCACGATCAAAATGGACTGGCCGACCGCTTTCAGGGTCCGGATCGCCGCCCAGATGTCCTGCCGGATCACTGGGGCCAAGCCTTCCGTGGCCTCGTCCAGCACCAAGAGGACCGGGTTGGTCATCAGCGCCCGGCCGAGGCTGAGCATCTGCTGCTCGCCGCCTGAAAGGGTGCTGGCGAGCTGGTTGCGGCGCTCGGCCAACCGGGGAAACAGGTCTTCGACGCGGGCTTGCGTCCAATGGCCCGAACGCGCCGCGGCGAGCAGATTTTCGGCCACCGAAAGGTTGGGGAAGCAGCGCCGCCCTTCCGGCACGAGGCCCAAGCCCAGCCGCGCGATCCGGTGCGGCGGGCGGCGGGCGATGTCGGCGCCCCGGAAGCGCAACGTGCCCGCCCTAGGTGGCGTCAGGCCGAAGATCGCGCGCACCGTGGTGGTCTTGCCCATGCCGTTGCGGCCCATCAGCGCCACGACCTCGCCTTCGCCGACGGACAAGTCCACGCCGAACAGCGCCTGGACCGGGCCGTAGGCCGCCTCGATGCCGGCCGCCTCCAGAAGGCTCATGCCTCGTCTCCGAGATAGGCGCGGCGCACCTCGGGATGCTTTCGGATCTCCTCCACCGTTCCCGTGGCGATGATGCGCCCATAGACGAGCACGGAGATGCGGTCGGCCAGCGCGAAGACCGCGTCCATGTCGTGCTCCACAAGCAGGATCGGCGCTTCCGCCCTCAGCCCGTCAAGGAAGCTGGTGAGGCTTTTGGCGCCGTCGGGGCCCATGCCGGCCATGGGCTCGTCGAGCAGGAAGATTTTTGGCCGGAGCGCCAGCGCGGCAGCGATTTCGAGCCTTCGGCGCTCGCCGTGGGAAAGCTCGGCCGCGCGAACGTTTCCACGATCGCCCAAGCCCACCTGCTCCAGCATGGCCTGCGCGGATTCCGTCAACGAGCGGTCCGCCAACACCGAGCGGAAGAAGCGGAAGCTTTGGCCCTGCCGGCCCTGCGCCGCCAGCATGACGTTGCGCAGGGCGGAGTATTCCGGGATCAGCGAGGAGACCTGGAAGGTGCGCCCAAGCCCGCGTTTCGCCCGCGCGGCGGCGCTGAGGCCGAGCATGTTTTCGCCGCCGAGCCTGATCTCGCCGTGATCGGGGCGGATCGTGCCCGCGATCTGGCCGATGAGCGTCGATTTGCCCGCCCCGTTCGGGCCGATCAGCGCGTGGATCTCGTTCGCGCGCACGTCGAGGCTCACATTGTCGGTCACGACCAGCGCGCCGAAGCTCTTGGAAAGCCCTTGGATGTCGAGCACCGCGTCAGCCATGGCGCGCCCGGCCCGCGATCAGGCCCACCAGCCCGCCGCGCGCGAACAGCACCACGCCGAGCAGCACGAGCCCCAGAAACAACTGCCAGCGGTCGGTCAGGCCGCCCAGCGCATATTCAAAGCCCACATAAAGCGTCGCTCCGACCAGCGGGCCGAACAGGCGCCCGACCCCGCCCAGGATGATGAGCACGATCAGCTCGCCCGAAAGGTGCCAGGACAGCATGGACGGGCTTACGAAGCGGTTCAAATCGGCGAACAGCGCGCCGGCCAGGCCCGTGACCGCCGCCGAGATCACGAAGGCCAGGAGGCGCACGGGGAAGGGGTTCACGCCCACGGCCGCCAACCGCACCTCGTTCTGACGCGCCGCCTGCAGGGCCGCGCCGAAGCGCGACCGCGCAAGCCGGTCGAAGAAGAGGAGCGCCAGGCCAAGCAGCGCGGCGCAGACCGCGAAGAACGGCAGCGGCTTCAGCGTGTCGAGGCCGGGAAAGGCGTTGCGGACATAGAAGGACAGCCCGTCCTCGCCGCCATAGGCCGGCCAGGACACCGCGAAGAAGAAGGCCATCTGCGCGAAGGCCAGCGTGATCATGATGAAATAGACGCCTGAGGTCCGCAGGCTGATCGCGCCGATGATGGCGGCGAGCAGCACCGAGGCGATGGTGGCGGCGACCCAGATCACCGGCATGGACTTGGTGCCGGGGAGTCCGAAGAGGAGCGGCGCGCCCTCGAAGGCATGAACGGCCAGGATGCCGGCGACATAGCCGCCCAGGCCGAAAAAGGCCGCATGTCCGAAGGAGACGAGCCCGCCCAGCCCCAACGCGATGTTAAGCCCGGTGGCGGCGAGCGCCAGGATCGCCACGCGTGTGGCGAGCGTCACGTAGAAACTCTCGCCCATGGCCTCCGCCAGGAGCACGGCGCCCAGGAAGAGCGCGGCGAAAACGAGGTTGAAGACGCCTTCCCGGCTCATCGCGCCCTCACGCCGTCGCCGGGAACAGGCCCCGCGGCCGTACCGCCAGCACCAGCGCCATCACGAGATAGATCAGGATGGAGGCGAGCGCTGCACCCACGGAGGCCGCCGCCGAAGGGCCGAAAAAGGCCGACAGTAGCGACGGCAAGAGCGCGCGGCCCATCGTGTCCACGACGCCCACGATCAGCGCGCCGACCAGCGCGCCGCGGATCGAGCCGATGCCGCCGATCACGATGACCACGAAGGCGAGGATGAGCACCGGCTCCCCCATGCCGACCTGCACGGACTGCAGCGCGCCCACCAATGCGCCGGCCAAGCCGGCGAGCGCGGCGCCCAGGGCGAAGACGATCGTGTAGAGCAGGCGGATATCGACGCCCAGCGCCGCGATCATCTCGCGATCGGATTCGCCCGCGCGAATCCGCATGCCGAGCCTTGTCTTGCCGATGAGAAGGAAAAGGCCGGCCGCCACGAGAAGGCCTGCGCCGATGATGGCGAGGCGATAGACCGGGTATTGCGACCCGCCGGGCAGGGGCACGGCGCCCTGCAGGAGCGCGGGGATGTTGAGGTAGAGCGGAAAGGAGCCGAACAGCCAGCGCACGGATTCGGAAAAGATGAGGATCAGCGCGAAGGTCGCCAGCACCTGGTCGAGATGGTCGCGGTCGTAAAGCCGGCGGATCACCAGCACCTCGACCAGCGCGCCGGCGATCGCCGCCGCAGCCAGGCTCGCCACGAGGCCCAGCCAGAACGAGCCTGTCCAGGCGGCGACAGTCGCGCAGGCGAAGGCGCCCACCATGTAGAGCGCGCCGTGGGCCAGGTTGATCAGGCCCATGACGCCGAAGATCAGCGTCAGCCCGGCGGCCATGAGGAAGAGCATGACGCCGAGCTGAAGCCCGTTCAGGAGCTGCTCGAGGATGAGGGCGGCGGGCACCAGGGCTCCCTAGAGCAGCTTGCGCGAACGGAGCATTGGATAACCAACTCGGCTTGACGTCGGCGCCTCCATCCTCCTCCCCCTTGTGGGGAGGGGTAAGGGGTGGGGGTGCACACGCTGCGGGATGAAAGTGATCGGGCCGTTAACCCCACCCTCAATCCCTCCCCACAAGGGGGAGGGAGGCGCGCTAGCCTTCCTCGCACCAAGCTGCTTCGGCTCCAACCGGAGATGTTCCGTCAGGCAGACCACTCCTCCCAGCGACTGAACCATTCAAGCGGCCGCGCCGCCGATCCTACATCTGGCACTCGCCGGCATAGGCGTCCTTGTGGTCGGTGAAGGCGGTGTCCACGATCTTGTTGGTGATGACGTCGCCCTGCTTCACCACCTCGCGGATATAGATGTCCTGGATGGGATGGTTGTTGGTGTTGAAGCTGAATTTGCCGCGCACCGAATCGAAATCAGCCGCCTTCAGCGCCGCCCGGAACGCCTCCTTGTCGTCCACGCCGGCCTTTCCGAGGGCCGACAGGATCAGGTTCGCCGTGTCGTAGGCCTGCGCGGCGTAGACTGACGGCAGCCGCCCGTATTCGGCCTGGAAGGCTTCCACGAAGGCCTTGTTAGCGGGGTTGTCGAGGTCGGGCGACCAGGACGCGGAGTTCCTGACACCCAGCGCCGCGTCGCCGATCGCCGGCAGCACGTCCTGGCTGAAGGAGAAAGCCGGCCCCATCAAAGGCAGGCCGACGCCGGATTGGGCGTATTGCTTGGTGAAGGCGATGCCCATGCCGCCGGGCAGGAAGATGAACACGCCGTCGGCGCCCGAAGCGCGGATCTGCGCGATCTCGGCGGCATAGTCGGTCTGGCCGAGCTGGGTGTAGACCTCGCCCGCGAGCTCGCCCTTGTAATAGCGCTTGAAGCCGGCGAGCGAATCCTTCCCCGCCGGGTAGTTGGGCGCCATGATGAACATCTTCTTGTGCGCCTCGTTGGCGTATTGCCCCATGGCCTCGTGGAAGTTGTCGTTCTGGTAGGCGACGTTGAAATAATTGGGGTTGCATCCCGCGCCGGCGAGCTGCGAGGGCCCGGCGTTCGGCGACAGATAGATGATGTCCTGCGCCGTGACGGAGGGCACCACGGCCATGGCGAGGTTCGACCAGACGATGCCGGTCAAGAGATCGACGCCGTCGCTCTGCACCATCTTGTCGGCGATCTGCACGGCCAGTTCCGGCTTCTGGGCGTCGTCCTCCACGACCAGCTCGATCTCGTTGTTCCCGGCCTGCTTCAGCGCGAGCTGGAAGCCGTCGCGGATGTCCACGCCCAGCCCCGCGCCGCCGCCCGACAGCGTCGTGATCATGCCGATCTTCACGGGCTCGGCGAAGGCCGGGGCCGAGACGCCCGCGAGCAGGGCGAAAAGGCCGACAGCGATTGCGCTTCTCATTCGTGTTCCTCCCATTTTCATCGAGAGCCGGCCCGTTTGTCCGGGTTCCGCCGGCTTGCGGCTTGTTCAGGCCGTCACCTTTCCGCAACCCGGACGCGCTTGTCCAGCCCCGGGCGAAAGCGTTCCGTGCCCCTCCGCACCGATCCGACGCTCATGCACGGGACGGGCCGCGCCCGTCGCGCGGCAAAAAGAAAAGGGCCGCCGGAAACGGCGGCCCTCGATCCTTCGGTGTCGGGGGTCAGACGGCGATCTTGCCGCCGCCCTGCTTGGTGATGACCACCACCGAGGGGCGCGGCGGCATGTTCGGCTGAAAATCCGGCCAGCGCGTGGACGGATCGTCGAAGGTGGACTTGCGGCCGAACTCCGGCCAGTCCTCGCCGCCTTCGGCCGGATGCTGGACGGCGACGAAGAGCGACTGCGTGTCCGGCGTGAAGAACGGCCCGCAGAGCTCCGCGCCGACCGGGCAGCGGAAGAAGTGCACGGATGTCGGCCTTTCGCCTTCGCGCGACAGCGCCCAGAGCCCGTCCGCGCGGCCGGTGTCCTCGGCGCTGTTGCCGTCCGTCGAGATCCACAGCCGGTCCTCGGCGTCGATGACGCAGTTGTCGGGCATGCCGAACCAGCCGTTCGCGGACGTTTCCGGGCTGAAGGTGGCGCCGACCTCGGCCACCGACGGGTCGCCGCACTGGACCAGGATATCCCAGGTGAACTCGGTGGCGGCATGGTCGCCGTCGGGCGCCTTCATCTCGACGATATGGCCGAACTTGTTGTCTGGGCGCGGATTAGCGGGGTCAACCTGCTCGGGCTTGCGGCGCGTGTTGTTGGTCAGCATGACGAAGATGCTGCCGTCGCGTCCCGGCGAGATGTCCTCGGGCCGGTCCATCTTGGTGGCGCCGAGCGCGTCCGCGGCAAGCCGGGTCTTGATCAGCACTTCGGCTTGGTTGGCGAAGCCGTTCTCGGCCGTCAGCTTGCCCTCGCCATGGGTGAGGGGCAGCCAGGTGCCCTTGCCCGTGTCGTCATAGCGGGCCACGTAAAGCGTGCCCTCGTCGAGCAGGTTCAGGTTGGCGGCGCGGTCGTCGGGGTTGTAGGCGCCGGCGGTGACGAACTTGTAGACATAGTCGAAGCGCTCGTCGTCGCCCATGTAGACGACCACGCGGCCGTCCTTGTTGACGATGTTCTCCGCGCCCTCATGTTTGACCCGGCCGAGCGCGGTGCGCTTCTTCGGCATCGAGTTCGGGTCCGTCGGATCGATCTCCACGACCCAGCCGAAGCGGTTGGACTCCTTCGGCTCCTTTGTCACCTCGAAGCGGTCGTGGAAGCGGTTCCAGGCATACCAGTCTCCCGGCACGCCATAGCGCTCCATCGCCGCATAGCCTCCCAGGCCTTCGAGGACTTCCTTGCGCCGCGCCGCCACCGCCGCGTCGCGCTCGTCCTGCGCCTTGGTCATGGCCTTCTCGTCCTCATAACCCTCCGCGGGACCGACCACGGGCAGGCCCTCTTCAGGGATCGCCACGCCGAAATAGCCGTTGAAGTTCTCCTCCGCCGCGAGCCAAGTGCCCCAGGGCGTAACGCCGCCGGCGCAGTTGTTGAGCATGCCGCGCACGCGCGTGCCGGTCGGGTCGGCATTGGTTCTCAGGAGTTCGTGGCCGGCGGCCGGGCCGGTGATCTCCATCTCCGTCTCGGCGGTGATGCGCCGGTTGAAAGGTGAGTCCTTCACCACCTGCCAGCGGCCATCCTCCTTGCGGATCTCCACGATCGACCCGCCATGCGCCATCATCTCGACGTCCACGAGCTCCCTGGTCATCTTGGCGAAGTCTTCGTCGTCCTGCACCGTCATGCCGGGAAACATCAGCTCCTCGGTCGTGTATTCGTGCTGGGCGACGAGCAGCGCCCGCTCGGACGTGTCGGTCTCGCCTGGCAGCGGCACGAGTCCGATATAGTCGTTGTTGTAGCCGAACTGGCGGGCCTGCTTCTCGGCCGTCTGGCTGCGCGGGTCGAACTCGGGCGCGCCGGCGAAGATCGGGTCGCCCCAGCGCAAGAGCACGTCGGCATTGTAGCCTTCGGCCACGTGATGCTTGTCATCAACCCCGGCCACGATCTCCTTGAAGTTGAACTTCGAGGCCGCCTGGGCGCGGGCCGGATCGGCGGCGACCAGCGCCAGCGGGCTCACCGTCGAGGAGATCGCGGTGACGGCCAGCGCCCCCTTGATGAAGCCGCGGCGCGAGTAGCGGCGGGAGATGATCTCGCCCATGGTTGGATTGGCCGTGGCGTTGGCGCCGTCATCGCCCATGTCTTCCGGGGTGCGGTACCGCTTGCGGGGATCGTCAACAACATGCTTGGTCATAGGGGCCTCCTCCCTTGGCTTCCGGCGAAATTGCCGGTGGCTGCGGCGACATTGCCGGCGCAAAGATTCCCATTAGCCGGCTCGGCTACCATAGATCCGTGTCTGCGGAATGACAGCGCCCAGGCTGCGAGCGCACCGAACGTGCCATCCGGTTCCCGACGGTCGGCGCTTAGCGCCCGATGGTGTCGGCCACCGTCCCCACGATAAGCGCGGCGGAAGCCGCGCCCGGGTCCATGTGGCCGATGCTGCGCTCGCCCAGCCGCGACGCGCGGCCCTTGGTGGCCAGCATGGCCTTCGTGGCCTCCGCGCCCTCGCGTGCCGCGGCCGCTGCGGCCGTGAGGATGGCGCCCAGCGGCTCGCCCCGGTCGAGCGCGGCCTGCGCGGCTTCGGCCGCCGGTGCCCAGGCGTCCACCATGGTCTTTTCGCCCGGCTCGGCCTTGCCGCGTTCCCGGACGCCTTGCGCCATGGCCAGGAGGGCGCGGGCGAAGCCGTCGCGGTCGAGGACGGCATGGCCCTTGGCGGCGGCGCCCGCCCGCATGAAGGCGGTGGCGTAAAGGGGGCCGGCCGACGCGCCGACCGCGTTCAGGAAGGAGCGGGCGGCCGCGTTGAACACGGCGGCGGGGTCTGGATCTTCGAGCCTGGACAGCGCGTCCGTGACGGCGGAGAAGCCGATGCTCATGGAAACGCCGTGATCGCCGTCGCCGATGGCGCCGTCGAGTTCCGACAGACGGTCCTTCTCCGTCTCGACCCGCGTGGCGATCGCCTCGAACAGGGCGATCAGTTGCTTGGCGGTGACGGCGTCCATGCGGGGCTCTCGGGTGTGGGGCGGGGAGGAGAGGGTGCGCCGCCGCTCAGCCGGAGCGGAACATGGCGCAGTCGCAAGGGTGATCGAGAAGCTCGGCCAGTTCGTCGTCGAGCGCCATCAGCGTGATCGACATGCCCGCCATCTCCAGCGAGGTGCAATAAGGGCCGACCAGCGTGCGGTGGACACTGATGTTCTCTCCCGCGAGGCGTTCGGCCACGCGGCGGTTGGCGACATAGAGCTCCATCAGCGGCGTCGAGCCGAGTGAGTTGACGAGCACGGCCGCCCGGCGCGCCTCGCCGCGGGGGAACTCGGCCAGGATGCGGTCGAGCATGTCGTCCACAACGGCGTCGGCCGCTTGAAGCGGCCCGCGCATGACCCCGGGCTCGCCATGGATGCCCATGCCGATCTCCATCTCGTCCTCGCCGAGCTCGAAGTTCGGCCGCCGCGTCTGGGGCAGCGAGCAGGGCGACAGCGCCACGCCCACCGTGAACGTGTTCTCGTTGGCCTTTCGCGCGACGCGCTCCACCTCGTCGAGCGGCAGCATCTTGTCGGCGGCCGCGCCCGCCGCCTTGAAGATGAACACGTTGCCGGCCACGCCGCGGCGCTCGGCCTTCCTGTCGAGCGGGGCGGAGGCCACGTCGTCGGTGGTGACCACCGTGCGGACCTCGATGTCCTCCATCGCCGCCATCTCCGCCGCCATGTCGAAATTCATCACGTCGCCGGCATAGTTGCCGTAGAGGAACAGCACGCCGCCGCCGCTGTTCACCGCCTTGGCGCATTCCAGGATCGGGTCGGGCGGGGGCGAGGCGAACACGTTGCCCGCCGGGCAGGCGTCGGCCAGGCCCTTGCCGACATAGCCAAGGAATGTCGGCTCATGGCCCGAGCCGCCGCCCACCACGACGCCCACCTTGCCCGGCCGGTTCGCCTCCACGGCGACGATCGAGCGGGGGCTGTGCGGCAGTTGACGCACATGGCCGGGATGCGCCTTGACGATGCCCTCCAGCATCTCCTCGACGACATATCTGGGGTCGTTGATCAGCTTCTTGGTCTTCATGGTTTTCCCCTCCCTTGCCCCATGACCACCGATCAGGCGGCGTAGCGCCGCTCCAGATGCGCCCCATAAGCTTGCGCCTCCAGGGGACGCCCCGTCGCCTCCCGCAGAAGATCGTCCGTTTCGAGAAGACTGCCCTTGGCGTGGACGTTCTCGTTGAGCCAGGCCCGCAAGATGCCGAAATCGCCCTTGGCGAGCAACGGAAGGATGTCGGGCTCTTTGCTGCAGGCCGCCTCGAAGAGTTGGGCCGCGGCCATCGCGCCCAGCGTATAGGTCGGGAAATAGCCCCAGGCGCCGCCCGGCCAGTGGATGTCCTGCAGGCAGCCCAGCCGGTCGTTGGGCACTTCGAGCCCGAGCAGGGCGCGGACGCCCTCGTTGAAGGCCCCCGGCAGGTCGCCGATCTCAAGTTCTCCGGCGATCAGCGCCTTTTCCACGTCATAGCGGACCAGGATATGGGCGGGATAGGTCACCTCGTCCGCATCCACGCGGATGAAGCCGGGCTCGACCTTCGTATAGAGGCGGTAAAGGTTCTCCGCGCCCCAAGCTGGCCCTTGCCCGACGAAGGCGTCGCGCACGAGCGGCGCGAGAAAGGAGATGAACTCGCGCGTGCGGCCCGCCTGCATCTCGATGAGCAGGGACTGGCTCTCGTGCAGGGTCATGCCGCGCGCCGTGCCCACGGGCTGGCGCCGCCACTCGAGCGGCCGGCCCTGCTCGTAGAGCGCATGGCCCGTTTCGTGGAGCACGCCCATCAGCGCGCGGATGAAGTTGGTTTCGTCATAGCGCGTGGTGATGCGCACGTCGCCCGTCGCGCCGCCGCAAAAGGGGTGCAGGCTCACGTCGAGGCGTCCGCGCGAGAAATCGAAGCCGGCCGCGTTCATCAACCGCTCGCCGATCCGGCGCTGCGCGTCCACGGGAAAGGCGCCCTCCAGCGGAAGAACGGCCGGGCGGTTCGCCTGCGCGGCGCGCGCGGCCGCGATCAGGCCCGGCAGGCGCGCCTTGAGTTCCCTGAACAAAGGGTCGATCCTGGCCTGCCGCAGGCCGGGATCGTAAGTGTCGAGCAGGGCGTCGTAGGGGTGGAGGCCCAAACCCTCGCCCTTGGCCTGGGCGATCTGCCGCTGAAGCGCCAGAACCTCGCCGAGATAAGGCTCGATCAGGGCGAAGTCGCTCTTCTCCCTGGCCTCGCGCCAGACCATCTCGCAGCGGGAAACGGCCTTCGAGCTCGCCTCCACGAGGTCGGCCGGCACGGCGGCGGCATGGAGGAAGAGGCGGCGCATCTCGCGCAGATTGGCTTTTCGCCAGGCGCCGAGCCCGTCCGTTTCCTGGTCCTCCTCCTGGGCGGCTTTCTCCAGAAGCTCGCGCGTCGGCGGCGCGACGAGGATGTCATGACCGATGACCTTGAGGGTGGCCAACTGGTCGGCGCGCCCCTCCATCGCGCCTTCCGGCATGGTCGTTTCGGCGTCCCATTGCAGGATGCCGATGGCGTCCTCGACCGAGGCCAAGCGGGCGAACCGGGTTTCCAATTCGGCATAGGCCTGCACGGGCGCATCTCCAGGCGTGTCGTTCGCCGTCTTTAGATGCACCGCTTTACGGCAGGCGTCCAGGAGGACCGCCCCTTCCCACGGACCTCCGCCAGGCGGGAGGTGGGGGATATGCTTCTGGAGAAAGGATGTCGCGGCGCCGCGGCGCCGGCCCGGCGCTCCTGCGTGGTTCCGGCTTTCCTGGCGAAAGGAGGGGAGAGGAGCCCGGCGGAACACGCCGCCAAGCTCCGTCGGCTTCCTCTACGCCGCATCCGTCATGCTGCTCACGCGCCGCTTGGCGCGCCTATCATGAATTTCGGACCGAACTCTTAGCGCAGGTCCGCGCCGCCCCTATGGCGCGGCGCGGACCTGACCACTTCCCCGGCGCGAAGGCGGGGTTCTTTCAGAGACTGCACAGAAGATGGGAAAGTCTGAGCGCCTTTAGTTCTCCTGCGCGGGTTCAGAGCCCGAAGCAGCACCAGCTGCGCCGCCCTGTCCCGTGGCGTTGTTCTCACTACCCGCTGCGCCCGCTTGGCCAGATGTGTTCGCCGGGACCGGATTGCCGCTGGCGTCGTAGAAGACGATCGCCGCGCCTTCGCGCAGTTCGGCCGACAGTTGTTGCATCGCCTCCTGCCGGAGCGCCTGTTTCCTGTTGGGTTTCCTCTTCATCTTCACGCTCGGCGGGCTCACCGGCGTGATGGTCGCCGTGGTACCCTTCGATTGGCAGGCGCACGACACCTACTTCATCGTGGCGCATCTCCACTACGTGCTGATCGGCGGCATGGTGTTCCCGACCTTGGCCGCCTTCTACTACTGGGCGCCCGCGGCCTCGAAACGCCCGCTGTCCGAACGTTTGGGCAAATGGGCCTTCTGGCTCATGTTCATCGGCGTGAACGTAACCTTCTTCACCATGCACATCACGGGCCTGCTCGGCATGCCGCGGCGCAATTACACCTACCCGGCCGAGTTGGGCTGGGGCGACCTCAACCTGATCTCGACGCTCGGCGCCTACATGATCGCCACGGGCAAAAGAGCCCGGCGCGACGGCCGCGCCGGGCTTCAACTTCTCGGGATCATGCTTCAGCCGTTCCAGACCGTCACGAGCATGGCCGCGCCGTTGGGTTCCACCCTGACCGAGATCGGCCGGTCGTCGGCGGAATAGCCGTCGATCTCATATTGCAGTTCGAGGTCGCGGCCGATTGCGCGCAGCGCGCGCGCCGGTTGGAAGCCGGGAATGCCCATCGAGACCAGGGCCTGCACCTTGACCGGAACCGCGCTCAGCGGAACCTGCTGCGCCACCGACTCGATGCGGCCGTCGGGATAAACGTCCACCTCGATGCGGCGGCCATTCTCCGGATCCTGGCCGGCGATCTCGATCAGGCGTTCGCGGTCCTCCACCTCGAAGCGGTAGGTGGAGAAGCTGATCTCGGGCGCGATGGTCCTGGCGGTGGCCAGCGCCGTCCTGGCGAGCGCGAGCCTCGGATCGTCGGCAGACAAATCCTGCTCGGCCGCGGCGCCGTCCGCCTGCCGCCCCGCCGCCTCGTCGGTCGAAGGGGAACGCTCGGGATTGAGGCGACCGCGGTCGAACGCCCGGCCCACGCCGCGCCCGTCCCAGGCGGAAGCCGGTCCGCGCTCGGCCGAGCGCATATCCGGACCCGGCACATTGCCCCGGTCCGGCAGAATCGCCGAGCCCCCGTCGGTGCTCGGGAGCTGGGCATCGTTCCAGCGCTCCGCCTGCTGGTACCGCTCGATGTCGGCGGGCAACTGCTCGCCTTCCCGCACCACGTCCTCATTGCTGCCGACGCCGGCCGGCTGGTCGCGCGAGGCGCCGCCATCCGCCGAGCCGCCGGACCGGTCACCGCCGCGCCGGTCCAGAGCCCCCATATCCTGATCGTCGCCCGGCAGGATGGCATCGTTCCACCGTTCGGCCTGCTGGATGCGCTCGATGTCGGTCGGCACCTGGTCGCCTTCCTGAACGACGTCGCCTTCCTGCACGGTGTCCCGATCGTCGCCCACGCTGGCCGTGCGGTCCCGCGGCGAGCTTCGATCCGGGAACTCCCCGGGATAAGGCACATCGCGCGCCCCGAAGGTCTCGATGTCGCTGTCGGACACGTCCTGCGGCGGGAACGGAATCTCTTCGCCCCAACCGCCTTGCGGGGCGTTCTCCGCCTGGGCCTGGCGCTGCCCCATCGGGCTCGGCGCCACGGGCGGGTCGCCCACCGCGTCGCGGATCGGCCCGTCCTTGTTTTCGGAGCCGCCGGCGGCCTGTGCCTGCTGCCTCACGGGATTGTCGGCGCGAGGCGCGTCCGTGGAGACTCCGGGCGCCGCTTTCTTCGTCATGCCGGCGTCGCGCTCCGCCTGGGGCTGGGGCGCGGCGGGATCGGCGCCCTGCTGGGCCAGGGCCGGCCCCGCCATCAGCGCCAGGACGCCGACGCTTGCGAACAATGTCTGTCTCATGGCTTTCTCCTTGTCGCGGCGGCGCAGACGAGGCTGCCCGTCGCTTTGCCGCCGATGGAATCGCGGCAGCCCTTTCTCCAGGGATCGTTGTCGGACGCGCTTCACGCGCGCTGCTGCGCTCAGGGCCGGAACGCTCAACTCGACGCGGCGGACACGCCGGCCCTGCACAGGATCGGAATGCGGGAGGCGCACCTCCGTCGCCCCGTTCTGTTCTCTAGCGTACCGAGTCGAGCTCTCGCCCTCACAAAAAGGAAGCCCGCCAAGCGGCGGGCCTCCAACCTTCACCTCGGTTCCTCAGTCGGCCGCGGCGAAGCGGTCGTATTCAAGGGGTTCGGCGCGCAGCGCCTCGTCGCGCTCGTAGGGCATGTCGTAGTAGGATCCGTAGCCCAAGCCGAGCCCATAATAGGGATAGGCGTAAGCACCCCTGGCGCCGTAGCCCGCGTCAGGATTGACCACCACGGCCTGGAGCTGGTCGCCCCGGACGATCAGATCGTTGACATAGCCGTAATTGGCGACGCCATCGCCGTCTTTGATCCGGGCGTAGTCGCCGATCAGCTCGGTCGCGCGGAAGGCGCGCGGACCCGTGGCGAGATCATCATCGACGACCTGGACATCGCCCGCCGCTTCGAAGGCCGTCAGATAATCGGTCGCGGCAAAGCTGTAGTCCTCCACATTGTCCTCCGTGACGGGAACGACCACCTGGCCCGCCGTCGTCAGGTCAACCTGGTCCCACGGGATATTGACATGCGTGTCGCCGATGTCCCAGAGCCCGCCGACCTCGGCGATGATCGAAAGCACGCGGCCTTCGCGCGAGAACACGACGTTCTCGATGTCGCCGATCTCCTCGCCGCCCGCGCCATAGACCTCGAAGTCGTCCATCATGCGCTCGACGCTGATGCCGCCGGCATAAAGCTTCTCCTCGTCCCAGTCGGCGATGCGCACGATCTCATTGGCCTGGATGGGCTGCTGGTTCACGGCCGCCGTCGTTTCGCCGCCCACCAGGGCATCGTCGCCGAAGCGCGAGTACTCGGCCTCGGCCAGCCTGTCGTTGCGGTCGCCATCATAGGCCTCGTAAAGCCGGCTGTGGAACGCCGCCAGGTCCAAGCCCTCGCCTTCGACGTTCCAACCGTCGATGGCGCCGGCCTGGTCGAGCGCCGTCGAGAACTCGGCTTCGGCCAGTGAACCGTTCCGATCCGTGTCATAGCCAGAGAAGGACGCCTGCGGGTTGCCGCCGAACCAGCCGAGATAGCCTTCGTTGAATTCGGCCTCGGCGAGCTGCCCGTTTCGGTCGGCATCCCAGGCGTGATACATGCCGCGCTCAAGCTCGTCGCGGGCGATGCGCTGATCGGCATCGGCGTCCCAGGCGGAGAACGCCTGGCCGCTCACGCTCTCGAACTCCTTCTCCGTCACTTCGAGATTGCCGTCGGCGTCGATGTCCTTGAAGGTCCATTCGGTCGCGCTGAGTGCGGCTGCCGGCATGACAAGAAGAGCCAAAGCCGTGGCCGCGGAAGCATAGAGATGTCTCATGAATTTTCTCCTGAATTTGTGCGGAACGGTTGCATCGGAAAAGAACAGAAGCGCATTCGCGCGAATGTCGGCCCGATGCGTGTGCAAATGTTCCGGTGGCTAATCCAGGAGAGCCTGAGCCGATCCATTGCCGGCGTGCGAACTCTGTTCGCCAGCGGACCGGAAGAGAAACAACCAGTCCCGCTCCCGTGTTTCAGCATCGGTCCACATGAACGGCAAAGCCTGCTTGGCATGCAAAGGGAGACGCTGGGATGAAACGGCTTGTCAAGACATTGGCGCTCGCATCCGCGCTCTCGGCCCTTCTCGCCGCCGGGGCGCAGGCCCAGGGTGTGGACTGGCAATATCCGGCGGTGAAGGGTTTTGGGCCGGTCGTTCCGATCCCCGAGGCGTCGGCGCGGCCGGAAGGCGACCTCGCCTACAAGGTGGTCTTCGACGTGACCCAGGACCGACCGGGCGACGGGCGCGTCAGCCCCGGCCTGGCTTCGGTGGCGCGCTTCGTCAACCTGCTCGCCATCAGCGGCATGGACCCCAGGCAGGCCGACATCGTGGCCGTGCTGCATGCCTCGGCCACGCCTGCGGTCATCAAGGACGAGAACTATCGCAGGCGCTTCGGCACCCCCAATCCCAATGCCGAACTGATCCGGCAGCTCGAGGCGAATGGCGCCGAGGTGGTGGTCTGCGGCCAGGCGCTGGCGGGCGCCGGCTTCGGGCTCGACGAGGTGATGGCGCCGGTCGAGGTGTCGATTTCAGCCATGACCGAGCTGGCGCAGCGCCAGTTGCAGGGCTACGCCGTGATGCCGTGACGGGGAACTGATGGCGGGGAGGGCAGGGAGAATGCTGGAGCGGATCTGGTCGGGCGCGGGCGGCGCCTTCGGGCAGGCGCCCGACCGGGCAGGCTTGCAGGCCTCCACGGCCGGCAAGGCGATCGCGTGGGCAGCGCTGGCCGCTGCGGTGGCGGCCAACATCGCGGGCTACGCGCTCGATCTTTATGGGCAGTTCTGGTGGTTTGACCGGATCCTGCACGCCTTCACCCTGTTCGCGATGACCTTGTGGCTGGCGTTTCTCGTGTTCGCGCCCGGTTTTCGCGAGGGCTATCGGGTCCGGACCTTTTTCCTGGTGCTGTCGCTGGGCCTGGCCATCGGCGCGGTTTGGGAAATCGCGGAATGGGCCTATGACCAGCTCGCGCCGCAAAATGTCATCAAGGGCAAGTTCGACACCGTTCTCGACTTGATCATGGACACGGTCGGCGCGGCGCTCGCCGCCCTCCTGTGTCACCGCTTCTGGCGCTGAGACCTGTGGAACCCCGAAGCGAAGCGTGGTTTCTAGCCGCGCGCCCGGCGGCTTGCCGGCGCGCGGTTCGGGAAGCGGGGCGTCATGTTCGATTGGCTCACGGGAATCGTGGAAACCACCGGCTATGTCGGCATCGCGCTTCTGATGCTGGCGGAAAACGTGTTCCCGCCCATCCCGTCCGAGCTCATCATGCCGCTCGCCGGCTTCACGGCGGCGCAAGGCGAACTCAACATCGTGCTCGTCCTGCTGAGCGGCACGCTGGGCTCCATGGCCGGGGCCGTGCTCTGGTACTGGATCGGGCTTCGCTTCGGCCTGCCGAGGCTGAAGCGGCTCGCCGCCCGGCACGGCCGTTGGCTGACGCTCTCGCCCGAGGACGTAGACAAGGCGAGCGACTGGTTCGAGCGTTACGGGGCGCTCGCCGTGCTGATCGGCCGGCTGGCGCCTGTGGTGCGGACCTTGATCTCGGTTCCCGCTGGAATGGCGAAGATGCCGCTGCCGAAATTCCTGATTTTCTCGACGATCGGCACGATCGTCTGGAACGCGATCCTGCTGGGCGCGGGCTTCATGCTCCGGGAGAACTACGAACTGGTCGCCGATTATGTGGATCCCCTCAGCACGAGCGTGATCGTCGGCGTGGTCGGCTTGTATCTCTACAGGGTCGTGACGTGGCGCCCGCGCGAGAAGGTGGAATAGAGCGACCCGAACCGGGTTCGGCAAGGCGCGAAGACGCCGCGTCGCGGAGCGCTCATGAGTGACCGGGCCGATGGGCGGCTCGCCTCGGGGATGCTGCGACTGCGCGAAATCTGGCGCCGCTCGCGAAAGCACCGGCTCACCACCGCCGCCTCGAGCGTCGCGTTCTATTTGACGCTGGGCGTCGTTCCCGGCCTGGCGGCCATCGTCTCGGTGTTCGCTGCTTTCGCCAGCCCGGGCGACGTGACGACGATCACGGATGCGGTGATCCGGCTGGTTCCCGACGAGGCGAGCCGGTTGCTGACCCAGCATGTCTCGCGTCTTATCGAACAGCAAAGGGCGTCGAGCGAGGAGCCGCTGCTCCACTCGCTGCTTTGGTTCGCCCTCGTCCTCTGGTCCGCCAACAAAGGCATGCGAGGGCTGATCGACGGCTTGAACCTGGTTTACGACGAGCCGGAGCGGCGGAGTTTTTTCATCCGCATCCTTTTGTCGCTGCTGCTGACATCGGCTGCCCTCGTCATTCCCGCGCTCGCGGTGGCCGTGCTTTCGCCCTGGCCGCGGTTCCTCAACCCCGCGATGCTCGACGACGCGTTCATTCGCGCCTTCGACTGGGGGCGCTGGCCGGCGATGCTGGTCGTGGCCTTCGCCGGAACGGCGCTTCTCCTGCGCTTCGGCCCCAATCGGCACGAAACGCGCTGGTCCTCGATTCTCTGGGGCGGCTTCGCCACCGCGCTCCTGTGGACCGGCGCATCCGCGCTGTTCTCCTGGTATGTGAGCCGCCTTGCCGCCATCGGAGAGCTCTACGGCTCGCTGGGCTCGGTGGTGGTGTTCATGGTCTGGCTATGGCTGTCGGCGCTCGCCGTGCTGATCGGCGCGGAGATCGACGCCTCACGGGCACCGTCTGCGAACCGGGAGGAGGGGCTCAGCGAACCGGTCCCCGTTTAAGATGAGCCTTGCGCGCGGGGGGCGCGGGCCGTTTCGGCCGCATCGCGGCGCGCTTCTCGGGTGAAAAGGCGAGCCACCCAGGCCGTGCTGGGAAAATGCTCGCAGGCGATCACAAGGGCTGCAGTCAGCGGCACCGCCACCAGCGCGCCGGCGATTCCCCAGACCCAGCCCCAAAAGGCGAGCGCAATCACCACCGCGACCGGCGACAAAGAAAGGCTGCGCGCCTGGAGCAGGGGATAAACGAAATTGCTGATCGTGATCTGGATCACGCAGAAGCCCGCGAACACCAGCGCCGGCATGGTCCAGTTCCCGAACTGGATGATCGCATAAAGCGTCGGGGGCAGGATGCCCACGAGGTTGCCGATCACGGGGATGTAGTTGAGCAGAAAGTTCAGCACCCCCCACACCAGCGCGAGGTCGAGCCCCACAAGCAGCGGCCAGAGCACGGACGCCACGCCGGTGATCAGGCTCGTCAACGTGGTGACGCCGAGATAGCTGCGGACTTTTTCGGCGATCTCGTCCACCGTCGCCACGATCTCGCGCCGCTCGCGCCGGCCGAACTCCTCATCGATCCTTTGCCGGAGGTGGGGCACTTCCGGCAGGCCGAGCACCACCAGCACGGCGATGAAGCCCAGATAGGCGAAGACTGTATAGGCGTCGGCCAGCACGCCCTGGCCGAAGGCGATCAGCCGTGCGTAACCCTCCTCGGCGCCGAGCGACAGCCCCCAGCGTTCGGCCCATGCGCTCGCCGACCGGAAGATCGCCTGGAAGCGGCTCCACTCCTCCGTGAAGGCGGCCACCACCTGCGCGGCCGCGAAATAGATAGCGAGGATGAAACCCAAAAGCACGCCGGCGAGCACGAGCACCGTGCCGGCATAGCTGAGCGCCGAAGGAAGCAGGCGGTCGAGCCAGGGCTTCACGGGCCAGACGGCGGCGATCGCCACGGCCGCGACGGCCAGCGGCATGGTCACGGGATAGGTGGCGCGCAGCGCGAAAGCCACGGCTAGGCCGGCGATCAGGGCGATGAGCCGGGTGCGCACGACGTCGTTTGCCTCGGGCATCTCGGAACCTCGCGAGCCGTCCGTGCAGGAACATGCCTGCTGGACGCCCGTTGCGGAAGGGGGAGATGCGGCGCCGGCGCGTGCCCGCGACAGGCCGAGCCTTACGCCACGCAGGCGTCGCGGCGGCCGCCGGGCTCGCCAAGCGGCAGGTCGGGCTCGGACGAGCAGAAGATCCGCCGATGCTCGGCCTTGATGGTGCCGTAGCACCTGCAGGACGCCGCTTCGAGCGCGGCGCGGTCGAGGATCACGAGCCGGCCGCGTCCGCGCCGCACGATGCCCGCCTCCTCCATGCGTCCCATGGCCGTGGTCACGCCGGCGCGCCGCACCCCGATCGCGCGGCTGAGCGACTGGTGGGTGAGCGGGATCTCGTCGCCGTCCAGCCGGTCATGGGCGAGCAGAAGCCAGCGCGCCAGCCGCTCGCGCAGGCTGTGGCGCGTGTTGCAGACCGCAAGCTGCGCCGACTGCACCATTGCCGCCTGCACATAGGCGAGCAGGAGCTTGCGCAAGGCGGGCAGCGCTTCGAGCGCGCGGCTCAACTCCTCGGCGCCGATGCGCAAGGCCTCGCCGGGCACCTGGACCAGGCAGCGATGCGGCGAACGCGTCAGCCCGAGCGCCAGGCACACGCCCACGAGGTCGCCGCGCCCGAGCGTCGCCACCTCGGCGAACCCGCGGTCGTCGGTCTTGGAAAGCACCGACGCCGCGCCGTCCTCGATGAAATAGGCGTAGCGCAGCGGCACATGGCGCTCGTGGAGGATCTGCTTGCGCGAGAGCGGAACCCGCTCCAGGCGGGGACGAAGCTCGGCGAACGCCTCCCGCGGGAGGGCGGCGAGCAGATCGTTGCGGAGAGGGGTTTCGGCCGACAACCGTTGTCCGTGAATGCTCTGGTGGCGATCGGCCGAGGCGAACGCGCCCCAGTCGATGATGCGCGCGTCGGGACTGCCGTAAGACGGGCTCAGCATGTCGAACCTCCTGGTCTGCAGCGGAGCCGACGGCGCGGATGTCGCGGGCCGAAGGCTCAGCGCATTTCGATCTCGCAGGGAAGATGGCGTTGCCTTAGGTTGACAAACAGTCGGGCGTTTCCGCACCCCTGTCAGGATAAACCTGACAAAGGCGAGCGCCCTCCCTGGCAAGCTCGCTGCGCGGCCTGTGGCATGTTGAACGGCATAGCCGCGTTTGCGTTTGGATGGGAGTTCGGGCGAACAAGCGCTGGAAAGGCATCGGACAAGCCCAGGCGCAGCAACGCAGGCCAGGATCGGCCAAACGGAAGCGTTCCCATGGCCGCACCCCATCCCGGCTTGCCGGGTCATTCGCCTTCGGCGCCGCCGCACCCGCCTTCGCGGGTGCCGCAGGGCGCGCGCCGCGTGCTGGCGTCGCTGGTCTTGGCGGCCGCCATCCCGGTCCTCTTGTTCGGCGGCTGGGTGGCCTATCTCGCCGCCGACCAGAACCGCGTCAGCGCCCGGCGCGCGGCCTTCGACAGCACGCTGCGGGCCGCCCTGCGCATTGAGGAGGATCTCGCGGCTCAGTTGCAGGTGCTGGGCGTGCTCGCCGCCTCGTTGTCCCTGACCGAGGACGACCTGCCCCGCTTCTATGCCGAGGCGCAGCGCCTCAAGGCCACGCAGCCGCTTTGGGAGACGGTCGAGCTTTCCGATGCGCGCGGCAACCAGCTCATCAACCTGCTGCGGCCCTTCGGCGCCCCGCTCGGCCCCACCGCCGATCCCGAAAGCTTCGAGGAGGTTCTGCGTACGCTCCGTCCCGTGGTGGGCGGCATCGGTCCGGTGGGGCCGATTTCCGGCAAGCGCCTCGTCGCGATCCGCGTGCCCGTGCTCAAGGACGGGCAGCTCCGCTATGTCCTGGCGGCGGCGCTGGCCACCAATGCGGTGAGCTCGATCCTGCGCGAGTCAGGCGCGCCGGAGCACTGGGTCGGCGCCGTCGTGGATCGGCGTGGCAACATCATCGCACGCACGCTGTCCGAGCAGCGCGAGATCGGCCGGCCGGCCAGTCCTGCCGTGCTTCAGGCTATCGCGCGGGCGCCGGAAGGTTTCTACATCGGCCCCACTCTCGAAGGCTTGGAGGTGGAGACGGCTTACCGCACGCTGCGGGACACCGGCGACTGGTCGGTGCATTTCGGCGTGCCGGTCGAGGAGCTGAACGCCCCCGTCTCGCGCTCGCTCTATCTGCTGCTGGGCGGCGCCGCCGCGAGCCTCGCCTTGGCGGGCCTGCTCGCCACGCTGATCGCCCGCGATGTCGCCCAGCGCCGGCGGGACGAGGAGACCCGCATGGCCCTCGCCCTCCAGTTGAGCGAGGAGCGCGGCTCGCTGGCCATCGCCGCGGCCGAGCTCGGCACGTTGCGCTGGGACGCCGCCCGGAACCATGTGTTCGGGTCCGAACGAACCCGCGGCCTGTTCGGCCTGCCGCGCTCCTCGTCCGCCCAGGACGAGTCCGACTGGCGGGCCGAGGACCTCCTCCAAGCCGTCCATCCCGAGGACCGGCCCCGGCTGGAAGCGGCGGTCGCGCGCTGCCTCACGCAAGACGAGCCGCTCGACGTCGAGTTCCGCACGCTTCAGGCGGAGGGCCGGACGCATTGGGTCCGCGTCACCGGCCGGGCGCCGCGCTTCAACGGGGAGCGCCCCAACTTGGTCCATGCTGTGGTCTCCGACGTCGAGCCTCGGAAGCGGGTGGAGGCGGAGCGGCTGCACTTCCTCAGGCGCCTTTCGGAGGCGCAGGAGAACGTGCAGCGCCGCATCGCCCGCGAGCTTCACGACCAGGTCGGGCAGACGGTGACGGGGCTGTCGATCGGGCTCAAGGGCCTGGAGCGCAAGCTCGACGCGGCGTCCGCCGACAAGGAAGCGCTCGAGCAGTTGCGCTGGCTCCAATCGCTGGCGGGCGCGATCGGGCGCGACATCCATCGGGCGGCGCTGGATCTTCGGCCGACCGCGCTGGACGATCTCGGGCTCTACAAGGCGTTGGCGGCCCACGTCTCGGAATGGAGCCGCCACCACGGCATACAAGTCGATCTGCAGATCATCGGCGACGATGAGCGATTGCACGACGAAGTCGAAACGGCCATCTACCGGATCGTGCAGGAAGCGCTCACCAATGTGTTGAAGCATGCGAAGGCGCAGAGCGCGAGCGTGGTCGTCGAGCGGCGCGCCGACGAGGTGCGGCTGATCGTCGAGGACGACGGCAGGGGCTTCGACGCGGAGGCCGTCGCGGCCGAGACGCGGGAAGGCGATGCGCAACGGCTCGGGCTTTCCGGGATCCGGGAGCGGCTGTCGCTCTTGGGCGGCAGCTTGAACGTGGAATCGGCGCCCGGCTCTGGAACGGCGCTGTTCATCCGCGTCCCCTTGCGCAGCGAGGAGGCGAAGCCATGAAGCCGATCCGTGTGGCGCTGGCGGACGATCACCCTGTGGTGCTTGCCGGGATCAAGGCCCTGCTTCGGGCCGATCCGCTGATCACGCTGGTGGGGGAGGCTGCAACCGGGTCGGACGCGCTCGGTGTTTTCTGCCGCATCCAGCCCGATGTGGCGGTGATCGACATCTCGCTGCCCGAGCTGAACGGGATCGAGCTCGCCCGGCGCATGGCCGAGAAATGCCCGGACGTGAAGCTCCTGGCGCTCACGGTCCACGAGGATCGCGCCTATGTGCAGCCGCTTCTGCAGGCCGGCGCGCGCGGCTATCTCCTGAAGCGGTCGGCGGCCGAGGATCTCGTGCGCGCCATCCGGGCGGTCGCGGAGGGTGGGATCTATCTCGACCCGGCGGTGGCCGACAAGGCGCTGCCCGACCTGGCGGCGCCTCGCAACGGGAGCAGCGCCGCCGGCCGGGGAGGCGAGGGCGAGCTGAGCGCGCGCGAGGAGGAAGTCCTCAAGCTGACGGCCCAGGGCTTCGCCAACAAGGAGATCGCCGGCCGACTCGACGTGAGCGTCAAGACGGTGGAGACCTACAAGGCGCGCGGAGCCGAGAAGCTGGGCTTGCGCTCGCGCGCCGAGATCGTCCGCTTCGGCGCCGCCCAGGGCTGGCTCGGCGGGCTGGACATGGCCTGAGCGCGCCGCTCCGCAAGCGTCGGTCGCGCCCTCAAGCCCAACCCCGCATCTCTGCAAAGGAAAAGCCCCGGGGCTGCCCCGGGGCTCGCAAGACGTAATTGTCAGGTCCGGCAATCAGCCCTGATAAAGGCCCAGATCGGCGTTCTCATTCTCTTCGAGCTCGGTATAGGCCGTGCCGGCCTCATCAAGATCGAACTCGGGAATGGCGCGGATCTGGTCGTCCGTCAGGCCCGGGATGACGAGCCGATCGTCGGCCATCGCGATGTCCTGCATGCGCACCAGGACCTGCTTCTCGCCAAGGCCCAGGAAGCCGCCATGACCGAGCACCGCATAAAGCTGGCCCTCGGCGTCGCGCAGGATCCGCTCGATGTCGCCGATCTGCTCGCCGCGCAGGTTGTAGACCTCGCGGTCCATCAGCTCGGACACTGGGAACATCTGCGTGGGCTCCTCGGCGGGCGCCACGGCGGCGGTGGCGACAGGCTCCTCGACCGCCACCTCGGCGGGATCGGCCTCGGCCGGGTCCACTTCGACGGCCTGAACGTCCGCGGCGGGCGCCGCGGCCTCGGCCTCGGCCGTCCGTTCCACGCGCACCGTGGGCTGGCCCTCGGCCTGGTTGACGGTGACCTGCGGCTCGGCGCGGTTGAAGGTGACTTGCGGCTCGCCCTGGCTCTGCACTTCGACATTGGCTTCCGCGCCCACGGCGCGCTGCACGAGCACCTCCGCCTGGGCGGGCTCGACCTGCACCTGCGGCTGCTCTTGCTGAACCACCTGCACCTGGGGCTCGGGCTGAATCACCTCCACCTGCGGCTGGGCCTGGGACACGTTCACGTCGGGCGCAGGCATGCGCACGATGATCTCGGGCTGCGGGATGTCCACC
>DASYHP010000046.1:0-7737 GCA_035998495.1 Mesorhizobium sp.
CCTGCCGGCCCGCGGGCCTCGCTGGCGGGCCTGGATCTGGGGGGCTCATCACCCAGCCGGGCCACCGCAGCCCGACCGATCCAGCACCGGCCCTCTCCCTGAACACCCGGCGCGCACCCAGGCTTCCCGTGAGAAGGCGAGGCGAAGAGTACGAGAGGGTTCTGGGGGCGTGGACAAAGCTGCATGAACTTTCTTGCTGAGCAGGCCTAAGCACCTGAAACGGCAGGGAAGAAAGTTCGCGAGCCGGAAAATCTGTCCACATGGCGCAGCAAAACAGAGCAGCCGCGCCGGCCGGAGGCGCTGAATCGGCGTCAGCCCGCAAGAATTACGACGATGCGGCGCAAGCCGCTTGCAACGGACGGACCAAGACAGCATTGCTGCGCATGGGCCATGCCGTTGGGGAGCGCCGCGAAAAATGCCCGGCATTCTGGACTTCTTCACGGATGACGTGTTCCTTCCCCACGCCATCTGTCTGGTGGAGAACCCGAGCCTCATCCGGCTCCACATCGCCTCCGACGCCACCACGGCCGCGGCCTATTACTCGATCCCGCTGGCGCTGGGCTATTTCGCCTATCACCGCCGCCAAGACATCCCGTTCTCCTGGATGTTCACCCTGTTCGGCGCCTTCATCCTGCTCTGCGGCACCACGCATCTCTTCGGCATCTGGACGCTCTATGTGCCGGATTATTACTCCCAGGGCATCCTCAAGGCGGCGACCGGCCTCGCCTCGATCGGCACGGCGGTCGTGACGTGGAAGCTCATGCCCGCGCTTCTGCTGCTGCCGGGGCCGGAAAAGCTGCGCAAGCTCAACTCCGAGCTCGAAAGCCTGGTCGCCGCCCGCACGAGTGAGCTCGAAGCGGCGCTGGCGGAAAAGGAGGCCCTGCTGACCCAGGCCTATCACCGCGCGGCGATCGTCGCCTCCTCCGACGACGCGATCATCGCCTTCGACCTTTCCGGCCGGATCTCCGAGTGGAACCACGCCGCGGAGAAGCTTTTCGGCCGCGCCGCGGCCGAGATGGTCGGGCGCGACCTTCGCGACGACGGCTTCGCGCTCGCCGAGGACTTTTCGCGCGTGACCCGCAACATCCGCGAGAGCGAGGCGGCGGAAGCCTTCGACACCAGCGTGGGGACGGATGGGGGGCGGCTCGACGTCTCCGTCCGGGCCTCGCCCATCCGAAACGCGTCAGGGGTCGTGCAGGGCGTCTCGGTGATCGCGCGCGACATCGGCGAGCGGTTGCGCGACGAGGCGCGCATGCGCACCGTGATGATGGAGGTCGATCACCGCGCCAAGAACATGCTGGCCGTCGTCACGGCCATGATCCGCATGACAAGGCACGATCCGGCCTGCGACGCGTTCGTGGAGACGATCCAGGGCCGCGTCGAGGCGCTCGCCGCCGCCCATTCCGCCATCGTCGAGAACAAGTGGGACGGAGCGAAAGTGTCCGAAGTCGTGCAAAAGACGCTGGAGCCGTTCGCCGGAGCGCAGCAGGTGGGGTTCCACGGCCGCGACGCCTTCATCCTGCCCGTGGCGGTGCAGGCGCTGGGTATCGTGCTGCACGAGCTTGCCACCAACGCGGTCAAGCACGGCGCGCTGTCGCGCGAGGGGGGCCACGTGCTGATCGAACTCCAGCGGACCGGGAACGGCGACCTCGAAATCGCCTGGAAAGAGCGCGGCGGCCCGCCGTCCTCGCCGCCCGAGCGGACCAGCTTCGGGATGCGGCTGATCAAGACCTACATTCCCAACCAGTTGGACGGCCGCACGGACCTGGACTGGGGACCAGAAGGCCTCGCCGCGCGGCTGGTGATCCCGGCTGCTTATGTGATCTGAGCTGGGTGGCGGCGGGCGTAAAAAAAGCCCGACCTATAGCCGGGCTCCTCGTGACCTGTCAGGCTCCTGTTGGAGCAAGTCGTCGTCAGAAGTCGGTGCTGGCGGCTGCGCGGGTTGAGCCGGCAGGTTTAATCAGCAGCACAGCTCTCGTCTGCGGCCTCTGGCCGACTTCATTCTTTAAGTTCTTCTTGGCGGCTCGCGGCATCAACAGATCCGCTCGCCGCAAGGACCGTGCTCTCGCTCACGCCCGCTTGGCGCGGGTTTTCTTGGGCGCGGGCGCGGGCGGAGGCGTCAGAGCCTCCTGCGCCAGGCGCGCCTCGCGCAGCCGGGCCGTCTTCTTGTCGCGGGCCGACGCCTCGGCGTCGATGATGGTGCGGGCCGCGTTGTCCGTGTTCCTGGCCTTCTCGCCGGGCGAGAGCGCCTTGAAGAGCGTTTCCTTGGTGGCTGACGGCATGGTCTTGATCCTTTCAGGGGAGGGCTCGCGGGGCCGCGCCGCGCCGCTCCCGAAATGAAAAAAGGCCGGGGCAACCCCAGCCTTTCCCCTTCTCATCTCACGCGAGGCGCCAGTACATCCGTGGTCGCCGGCGGAAATAAATTACGCAGCTTGGAGCTGGTCGGCCGAGGACTTGCCGGTGCGGCGGTCCTGCGTGACCTCGAAGCTGACCTTCTGGCCCTCGACGAGGCTGCGAAGACCCGCGCGTTCCACGGCGGAGATGTGGACGAACACATCCTGCCCGCCCTGGTCGGGCGCGATGAAGCCGAAGCCCTTGGTCGAGTTGAACCACTTAACGGTGCCAGTTGCCATGACGAAAAACCTTTCAATCGGTCATGTTGACGAGACCGGAGCGAAAAAGCTCCGGTCGGGTGAGATCGATTTTGGAGGGTAGATCGTCAGAATCGCCGGAAGGCGAGCAACAAAAGCCGCAAACAAAGATCGATAAGGATGATATAGGCGCAAAACCGGGCGCTTTCAAGGCCGGCGCTCGATTCAAGGCCTCGGCGCGGGCGCGCCGCCGGCGCGCGGCGGCCGGCCCGGCAGGACCTTCTTCTTGGGCATGGGCAAAAGGCCCTCGCGTTGCGCCTGCTTGCGGGCCGCCTTGCGGGCGCGGCGGATGGCGTCCGCCTTCTCGCGGGTGCGTCGCTCGGATGGCTTCTCGTAGGCGCGCCTTTGCTTCATCTCGCGAAAAAGGCCCTCGCGCTGGAGCTTCTTCTTGAGCACGCGCATGGCCTGATCAACGTTGTTGTCACGAACTAGAACTTGCAAATCGTCTCCTGACATGGGTTGGGGCCGCAGCGAAGACCATTTTCGCGACCGGCCGGTGGGTGATCGGGTAAGCGCGCCCGGCGCTCAGCAGAAAGCCGCTTCCGGCTGTCTGTCGAGAAGCGACGCGGCGATCGGCCTTGCGGGCCGGCAGGTGCAGTTGGCGGCGTTGAGCGACGTCATGAGGCGCGTGGCCTCGGTCCGGCTCAGCCCCGCGGCGGTGATGTCGCGCAGATCGGCGGGAGCGCCGGTGAAGACATGATAGACCGTCCAGGAACCGTTGGCTTCGACGCGGCGGCCGAAGTGGCGATTGTCGATATCCGTGTCGTGGGGGGCGTGCATGGGCAGGCCTCCTTGCATGTTCGGGTTTCCAGGGCATGCCGCTTCAGGTTGAAGCGACCATGCCCTGCTGGTTTTCGTCTCGTCACAAGATCTTGCCCGAGACGTCAGCGACGTTTCGGGATCTCGCTCTAGGCTTCGCCCGCCGCCGAGGACGCAGGCTCAAGCGCGTCCTCCGTCGTCACCCGGTCATAGCTCTCCGCCTCGTTGCGGATGCGGTATTGCGGGGAGCCGTCGCGCGGCGGCATGGTGCCCGTGACACGGAACAGGTCCGTCGCCCCGGCGGCCATGCCGAGCGTGCTCTTCAGCCGGACCGCTTGCCCCACGGCGAAGCCATGCGAGGGCGGGGTGGAGCGGGGAAGAAAGGCGCCGCTGCGCCGGTTGCTGCGGGACAGGATCATGCGGAGCGCTCCTTCCCGGTCGCGGCCTCGGGTCCGTGCCGGAACGGAGAAGGGGAACTCGAGGCGCTGCGGGCGGGTTCGGCGGACAAGGGCGTTCTCCAGGCTGAGGCGGATGACTGGCCGCCGGAGGCAGCCATGATCGCACTCGCAAACTTGGAGAAGATCGGCGGGTCGAAGGCCTCTGACACCGCGAAGAGCCAAAATCGGCCAAATCAACGAACGCCGGATATAGGGCGCGATCGCGCCGGCGGCAAGGTGGCGGATCCAGAATCGCCGCCCGCGCGCGCCGTCATGGCGCGGCGAGCGGCGCCGGCACGCCCCGGCTGACGAAGGACAGCCCGCGCGTTCCGTGAGAGCCGACCATGATGGCCTCGGCGAGCGGCTCGACGGCGTCTGGCGAGCCCGCCCAGTCGGCCAGGAACTTGGCCCCGGTGCCGCCGGCCACGTCCATGTCGGCGATCACCACCTCGATGGTCCCCAAGGGCGCGAGCGTCTGGGGCGCGTCGATGTAGCGGCGCACCAGCCGGCCGCTCGTGTCGTGATAGTCGATGCGCTCGATCAGCAGGGGTGCTGTGGGCGAGACGTTGCGCAGGCTGAGCGTGGCGGCGAGATCGACCGTCGTGGTGCCCCGGCCCGCCGTGATGCTGGAGTAAAGCGGCACATAAAGCCGGCCCCGTCGGCTCACCGCCGCCGCGCCCGCGTCGCTGGCGACGGCCGGCTGGACGATGGCCCCAAGCACATGGGACGCCTGGTCGCGGGAGGGCAGGAACGGCGTGAGCAGCAAGCCCGCGGCCATCAGGCCCACGCCGAGCTTGAGCCAGGGCAGGCCTTTGCGGAGATCGTCGCCGCCCCTGTTCTTTCCATTCTTTGGTTGCGGCATGGCGCATCCTCCTCGTCGCGCTTGAACAGGCGTCTGGAGAGATAGCGCCGGGCGCGGGGCCGTTAAGGTCGGCGCCCCATGAGGCTCCGGCGCCTCCTCACCCCACCGGCTCGGGCCGGGAGCGATCGGTCGGGCCGGCCGGCCGGCTCGCGACCGCCGCGCCTTCGTCCGAGGCGGGCATCTGCGCCTCGACCATGGCGTCGCCCGCAGCCACGGCCTCATCAAAATCGACGATGGCCTCGAAGGCGGGCTCCTCGTCGGCCAGGAAGCTCGCCATCTCGCGCGCGATCTCGCGCTCGCCGAGCACGATGTGGTTGGCGCCGAACTTCTTGAGGTGCTCCACTTCCGCTTCCGAGTGGGCGCGGGCGATGATCTGCAGGTTCGGATTGGCGGCCTTGGCGCGTTCGATCAGCGTGCTCGCCTCGAAGGGGTTGGGAATGGCGCTGATCAGGCATTTCGCCTGCGCCAGGTTGGCGGCCCCTAGCAGCCCCTTCTCGCCGGCGCTGCCCACCAGCGCCTCGACGCCTTGCGAACGCCGCGGATCGACGGCGCCGTGCCGCTCCTCGATCACGATGAAGGGCTCTCCGCGCTTCTTCAGCACCTCGCCGATCAGGCTGCCGACCCGGCCATAGCCCACGAGGACCGTGTGGTTCTCGAGCGTGGTGGCGGGCCATTGCCGCACGGGCGCCGCGCCCTCCTCGCTGATGCCCCTCTTGCGCTCCCGCGCCTCGATGCGCGGCACAAGCTGGTCGATGGCCAGGAACAGGAGCGGGTTCAGAAGGATCGACAGCAGCGCGCCCGCGAGGATCAGGTCCTGCCCGGCTTCGGGCAGCAGGGCCAGGCTGACGCCCAGGCCGGCCAGGATGAAGGAGAACTCGCCGATCTGCGCCAGGCTCGCCGAGATCGTCAGGGCCGTGCTGAGAGGGTGCCGGAAGGCGAGGACGATCGCCATGGCCGCGACGGACTTGCCGATCACGATGATGGCCACCGTGGCGATCACCGGCAGCGGTTCGCGGATGATGACCGACGGGTCGAACAGCATGCCCACCGACACGAAGAACAGCACCACGAAGGCGTCCCTCAACGGCAAGGTCTCCTGTGCCGCCTGGTGGCTGAGCTCGCTTTCGGCCAGCACCATGCCCGCGAAGAAGGCGCCCAGCGCGAACGACACGCCGAACAGCTCGGCCGATCCGAACGCGACGCCCAAGGCGATCGCCAGCACCGCCAGGCGGAACAGCTCGCGCGAGCCGGTGTGGGCCACCCAATGCAATGTCCAGGGAATGATCCGGCGGCCGACGACCAGCATGAGCGCGACGAACACCGCCACCTTGACGAGCGTCCAGCCCAGCACGCCCCACACGGTGTCGGGGCCGAGCCACGACACCAAGCCGCCGATGTCGGGCATGTCGGCGGCAGGGTCGGCGGCGTTGGGGTCGGGGCGGCCGCCGAGCACGCCGGCAAGCGCGGGCAGGAGCACCAGCGTGACCACCATGGCCAAATCTTCCACGATCAGCCAGCCGACGGCGATGCGGCCCTTTTCGCTTTCGACGAGCCGTCGTTCCTGGAGCGCTCGCAGAAGCACCACGGTGCTCGCCACCGACAACGCAAGCCCGAAGACGAGGCCCGCGCCCATGGTCCAGCCCATCGACCAGGCGAGCGCCATGCCGAGCAGCGTGGCCACCCCCATCTGGCCGATCGCGCCGGGAAGGGCGATGGCGCGCACGGCGAGCAGGTCCTTGAGCGAGAAGTGCAGGCCCACGCCGAACATTAGGAGGATGACGCCGATCTCGGCCAGTTGCGGCGCAAGCTCCTGATCGGCGACGTAGCCGGGCGTAAAGGGCCCGATCAGGACGCCGGCAACGAGGTATCCAACCAGCGGCGAAAGCCGAAGCCGTTGCGCGATGGCGCCGAAGATGAAGGCGAGCCCAAGGCCGGCGACGATGGTGGCGATCAGCGAGGTGTGGTGAGGCATCGTTCCTTTTTGCGTCTGGAGCGGACCGCGTCGAGCCAAATTTCCAGCAAATCGCCTCTCGCGCAACCTGGCGCAACCGCGACGCCGCCGAGCGGAGAACTGCCGCGAATGCGCGGCCGTCCGCCTGGGCGAGCCTCCCATCGGGCGAAAAGGGGGCTCAAGAAAAGAGCCCGGCGGTTTCCCGCCGGGCCCATCTTCGAAGCGTCAGGGTGACGCGCTTACTGCACGGTGCGGAACTGGGCGATCTCGCTGCCCTGAACTTCCGTGAACTGCGCGCCCTCCTGGAACTCGGGCAGCGCCCGGATCTGCTCCATGGTGAGGGTCGGCACCATGATCTGGTCGCCCTGCATCATCAGCCCTTCGAGCGAAAGCGCCACGCGCTTGGCGCCGAGATCCATCATGTTGTTGTGGTTGATGACGACATAGTGCTTGTTGTCGACGCCCGAGAGCACCATGCCGTCGGCCTCGCCGATCTGCTCGCCCTGCTCGTTGACCACGGCCATGCCCTGGAGCTCGGACACGGGCACCTGGCCGGCCTCGGCGTTGACGCTGGCCGTCTGCTCCGTCGCCACGCCTTGAGCCGCGCCCTGGCCGGGCTGAGCGGCGGCCATCTCATCGGCCGGCTGCTGGCCCTGGTCGGGCTCGTTGGCGGCGGGCTGCTGGCCCTGGGCCATCTGCTCGCCCTGACCGTCAGGCTCGCCCGTGGCGGGCTGCTGGCCCGCGGCCTGCTGCGGCTGGCCGGCTTCGCCCATGCGTTCCACGCGCACGGTGGGCTGGCCTTCGGCCTGGTTGACGGTGACCTGCGGCTCGGCGCGGTTGTAGGTGATTTGCGGCTGGCCCTCGGCCTGCTGGACCTGGACATTGGCCTGACCTTCGGGCTGCTGGACCTGCACGGTCGCCTGCGCGCTTTCCTGCACCTGCACCTGCGGCTGCTCTTGCTGAACCACCTGCACCTGGGGCTCGGGCTGAATCACCTCCACCTGCGGCTGGGCCTGGGACACGTTCACGTCGGGCGCAGGCATGCGCACGATGATCTCGGGCTGCGGGATGTCCACC
>DASYHP010000001.1:0-1599 GCA_035998495.1 Mesorhizobium sp.
GGTGCTGGGCTTGCTGCGCGTGACGCGTGGCTCGCGGCATGGTTGTGCGGGCGCGCGGGATCGGCGCCGGTCCTGTTGGCCGGGGTTGGGGTGCGGATCGCGGGTCTGGCGGGTTGCGACGAAGGGTTCGGCTGGGGCACACGCCCCGAGGCTCAACAGGTAAGGCGCGGCAGGCGATCGAGGACGAGGCGCAGGATCGCCTGGTCAGGGCACGCTGCTGGCAGGTGCAGCGTGACGCGGGTCTTCAGTTCGACGACGCGCATGGCGAGCTTCACGAGGCGCAGCCGGAGGGTGTCGAACTGCGCGACGCGCCAGGTGGAGCGCTTTGGCATCAGGCTGCGCAGCGACCACAGGATCCAGTAGGCGCCGGTGTGCAGCAGCAGGCGGAACGCGTTCGCGGTGGCCTTGCTGCACGAGGTGCGGTCGGCGGCGAGGTGGCGCTTCCAGGCCTTGATGTGGTTTTCCGCCTGGCCGCGCCCGCAGTAGATCTCCTCGTAGATCCGGCGCGGGTCGCCGGCGAGGGAGGTTGCGACGAAGCGGGTGTCGGTGCCCTGCGGTCCGGCCTCGACACGGGCGACGATGCGCTCGACGCGGCTCCAACTCCGGGCGCCTTCGAAGAAGGCCTTGTAGCGGCGGAGCTTGCCCTCGCCGGGACTGGCGGCGTGGCGGGCGGCGGTGCTCGCCTCCAGCGCCGCGACGTGTCCGCGTAGCGTCGTGCTGGTGGCAACGCCGAGGGCGAAGTCGATCCGCGCCGCGCGACAGAAATCCAGCACCTCAGGCGCGCAGAAGTGGCTGTCGGCGCGAATGAGGATCTCGACGCGCGGCCAGTGGCCGCGGATCTCGCGCACCAGACGGCGGAGGAAGCCGCGCGCCTCGGCGCCGGTCGGGCGACGCGCGGGGCGGAGCATGGCGGCGACGGGCCGGCCCTCGCCGTCGAAGACGACGACCGGCTGGAAGCCGTATGCGTCGTGGTAGGCGTTGAACAGCCGCAGCTGCTGTCCGCCATGCACGGGGTCGAAAGTGTCGTCCATGTCGAGCACGATCCGCTGCGGCACCTGACGGAAGCTCGCGCAGTAGAGCCCGACCATGGTGCGTCCCATGCGCAGGAGGGCACGCACATCCGGCAGGTTCTCGAGCCGCGAGATGGTGGGCTGCGAGCACAGCGCCCCCGCCTCAGGCAGGCGATCGAGGGCGAGTTTGAAGGCGGGGTCGTGTCGCAGGGCGGCAGCATCGTTGCCGTCCTCGTAGCCGGCCGCGATCATCAGCAGGCGGAAGCGGATGATGTCGGCGAGGCTGTGCCGGACTCCCTCCGGGGTCCGCGGGTCATCAAGGCAGCCGGCCAGGCGATCGGCGACGCCGAGACGGCGCTCGACCTCGCGTAGCGCCAGGACGCCGCCATCGGAGGACAGCCGCCCGCCGTCAAAGCGGGCAACCAGGGGTTTGCCGCAGACCGGTGACAGGCCGGGCAGCGGCGGCGTAGCTTCAACTTTGGCGGGCATGGTCTCCGCAATCGGCTGGTTTCGAGTGTTGCAGCCGAAACCTATTGCCGATCAGCGGCTTGCACCATGCCCGTCAGCCCGCGTGAATGATCCGGGCTAG
>DASYHP010000025.1:0-28468 GCA_035998495.1 Mesorhizobium sp.
GGCTCCCACCCGCTCGCCTCCGGCATCCGCTTCCCAATGTGCGGTTTCGCGTCAGAACCCAAGGCGGGAGCCCGGTGCGGTAGTGCCGCTCGCCGGGATCTGTGCGGGGGGCGACGGGAGACCGTCGTCCCTACCGCGACAATGTGGCGGGGGATACAACCTGGCTTGCAGAGTGCAACTTGCACGGGATCGCGCGTTGCGTGTCAGCCGCATGGAGCTCGACTTGCAGCCGCTCCGGTCGATTGGCAGGCGGCCCCCTTCACCTGCCTGCGGTCCTGCCTGCCGCCGGGTGCCACAGGGGGGAGCATCTGCGGAAGGATGCTGCGGTAATCATCGTCCTAAGCGCTTCCGCAGCCATCTCTTCTCGATGCGGCAAACCATGGTGTAGGCCGGGTCGAAGACATTGCCCACATCGTAGCGGACGACCTGTCCCATGAGGTGGCTGGCGGCCGTGGGGCTCAGACCATAGTCGCCCGTCAGCCAGTTGAACATGTCGGTCGTGGCGTGTTGCAGCGCCTGGTCGAGCGGCCTCGCATTGCCGACCGAGAAAATATCGGTGGCGGTCTCGCCGCGCGGCCAGATGAGGGTCCGGTCTTTCTCCATTGTCAGGCGCACCTCCACCTCAAAGCAGGTCTCGATCCCGGTTCCGACGATCTCGCCATCTCCTTGCGCTGCGTGGCAGTCACCGATGAAGAACAGCGCGCCAGTCACAGCGACAGGGAACCAGACCGTCGTTCCAGGCCCAAAGCCACGGTAGTCCATGTTGCCACCGTTCTCGGCGCTCGTCGCGGTCGAGAAGGCCTGCCCCATGGTTGGCGCTACTCCGAAGCAGCCGATCATCGGCTCGAGTGGAACGATGAGGTCCTCAAGGCCGGGAACCGGCGGGTCGAGTGTTATCGTAAGCGCCTCAAGGTCAATCCGCCAGTTCACCTTCTCGCGTGGCGGCAAGCCGCGGACGAACTCCGGGTCGACGACGTTGGCGGCAAGCGACGCGCGGGTCCAGCCGGTGGCGCGGATCGGCGTCATGCGCAGGATCTCGACTTTCAGCGCGTCGCCCGGCTCAGCGCCGGTCACGAAGATCGGGCCGTTCATCGGGTTCGGCTCAGGCGCGCGGCTCACCCCGTCCTTGTCGATGCCATGCGCATCGAGCGTTTGGGTGATCACCGTGTCGCCTGAGGCGATCGTGAGGGCAGCAGGCAGGGTGCCCAGCACGTTGTGCCATTGAGTGGCCGTAAACCGATGTGTTGTCATGGTCGACGGCGTAGCCGGCCACTGCGGTCGCGGCAAGCCGGCTGCTGAGATGGTCGGTTCTGTGCAGCGTCATGCGGCCGGCGGAGATGGCGTTTGAGCAAGGCCGGACGGGGGAAAACTTGGAACTGGATTTCGGCCGGCGCTATTTTCTTCGCTGCGCGGAACCCCGCGATCGTTCCGCGTTCAACCATGTCTGTCTCAAGACCGGCGATGCCAGCCGCGACGCCACCTGGCGCGAGGATGATCCGGATCTTCTCGGCCTCATCTTCGCCGTGCCTTACCAAGTGCTCGAGCCGGACTTCGCCTTCGCCGTGGTAGGGCCCGGCGGCGTGTGCGGCTACCTCCTGGGTACGCCCGACAGCGCAGGCTTCTATCGCCGCTATGTCAACGACTGGCTCGTCCCCCTGGCGTGCCGCGTCCACGATCCCGGGCCGGACCGATCGCAGTGGCGCGGCAGCGACTGGGACCGCCGCGCCATCCACGCGCCGGAAATCGTGTTCCCGCCGGCGCTCCACCTCTAGCCCGCGCACGGCCATATTGACCTGCTCGAACATGCGCGTGGCCACGCCATCGGCAGTCAGGCGCTGCGGTTCCTCATGGAGCGGCTCCGCGAAACCGGGGCAGACGGCATGCATCTCCAAGTTCAGCCCGCGAACCTTGGCGCTCAGGCCTTCTACCGAAGGCTCGGCTTTGCCCGCGTGGAGGATCAATCGCTGCCCGGCCACACCATCTTCATGGCGCGGCGCTTGGCAGCCTGATCGGGACGGCTGCTATTCCGGCAGAATGCGGAAATCGTTGCCTTCGGGAAGGAGCTGGCCACCGTCCACGACAATCGTCGTGCCCGTGATGTAGCTCGCCTCATCGGAGGCCAGAAACAGGAAGGCGTTGGCCACGTCGGCCGTGCTGCCGAGCCGCCCCAGCGGAATCGACTCCTCCATGCTCTTGATGAAGGCGGCCGAGCGATGGCGCTGCACGGCCTCGGTGAGAATGTTGCCGGGTTCGACGCCGTTGACCGTGATCCTATAGCCGGCCCATTCGAGCGCCGCCGCGCGGATCAGTCCGTTGATGCCGGCCTTGGTGGCGGAATAGTGCCCGTGGCCCGGGCTCGTCACATGTGGGCCGGTGATCGAAGAGGTGAACAGGATGCGGCCGCCGCCTTGCGCCCTCATGGGCGCGAGCGCCGCGCGGGCCGCCACGAAACAGCCGCGCAGGTTGACGGCCATCACGCGGTCCCAATCTTCGGGGCTGGTGTGCTCCAGGAGCTGCCAAGGGTAGATTCCGGCGTTCTGGACGAGGATGTCGAGCCGACCATGCTTCTCGAGCGCAAGCGTGACGGCTGCCTCGGCGTCGGCCGCTTGCGAGATGTCGACGCGGATGAAGGCGGCGCCGAGTTCACGCGCGGTTGCCGCACCGGCCTCGGCTTCCATGTCGGCCAGGACGAGACTCGCGCCCTCCTGCGCGAATCGCTCGGCGATGCCTCGGCCGATCCCGCGAGCGGCGCCGACGATCAGCGCGACTTTGCCGTCCAGACGTTTCGTCATGCGAGCCTCTGGCGGATGGAGAGCTTGAAGGTGTCGAGAAGCACGGCTGCGAGCACCAGAAGGCCGTGGATCACCTGAGTGTAGTTGGCGGGCAGGCCCATCAGGTTGATGGCGGTGTTGATGGCCGAAAGAAGCAGCACGCCGGCATAGACGCCGGGCAGCGCGCCGACGCCGCCCTTGAGGCTGACGCCGCCGATCACGACGGCCGCGAACGCGTTGAACAGCATGCCCACGCCCAGATTGGCGGTGGCCCCCGAGGTGCGGATCACGAGCAGCCAGCCCGCCAGCCCGGCGATCGCGCCCGCCAGCACGAAAGCCGTGATCAAGATGCGTTCGACCTTGATGCCGGCGCGGAACGCCGCCGCTTGGTGGCCGCCGATCATCACGAGATGTCGGCCGAAGCGCGTCTTGCCCAAGACGAAGGAAAACAACGCGAAGCAGAGGATGGCGATCCAGGCGAGCAGCGGGATGGCGAGCACGCGCTGCACACCGAGCCAGCGGATCGCCGGCGCCAGATCCTGCGCCGAGCGGCCGCCCGAAACGGCGACCACCAGGCCGCGCACCCAGATGAAGGAGGCCAGCGTCACGATAAAAGCGTTCAGCCCGACCTTGACGACGAGAAAGCCGTTCAGCGCGCCGATCAGCCCGCCCACGCAAAGCGCGAGCAGGAGCGACACCGGGACCATCAGCCATGGCGGCTCGATGACAAGCCCGATGCCTATGCCGGCCGAGCAGAACAGGATGCCCACGACCATGGCAGAAAGTGCCGCCACCGACTCGACGGAGAGGTCCATGTGCCCGGCGATGATCACGAGGGCGAGCCCAATGGCCATCACCCCGACATAGCTCGACTGCTCGACGATGTTGGCGAAGATGCCGAGCTGGAAGAAGTTCGGGATCGCGAGCGAGAAGACGGCGAGCACCGCGATCAGGATCAGCCAAACGAGATTGTCCAGCAGGAATTCGAGCGCGCGGCGCGTGCCGGGGGACATGGGGTCAAGGTCTCCGGGGTCGAGAAAGGCGCCGCAAGCCGGCGCAGGCATGGCGTCACCCGGCCTCTGGAGAGGCCGGGCGAGGGGAGGGCGCAGCCCCTTATTCGACGGGCTTGACCGTTTCCGTCGGTGGCTTCTGATTGCCCCAGAAGGCGGGATCGTCGACATTGTCCTTCGTGATGGCCGCCCCGGGGATCTTGATGTTGGGTCCCCAGGCCTCGATCGTCACCACGCCCTTCAAGCCCAGCACGTCATACTCGCCGGGCTTGATCTCCTCCTTGTTCACGACCTTGTCGATGAACATCGCGACCGCGGCGGCCTGGGCATAGAGCGGCTGCTCGACTTCTGCCTGCATCCAGCCCTTGCGGATCAGATCGAGCCCGACGGGCGCGCCGTTGGAGGACAGCATCAGCACGTCGCCCGGCTTCTTGCCCGCCGATTCGAGGGCCGCCGCCGCCGCCACCGAGAGATGGGCGGCGTGGTTGAAGATCAGGTCGATGTCGGGATTGGCGAGAAGCTGGTCGGATACGATGGTGCCGGCATTGCTCGCCTCCCACTGCATGGCGGGCAGCGAGATCAGCGTGACCTCGGGAAAAGCCTTCATCTTCTCCTCGAAACCCTTCTGGATGTCGAGCGTGTAGGGGTCGGCAGGGTCGCCCAGCACCTGCAGCACCTTGCCCTTGACCGCCCCGTTCTTCCCGGAAAGCAGCTTCTGCACAGTGTCGGCCGCCACATGGCCGATCTCCACCGTGCCGGCGACGGAGGTGAAGTCGGACGGCGTCGAGGTGATCTGGCGGTCGAACTGCACGATGGGGATGCCGGCCGCGCGCACCGCCTCGATCGAGGGCTTGAGCGCGTTGAAATCCACCGCGGCGAGGATCACGGCGGTGGGCTTCAGCGCGATCACGTCGTTGACCTGGCTCTGCTGCAGGTCCGTCTTGTTGTCGGCGTTCAGCGTCTCCATGTCGTAGCCGACCTGGCCGAGAAACATTTCCAGCGCGCTGACGGAGCCCGTCTGGAACTCGTCGAGCAGGGTCGGCACGAGATAGTAGACCGTGCCTTTGGATTGCGCCCAGGCGGGCGCCGCGAGCGCCAGGCCGAGCGCCGCGGCGCCGATGGCTGCTTGCCAGAGTCTTTTCATTCCGTCCTCCTGTCGCCGGACCTCTGATCGTCCGCCTCAGACTGCCGGGCCGGCGCCGGCAAGCGTTTCGCCTGTGATCATGGCGACCACCTGATCGGGACTCGTATCCTTCCGCGCGACGTCGCCCGCCACAAGGCCCTGGCGAATCACCACGATCCGGTCGGCCACCTGGAAGGCCTGCTGCATGATATGCGTGATGATCACCACGCCGATGCCTTGGCTTGCCACCTGGCGGATCATCTCCAGGCCGCGCCGTGTCTGCTCCACGCCTAGCGCGGCGAAGGGCTCGTCGAGCAGCACGAGCTTGCCGCCCCAGTGCACGAAGCGGTTGAGCTCGATCGCCTGGCGCTGGCCGCCCGAAAGATGCTCTACATTGGTCCGCAGCGAAGGAATGCGCGTGCCCGCATTCGCCAGCGCGCGGGCGGTGACGGCTTCCATCGTGCGCTCGTCGAGCACAGGAATGCCCAGCACGCGCCTGGTGATCTCGCGTCCGATGAAGAAGTTCGCGACCACGTCCACATTGGTGCAGAGCGACAGGTCCTGATAAACGGTCTCGATTCCCGCCGCCTTGGCGTCCGCCGGCGAGCGCGCCAGAAACGGCTGGCCTTGGAACAGCATCCGTCCCGCGCTGGGCTCGAGCCCGCCCGAGATGATCTTCACGAGGGTCGACTTGCCCGCGCCGTTGTCGCCGAGAAGGGCGACCACCTCGCCCCTGGCGATGGAAAACGAGATTCCCCGGAGCGCCTCGATCGCACCGAAGCTCTTGGCGATCCCGTCAAGGACGAGCAGCGGCTCGGTCCCGCCCGTCGAGGGCGCGTCCGGCTGGAACTGCTCGCTTGAACGCACGGTGCCGCCTCCTGCCATGTCAGGCGCAGCAAGGGGCGGGCGGCGCATGGACAGGGGTGGGAAGCCCCTCCATGCGCGCCTTGAGCTGCAGCGCGAGGAACTTCGAGAAGAAGCGCGACAGCGCGAGATTGCCGCCGTGGAACCACAAGCCTTCCTGCGCCGTCGGCTTGTACATGTTGCGGAGCTCCCCCTGCCACGGTCCGGGATCGTTGCGCACGCCCGAGCCCAGGCCCCAGCAGGGACCGACGGCGTCGGCAACCTCGCGCGACACGATCCGCGCCACCGTTTCGTGCATGGACTGGAAGCCGGTGGACTGGATCACGACGTCGGCGGCGGCCTCCGTGCCGTCGGTGAAGTGGACCGTGCCGGGCGAGAGCTTTGCCATGCCGACCCCGCTCTTCACCTTGATGTCGCCCGCGATGATCAGGTCGGACGCGCCGACATCGACATAATAGCCCGATCCGGTGCGGTAGGCCTTCATCATCAGGCCAGACTCGTCCTCGCCGAAATCGAGCAGGAAGCCCGCGGCGCGCAAGCGGTCGTAGAACTGGGCGTCGCGGGCGCGGATGCGGTCGTAGAGCGCCCGCTGCAGGGGCGGCTGCAAGGCGAAGGGCGTGGCCGCGACGATCATATCCGCCTTGTCAACATCGATGCCCCGCGCCGCGGCCTCTTCGGAATAAAGGTCGAAGGCGAGCTCCATCAGCGTGTCCGAGCGCACCACCGTGGTCGCCGAGCGCTGCACCATGGTGACGTCCGCGCCGGCTTCCCAGAGATCGACGGCCACGTCATGGCCGGAACTCGCGGCGCCGATCACCACGGCTCGCTGGCCGGCATAGGCCCGGCCGTCATTGTACTGGCTCGAATGCAGGACCGGCCCGCCGAAGGTCTCCGCGCCGGCCAAGTCGATCGTCCGGGGCGGGCCGTAGGCGCCCGTGGCGAAGACGAGATGCTGCGGGCGCAGCGTGATCGGTTCACCCTCGCGGCGGAGCTCGACGGTCCAGCGCTTTTCCTCCGCGTCATAGGCGGCGCGGATGCATTCGGTGCTCGTCCAGTAATCGAGCTCCATCGCCAGGACATAGGCTTCCAGCCAGTCGCCCATCTTGTCCTTGGGCGTGAACACCGGCCAATTCGGCGGGAAGGGGAGGTAGGGGAGGTGATCGTACCAGACGGGGTCGTGCAGCACGAGGGTGCGGTAGCGGTTGCGCCACGAGTCGCCGGGACGCGCGTTCTTCTCCACGATCACGGCGGGCACGCCGAGCTGCTTGAGCCGGGCGCCCAGCATGATCCCGCCCTGGCCGCCGCCGATGACCACGCAGAAGGGCTGCCGCTCTGCGCCGAGCTCGGCCTGCGCCGCCGCCCGCCTTTCCGCCCAGGTCTGCCGTCCGCGTTCCGCGCCGTGCCGCACCCCTTTGGGCCGGCTGCGCCCCAGGGTTTCCTCGAAGCCGCGCAACGTCTGCAGGGTCGTCAGGATGGTACGGCACCGGCCGCCTTCGAGGCGGAGCAGTCCCGTGCCGGTTCCCGCGGCGGTGTCGAAGTCGAACCAAGCTTCGATGCCATCGCCGTCGGTCTTGCGGCACTCGGACGGGCGCCAGCGGCGCGGCATCGTCGTCGGCAAGGTCGCTTCGAGCATTCCCCTGATGGCGGGCTTGCCCTCCAGCGTCTTCACGTTCCAGGTGAAGGCGACGAGGTCGCGCCAGTAGCAGTCGTCCGCAAAGAGCCGAAGCGCAGCGTCGACGTCGCGGTTCTCCAGCGCAACCGAAAAGAGCTCCAGCCAAGCGGCAGCGCGCGCCGCGGGCGTCGAGTCAAGCATAGGTTCAAACCACCAACAATCATGCGGGAAGACGGAGCCGGACGACGATCCGCTTCCCATGCCCCGCCGCTTCCTCCAACCGCGATCGCGGATCGGCCCCGACGGGCCGTCAGGCGCAAGATTGTAGCAAACTTACATGTCGCGCAAGCCTCACACGGCCGCATTTCCCCGCGATCCTGGCAGATTAACTCGCCGCTTGACTTGAAAAGTAAGCTAGTTTCAGACTTGCATCCGAAGTCCCGAAGGCATCTACCTGCCATCGGGCTGCCCGAGGTTCCCATGAACGCCCTGACCCCGCGCCTTCCCAAGCTGCGTGTCAAGCAGGCCACCAAGCTCTACCAGACGGCGTCGGGCCAACTGCTCGCGCTCGACAAGTGCAGCCTCGACGTGGAGGCCGGCGAGATCGTCTCGATCGTGGGTCCCTCGGGCTGCGGAAAGACGACCCTGCTTTGGGCCATGTCGGGCCTGCACCGGCTGTCGCGGGGCGAGGTGCTCCTGGACGACCGGCCGGTCACCGGGCCGCATCCCGAGATCAGCATGGTCTTCCAGGATGCCAATCTGCTGCCCTGGCGCAATCTCGACGCCAACATCCGCTTCCCCTTTGAGATCAAGGGGATCGCGCCCGACCGAGGCTGGATCGCCAACCTGCTTCACCTGGTCGGGCTCGACGGCTTCGGGGCCAAGTTCCCGCGCGAGCTGTCGGGCGGCATGCAGCAGCGCGCCGCGCTGGTGCGCGCTCTTTCCTTCAAGCCCTCGGTGCTCCTCATGGACGAGCCCTTCGGCGCGCTCGACGCCTTCACGCGCGAGGAGATGAACCGGCTCGTGGAGCAGATCTGGCTCGACACGCGCACCACCATCGTGCTCATCACCCATTCGATCGAGGAAGCCATCTTCCTGTCCGATCGCGTGGTCGTGCTTTCCGCCCGGCCCGGCCGCGTCGCCCGCGAGTACCGCGTGCCCTTCCCCCGCCCGCGCTCCATCGAGATCATGTCGACGCGCGAGGTGTTCGACCTGTTCAACGCGATCAAGGGCGACATCGTGGGCGAGCAGAAGAGCAAGTTCGCGCGGTCCGCCGAGCCCCTCCCGCAGCCGGCCCACTGAGGTTCCCGTGAGCGACACCGACGCCATTCCCGAATTCCGCGCCCGGACGGGCGAGGGCCAGGATGTCGGCATCACCAATCTCTCGGCCTTTTCGAGCGGGCCGGGCATCCGGTCGGCCACCGAAGTGGCCGCCATCGTGCTGACGGCGGTGGCGATCATCGGCGGCGCCGAGCTGGTGATCCGCCTTTTCGACGTGCCGGCCTATATCCTTCCCGCCCCGAGCGCGATCGCCGCAGCCCTCGTGACCGAGTTCCCCTTCATCGCGCCCCATCTCGGGCACACGCTGGTGGAGCTCCTGTCGGGTTTCTTCATCGGCGCTAGCGTCGGGCTCGTGATGGCCGCCGTCGTCACCCAGTTCCCCTTCGTGGAGAAGGTGGTCACGCCCTATATCCTGCTCCTCGTCACTACGCCGATGTTGGCGCTGGTGCCCCTTCTTATCCTGCGCTTCGGCTTCGGCTACACGCCGCGCATCATCGCGGTGGCGCTGGCCGCCGGCCCGATGGTTATGATCAACGCCGCCACAGGCTTCCGCCGCGCCGATTCCGGCAAGATCGCCCTGGCCCGCTCCTATGGCGCCTCGACGCTGCAGATCTTCTGGAAGATCCGCGCGCCCATGGCGCTGCCGATGATCCTGGTGGGGCTGATGATCGGCGCGATCTTCGGCCTCTTGACCGCGGTCGGCGCCGAGATGGTGGGCGGCGGCTTCGGCCTGGGCAACCGCCTGACCTCCTATTCCTCCATGATCCAGATGCCGCAGTTCTTCGCGGTGGTGCTGATCCTCTCCATCCTCGGCATCCTCATCTACGTCCTCTTCTTCCTGATCGGGAAGAGGTGGGCGAGCTGGGAGGCCTGAGCGACGCGACCGGCCAGAGCCGGCGCATTCCAGGGAACCAGAGAACAAAGGGAGACTATGTATGAATGAAGAATCCTCGCCGGCCGGCGTGAGCCGCCGCATCTTTCTGCAGGTTTCCGCCGGCGGCCTCGTGACCGCCAGCGCGCTCGGCGCGCCCTTCTCGGTCCGCGCCGCTCGGGCCGAGCCTTACGATACCTTCACCTGGATCAGCCCACGCGGCACCTTAGAGGTTCTCGACGACTATCCCTATTGGGCGGCCAAGAAGATGGGCTATTTCGGGGACCTCAAGACGGCCATGGAACCCGGCCCTTCCGACGGCACCGCGACCGTCAAGTTCGTCGATGTCGGCCAGGCCGATATGGGCTTCCCGTCGCCCGGCGTGTTCTCGTTCGCCCTTGAGAACGGCATGAGGCTGAAATCCGTGTTCCATATGGGCGCGCGCGACACGTTCAGCATCGCTTTCCGCAAGGGCGAGGGCTCCAACGACCTCAAGACGCTCGAAGGCAAAACGGTGCTGCTCGGCTCGGCCGCCTGGCAGTCGATCGTCGATCCCATGCTCGCCGCCCAGGGCGTTGACGTTTCGAAAGTCACCTATGTCGAGGCCGGCTGGCCGACCTGGGCCACCGCGCTGCAGTCCGGCCAGGGCGACGCGGCGCTGTCCTGGGAAGGGCTGCGGGCCGAATGGATCGCGCGCGGGCTCGACTTCGAATACTGGCTCGGCGTGCAGAACTCCAAGCTGCCCGCCAACACCTTCGTGGTGCGCGCGGCCGATCTCGAAGATCCCGACCGCAAAGCGTTCCTCGAACAATATCTCCGGGGCTGGGCGATGGGCCTCGAATTCGCCTATCAGAACCCGCGCGCGGCGGTGGAAGCGGTGTTCGAGCAGTTCCCGGCCTTCGCCAGCAACACCGGCCCGGAGCTCGGCACCACCTCGATCCTGCAGCAGATCAACGTGTTCCGCGGCGACATGGACAAGCGCGAGGGTTGGGGCTGGCACGACCTGGCAAGCTGGCAGGCCTTCTTCGACGGCATCCACAAGCTCGGCCAGATCAAGAGCCCGGTGAAGGCCGAGGATGTCTGCACCAACGAGCTGATCCCGGCCGCCAACGACTTCGACCACGCCAAGGTCAAGGCCGACGCCGACGCCTACAAGCTGTCGGACGAATTCGCCGCGATCGATGTGGAGAAGATCAAGGCGACCATGTTCGATCAGGCCGTCAAGGGCTGATCGGGCGATGCTGACGACATTGGAACAGGCGGCGCATAAACACGCCGCCTGTTTCCAGCCATGAACAGGCGAGAGGGAGGATGAGATGCCTGAGAAGGTGAGAATTCTGGTCGTGGGCCTCGGTAATATGGGCGCCTCGCATGCGAGCGCCTATCACCGCAATCCGGGCTTCGAGATTGTCGGGCTCATGAGCCGGAGCATCAAGACGAAGCCTCTGCCGGAATTTTTGCGGGGCTATTCCCTCTTCGACAACTATGAGCAGGCCCTGCAGGAAACGCGCCCCGACGCTGTCTCCATCAACACCTGGCCGAACACGCACGCGGAATACGCTGTCAAGGCGCTCAACGCTGGCGCGCATGTGTTCATGGAGAAGCCGCTCGCCACCAATATCGAAGATGCCGAACGTGTCGTGGCGCTGGCCAGGGAGAAGAACAAGAAGCTTGTTCTGGGATATATCCTGCGCGTCCACCCTTCCTGGGTGAAGTTCATCGAGGTCGGGCAGACTCTCGGCAAGCCGCTCGTCATGCGGCTCAACCTCAACCAGCAGAGCAACGGCCCGGCATGGTCCTGGCACAAGAACTTGATCGATTCGTTGATTCCCATCGTCGACTGCGGCGTTCATTATGTCGACGTCATGTGCCAGTTAACCGGCGCCAAACCCGTGCGAGTGCATGGCATCGGCGCCAAATTGTGGGCAGAGGCCGCGCAGCAGAACTATGGCCATCTGCACGTCACCTTCGATGACGGCTCGGTGGGTTGGTACGAGGCCGGCTGGGGCCCGATGATGAGCGAGACCGCCTATTTCGTGAAGGACGTGATCGGGCCCAAGGGCGCGGTCTCGATCGTGGCCGGCCAGAACCAGTCGGGCAAGGACACCACAGAGATTTCCGATTCCGCCGACATCGACCGCCACACCAAGACCGATGCGCTGAAGATCCATTATGCCGAGGTGGGGCCGGACAAGAATTTCGTCCGCAAGGACGAGATCGTATCCATGTCCGACGAGCCCGGCCACCAGGAGCTCTGCGACCGCGAGCAGGCTTTTTTCCTGCGCGCCATCCAGGAGGACCTCGATTTGAGCGAGTCCATGGACGCCGCCGTGAACAGCCTGCGGATCGTGCTTGCGGCCGAGAGAAGCATCCAGGAAAAGCGGGTGATCGAGCTCGCCTGAACCGCCGCTGCATGATCAGGATCCGGCGGACGGAGTGTGACCTGCGCCCGCGGGTCACGTCACCCATGCCGAACTTTGGAGACGCTTCATGACCGGCAACCCGCCAGACGGGGGCTTCGACCTTGTGCTCAAGGGTGGGCGCGTCCTTGACGAGCGCAACGGCGTCGATGCCGTCCTAGACGTGGGCGTAGCCGGCGGGCGGATCGCCGCCGTCGGGCCGGACCTTGCCAGGGCCTCGACCGTGCGCGACGTGAGCGGCGGAATCGTTGCGCCCGGGCTCATCGACATCCATGCCCACGTCTATCACAAGGCGAGCTCGCTCAGTGTCGATCCCGGCCTGATCGCCCGGCGTTCGGCCATCACCACGCTGGTGGACGCGGGCAGCGCGGGTGCGGGCAACTATGACGGCTTCCGCGACTACGTGATGGCGCAGTCCCCCTACCGCATCCTCGCCTTCCTCAACATCTCGTTTCCTGGCATCTTCGGCTTCGACAAGGGCCTGTTCATCGGCGAGGCGACGCTGGCCGAGATGCTGCCTGTGGACCGCTGCGTGAGGAAGATCGAGGCCAATCGCGACCGGATCGTCGGCGTGAAGGTGCGCATCGGCGGCCCGGCCACGGGTGATCTGGGCCTTGGCGCGCTTGAGCTGGCGCTGGAGGCCGCCGAGGCGACCGGCCTGCCCTTGATGACGCATATCGGCGGGCCGCCACCCTCATATGCGGAGGTCGTCGCCATGCTGCGCCCCGGCGACATCCTCACCCACTGCTATCGCCCCGAGCCGAACTCGGCGATCGGCCCCGACGGAAAAATCCTGCCCGCCCTCCGCGAGGCGCGGGCGCGGGGCGTGCTCTTCGACATCGCGCATGGGATGGGAGCGTTCGGCTACGCCACCGCGGACGCGGCGCTGGCGGATGGCTTCCCGCCCGACCTCATCTCGAGCGACGTGCATGTGGTCTGCGTCGAGGGCCCCGCCTTCGACCTGCTGCACTGCATGAGCAAGCTCCTCAATTGCGGCCTGTCGCTGAAGGACGTGGTCGGCATGGCGACGAGCCGCCCGGCGCTCGCCATCCGCCGGCCAGATCTCGGCCATCTCGGCGTCGGCGCGACAGCCGACATCACCGTGCTTCGAGAGGTCGAGTCGGACTACGTCTTTGCCGACGTGCAGGGCGTCAAGCGTCAGGGCCGCGCGCTACTCCAACCCGTCGCTGCCTATCTCGGCGGCCAGGAGATGGAGGTGTCGCGCCGGCCCTTTGAGGAGCCCTTTGTCCAACAGTGACCCGGACCGGCGCCGGCTCGCTTGAAGCCTCACAGAGGCTTGTAGGCGATCGCCTCGATCTCCACGCGGATGTCGATCATCAGCCGGCTCTCGGCCGTGGAGCGGGCGGGCGGGTTCGTCGGGAAATAGGGAGCATAGGCCGCGTTGAACTCGGAAAAATCCTCGGCGTGCTTAAGCCAGACCGTGGTCTTCACGACGTCGCTCATGGCGCAACCGGCCTGGGCGAGCAGCGCCTTGATGTTTTCGAGCACCTGCGTGGTCTGCGCGCCCACGCCCCCCTCGACGATCTTGCCATCCGCCACGGGCACCTGGCCCGAGACGAAGACGTAGTCGCCCGCCCGCACGGCCGGCGAAAGCGGCACATGCGAGGTGCCGAAATGCTGTCTGGTCATCCTTTGTCCCTTGCTGCTGATTATTTGACCGCGCCGAGCGCCAGGCCGCGCACGAGATAGCGCTGAAGCCAGGCGAACACCACCGCGACGGGGATGGTGGCCACGAAGGCCGCCGCCATCACGTGATGCCATTCCACCGTGTAGCGTCCCGCCACCAGCGAGAAGACTTGGATGGGCAACGTGTAGCTTTCCTGCCGGCGCAGCATGGTAAGCGCGATGACGAACTCGTTCCAGGCATTGATGAAGGAGAAGATCGCCGTCACCACCATGGCCGGCAGCGCCAAGGGCAGGAACACGCGCAGGAGCGCCTGGGCGGGCGAAGCGCCCTCGATCCAGGCCGCCTCCTCCAGGTCGCGCGGGATGGTGGAGAAGTAGCTCTGCAGCATCCATACGGAGAAGGCGATGTTGAAGGCCGCATAGATGGCGACCACTGAGTTCACGTTGTCGAGCAGGCCCAGCGCCACGACCAGCCGGAACAGGCCGATCACCAGCACGATGGGCGACAGCATCTGGCTGACGAGCAGGAACTGCTGGACGAAGCCGCGGCCCCGGAAGCGCAGCCGGCTCATCGCATAGGCGGCGGGGATCGACACCGCGAGCGACAGAAGCGTGGACAACACGCCGACATAGAGCGAGTTGACGAGCGCCGTGCCGAAATTGGTAGCGTCCCACATCGTCACGAAATTGGCGAGCCGCACCTCGCTCGGCCACCAGGTGGGGCGCAGCATTTCCGCCTGCGGCTTGATCGCCGTGACGAACATCACGGCGAAGGGAAACAGCACCGCCACGACCAATGGCGAGAGGACCAGCCAGCAGACCACCGTCCGACGCGCCTTGCGGGAAAACTTCATGCGCGGTCCCCCCGCATGGCGAGCCGGACATAAAGGATCGTGAAGAACAGGAGCAGGGCGAACATCATCAAGGAGAGGGCGGAGGCTTCGTCGAGCTTCCCGAAGCTGAAGCCAAGCTTGTAGAGGTGGGTCACCAGGATGTCGGTGGAGTTGGCCGGCCCGCCCTGCGTCGTCACCCAGATGATCGGGAAGGAGTTGAACACGTTGATGGTGTTCATCACGACCGCGATGTTGATGAAGGGCTTGATGAGCGGCAGGGTGATGCCCGCAAACATCTGCCAGCCGCTCGCGCCCTCGAGCCGGGCCGCCTCGTAAAGGTCGTCAGCGATGGAGGATAGCCCGCCCAGGAAGATCGTCACGGTGAAGGGGATGGAAACTAGGATGCCGATCGCGATCTGCACGGGAAAGGCGGTCGCGGCTTGCGCCAGCCACTGGATGTTCTGATCGATCAGCCCGAGTCCGCGAAGCGCGGAGTTCAGCATGCCGCTTTCACCGTTCAGCGCCCAGCGCCAGACGATGGCCGTCATGGTCAGCGACACGGCCCAGGGCAGCATCACGATGATGCGGGCCAGGCCGCGGCCGTGGAAATCCTCGTTGAGCACGAGCGCCACGGGGATCGAGATCAGGATCGTTCCGGCCACGATGCCGAAGGTCCAAACCGCCGTGCGCCCGAGCGCGCCCAGAAAGAGCGGGTCAGTCAGAACGGCCACGAAGTTCTCAAGGCCCGCGAAGCCCCGGATCTGGCCGAAGCGGTTGACGTCGCTGAGCGAGATCTGGCCGAGCTGGACGAGCGGCCAAAGGATGATGAAGGCGGCGAGGAGGAAGCCGGGCGCGACGAGCAGATATGGGTTTGTCAGAAGCGACCGGTTCATGCCGTGATTTTCATCGCCGCCTTGATGCCCTGATACGCATGGTCTTCACGAAGAGACGCGATCCCGCGTCCCTCCCGAAACCACCGGCCCCCGGCAGGAGCCGGCGGCACTGGCGGAAACCGCCTTACTGCTTACTTTGGGCGATGATGCCGTCGATCTCGGCGGCGGCCGCGTCCAGCGTCGGCTTGATCTCGCCCTCGCCGAGATAGATCTTCTGCAGCGCGTTCGAGGTGACGGCCGCGATCTCCTCCCAGCCCGGGATGACGGGCGCGAAGCGGGCGTCGGGCAGGAGGTCGGTGAAAGCCCTGAGGTCCGCATTCTCCGCGAAGACCGGGCGCGTCGCCTCCTCCTTGTTGACGGGCAGGAAGCCTTCGCCGGCCGTGAACTCCTCGCGCTTGTCCGTGGTGAAGAGATAGTCGAGGAATTTCCAGGCGATCTCCTTGTTCTGGGAGTTCTCGAACATGATGATCGAATCGGTCACGCCATAGGTGCCGCGCTCGCCGTTCGGCCCGGCGGGAATGGCGTCCACGCCATATTGGAGGTCGGGCGCCTCCTCCTTGATCTGCGCCGCCAGGAAGGGCGCGGTGATCATCATGCCGATCCGGCCCTGCTTAAAGAGGTTCTGCACGTCCTCTCGGTTCAGCGAGGTGACGCCCGGCTGGGTCAGGCCCTCATCGATCATCGACTTGTAGAGCTCGGCCGCCTTGTAGGCCGCTTCCGTGTCGAGCCCGGACGTGCCGTCCTCCTCGATCAGCTCGCCGCCCTGGGACCAGAAGGCATAGTAGAAATAGACGTCCGTCTCGATCTCCTTGCCCTGCAGGCCGAAGCCGTAGGCGTCCCCGCCCAGCGCCTTGATCTTCTCCGCGGCGGCCTTGAGCTCGTCCCAGGTCTCCGGCGGGGCGGCGATGCCGGCCTTCGCGAACAGGTCCTTGTTGTAGTACATGGCCCGCGCCGAGGCCGCGATGGGCAGGCCGTAGGTCTTGCCCTCCATCACCGAAGGCGTGAGGAAAGTCTCGATGAAGCGGCCTCGGAACTCCTCGTTCATGTATTCGTCGAGCGGCGCGGCGACGCCCTGCTGAACGTAGTCGATCAGCCAGCGCGTGCCGATGATCGCGAGATCCGCATTGGCGCCGCCCGAGATGTCGGTCGTCAGCTTCTGCTGGAGCACGTCCCAGGGCACCACCTCGATCTGGATGTCGGCGCCGGGATTGGCGGCCTCGAACTCGCCGGCGACCTTCTCGAAATAGGGACCGGTCTTGGAGCTGTATTCGGCAACCGTCACGCGGACCGTTTCCGCCGCGGCGCCGCCCGCCAGCGCCAATGCGGCGACGCTGCCTGCGACCGCTATTTTCAACCAATGCAACGACATCGAGTGCTCTCCCTGCTGGGGGTTGCGGGGTCCGGATCGTCTCGCTGGCCGGCCACGCCCCTTCCGACACATTTTTTCATCTGCCGAGCCAATTCAAGCGGAATGTGAGAAGCGTGTTGCTTTGTTACACAGTCGTTGGCAGCTTGGCCCGGTAATGGATAAGGAGCGTCCTTGTGGCTGATCTCCGCTTGCGCAACATCGTGAAGCGCTTCGGCAGCCTGACGATCATCGATGGGCTGTCGCTGGACGTGGCCGACGGCGAGTTCATCGTGCTGGTCGGCCCATCGGGCTGCGGCAAGTCCACATTGCTGCGCATGATCGCGGGACTGGAAGAGATCACCGGTGGCGAGCTCGCCATCGGCGGCGAGCGCGCCAACGACGTGCCGCCGCAGAAGCGCAACATCTCCATGGTCTTCCAGTCCTATGCGCTGTTTCCGCATATGGCGGTGAAGGACAACATCACCTTCGGACCGCGCGTGCGCAAGGAGGCGGCGGAGCCGACCCGCAGGGCCTTGGAGCGCGCCGCCGGCATCCTCAACCTTTCGCCCTATCTCGACCGGCGGCCGGCCCAGCTTTCGGGCGGGCAGCGGCAGCGGGTCGCGATGGGCCGCGCCATCGTGCGCGATCCCAAACTGTTCCTGTTCGACGAGCCGCTTTCCAATCTCGACGCCAAGCTGCGCGTGCAGATGCGCACCGAGATCAAGGCCTTGCACCAGCAGCTCGGCTCCACGATCGTCTATGTGACGCACGACCAAATCGAGGCCATGACCATGGCCGACCGCATCGTGGTGATGAATGCGGGCCGGATCGAGCAGGTCGGCCGTCCGCTGGAGCTTTACGATTTTCCTGCGAACCGCTTCGTGGCCAGCTTCATCGGCTCGCCCGCCATGAGCTTCCTGTCCGGCGCCTATGTCCGCGGCGGCCATGGGCCGGCCGTTCGCCTTGCTGACGGGACGGCGCTGCCCGCGCCCGCCGTCGAGGCACCGGACGGCGCGCTGGTCGATGTGGGCGTGCGGCCGGAAAACTATCGCCTGGACGGGGACGGGCCGCTTGCGCTCACCGTCGCGGTGGTGGAGCCGACCGGCCCGGAAACCCATGTGTTCGGACACGCCGGGGGCAGCGACATCCGCTGCGTGTTCCGCTCGCGGCTGGACCCGCGTCCGGGCGAGCTTCTGCCCCTCTCCGTCATGCCCGAGGACATCCACCTCTTCGACGCGGCGAGCGGCGCCCGGCTCGCCTCGCAGGGAAGGGCCGCAGCGTGAATCGCCCGCGAACCCTCGATCGCCCGAGCGGCGGCCCACCGCTCGACATCATCGCCCGATTGCGGACCCGGCTCGAGAAAGGAAGGCGCGCGGAGATCCAGCTCATCGAAAGCATTCTCGGCGACCTTCACTTCGCGACCAATGCGGCCATCGCGGAGATCGCCCGGCGCGCCGGCGTCAGCGAGCCCACGGTGACGCGGCTGGCGCGCTCGCTCGGGTTCGCCAGCACGCGGGAAATGAAGGTGCATCTTGCCCAGGCGCTCGCCCTGGGCGGAGCCTATCTCCGGGGAAACGGCGGCGACGGGGCGGGCCCGCACAGCTCCAACGAGGTCGTGGCGACGATCTGCAGCCGCGCGCATGCCGCGCTCGACCTCATCAGCCTGGCGATGGCGGAGGTGGATGTCCGGGCACTCGGCGAGATCATCGCGCGCGCCGACCGCGTGATCGCCTATGGCACCGGCGGCAACTCGTCCATGGCGGCCGTGGAGATGCAGAACCGGCTGTTCCGGCTGGGCCGCAACTGCACGGCCTATGCGGACCCGCAACTGCAGTCGATGAGCGCGTCTGTATCGGACAGCCGGACCGTGATCGTGGCCTTCTCCACCTCGGGGCGCGCACGCTCCGTCATCGACGCCATGGCGATCGGTCGGCAGTATACGGCCACCTGCATCGCGGTGACCGCGCCCGGCTCGCCTTTGGCCGAGGCCGCCGACCACGTAGTTCCTTTCCTCTTCGAAGAGGACCGCAACCTCTACAAGCCTTCGTCATCGCGCTTCGCCATGCTGGCGGTGGTCGACATTCTCGCCACATCGACGGCGGAGGTGATCGGCCCGGAGGTGCTGGAACTGCTCCGGCGTGTCCGCCAAAGCCTGGCGACCATCGAGATCACCGATCCCCTGCAGCCGATCGGCGACTGAGGCTCAGTAGTCGGGCGACTGGGAGAAGGTCCGGGCCAGATCCACCTGTCCCGCCGTCAGGCCGCAGTCGACGGGCAGGCAGATGCCGGTGATGGCGCGGGCGCCCGGGCCGCTCAGAAAGCGGACGGCGGCCGCGACATCCGCGGGCTCGGCGAGCCGGTCGAGCGGATACCATCGCTTCACCTCGTCCACGATACGCGGATTGGCGCTGGCGCGCGCGTTCCAGGCCTGGGTCATGACGGTGCCGGGCGCCACGGCGTTGGCGCGGATGCCGAACCTGCCGTATTCCACCGCGATCAGCCGCGTCAAATGCAGGAGCGCCGCCTTGGCCACGCTGTAGCCGGGATGGCCGAACACGCCGAATCCATTGACGGAGGCGATGTTGACCACCGTCCCCCTTGTCGCCTTGAGCGCGCCCTCCAGCGCCCGGAAGCAGAGCATCGCGCCGTCAAGGTTGAGGGCCGTGTCGCGCCGCCACTCGCCGATCCCGGTGGACTGCAGGCTTGCGCTCGTGATGCCGCCCGCATTGTTGACGAGAACGGCGACGGGCCCGAGGGCTTCGGCCGCCCGGGCCATTCGCTCGACGGAGGCGGGATCGGTGATGTCGCAGGCGACGGCTGACGCCCGCCCGCCCATCGCCGCGGCCGCGGCCTCGGCCGCGCCAAGGTTGATATCCGCCAGCACCACATTGTGGTCGGCATCGAGAAGCGCCGCAGCGATGGCGCGGCCGATATCGCCTGCCGCACCCGTGATCACCGCCACGCTCGGCCGCTCGTCCATGATTTCCGTCGCTCCCGAACCCATTTACGGCTGACTCCCCGGGTCTGGCCAACTATGGCAGGGAAAAGGGCTTGCGCAACGCTCCTGAAAGTTTCTTACACAACCGGCGGAACCATGGAGGGGAGGAAAGAACATGCGGCCAGGGGCTTCGATCGATGATTTGACCACGCCTGTGCCGCTGATCGATGAGGACGTCGTGGACGGCAATATCGCCCGGGTGCAATCCTTCATGGACCGGATCGGCCTGCGCTTCCGCCCTCACATCAAGACGCACAAGATCCCAGATTTGGCCCGCCGGCAGATCGCCGCCGGCGCAATGGGGATCAACGCCCAGAAGATCTCCGAAGCCCAAGTGTTCGCCGATGCGGGCATCGACGACATCCTGATCACCTACAACATCCTCGGAACCGAGAAGCTTGCGGCGCTGAGGGCGCTCCACGAGCGGGTCACGCTGTCCGTGGTGGCGGACAGCCTGGTCACCGTCGAGGGGCTAGCCTCGACCTTCGCGCCGGAGCGGCCGCTCTCCGTGCTCGTGGAATGTGACACCGGGGGAAAACGCTGCGGCGTCCAGAGCCCGCACGAGGCGCTGCGGATCGCCCAAGCCATCGCCGCCGCGCCCGGCCTCCGTTTCGCAGGGCTGCTCGCCTATCCGAGGCCTTGGGGCGAGGAAGAAGGCGAGCGCTTCCTGTCGCAGGCGGTGGCGCTTCTGGCCGAGAACGGCCTCCCTTGCGAAACCGTGTCCTATGCCGGAAGCCCGAGCCTGTTCAGCGCCGACAAGGTGCCCTCGGCCACCGAATACCGTGCCGGCACCTATATCTACAACGATCGCTCCATGATCCGGGCCGGCCACTGTACCGAGGCCGAATGCGCCATGACGGTGCTCACCTCGGTGGTTTCCCGCCCGACACCGGACCGGGCGGTCATTGATGCCGGCTCAAAGACCTTGACATCGGACCTCCTGGGCTTTTCGGACCATGGGCTGATCCTTGGGCTTCCCGAGGCGCGGATCGTGGCGCTTTCCGAGGAGCACGCCGTGGTCGACCTGTCGGGGTGCGGGGACGAGCGACCGCAGATCGGTGAGAAGCTCCGCGTCGTCCCCAACCACGCCTGCGTCGTGTCGAACCTGTTCGACGAGGTGATCTTTCATCGGAACGGGATGGTCACCGGCGCAGTGCCGGTAGCGGCGCGCGGCAAGGTCTGGTGACGCGCGGCCGGGCGGCCGTGCTCAGAACTCCTGCAGCGTCAGCTCGCGCGCCATCACGATATTGCCCGCCATGAGCCCGCAGTCGACGGGCAAGGCCACGCCGGTAACCGCGCTTGCCGCATCCGAGGCCAGGAAGGCGATCACCTGGGCCACCTCTTCGGGCTCCACCACGCGTCCCAGGGGGTACCAGCGCGTGAGCGTCTTCAGGACGTCGGGGTTCTCGGCCATCCGCTTTTCCCAGAGCGGCGTGCGCACGGTGCCCGGCAGCACGGCATTGGCCCGGATGCCGTGGCGGCCATATTCCATGGCCAGCGCCTTGGTCAGCGAGATCATGCCGGCCTTCGCGGCGCTGTAGGCAGGATCGCCGAGCGCGTGCAGCCCGTTCACCGAGCCCACATTGACGATGCTGCCCCGCCGGCGTTCGATCATGGAGGGCAGGATCGCGTGGGCGCAGTTGAAGGCGCCGTTGAGATTGGCGTTGACCTCGTCGCGCCAGTTCTCGGGCGCCGTGCCAGCCATTGTTGGATGGTGGGCATAGCCCGCATTGTTGACGAGGACGTCCACCGGCCCGAGTCGCTCCTCGACGGCGCGGAACGCCGCGGCGACCTGCTCGGGCTCTCCGATATCTAGGGTCAGGCCCAGAGCCTTGCCGTCCAGGGAGGCGGCGAAGGCGTGCACGGCTTCGCTCTTGTCGAGGGCGGCCACCAGCCCCCCCCGACTCGAGAAGAAGCTGCAGAGTGACTGCCCTATTCCGCCGGCGCCGCCCGTGACGGCCACCACCTGGTCGGTGAAGGTTGCACTCACGCCGCTGCCCTCATCGATTCGCCGATCCAGTCGAGATTGTGCTCACGCAAGTGGCCCCAATTATAGAAGCCAAGCTCCTCCACGCCGCCCGCCCGCAGCGCGGCGACGGCGGCCAGGAACTCGCCCCTGGCCGCAAGGTCGGGATGCGCGGGACGAAGGATGCCCCTGAGTTTGCCGGACCCGCGTAGCCGCCGGCGGATGTCGAACAGGTCCGCCTTCACGCGGGCGGCGCTCGGCTCGTAGAAGCAGGCCTCGATCGTAATCCCGGCTTCGGACAGGGCGCCCAGATCGGTGCCTTCATACCAGGCGCCGCCCGTCGGCCGCGCGACGGAGGGGATCACCGCCACCTCCGCGTCGGGCCGCACCGCGGTCCGGATCTCCGCCACCAACGAGGTGACAAGACTGCTGCGGACATCGAAATAGCCCTTGAGCTCGCCACCAACGGCCATGTCGGCTAGCCAGAAAGCTTCGGCCATGTCGTCGGGAAAATCGATGTCGGAGGCGAGATAGGCGCTCATATCCTCCGCGGTTCGCGCCCTCAGACGCGCCGCATCGATGCCGGCCGCTTGCGCGGCGGCGGCGCAGTGGCGGCAGAAGCAGAGCCCGAGCCCGTTGTCGAGCCAGCGATTGTGCCGCATCAGCGAGAACTCGTGATGGTAGCCGTGCGCGTAAGGCAGGAAGCCCGGCGTTTCGAGCGACAGGCCGCGCACCGGGTGGCGCTCGGCAATATCGCGCGCGAGGTTTACCGCATAGGCGCGCACGTCGGGGTGCGCGGGGCAAAGGCTGTAGACGAGCCGGTCGTCGAAGCAGTTGCTGACGGTTGCATCCGCGTGCCGCAGGCCGAGCGGGGTGTTGTGGAGCAGAACGAGCCAGGCGTTGACCTCGAGCCGCCCGGCGCCGAGCAGCTCGGCGAACAGGTCGCGTTCCGCAAGGCTGGAATGGGGCAGGGGCCTGATGGCTCCATACCGGCTAAGGTCCGCTCGGAAATAGACCGTTCCGTCTTCGGGAAAGTAGACCTTGCCTGAACGGCCATGCGGGCGAAGGAACTTGCCGGCATGATAGGACCCTGCAAGCGTCACGGTGTCGAGCCCGAGCGCCTCAAAACGGTCGAGCGCGGCATCCACACCCTCGTCGGCGATGTCCCAGCCATAGGAGAAAAGAGCCTTGTAGCTCATGCCCCGCTCCGTTCGCGCGCCGATCCCGCCATGCCGCCGTCCTCCGCGCGCGCCCCGGTGGGCCGCCCGTCAGCTTCGCGCAGATCGAGCATCCTTGCTCGCCGTTGATCGATCATTGGAATCCTTTGCGTCCTTTGCAGCTTTATGGTCCGGCTTCAGACGTCTGTATGCGACGCCATGGCTGCATCCAGCGCCAGTCTTGCGGCTCCGACAGGGCCTGCACCCTCGCCGAGCGAGGCGGCGGCGAGGGGTCGGTCGTAAGGCACCATCACAGAGTGCCGCTGCAGCACAGCCTCGATCCGATGTCTGAGAGTTTCCAGATGGCGGGCAAGCCCGCCAGCCATCACGAACCTATCTGGCATGAAGGTTGAGCCGAGGTTCACCAAGCCCAGACCGATCCAGTCAGCGCATTCGTCGATCAACGCCCGGGCCGGCTCGTCCCCCTCCGCTGCCGCCTCGAACAGCAGCCGGCTGTCGACCCTGTCCGGGACTCCGCCCGCCAGCCTCCGCAGAACGCCCGCCTCGTTCCACAGGCGGCTCTTCGCTTCTCGCCCGAGTGCGGTCCCGGAGGCTAGGACCTCCCAGCAGCCATTCGCACCGCAGTAGCACGGCGGTCCGGCGGGGTTGAGCACCATATGGCCTGCCTCGCCGTGACGGCCGTCCGCTGCCCGTTGGACCCTGCCGTCCACCAGGGTCGCAACACCGATTCCCGTGCCGATAGTGACCATTGCGAGGCGACGGGAGCCCTTGCCTGCACCCATCCACCATTCACCGATGGCGGCCACATTGGCGTCGTTGTCCACCGTCACGGGCACGCCGAACGCCTCCGCAAACGGGGTGCGTATATCCGTCGGTGGCCAACCTGCGAGGGTGTAGGGGTTTGAAACGACCCCGGTCGCAGCGTCCACAGGCCCGGTGATCCCGATCCCCAAACCCTGCAGCCGCGGAACCGAGGCGCCGGAAAGGAGATCCCGGACCATCTGAATCATCAGGCTGATCGAGGTGCTTGCGCCGCGCTGGGCATGCGTCGGCCCGTAGGCCTGCGCCCTGACCTGCCCGGCTTCGTCCACAAGGGCTACTCGAACATGTGTGCCGCCAATATCCAGGCCGACGAGGTTCATAGAACGATGGTCACCTTGCTGAGATGCCTGAACACGCCAGGCTCGACCCCTGTCTGTTGGGCGACGGCTATGCTCAGCAGCTGCAAGGGCAGGATTTCCGCGATCGGCCGCGCGTCGTCAGGAACTTGGGGGATCGCCAGGATCGCACCGGGCGGCCCCGTGTCCAGCAGAAACGTCCGTGCGCCGTGGCTCTTCAGGTCAACGGCGAGCGCCGAGTTGAGCTCACGTTCCCTTTGCGCGCTCCCGACCAGGAGCACGGCCGCCAGCCGGCCGTCGGCCAGTTCGAGCGGGCCGTGCCGGAACTGCGCCGCGCTTTGTGCTTCGACAGGCCACTTCGCCGCCTCCTTCATGATCAGCGAACCGCATTGAGCCGCCGCCAGCGAGCGCCCGCGGGCCAGGTAGAACAAGCGTTCCGGCAGGCCGATGGCGTCTTTCATCGCGTCAACACGTTCGGACATCATAAGGAGATAGACGCTCAGCGAATCTGCGGCCCGGTCCAGGACATCGTCTGGGGGTTCGCCAAGAAGCGTTCGCCTGATCGCGATCGTTGCGCCCAGCGTGTTCAGATATGTCTTCGTACTCACGGCATTCTCGACGCCGGCTTTGATGTCCACCACGGCGCGAGCAGCGCGAGAAAGCGGGCTCGCGACATCGTTGGTGATGGCGAGCAGCACGGCCCCACGTTCCGCAGCCGCGTCAGCTAAGGCTACGATCTCTGCGCTACGCCCAGACTGCGAGGCGACGATGATCAAAGTGGAGCGGTCCAGCAATGGAAGTCCCCCCTCCAAAATCTCGGAAGACTCCAGGTGCCAAGCTGGGTAGCCCCGCCCGAGAAGGCTCAGCCAGAGCGGACGAAGCGCGGCATGCGAGGCCCCCATCCCAGTCAACACGATCTTGGCGAACCGGCCAATAGATCTGGTCACTTCATCGAGTGACCTTGCGACATCAGCCATCTGCACCCGGCGGAGACAGTCGGGCTGCGAGAGGATGTCAGCAGCGTAGGCGCTGTCGCCATTAATACGGGTCATCCCGAATCTCCGTGAGGCTCTGGGGGCTACCGCGGTTGCAGTCCTATTGGCCCCCACTCCTGTTCCGCAAGCATGGTAGCTGTGTCCTGTGCCACACAACATATTGAACCAGCCAGACAGCTCCAATCCGCTTGTGCGTGGGAGGCCCCGCTCGTACGCGGGCGCCATGCGCGCGCCAGACCTCGGGCCTCACGTTGTTCACCTGCATCGCTCGGGCGCTCAACACCATCGTGAGCAAGGTCGTGGTGACCCATCTTGCGGTCCTGCATAGGTTCTCTGCGCTGGACGTTGGCCTTTGTGGCGGTGGCCGCACTGCCACGGCTGTGCTCAATCCTCGGCCCCGCTCGTCTCGTGCTCATCGCACCCGGCATGAGTGGAGGGAGCTTGCGACTTATGCGGCGAGACTGGAAGTGACACCTGCTCATAGGCATGCTGGAGCAAGGCGCCACCGTTGGCGAGATCGCGTCAGCCATGGGCTGGCAGAGGCATACGGTGCGTGGTGCCATGGCAGGGGCGCTCAAGAAGCAGCTGGGGCTCGCCACAACGGCCTACAAGATCGAAAGGCCGCGGGCGGGTGTACAAGATCCACACGCCTTGACGGCGTGCGCCGGGCTGCTTGCCTTGCGCGCAGCCCCACGCACAAGAGCCTTTGGCCGGTTTCTCCCGTCTACAAAGGGCGGTAAACGCCGGCTATGGCCGCGTCGACCCATCCCTTTGCCTCCTGAGCACGTTGCGCACATTGCTGACCTGCCACCTTCCGCCTCGTGCTGTACGGATGCCGCGGGCGTTGAGCGCTAATGCGATGCCGCGCAGGCTCCTGGTACCCGAGCGCTGGATGGAGTGGATGATGGGCAGCACAGATCGAGCAAAAGCCTCTGCCTCCGCTTGCGAGGTCGCTCTGCCCTTTGCCGCTGCCGCGGCAGAACAGGTCGGATTGCCGAGCTTGGCACCTTCGCGTCTGCGGCTCGCAAGCGCCGCCCTGGTCCGCTCAGAGACGAGCCTGCGCTCCTTCTCGGCAAGGGCTGCATAGAGGTGCAGCATGAAGGGGTCTGCATCGGCCCCGAGCTCGGCCACGATGACGGGCACACGTGCGGCCATCAACCCTGCGATGAAGGCCACATCACGCGAGAGGCGGTCGAGCTTGGCCACCACCACGGGACAGCGCTGCTTGCGCGCCGCAGCAAGCGCCTCCGTCAGGCGAGGGCGCCTGTCGAGGGCATCGGACCCTTTCCCGCTCTCCACCTCCACGAACTCAGCCGTGATCGTCAGGCCCTCGGCTTCGGCAAAGCGGGTGATCGCCTGCCGCTGCGCTTCAAGCCCCAGCCCTGACCGGCCCTGGCGCTGAGTGGAGACACGAAGGTAAGCGACGGCGGGGGAGGGAGCCTGGCCTGCCGCGATGGCCTGGGCGCCAGCATCCAAATCCGCCAGCTCGCCCGCCTGAGCATGTTGCACTGCGCTCTCCCGCAACTCAGCTGTTCAAACTGCAAACCACCGTTTGCTGTTTGCTCAAGAGAGACGAGCAGGCAAGTTAAGCTGCTGGACGTGGTGCACTTTTGGCTATGCTGGGCTCGATCTTGGGTGCAGCGCAGGAGCTGTGGCATACAAAAAGCCCTGCCGGGGGAGGAGGTCCGGCAGGGCTCTTGTTTGTGCCGATGATCCCGGGAGGAGGTGAGATCAGCGGCCTTGTTGGCGATCTGGGAGGAGGGTGACCACCAACAAGAACGAGAATAGACCTGCTCAGAACGCGGGCAATCGAGAATGCTGCATGGCTGCTATCCAGATTGTGCAGCGCACAACGAGTTAACGCCCAACCGGCTCACACTAAGGCAGGGCCTCAGGAGACGCGGCGCGCCGGCCTCAGGTGTCGGCCGCGGGCGTCAAACCGAGATCGCTGATCTCACATCCGAGATGGAGCGTTTCAGCTTCAAGCTGATCAGTGACGCCGGTGCGCCGTCCTTCACCAGCGCTCTGAGCGCTTGCACCGCCTCAAAGGTCCAGTGGGGTCCACTCTCGTTCATGCTCGCCTCCAGCAAATTAAAGGCTTACTCCGAGGAAACCGCAGGCGAGAAGGTTTGTTCCTAGCGCTATACCAGGCTGATCGAGGCTGCGAACAAGCGCATGAGCAGAGAACCACCGGGCCGCCATCATGGCTGAAGCCACTCCGCGCACGAGCCTCAACGTCCTGCAAAGAGCCCTTGCCCTGATCGCAGCGGCCGCACTCCTGTTCATTCAGGGAGCATACACCTACAGCGAGGGCTTCTCCGCACCGGGCTGGGTGTTTACGGCCGCCATAAGCGGCTTGCTGCTGACGGTGGCCCTCTGGGGCGCGAAGCTCAAAAGAGCCCCGCGCGCCAAGAATGATGGTCCTGAGCAGACTCGGAGTGTACTCCACAAAGAAGAAGAGGACGTGGAGGAGCTCGACCTCGACTCAGCATACGAGGTCGAGCAAAGAGCCAGCGTTCTGACCGCCGCTCTCATCAACCGGAACTCCGAAGCCGCAGCCCCCGCCACCAATGGTGACCAGGAGGCATCCGCGCCACCCCACGAGAGGCAGTCACGTGAGCTCGTGATCCGGGAGCACTGTCTGTGGCTCATGCTTGGGCTGGTGAGCCTCAGGCGGGCTCGGGGCGACGGGGAACATGTGAAACGCCCTGCTTACCTAAGGCTGCAGCACGCGGTGCTCCAGAGGATATTCGCACTTCGACGTGAAGCATCCCAACAGGCGGACGGCTCGACGCAAGAACAGCTGGATGAGGTCAAGGCAGCCATGCGGCAGGTCCAGGCAGGGATCGTCAGCGGCTGTTCGGCGCGAAAGGAGGGGGCAGCCCGCCCGGAACAGGATCTGCTTGCCTGGTTCGCCGAGCACACAGGCGTCGATCTCTCCCAAAGCCCGCATGTTGGGCGAGCGCTCAGCGGCAAAGCCTGGCCAGCCACTGGTGAGGAGGTCTGAGGAGCGGGATCAAGCCAGGGTTCCGCTGCCTGACCCAGAACTGCCGTGTTCGTTCAAGTGCGGCCATCTCGCGCGTGAATGCCCAGCGTGTCGAGCGAAGAAGCCGAAGCTGCGCAAATCGCCCAAACAGGCACATTGCGCTGCCTTTCGGATCAAGCTCTGAGCGGGATGCAAAAACGGTAAAATCCATCGTTTGGCGACCTTGGCAGTCTGGCGTGACCGTGGCCTCGCATCACTTCAGCTGCTTGGCCGCGCTCGCCTCCAGCATCTTCTCCACCTGCGAGAGCAGCTCATCGGGCCAGCCTGTGAGGTCGATGCCGATCGGCTCGCCTGGAACACCCGCATGCTCGTGCACGGAGACCTCCTTCCAGCGGGCGCGTGTCTTGAGCCAGAAGATGGCGGCCGTGACCGCCTCGCGGCCCTCGCCCGTGGCTTTGCGGAACAGGTTCTCGGCAACGCGAGCATTGGCCTTGGTGTGGCCGAAGTCGAGCTCTTGACGATAGTGCTTGCGCAGCGTCTTGGGGCTGATGCCG
>DASYHP010000086.1:0-22494 GCA_035998495.1 Mesorhizobium sp.
ACATGCGGCTCAATGGCCGCCCAGGCCTCATCCGACAGCCAAAACAGCGCGCTCATCTGAACCTCCATGCCGCACAAAATCGGCATGGAATCTGATTTGCTGATCCGCCTCAAGGGCCTGATCGGGTTTCGACCCTAGGCATGAACCACGCCGTGGCGATGGGCATGGTGTACTGGCTAGCTGAGCAGTGCTTTGTGCGGTGGCATCGATGATGCACCTGTCGTACCAGCCTGCCTTCGACCCTTTCCACACGGTGTTCAGGGTGCTTCGCCAGTTTCCATTGATGGAGACAACAGGGCCGCTGCATCGGGACGTCACACGTATTCTCGACTTCTATCTTCTGTTTCCCTTCCGCGTCGGCAGAGTGAGGCTAAAGCCAGAGCACCGCCGTTTTCGCACTCTCGGGACGCAGTACGAAAGTTCCCGGCCGTATAGCGAGCAGCCCGAAGACAAAGCCCTGTTCGATAGGATGGAGCCGATACAAAACGCAGCGTTCGAAACATTGGCGCTTAAGGGGCTTATCGACCCAGACTCGCTACAAGCAGGGATGATCCAGCGCAGTGGAGTGCCACCCGCGGAGCTCGCCAAGAGAGTGCAAGCGGTCAACGCGGTTGACGCACCCTTGCTAGAGGCCCTCGCTGCTTTGGCAAGCGAGTACGATCTGCTTGGGCCAAACGGCTTAAAGGCTCGTACCGGGCTGATGGAGCATCGTTATGATGCGGTTTGATCCAACGCTGATCGTCAATCGGGTTGTCATCAAACGAAATGCCCACACGGCGTACGACGAGTTGTTCCATTCTGGCGTGAATATCATACGAGGTGACAACTCCTCGGGTAAATCGACCATCCTCAACTTCATATTCTATGGTCTTGGAGGTGATCTCTACGACTGGAGTGAGCATGCGGCGCTCTGCACTCACGTCATAATCGAAGTCGAAATAAATGGGATGACAGCGACACTGAGGCGGGATGTCTCTGTCGAGAGGGGCCAGCCCATGAACATCTTCGGCGGAAGCTATGAAGCTTCGGCTGCGGCGCCAATAGAAGAGTGGGTGCGCTATCCGTATGCTCGGTCTCAAAGCATGGAAAGTTTCTCCCAAGCCCTATTTCGCCTCCTGGGAATACCGGAGGTCGCGAACGAGCTGTCTGGCAACATCACAATGCACCAGATACTAAGGCTGCTTTACGCGGATCAGCTCAGCCCAGTGGAGCATCTCTTTAAGTTCGAAAAGTCTTTTGACTCTCCCATCATCCGAGATGCGGTAGGGCGCCTGCTGAGTGGCGCATATGACAGCAACCTTTATCAAAACGAACTAGCAATAAGGGCCGACCAAAGAGAATATGACGCAATCAGTGGCGAACTCAGGAGCCTATATGCGGTGCTTGGCAGCGCGGGACAGAGTGTAACTCTGGACTGGATACACGCTGAGCGGAGCAAGCTAGATCAAGAGTTGGCATCTCTTCAGGCCGAAACCGAGGAGGCGGAAAGAGACGCCTTCCTGCAGGTCAGGGAGGATCGTTTGACGCTCCGAGCAGTGGAGGAGGCCTACAATTCGGTGCAGGCGCTCCAGGCCGCAATAGGCGAGGCGAAAAAGGAGAGGGACTCCATCGCGTTCCAGATGGCAGACTCCGCTGCGTTCATCACCAGCTTGAGAGCTAAGATCGACGCCCTCACGGATGCAGCCGCTGTGGCCGACCACATTGGAGGGGTAGAGTTTCATTCGTGCCCGTCGTGCTTTGCAGCATTGGAAGCTGTAGACGACGTGCCGCGATTTGCATGCAGGTTGTGCAAGACACCCTTCGATACTGAGCGATCCAAGGAAAGGATAGTCGCCCTCATCAATGACACGGCCCTGCAAATCAGGCAGTCGGAGCGACTGCAAGAACATCGAGAGCGACGGGTACGAGAACTCGATGAGCGCCTTTCCCAACTCCAATCGGAGTGGTCGAGAGCCGCACGAGACCTCTCTGCACTTCAAAGGGCGCCAGTGAGTGAGGATCAAGACAGGGTTCGTAGGCTGCATCGCCGGGCGGGGTACTTAGAGAGCCAGATCGAGCATCTCGGCGTACAGGAAAGAGTTGTTGAGCAGATAGATAAGCTGCGGAATCGGGCCAGGGAGCTTAACGATCGAATTAACTGGCTCACCTCCCAGAACGAAGCGATTCGAGCATCGCAGAAGAAGCGACTGGCAGAGGCATATACCGCGATTGCGGATGAGATACGTACGCTCCTACGCAATGACTTGCGACGGCAAGACTCTTTCGAAAATCCTGAAAGCGTCGAGTTCGATTTCGGAGCGAACCGGATCAGTGTCGATGGCCGGACCTACTTTTCAGCGAGTTCGAGAGCGATCCTAAAGAGCAGCTTCTTTCTAGGGTTCTTCGCAGCAGCAACGAAGATGAGCTACTTTCGGCATCCGCGATTCTGCATCCTCGATACGATTGAGGATAAGGGGATGGAGCCGCAACGGAGCTACAACTTTCAACTTCAAATAGCGCGCGTTTCGAAAGACAGTCGTGTGGATCATCAGATTATTTATGCGACTACGATGATTGCCCCACAGCTCGACGAGCCCGAGTTTACGATCGGGAAGTTCTCAACCAGAGATGATCCTACGTTGGCTATCGCGTCCTGATCTCAAGCTTGAGACGTCAGTTCAGCGGCCGAGCAACGCCATCTCGCAAGCCGAGCCGCTCAATTATCTCAGCCTCGGGGAGAGTATGCGGCCTGAACTCAATGGCACATTGCTTACCTCGGGCGCTTTTGATCGCTGCGCGAGCGACCGCTTCGGAGGGGGCCAGGATTACGTAAAGCATGTTCAGGGTGGCGTTGGGCAGACCTTCACCTGGCTCCGAGATGTGGGCGAGATAAAGCCGACGTTCGTTCATTTTGCTCAGTCCTTCAGGTAGCCGTTGGACCTGAGCCAGTCGGCGGTAGAGAGACGACCAAAAATCACTCCTCCTCCTGCCGTTCCAGAAATTCTTGAATCGCAACTGAGACAGCATCGACGTAGGTCATGTCGTGATTGGCCGCGAACGCGGTTAAGGCGTCCAAATCCGATTTCTCGACCCGAATGACGACAGGCTTGTCCGACAGGGTGTTTTCTTCTTCGATGAGGCCTTGAGCGGCAGCCCACTCTTGGAAGGCAGAGCGGAGCGCTTCAGGGCGCGTCATGCCCAAGTCCCGCGCCTGGGCATCAAGAACGGAAAGGAGCATCGGCTGGAGGCGCACCATCACGGGGGTTCCTTTCCCGGTTGGAGCTGGGCCGCGCTTTTTTGGTTTCTCTGGTATCACGGTTGTTGACCTCTTTTTGAAACTCTGATACCACAGTAAACGTCGGGCCGGAAGAGCGCGCCAACGCTCAACCAGCCCTAACCACAAACGAAGAAGGAACCTTCGTCATGGCTACCTGCCCCAATACCACAACTGCATCCAAAATCGACCGCGCCGCTATCATACGAGAGGCATGGAGGCGCTGGCGCAACGTCCTCGCCAACTACGAAGGCTGGCAGATCGGCCCCGGCAAGGTCGGCGGCACGTTCGCTGACGCGCTCCGCACCGCATGGCGGGTCGCCAAGGAAGACGCTGCCAACACCGCTCGCGAGTTCGCCATCATAACAGGCCCGAATGCGCCCAAGGTCATCGCCATCCGGCAGGAGATCGAGGCGCTGGTTTACTGCGACAGCCGCGTGGACATCGCGGTTCGCCGGCATCGGCTTGAGGCCGAACTGGCTTCCCTCTCGGTCGCAGCGTGAGGGAGGCGATGATGGAGAACATCACGCGTCGCCTTTTCCTTCGCCGGGGGGCATCGGTTGCAGCGGTCTCAAGCGTGGCTCTGGCACCCGTCGCTGCCGCTGCGATGCCGAGGCCAGAAGAGAACCCGGAGCTTCTGGCAATCGGGGAAGAGCTGAAGGACTTGAGCGCGGAATATGAGAGCGCAGCCCAAGCGAAGGGAGAGGCAAGAGCCCGCTACCACGCGCTGGTTCCTGCCGTCCCGGTGGAGCTTGTCGTTCGGCAACAGGATGTGCCCTGGGGCCTCGCCATGTCTCAGCATGAAGTCGATGTCGATGGCCGGGCCGTTTACCCGACACGGCACATCTTCAGTGCCAAGGTGATGGAGGCGGACCATAACTTCCGCTGGCACCGCAAAGCGCGGACGCCACACTACAGGAAGGTGCTGCAACGGCTTTGCAGGGTGGCGAAGGAGCACGAGAAGGCGGTCGCAGAGGCCCGTGAAGCCTCGGGCTACGATCCTGCGGACGATGCCGAGTATTTCGCCGGGGTCGAGTTGGCGAAGCTGGCCGAGCGGTGCGCCAAAGTTCGCGCCCTCACAGTGTCTGGCCTGTTTATCAAGGCCGGCGTGTATGAGGCCAGCATCAAGGCGAGGGAGCACAAGGACGGGCTTCTCGGCCGTGGCGGCTACCTCTGCGCGACCGACTTGGTTTCGAACATGATGGTCGTGGCTGAGGCGGTGCGGCCATGAAGCAGGAAACCTGGGCCTTCCTCGCCGGCCTGACGTGGGCGTGGGTGTTCATGCACCTGCCGCTGCCGTTGTGACCTACGAGGAATACATCGCCTCTCCCCGCTGGCGGGAGCTTCGCCAAGAGGCTCTTGCCCGCGACGGGTTCCGGTGCCGGTGCTGCAACTCGGCAGAGGGTTTGGAGGTCCATCACTGCTGCTACCCGGCGGTGCTCGGCACGGAGACGGTGGACGATCTCACCACGCTCTGCCGCCGATGCCACGAAGTCATCACGAGCGAGTTGCGCGCCCGGCGCTATGCGGCCCGCTCGATCCTTTCACCCGATGCCGTGCGGCTCCTGCCAGGACGGCTTGAGGCAACAAACAATGAGCTACGAGAGATTGAGGTTTCGGATTACAGGCGTGTCACCCCTGCTCATGCACAACGGGCAACTGGCGGACCCTCTGAACTACTTCACCAAGGAGATGAAAAAGGTCAGCGGCAAGCGGGCCAAGACGGAAGCCGACTTCGAGCAAATGGCTCGGATCGAGTTTCTTGGCGGGCTCTACTTGGCCGACGGTGAGCCCTGCATCCCTGGCGAGCTTATCGAGGCCGCTTTCACCGAAGCTGCCCGCAAGCGGAAGCGAGGGCAGCAAGCCAAAGCTGGCATCTTGGCGGACGGCATGTTCCCGCTGATGTATGACGGCCCACGCAAGCCGGAGGAGCTTTGGCAGAACGAAGCATTCCGGCTCACCACGGGCGTCAAGGTCCAGCGTAACCGGATCATGCGGACCCGCCCGCTGTTTCGGGAATGGGTTGCAGACATTCACATCGATTACCAGCCTTCGATCCTCAACAAGAGCGAGGTCATGGACGTGGCCGCTCTTATGGGCGCTGAGGTTGGTCTGGGAGATTGGCGGCCGAAGTTCGGGCGGTTTCGAGCGGAGGTTGTCCAATAAGCCGAGGCGCGGCAAGGTGCGGTTAGGCCGGGCGAGGCGTGGCTTGGCAAGGCACGGCGCGGTGAGGCGAGGTCTGGCACGTCCAGGCATGGCTTAGTGGGGCTTGGCGAGGCATGGCGTGGCAAGGCGAGGCAGGGGAGGGACGGTTCGCAAGCGCCGTCCCTCATTCTAATCCTTTCAAGAGATCAACGCATAGCTGTTCCGTCAGCGGCGAGTCTTCGGGTTCGAGCGCAGAAGTGATTGTTTCGATGGCCTCTTTTGCCTCGGCTTGGACATAGCCTGCCGAGATCAAGCGAGCCGTACTCGCTTCTAAGGCGCGCTCATACCATCTGGCGTCACCCGTGACGCTCTGGCAATGGTAAGCCGTGGTCAGGTGAAAAGCCGAAGCCTCATAGGCTTCTGATCTCGTGCCAGCGGTCGCTGGCACTACTGAAAGCAGCAACAAGAGAGCGGTTCGCAAGGCGTCCTCCTATCCAAAGGGGTGCGAAGCTACCGCTCGTTCAAAGCTGAGGCAAACACATGGACGTGGCCAGCTTGGGCCTGGAAGTTCGCTCCGAAAGCGTTCGCAAGGGCACAGAAGACCTCAATAGATTCAACACCGCTGCGCAGAAGGCAGACAGCACATCGCGCGGTCTCGCTGAATCAAGCAAGGCCACGAGCGCGGCGGCGGCCGCCGTATCGTCCGGCGCGCGGAATGCCACAACTGCGCTGAATGCTGAGAGCGCAGCCGCGACTCAGGCGACCAACGCGTTGAGCCTTCATGCGAGGGCGGCGAACCAGAACGTGCGCTCGCTCGGAGGAGCCGGGGGGAACATCGCGAACCTTAGCGCGCAACTTCAAGACGTTGCCGTTTCAGCGCAAATGGGCATGGGCGCACTCCAAATCGGCTTGCAGCAGGGCGTCCAGTTGGCGAGCGTCTTTGCGGCGATGGACAACCCAGTTCGAGGGTTGGGCGAGGCGTTCTTGAGCGTCTTGAGCCCGGTTTCGATCCTAACCATTGCGCTTACCGCATTGGCGGCCGTGGGCATTCAGAATGTGAATTGGGGCGGCGCGGCATCCAGCGTTCTGAGTATGCTGGCAGACAGTCTAGAGACTATTGCCCCCCTGGCAGTGGGGGCTGCCGCCGCGCTCGCCCTGATCTACGCACCAGCCATTGTGACGGGAATGGTTGCCATGATCGCCTTGTTGGCCCGAATGAGCGTGGCGGCACTTGCGACAGCAGCATCATTTACGACCGCGTGGCTGGCGGCGATTGGTCCTGTCGGAGCGGTAATCGCGGGCATCACTGCCGTGTTGGGCGTGGTTTACGTGTTCCGCGATGAGGTTAAGGCTGCTTTGGGCGTTGATATTATGGAGGTGGCCAAAACGGGGGCCAACTACATCCTGAACAGCTTCGAGGCGGCCTATGCCGATATTCAGTTTCTTTGGAGCAACTTCGGGAACGTCATTGGGGCGGCTGTCACAGAGGCGGTGAACGCCGCCATCCTCAGCGTAAATGAACTTATAAAGCAATCGGCGGCGGGCCTCGATTGGCTGATCGCGAAGGCCAACCAAATCCCAGGCGTGAATATCGCGCCCATTGGAAACCCCGGCGATCTCCTGAAAACCTGGGAGAACGACTACGCCGCCAATCTGGAAAAAGCCGCCACCGGCCGCAACGCCAATCTTGAGCGCATCATGGGCCAAGATCGGATAGGCCAGTTCGGGACTGCCATTGCCGAGGGTGCATCGAGCGCCGCTGAAAAGGTGCGTGATCTTGCCGGCTGGATGGGCACGGTTGAGGAAGAGGCCGCGAAGAAAGGCGGCAAGACGGAAGCCGAGAAATTCAGCGACATCACCAATGCCGCTGATCGGACGATTGCGGGGCTTTTAGCCGAACGCGATGCAATGGGCCTGACGCAAGAGGCGGCGGCTGCCCTGCGACATGAACAATCGCTGTTCAACGAAGCCCAGCAAAAAGGGATCGAGCTAACCCCTAAGCAAGCGAACTACCTGTCAGCCCTTGGTGAGACGATGGCAGAGCTTGAATCTGCCATCGCTGCGGCTCGTTTGGAGCAAGACCTTCTCTTCGAGCGCGCCCAACTTGGCCGTTCGCCCACAGAACAGGTCGTGCATTCGAGACTGCGGGGCGCCGGCATTGACATAACTTCCGCCCAAGGTGCTGCCCTTGCGGAGCAAATCCGGCTCAACGAGGAAATCAAGACGGGCGAGCAGGCATGGACCAAGTTCGGTCAGCGGGCGGAGGATATCCTGCTTGGGCTGGTTGATGGCACCATGACATGGAGAGATGCGCTTAAGGCCGCGCTTCCGGCAGTCAAAGACCTCGTTCTGAGCCTCATGGGCGTCAATAACGCTGGCGGTTCTGGCGGCGGATTCGGCGGACTGCTTTCGTCAATCTTCGGTGGTCTGCTCGGCGGCGGCATGTCTCCGATGGCCACTTCCGCCATCAATGCAGGAACGGCATTCACCTATGCGAAGGGCACGAACTTCCACCCTGGGGGACCAGCGAGGATCAACGAGCTGGGCGGCGAGATCCTGGACCTTCCGCGCGGCTCTCGCGTGATCCCACACGACGTCTCGATGCGGATGGCGGCGACCGGCAACCGACCGCCAGCCTATAACGACAATCGAACCATCACCATTGACGCGAGGGGCGCGCAGCAGGGCGTGGGCGAGGAAATCAGGGCGGCTCTGGAGGCCTATGACCGCACGATGCCTCAGCGGCTGGGAACGGCCATGCCCGAAGCCATGCGCCGGGGCTATCTCCGGTGAGCCTCATCGCTATGCCGACCGTCGCCTACACGGCCGGCTATCCTACTCTCAAGCGCAGTGAGGCCCTGGATCGCGTTGGCGAGCGCGCTTTCGTCGGCGTGGAATGGGCCGACCCGGCGTGGACCGTGGATGTCGCAACCAAGCCCTTAGACCTTGACGAGCGGCTTCTGGTGGAGGCGTTCCGGGAGCAGGCGACAGCTCTACAGACGGTGCTCTTCAAGCTCCTGCACGAGAAGACGCCTGCAGCCTATCGCACCAACCCCAACGCTGCGGCCGTGAACGACGCCGGCAGCCTCGTCAGCGTGACGGGTGGTAAGACGGCGCTCATCAACGGCGTCACGAACGGGCTCACCATGTCGCGTGGCGATCTGTTCTCCTTCGCGGCCGGCGACTACCGAAGCCTTCACCGGGTGATGGCGAATGCGGTGGCGGCGACGGGGCAGATCACGCTGAACGTGGAGCCCGCGGTCCCGCCATACATCGCCGCCGGCGCCGTGGCGAAGTGGCGGGAGCCCGAGCTCAACATGCGGGTGGTGCCGGGTTCGTTTCAGATCGCCAACGAGTTCTTTCCAACGGCCACCTGGCAAATGACGGAGGTGCCGCGGTGACCTTCGAGCAGCTGATCGAGAGCGGCCGCTTCGCCGTGCGCTCGCTGCTCAAGGTGCAGTTCGGCGAGGGCACGTATGGCTTCTGGAACGGCACGTTCGACCTGGACTGGAACGGGCTTACCTATCGGCCAAACCAACTGATTTCGGTGGAGGAGCCCGGGGCAGGGATGGGCATGGCCGCTTCGGGCTTCACCGTCTCGCTGCCCGAGCGCGCCGACTTCGGGGTGACGCCTGACATCCTCGCTCAGATCGAGGCCATGGATTACAAGGGCCGGCCGGTCACGGTCTATGACGCCTACTTCGATCCCGACACCCGCGCGCTCGTGCATGTCGAGCCCATGATCGCGGGCTATGCGGACACCATCGATCATGTGCAATCGGCTGGCTTGCGGCGGCTTGTGGGTCGGGCCGAGACCACCGCGCTCGACAACCACCGTGACGGCTACCGCTCGGCCTCCCACGAGGATCAGCAGCTCGTGTCGCCCGGCGACCGGGGCTTCGAGCACGCCAGCCGCGTGAAGTCCGAGCACTTCGACATCAAGTTCGACTGAGGCTTCCGCCATCCATGCTTGACCTCACCCGGTTGCCCGACTGGGACCGCCGCCTTGCGCGCGTCACAGAACGGCACATGACGTTGCCCGGCCAGTGGGGCGTGTCCGATTGCCTGCTCACGGTCTTCGACGCCGTGGAGGCGGTGACGGGGCATGATCCCGGCCACGCGATCCGTGGCCGCTACAAGACCGCCAGGGGAGCCACAGGGCATCTGCGCCGTCGCGGCTTCAGGAACGTCGAAGAGGCGCTGGCGGCCCTCTTTCCGCCCGTGGGACGGCTTCTCGCGCAACGTGGCGACTTGGGCGTCATCCTCGAAGGAGATGTGCTGGCGGCCGGCTATGTGACCGAGCTGGGCTTTGCCGTGAAGACCGAGACCGGGCTCGTGTTCCGGCCGCAGACCGACATCCGCTCGGCGTTCAAGGTCGGCTGACGCATGGCTTTCGTCCCCGCCGCCATTGCCGCCGTCGGAACGGCCGTTGCGGGTATCTCGACGTGGCTGGGTTCTTCGGCCATCGGCGCGGCACTGCTCCAGGTCGGGCTTGGGGTGGCGGCCAAATACCTTGCGGCCAAGTTCCAGAAGAAGCCGCCCGCCCAAGCCGTCCAGCTTGAGACCCGTTACGGCGAGGATCTGGCGCGCTCGGTGCTCATGGGCACGACGGCCACCGGTGGCCACCACATCTACCGGAACGCCTATACCAAGGGGAACCGGCGCATCCAGGACGTTTATGTCCTGTCGCACTTCCGCATCACGGACGTCTCCCGCATCCGCGTCGAGGGCGAATGGCGCGCCCTTGCGGCTTCCGACACGGGCGAGCTCGGCCGCAAGGTGCTCGGCATCGACGCCGACATCTGGGTCAAGGTTCATCACGGAACCATGGGTCAGGCGGCGGACCCCAACCTTGTTGAGGAAGCCAACCCGCCCGGCCGCTGGACCGTCGATCACCGCCTTGCCGGCGTCGCCTATGCTGTGGTCACGCAGCAGCTCGACAAGGAGAAGCTGCCCCAGCCCCTGGCCCCGCTCTTCGAGGTCCAGGGCGCGCCGCTCTACGACTGGCGCAAGGACAGCACCGTCGGCGGCACCGGCCTGCACCGCTGGAACGACCAGGCCACCTGGCAGTATTCCGACAACCCCGCGCTGATGGCCTATGCGCTGGAGCGGGGCTTCTTCAACGGCACGGAGCTGATGGTCGGCAAGGCCGTCACGCATTTGCGCCTGCCACTGTCGGAATGGACGCTCGCCGCCAACATCTGCGACGAGCTCGTTGACGGCACGAAGCGCTACCGCGCCGCGCTGCTCGCCGTGGCGGGGCAGGGCTCCACGCATTCGGGCAATATGGAGCCGCTGTTGGAGGCCTTCGCGGCTTCATGGTTCGAAGGGCCGGCCGGCGAGTTCCCCATCGCCGGGGCGAACCAGGCCACCGCGGCGACCTTCACGGACGCCGACCTTTACGCGGAGAAGGACCGTCGCTTCTCACGCTTCCGGCCGCGCGACCAGCTCGTCAATTTTGTGGCCGGCACCTATCCCGACCCCGACAGCTTCTATGAGACGGTGCCGTTCGCCCCGCGCTTGGACGAGGCTGCGCTCGCCGCCGACCGGGAACGGCTGGCCGTCTCCATTCCCTTCGAGGCGGTGCCGTATCGTGAATGCGTGGACCGGCTGGCCGACATCGCGCTGAGGGCAAGCCGCTACCAGGCCAATGGCGAGGTCTGCCTTCACCCGAAGTTCCTGCGGCTCAAGCCGGGCCAGTGGGTGCGGTGGAGCTCGGCGCGGCATGGCGACCGCAGGTATCAGGTCGTCTCGAAGCGCTTGGGGCCGATCGGACCGGATGCGCCGCGCGCTGTCTATCTGACCCTCCAGGAGGTCGGCGACGGCATCTTCGATCCCACGGCTTACGTCACCAACCCGCCCGTGGTGCTTCCACCGGGAACGCCCGACTATCAGGCCGAGCTCGTCAACTATCTTCTGATCCCGCTTGTGGTGGAGCCCAAGCCGGGAGCACGCCGACCGGGTGTGCGCGCGCAGTGGGCGCCGATCGAAGACGTGACGATCGCCAGCATCGAGTGGGAATATCGGCCGGTCGCCCAGCCCGCCGCCGTGCTGCGGGCCACGGTTGGCGCGGATGCCACGCTCAAGCTGATCAGCGAAGGGCTCACCTCGCTGAGCGACTGGGAGTTCCGCTACCGGCTCGTTGCCGACCCGCCGCGCACCATCCCATGGACGGCGTGGGTTCCAGTGACGACGGCGGACGCCCGCTTCGGCCCGGCTGATCTCTCGCCCATCGGCACGGCCCAGCTCGAGCAGGCCGTCCAGGAACTGCTGACATCCCTGGAGCAGGGCGTGATCGTCAACGCGACGGCCATCCAACAGGAGGTTCAGGCCCGGCAAACGGCGATCCTGGGCGAGGCCGACGCGCGCGTGGCGGCGGTGCAGGCCGAGGCCAGCGCGCGGCTTGCGGATGTAGCCGACCTGTCTGGCCGCTTCCGCACCACCTTCGACCAGCTCAACCAGATCGCGCTCGTCCTCACAGAGCAGGACTTCGCCAACTATCTCGACGTGCAGCAGCTCCGCCGCGAGATGGTGGTGCGCGATGGCACGACCAGGGCCGCCTATACCGAGGCGATCACGGTGGCGACCGGGCCGGACTCGGCCATCGCCACGCGGCTCACCGTGCTCGAAGTCAGCACGACGAACCTGGGCGCGGCAGTTTCCGTTGAGCAACAGGCCCGCGTTGACGGCGACCAGGCGCTTGCAACACAGATCGCGCTCCTGTCGGCGGGCAGCCAAGAGCAGTTCGACTGGGCGAATATCTGGCTCTTCGACAGCACGGCCGAAGGCTGGACCGGCAACCCCGGCATTCCGACCGTCGCGAGCGGGTTCCTGGTCCCGCCGACCGGCAGCGACCCTAATGTGCTGAGCCCGGCCGGGCTGGCCATTGACGGTTCGGCTTATTCCCAAGTCCGCTTGCGCATCCGCAAGGTCGGCAGCCCCGCATGGGAGGGCGCGCTGGCCTGGGGCACGCCCGCGAACCCCTCTCGGGAAGCGCCGAGGCAGGTGACGATCGCGGAGCCGGCGTTCGATGCCGGCGGTTTCGCCACGCTGCTGTTCACGCCCGCCTGGGCTGGCTCGACCATCGACGGCATCCGGCTGGACCTGTCCACGACGGCCGATGCCTCCAACCACTACACCGTGGACTGGATCGCCATCGGCCGGCCGTCGCCGGGCGCCAGCCAGGCCGCGCTTGCCGCGGAACAGACAGTTCGGGCGCAGCAGTATTCCGCGCTGGCGAGCGACATCACCGCGCTCCAGGTGACAGTCAACGGCATCAACGGCACGGTTGGCGGGCACGTCACCGCGATCAGCGAGTTGCAGGGTAGCGTGGCCGTGGTGCAGGGGCAGGTTGCCGTTCACGGCGGTCGGCTCGACGCCATCGAGACGCAGATCCCCGGCTTCGCCCAGGCCTCGGCGGTGTCTGCTCTTGAAGCGGAGGTGCAGTCGCTGACGGGAGGCGGACTGCTCGCCCAGGCGCAGGCCATCGTGGCACTGAGGGGCGAGTTGGATGGGCTGGCGCTGCTGGTGTCCGAGCAGGACTATGCCAACCTGCTGGACCGCGACCGGGCGCTTCGGGCGAGCGCCGACGCCTACCAGACGCTGAACTTCTCGCTCTCCCAGGTGGACGGGCGGGTGACGGCGGCGGCCGAGGCCGTGACCCGAGTGCAGGCCCAGCTCGGCGGCTACGCGACGGTGGAAGCCTTCTCCGCGCTTTCGGTTCGGGTGACGGCCGCGGAAGGCTCGATCACCTCACAGGCATCCGCGATCACCGGCATCAACCTTGCGCTGGACGGCAAGGCCACCGTGTCGGCGGTGAACGCGCTCACGGGCCGCATGACGCAGGCGGAGGGCGTCAACACCTACCAAGCCCAGGCGCTGACGAGCCTTGAGACGCTGATCTATGATCCGGCGATTGGCCTGGGCGCACGAGCTTCGGCAACCGCGCTCAATGCGCTCGACAATCAGGTGCAGGTCATCAATGGGCAGGTGAGCGCCCAGGCGGGCGCCATCACGAGCATTCAGAGCGCGATCAACGATCCCGCCACCGGGCTCGCATCGCGCGCATCCGCCTCGGCCGTAAACTCGCTGACCACCCGCGTGTCTGAAACCGAAGGGGTCAACGCTTCGCAGGCCACCGCGCTGACGCAGGTGCAGGCCCGCGTGGGCGAGGTCGGTGCAGAAGGCAACCTGCGCTTCGTCACCACGGCCGGCTCAGGCGGCTTTTCGTCGGACATCCTGTTGCAGGCGCGTGTCGGCAGCGCCGGCAACTGGCGGCAGTCGGCCATGCGCATGCGGGTTCCATCCGACCCCAACGCCATGACGCAGGTGGCCTTCGTCGCCGACCAGTTCCTGATCGTCAACGAGGTCAATGTGAGCCAGCCTTTTGTGTTTCAGGGTGGGGTGCTTTCGCTGGCCGTGGCCAACATCGGCGAGGTCAGCTCGGGCCTGCTGCGCTCGCCCGACAACCGTTTTCGCATGAACCTTTCGGCCGGCACGCTGGAGATTTTCTTCTGATGCGCTTCGCCATGGGCCGGAAGCCGGGCGGCGGCGGCTTCGTACGGGTCATGAAGAACGACGAGGACGATCCGGTCACGACGCCGAGTTCGGATCGCGCCAAGTTCGTGTTCGACAGCGAAGTCCAGAAGCTCGGCTATCTCGAAGAGATTTTCCAGTTCAACTACCTGCAGGGTTACCCGACCGGGTGGACCTATTGGCCGAGCGGCACGAACTACAACAGCGCATGGCATGAGATGCTGTGGCAGGAAAGCGGACAGATCCAGGCGCGAAGCCTTCATTGGCCGCGCCATTCCGTGTTCGCCAACCTTCAGAGCTTCCCGCCGATTGTCGAAGCGCGGGTCATCGCGCGAGACCACCTCGGTTATTACAACGGGCCGCGGGTCCGCTACACCAACACCGACGAAGCCTCATCCGGCTCGCGCTGCGGCCATCACGAAGGCGGGCCGGGTTGGAACGGCGACTTGTCGAGCACCGTCTATGCCGAAGGGTCGAACCGCGCACTATTCGGCGGCGGGTGGCAGTTCACGCTTTCGGGCCTTTACACAACGTCCGATCCGACCAACCGCCGGACGAAAGCCGTCGCTGGGGTTTGGGACTTGCCGGCGGATAGCTCGCCGATCCCAGGCCACGCCGCCTCGCCAGTGCCTGGTCAGAAGATCGTGCATCTTTCCCGCTTCGGGCTCCGCATTGCCAAGGGTGGCTATGACGTGGACAGCGCCCCGCGCGAGGGGCTGATCCTCGACAGCAACAAGATCCCCGCCAAGCTGATCGCCAGCGGGGAGATCCAGGTGAATGAGGGGGCAAGCCACGTCATCGCGCTGCCTGTGCCGGTGGACCCCGCCACCACATACATGGACTACCACATCAAGGAGACATTCACCTCCGCGCCGATGTGTCACCCGCCGATGCTGGAAAGCGATCCTGGCGGTAGCACACACACTGGCTTTCGCTACGCGATTGGCTCGACGGCCGTCACGCTCACCAACGATGGCGACCGCACGCTCACCATCCGCTACATGATCTTCTCCGACGACGCGGCACCATGGACCTCCGGCGGCTCTCAAGTGCTGCGGCGCGTCAGTGCCGGGGGCCGCGACCACATTCAGATCAAGCGGCCCGGCTCGTCGGACGCCGCGCCAAACATGAACGATGTCGTGCTCGACACCCGCTTTCCCTACCTGACGATCCTCGCTGAGGGGTGGCTCGGGGTAAACGACCTCAACGAGGCTCCCCAGAGCGACCGCTACGGCGAGAGGGCCAAGACGATCTGGTTTGAGCCGGGCGGGCTCATCCCCATGGTCAAGCATATGGTGACGTTTCCCGGACGCATCTCGGCTCCCGTGTCGCGAGTGCTGCGGACCTACGGAGGCGGGGCAAGCAGTCCCTTCAACGGGAAGCAGGCGGTGGTGGGGAGCCCCGCCATCATCGGCCCGAACTTCGTCAAGTTCCACCTCGCGCCCAACAGGCCCGAGCGCTTCGAGTTCGAGGACGGAACGCAGTTCAGAACCATCGCGGGCGATAACCCCATCGGGCTGCGCTTCTACATCTTCGGCGTCCCGCCAGCACTCTGACCCTCACCACCAAAGGACCATGCCATGACGGACCAAACCGGGCCGGCGGACACCTCGCTCGCGCCAAAGCAGACCACCATCCAGATCGACGCCGTGGCCGGCTATTTCCAGCGCCGCATGGTGGCGGCCGAGAACGAGTGCCTGGTGCTCGCATCTCAGGTGCGCGACCTGGGGCTCGTCATTACCCAGCAGAGGGACTTGATCGCGCAACTCTCGGCCGAGGTCGAGCGGTTGGGCCAGGCTCCGAAACCTGGCCGCAAAGCCAAGCCTCCGGCTGAGGAGACGGTCCAATGAGCTTCGATCGCTCCTGGCACGGGACGGGCACGGCGACCGTCACCAACGCCTCCACGGCCGTCACCGGGCAGGGCACGACCTGGCAGTCCTTCGGCATCCGGCAGGGCGACTATTTCCTTGCCGGCGGCGACATGGTGCCGATCGCCTCCGTGCAGAGCAACACGGGGCTTACACTCACCGATGCTTGGCCGGCGGCGACCCGCACGGCCCAGCCCTACAAGATCATCCCGGCGTCTGACGCCGTGCGCACGGTGGTGGCGTCCCGTGAGGCCATCGCGCTGCTCACCAACGGCAACGTCTCGGCGATCTCGGCGCTGGCGAACGTGGTGGCCGACCGGCTGCCCTACTATACCGGGCCTGGGGCGGCGGCGCTCGCCGTCTTCACGCCCTTCGCCCGCACGCTCATGGACGACGCGGACACTGCGGCGGCCGTCGCCACCATCACCGGCACGGGGGCCGCGGCCACGCGCTTGGCCGCGCTCTGCCGCGTGGTTGCGGATTGGAACGCGGCGGTCGAGAACGGCTGGTATATGGGCAATGGCGCAGCCAATGCTCCAGGGACCGGCTGGTTCATGGGCGAGGTGATCGCTCACAACGCCCTCTATGTCACTCAGCGGCTTCATGCCTTCACGACGGATACCGCGACCGACGCCAAGTCCTATGAGAGGAGGATGCGCAACGGGGTGTGGGGCGCGCCTCTGCCCATCCGCGCCACGCAGGGCGAACTCGACGCGCTCTATCAGGCGAAGCTTGCCTATACGCCCGTCCAGCAGGGCACGGGCGTGGGGCAGCTCACCAACGCAATCAAGATGGGCTGGGACAACACACGTCTTCGCGTGACGGTGGATAGCGCCGATCTCGGCTTCGCATGGCTGAGCGGGCAGGGCGCGCAGAGCCTGATCGCGAACGGCTACAAGCGGCTGCCGGACGGCTTCATCGTCCAGTGGGGCAATAGCGCTCTTGCGAGTGCTGACGTGGGCGTTCAGTTCCCGCTCGCTTTTCCGAGCAACTGTCTGGCGGTGACGGCAAACGTCATGAGCCCAGGAACCGCACCAGCTCTGTTTTGCATGGTTGACCAGCTTAACGCCGCGAGCTTCGTGGCGCGCGTTCGAAGCGATGCTGGCGCAGCCGTCGCCGCCACGATCCGCTGGATGGCTCTGGGGTATTGACGATGACCAAGTTCGCGACGTTCGACCAAGCCGGCCTGCCGCTCGGCTTCTACACCGAAGACATCCACGGCGAGGCCATTCCCGACGAGGCGGTGAAGATCACCGACCAGCAGTGGAAGGCCTTCCTCAACAACCCCGGCCGGCGGCGCTGGGATGGCACGCATGTCGTGCCCTATGAGCCGCCGGCTGAGCCCGATCCCGTGCCCGCGGCCATCACGCCGCTCCAGGCGCGCAACGGGCTTCGGGCCTGGGGCATCGGCAAGCAGCAGATCGCCGCCTTCCTGGCCGCCATTCCTGACGAGATGGAGCGTGAGGCGGCCGAGGACGCCTGGGAATATGCCACCTCGATCGAGCGCTCGAACCCGCTGATCGCCGCTTGCGCGGCCTTCTTGGGCAAGACGGAAGAAGAGGTCGATCAGTTCTTTCGCGACGCGGCTGCAAGCTGACGAAAAAGCCCGGCCGCCTTTAGGGGTCGCGGCCGGGCTCTCGAGGGCCTGACGAGATACTCACCGGCCCGTGCTGGCTCATGCGAGGAGCAGCACCCACGAGAATGCCGGCAAGAAGTGAATAGCGGGTGAAGGGCTAGCCCGCGAACCTGACGAAAGCCCGGCCTCCCAAGGGACGTTAGAAGGCCGGGCCATCGCCTGCTTTGTTGGGGTGATCCCAACGTAATGAGCCTACTCGCGCCGCGCTGAACCGGCGCTGAACGAAGAAGCCCAGCCTTGCGAGTGTGCAAGGCCGGGCTTCGGGGGCGCCGGGTGTCGAAGCCGGCGAGAACACCTTCCTATCCGGCGGTTAACGACTGGTGAAGAACTGGCTGTGCGCCTGCTTACGAAGCGGCGAGGCAGAGCGCGCCGACAACGGCCAGGGCGGGAAGCACGGAAACCACGAACGCATGCAACATCGGCAACATCGCTGCTGAACCCCCAGGTCTGTCGTGAATGCCTGCTCAATGAGCCAGAGCGGTTAACGCCAGCCTAACACCAACTCACATCGGAGAGACTGTCATGGCCTGGCGACTTGCTCGCAGCCTCGAGACGCTGCGCGCGCAGATCAATGCGCTTTCGCCCAACCGCTCGAAGGTGAGCGACGGCACGATCGGGGACACGGCGCATTCGAGCCGCAAGTCCGAGCACAACCCCGACAGCAAGGGGAGGGTGCGCGCGCTCGACCTCACCCATGATCCTGCCCACGGCGTCGACGGGCGCAAGCTGGCCGACGCGCTACTGGCCTCCCGAGATCCGCGCATCCTCTACATCATCAGCAACGGCGAGATCGTGAGCGGGGCCGGGGGACCGAAGCCGTGGGCGTGGCGTCCATACCAGGGCAAGAACCCGCACCGGCACCACGTCCACATCTCGGCGGTGGACGGCGCCGCGGCTGACGACACGAGCCCATGGCAAATCAGCCTGGACGTGCCGGCGCTGGCGGCCGCACGGCCGATCGAGGTGCCACGCAACCCTGTGCTCGTGATCGGCAACAAGGGGCCGGACGTGGAGCGCCTGCAGCGGCTTCTGTCTGCCATCGGCCATGAGGTGGTGCCGGACGCCCACTTCGGCCCGAGGACTGAAGCCGCCGTGAAGGCCTTCCAACGTGCCCGCAAGCTCGTGGTCGACGGAAGCGTCGGGCCGCAGACCTGGGAAGCGCTGGGCGCCTGACAATGAAGCGCCTGATCGTCATCTCCGGCCCGGCAAACACGGGCAAGATGCCTTTGGCCCGAAAGCTGATGGCGGACGCGCCCGAACTCGCCCTGGTGCATCGCGACGACATCCGCCGCGACCTCTGCGCCACGGTTGACGAGGGCGTCGTCACTCACCTCATGGGCGAGATGGCCCGCCTGCTGCTTGGCGTCGGCTATCCCGTCATCGTCTGCGCCTGGAACCTTCAGAAGTCCGACCACGACCTGTGGTTCGAGATCGCCCGCGACACGGATGCGCCCATTGTCTGGCTCGACGTTCGGGCCAGGGAAGTCGCGGCGATGATCCCGCCGCTTTGATCGTCAGGCCGGCTTTGCGGCCCTCCTGAGCCGTCGGCGCGCGAAGTAGGCAGTCAGCAGCAGCGTCGTCATCGTGATCATGGAGCACCTCTGAGCGGCTCCCTAGCGGAAAGAAGTTGCCGGCTGACGTTCGGGAACGATCAACCTTTAACCACCTCGAAAGGACACTGCCATGAACACCGCCACGCGCGAGGTGATCGCCTCGCTTGCTCCCGTCGTTGCCGCGGCCACGGCCCGAGCCGTCACCCATGCTCCGACCACGATGGACGGTGCTGATGCCTCCCGCGTCGCTGCCAAGGTGGCTGCGGAAGTCGCTCCCATCATCGTGAACCAGACCAATAACGAGAGGTGGTGGGAGTCCCGCGTCACCTGGGGCGCGATCCTCGCGGCGCTCGCCGGCATCCTTGGCCTGTTCGGCTGGGCAATGCCCGAGGAGATGCAGGGCCGCATCGTGGACGTGATCGTGGCCGCCGGCCCGCTCGTGTCCGCCCTGATCGTGCTCTATGGCCGCTGGGTGGCGAAGAAGCCGCTGGGGCAGTGAGAGACAGGCTAGCCGCTCGTGGAGGATCAGGCCCTTACCGGCGTTTCGGCGTTCCTGTTCACGCAGGGCATTCTGGGCGTCTGCGTTCTTGTTCTGGGATGGGTCGCATGGCGCTTTTTCACCCTCTACACGACGACGCAGGAGAAGCGCGTCGAAGAGGCCCAAGCCTTCGCGGATACGCTCTTAGCGACCACACGATCCCAAGACGCCACCACAGCCCTCCTCAAGCAGCTTCTCGAAGAGAAGAGCCGGGGGAACCACTGATGCTCCGCCAGCTCGTGAACGCCCTGTTTCGCAAGCAGCCGGTGGAACGGCATCGCGATCCGACCTCCCTCAAGGTGCAGGCGGCCGTTGGCCGCGCCAAACTCGCCACCGACCGACAGCAGGAGGCCCTTCGGGAACTCCTAGACGACATGGAGAGAGGCCGTGAAACTCATTCGTGACCTGATGGGGAGTCGGATCGTCACGGGGGCCACGCTGCTGGTCGCGTTGTTCTGGCTGGTGGCGGCGTTCGTGCCGCCCATCACCATGATCCAGCTCATGAACTTTCTGGTGCTGGCCGTGGCGATCGCGGTGACGGTGTCCTATGCGCCGGGCGTCTGGCGGGCGGTCAGGGAGGACAGGACTGACCGTCTGGCGCAACTCGGTCTGGGCATCACGCTGGCCTGGGTTTCCATCGTCCTAAACCGCGGCTGGAACGCCGTCATGCGCTTCACCCACTCGGAATGGATGGAGACGCACATCTTCATCGCGTTCTGCATCTACCTGAGCATTCTGGCGGCGACGCTGCACATCACGGCTCCCGGCGCGCTGGACGGGCGCATTCCCCGCCGCAACCTCGTCATGCTGGGCGTGGCTGTGGGCATCGGCGTGACGGGCTTCACCATGCTGGCGCTCTCGAGCTGGGGCGTGGAGCTCTTTCCGATGCCCGCGCACCGCTAACCAGCCCCGCACAAGCCTGACGGCTCGGAACTGAGCTCCGGGCTCGTGAGTTCTTGAGCGGGTTCCCTGCCCAAACTGTTACGTTCCGCCCCGCTGGCCGAAAGGCTGGCGGGGCTTATAGTCGTTTCAGAGCTCTGCCCATGATGGAGCGCTATACCCAACGGCGACCACCGATCGACCTTGCCCCTTCCTCTGCGGCATGTCACCTTGACGCAGCGCTTTTTGGCTTGGAGCAGGCAGTCCGTCGATTACTCGGCACGCCCGAAGGAGATGTCATGGCCCGCGTCGACGCAACGCTCGCTGACGAGGGGTTCAGCATCTCCACCGCTTCGATGGTGGCATTCGCTTCGGCGCTCAACGCCACCACAACGGAATATGACTGGACGACCACCGACGGCAGCACCGTCTATACGGACGGGACCGGCTATACCTACGACAGTTCTGGGCGCCCCAACGGGGGTACTGTCACGCGCCTGCAGATCCAGGTTACCGGCAACGCCTCGCCGCCCGACATCGACTTCGGCGGGATCGCGCTTCCGTTAAGCACGCTCGCACAGGTCGCCCCGAACGCCGATCAGTTCGCCAATACCTTCTGGCGAGCTGCATTGCGAGGCTCGGATCTGATCCTTGCTCCAAACAATCAAAACTTCACCATGGCCGGCGATGCGCGCGGCATCACAGGCAGCTTGGTCTGCCAGAACGATCAGATATTGGGCGGGACAGGAGGTTCGGGCCTGAGCCAGTCGCTTTATGGCGACTTCGTTTTCAATCAAGGCACGGCGCTCGGTGGCGATGACCACATCACCGGCCGCGGCACCTTCAACTATCTCCTCTCCGGCGACGGCTCCAGCAACAGCGGCTCCCTTGCGGGAGGCAACGACGTGCTGGTGCTCCAGAGCGCGGCTTCGGGAACCATCGTCGGAGACGTGATGAGCAATTTCTCCGGCGCGGCTTTCGGCGGCGATGACGACATCACCGGCTCAGACGCTGGGAACTTCTTGTACGGCGACATCTCGACGAACGGTACTTTCAGCTTGCTGATCGGAGGGGACGACCTCATTCGCGGCCGCGGCGGAGCAGACTACATCTATGGCGACAACGCGGCGTTCACGCCTGGTGATCTCATAGGCGGCGACGATCGGCTGTTCGGTGACGGCGGAGACGACGCGATCTGGGGGAACGGTGGTTCGGACTACATTGACGGCGGTGCTGACTCCGACACGGCGTACTTCTTCGACCTCGATTTGACGGGTCATGCGCTCGTGAAGGTTGGGGGCGTGCTTTACGTCAGCCAAATTGTGGACCAGGCGGTGGACACGGTGGTCAACGTGGAGACAATCTCCACCGACGCCGCCATTTCCGTCGCCTCCATCGCCGAGTTCGGCGGGCTGAACTATGTGGCCTCCCACCTTGACCTTGTCGCCGCCTTTCGGGGCGGCACGGCTGACAGCATCAACCAGACGGGTGGGCAGCACTTTGCCTTTGGCGGGTACTTCGAGGGCCGGCTGACCGAAGGGCTGCCGCTGTTTGACGCGCAGGCTTACGTCAACAACTATGCCGACCTGCGCACCGCCTTTGGCACAGGCATGACGCTGAACGCGAACGCCGCCACCCTTCACTTCATCAACAACGGCTCGGTGGAAGGCCGGCTGGGGCAAGATGCGCTGGCCTACATCGCTTCGCACGCCGACCTGCGAAGCGCCTTTGGCACGAACCAGGAGGCAGGGGCGGCGCATTACAAGAACACAGGCCGCACGGAAGGCCGGCAGGTCACGTTCGACGCCCAGCAGTACATCGACAACTACTCGGCGTTTGCGGGGCTGACGCTCAGCCAAGCCGCGCGCCACTTCATCCAGTTTGGCGCAGCCGAGGGGCGCACGGACATTGACCCGCTCGACTATGTGGCGAGCTATGCCGACCTCATCCAGGCCTTTGGCGACTATGGCTCGGCTCCCAACGCGGCAAGCCTTGGGCGCGACCACTACGTGTCCTCGGGCCGGGCATCGGGCCGCACCGCCACCTTCGACGCCTGGCAGTATCTGGAGAACTATGACGACCTCACC
>DASYHP010000090.1:0-7145 GCA_035998495.1 Mesorhizobium sp.
ACATGCGGCTCAATGGCCGCCCAGGCCTCATCCGACAGCCAAAACAGCGCGCTCATCTGAACCTCCATGCCGCACAAAATCGGCATGGAATCTGATTTGCTGATCCGCCTCAAGGGCCTGATCGGGTTTCGACCCTAGGCACGTATCGGCTGGCCATCGCGGGCTCCTGGTTTGAGCTGTTGGATGCGCACGGGTGTGCTCTGAAAGGAGAGAGCCAGGCGGATGTAAGCACGTAGACTTGTGCAGGGCTGACCGGGAATGCCCTTCCTGCCGCCTGAGCCTTACAGACGGGCATGGCGGGCTTTCCGCCGCCCAGGAGCCCCCTGCCTGCTCTTGCCCGTGCTGGGGCCGTCTCTGGCCCAGTGCGCTGGTTTGAGCTACGTGACGGAGCATTCATGCCATTCGAGGCGAGCGCGTGATTGTCAGCCCATCAGTCCTCGAAGCCGAGTATCTTCTGCTAGCAAGGGAGTCTCGGAATGCCTTCCGATGAGAAGCTCGCCGCCTTGGAGCAGATGGCCTATGAGGTGGACCTTCACGACTTTCTGAGGACGATCGACGCCGTTTACGCTCGGCCCGAGTTGGTGTCGAAGGAAGAGGCTGTGACCATGCTCTGGCAGGCGGGGCGGATCATCGGCCAGATGATGGCGCTTTCCGAAATGGAGATGGAAGCGCCGCTTGAGCAGGAGCGGAGCGAGGAGGAGGGGAACGCCTGATGCAACTTAAGCTCAACATCGAACTCCCGCCCGAGATGTCGCAAGCGCTCCAGCGTTTTGCCGAGGAGAAGGGCTGGACAATCGAGACGGCAACCATGGCGACGATCGCCGGTTGGCTGACTGCCCATGGCTATCTCAAGCTTCCCGATGAGCTAGACGGAAACACGCTCAAGGAGGCAAATGCGTGAACCGCATTGACCTTGCGTCCGAGCTCTCAAGGGCGGCCCGCGAGATACACACCGTCAGCGATCTGGACCGGTCCAGACTGCTTCAACTGGCGCGGTCCACGATCCACAGCCTACGCGGCCCGCTTCAATCAGAAGAGAGTGTGCGAGGTGGCGCTTTGGACGAACTGCTCATCCGGCTTCGAGCGGCATCGCACGTGGCCGCCAACAATGAGGCGCAGGAAGTGGCCATGCTGCTGCTCGATGCTGCCCTGGCGATCCAAACGATGCTGGGAGCGCAGCACGCTCTGGTGGAGTTCGGCAAGAGAGCGGGTACGCCCACGGAGGGAAGTGCGTGACTTCTGCGCCCAGCAGCACGTCAACGTTTGTGGCGGAGCTGTTTCGGGCGGCAAACGAAATCAAGCGGCTGAGCGAAAACGATCAGCAGGAACTGCTGGAACGCGCTTCGAACATCTTACGCGAGATGCGCGCCACCATGATCCGCAACGGTCGGGAGCACGAGATCGATAGCGTCGACATCTCCTATCGGCTCCGCACCCTGGCGCATGAGGTCGCAACCACGCCGGCTGACAGCGTTGCTTCCGAGCTGCTGATGGCGGCCGAGGAGATCAGGACTCTGAAGATCAAGCTGGATGCGGCGCCCACGCGACCTCCTGTGGGGCCGAAAGGGCGGCGGGGTCCCTGATAAAAAGCCCTGCCTCGACGGAAGCCAAGGCGGTGCTGGAGTTGCAGACGCTTCAACAACATCGCCCCAAGGCGCTCGTTCCTACGAAGTCGCGCCTCGGGCTGTCGATGCGCTGAGCTTGGACGATCTGCCTCTTCGTGGCTGTGTCACCTAGTCCGGCTGCGGCATGGTCTTCTCGCGCTCTTCTCTGAGCGCCTTGAGCCGCGCTGTCTTCCGCTCTCGATCAAGGCGCTCCTGATCAATCGCAAGCTGGGCGGCTGCGTTGGTGCGCTCAAGCTTCTCGGCAAGCTTGCGGGCTGTGGATCCGCCATTGTGAAACTTTGGCATGTGGCACGACCTAGAGCCGCCCGCACGCAAGTCAGGGCCGGACACAAAGAAAAAGACCCTCTCAGCCGTGGGGCCACGCGGGGCTCCTGTGTGCGCTTGGCATCGGAGCGCGATAGGCAGCTGGACACCTCTAAAAACCCATTCCGGTGATAGTCTCAGTCTAGCCTTTTCAGTAGCTTAGACTCACCCCGAAGTGCCGTTTCGAGGGTTTTTAGAGGTCCCCAGCTTAGGCCCCCACAAGCCTCGTGACACCCACGCCTCCTACAAGCCGGCGCCTTCAGTAAGGGACGGGTTGAGTGCACGAGGCGTAAGCCATGGAGACAAGCAGTCAGGCCGGCACACATGACACGCGACGCGCGGCTCAAGAATTGGCCGAACAGCTTAAAACCTTTATCCGCAGGCGAGCAGAGGAGGCGCTGACGCTGCCAGTGCACCAGCGCGATACACACTTCGCCAAGGTCCATGCCGCGGCCATGTATCTGGCGACAGAGCATGGCAGAGCCGAAGGTGAGGCGAGCGCCTGGGCGCTTAAGATCGTTCTGCTCACGCGTGACATGGTGCAGGCCCTAGAGGGGCAGTCACTCACACTTGCATCAAGGCTGAAGGTCGTGATTGAACAGGATAGGGTGGAGGCAGAGCGAGATGCGTGACCTTAAGGTCCCTCTGATGCCTCTCGCCTAAGCCGCCGTCACGGGCCGAAGCTGGTTCCTAGACTTCGGCGGGTAAGCCGCGGTTCTGCTGTGGCAGTATGTCGTGCAAAGCCCCGAGAAGAACATCGGTGTGAAAAGGCTTCTGCAGCCAGGTCACGTCTTCAAACCCCGGCAGCAAGCCCTCATGGCTGTCACGTCCCGTTGCAACAAGGAACGGCACGTTTCGGCGATGAAGCAGCTGGGCTACCTTCAGGCAGGTTTCATCGCCCAGGCTCACGTCCAGAACGCCCGCATCAGGCATATGGTCTCGCAGCCACGCCAGCGCAGGATCACAGGCGCTGAAAACCACAACAGCAAAGCCGGCGTCCCTGAGGTCTTCCTCGATTGCCATGCTGATGAAGGCGTTGTCTTCTAGTAGCAGGACGCAGGGATCTGGTCCGTGAGGTCCTGACCCGACTTCCAGCCGCTGCACGTCTCGGCCCCCCTGGACTGCGCTGCTGATGCGCAAGGGGTCGGACGTGCACGAGTCCAGTTGTTCCGCTGCCGACATGCGCGTGTTCCAAGACAGCTTTCCCCGCAAGCAACTTACGCTGGGGATCAGCTGAACCATCATCACTTTGTAGGGCGCTTGCTGCCGCCCCAAGGATGAACGAGTGCTGAACGAGACTGGGGAACAGCCTCTGCCCGAGCCGAGGCGGGACTGTCGTTCGCACGGGCGGACTAAGGGCTCAGCGCTAGGAAGAACCCGTTGCCGCTGTAGATCAGCTGGTATAGCAGTCGCATTGTTCCGGAGGTCGCAGGTTCAAATGCTCGCCAGTGGCAGCACTCACCACCGCACATAGTTCTCTGACAGTTCGTCTCGCGCTCGCCGTGCTTCAGTTCGCTGGGCCTAGGCATGCGCAGAAGTGCGGTTCGGCTAGCTTAGTCGGAAGCCACGGTCATGATAGACGGTGAAATCTGCATGATAACCCGACCGGCCCCTGGATCCACCGTCGCGAGCCGCAGATTTGGCATAAGAGGCTCTGGTGCCTCGTTCGCTTCCCTCATCGCAGTGGGCCCCGCAGTCGTTTCCTTCACGACCCTGACAGCTTCAAAGCGTTGCAGGCACTCAGCCGGGATGTTTGGCCACGTCGCAACTTCACACGATGTTGGCTCTGGCGACGCCGCCAGCACGTTCCTGATGACCTTCCCCGTTGCAATACCCCCGCTGCGCGCCAACCGGCTCGCCTCTCCAAGCTGAGTGTCTTGTGCGAAGCTCTGGTTCGCAAGTGAGCAAAGCCAGGCAGCTATGACAATCGTTCTCATGCGCCGGCAACTCGTTCAGGAGCTGCAAGTTCCGCCGCGCTATAACTTGGGTTAACGACCGGGCATCCTGGGGGCCGGCCAGTAGATTGAGCGGCGTGGCGACGGGAGGGGTCGCGAAGAGCATGCCAGGGCCGCAGAGAGGCCATGCTCGCGATGGAGGAGGCCCATAACTGCTGGCGAGCGGTGCAGGAGATCGATCGCGCCCTGCAGATAAAGCGGGTGTCATACGGTTTCCGACATGCCTTCGGCTCCTAGGTTCATGGCTGCCAATCAGGCGGGCGACGTGAACACCTCCAGGAGCAGGGCGATGCACTTTAGATACGGCCTTATACTCTCAAGCGCGCTTGCCCTTGCCGTCGCCGGTTGCACCGAACCCGCTCCTGGTCCTCAAGGTCCGCAAGGTGAACGAGGTCCACAAGGTGAGGCAGGCCCACCCGGACCACCTGGGCCTGACGGTCTCCCAGGCCCAGCTGGGCAGATTGGGCCTCCTGGACCCACAGGAGAGATCGGCGCACGAGGCGAGCGGGGCCCAGCCGGACCACCCGGGCCGAAAGGCGATCGGGGTGCGCAAGGTGGACCTGGTCCTGCCGGGCTGCCTGGACCCAAGGGCGAGGCGGGCGCGATCGGGGTGCCCGGACCGGCAGGAGAAGTCGGACCCGCTGGCCCTCCCGGCGCAGTGGGTGAAGTTGGTCCTGCTGGTCCAGCGGGACCACCGGGCGAAGCCGGCCCGCCCGGGCCAATTGGCACTCAAGGCGAACCTGGCCCCCAAGGCGAAGCGGGACCGGCAGGAGAACCTGGCCCCCAAGGAGTGCCCGGTCCGCAAGGTCCACCCGGATCTATAGGAGAGCAGGGTCCGCAGGGTGCGCCTGGACCACAGGGCCCTCCCGGGCCGCAGGGCCCGATCGGCGAGAAAGGGGATCCAGGTGCACCTGGATCATCGTTGAGCATTGTGGAAGGCGATCGGCTGGCCACATGCCCAGAGGGCGAAACGGTGGTAAGCGCGCTTTGCAGCGGCGGAGCTGTCCCGCTCGTCGAGCCTGACGGAAACACTGTCAGGTGTGGGCCCGAAATCGCAGCGCCCACGCGAGCGATTGCTCTTTGCTCTCCCTAGGCCCCGTTAGCGTCTGAGCCAGTCCATGCTGGCGGCGAGGCAGAGCACGCCCATGAAGGAGCTGGCTGTCTTCTCGTATCGGGTGGCGACGGCCCGCCACTCTTTGAGCCTGCCCCACAGCCGCTCGACGCGATTACGATGGGCATAGGCCCATTCGGGGCAGGCGACAGGCGGCTCGTTGCGCTTGGACGGGATTGCTGGTCGGGCGCCCATGCTCCAGATGTGCTCGCGAAAAGCGTGACTGGCAAAGCCGCGGTCGGCCACAACCCAGCGCGGCACGCCCGGCAGGCGGTTGAGCAAGGGCACGGCATGGGGCAGTTCATGCGCCTGCCCTGGCGCAACGGTGAACGCGACGGCGCGCCCGGAACTGTCGGCCACCACTACGGCCTTTGTGCCAAAGCCGCCACGAGACCGCCCAAGCGCCTCACCTTCATTATGGCCTCGCGCAGTTCCCCCTTTTTGGCCGCCCCCGCCGCTTTGGCGTGCGCCCGAACGGACGTTCCGTCGATGAAGGCCAGGCCGAGTTCCACACCACGAGCCTTGGCCATCTCCAGGAGCCGATCCCACACACCCAGCCGCGCCCAGCGGATGAAGATCTGCGCGGCCTTCCACCACGGCCCTAGCTCATCAGGGACAGCCCGCCACTTGGCCCCGTTCTGACAACGCCAGATGATCGCTTCAACCGTGCGCCGCAGATCAGAAGGCGGCACCTTCGCGTGCGGCCGGCACGCCTCCACCATGGGCGCAAGCACCGCCCATTGCTCGTCCGACAACACCGCCATGGCCAGCCTCCTCAGCCAAACCACGGCACATAGAGTCAGGGTCAGGCGCTAACAGAGCCTAGCGCCCGGGTGAACTTATGACGGCGCGCTCTCTGGAGGACTTTCCGTCGCAAATGCGTGGCGGTGTGACGCTGCTTGGGCTCGCCCTCGGAGGCGATACTGGCCAGCTCGGCGCATGCACTCAGGACTGAGGCCGCGAGGTCGTCGTTCGTTTGCGACACCGCCGTCAGGCGGGCAAGGGCTTCGTCCATGGTTGCGCTCCCGTTGGGAGCGAACAATTCCGTTCGGCCCGACTGAGTTCCTAAGAATGCTTACTACCTGGCCGGTCGCACAGGGCCTGCACCCGCTCCTCCTCGCTGTTCCGCATCACCTTGCCCTCGCGCAGCAAGATGACCTTGGGCCCATGCAACTCGGCCTTCGCCTGCTCATAGGCCGCCGTCGCGACACTTAAGCTCTCGGCAGTGGCGATGACCACGGGTGGCCTGCCCGGCATCATGATTTCCTTGATGGCATACCGCAGCTCCTTGGGCGGCTCTAGCTGCTCGATCAGCGGCGGCAGCCTGCGAATGCGCTCCGGTCGTGTTGCCGCCTGCGTCTGCGCCAGAGACGGAGGAGAGTAGGCCACCGCCACACGCCGGCTGCGGCAGCGCGGACAAATCAGACGTTCGGGAAGCTGGTCCAGCGGGAAGCTCGGCCCCTTCGACACAAGCAGCGTGTCCATGTCCAGCTCAAGCCGGAAGTCACAGGACTTCTCGGTGCGCGGCTCCCGGTGCAGGCAGCGCATCAGTGCGCGCCAACCGAACTGCCATGCCTCGCCCACGGTCTCCACCATGGACGAACAAACTAGGAACGTTTTCCTGAGTCGGGAAGGGCTCGCCGTGGCGGCTAGCAACGATCTAAGCTGACGCCCAAAGCTGGCGCGGCCTCGGGATGCACAAATGGACGATCAGAACCAAGAGGCGTTAGCGCATCTGCGGGGCGAAATCGACGCGATGTGGCGCTCACTGGAGCACCTAAACGATACCCTGGGCTACCAGCGGTCTGCTGCCGAATTGAGAGAGGAAGCTAACCAGTGGCATAAGCATGCGGATCAGATCAAGCGAGACCTCCAGGAATTTCTAACGCTCACCTACTCAGAGACTAGAAGTTACATCAATACCATATGCGCAATCGGCTTCGCCGGATATTTCGCGATTTGGGCGCTCGCAAAGGATGCTCTCACTTTGCATGAGAAGTCCTTCGTCGCACTTAGAGGCTGTCTTGAAACTCGGTGGCGGGGGTGGATGGCCGGGGCGAGGTATGGTTCCGGACGGTTGTCGAAGCCAGTCTGGACAGCCTCATGTGGACCCCGGCCACCCGTCGGCGGCATAGCCGCGCGCAGCTTCGT
>DASYHP010000048.1:0-11860 GCA_035998495.1 Mesorhizobium sp.
TCGCCATCCACCAGAACCGGGTTCGTCCAACCATACTCGCGGATCGAGGCTGCGATCTGCGCGACCTGGGCATCCGAATGCGTGCGGGCATTGCGCGCGTAAGGGACCAAAGAGGCGAGGGGGCGGTACTCCACCTTCAGCTCGCTGGGCCCAGCCTGTTCCATCGTGCTTCCGCATCCAACCAAGGGCAGCATGGCCCTGAGGTGGCATTCTACTCTGCAGGCCACGTGCCAGGCAGCCTGACAGGATTGCGCTCCTTCCAGTTTGTTTGCGCAGGCGAGTGACCACGGCTTTTACCCTCCAGCCCAAGGTCCTTGCGTCCTCCACTGTCTTCCCCCAGACACCGCCTCGCGAACGGAGAGGACAGCGTGGCTTTGGAGGGCTGGTCTGAGAGGCGGTGGGGCGTTGCCCTGCCTTTGTGCGCCATTCTGGGCTCGACTGCGTCCTTCCAGGTTGGTGCTGCCGCGGCTAAGAGCCTGTTTCCCCTGATCGGTGCGGAAGGAGCAGCAGCCCTCAGGCTTGCGCTCGGCGCAGTTCTGATGCTCGCTCTGTTTCGGCCCTGGCGCACCTGGCCTGAGGGCGAGAAGGTCTGGCCGCTGCTCTGCCTTGGCGTTACCTTGGGCGGCACGATTCAGTTTTTCTACCTTGCCGTGGAGCGGCTGCCGCTTGGAGCAGCGATCGCCATCCAGTTCCTGGGTCCGCTCGCCGTTGCCATCCTCAACTCGCGGCGGCCCACCGACTTCGTGTGGGCGCTGCTTGCGGCAGGCGGCGTTTGGGCGCTCGTCGGACCAAGTGAGGGTGTGGCCAGCCTTGATCCCGTAGGCTTGTTCTGGGCCTTCGCTGCGGCGGCCGGGTGGGGCCTCCACATCGTTGTGGGCCGGGTTGCGACGTTGCGCTTCGGCGCCGTGACCGCTCCGATCGCCGTGACGCTGGCAGCCCTTCTCATCTTGCCCTTCGGCGTCGCCGAGGCTGGAGGCGCCCTCGTGTCACCCGCGATCCTGCCCTGGGCGGTGCTGGTGGCGCTGTTCTCCACCGTGATCCCGATCTCGCTTGAGTTTTATGCGATGCCGCGACTGCCGGCCCGCACCTTTGCCGTGCTGATGAGCCTTGAGCCTGCCTTCGGCGTGCTCGCCGGCTTCATCCTTCTGGGCGAGGTTCTGGCAGGCAAGCAGGTGCTCGGTGTGGGCATGGTGATGCTTGCAGCCGCTGGCGCGTCCTATGCCACCGCCGCCCAAAAGCCTGCCGAGCCGAAACTGGCCGAGCTGCCGCCGAACTAAGGGGGGTCGTGCCTTGCTAGCGTGGCGACTTCAACATCCTTTATGACAGGCAAAACGAAGTGCCCCCTCATCGTTTCCGAAGTGCCCCCGCACCACTTCCCAGGAATGGCCGGAGTGCTAGTTCTTGTCTGTAGGGAGGAGACAATGATCGAGCTCGAACTTTCGGCTTTGGCACTCAGTGCTGCGGCGACAATCGGCTACTTCGTGATCTGGTGTGTAGCAGGCGACCTCACCCATTGAGCAGGCGGTGGCCCAGTGGTTGCCTCTGACGCCCCACCCTGAACGTTTCCATGCCGCAGAAGCTGATCGACCTGCTCAGGGAGCATGGCACGCTTGCCAAGCTCATGGCCGCAGAAGTTCGCCTCGCCCTTGAGGATCCTGACCTCACGCTCGCCAGCGTGGCTGAGTTGAACAAGCGCATTGAGGAGGGGCAGCAGCGCATTCGCGCCCTCGTCGACACGATGAAGGCCAGTGACGCGCCTCAAGCAGCGTTCCAGGTGGCGCAGGCCATCAGTGAGCTCTGGGAGCAACTTATCGCCACGACAGCCTACAACGCGCGAACACTGCAGACGCTGGAACTACTCAAGCCTGAGGAGCAGCAAGGGGACGTCGGCCCAAGCCCAACGAGCACTGAACTGGAGGAGAAGGTCGCGTAGCCCAGAGCCGGGTTGGTTCAAGCGTCATGCAAGCAGCCAGCTCCCAGCTATGCGAGGGCCGATCCACGGTCGCTTCGTCAGCCACCTCCCGGCAACGATCAAATTTGCTCAGGTTTTGGTAACTTCCTGGCAGCCATGCTGATGCTGTCCTGAAGGGTGGTACCCATGCGCTACTTGCTGGCCGTCTTTGCTCTTTCGGCGCTGTATGGTTGGGATCAGAGCCACAACCATGGCCTCTGGACAGCTGAAGCGGCAGGTCAGATCCAGCGTCTCTGCCCAGAAATTGGCTGCTTGTCGGCTCCTGCAGCCACTATGGGTGCCCATGCGCACTGGGGATAACCACCTGGTCGGCAAGGGCGCGCGGGCCGAACGCTGCTTCCAAGTACGCCTCAGAGAGCCCGAAGCGTTCGTGCCTCTGGACCTTTCTGGCCCTGGATGACGCCCACCATCACGCGCTGACCTTCTGCGAGCGTGGACAGGCCGGCGCGGGTCAGAGCCGTGGCATGGACGAACACATCCTTCTCGCCACCACCCACGCTGATGAAGCCGAACCCCTTGTCGGCATTGTACCACTTCACCGTGCCTTCGCGCTCCTGCTCGGGCGCATCTGAGGCGGGGCCACGAGGTGCTGCGCGAGGCGGGCGCTGGGCAGGGCTGCTCGGCGCCGCTGTTCCCGTGACTTCAAGCACCTGAGACACTTGCTTGCCCTTCTGGCCCGTCTCAAGCATCACCTTCAAGCGTGCGCCTTCGGAAACGCTGCTGTGTCCCGCCGCTTCTAAGGCGCGGATGTGCAGAAAGGCTTCCGAGCCGTCCGACGCCCTTACAAAGCCAAAGCCCTTGCTCGCGTTGAACCAGAGCACTTCGGCATCAACGGCCGGCCCGGAAGCCGCCGGCTGGCGCTGGAAGTATCTGGGTTCCTCGCCTTCTGCGGGAAAGTTGCCTGGCTCTTCGCCAAAGCCACGGCGGCGCCCATTGCGATGATCCCTGCCGTTCATCATGGTTGTCCTTGATAGGCGGAGCGCGATCTTCTCACAGCAACGCGTGTGCGGTAAGCCCCTTGGCTATGGAACCAGACAGATCAAAGCTTGAGGCGCTCGCGAGCCGCCTCAGGGACGAACAACGAAAGCTGCTGATGGCAGCCGCCGAGCACACGGGCATGCCGCACAACCGGGTGCTCGAACGCGTGGCGCAGCTTGAGCTCAACATCTCAGCCATCGAGAACACACTGGCCGAGATAACGGGCTGAGCTTCTTATTCCGCCGCCATCGCCTGATCTGAAGGGGTGGGCTCCTGCTCGTCTGCCCCTGGGTTGCGCTTTCTGCCCAGCCCAAGGCTCTTCGCCAGCTCGGATCGCCGTTCGCCGTAAGTGGGAGCAACCATTGGGTAGTCGGCGGGCAGACTCCACTTCTCGCGGTACTGCTGGGGCGTCAGCCCCTTCGTGCTCAGATGCCGCTTCAGCGTCTTGTAGCGCTTCCCGTCCTCAAGGCTGACGATGTAGTCCGCAAACACCGAGCGTTTGGGGTTCACGGCGGGCGTGGGGGCAGGGGCTGCCGGCTCCACAGCGGGGTTGGCGAGGGCTGCAAGGGCTGAGGCCACGCCTGCAATCAGCGCCGGCAGCTCGGCTGCTTCAAGGCTGTTGTTGGCCACATAGGCGCTGACGATCGCAACGGTGAGATCACGATGGTCGGTGGCCTCTCGCGCTTGGGTGTCGGTCTGGTCGCTCAAACTGGTCTCCTGCAATGATGGAACGGCTCGGCGCGTCGGGCCGGCTGTGTGGGGCAAAACCGAGCGGCTGTCACCGGGCAAGCAGTTCCTCGCTGCTGTGCTCAGGAGAGCCGGGCACTTCGGAAACTGCACTGGGGCACTTCGTTTTCTTTGAGGCTCCTTGCGGCCAGAAACCGACGCTGCCAAGCAATAATTCCACCCCCTAATAAACACGCGCCGGCACCGCCCAGCCCCACTTCCCACGGGAGGCGGCAAGCTGCTCAACGCCTTGCAAACGTTGGGTTCTGGCGTTGCGGGCGAGGGGACCAGAACCTCCATGGAGCGCCTCTCCACCTTGTCCGCCGGCCCGTCCCTCTCAGCTGATCGCATCGGCTTGTTCAGAGCCTCCAAAACGAAACGAAATGCGTAAAAGGGAGTCTGGCCCTAGCGGGATCTCGCGGGCGGCCCGACCCGTGATGCAGAGGGTGCGCCAAGAGGGACCCGTATGGGGGCTGGGCGCTCTCTACTGAGGCGATCACTGCACACCCTGACGTGTTCAGTTTGCCCTGTGGCTCAGCAGCTCTTCCCATTCCAGATCCTCGGGCGGGCTATGGGCAGCCCGCATCGCAGCTTCCTTCTTGCCCAGCTCGCGTTCGCGCGGGACAGGAGGAAGGGCTGCCTCCACCCAGCCGAAGCGGCTCTTGAGCGCAAAGATGGTGGCGATCAGCGCCTGCCTGTCGTGTCCTTGCGCGATCCTCAGCAGGTTCTGCGCCAGCTGCGCCTCGAGCTTGGCTGAGCCAATCTCGAGCTCAGTGCCGAAGTGCTTGCGAAGCGTCTTGGGGTCACAGCCCAGCACAAGCGCGATGCGATCTTGCGGAATGGCCCAGCCGCTCATGGCTTCCACGATGCGCCGGTCCTTCTCGGATGGCTCGTAAGGCGGGCGGCCGCGGCTGATCATAGGAGCAACTCAACACTCAAGATGGACGGCCTCAGGGCCGGATGGCTATTTTTTTATAGGGCGGGAAAAAATCTCTGCGTGAGCCACGTGCGGTTCGAAGGCCCGGAGCTGGGGACTTTTGACCGCCCCCCCGGGTCTGCTGGCATAGACCCGCCGGGAACGTCCCCATCCATTGCCAGTCTGCCCGTAGCCTGCGCCTGATCCATGCCCAGCAGTCTAACAGATGGGCTAAGTACCTGTAAGCATGACAGTTCTGCGCTCGGCTACGCGTAGCTGCGTGGGGCTGCGTGGCTCACGCGGCGCCGTGCGGCAGGTGCTTGGCTGAGGTCTTTGCGGTGGCTTCATGGCCGCCGCGGACGCTGCGCGAGCGCCAGGTTGCTCAAGCGCGTCTTGCACGCCGGTGCACTTTGTTCTGCATCGTAGAGCACAGCCGCAACGAGGTTCGCGTCGGCCCTGGCGCGAGTCGATCCGACGACGGCGCAGCCCGGCTTGTCCGCTACTCCATGGTCGATGGTGCCGTCGTGTCGCCGGCCAGAACGAGGCGGCAGCACGGGTCAAGCTGACGGCGGGCAGGGGGCGCCAAGCCCCCAACTGAACGGGCACCACGTTCGTCTCAGTTTAGCGCGTCGTCAGGGCTGCGGACCGAGCCGCGTGTCGGGGGCGGACGGCTTGGCGCCGCCGCCCAGCAGATGGCGTTTTAGTGCAGGCCGGTCACGCCAGCATGCGCTCTCTATCCGTCCAAGTCGGGCCGCGTTTGCAACGAATCAACGCCGATGGCGTACAGCAAACCGGCCCAGGGCGGGAGGCTCGTGCCCGAACAGGTCGAGTTGCTTCATGGGTTGATCTCCCGTTTGGACCCTGGCCTCCTGATGGAGGGCGCAAGCCCGGCGCGCTTCCCGCGCGCGGGCACGTCCCATTCCTCGCTGTTGTTCCACGCCACCCTGGGCCGGTCGGGGCTCGCCCCCATCCGCGTCACACGCCAAGGCTTCAAGGCTGGACGCTTGGGCCCGTTGAGACAGCTTCGTCGCATCCAGTCCTGACTCTACAAGTGGCGACGAAACAGTCTCACATGCTGGCGACGAAACAGTCTCACGGTGTCGGTAATAAGTTGCACGGCTGATCCCAAGCGCCTTCCATGGTGCCGCGCTTTCTACCGACTCCGCCTGCCGCTTGGCGCCGGCCGCACGCCTGCGTCGGGCCGCTCGCTCCCGATCCGCCCTGCGCTTGGACTGCTTCTGCCATTGCCTGAACTCACCAGGCGTCATGTCGGCGGGCGACAGGGTGGAAATGCCAAGCGCCTCGCGCTCGGTAAAGAGGAGCCTGACCGCACGCCCTGCGGCACGGTCCCTCATATGCTTGCGCCTTGGGTGCATGCTGGCGAGAACCTTCAGGGCCAAAGCGTTCGCATCCGCCCAGGGTGCGACAGTTTCGAGCCATTGCGTAAAAACATCCAGCTGGTCGGCTGGATCGTCGAGCTCGGCATGGATCAAGTGCGCCATGGCGAAGACATAGCCGTCGCAAGGGTCGTCGTGCTCGGGGATCGTGCCGCTATGGCGGTGCGCGATCAGCCGGTTGATCTCGCTCATCCGCCGCTCTGCCCGGCTGAACGGCTTGCCTGGCCGGGACCGCGTGAGATGGTGGCCGAGCGCAATGCGCTCGAGCCGGGTCAGGCCGTCCAGCGTGACAGTCTTCAGGTGCTCGCCATACTCCTGTCGTGCCTCAACACTTGTGTGGCGCTCGACGAGGCTCGCCTTCTCTGCCGCAAGCGAGGGCCGGCTCATTTCGGCTGGGCCGCTCAGAACGGCAGATCGTGCTCATGCAGGTCGGCATGCCGCGCGCCACAAAGACGGCAACGCGAGTTCAGCCGCTCCTGTTCTTCGGCATGCTGGGCGGCCCACACCTTGAGCACATGATCGATCCAGGCCTCTTCTGAGGCGAGGAAGGGCTCGACGTCAGCTTGCGTGTAGGGTCCCTTCCACTGGATCTGCCCGCTGGGGAATCTGATGGCGCGGAAGGTGGCCGTGCCATAGGTGCCGGACTCTTCCGGGCCAACAGCTTCCACGATCACGCCATGGTCGAAGTGGATGATCCAGGCGATCACCGGCTCGCGCTGGAACCCGGTCCGGATCGCCTGCCGCTCCGGAGTCGTTCCCGGCTTTGGGTTGAACGACAGGATCTCGAAGCCTGCCGAGGCAGGAAACACAGTAGCATCCGATGACGTGGCATTCAGCGTGACGGCTGAGCCGTCCGCGAAGGTGTAGCGGATCTCGTGGTTCCAGCTCTTGGCGTCGGCGGGCGCGCTCAGGTCAGAACGAAAGGTGCGCCGGGTGTGCTCGGCCACGTTGGAAAGGTCGGCAACGATGGCTTCATGGATCTGGTGACGGATGTTCATGGATCAGGTCCTTGGTTGAATTCGCACAGGGGGACGAAGGTCAGGGTTGAGGCTTCTGGCGGTTACGGCCAGTCTGCTCGGAGCGTCAGCGGTCAGCCACGCGGGCCGGCTGAATCATCGTCGGACAAGGAGGTGTCAGAGGAAGCTGGCTGCGGCGTGTGGGGCCACGAACCAAGCAAGGACGCGTGTGTCCTGGCCCGTCGCTTGCGTTCGTAAGCCTCGACGTCGGAAAGCGCGTAGACGACCTTGCCGCCGAGCTTAAGGTAACGCGGGCCTGTCTTGAGCCAGCGCCAGCGCTCAAGTGTTCTGGGGCTCACGCGCCAGCGGCGGGCGAGTTCCTCTTGGTTCAAGTACATGGGGGACATGCAGCCATTCTCCAGCTTGCGTTTAAGTGCGCTGGAGAGCGTGCAACTTAGCGGGCGTCAGAGTCGCCTGACGCTAGACTGACGCGCAACTGACGGCCTGTATCAGTTGGGTTCTGCCGCCTCCAAAACCTTGAGCGACACTCGGAGCCGGTACCTGGCGCGCTTTTCCTCGATCAGGAGGCGCCAGCTCGGATCAGTGTGGCGTTGGAAGACATCCCTGATCCCCTTTGAGTTCGATCCGGCGGCGTCGAGAACTGCTCTGCCGGTGCGCCAAGGGTCAGGGGTGAGGCTAGCCTGGTGAAGCTCTCGGATGACGCTGGCCTGCACAGGCCCGAGCAGGAACTCGCCCTCAGAGAGCCGAACAGTCGTGTAGTTGCTGTTACAAATGCCGACTGGCGACGCAGCGGCCTCCCCCGTGTCCTCGGACGCTACGCGACAAACATGAGCTTCCAGCTCGTGCGGTTCACAAACCAGCACGTCCACTACCGTAAGCCCGGCCCCGCGCGCTGAGGAGTCGTCGAAGTCGGGCTCAAGCACACGCCACAGCTCAGGTCCGATCACCTGCCTCGGTGATAAGAGGGATGCAGGCACCTTGATGCCGGTCGCGATCAACTCGCCTGCCCTTAACCTTTTTCTCAGCGCAGTTCGCAGAAGCCTGCTAGCCCTGTCCACCTTGTCGTCGGCGCGCCTGAGTTCATGCTCAGGCTCATCTGTGAAGCGGCTAAAAAGCCGGTCTCGTTCTGCTTCAGCACGTTTGAACACTTGCAGAAAGGAGGGCCTGGAGAAGGCCTTGGCAGCGTCCTCCAGTTCTCTCCCGATCGGCTTGGCCGCCAGCGAAGTCAGGCTCTCAATGCTCCACATGTGCACTACTCAACGGCGGACAACTCGCCCGCGCTAGCGTGGAACATAACGCGAACGAGTACGCTCGGCTACCCCATTGCCGCCAAGCCCACAATTGTTTGCGGTCCGGTTCCCGGCTCTTCGCGCCCTGCTTGGCGGAGAGCAGTTTGCAGACTGACACTGGTTGGCAAAGACAAGCTGCAAACCAGGAACCCACGCCATGGCAGGCCCGAACGCCTTCAGCCCCGAGCGCATGAGCGCCGACGAGCGACTCACCGAACTCGCGTCGATCCTGGCGCTCGGGCTGGTTCGGCTGAAAGCCCGCCAGTCAAGCAGACTATCTGCTCCTGGCCCGGATCGTTCGCTACACTCCGTGGCTGAAGAGAGCGTGTGTGACGACCCCTGCCAAGGAGAGTCGTCATGCTAACCAGCCTCCCCGACCAGACCATAGCACCTGAACCAGCCGGCTTGCCGCCCCTGAGGGGGCGCCCATCGTCAACACTGTCGGCCGGCATCAGCGTTCAGCCGAGCCGCCATTCCGATCCTGGCGTGCTTTCCCGCCTTGCAGCGTTGCCTGCGATGACTATGCCAGAGTTGCAGAAGATGTGGCGCGAGCTGAACGAAGGCGAGCCGCCGCGCTCGAGCCGCCAGTTCATCGAGAGCAGGCTTGCTTACCGCATTCAGGAACTCGCCTATGGCGGGCTGAAGCCGGAAACGAAGAAGCGCCTTGCTGCCCTGGCCGACGAACTTGAGGCCGAGGCTCAGGCCGGCCGCGGCAAAAGCAAGGGCACCTCCTCGCCCGATCAGAACCTGCTGGTCGGTACCCGCTTGCTGCGCGAGTGGCAGGGCATCGACCACACGGTGACGGTTCTGGAGGGCGGCTTCGAGTGGGAGGGCAGGCCATACACCTCCCTCTCCAGCGTTGCCCGCGCGATCACCGGCACGCGGTGGAACGGACCGCTCTTCTTCGGCCTGCGCTCAAGCCGGGGAGGGCGGGGCTGATGCGCGCCACCACGATGTCCGACACCACCATGCCGCTCGCCACCAAGCCACGGGGCAGGGCACCTGCAAGTGATCGCAGCGGCCACAGCGCACCCGCCTCTGCTCCCAAACCTCCCGTGCGCAAGGTTCGCTGCGCCGTTTACACCCGCAAGAGCACGGACGAGGGGCTCGAGGCCGAGTTCAACACCCTCGATGCCCAGCGGGAAGCGTGTGAGGCGTTCATCTGCTCGCAACGTGCTGAGGGCTGGGTGCTCGTCCCCGACCGCTATGATGATGGCGGCGTCTCAGGTGGCACGCTGGAGCGGCCAGCCCTGCAGCGCCTCCTGCGCGATGTCGAGCACGGCCTTGTTGATGTCGTGGTGGTCTACAAGATCGATCGCCTGAGCCGCTCGCTTTCCGACTTCTCCAAGCTCGTGGACCTCTTCGACGTGCATCAGGTCACGTTTGTCTCCGTCACCCAGAGCTTCAACACCACAACCAGCATGGGCCGGCTGACGCTCAACATCCTGCTCTCGTTTGCGCAGTTCGAGCGCGAGGTGATCGGGGAGCGCATCAGGGACAAGTTCGCCGCCAGCCGGAAGAAAGGCATGTGGATGGGCGGCACGGTGCCGCTGGGCTACAGGGTCGAGAACAGGAAGCTCGTGATCCACGCTGAAGAAGCCGCGCTTGTCCGGAGCATCTTCGAGCGCTTTCTGTCCATCGGCTCCGGCACGGTGCTTGCGCGCATGCTGGTGGCCGAAGGTGTGACACGCCGAAACGGGCAGCCCTTCGACAAGGGCCTGCTCTACAAGCTTCTCGCCAACCGCCTGTACATCGGCGAAGCCGTGCACAAGGGCATCTCCTACCCCGGCGAACACCGCGCCATCATCACGCGCGAGCTGTGGGACAAGGTCAGGAGCATCATCGAGCATGACCCGCGCGCCAGGGCAGCCACCACGCGACGGCAAACGCCTGCACTGCTGAAGGGCCTGATCTTTGCGCCCAACGGCAAGGCCATGGCCCCGAGCCACACGCGAAAGAAGGGCGGCAAGCTCTACCGCTACTACGTCACCACCTCCGTCCAGAAGCTTGGGCCATCCACGTGCTCCATCCAGCGTGTGGGCGCAGGGGAGATCGAGAGGGCCGTCATCGATCAGCTCAGGGCCATGCTGAGGGCGCCTGAGACGATCGTCAGGACGTGGCTCGCTGCCAAGGAGCTGGAACGAGAGACAAGCAACCAGGGCACGGGCACGTGCGTCTCAGAGGCCGAGGTGCGCGACGCCCTTGTTCAGCTTGATCCGCTCTGGGACGAGCTGTTCCCAGCCGAGCAGGCGCGGATCGTTCAGCTGCTGGTCAGCAGGGTGGACGTCAGCACAAGCGGCGTCACTGTGCACCTGCGCACGGATGGAATGGCGACGCTTGTGGCTGACCTGAACGGGCGTCCTGACCAGAGGCGGGCTGCATGATGATGGACAGCACGATGACTTCGGCCAATGTGCCAGCTGCCCGGCTCAGCCCAGACGGCAAGACGCTGGCCGTGCATGTGCCCATGCAGTTCCGCAGGCGTGGGTGCCGCAAGGTCGTGATTGCGCCGGCGGGAGCGCTACAGGCCAGCATGCCACAATGGGCAAAGCCGCAGCCAGGCGTTGACGAGGCGCTCGTGAAGACGATTGCACAGGCATTTCTCTTCCAGCGGCTGCTGGACGAGGGCCACTACGCCACCATTGGCGATCTCGCTCGTGCCAAGAAGCTCGACCCGTCGTTTGTGGCGCGCATCGTGCGCCTGACGCTGCTTGCGCCCGACATCGTGGAAGCCATTCTGGACGGCAGGCAGTCAGCTGCCATGCAGCGGCAGATGCTGCTGCATGGTTTTCCGCGGGAGTGGGCGGCGCAGCGAGCGGTGGCCTAGGGCTAAGCGGCAGAAGTTGGCCGAGATCGGAATGGCTGCTTTGGGCGGTTATAAGCTGAAAGCGAACGGATCTGGTCACCGCTGTAGAGGCCCGGCCAGGTGTCTGGAACATCCCGCTAGGGCGGGTGTTTGCGAGTGATCTCCCCGAAAGGGCCCTGGCATGCAGGAGAAGACTGCTCGTCCTACAGTCCTGATCACCGGCTCGAGCGGCTTTCTCGGGCAGGCGATCGCAAAAGGTCTGATCGACCGCTACCGCGTGATCGGCCTGGATGTTGCCAAGCCGAAGCACGCACCGGCTGGCATGGAGACGATCGAGATCGACCTAACCTCAGACAAGAGCGTCAGGCGGGCGATCGACGGGGTACGCGAGTTGAGCGGTGGGCGCATCGCCTCCGTCGCCCACCTCGCGGCCTACTATGACACGACCGGAGAGGACAACCCGAAGTACGATGCCGTGACTGTGCAGGGCACTCGGCGGCTGCTGTCAGCGCTCAAGGAACTCGGCACAGAGCAGTTCATCTTCTCGAGCACGCTGCTCGTACATGCCCCAAGCCCGGACAAGGGCGTAAGGATCGACGAGAACGCGCCGCTCGATCCACCCTGGGCCTACCCACGCTCGAAAGCCGAAACCGAACAGCTGATCGCCAGCGAGCGCGGGGACATCAAGACTGTGATCCTGCGGCTTGCCGGCGTCTACGACGAAGACTGCCGGGCCGCCTTCATCGCCCAGCAGATCGCCCGCATCTTTGAACGACGACCGACCGCCTATCTCTTCACC
>DASYHP010000051.1:0-2135 GCA_035998495.1 Mesorhizobium sp.
GCCGCGGCAATCGGCTGAGAGGGCTTGGCCGGCGGACAAGGTGGAGGGGAGATCTGTGGAGGTTCTCGTCCCCTCGCCCGCAACGCTGGAGCCCAATGTTTGCAAGGGGTTGAGCAACTTGCGGCGTCTATCCGAATTGCAGCCGGACGGTGCCGATCCTGGACGGCAAGGCGGGCCAGATCATTGCCGGAAGCAGCCGGATTTGGGCTGCGAAACGCCTCGGGCAAAACGAAGTGCCCCTCGCGCTCTCCGAAGCGCCCCGTGCTTGTTCCGACATAAGCCGGCGCAAGCGCCGGGCACCCCGTTGGGAACGCCGAGTGCCCGGGAAGCAGATGTGTCTCGCCTCGCGTCCCACATGACGGCGGCCACCGTATACCGCGCACGCGAACTGCTCTACACGGGCCGGCTCCCCGCAAGCAGGAGCCATCCTTGCCTCACGCAACACAAGCGCCGCCGCTCTCCGTTGGCATCGACTTCGGCACGAGCAACACCGTGGTGGCGGTGGCGGGGCCGAATGGCCACGCGCGCGCCGTCACCTTCGACCATCGTGGCGAGCGGTTGCGCGTCTACGCCACGGCGCTCTGCTTCTGGGATGAGCGCAAGGGTGCGAGCGCCGTCACTCGGTTCGAGGGTGGGCCCTTCGCCATTGAGCAGTTCCTGGAGGGGGCCGATCCTCACCGCTTCCTCCAGTCCTTCAAGACATTCGCAGGCAGCGCGAGCTTTCAAGAGACCCGCATCTTCCGCGAGCGCTTCCGGTTCGAGGACCTGCTTGCGGCCTTCCTGCGCACGCTGCTGCGTCACGCCGACGATCTCGATCTGAGGGAGGCGCCGCGCGTCGTCGTGGGCCGCCCGGTGCGCTTCGCGGGCCGCAACCCGGATGACGCGCTTGCCATCAGCCGATATCGCGCCGCCTTCGAGCGCCTCGGCGCAGGCCATGCGCGCTATGTCTACGAGCCCGTTGGCGCGGCCTTCTTCTACGCCGCTGGGCTGGAGCGGGACGCCACGGTGCTTGTTGCCGACTTTGGCGGCGGCACCAGCGACTTCTCCGTCATGCACTTTTCCCGCAAAGGCGGGCAGCTTGCGGCGGAGCCGCTGGGCCATGCGGGCGTAGGCGTCGCCGGCGACGCCTTCGATGCCCGGATGGTGGACCGGGTCGTGGCCCCGCGCCTGGGCAAGGGCGGGCACTACCGCGGCATGGGCGGCAAGCTCCTTTCCATCCCGAACCACTACTATGGCAATCTCTCGCGCTGGAACGATCTCGCCCTCATGAAGAGTTCGGGCGATCTGAAGGATCTGCGCGCCTTTGCCCGCACAGCGATGGAGCCTGAACCTCTGGAGGCCTTCGCTGAACTGGTGGAGGAGGATCAAGGGTTTGCGCTTTATCGTGCCGTCTCAAAGGCAAAGGTCGCGCTCTCGACAGACGAAGAGACGTCGTTCCAGTTCCGCGCCGGCGGGCTCCCAATTGAGGCTCGCATCACCCGGCCTGAGTTCGAGGCCTGGATTGCTCCGGACGTGGTGCGGATCACGGCGGGCCTCGACGAGGCGCTTGGGAGATCGGGCGTGCCCCGAGAGGCGATCGATCGCGTCTTCCTCACCGGCGGCACCTCCTTCGTTCCGGCGATTCGCCGTTCCTTCATCGCACGCTTCGGCGAAGAGCGGTTGACTTCAGCCAACCAGTTCGAAGCCATCGCTTACGGGCTTGCGCTTATCGGCCAAAGCCCTGAGCCGGAACTCTTTGCGCGGCCAGATGCGCCCGCGTGAGCGGGCAGGCTTCGGACACCTCCAACTGTTGACCCCGCAGGCTGATCGGCCTGGCAGAGCACCCGAACGGCCGTCTGGGCGGAAGCTGGGCCGACAAGCCCCAGCGCAATGAAGCGCAGCCCAGCGCAATCCCGTCGTGATGTCAGACACTTAGCTCGTGTGGTAGACTGCGGCGCAAGTTGAGTTGCTGTGGATCGAGGGGAGCTGGGCATAATGGAGCCAGCAAGTGACAGGCTGAAGGTGGAGTACCGCCCCCTCGCCTCTTTGGTCCCTTACGCGCGCAATGCCCGCACGCATTCGGATGCCCAGGTCGCGCAGATCGCAGCCTCGATCCGCGAGTATGGTTGGACGAACCCGGTTCTGGTGGATGGCGA
>DASYHP010000036.1:0-70967 GCA_035998495.1 Mesorhizobium sp.
GCACCTTCGCGTGCGGCCGGCACGCCTCCACCATGGGCGCAAGCACCGCCCATTGCTCGTCCGACAACACCGCCATGGCCAGCCTCCTCAGCCAAACCACGGCACATAGAGTCAGGGTCAGGCGCTAACAGAGCCTAGTATTCACCGTCGGCGGCAGCACCTGAGCGTCTTCAACGGCATCTCGGCTCGAAAGGAGGAATGGAGAGATTTTAGGAGTCTGCAAACTGTCTTCCTTCATGGAAAAGCAGACAGTCTCGAAGCGGGTATAATATTCTCCGAGAACGACTATGCTTCAAGCTTAGCTTTTCAGAAGCCATGGTATACAAAGCTCGGTGAGGACTACTCAGAGTTCATAATTTTGATGATTGGTGCGTCGCTCGATGAGCCGATCTTTCGACAACACGTTGCCGCATACCGGCCCGTTTCTGGGCATGTCGGCGTCTCCTACCTTGTTACTCCGTCTGATCTCTCGCCCATCGATACAGCATCGTTGCAAGAGGAAGGTGTTGAGCACATTCGTTGCACGGCGGAGGAGTTCGTCAGCGAGTTGTTGAGGCTCTATCCCAATGGGATCAGTCCTGAGGAGGTGCTGCGAGCAATCTCACTTCCGTCCGACGGAAGTGTATCCCTCCGTGACCTCGAAAATCTGCGGAGCTTCACAGCGATCTCCTCTGCTGATTTGGCTAAGTTTGTGTCTGAAAATGAACACAACGCCGCGAAGTTTCGCCAGCTCTTTTACGAAGGGTTCGGGCCTAACTGGTTCGTCATCGCAAGAGGCGAAATCGCGGTCCTGGGTTGCTTTGAGGAAATGGAAAGGTCGGTGCTGGAGCAAATGGATCATGCCCCGATTCTCGTCATTTCAGGCGAAGCCGGGGCAGGAAAGTCAACCTTTACGAACTGGTTGGCCTTCCGTCTGGCTACCAAGCATGACAAAGTTGTCTACCTTTACCAGCCAAGGCAAGCTCCGTTCCTTGATGCAATGCACTCACTCTCTTCCTATCTGAAGCACGAGAGAGCGATTGTGCTGGTTGATGATCTCAGTATGCATGCGAGAGAAATCAGAGAGTTCGCCTCCGATGCAAAATTCAGGAATGTAGCGGTATTAACATCTGTCAGATCAGGAGAGTGGGCATCTCGTGTGAAGATGCATTTAGGCGACCGCTTAACTCCAATTGAGTTGCCTCGGTTTGGGATGAGTGATGTACCTGTTCTAATCTCTAGAATTGATCAGTTCTATCCGGCTCCTGAATTCAGCCGGCTGCCATATCAGCAAAAGGTGGAGCGCTTCGGCAGAAGCCGAAAGCAGCTTCTTATCGCGCTTAAGGAAGCTACATACGGGCAGGGCTTCGACGAGATCATTGAGCATGAGGTTGGAACTGTCACTGATCCAATGACGCGAACCGGGCTGTGCCTTGCCTGTATTTGCACGCTACCCAGGACAGGGATCAGCAATGTAGCGGCTTCAAGCGTTCTCAAGACTATAAATTCTTCGTACAAACTGAGCGAGATCCTGTCGAGCCTCGATGGAATAGTTGAGATTGATCATGCCAACAGGATGAAGGCACGCCACGAGATTTATGCGCGGGAGGTGGTAGAGAGGCACATACCTGTATGAGTACGAGGAAATTCTCGTTCGCCTCATAGATTATTTCGCGCAATACAAAACGCCTGTGATTAAGTCGATTACCCAGACGGATGGGCAGCTATTTAAGTTTCTGCTTAACAATAAGAATGTTTATGAAACGTACAAGCGCTATGGGCAGGAGGATAGGGCGGCGCGCTTGTTTGAGAGGTTTGAAGTCAGCCTACAGCAGGACGGCCATTTCTGGTTGCAGTATGGGCTACTTCTAAGGAGATTGCGCCGTCAGAAGGACGCTCTCAATAGGCTACGTAAGTCGATAGAGGCATATCCGGAGAATAGGTTCGCAGAACATGCATTGGCGCAACAGAAGTTGATTGTGGCTACTTTCGTTCCTAGGTTGACGCCAGCGCATGAACGATTGATAGCCGAGGCGGTAGATACGCTTCTAGCCATGCATGCGTCTAGCATACAGCTAGGACAGGATGTATTTGACAAATATCCGATAACTACACTCGCATATTCACATGTGAACCTATTGATGCATCATGGCCATAAGGATGAGGCCATACGGGAGGCTAAACGTTACTTCAGCCTCACGGAGACTGTGCGCGGTCAAAGGGTCTCGGAAGTTGATGAACTTAGAAGGGATCTTTTGCAACTGGTGACACAAGGAAGGTGGGTGCGGTTGGAACTAACGAAAGGCTCAGTGGAACTTGAGCCATCGGCGGCTAACCGGCGTCAACAAGGCCGTCGTGGGCGTCCTAGGCGGCAGCATGTAGCGCAAAGGCCATAATCTCGCGAGCCAAACGTCACGGTATCCACTATGGTGGACCGTTCGCAAGCTCGTACGAGGCAGGCGTCCATTTCCAGCTTTGCCGGTGAGGGCGCCGGCGCTGTCCACCACTTCGAGCGCGCAGCGCGGGGTGAAGCCGCAGCGGGCGACCGTGAACACGAGGGCGTGGAAGAGAGGCAGATAGTCCCGGTCGAACGGGCAGTTGATGAAGACCGGCTTGCGCGCCAAGCGGGGCTCAGCCGGCCTGCAGCTTCGCCTGCGCCTGCTCGCGCCTCACTCTGTCCACCACGCGCCGAAGCTCCTGCACGGTGAAGCTCTTCGGTTTGAAGGGCGGCCGGGCGATGGGCGTGCCGTCCCAGGCATAGCCGAGAATGTCGGCCGGCTTGCGCGGCGTGCGCTTCTTCTGTGCGGGAACGGTCTTGGTCGCCTTGGCCATGCAGCGAATATCGCGCACGGCGCCTTCGCTTTCAAGTCGAGTGACGCATTAGAAACGAGGCAGGACGGCTCGGGACCGCGGCAAAGATTGTCGCCGCTCAGCCCCTGTTTCCCCGCCTCGCGCTCTGCGCCATGCGGTTCTGCCCCGACCCATCATCCGGCCGGTTCAGCGTGATCGTGCAGCGGATGAGCGCGCTCCAGTCGGGGCCGCGCTCGATCAGGCCGGGCAGTTCGGACAGCTCCTCGAACAGGTGCTGAACCGTTACGGGGCCGTTTGCGTGCTCGTATTCCACCACGGCCCGCCAGCGCTTTTCGCCATGCAGGGTGAAAACGTTCGATCGGGTTTTTTCCGCTTCGTCCATGGCCTATGCCTCGTTCCGGCGGTCGTTTTCGAGCGCGGCGGTGAGCTCGGCAAAATCCACGGGCACGGCCTGTCGCACGAGGCTCGCCGTGCCGATGGAAGGCAGGTGGAGAAACGAGCCGGCGCGGCGATAGCCGGTCTGGGTCAGCCCCTCGACGGGCTCCCACTGATGCTCAACGCGATAGCTGCCGGCGGGCAGGGTTTCACCGAGCGAGGCAAGCCGGAAGGGCGCGGAAAAGACGAGCGTTTGATCCGATGGGGGCGCGGGCATGGCTCTTCCAACTCCTTGGGCGGGCGGCCCTGCGCGGGCAGAGCGGTTCGTCGAGGTTTTGGAAAAGATTGGCGGGTCGAAGAGCGCTCGCGAGGAGCCAAGGTCGGCCAAAACAGCGAGCTCCCCATCTGCGCTCTTGCAGGGGAAAGCGCAAGGCCGAAGGCTTGAGCCCACTTCCGCGCCCCCTTCGCGAGGGCGGCCGAAAAATCTCGCGCCGGTTTGTCCACGCTCCCCACCACCCACGCGACAATCCCGCCGCCTTGATTCGAGGGAGGCGGGGATGGACTGGAGCTATGCCATCGAGCGGAACCGCGACGCGCTGAAGCGCGTGCTCGCCGCGCTCGTCGCCATGGCCGGACTGGCCGGCGCCGCCGCGTTCACCTCCCCCTTGAGGGGAGGTCGCTCGCGGAACGCGAGCGGGTGGGGTCGCCAGATCGTCGAGGACCCCACCCGGCATCCTTCGACATCCTCAGGATGCCGACCTCCCCTCAAGGGGGAGGTAGCCCGCCCCACGCTGCCGCGCCATCTGCACCGCGCCGTGCTCCGGCTGTTGCGCCCGGCAGAATCCGCCGCGCGCCGGCTGGTCATCGTCGCCGCGCGCGGGCTCGTGGTGCCCCCGGCCCGGCCGCGCGTTCGCAAGACGAAGCTGACGCCGCTTCCCGCCCGCTATGGCACTGTGACCGGCATCTGGATGCCGCCCGGCTTTTCGCACCAGCCGAGCGCTCGGCCGGGAGCTCCTGAGCGTCCGTCGAGAGGGCGAAAACCCTGCCTGCCCCTGTTCGACCGTCTGCCGCGGCTGGGGCCTCCGGCGCGGCCCGCGCCGCGCGGCATCCCGCGTCTCTGCGTGCCCGGCCTGAGCGCGCCCCTGCCTGTGCCCCTGCGCCGGCCGCTTTCGCCCGACGACATGATCGACGCCGCGCGGCTTCAGGGCAGGTTGGCCGCGCTGGCCTGGGCGCTCGACGACCTGCCGGGCCAGGCCCGGCGATACGCGCGCTGGCGCATGCGGGTGGCAAACGCGGCTGTCGGGGGCGAGGCGCAAACACCCCGTCCCGTCCCGCGCCGGCTTTCGCCCCTGAAGCCCGGCCGTCCGCCGGGCTTGGCGCGCCGGTCCGCCCACGACATCCACGAGATCCTGCGAAACGCCCACAGCCTGGCCCTCGGGGCGCTGGACGGTTTCGACACCTCATGACGGGCGCTTGGTCCTGCGTGGCGAACGGGCGGGCCATGGCCGACGCGGAAAAACCGCGGGCGGCGGCGCTTCCCTGTTGCCGGGCGCCGGCTTGGCAGCGGAGGCCGAAGGCGGCGGGCCGATCCGGGAGGGCCGGAACCGCCGGCGGGAACCCCGCTCGGCGACAATCCGTTGCTTCGCCGACCAACGGAAACGCGAGGAGACCCCCGTGGCCAAGAAGAAAGCGAAACTGCCCAAGAAGATCGCGGGCGTGAAACTGCCGAAATTCCTGCGCAAGTCGGACCTGCTCAACGCGCTGCTGGCCTCGGCGACCGGCCGCGAGCTGATGGCGAAAGCCGTCACGGCCGCCGCCGCGGCCGCCGCGGCGGTGCTGGTCGAGCATCGCGGCGAGGTGGCGGCCGCCGGCGGGCGCGCGCTCGACGCGGGCGCGGACGCCGCCAAGAGCGGCGCGAAGAACACGGCCAAGGCCACCTCGCTCGCCGCGCTCGCCGCCAAGAGCGCGGCCGGCGCCTTCGCCGAGGTCGTAACGGACGCCGCCAAGGGCTTTCTCCCCGGCGCGGACAAGGGCGATGGCGACGACGGGACCAAAAAGCGCGCCAAGGACGGAGGCAAGGGCAAGCGGGGCAAGGAGGATCGCGCCGATTTTTTGACGCATTAGCATCGGCGGCCGCAGTTCCTCGCCCCCACGAGAGTGGGGGAGAGGTGGACCGCCCGGAGGGCGGGACGGTGAGGGGGCAGGATCCTTCGCCTGACGGTTGGACGCCGGACGGTTTCTGGGCCGGCTTCGAGCGGGGCCGCGCGGCGGCGGAAGGCAAAGCGCCGCCCCTGCGCCTGTCGCGGGCGATCAAGGCGCGCTTGCTCAAGCGCTTCGGCGGCACGGCCAGGAGCCGCATCGGCGCTTCGGCGGGGCTGCGGGCCTTGTCGGTGCTGCTCAAGAGGCATCCGGACGCCGCCCTCGACATGGCCGGCGCGGCGGCGCTGGACGCGGGGAGATCGGGCTTGTCCGAGCTCAAGCGCCTGCTGGTGCGAAAAAGGTCGCGCGGCGGACAGGCGTCCGCCGGCCTCAGCCCGCCGGAAGGGGAGGCGGGCCGCGCCACAATGTGAGGCTCACCGGCGCGGCCTCGTCGATCACTCGTCGCTCGCCGGGAAACAGCCCGGCTCGCGCCAGCACGGTTTCCGCCCGCTGGCCCTTGTCGCAGGCCGAGAACAGGCCCGTGCCCGGCCCCGTGAAAACGCCTTCCGCGCGGCTCAGGTGGAAGGCGGTAAAGCCGAGGCGCAGGAACAGGTCGAACACCCTTTGCCCGCCCGGCACGGCCACGCGCCCGCCCTCGGGCAGAAGCGTCGAGGCAGCCTCCGCCCAGGGCGTTGCCGCCGGGTTCCACCACCAGGCGTCGTGCCGCCGCTCCAGCCCGCCCGCGGAGGAGGAGAGCACGAGCCGGTTGCGTCCCTTCACATTGGGGTTCGCCTCGTGCCCCAGCCGCCCCAGCGCCACCATGTCCGCCCGGTCGAGCTCGGCCTGGAAATACGCCCAGTCCGCCGCGTTGCGTAAGCTTGGGGGCGTCTGGCCGGAACTGTCCGCGATGCGGTCGTCCTCGCCCACGATGGCGTAGCCATGGATCTCGATCATGGCGGCTCACTGCCCGACTGGCCCAATGCTGGCAAGCTTTCGCGGGCGGAGGGGATCGGCTAAGGCGGGCGAAGTTTATCCACGCCTGGAAATCCCCCGCTATGATCGCACCTTCCGGCCCGCTCTTTCTGGGCCTCGACACGGGCGGCACCTTCACCGACGCCGTCCTCTGGTCGGAGGAGGGGGGTGTCAGGGCCAAGGCCAAGGCGCTGACCACCCGCCACGACCTCGCGGTGGGCATTTCCGAGGCCGCCGACAAGGTGCTGGCGGCAGGGGGCGTTCCGCCCGAGGCGGTGAAACTCGTCTCCATGTCCACGACGCTGGCCACCAACGCGCTGGTGGAGGGCCAAGGCAACCGGGCGGCGCTGGTGATGATCGGCTTCGGCGAGGCCGACCTCGCCCGCGACGGCCTCGCCCAGGCCCTGGGGAGCGACCCCGTGGTGTTCTGCCCCGGCGGCCACGACGTCCACGGCAACCCGCGGCCCCTCGACCTTGGGCCGCTGGAAGAGGCGCTTCCCGGCCTCGCCAAAACCGTGTCCGGCTTCGCCGTCTGCGCCTATTTCGCGACGCGCAACCCCGCCCACGAGAATTCTGTGCGCGAAAAAATCCGCGAAAAAACGGGCCTGCCCGTCACCGCCAGCCACGAGCTTTCGGCCAAGCTCGGCGGCCCCCGCCGCGCGCTCACCACGCTGCTCAACGCCCGCCTGGTCGGCATGATCGACCGGCTCGTCGCCGCGACCGAAGGCTTTCTGGCTGCCCGCGGCATCCGCGCGCCGCTGATGGTGGTGCGCGGCGACGGGGCGCTGGTCTCCGCCGGCTTCGCCCGCGCCCGCCCCATCGAGACGATCCTGTCCGGCCCCGCCGCGTCGCTCGTCGGCGCGCGCGTGCTGACCGGCCTCGACGCCGCCATCGTTTCCGACATCGGCGGCACCACCACCGATGTCGCCGTGCTGGAGAACGGCCGTCCGCGGCTCGACCCGGACGGCGCGACCGTCGGCGGCTTCCGCACCATGGTCGAGGCTGTCGCCATGCGCACCACGGGCCTGGGCGGCGACTCCGAGGTCAGCCTGGAGGAGGGCGGGCTCGCGCCGAAGCTCAAGCTCGGTCCGCGCCGCCTCGTGCCGCTGTCGCTTCTGGGCGTGGCGCATGGCGCGTTCTTGCGCGAGCATCTTGAACGCCAGCTCCGCGCGCCCAATCCCGGCCGAATGGATGGCCGCTTCGCAGTCCGCACCGGCCTGCCCGAAAGCTTTTCCGCCGGCCTGAGCGCGGCTGAAGCGAAACTCTACCAGAGGATCGGCGCCGAGCCCCTGCCGCTCGACACGGGCCTTTCGTCCACCGCCCAGCTCGCCACGCTCGACCGGCTGGTGGCGCGCGGGCTCGTCCACCTCTGCGGCTTCACGCCCTCCGACGCGGCGCATGTCCTGAACCGCCAGTCCAACTGGAGCCGGGACACGGCGCTCTTGGGCGCGGAGCTCTTCGGCCGCAAGCGCGACGGCCGTGGCGCGCCCGTCGCCACAGGCGCCGAGGCGCTGGCCCACCGGGTGCTCGAGGCCGTCACGCGCGCGTCGGCCGAGGCCATCCTGGAAACGGCGCTCTTCGAGGACGGGTTCGATGGAAGGGAAATGCTGACCAGCCCCCTCGTGCAGCGGGCGCTGGACGGGCGGGGAGGGGTGTCGCGCCTGAGCCTTTCGCTCGACCGTCCGGTGGTGGGCTTGGGCGCCTCGGCCGGGCTCCACTATGCCGGCCTGCCCCGACTCCTCGGCGTGCCTTGCGAGGTGCCCACCGACGCCGACGTGGCCAACGCGCTGGGCGCGGTGGCGGGCCAGGTGAGGGTCAGCGCCGAGGCCGGCATCACCCAGCCGCAGGAAGGCGTTTTCCGCGTCGCCTCGGCGCGGGAGGTGCGGGATTTCTCCAGCGGTGCGGCGGCCTTGGAAGCGGCGGCCGAAGCGGTGCGCGGGCTGGCGGCCGAGAAGGCCGAGGCCGCCGGCGCGGACCGCGCCGAGATCGAGTTCTTCCGCGAAGAGGACTGGGCGACCGTCGAGGGCAAACGCATGCTGATCGCCGCCCGCGTGGTCGCGGTTGCCGCCGGCCGGCCGCGCATCGCCGCATGAACACCGCGCCGCCCGGCCGAATTGACCCACGCCGCGTCGCATGGAACAACCCCAGCCTTCCCGAGCCACGGAGCGAGCGCCCATGACCGAACGCGTCCACCTTGCGAGCCTTCAGGTGGCGAACGAGCTGGCCCGCTTCGTGGAGGACGAGGCGCTGCCCGGCACGGGCATTGAGCCTGCTCGCTTCTGGGGCGAGCTTGCGGCGGCCTTGCGCGACCTCACGCCGAAGAACCGGGCGCTGCTCGCCCGCCGCGACGAGCTCCAGGAACGGCTCGACCAATGGCACCGCGAGAACGGCGCGCCGGCGGATCTCGCCGCCTATGAGGCGTTCCTGCGGGAGATCGGCTACCTCGTGCCCGAAGGCCCACCCTTCACGGTCGCCACCGAGAACGTGGACGACGAGATCGCGCGCATGGCCGGCCCGCAGCTCGTCGTGCCCGTGATGAACGCGCGCTATGCGCTGAACGCCGCCAACGCCCGCTGGGGCTCGCTTTACGACGCGCTCTACGGCACCGATGTCATTTCCGAGGCGGAGGGTGCGCAAAAGGGAAGGGGCTACAACCCCGTCCGCGGTGAGAAGGTCGTGGCCTGGGCGCGCGCATTCCTCGACGAAGCCGCGCCGCTCGCAGGCGCAAGCTGGCGCGATGCCAGGGGCGTGGCGGTCGAGAACGGCGGTCTGCTGGTCCGAACGGATGCAGGCCCGCAACGGCTTGCCGACGAAAACGCCTTCGCGGGCTATCTCGGCGGGCCCGAACAGCCCAGCCAGATCCTGCTCAAGCATAACGGCCTGGGCGTCGAAGTCCTATTCGACAAGGAGTCCCCCATCGGCAAGGCCGACCGCGCCGGCATCTCGGATGTCTGGCTCGAAGCCGCGCTCACCACGATCATGGACTGCGAGGATTCCGTCGCGGCCGTGGACGCCGAGGACAAGGTGCTGGTTTACCGCAACTGGCTCGGCCTGATGAAGGGCGACCTCACCGAGGAGGTCGCCAAGGGCGGAAAGACCTTCACCCGAAAGCTCAATCCCGACCTCGATTATCGCGCGCCCGCAGGGTCCACCTTTCCGCTGCGTTGCCGCTCGCTCATGCTCGTGCGCAATGTCGGGCATCTGATGACCACGCCTGCCATGCTCGACGCGGACGGCGACGAGGCGCCGGAAGGCATTCTCGACGCGTTTGTCACCGCGCTTTGCGCGCTTCACGACGTCGGTCCGGACGGCCGCCGCATGAACTCGCGAACCGGCTCGGTCTATATCGTGAAGCCCAAGATGCACGGGCCGGACGAGGTCGCCTTCGCGAGCGAGTTGTTCTCGCGCGTCGAGGATGCGCTGAACCTCCCCCGGGACACGCTCAAGATGGGCATCATGGACGAGGAGCGGCGCACGACCCTGAACCTCAAGGCGTGCATCCGCCAAGCCGCCTCCCGCGTCTTCTTCATCAACACGGGCTTTCTGGACCGCACAGGGGACGAGATCCATTCGAGCATGGAAGCCGGCCCGATGATCCGCAAGGGTGACATGAAGCAATCCTCCTGGATCAAGGCCTATGAGGACAACAATGTCGATGTGGGCCTCGAATGCGGGCTGGCCGGCCGCGCCCAGATCGGCAAGGGCATGTGGGCCATGCCCGACATGATGGCGGCCATGCTCGAGCAGAAGATCGCACATTTGCGGGCCGGCGCCTCCACGGCCTGGGTGCCCTCGCCCACGGCCGCCACGCTGCACGCCGTCCATTATCACCGCGTCGATGTGTGGGATGTCCAGGCCGCTCTCGCCAAGCGCCCGAAAGCCAAGCTGCACGACATCTTGTCCGTGCCGGTGGCGGTGCGGCCCAATTGGACGCCGGAGGAGGTGCAGCGCGAGCTCGACAACAACGCGCAGAGCATCCTGGGCTATGTCGTGCGCTGGATCGATGGCGGCGTCGGCTGCTCGAAAGTGCCTGACATCGACGATGTCGCGCTCATGGAGGACAGGGCCACGCTGCGCATCTCGTCTCAGGCCATCGCCAACTGGCTGGAGCACGGGGTCTGCACGCAGCACCAGGTGATCGAAACCATGAAGCGTATGGCCACCGTGGTGGACCGCCAGAACGCGGCCGACCCGCTCTATCGCCCCATGGCGCCCGACTTCGACGACTCGGTCGCCTTCCAGGCGGCGTGCGACCTCGTCCTGCAGGGGCGCCAGCAGCCCAACGGCTACACCGAGCCGATCCTCCACCGTCGCCGGCTGGAGCGGAAGGCGGCGGACGCGGCCTGAAAGCGTCGCCCCGACGATCCGCTCAGGTGACGCTCGTTCTCGCCATCGACACCGCGGCCGACCGCGCCGCCGCGGCCGTCCTCGACGCGTCCGAGGGGCGCGAGCCCGGCCGCGCGGTGGAGGTCATGGCGACGGGCCACGCCGAGCGCCTGATGGCCGTGATTGCCGAGGCCCTGCGGCAGGCAGGCGTGGGCTATGCCGATCTGGGGCGGATCGCCGTGTCGGTGGGCCCCGGCTCGTTTACCGGCGTGCGGGTGGGCGTCGCCACGGGGCGGGGGCTGGCGCTCGCCCTGAGCGTTCCGGCCGTGGGCGTGTCCACCCTGGAGGCGCTGGCGGCGGAGGCCCGAAGCCAGACCGCTTCCGCGCATCCCGTGCTGACGGCGCTCGACGGCGGTCGCGACACGGTGTTCGCCGCGGCGTTCGACGAGGAGGGCGCGGTGCTGCGCGAACCCACGGCGGTCGGCCTGGAGGAGGCCGTCGCCTGGGCTCGCGAGATCAGGCCGATCCTGGCGGGAACGGCCGCCGCCCGGCTCGCCGCCGCCCTGCCGGACTTGGCCTTGCCGGTCGGGCCGCAAGCGCCGACCGCCGACATCGCCGTCTTCGCGCTTCTGGGCGCGGCGAAGTCGGTTCACGGCAAGCCGAAACCCCTTTACCTGCGCCCGCCCGATGCCAAGCCGCAGGCGGGCTTCATCCTTCCCCGGCGGGCCTGATGCGGCTGCCCCTTCGCTTTCAGAAACCCTTTGTGGTCGAGCCGCTCGGACCCGACGACGCGGAGACCATGTCGCACGTCCATGCGGAAGGCTTCGCTCGCGCCTGGGGGCCGCACGAGTTCGCCGAGCTCATGGAACAGCGCACGGTGTTCGGCTACGCCGCGCGAAAGGAGGGCGACCGCGAGCTTCTGGGCTTCGTTCTCGCGCGGCTGGCGGCGGGAGAGGGCGAAATCCTGACGATCGCGGTCAAGGGCGCCTGCCGGGGCCGCGGGCTGGGCTGGCTCCTCATGGACGCCGTGCTGCGCGCGCTTCACCGCGAGCGCGCCGAGGCGCTGTTTCTGGAGGTGGACGAGAACAACGGCCCAGCCGTCCGCCTCTACCGCCGCTTGGGCTTTCACGTCGTGGGCCAAAGGCCGCGCTACTACCGGGAGAACCAGGGCCAGCCGACCAACGCCCTCGTCATGCGCCGGGACCTGTCCTGAGCGCGCGGGTCATGCGCGGCGCCGTCCGCCTCTCGGCCACGCTTCTGGCGGTCCTCGCCGCCGCGCTTGTGCTCGTGCCGCCGCTCGTGCTCGCCGCCCGGACGGACTGGTTCCCGCCCGGCGCCGTTTCCAAGCTTTGGTATCGAGCAGCACTCCGGGCGCTGGGCTGGCGCGTGCGGGTGGAAGGCCGGCTGCCGCCGGCCCGGCCGCTCCTGATCGTCGCCAACCACGTGTCCTGGGCCGACATCCTGGTGCTCGGCGCGCAGGGCGAATTGAGCTTCGTCGCCAAGAGCGAGGTGGCGTCCTGGCCCGTGATCGGCTGGCTCGCCAGGCTGCAGAACGCCTTGTTCGTGGACCGGGAGCGCCGCCGCGCGTCCGGCGAACAGGCCCATGCCGTGGCCGGCCGTCTGGCTGAGGATGCCGCCGTGGTGTTGTTCGCCGAAGGCACCACGGGCGACGGCAATCTCCTGCTGCCCTTCAAGAGCACCCTGTTCGGCGCGCTGAAGGTCTCGGCGCGGAACGGCGACCGTCCGGTGACGGTGCAGCCGGCGGCCGTCGCCTACACGAAACTTTACGGCGTGCCGCTGGGTCGGCCGGAGCGCGGCATCGCCTCCTGGATCGGCGACCGCTCGCTCGGGCATCACCTGTGGCTGCTCGCCCGGCATGGGCCGCTCGACGTCGTGCTGAGTTTCGGCGAGCCTTTCGCGGCGGATATCGGTCACGGTCGCAAGGAACTGGCGCGGCGATGCGAGGCCGAGGTGCGCCGCCTGGCCGTAGAGGCGCTGCGCGGCGAGGCGCAACCCGCAACCGCGGCAAGTCACGATCTGCGGGAATCCCGACATATGAGGGTTCAAGCCGGATCGAAAAGCCTTTAAAAGCACCCGCCATGGAAAACGTGAGAGAACAGCGCAGCAGGACCGCGCCCGCGTCGGAGCCCGCCGGCAAGAAGGTCTTTCTCAAGACCTATGGCTGCCAGATGAATGTCTACGACTCCCAGCGCATGGGCGACGCGCTCTCGCGCGAGGGCTTTGCCGCGACCGAGCGGATCGAGGACGCCGACCTGATCCTGCTCAACACCTGCCACATCCGGGAAAAGGCGGCCGAAAAGGTCTATTCGGAACTCGGCCGCATCCGGAAACTCAAGCGCGAGCGGGAGGGCCGCGGCCTGGAGACGCTGGTGGGCGTCGCCGGCTGCGTGGCGCAGGCGGAAGGCTCGGAGATCATCCGCCGCGCGCCGCTTGTCGATTTCGTGATCGGCCCGCAGACCTACCACCATCTGCCCGAGGCGCTCGGACGCGCGAGGGCGGGCGAGAAGGTCGTGGCGACCGAGTTCGGCGCCGACAGCAAGTTCGACCACCTGCCGCCCACGAAAGCCGCGCCGACCCGCGCCCGGGGCGTCACTGCCTTCCTCACGGTCCAGGAAGGCTGCGACAAGTTCTGCACCTTCTGTGTCGTGCCCTATACCCGCGGCGCGGAAGCCTCGCGGCCCGTTTCGGCAATCGTCGCGGAAGCCGAGCGGCTGGCCGAAGCCGGTGTGCGCGAGATCACGCTGCTCGGCCAGAACGTCAACGCCTGGACAGCCGAAGGGCCGGACGGCAAGCCTTGGGGCCTCGGCCGCCTTCTGCACCGGCTGGCGGAGATCCCCGGGGTCGCGCGGCTTCGCTACACCACGAGCCACCCGCGCGACATGGACGACGCGCTGATCGCCGCCCATCGCGACCTGCCCGCGCTGATGCCCTATCTTCACCTCCCCGCGCAGTCGGGGTCGGACCGCGTGCTGAAGGCCATGAACCGCCGCCATAGGGCCGCCGACTATCTCAGGCTCGTGGAGCGCATCGTGGAGGCCCGGCCCGACATCGCGCTGTCCGGCGACTTCATCGTCGGCTTTCCCGGCGAGACGGACGAGGATTTCGCCGCCACGCTGGGCATCGTGGAGGCGGTGGGCTATGCCCAGGCCTTCACCTTCAAATACTCGCCCCGGCCCGGCACGCCCGCCGCCGACCTCACGGAGCAGGTTCCCGAGCCTGTGAAGGACGAGCGGCTGCAGCGCCTTCAGGCGCTCGTGAACGCTCAGGCGCAAGCCTTTGCCCGAAGCCTCGTCGGCCGCGACATGGACCTTTTGATTGAGAAGCCCGGCCGCCTCCCGGAGCAGATGGTGGGCCGCTCCCCCTGGCTTCAGCCGGTGATCGTCCCCATTTCGGTGGGCCAGGTCGGCGAAATCCGCCCCGTGCGCGTTACGGAAGCGGGAAGCCACACCCTCCGGGCGGAAGCCGCTTGAGAGGCATCATTCCAAGGAGTTCCGCTTGAGCGGCACAGTGGACGTCAAAATACCGGCCGCCGGCGCGTCGGACATGACGCATGTCGTGCTCACCTTCGACAACAACAAGCTGGCCAGCGCCCTTTACGGCCAGTTCGACGAGAACCTGGCGCGGCTCGAGCAGAAGCTGAACGTGGACATCCGCTCGCGCGGCAACCAGCTCACCATCCGCGGCAATGCGGTGGCGGCCGAGCAGGCGCGCCGAGCGCTCGACCATCTCTACGGCATCCTGCAGAAGGGTGCCGACATCGCGCCCTCCGACGTGGACGGGGCCGTGCGCATGGCGCTCGCCGCGGACGATCAGCTCACTTTGCCCACGCTGGAGAAGAAGGGCCGCATGGCGGCCGCCCAGATCGCCACGCGCAAGCGCACGATCTATGCCCGCTCGCTCAACCAGGACGCCTATATGCGCGCGCTGGAGCGCTCGGAACTGGTGCTCGGCATCGGCCCCGCGGGCACGGGAAAAACCTATCTCGCGGTGGCGCATGCCGCCCAACTGCTTGAGCGCGGCATGGTGGAGCGCATCATCCTGTCGCGGCCGGCCGTCGAGGCGGGCGAGCGGCTGGGCTTTTTGCCCGGCGACATGAAGGAGAAGGTCGACCCTTACTTGCGCCCGCTCTACGATGCGCTCTACGACATGATGCCGGCCGACAAGGTCGAGCGGGCGATCACCGCAGAGGTCATCGAGATCGCGCCGCTCGCCTTCATGCGCGGGCGCACGCTGGCCCATGCCGCGGTGATCCTGGACGAGGCGCAGAACACCACGCCCATGCAGATGAAGATGTTCTTGACGCGGCTCGGCGAAGGCTCGCGCATGATCGTCACGGGCGATCCCACCCAGATCGACCTGCCCTCCAACACCCGCTCGGGTCTCGTTGAAGCCCTGCGTGTGCTCGACGGCGTGCCGGGCGTGGTCACCGTGCGCTTCAACGACAAGGACGTGGTGCGCCATCCGCTGGTGGCCGAGATCGTGCAGGCCTATGACCGCGACGCGCGCATCGCCCGCGGCGTGGCGGTGGACGAGCCGGATTGAGCCATGCTCGCGGCCTTTCCGCAATCGGGTGACGCGCCGGCCCTTGAGCTGGAAATCCTCTCCGTCGGTCCGCTCGGCATCGAGCTCAGGGTCGAGGGCGTCGGCTGGCCCGACCCGGCCCGGCTCGCGACTCTTGCGGAGCAGGCGATCGGCGCCGTGCTTGCGGAGACGCAGGCGCAAGGCGCGCCGGGCGCGGAGCTCTCGATCCTCTTTTCCGACGACGCCCATGTGCGGGCGCTGAACGCCCGCTGGCGCGGGGTGGACAAGCCCACCAACGTCCTGTCCTTCCCGCTCATGGCGCTCGCGCCGGGCGCCCCGCTTCCGCCGGTTTTGGGCGACATCGTGCTCGCGGCCGAAACCGTGGCGCGGGAGGCGGCAATGGAAGGCAAGCCGCCGGAGCACCATGTCCTGCACCTGCTCGTCCACGGTCTCCTGCACCTGATGGGCCATGACCATCGCCACGACGACGAGGCGGAAGCGATGGAGAACCTCGAGCGCCGGACGCTCGCCCGCCTCGCCATTCCCGACCCCTATTCGGAAGCTTCTTCAGTCAGGCCATGAGCATTCGCGACGACAGCACTTCATCCGCGGGGCTTCGCTCCGCCGAGCCCGGTGAAAGCGAAGGGCAGAGTCGACCCTCCCCCGCATCTCCCGTTTCCCCGCCCGCCGATCGCCCGACCTTCCTGGAGCGCATCGCGGGCCTGTTCGGGCGCCGCAACGGCGCGACCCTGCGCGAGGACATCGCCGAGGCGCTTGCCGAGAGCGACGGCGCGGGCGAGGCCTTCTCGCCGGGCGAGCGCGCCATGCTCGCCAACATCCTGGCGCTCCGTGAGGTGACGGTGGAGGACGTGATGGTTCCCCGCGCCGACATCAAGGCGGCCGAAATCGGCACCCGGCTGTCCGACCTGATGGAAATGTTCGAGCAGTCCGGCCATTCCCGCATGCCGGTCTATTCCCGCACGCTGGACGATCCCCGCGGCATGGTCCACATCCGCGACGTGCTGTCGCATCTGACGCGCGCGGCGCGCCGCGAGGAAGGCGCCCAGGGGAGCGGCGTTCTTGACCTCGGGCGCGTCGATCTCGGCCAGACGATCGGCGAATTGAACCTCATCCGCAACGTGCATTTCGTGCCCCCTTCCATGCTGGCCTCCGACCTGATGGCCCGCATGCAGGCCACGCGCTCGCAGATGGCCCTGGTGATCGACGAGTATGGCGGCACCGATGGCCTCGCTTCGCTGGAGGACATCGTGGAGATGGTGGTGGGCGACATCGCCGACGAGCATGACGAGGAGGAGATCCTCATCACCCGCGTGGATGAGGGGAGCTTCGTGGTGGACGCCAAGGCGGAGATCGAGGAAGTGGAGGACGCCGTCGGCGCGCCTCTCGACGTGGGCGAGCACGGCGACTCGGTGGAGACCATCGGCGGCCTGATCCTGAGCGTGCTGGGCCGGGTGCCGATCCGCGGCGAGGAGTTGCATGTCGTGCCCGGCTTCGCGTTCCATGTGCTTGACGCCGATCCGCGGCGGGTGAAGCGGGTGCGCATCGTGCGGCTCGACCGCGACGGGGCGTCCGGCGCGCGTTCGACGGACCGCTGAACGCAGGACAAGGCCGGGGCAAGGCCGCGCGTCCAAGACAAGGCAGGGCCATCGGGGCCGGGTCGCGCCGGACGAGGATTTTTCACGCATGATCCTGTCCGAGGAATCTGCGACCTTTCGGGTTCATGCCTTGGCAAGAGGTTGGAGCGGAATGGAACGCCTCGCCGGGCGGGTGATCCTGTTGTGGGGCTGGCGCCGCGCGCTTCTGGCGTTCGCCGCCGGCGCCTTCGCCGTTCTGGCCCACCCGCCTTTCGACTTCTTCGCCGCGCCCTTCCTTTCCTTCCCGATCCTGGCGTGGCTGCTCGACGGCGCCGTCTTCCGCGCGCCGGCGCCGCTTTGGCGGCGGCTGACCCCCTTCTTGGCGGTGGGATGGTGGTGGGGCTTCGGCTATTTCCTGGCCGGGCTGTGGTGGGTCGGCAGCGCCCTTCTCGTGGAGGCCGAGCAGTTCGCCTGGGCCTTGCCCTTCGCGGTGCTCGGGCTGCCCATGGTCATGGCGGTGTTCTTCGGCCTGGGCGCGGCGTTCGCCCGTCCCTTCTGGTCGGATGGCTTGGGGCGCATCGCGGCCCTGGCCTTCGGCTTCGGCCTGGCCGAGTGGCTGCGGGGCTGGGCGCTGACCGGCTTTCCCTGGAACCCGATCGGCTTCGCCGCCATGCCGGTCCCGCTTCTGATGCAAAGCGTGGGCGTCGTGGGCACGACGGGCATGAACGTGCTCAGCGTGTTCGTGTATGCGGCGCCGGCCCTTCTCGGCACGCGCCGCGGCGCCGTCGCAGGCCTGAGCTTGGCGCTCCTCCTGGGCGCGGCCCATCTCGGCTATGGCTGGTGGCGCCTGCAGGCGCCGCTCGGCGAGGCGACGGGCACGCTTTCCGTGCGCATCGTGCAGCCCAACATCGACCTGACCGAAAAGTGGGAAGGTCCGGCGCAGGAGCGCATCTTCGCCACCACCATGGCGCTGTCGAAACCGCCCCCGTCCGACGCCCAAGCCCCGCCCGCCCTCGTTCTTTGGCCGGAAACCTCGGTCCCCTTCCTGTTCAACGAGCGCCCCGACGCGCTTCAGGCCATCGGCGAAATGCTGGGGCCGGACCAGCTTCTGCTCGCGGGCGCCGTGCGCGCGGAGTCCGACCCATCCGGGGGGGACGCCCGCTACTACAACGCCCTCGTCGCGGTGAGCGGGGAGGGCGTGATCGCCGACGCGGTGGACAAGGTCCACCTCGTGCCATTCGGCGAATACCTCCCGTTCTCGGGCCTGTTCGCCCGTTGGGGGGTGGACACCCTTGTGGCCGGCCCGATGAATTTCGCGGCCGGCCCGGCGCGCCGCTTGCTCATGCTGCCGGGCGGCGTGGTGGCTGCGCCCTTCATCTGCTACGAGATCATCTTCCCCGATCTGGTGATGGAGGCCGCCGCCGGGGCGGACGTCATCGTCAATGTCACGAACGACGCCTGGTTCGGCGACACGGCGGGCCCCTACCAGCATTTGCGCCAGGCGCAGATCCGCGCCGTCGAAACGGGCCGGCCGGTGCTTCGGGCAGCCAACAACGGCATCTCGGCCATCATCGATGCGCGGGGCCGCATCGCCGACGCGCTTGCGCTCAACGCGCGCGGCGCTATCGACGGCCGCGTCCCGCTTCATGCCCGCGCGGACAGGTTTTTCCTGGCACCGGAAGAGGTCGGCATTTTGATCCTCTGCTTCTTCTTTGCCGGAGGATCGATTTCTCTCCTAAGACGAAAGGTTAGAGTGAATTGACATGCGGCCGGTGGCATGAGGCTGCTACTGTTGGCGATTTCCGACCTTGGCGCTTTGCGGTGCATGTGCCGCCCGGTGAAAAGGTGTATGGGAGCCAAAGGCCGTCCAAGAGCCTGACCAAGGGGGTCCATCATGGCGACAGAGAACAAGAAGAAGCCGGAACCGACCGATGTGCATGTGGGGGCTCGCCTGCGCCTGCGCCGCAACATGCTGGGCATGAGCCAGGAGAAGCTTGGCGAGGCGCTGGGCATCACCTTTCAGCAGATCCAGAAATACGAGAAGGGCACGAATCGGGTCGGCGCCAGCCGGCTGCAGGCCATGGCTTCGGTGCTCGGGGTGCCCGTCTCGTTCTTCTTCGATGAGGGGCCATCCAGCAACGCGGCTCAAGCGGGATTCGCGGAAGGGGACCAGGCGGCTTACGCGGTCGAGCCGGTCGGCAGCGCCGAAGGGCTGCAACTCCACCGCGCCTTCATGCGGATCTCCAACCCCAAGATCCGCCGCCGCGTCATCGATCTTGTGAAGGCGCTCGCTGACAGCGAAGGTTGAACGGCTCCTGCCGATCGGCGCGGAATCCCCCGCTTCGACTTCTTGACGGTGCAGCGAAGCTTTCGATAACAGGTTCCTCGCCATGGGCGGGGCGGCTTCGACCCATGTCTGAGGGGATTTATTGGCGTGCGGCAGAACTATCTTTTCACATCCGAGTCCGTATCGGAGGGGCATCCCGACAAGGTATGCGACCGCATCTCGGATGAGATCGTCGATCTCGTCTATCGCGAGGCTCGCAAGGCCGGCATGGACCCCTGGACGGTTCGCGTGGCCTGCGAAACGCTGGCCACCACCAACCGGGTCGTGATCGCGGGCGAGGTGCGCGTGCCCGACAGCCTGTGCAAGCGCGGCTCCGATGGCGCGATCCTGAAGGACGCCGCGGGCAACCCCGTGATCAACCCCGCGAAGTTCCGGGCCGCCGCGCGCAAGGCGATCCGCGCCATCGGCTACGAGCAGAAGGGCTTTCACTGGCGTTCGGTGAAGATCGACGTGCTCCTGCATGGCCAGTCCGCGCATATTGCGCAGGGCGTGGACAGCGCCGCCGACCGGCAGGGCGAGGAGGGCGCGGGCGACCAGGGCATCATGTTCGGCTATGCCTGCCGCGAAACGCCTGAGCTGATGCCGGCCCCCATCTATTACAGCCACAAGATCCTGGAACTGCTTTCGGAAGCCCGCCGCGGAGGCCAGGGCGAGGTGGCCAGGCTTGGGCCGGACGCCAAGAGCCAGGTGACGGTCGCCTACCAGGACGGGGTGCCGTCCTCGGTCACGCAGATCGTCCTTTCGACTCAGCATCTGGACGAAAGCTGGGACTCGCGAAAAGTCCGCAGCGTCGTCGAGCCCTATATCCGCGAGGCGCTGTCCTCGGGCGGGCTCGAGATCGCCGAGGATTGCAACTGGTACATCAACCCCACGGGCAAGTTCGTGATCGGCGGGCCGGACGGGGATGCGGGGCTGACGGGCCGCAAGATCATCGTGGACACCTATGGCGGGGCGGCGCCGCATGGCGGCGGCGCGTTTTCGGGCAAGGACACGACCAAGGTGGACCGCTCGGCGGCCTATGCCGCGCGCTACCTCGCCAAGAACGTGGTGGCGGCCAAGCTCGCCGACCGCTGCACGATCCAGCTCGCCTACGCCATCGGCGTCGCCCAGCCCCTGTCGGTCTATGTCAATCTCCACGGCACCGGCAAGGTGGACGAAGCCAGGCTGGAAGAGGCGTTGCGCGAAGTGATGGACCTGTCGCCATCGGGCATCCGGCGGCATCTCGACCTCAACAAGCCCATCTACGCCAAGACCACGGCCTACGGCCATTTCGGCCGCAAGCCCGGCCGCGACGGCTCCTTCGCCTGGGAACGGACAGACCTCGTGAAGTCCCTTCAGAAGGTGCTCGCCAACGGCAAGGCGGTGGCGGCCTGAACGGCGACGACAGCGCTCTGGACACGCTTGGCCGCCGCTCCGAGGCGTTCTGGGGCCGCCGCCAGGGCAAGCCCCTTCGCCCACAGGCCGCCGCGGCCATGGGCGAGGTGCTGCCACGCTTTCTCCTGTCGTTGGACGAGCCGGCTCCAAGCGATCTTCGGCGGCTGTTCCCGACCCCTGTCGAAACCATCCGGCTGGAGATCGGCTTCGGCGGCGGCGAGCATCTGCGCAGCGAAGCCGCCCGCTTCCCTCAGATCGGCCTCATCGGCGTGGAGCCCTTCGTCAACGGCATGGCCAAGATGGCGGCCGCTTTGGCCGCCCAGCCGCTCGGCAACATCCGGTTGTTCGACGCCGACGCCACGCTCCTCCTCGACTGGCTCCCCGATGCGAGTCTCAGCCGGATCGACCTGCTTTACCCCGATCCCTGGCCCAAGCGGCGGCACTGGAAGCGCCGCTTCGTGAGCGCCAGGAACCTCGACCGCATGGTGCGCGTGCTCCACCCCGGGGCCACGTTCCGCTTCGCCTCCGACATCGCCGACTACGTGAACTGGACGCTGCTTCACATGCGCGCCCATCCCGCCTTCACATGGGAGGCGTGCGAGGCCGAGGATTGGCGTGAAGCGTGGGACGGCTGGCCCGGCACGCGCTACGAGGCCAAGGCCCTGCGAGAGGGCCGCGCGCCGGCTTATCTGCGCTTCCGACGCCTTCAAGAGCGGGCCGGCCGATTCCCCGGCGTTTCTCCCTCGTTGACTTGAGAAGTCCGCGCCCAAGTTAGACGTCGAATGCCGGGCGGTCCTCCGCGGACCCCAAGCCCCGGACGTCAGTGGAAAGGATCGTTCTATGCGGACCAGCTTGCTCGTCGCCGCCTTTGGCGCCCTTGCGCTTGCCCTGGGAGGGCTAGCGAATCCAGGCTGGGCGCAAACGGCCGCGCCAGCGCCCCAGCCGCCGGCCACCGGCGGACCAGCCGCCGCCGTGGATGCGAAGAACGTGGACCACATGGTCGTTGTGGCGCCTCTCAACTCCGTTTACCAGGACATCCCCACGCTTGTGGACAAGATGAAGAACGACGCAAGCGAGGCGGTGTGGGCGGGAGGCCCGGTGGGCGGCGCGAGCCAGGCGGCGGTCGGGCAACTCGCCCAGGCGCTGGGCGTCAATCCAGAAGAGGTGATCTACAAGGCTTTCCCGAACGAGGCCGAAGCCGCGGCGGGCATCGCCGGCGGCCAGGCCGACATCGCCATGCTGCCCTTGAGCGCGGTCGCCGAGCGCGCCGAAGAGGGCAATGTCCGCATCCTGGCCATCGCGAGCGAAACGCCGCTTCAGGGCTTGGCCGTGCCCACTTTGAGGGACCAGGGCATCGACGTGGTGGCGCGAGCCCAGTGACCGCCAAGCCGCGTTTCCTCGATCGTTCCTGCCGTTGGCGCCGCGCCGGCCGCTCGGCTCGCCGTTGACAAGGCCGCTTGCCGCCCGAAATATCCTGCCGCAGGTGCGGAGGTCCCGATGTCCCGATGGACGTTCGGAAGGAAAGCGCCGGACAGGGAGGAAGATCGATGCGTAGAATGTTCGCCGCGGCCGCCATGGCCGCCGGGCTCTTGGCTGCCGTCCCCGCTTGGGGCGCCGACTACACCATCATCGCGCCCGCGGCGCCTGGCGGCGGCTGGGACCAGACGGCGCGCTCCATGCAGGCGGCGCTGCAGGAAGCCGGCATTTCCGAGAGCGTGCAGGTGGTCAACGTGCCGGGCGCCGGCGGCACGGTCGGGCTCGCGCAGTTCGTCAACCAGGCCAATGGCGATCCCAACCAGTTGATCGTCGGCGGCTATGTGATGGTGGGGGCGGTGCTCACCAACCAGTCGCCCGTGACCCTCGACCAGATCACGCCCATCGCCCGGCTCACCGGCGAGTACGAAGCCATCGTCGTGCCGGCCTCCTCCGACATCCAGGACATGGCCGGCCTGGTCGAGCGGCTCAAGGCCGATCCCGGCGCGGTGAGCTGGGGCGGCGGCTCGGCCGGCGGCACCGACCACATCACGGCGGGCCAGATCGCCAAGGCGGTCGGCGTCGACCCCACCAAGATCAACTATGTCGCCTTTTCCGGCGGTGGCGAGGCGCTGGCCGCCATCCTCGGCGGGCAGGTTACGGTGGGCATCTCGAGCCTCTCTGAGTTCGCCTCGCAGATCGAGGCCGGCCAGCTCCGGCTGCTCGGCGTGTCCAGCGAGGAGCGCATCGAGGGCGTGGACGCGCCCACCTTCAAGGAGGCGGGCGTGGACGTCGCCATCCAGAACTGGCGCATGGTGGCCGCGGCGCCCGGCATCACGGACGAGCAGAAGGCCGCCATCACCGCCGACATCGAGAAAATGGTGAATTCGGAGGCCTGGCAGAAGACTCTCGCCGACAAGGGCTGGTCCAACACCTACCTCGCCGGTGATGAATTCGCCGCCCAGCTCGCCCAGGACATCCAATCCACCCAGGCCATCCTCAAAGACATCGGCCTCGTGCAATGACCGTCGAGGCCGGGGGGCCGGGAGCCTCCCGCCCCCGCGGGCCCGACCGCGGCGGCCTTTTGATCGCCGCGGGGCTGCTTCTGCTTGGGCTCGTCATCGGCCTGAACGCCACCACCATCGGCGGCCCTGCGGGCTATTCCCCCGTCGGCCCCCGAACGGTGCCCCTCATCGTCGCGGGCGGCCTCCTGGTTCTCGGCGCGCTGACGGCCGTCGCCGCCTTCCGCCGCGATTTTCCCGACCGCGAGCCGGTCGAACTGCCGCCCATGGCCTGGGTCGTCGGCGGACTGCTCGCCCAGATGCTGACCATGCGGACCGTCGGCTTTTCCGTCGCCACGGGCCTGCTTTTCGCATTGACGGCGCGGGGCTTCGGGCGCGGGCCGCTTTGGCTCACCATCCCCTTGGGCGTCGTCTTCGCCTTCGCGGTCTGGGTCGTCTTCGCCAAAGGGCTCCAACTCTCCTTGCCGGCCGGCCCGCTGGAGCGGCTCTTTTAGCTCATGGAAACCTTCGATCTTCTTTTTCAGGGCCTGCAAACGGCGATGCAGTCCGCCAACCTGCTCTATGCGCTGATCGGCGTGACCCTGGGCACGGCGGTCGGCGTGCTCCCCGGCATCGGCCCGGCGCTCACCGTCGCCCTGCTTTTGCCCGTCACCTACAAGCTCGACCCGGCGGGCTCGCTCATCATGTTCGCCGGCATCTACTATGGCGGCATGTATGGGGGATCGACCACCTCGATCCTGCTCAACACGCCCGGCGAAAGCGCCTCCATCGTCACCGCCCTTGAAGGAAACAAGATGGCGCGCGCCGGCCGCGGCGGTCCGGCGCTGGCCACCGCCGCCATCGGCTCCTTCATCGCGGGCCTTCTCGCCACGCTGGCGCTCGCCTTTGTCGCGCCCTGGGTCGTGCGCTTCGCGCTCTCCTTCGGCCCCTCCGAATATTTCGCGCTGATGCTGCTCGCCTTCATGACGGTGTCGGCCGCCTTCGGCGAGTCCGCCCTGCGCGGGCTCACCTCGCTTTTCGTCGGCCTTGCCTTGGGGCTGGTGGGCATCGACCAGCTCACCGGCCAGGCGCGGCTCGTCTTCGGCCTGCCCAACCTGCTCGACGGCATCTCCGTGACGACGCTCGCCGTGGCGCTGTTCGCCATCGGCGAGACGCTGGCCGTGGTCGCCGCATCGCGAACCAAGACGGAGGAGAAGGTCGAGGCGGTGCGCGGGTCCGTCTGGATGACCAAGGAGGACTGGCGTCGCTCCTGGGCGCCCTGGTTGCGCGGCACGGCGATCGGCTTTCCCATCGGCGCCATGCCCGCGGGCGGCGCGGACGTCTCAAGCTTCCTGTCCTACGCCACGGAACGGAACTTCGCCCGCCGCCCCGAGGAGTTCGGCCATGGCGCCATCGAAGGCGTGGCGGGCCCCGAAGCCGCCAACAACGCGTCGGCCGCCGGCACGCTCGTGCCTTTGCTCACGCTCGGCCTGCCCACCACGGCGACGGCCGCCATCATGCTGGCGGGCTTCCAGCAGTTCGGCCTCCAGCCCGGCCCGCTGCTCTTCGCCACCAACGCGCCGCTGGTCTGGGGCCTGATCGCCAGCCTGCTCGTCGCCAACCTCATGCTGATCGTCCTGAACCTGCCCCTGATCGGGCTATGGGTGCGGCTCCTCACGATCCCGAGGCCATGGCTCTACGCCGGCATCCTGGTCTTCGCCACGCTCGGCACGATCGGCGCCGACGCCTCCGTGCTGATGCTCGGACCCTTGCCCGTTTCCTTCGGGCTCTTGTTGCTTTTGATCTTCGGCCTGCTCGGCTTCGGCCTGCGCCGCTACGGCTATCCTATCGCGCCCGTTGTGGTCGGCCTGATCCTGGGGCCGATGGCGGAGAAAAGCCTGCGCCAGGCCCTGCAGATCAGCCAGGGCGATCCGTTCGCGCTGTTCCACTCCCCGATCGCAATTGTGCTCTGGCTGCTGGCGCTGACGGCGCTGCTGCTGCCGCTCTACCTGCGCTCGCGCGGCCGCGGCCGCGTTCTGGCGCAACTGGCGGGCGACGAGGACTGAGCGTGATCCCGAAAAGTTGCAGACTTTTCGGACAAGATCATGCTCCAAACGAAAACGACCGCGCGCTGTAAGTTCTTAGCGCCCGATGCGTCCCCACTGCGCGGGATCAATGCCGAGCCGGCGCAGGTCGCGCGCTTTCGGCCGATGACCGTTGTCGGCCGCGCCCGCCACGGCGATGGCGCTGCCGAACAGATCAAAGAGTTCGAGGATTCTGCTTTTGCGGGTTTGCTCTCTCATGTGGTGCTCCCTCCTATTTCTGGTGTAGAGATAAGCGGGCGGGTTCGCTCCAGTCAGGCCTCGAATGTCATGCCTGCCATGCTTGAGGCGCAGGCTCAGGACTGCCATGCTGTAAGCCTTATCCAGCCAATCTTCCTGGGAGGGCCTCATGTCGGATGCCAGTGACCGGCCTCAGAGTGCAGAGAACCTCCGGTCCCGCATCGCCTTCGATGCCGATATCTGTGGCGGCCGGCCGCGGATCGCGGGAACGCGGGTGCGCGTTTCCGATATTGTCGCCGCCCTGGCCAGCGGCGAAACCATCGACGAAATCCTGGAGGATTTTCCCTATCTCCAGAGAGATGACATCTACGCGGCGCTGGACTATGCCGCCGAAGCGGTCGGCCATCGGGTGGTCCGGGCGGCTTGAGTGCGCCTCCTGCTGGACGCGCAACTGCCGCCCCGGCTCGGCAAGCTCTTCGCTGAGGCAGGCCATGAAGCGTTTCATGTCTTCGACGTGCTGTCCGCCGACGCCACGGACCTGAAGATCGTCGCTGAGGTCAACCGCCGCCGGTTGATTCTCGTCAGCAAGGACGAGGACTTTGTGTGGCTGTCCCAGCGCAGCGTGCTTCTTGCGCAGCTCATGTGGAGTCGATCCGGCAACATGACGACCTCCCGGCTCTGGCGATTGATCGAGCCGCAACTCGCGGGAATCGAGCAGGCGTTCTCCGCAGGCGAGAGGATCGTTGAGGTGGCGTGAGCCTTGCAATCCGGCTGCGCCGCGGCTATATGCGTTTCAAATTCTTGGTCGGTTCTGACGAAGAGTGGGTCCACCCGGTCCCGCTCTTTTTTGTTTCAGGACGCCAGTCGAGCGACGGACGCCCTTGGACGCCCAAAGCATTCAGACACCAACGGTCGAAGACGACCGCATCATCCGGGAAACCGGAACCGATGCGCGCGTGGCCCACATCCTTTTGCCGCTTCTGCCCGCGCTCGGTTTCCGCCTCGTGCGGGTCCGGCTGATTGGCCAGAACGGCCTCACGCTTCAGATCATGGCCGAGCGGCCCGATGGCACCATGTCGGTCGAGGACTGCGAGACGCTGAGCCGTGCGGTGTCGCCCGCGCTCGACGAAGCCGACCCCATCGACAAGGCCTATCACCTGGAAGTCTCCTCGCCGGGCATCGACCGGCCCCTGGTTCGCAAGAGCGATTTTTCCGCTTGGGCCGGCCATCTCGCCAAGGTCGAGACCTCCGTGCTGGTGGACGGACGCAAGCGGTTCCGCGGGCGGCTGGGCGAGGCGGACGAGAACGGTGTCAGGATCGAGCGCGACGCGCCGGCTTACGGCGAGGAGCCGACGGTAACGATCCCGTTCGCGGCCCTGGCCGAAGCGCGGCTCGTACTGACCGACGATCTGATCCGCGACGCGCTCACCAAGGACAAGAAGGCGCGCGAGGCCGCCAAAAGAGAGGCCCGCGAGGACGCCGACAATCAGAACGACGCGCCGGAAGAGGGCGCAAGCGAAGAGTAGTTTTCCGATGCGGGTTCAACCCGCTCGGATGGGAAGAAAGGAAGAACACATGGTGGTCAGCGCCAACAGGCTGGAACTGCTGCAGATTGCCGACGCCGTCGCGCGTGAAAAATCCATCGACAAGGGCATCGTGATCGCGGCCATGGAGGATGCGATCCAGAAGGCGGCGCGCTCGCGCTACGGCCAGGAAACCAACATTCGCGCCACCATCCAGCCGTCCACGGGCGAGCTTCGGCTCCAGCGCCTTATGGAGGTGGTGGAGAACGTGGAGGAGTTCGACCGCCAGATCAGCCTGGAGGACGCGCGCAAGCGCAATCCCGACGCGCAGGTCGGCGACTTCATCGCCGAAACCCTGCCGCCCATGGATTTCGGCCGAATTGCAGCCCAGTCTGCAAAACAAGTCATTGTTCAAAAGGTGCGCGAGGCCGAGCGCGACCGCCAGTATGACGAGTACAAGGACCGCATCGGCGAGATCGTCAACGGCACGGTCAAGCGCGTCGAATACGGCAACGTCATCGTCGATCTGGGCCGCGGCGAGGGCATCATCCGCCGCGACGAGCTGATCCCGCGCGAGATGTTCAAATACGGCGACCGCATTCGCGCCTATGTCTATGACGTGCGGCGCGAGCAGCGCGGCCCCCAGATCTTCCTGTCCCGCACGCATCCGCAGTTCATGGCGAAGCTCTTCACCATGGAGGTGCCGGAAATCTATGACGGCATCATCGAGATCAAGTCGGTGGCCCGCGACCCCGGCTCCCGCGCGAAGATCGCTGTGGTCAGCCGCGACTCCTCCATCGACCCGGTCGGCGCCTGCGTGGGCATGCGCGGCTCCCGCGTCCAGGCCGTGGTGGGCGAACTCGGGGGCGAGAAGATCGACATCATCCCCTGGTCGCCGTCGGCCGCCTCCTTCATCGTTAACGCGCTGCAGCCGGCGGAAGTGGCCAAGGTCGTGCTCGACGAGGACGCCGAGCGCATCGAGGTGGTGGTGCCCGATGACCAGTTGAGCCTCGCCATCGGCCGCCGCGGCCAGAACGTGCGCCTCGCCTCCCAGCTCACGGGCTGGGACATCGACATCCTCACCGAGCAGGAGGAGTCGGAGCGCCGCCAGAAGGAGTTCCAGGAGCGCACGGAGCTGTTCATGGGCGCGCTCGACGTGGACGAGATGGTCGGCCAGGTGCTGGCCTCCGAGGGCTTCTCCTCGGTCGAGGAGCTGGCCTATGTGGAGGTCGACGAGATCGCCGGGATCGACGGTTTCGACGAGGAGACGGCCGCCGAGATCCAGGCCCGCGCCCGCGAGCATCTGGAGCGGGTCGAGGCCGAGCACGACGCCCGCCGGGTGGAGTTGGGCGTGTCCGACGAGCTGCGCGAGATCCCCGGCATCACCACCGCCATGATGGTGACGCTGGGCGAGGACGGCGTGAAGACGGTCGAGGATTTCGCGGGCTACGCCGTGGACGACCTCGTGGGTTGGAAGGAGCGCAAGGACGGCGAGACCAAGGCCTATCCCGGCGTCCTCGCCGCCCATGACGTGAGCCGCGCGGACGCCGAAAACATGGTGATGACGGCGCGCTTGCATGCGGGCTGGATCGAGGCAAGCGAGCCGGCCGCTGAGGCCGAAGGCGACGAAGCGGAGGCCGCGGCCTGATTTTCGCGGCCAAAGCCAAGCGTTCGGCTTGGGCGAGGGCAGGTGCGTTCCCATATGAATGACCGCACCTGCATCGTGACGAGGGAGGCGCGCGAGGCTGACGATTTGATCCGCTTCGTGGCCGGGCCGGACGGCTCGGTGGTGCCGGACCTCAAGCGGACCTTGCCCGGACGCGGCTGCTGGGTGACGGCCACGCGCGTGGCGGTGGACAAGGCGGTCAAGCGCAAGCTGTTCGCCCGCGCGCTGAAGGCGGAGGTCACGGCGCCGGACGATCTCGGCGCCCAGGTTGATATGCTTCTCGCCAGGAGCGCGCTGGGCAGCCTGGGGCTGGCGCGCAAGGCGGGGCAGGTGGTGATGGGGGCCGCGCAGGTCGAAAGCGCGGTCCGCTCCGGCAAGGCCCATCTCGTGCTTCATGCGCGGGAAGCCTCGCCGGATGGAGTTCGGAAGATCGGCAATGCCCGTCGCGCGGTCTTCTACGAGGACGGCCCGGAGATTGCGGCCTTTAAACTTTTTGGTGAGGCCGAATTGGGTTTGGCATTGGGCGGGACAAATGTGATACATGCAGCCGTGCTTGGCGCAGATGCGGGCAGGGCGGCTGAAAAGCGCGTGCTCGCGCTCGGCCGGTATCGAGGCGAAGGCCCCGAGAGCCCGGCCGCAAAGGAAAGCGCCGCAAAGGATACGGAATGAGCGATACGAAAACCGGTGACGACAAGACGTTGCACGTGAGCGGCAAGAAGCCGCTGACGCTGAAGCGGCCAGGCCTGGAGCAGGGCACGGTGCGCCAGAACTTCAGCCATGGGCGCGTGAAGCAGGTCGTCGTCGAGACCAAGAAGCGGAAGTTCGACCGGCCTGGCGACAAGCCGGAGGCGCCGGCCGCCGCCAACATCTTCAAGCCGCGCCCGCAAGCGGCCGCGCCCGTCGCGCCGCAGCCTGCGCCGCGGCCCCAGACGCCGCAGCCGAGTCCGCGGCCCGCGCCGCAGGCCGTGGAGCGCCCGCGCGTCCCCGAACGGGGCGGCGTGGTGCTGAACCAGCTCTCGTCGAGCGAGATCGAGGCGCGCCGCCGCGCGCTCGAGGGGTCCCAGGCGCGCGAGGTGGAAGAGCGCCGTCGCGCGGCCGACGATGCGCGCCGCCGCGCCGAGGAAGATGAGCGCCGCCGCCGCGAGCGCGAGGAATCGGCGCGCCGCCAGGCCGAGGAAGAGGCCCGCATCCACGCCGAGGCCGAGGCGCGCCGCCGCGCCGAGGAAGAGGCCAAGCGCCGCGCGCCCAAGATGGAGCTGGTGAACACGGCCGAGGAAGAGGACGACGAGGCGTCCAAGCCGGCCCGGCCCGGCGCTGGACGCCCTGCCGCGCCTGCCGCCCGCCGCCCCATCGCCGCTCGGCCCGAGCCGGCCCGTCCCGCGCCCCGCCTGAAAGGCGAGGAGGACCGCCGCCGCGGCAAGCTGACCGTCACCTCGGCTGCGACGTCAGACGAGGCGGACGCCCGCGCCCGTTCGCTGTCGGCGATGCGCCGGCGGCAGGAGAAGTTCAAGCGCGCGATGGTTCAGGAACCTCGCGAGAAGATCTTGCGCGAGGTCACCCTCCCCGAGACCATCACCATCCAGGAACTCGCGAGCCGCATGTCGGAGCGCGCGGTGGAAGTCGTGAAGTTCTTCATGAAGCAGGGCCAGATCATGAAACCCGGCGACGTGATCGACGCCGACACCGCCGAACTCGTGGCGGTGGAGTTCGGCCACACCGTGCGCCGCGTGGCCGAGAGCGATATCGAGGAAGGCCTCTTCGACATCGCCGACCGCACCGAGGACATGGAGCCGCGCCCGCCCGTGGTCACCATCATGGGCCATGTGGACCACGGCAAGACCTCCCTGCTCGACGCCATCCGCAACGCGAATGTCGTGTCGGGCGAGGCCGGCGGCATCACCCAGCACATCGGCGCCTATCAGGTCGAGAAGAACGGCCAGAAGATCACCTTCATCGACACGCCGGGCCACGCCGCCTTCACCGCCATGCGCGCCCGCGGCGCGCAGGTCACCGACATCGCGATCCTCGTGGTGGCGGCCGACGACAGCGTGATGCCGCAGACGATCGAGTCCATCAACCACGCCAAGGCGGCCAAGGTGCCGATCATCGTGGCGATCAACAAGATCGACAAGCCGTCGGCCGACCCGCAGAAGGTGCGCACCCAGCTCCTCCAGCACGAGGTGTTCGTGGAGTCGATGGGCGGCGACACGCTCGAGGTCGAGGTGTCCGCCAAGGAGGGCACCAACCTCGACAAGCTGCTCGAAACCATCCTGCTCCAGTCCGAGGTGCTCGACCTCAAGGCCAACCCGGAGCGCACGGCCGAAGGTGCGGTCATCGAGGCCAAGCTCGACAAGGGCCGCGGCCCCGTGGCCACCGTGCTCGTGCAGACCGGCACGCTGCTTCCCGGCGACATCCTGGTCGCGGGCAACGAGTGGGGCCGCGTGCGCGCGCTCGTCAACGATCGGGGCGAGACGCTCGACGAGGCGCTGCCCTCGATGCCGGTCGAGATCCTTGGCCTGCAGGGCGTGCCCATGGCGGGCGACCGCTTCGCCGTCGTCAACGACGAGGCCCGCGCCCGCGAGATCACCGAGTACCGCCAGCGGCTGGCCCGCGACAAGGCGGCCGCGCGTCACGCCGGCAGCCGCGGCTCGCTCGAGCAGATGATGAGCCAGCTTCAGACCTCGGGCCTGAAGGAGTTCCCGCTTCTCATCAAGGCCGACGTGCAGGGCTCGATGGAAGCCATCGCCGGCGCGCTCGACAAGCTCGGCACCGACGAGGTTCGCGCGCGCATCGTCCATTCCGGCGCGGGCGGCATCACGGAGAATGATGTGGCGCTGGCCGAAACGTCGGGTGCCGCCATCATCGGCTTCAACGTGCGCGCCAACGCTCAGGCGCGCGACGCGGCGGAGCGCGCGGGCCTCGAGATCCGCTACTACAATATCATCTACAACCTCGTGGACGATGTGAAGGCGGCGATGTCGGGCCTGCTCTCGCCGGAGCGCCGGGAGACCTTCCTCGGCAATGCCGAGATCCTGGAGGTGTTCAACGTCACCAAGGTGGGCAAGGTCGCGGGCTGCCGCGTCACCGAAGGCAAGGTGGAGCGCGGCGCGGGCGTGCGCCTGATCCGCGACAACGTGGTCATCCACGAGGGCACGCTCAAGACGCTCAAGCGCTTCAAGGACGAGGTGGCCGAAGTGCCCGCCGGCCAGGAATGCGGCATGGCCTTCCAGAACTACGAGGACATCCGCCAGGGCGACGTCATCGAGTGCTTCCGCGTCGAGATGGTGACGCGGACGCTCTGACGCGATCCTCCATGCGGAGCCGGAGAACCGGCTCCGCGAAGATGGTTCCAGCCCGCACTCGGTCCGACTCCGTGCCGCGGCGCTTGAAGGAATGCACCGATGAAATCTCCTGCTTCAGCAGGCCCCTCCCAGCGCCAGCTTCGCGTGGGCGAGCAGGTGCGCCATGCCCTGTCCGAACTGCTCCAGCGCGGCGAGGTGCCCGACGACGCGCTGGGTCGCGCCATCGTCTCGGTGTCGGAAGTGCGCATGTCGCCCGACCTCAAGATCGCCACCGCCTTCGTCTCGCCCTTGGGCGTCAAGAACGAGGCGGCGGTCGTCGAGGCGCTCAACCGCCATGCCCGCTTCATTCGAGGTCGGTTGAGCCCCGCGCTGCGTCAGATGCGCTCCATGCCGGAGTTCCGCTTCCGGCTGGACACCAGCTACGACAATTTCTCGCGCATCGACGCCCTTCTGCACTCGCCCGAGGTCCGGCGCGATCTGGACAAAGACGAAGGAGAGGACGCCTGATGGCCCGGCGCGGAAAGAAGAAGGGCCGGCCGATTTCGGGCTGGCTCGTCCTCGACAAGCCGAAAGGGCTCGGCTCCACCGAGGCCGTGTCCAAGGTCAAATGGCTGTTCGGGGCGGAAAAGGCGGGGCATGCCGGCACGCTCGATCCGCTCGCCTCCGGCATGCTTCCCATCGCGCTTGGCGAGGCCACTAAGACCGTCCCTTACGTGATGGATGGCGCGAAGACCTACCGCTTCACGGTTTCCTGGGGCGAGGAGCGCGCGACCGACGACCTCGAAGGCGCGGTCACTGCCCGCTCCGATACCCGCCCCACGCCCGAACAGGTGCGCGCGCTCCTGCCCCGCTTCACCGGCCTCATCATGCAGGTGCCGCCGCAGTTCTCGGCGGTGAAGATCGCGGGCGAGCGCGCCTATGACATCGCGCGCGGCGGGGACGCCGTGGAGATTGCCCCGCGCGAGGTGGAGATCGCCTCCTTTAATCTCGTCGAAACCATGCCGGATTCCTCCAGCGTCTTCGTGGTGGAATGCGGCAAGGGAACCTATGTCCGCTCCTTCGCGCGCGATCTCGGCCGCCTGCTCGGCTGCTACGGGCATGTTGCCGAATTGCGCCGCGAGGAGGTGAGCCCCTTCGTGGCCGAGGACCTCGTGACGCTCCCTGAACTCGAGGAAGCGGCCCGGGCCACGGACGAGAACGGCGAGCGCGCCTTCGCCGGTCTGGACGACTTCCTGCTCGACCCGGCCGCCGCCCTCGAAGACCTGCCCGAAATCCCCGTCAACGAGGACGCCGCCCGCCGCATTCGCTTGGGCAACGGGGTGATCCTGCGCGGCCGCGACGCGCCGCTCGAAACCGACGAGGCCTGCGCGACGTGCCAGGGCCGGCTGGTGGCCATCGGCGCGGTGGAGGCCGGCATGTTCAAGCCCAAGCGCGTGTTCGGCGCTTGACGAGGCCCTGAATGGAGCCGATTTCGCCGCGGCGGCGGCACTGGCGTTCCCGTTGAGAATGAATTATATGCGCGCCAGCGCGCTGCCTTGGCCCGAGAGCTCGGCCCGCGCTTTGCCGGCCCCCGCTGGACGACATCCCGGCCTGGGCGTCTCTCTCCTCTATTTGAAAGGACTTTTGCCCGATGTCGATCACTGCCGAACGCAAGCAGGAACTCCTGCAGGAATACGCCACCCAGACGGGCGACACCGGCTCGCCGGAGGTCCAGGTCGCGATCCTGTCGGAGCGCATCAAGAACCTGACCGAGCATTTCAAGGATCACAAGAAAGACAACCATTCCCGCCGCGGGCTGTTGAAGCTCGTGTCGCAGCGCCGCCGCCTGCTCGACTATCTCAAGGGCAAGGAAGAGGCGCGCTACCAGTCGCTCATCGAACGCCTCGGCCTGCGTCGTTGACGTTCTGAACGCCGCCGGCGGCGTCCGGCAAAGAACGCCGCCGGCTTCCATCGGAGCATGGGCCAAACTGGCCGCAAGGCTCCGGAAGGTTCTTCCGCCTTCAGGCGCGACCTGAAAGCCCAAGGACCGCCTCATGGGTATGTCATGGGGCAGGATTGCAGGATGCCCGTGGCCGCATCGCGGCCGCTTCCTCCGACGGACCTCCCGCTGTCTTGCCCGTGGCTCGCCCGAACGTAGCCCCGGAAGGCTTCGCCTCACGCAACCGCTCGCGCGAAAACGCCTTCCCCTATCCTAAGGACAAGACATGTTTTCCCAACACCGAGTCGTGATCGAATGGGGCGGGCGTCCGCTCATCCTCGAAACCGGCAAGATCGCCCGCCAGGCGGACGCCGCCGTGCTCGCCACCTATGGCGAAACCGTCGTGCTCGCCACCGTCGTGTCTTCGCAATCGCCCAAGCCCGGCATCGACTTCTTCCCGCTGACCGTCAACTACCAGGAAAAGACCTTTGCGGCGGGCAAGATCCCCGGCGGCTATTTCAAGCGCGAAGGCCGCCCCTCCGAGAAGGAGACGCTGGTCTCCCGCCTGATCGACCGCCCCATCCGGCCGCTCTTCGCCGAGGGCTATCGCAACGACACGCAGGTGATCGTCACCGTGCTCCAGCACGACCTGGAGAACGACCCGGACATCGTGGCGATGGTCGCGACTTCGGCCGCTCTCACGCTTTCCGGCATCCCCTTCATGGGCCCGATCGGGGCCGCGCGCGTGGGCTATGTCAACGGCCAGTATCTCCTCAACCCGCATATCGACGAGATGCCCGAGTCCAAGCTCGACCTCGTGGTGGCCGGCACCGCCGACGCCGTGCTGATGGTGGAATCCGAGGCCAAGGAACTGCCCGAGGACGTGATGCTCGGCGCCGTCATGTTCGGTCACAAGGGATTCCAGCCCGTGATCGACGCGGTTATCCGCCTGGCCGAAGTGGCGGCGAAGGAGCCGCGCGGTCACCAGCCGATCGATCTGTCCGAGCTGGAGAAGACCATGCTCGGCCTCATCGAGGACGAACTGCGCGCGGCCTACAAGAACACGCACAAGCAGACCCGCTATGCGGCCGTGGACGCCGCCAAGGCGAAGGTCAAGGCCGCGCTCCTGCCGGAAGGCGCGGAGCAGACGCCCTGGACGGCCGAGCAGGTCGGCGCCGTGTTCAAGGAGCTCCAGGCCAAGATCGTGCGCTGGAACATCCTCGACACCGGCTCGCGCATCGACGGACGCGATCTCAAGACCGTGCGCCAGATCCAGTCGGAAGTCGGCGTGCTGCCGCGCACCCACGGTTCGGCGCTGTTCACCCGCGGCGAGACGCAAGCGCTGGTGGTGGCGACGCTGGGCACCGGCGAGGACGAGCAGTTCGTGGACGCGCTCACCGGCACCTACAAGGAGACCTTCCTGCTGCACTACAACTTCCCGCCCTATTCCGTGGGCGAGACGGGGCGCATGGGCTCGCCCGGCCGCCGCGAGATCGGCCATGGCAAGCTCGCTTGGCGGGCGCTTCGTCCCGTGCTGCCGGCCGCGGACCAGTTCCCCTACACGCTGCGCGTGGTCTCGGAGATCACCGAGTCCAACGGCTCATCCTCCATGGCGACCGTCTGCGGCACGTCGCTCGCGCTGATGGATGCCGGCGTGCCGCTCCAGCGGCCGGTGGCGGGCATCGCCATGGGGCTCATCAAGGAGGATGAGCGCTTCGCGGTGCTTTCGGACATCCTGGGCGACGAGGACCATCTCGGCGACATGGACTTCAAGGTCGCGGGCAGCGAGACCGGCATCACTTCGCTGCAGATGGACATCAAGATCTCCGGCATCACCGAGGAGATCATGCGGATCGCGCTCGACCAGGCGAAGGACGGCCGCATCCACATCCTCGGCGAGATGGCCAGGGCGCTCACCACGGCGCGCTCCGAGCTCGGCGAGTTCGCGCCGCGCATCGAGGTGATGAACATCCCCACCGACAAGATCCGCGACGTGATCGGCTCGGGCGGCAAGGTGATCCGCGAGATCGTGGAGAAGACCGGCGCCAAGATCAACATCGAGGACGACGGCACGGTGAAGATTGCCTCCTCCAACGCCAAGGAGATCGAAGCCGCGAAGAAGTGGATCCACACCATCGTGGCCGAGCCGGAAGTCGGCGAGATCTACGAAGGCACGGTCGTGAAGACCGCCGATTTCGGCGCCTTCGTGAACTTCTTCGGGCCGAAGGACGGTCTGGTCCACATCTCCCAGCTCGCCAGCGAGCGGGTCAACAAGACCACGGATGTGGTCAAGGAAGGCCAGAAGGTGTGGGTCAAGCTGATGGGCTTTGACGAGCGCGGCAAGGTGCGGCTCTCGATGAAGGTGGTGGATCAGGCCACCGGCAAGGAAGTCGCCAGGGAGAAGCGTCAGGAAGAGGCTGAGGACGCCGCCTGACGGTCCCCTTCGATCCAGCATGGACGGGCGCGGCGAAAGCTGCGCCCGTTTCCGTTTCGCGGAGCAGAGTCGCCGCCCACGGCCCATGACTGACACCCCCCACGCCACCCTGTTCTTCCCGTTCGAGATCGGCCAGATCGCGCCGCCGGACAAGGGAACCCGCGCCTTGTTCCTGGGCGCCGAGCCGGGCTTTCGTCTGCCTGAAGGGTTCGGCGCTGAACTCACGGTGGCGCAAGCGTCCCGCCCCCATTTCTTGGCGCTCAAGAAGGCCGGCTTCGCCGTCGAGCCCACCGCGACAGGCGACGGCTATGACCTGGCGCTCGTGGCGCTCGGCCGTCATCGTGGTGAAGGCGAAAATCGCATCGCCGAGGCCTTCGCGCGCCTCCGGCCCGAAGGGGTGCTGGTCGCCGCAGGCGCCAAGAACGAGGGCGCGGACGGTTTTCGCAGGCGGATGGCGGCGATCCTGCCGCTCGACGGTAGCCTCTCCAAGCATCACGGCGTCGCCTTCTGGCTGCGCCGGCGCGAAATCCTGCCGGAAGAGCTCTTTCCCCAGCCCCGCTCGCGGGACGGCGAGCTGGCCGAACTCGCCACGGCGCCCGGCATGTTCTCCCGCGACCGCGTCGATCCGGGCTCCCGCCTGCTCGTGGAAAACCTGCCCCGCGATCTCGGCGGCGCGATCGCCGATTTCGGCGCTGGCTGGGGCTTCTTGTCACTCGAAATGCTGAAGCGGCCTGCCATCACAGGCATCGACCTCTACGAAGCCGACTGGGCCTCGCTCGAAGCCGCGCGGGCGAACATCGCTGCGCAAGGCGGGGAGGGGCGCACCCGCTTCTTCTGGCGCGACCTTTTGTCGGAGCCGGTGGAGCGCGCCTACGACGCCGTCGTGATGAACCCGCCCTTCCACCGCGGCCGCGCCGCCGAGCCTGCCATCGGCGCGGGGTTCATCCGCGCCGCCGCGCGGGCGCTCAAGCCGCGGGGAAGGCTGTTCCTGGTCGCCAATCGCGGCCTGCCCTACGAGGCCACACTGCAGGAGATGTTCTCCGAGAGCCGCGAACTGACCCGCGACGCGGCCTACAAAATCCTTGCGGCGCGCAAATAGGCTGGCCTCAATGCAGCGCCGCCTGACGCCGCGGCTCGGCCTGCGGCCGCACCAATGGCGCAGGCCGGCCGTAAAGAAAGCCCTGCACCGTCTCGCAGCCCGCGGCCCTCAACAGCGTCGCCTGCTCGGGCGTTTCCACGCCCTCGGCGATGGTGCGCACGCCAAGCGCCCGCGACAGGCCCACGATGGTCGAGACCACCGCGCCCGAACTGGCGTCGGTCTCCAGCCGGCTGACGAAGGAACGGTCGATCTTGAGCTTCTTGAAGGGGAAATCGATGAGGGAGCTCAGGTTGGAGTAGCCGGTGCCGAAGTCGTCGACCGCCACCGAGATTCCCATGTCCGCCAAGCCACGCAGGATTCCGGCGGCGCGGTCGCGGTCCTGCGTCATGGCCGTTTCCGTGACCTCGAGCTCGAGGCGCGAGGACGGCAGCCGGCTGTCGCGCAGCGCGTCGCGAACGGTGCCCAGGAAATCGCGGATGGAGAACTGCACGGCCGAGATGTTCACCGCGACGACGCAACCCTCGGGCAGGAAATGCGCGTCCCGGCAGGCTTTCCGCAACACCCATTCGCCGAGCGGCACGACCATGCCAGTCTCTTCGGCCACCGGGATGAACTCGGCCGGCGAGATGGGGCCGCGCTCCGGGTGGACCCAGCGGATCAGCGCCTCGTAGCCCACGGTCTCGCCCGTGGCGAGGTCGAGCTGGGGCTGGTAGTGAAGCTCAAAATCGCCGCGCTCGAAGGCGGCCTGGAGCTCGGATTCGATCCATTGGCGCCGGTCCGCCGCCTGGCCCATGGTGGGGCTGAACACCGCCCAGCCGCCCGAGCCCGTGGCGCGCGCGTGCTGGAGCGCAAGGTTCGACCGGCGCAAGAGCAGCATGGGGTCGGTCCCGTCCTTCGGGCTCGCCACGATGCCGACCGAAAGGTTGACCGCCTGCAGGTGGGTGGAAAGCTGATAGGGCCGCTTGAGGTCGGCGGTCAGATCCTCGATCACCGCCTCCATGTCGAGCGCCGGCCGGTCCGGCAGGATCGCGGCGAACTCGCCCGCGCCGATCCGCCCGACCTCCACGCCCTTGGCCCCGAACTTCGCCCTCAAGCGCGTGTTCAGCCGCTCCGCCAGGGCCTTGATCAACTCGTCTCCCGCGCCGTAGCCGATGCCGTCATTGATCTGCTTGAAGCGGTCGATGTCGATGTCGATGAGAAACACCGGCTTCCCGGAATGGGCGGTGCTCATCACCGCTTCGGCCAGCCGGCCGATCATGGCCGGGCGGTTGAACAGGCCAGTGAGCTTGTCGAAATGCGTTTCCTTGAAGACGTATTCGGCCGACTCGTCCACGCCCGCGAAGAAGGCCGATGCGGTGCCAGCGGCGGCGAGCGCGCAAAGAGCCGCGATTACCAGCCCAAGCGTCTGGCCGACCGGACTCGCCAGGCCCTCGCCGAAGAAGAGGTTCAGGCCCCAATACCCGATCGTGAAGGAGCCGAGGCCGGCGCTGGCGACAGTGAGCCAGCGGAAGGCGCGGCTTCGGCTCTGGAGATGGGGTATGGTCGGCGGCAAGACACAATGTCTCTCGGGAAGGTCCATGCTTGCCATGCCGGACCTTGCGGAATCCTTGCGCAAACCAGTGCAAGTCGGATTTGGTTAATCCTTGTCGCCGCCGAACTGCTTGAGGTCGTCGAGCCGGGGCATGGACACGATGTGATAGCCCGAGTCCACATAGTGGATTTCGCCGGTCACGCCCGCCGACAGACCGGACAAGAGATACACCGCCGACCCGCCGATGTCCTGGAGGCTCACCGTGCGGCGGAGCGGCGCGTTGCGGCCCTGATAACCGTGCATGAGCCGCGCATCCGCGATGCCCGCGCCGGCCAGCGTCCGCACGGGGCCGGCGGAAAGGGCGTTGACGCGGATGCCGCGCGGCCCGAAATCACTGGCGAGGTAGCGCACGCTCGCCTCGAGGCCCGCCTTGGCGACGCCCATGACGTTGTAGTTGGGCATCACGCGCACCGAGCCGGCATAGGTCAAGGTGAGCATCGCGCCGCCTTCTCCCATCAGCGCCGCCGCCTCGCGGGCGACTTCGGTGAAGGAGAAGCAGGAGATGACCATGGTGCGCACGAAGTTGTCGCGGCTGGTATCAGCGTAGAGGCCCTTGAGTTCGTTCTTGTCGGAGAAGCCGATGGCGTGGACCACGAAGTCGAGGCCGCCCCACTCGTCCTTGAGCCGGGCGAAGGCGGACTTGACGGTGGCGAAGTCTTCCACGTCGCAGGGCAGGAGGAGCGACGCTCCGACCTTCTCCGCCAGGGGCTTGACGCGGCGTCCGAAGGCTTCGCCCTGGTAGGTGAAGGCGAGTTCCGCGCCCTGCGCGTGAAGGGCCTGGGCGATGCCCCAGGCGATGGAATGGTCGTTGGCCACGCCCATCACGAGGCCGCGCCGGCCCTTCATCAGCGCGCCGGACGGCATGGTCCCGCTTGAAACGCCTTCCTCAGCCATCGAAGCGCCGGAACACGAGCGTGGCGTTGGTGCCGCCGAAGCCGAAGGAGTTGGAGAGCGCCGTGTCGATGGGGGCATCGTCGATGCGCTTGCGAACAATCGGGACGTCTTCGAACTCGGGGTCGAGGGTCTCGATATGGGCGCTTTCCGCGACAAAGCGCTCCTTCATCATGAGGATGGAGTAGATCGCCTCCTGCGCGCCCGCGCCGCCCAAGGAGTGGCCGGTCAGCGATTTGGTGGAGCTGATATGCGGCATGTCCTCGCCGAACACCTCGCGGATCGCGCCGATCTCCTTGGAGTCGCCCACCGGCGTCGAGGTCCCGTGCGTGTTGATGTAGTCGATCCGGCCGTCCACCGTGGCGATGGCCTGGCGCATGCAGCGCGCCGCGCCCTCGCCCGACGGGGCGACCATGTCGTAGCCGTCCGACGTCGCGCCATAGCCCACGAGTTCGGCGTGGATGGTCGCGCCGCGCGCCTTGGCGTGCTCGAGCTCCTCAAGAACCAGCACGCCCGCGCCGCCCGCGATCACGAAGCCGTCGCGCTCGGCGTCATAGGCGCGGCTCGCGACCTCCGGGCGGTTGTTGTATTTGGTGGACATGGCGCCCATGGCGTCGAACAGGTTGGACATGGTCCAGTCGAGGTCCTCGTGCCCCCCGGCGAACACGATGTCCTGCTTGCCCCACTGGATCAGCTCAGCGGCGTTGCCGATGCAGTGCGCCGAGGTCGAGCAGGCCGAGGAGATCGAGTAGTTCACGCCGAGGATCTTGAACCAGGTGGCGAGCGTCGCCGACGCCGTGGACGACATGGCCTTAGGTACCGCGAAGGGGCCGACGCGCTTGGGGCTCCCGTTCTTGCGCGTGATGTCGGCGGCTTCCACGACCGTGCGCGTGGAAGGGCCGCCCGAGCCCATGATGATGCCCGTCCGCTCATTGCTGATGTCGGAGGGTTCGAGCCCCGCATCGGCGATGGCCTGCTCCATGGCGACATGGTTCCAGGCGCCGCCCTTGGAAAGAAAGCGCATGGCGCGACGATCCACGAGTTCCGTGGGGTCGAGCGTCGGCGCGCCCCACACCTGGCAGCGAAAGCCGTGTTCGGCGAAGTCGGGCGAGAAGCTGATGCCGGAGCGCGCTTCGCGCAGGGACTGCGTGACGGCGGCGGCGTCGTTGCCGATCGACGATACGATGCCCAGGCCGGAAACCACGACACGTCTCATGAAGCGGTCCTTTTCGAGTTGGGCATCGAACGCAAGGAAAGGGCGAGCGGGGGCTTCGCCGAGCCGCGTGGCGTCACGCCTCGGCCTCCTTGAACAGGCCCACGCGCAGATCGGAGGCGCGATAGATGGTTTCGCCGTCGGCTTTCAGCCAGCCGTCGCCGATCCCGAGCACGAGACGGCCGCGCATCACGCGCTTGAAGTCGACGCCATACTCCACCAGCTTGTTGCTGGGCGTGACCATGCCCGTGAACTTCACTTCGCCCGTGGAAAGCGCCCGCCCTTTTCCGGGCTCGCCCAGCCAGCCCAGGAAGAAGCCGGCCATCTGCCACAGGGCGTCGAGGCCCAGGCAGCCCGGCATCACGGGATCGCGGATGAAATGGCAGGGGAAGAACCAGAGGTCGCGGTGGATGTCGAGCTCGGCGCGCACGAAGCCCTTGCCGAACTCGCCGCCCTCACTGCTGATCTCGGTGATCCGGTCGAACATCAGCATGGGCGGGTAGGGGAGCTGCGCATTGCCCGGCCCGAACAGCTCGCCGCGGGCGCAGCTAAGCAGGTCTTCGTGGTTGAAGCTCGAACGAGGCTCCGTCATCGCTGCCCTTTTTGCGCCTTTGCCCGATCCGTTCCAGAACAGGCCCAAGGCCTTGGTCTCGTCGCCACCATTTCGCCCCGCAAGCGCGCAAAGAGGGGAAACGGCGCGCAAAGCGATTAACGCGGCGGTTTGGCCGGGTCAACGGCGGTATTGATCGGCCCGCGGGGCCGGAATATATGGAAAACGGCTGTCCGGACCAGAGGCGGGCATGCCGGCGAAGTGCTGGCCGGCGAACAGTTGGCCGGCCAAGAGCGGGCGAGGTCGATGACATCTGTCACAAGCGGTGACGCGGGCGAGGAGGCGACCGTCCGGCGCGTGCGCGACGCGGGCCTGCGCCCCACGCGCCAGCGCGTTGCGCTGGCCGGTTTGCTGTTCGCCCAAGGCGACCGGCACCTTTCGGCCGAGGAGCTGCATGAGGAGGCGCTCGCCGCCGGCGTTCCCGTTTCGCTCGCGACCGTTTACAACTGCCTGCACCAGTTCACGGAAGCCGGGCTTCTGCGGATTTTGTCGGTGGAGGGCGCGCGCACCTATTTCGACACCAACACGTCGGACCACCATCACTTCTTCGTGGAAGGCGAGAACCGGGTCTATGACATCGCGGAGGGCCCGGTGCAGGTGCTGAACCTGCCGGAGCCGCCCGAAGGCATGGAGATCGCCAATGTGGACGTCGTGGTGCGCCTGAGACCGCGGCGTTGACATCCTCGCCGACGCGGGCGCTTGAAGCCCTGGTGCGGCTGGAATGGGTGGGCGCGGCGCTGGCGGGCCTCGCCCTGTTCGGCTGGCTCGGCGGGTCGTGGTGGCTGTTCGCGCTTCTGATCCTCGCGCCCGACCTTTCGATGCTCTTCTATCTTGCCGGGCCGCGCGCGGGGGCCACCGCATACAACGCGGCGCACACTCTTCTCGGCCCCCTGGCCGCCCTGGCCAGCGAGCTTGTGGGTTTCCCCCTTGGAGCCGAGATCGCGCTGGTCTGGCTCGCGCATATCGCCGCGGATCGTGCGCTCGGCTATGGGCTGAAGCGCTCAAGCGGCTTCCGGGACACCCATCTGGGGCGCCTTGGACCCGGCGAAACCCGCATCAATCCTCGATGAGCTCGCCGGGATAGGCGCCCCAGACCAGGCTTTGCTGGACGAAGCCGGCATATGTCCCGCTGTCGGGATCGCGAAACGTCATCTTGCACCAGTCGCCGTCGCAGGCTTCGATGGACCCCACCGCGCCCGGCTCGACAAAGGCGATCGCCGCGGCTTCGGGCTGGGGTTTTGCGAGAAGGGAAACGCGCACATCCTTGCCGCGCTGCCACGGCGCCGCGATGGCCGTGCGCTTTCCGGAAAGCAGCGCCTGGTTGATCCAGCCCTCGGCCCCGTCGGGGTCGCGCACCCGCCGCCAGTTGTCGTATTCCTGGATGATCTCCATGGGCAGGCCGGGCTTCAGGTAGAGCCAATCGACGGGGTAACCCAGGCCGGGGCCGATCCGCGAGTTGACGCGGCCCGAGCGCAGCGACACGAATCGCGGCAAGGGAAGGCCGCTGCCGCGCTGAGGGTTCGCGACCTGGCCTGCCGCAGCGGTCTGGACCTCCTCGGCCTGCGCAAGGCGGACAGGCGAGAGCGCCAGCGCAAGCGTGGCCGTCAGAAGCCAACCGCAAGCCAGCCTGCAAAAAGAATGTCTCGCCATGACTTGCCTCAACCGAGCAGGGGCGTTCTCTTGGGCCGCCGTTCGCCCCCAGGGCGCCTGTCGCCGCGGCCTGGGCGAGGCGGCCCATCACCGGATTGAATGATCGCCGGTCTTGGTTAAGGAGAGCTGAAGAGGCGGGGAGAAGGCGCTGATGACAGCCAAGAAACGGCCGCTTGTGGTGATCACCCGGAAGCTTCCGGACCAGATCGAAACCCGCATGCGCGAGCTGTTCGATGCAAGGCTCAACCTCGACGATCGGCCCCTGGCGCAGCCCGAGCTCGTCGCCGCCGTGCGCGAAGCGGAGGTGCTGGTGCCGACGGTCACGGACCGGATCGACGCCGCGCTCATCGCGCAGGCCGGACCACAGCTCAAGCTCATCAGCAATTTCGGCAACGGGGTGGACAACATCGACGTGGCGGCGGCCGCCAAGCGCGGGATCACCGTCACCAACACGCCGAACGTGCTCAACGAAGACACCGCCGATATGACGGTGGCGCTGATCCTGGCCGTGCCGCGCCGGCTCGCCGAAGGGGCTGGGGTGCTGACAGGCGCGAGCCGCTGGGAAGGCTGGTCGCCGACCTGGATGCTCGGCCGGCGGATCTGGGGCAAGCGGCTGGGCATCGTCGGCATGGGCCGGATCGGCTCGGCGGTGGCCCGCCGGGCCAAGGCCTTCGGGCTCTCCATCCACTACCACAACCGCCGCCGGGCGGCGCCGGCGCTGGAGGAGGAGCTGGAAGCCACCTATTGGGAAAGCCTCGACCAGATGCTGGCGCGCATGGACATCATCTCGGTCAATTGCCCCTCGACGCCCGCGACCTTCCACCTTCTTTCGGCGCGCCGCTTGGCGCTTCTGCAGCCCACGGCCTATGTCGTGAACACGGCGCGCGGCGACATCATCGACGAGGATGCGCTGATCAAGCTCCTCCAGGAGGGGCGGCTGGCGGGGGCCGGGCTCGACGTGTTCCAGCACGAGCCGGCGGTCAATCCCAAGCTCGTCAGGCTCGCCAAAGCGGGCAAGGTGGTGATCCTGCCGCATATGGGCTCGGCCACGATGGAGGGCCGGCTCGACATGGGCGAGAAGGTGATCGTCAACATCCGCGCCTTCGTGGACGGCCACCGCCCGCCCGACCGCGTGCTGCCGGAGCGGGTGTGACGTGGCGTGATCGGCTTCTTGACCTAGGGCCTGTCGCAGGCCCATATCTAGAAAAGCTGTAAAGATCTAGAACGAGGCTCCAGTGGCCCTCAGCCTAAAGGATCCCGAAACCGACCGGCTCGCTCGCGATGTTGCGCGGCTCACCGGCGAATCGCTCACCGAAGCCGTTCGTGTCGCTCTAGAGGAGCGGCTGAAGCGGGAGCGGCTGAAGCGGGGCAAAAACCCTGATCTGACCGCAAGGCTGGATGAGATTGTAAGACGGTTCTCGGCCCTGCCGGTGCTGGACCCGCGAACGCCTGAGGAAATCCTCGGCTACGATGAAAACGGCCTGCCTTCCTGATGGTGGTCGATTCCTCGGCCCTGATCGCTATCCTCGAAGGCGAGTCCGAGAGCCGAGCCTTTCGCGACTTGATTGTCGCTGCGGAAGTCTGCTCGATTTCATCGGCGACGATGTTCGAGACGTCGATGGTCGTTCTGGCACGCCAGGGCGAGGATGGGATGGCAGAACTGCGCGACTTCGTCCACGATGCGGCTATTGAGGTTGTGGCTTTCAACGCGCATCACGCCGAACTCGCGCTTGAAGCCTTCCGCCGGTTCGGCAAGGGCCGGCACCCTGCCGCGCTGAACTTCGGCGATTGCTTTTCCTACGCGCTGTCGCGCTCGACAGGCGAGCCTCTGTTGTTCAAGGGCGAGGATTTTTCGCGCACCGACATCAAGCCGGCGGCGTGAGAGGCGGGGCGGCTACGATGCAGCCGTCCTCGCCGACTCGGACGTGACGTCCGGCGAAAGCATTGAATTTCTCCCGCGGCGCCCGCACCGCGACCGGCGTTCCCCAACCCATCTCACGCGCCACGATCAGCCCCAGAAGCAGGATCGCGTCGGGCTCGTGCAGCACGAGCGCCGCCGGCGCGCGGCCGGCATGGACCAATTCGAGCAGCACGGCGGAAGCCGAGGACGAGCCGATCGTGCCGGGCAAGAACAGCACTTTTCCCGCAATGTTCCGCCCGTGCTCGGGATGGCGCACATCCGCAATGCCGCCGCTGCGCGGGTCCACCCCGCCCCAGAAGGAGAGGGGCGCGGAAAGCACCAGCGCCTCGCCCGCGCCGGGCGAGCCCGCCACCAGCACCTCGCTCTGCAGAAAGGCGGTCATTCCGGCCTTCCGAAAACAGGCCGTCCGGCCACGGCGCTTTCCACGCATTGCTCCAGCGAGCCGTAAAGAACGGCATAGCCGGTGTTGCCCGGCGCGTATTGCGCGAATTTTCCGGAATTGGTCATCAGCACGCCGTCGGGCATCTCGCCCAGGATCGGCGTGACCACCACGCAGGTGTCGGCCACCACCACGACGCCCAGCCCCTCCAGCGCCCTCCTCCGCTTCTGCTTGTCGAGTTCGGCCACCACATGCCGGCCCGTGCATGCGTGAATCGGCGTCTTGAGCTTCCGGCCGGCCAGCAGGCGCTCCAGGCGCCCGAACTCGGCCAGGCTCAAATGCGGGCTGCCGATCGCCACCGCATCGATCCGGTCCGGCTTTTCGGTGGTAGAAAGTCTTGCCTGCGCGTCGCCAGCCATTTCGGGGGTGACGGCGATCACCGCCTCCGGCTCTTCACCTCCCAACGCGGCCTCGAGCCCCGGCGCCTCCGGCGTCACGCCGGCGATGTGGAACAGGCCCACCGCGCCGGTGGAGGCGGCGGCCGCGCCAAAAGCTTTCAGCCGATCCTCGTCGGGCGGCGCGGCGACGCCCGCCACCACGGCCACCGCCGCGCCCGCCTCGCGGCCGAGCAGGCTGCCGAGCACCGGCCAGGCGATCTCGCTTGCGAGGAAGCCGGGCGGAAGTTCCGACACGTTGAAGACCAGTTTTGCGCGGCGGTTCTCGGGCCGGTGCAGGCCAAAGTCCGGCGCGCGGCCGGCGATGGCGCAGGCGATGTCCAGGAAATCGCCATAACGGTTGGTGCGCGCGCCGAGCACCGAGTTGCAGAAGACCACCGCGTTCGACTCGCCCCAGGCGACATCCGTGCCGAAGGCAGGGCGGTGGCCGGCCTGGTAGGGCGCGCAGGTCCAGGACGGCTCGCAGCCGAGTTTTTGATAGGCGTCCATCATGCGCCGCGCCATGCCGCGCCGCGGCTCGGACAGGCGCACGCGGGAGCACCCCAGAAGGTCGAGCGCGCCCACATTCAGCGTCGCGCGGACGGCGGCCTGCGCGCCGCCCTCCACCAGTTTCTCCGCGAACAGCGTGCCGGAGTCGCCATGGTAGAGCGCCCCGTCGATATGGGCCGAGGCGATGGGGATCAGCCGCGGCGCGGCGAGGAGCCGAGCGCTCTCGATCACGATGCGCATGGCTACGCCCGCGCCCGGCCCCCGCGCGCCTGCGGCTGTCGCCTGCTCTTCGGCGGAAAGCGCGACGCTCATTCCTCGCGCCTCCGCCGACGGTAGCGGATGGTCTCGAACCGCGCCCAAAGCGCGTCGTAGAGCAAGACGCGCCCGACCAGCGGCTCGCCGATGCCCGTGATGAGCTTGATCACCTCCATGGCCTGCAGCGTTCCCATCACGCCGGTGAGCGCGCCCAACACGCCGGCTTCGGCGCAGGACGGCACGAGGCCGGCCGGGGGAGGGGCAGGGTGGAGGTCGCGCAGGCCCGGCAGTTTTTCGCCGTCCGGCCCGGCGGCATAGGGCATGAGAACGGTCAGCGAGCCGTCGAAACGCCCCACCGCGGCATGGACCAGCGGCTTTTGCTCGCTCTCGCAGGCGTCGGCCAGGGCGTAGCGCGTCGAAAAATTGTCGGAGCCGTCCACCACCACGTCATAGTTTCGCACGAGCGCCGGCGCATTCTCCGCGTCGAGCCGCCTCCGGTGCTCCTCGACGGCGACATAGGGGTTCAGGCGGTGGATGGCGGCCGCGGCGCTCGCCGTCTTGAGCCGGCCCACATCCTCGGTCCCATGGATCACTTGGCGCTGGAGGTTGCTGAGCGACACGTGGTCGTCGTCCACGATCCCGAGGGCGCCCACGCCTGCCGCAGCGAGATAAAGCAGCGCGGGGCTGCCGAGCCCGCCCGCGCCCACCATCAGCACGCGCGCATTCTTGAGCCGCTGCTGGCCTGCCCCGCCGACCTCCGGCAGGACGATGTGGCGGGCATAGCGTTCGAGTTCCTCTTCGCTCAGCATAGGAGAGTCTTATCACAACCCGGCCAGAACATGGTCCGGCAGGGGCTGGACGATTCCGTCGCTCACCTGGAGAAATTGCGCCCGGCCTTTGAGGCTTGCGAACAGGCTTGCCTCCGTTCCCGTCATGAAGCTCTGGCAGCCGAGCTCGTCAAGGATGCCGAACAACGCCGCGCGCCGGCCGGCGTCGAGATGGGCGGCGATCTCGTCAAGCAGCAGCACCGGCACGGTGCCGGCGATTTCGCCCACCAGCCGCGCATGCGAAAGCACGAGCCCGATCAGGAGCGCCTTCTGCTCGCCGGTCGAGCAGAGCTCGGCCGGCATCGCTTTGGGCTTGTGCGTCACAGCCAAGTCGGTGCGATGGGGCCCGTCCAGCGTTCGGCCGGCCTGGCGGTCGCGCTCGCGGTTGTCGCCAAGCGCACGGCGGAAATCCTCCTCCACGTCAACGGCCGGCCTCCCGGCGACCTCACCCTCCAGGATGCCGGCGAGCGAGATCCCCGACTGCGGGAAAGGCCCGTCGGAGGGTAGCCGCCCCACCATGGCTTCCAGGAGCCGCACGAGCTCCACGCGCGCGGCGGCGATCGCCGTTCCGGTTTCCGCCATCTGCGTCTCGATCGCTTCGAAGAAGGCGCGGTCGCGCGAGCCCTCGGCAAACAGCCGGTTGCGGCTGCGCATGGCCTTCTCATAGGCCAGCGCCCGCTGTCCATGGGCGGGGTGGATGGCCAGCGTGAGGCGGTCGAGGAAGCGGCGGCGCTCGGCGGCCGGCCCCGTGAACAGCGCGTCCATGGCGGGCGTCAGCCAGACCACGCGGAGAAGATCGAGAAGCGCGTCCGCGCCCCTCGCCGGCGCGCCGTTGACCCGTACTTTGCGCACGATTCCCTCGCCGTCCGGTCCTTCCGCCGCCACGCCTGCGCCGATCGTTCCGGTGCCGACCTCGATTGCGCCGTCAGGCGTTTCGAGCCGCGCATGAACCGCGAAGCCCGATGCGCCCACCCTGGCCACGTCGGCGTAAGGCGCGCGCCGAAGCCCGCGCCCCGGCGACAGAAACGATACCGCTTCCAGAAGGTTGGTCTTGCCCGCCCCGTTCTCGCCAGTCAGCACCACTGCGCCGGGCGCAAGCTCCAGCGCGAGCCGCTTGTAGTTGCGGAAGTCCTGGAGCGTCAGCCGGCTCAGGTGCAGCGCGGCCGCGAACGCCTCCGACACGGGGAGGGGGCGCCCGGCTCAAACCCGCATGGGCATCAGGACGTAAAGCGCCAGATCGTCGCTCGCGTCGTGGATCAGCGTGGGCGAACCTGCGTCGGCCAGCATGAAGCGGGCCTCCGGGCCGGACAACTGGCCGGCCACGTCGAGCAGGTAGCGTGCGTTGAAGCCGATCTCGATCGGGTCGGCCGAATAGTCGGCGGCGAGCTCCTCCGTGGCCGAGCCGGAGTCCGGGTTGTTGACGGTCAGGACCACCTGCCCGTCGGCGATCGAGAGCTTCACCGCCCGCCCGCGCTCCGAGGAAATCGTGGACACGCGGTCCACGGCTTGGGCAAAACTTTGCCGGTCGATCACGAGCTTCTTGTCGTTGGCCGTGGGGATCACGCGCTGGTAATCGGGGAAGGTGCCGTCGATCAGCTTGGAGGTGAGCACGATGCCGCCGATGGTGAAGCGGATCTTGGTTTCGGACAACTCCACGAGCACCGCGTCCTCGTCGCCGTCCAGAAGCTTCTGCAACTCGCCCACGGTCTTGCGCGGGATAATGATGCCGGGCATGCCTTCCGAACCCTGCGGCGCGTCGATCTCCGCGCGCGCGAGGCGGTGGCCGTCGGTCGCCACCGAGCGCAGCTTGAGCTTGCCCGCCGCCTCCAGCGCGTGGAGAAAGATGCCGTTGAGGTAGTAGCGCGTCTCCTCGGTGGAGATCGCGAACTGCGTCTTGTCGATGAGGCCTTTCAGAACCGGCGCGGGGAGGCGGAAGCTGTGGGTGAAGCTGCCGGCCGTGAGCTCGGGAAAATCCGACTGCGGCAGGCATTGCAGGCGGAAGGACGAGCGGCCAGCCGCCACCGTCATGGCGTTGCCATCCTCGTCGAGGCGGAGCATGACCTCCGAGCCTTCGGGCAGCTTGCGCACGATGTCGTAGAGAAGATGCGCCGGCACGGTGGTGGCGCCGGGATGCTCCACGCGCGCAAGCGCAGCCTCGGTGATTTCGAGATCGAGATCGGTGGCCTTGAGGTCGAGCCCGCCGCCTGCGGTGTTGCCCGCCGCGTTCAAAAGCACGTTCGACAGGATGGGAATGGTGTTCCGGCGCTCGACCACGCGATGAACATGGTTGAGGGCCTTCAAGAGGTTGGAGCGTTCCAGAACGACGCGCATGACAAAACTCGACCGTTGGCAGAGGGCCGGCCGGCGCAAAGACCAAGCGCCTGCTCAGCCGGCCCGGAAAATGGAATGAGCCGAAACTGCCAGCAAAAGCACCGGCATGGCAAGGGCGGCGCGCCGCCCTTGCGCCCAGAGCCGTTTCCACTCGCGCTGAATCGGTTCTGGTTCTTGCCTGAAAGGCAGGCTCAAGCATCGCTAAGGGCTTGAGCGGTTCCGCTCACCGTGGAACCGCGCAGGCCTCAATCGCTGATCAGCCGTCTCAACAGCTCGATCTCCTGAGCGAGCGTGCCGTCCGTGCCGGCCAGTTCCTCGATCTTGCGGACGGCGTGAAGAACCGTGGTGTGGTCGCGCCCGCCGAAGCGGCGGCCGATCTCGGGCAAGGAGCGCGGCGTCATCACCTTGGCGAGATACATGGCGACCTGCCGGGGCTTCACCACCGCGCGGGTGCGGCGGTTTGACAGAAGCTCGGTCTTCGACACGTTGTAGTGCTTGGCCACCACCCGCTGGATGTCCTCGATGCGCACGCGCTTGGGCTCGCCGGCCCGGTACACATGCCCCAGGATCTCGTCGATCCGCTCAACCGTGAGATCGGGCTCGAAGGAGCGACGGAACAGCATCTGGTTGAAGGCGCCTTCCAGCTCGCGGCCGCTCCCTGTGACGCTGCGCGCGACATGTTCGAGCACACCCTCCGGCATCGTGACGCCCGGGTCCTGGGCGCGGGCCGCGGCCAGCCGCTGCTTGAGCATGGCGAGCCGCATGCCGTAGTCGGGCGCCGACATCTCCAGCGCCACGCCGCCGTTCAGCCGCGAGCGCACGCGCGGCTCCAGGGACTCGAGCTCCGCCGGCGGCCGATCGGCCGCCACCACCACTTGGCGGGCGCTGTCGAGCAGCATGTTCAGAAGGTGGCAGAACTCGTTCTGGATCGACTTGCCCTGCAGGAACTGCATGTCGTCGATGATGAGCAGGTCGATGTCGCGAAGCTGCTCCTTGAATGTCAGCGCATTGTTGTCGCGGATCGCGGTGGCGAAGCGCCACATGAAGTATTCGGCCGTCAGATAAACAACCCGGGCGCGCGGATTCTCTGCAAGGGCATGCGCGGCAACGGCCTGCAGGAGGTGCGTCTTGCCTAATCCCACGCTCGCGTGGAGAAAGAGGGGATTGAAGCGCACGGCGTTGGCCGCCTGCTCGGCCACGGCGCGCGCGGCGGCAAAGGCCACCCGGTTGGACGGGCCCTCCACGAAGGAGGCGAAGGTATAACGGGCGTCCAAGGGCGAGCCCAGCACGCTTTGCCGCGCCTCCATCTCCGCGCCGCGCGGGGACGGCGCATCGATCTCCGCCGGCCGGGCCGACGTGGGGGGGCGAAGGGCTTGGGGACGCGGCGCGGTCGCCTGATCCTCGCCGCCGCGCGGCGACCGGATCGCGCTGCGCACCACAAGCTCCACCTTGATGAGGTTGGGCTCTTCCTTTCGCCAAAGCTCGGTGATCAGGTCGAGATAATGATTGTTGATCCAGGAGCGGAGAAAGGCGGTCGGCACGGAGATGCGCACCACGCGCCCGGCCTCGTCGAGCTTCATGCGCCCGAACCAGGACGAGTACACTTCCTGTCCGAGGCGCGCCTTGAGTTGCGCCTTCACCCGCTCGAAAATCTCGTCATGAATTTGGGGAACGGCGGCCGCGGCATTCTCCGTCTCGGGACGGCCGCCAACCCAATCCCGGCCAGGCGCTTTCGCTGCATCGCGTTCGATCCGATTTTGCATCATATGTCCCCGTATGCTCCCTGGCTCCTTCGGAATGGAGCGGGCTCCCCACCTTGCCCGCTCCGTCCGACGACCGGGCTTTGCCGCCCGGCCTCTTCTTCCGTTCACCGGGCAAAGCGAGGCCTCCGGCGCGAGAAGAACGCCATCGGACCCGTCTGCCGGGCTCTGTTCCGTTTTTACGCGTCGAGAAGGCAAATCCGGACCACGCGCGGACGGCAACCATGCCCACGCTGAGCGTCGCAACCCTGTTCCGGATTTGGGGGTGCCGCCCCCGTTCTCGATGGGGCAAAGCTACGAAAAAGCCTGTGGACAGGGCAAGACCAGGATTCAGCAATTTTTAAACAATTACCGCAAAGCTTCCTGCTCGCCGGCGGAGTCTTCGTGAGCCGGCAAGGCAAAGTGTTTGGGATTCAAGAATCTTTGGCGGAGTCTCCCGTCGGCGTTAACCATGGGCGGCTCGCCGAGAATCTTTTGCTTGACTCGGCCCACCCCTGCCAAGACTCCGGCCGGCAAAGAATGTTCTTCGATCAACCCCGCCCAAGCCGTTGATTCACCGCTGAATTTTCTGACTCTGCGGAATCGTCCAGCGCTAGGACGCGGGGGAAACTTGGCAAGAGGAGAGCGGCGGATTCTTTCAGCGGTCCTGCTTCGACGGAGCGCTGCGATCCTGCCGCCGCGTAAATGCCGGCCGGCGTGAGAAGCGGCCTTCCCACTTGGACCCTCGACTCCCAGGCATGAGAATCGGACGCCCTGGCCCCGGCAGGGCGCATAAAAAAGCCCGGCACAGGGCCGGGCTTGGACGAGTTCGTTCGAGCGCCGCTCAGGCGTTGAGCGCGTTCACCCGTTGGGCGAGCCGCGACACTTTGCGCGACGCCGTATTCCTGTGAAGCACGCCCTTGGTGGCGGCGCGCATCAGTTCGGGTTGGGCGGCGACCAGCGCGGCCTCGGCGGCTTGGCGGTCGCCGGAGGCCAGCGCCTCCTCGACCTTGCGGACGAATGTGCGGACGCGCGAGCGGCGCGATTTGTTGATGGCCGTGCGGCGGGCGATCTTGCGCGTTGCCTTCTTGGCCGAGGACGTGTTGGCCATGGATGTTCCTATCTCGGTGCTTCGCCCGGAAGATTGGCAGTCACGGGCGCAAAAACAAGGAGGGCGGCCCTGGGCCACCCCCGAATGCGCCGGCTTATAGGCAAGCCTGGCCGCCTCGTCAACCGCGGCGGTTGCGGATTCCACCCCTCTGGAACCCCGCCGAACCACTCGCCACGAGACGTGGATCCGAATTCAGCGCTGGCAGGTCGGGCAGAAGAAGGTCGATCGGCCCCCTTGCACGATGCGGCGCACCACGCCGCGGCAGTCCTGCCGCATGCAGGGCTCTCCCTCGCGGTCGTAGACGCTGAAGCGGTGCTGGAACAGGCCGCTCGCGCCATCGGTCTGGACATAATCGCGCAAGGATGATCCGCCGGATTGAATCGCGTCTGCGATCACGGAGCGCACGGCCTCCGCCAGCTTGTCCGCACGCGCGCTGCGGCCGTTGCGTCCCGCCAGGCTCCCCGCCTGCCGGCGCGGGCTAAGCCCCGCGCGCCACAGCGCCTCCGCCACATAGATGTTGCCGAGCCCCGCGATCAGCGTCTGATCGAGGAGCGCGGCCTTGAGCGGGGTTTTCCGGCCCCGGAACAGCTCGCCCAGGCGGCGACCGTCGAGCTCGTTGCCGGTGGGCTCGAGCCCAAGCCCATCCAGCATGGGATGGGCGCCGTTCTCGGCGAACAGCATGAAGCCGAAACGGCGCGGGTCGTTGAACACCACGCGCCAAAGGCGGCCGTCGGCGCCCTTCACGACGAACAGCACATGGTCGTGCGCCTCGTCCTTGGAGCGGGGATGGTGGAAGAGGCCCGGCGACCGGCCCGCCGCCTCGTGCTCGCCGGACTCGATTCGGAACGAGCCGGACATGCCGAGATGGGCGATCAGCGCCGGCCCCCGGTCGAACTCGACCACGAGATATTTCGCGCGCCGGCCGACGCTTGTGATGCGCCTGCCTTCGAGCCGCTCGGCGAAGTTTTCCGGGAAGGGAAAGCGCAGGTCGGGGCGCCTGAGCTCCACGCGGGTGATTTCAGCCCCCTCCAGAACCAGCTGAAGCCCGCGCCGCACGGTTTCGACCTCGGGCAACTCAGGCATGGAAGCGGTCCAGGAAGGAGCGGCCATGCGGACCGGCCGGGAGGCCGAGATGGGCGGCCACGGTTTCGCCGATGTCGGCGAAGGTCGGGCGCAGACCCACATCCCCGCCCTTCGCGCGGGGCAAGAGGCCCAGGATCGGGACGCGCTCGCGGGTGTGGTCCGTGCCGCCCCAAGTCGGGTCGCAGCCGTGATCGGCGGTGAGCAGCAGCAGGTCGCCCGGTCGCAGCCGCTCCAAGGCCTCGGGCAGCCGCCGGTCGAAGGCTTCCAGCGCCGCGGCATAGCCCGCCGCGTCGCGGCGGTGGCCGAACAGCATGTCGAAATCCACGAAATTGCTGAACACGAGATCGCCGTCGCGCGCCTTCTCCAGCGCGTCGAGGCTTTCATTCATGACGCCGTCATTGTCCGGCGCCTTGCGCGTTTCGGTGACGCCCCGATGGGCGAAGATGTCGGCGACCTTGCCCACGGCGACCACGCGCCCGCCCGCGCCTGTCACGCGGTCGAGCAAAGTGGGTTCGGGCGGCGGCACGGCATAGTCCCGGCGGTTGGGCGTGCGGCGGAAGTCATCGGGGCTTCGGCCGACGAAAGGCCGGGCGATCACGCGGCCGATATTGAGCCTGTCGCACAGTTTTCGCGCGAGGAGGCAGAGCGTGTAGAGGCGCTCCAGCCCGAACGCCTCCTCATGCGCGGCGATCTGCAGCACGGAATCGGCCGAGGTGTAGAGGATGGGCCTGCCCGTCCGGATGTGCTCGGCGCCGAGTTCGGCGACGATCTCGGTGCCGGACGCATGCCGGTCGCCAAGGATGCCGGGCAGCTTCGCTTCCGCGATGAGCGCCTCGGTCAGCCAGGCGGGAAAGGCGGGAACGGTTTGGGGAAAATAGCCCCAGTCGAAAGGCACGGGCACGCCGGCGATCTCCCAATGGCCCGATGGGGTGTCCTTGCCGTTGGAGACTTCCTGCGCCGCGCCGTGAAACGCGCCGGCCAGCAGCTCCCTTTCGCCTCCGCTCCCGAAGGGGTCGCGGCCCGTGGCGAGCGCCGCCGCCTGGCCCAGGCCAAGCGATGCGAGATGGGGCAGGCGCAGAGGCCCCGAGCGCAGATCCGGGCGGTCAGCCGCGCCTCTCGCGCAGGCTTCCGCGAGGTGGCCCAGCGTGTCGGCGCCGCTGTCGCCGAAGCGCGCGGCGTCAGGCGCGCCGCCGATGCCGACGGAGTCGAGAACGAAGAGAAACGCGCGCGCCATTCACTGCCCGGCCTGGGAAACGGGATGCCCGCCCGCGCCGCGAAGGCGCATGGGCGGAAAGCCGAGACATAAGGGTTGCGGCGGCGAGGGGCAATCGGCGGCCCGTGGCGTCGGACCGCCGCGCTTGTTCGTTCAGCAATCCGCGCAGGGCACGGCGTCGCTCATGCGGGGACGCAGATAATAGGTGTCGCCCATCTGGATCTTGTCGAAGGCCGCCGTCAGCCCGAGCGTGGTCTTCTCGCTCGCCGTCCAGGTGACCACCGGCCTGTATTCCAGCGCGCTTTCCACACGCACCAGAAAGGTGCCCGCCACCTTGAGCTTGGCCGGCACGTCCGTCAGCTCCGTTCCCTTGGCGATGCCCGCGGAATGGGCGCCGTCCTTGAGCTTGCGCGACCACACCACGGTGGCCTTGGGCGTCGCGTCGTTGCTCATCTGGATGGCCGTGACCATGATCGCCGGCGCACTGCGATTGTAGGGCTGCAGCAGGGCCTCGCCGATATCCATCACGGCCTTGACCTCCGCCTGGGTGATGGAGGATTGCTGCGTCACGAGGTCGGCCGTCATGGAGGCCACGCGGCTCACCTTTTTGCTGGTCTCGACCGCCTGGCTCACCTCCATGGTCACGAAGTAGAGCGACAACAAGAGCGGCACGAGGAGCGCGAACTCCACGGCGGCGACGCCGCGGCGGTCGGCGCGGAGCCGGTTCAGGCAGGAGCCGAGCCGGCACATGGCGATTCGAGGCGAACGCTGGACATCAGTCATCGAAAGGCTCGTTCTGCCAGGTGACGGAGGCGAAGTGGAGCGTCTTGCCGTCCTTGAGGTTCGACATGGACTTGCGCATGAAATCGGTCATCACGGGCCATTTGTAGAACACGCGCAGCATGTTCTTGGTCATCGACTTGCCCGGCTTCACGGCGAAGCCGGTGGTGTCGATGTCGCCGTTGGCGACCTTGATGCGCTCCTTGGCGGCCAGGGCGAAAGTCGGAAACTCCCGGAGGTCCACCAAGATGTTGCTCTTGCAGTTCGAGGCGATGATCGAAAGCTCGCCGCAGATCAGCGTCTTCAGCTTGTCCTCGCTCATGTCGGCGGCCTTGATCTGGCCGGTGCGGAGCAGGCGCGCGACATCGTCGGTCGCGTTGGCCATCACCTGCTGGGACGCGAACGCGATGCAGGTCTCCAGAATGGCGAAGACCAGCATGCAGAAGGGAATCGCCAGAAGCGTGAACTCGATGGCGACTGCGCCGCGTTTGTCGCGCCGGAAGCGCCAGGCGGGGCCGCGGCGCGGAGCCGGTGCGGCGAAGGTGTCGGTGTCCGACCTCATGGAGCCATAAACCTCGGCAGTCGAAAGACGTCGATGCCCGAGAGTAGCCTCCACAGGTTGAGGCCTGGTTAGCGGGCCCAAGCGAATCGTCGCCATTCCCGCCGAATTTTTTTGCGGGCGCAGGACTCTCTTCGGCGACAGGCACGAGCTGCCCGAGCCACGAATGCGCTCGCGGCGCGCAACCGTCACTGGCCGGCGCTCATCTCCGCTTCGGACATCCGCTCAGCCTCGTTCTTGTATGAACTCTCGCAGAAGGGCGTGCAGGACAGCGTCTGCACCTGGGCGCGGCGATAGATGCGCACCGAACTGGCGTCGTGGCGGGACACGATCACCTGCTCGTCGATCACGGGCGCGCCTTCCGCGTCGAGAACCACGAGGTTGGTGACGCCGAACCCTTTGCCGGTCAGCACGATCGTGTGGGCGTCCTGCACGGATGCGTCGGCGATCAGTGGGTTGCCGACCACGATGGTGTCGGCCGGTCGGGCAAGCTTGACGATCTTGGCCTGGTTCATGGACACGGCGATGCCGCCCTCCGCATGCGCGGGAACGCTGAGGCACGCGGCGGAGGCGAGCGCCGCGAGCGCCCAGGCGCATGCCGCCAGATGTTTCTCCGCCATGGACTCTTCTCCCCGAACCGCTCGCGGACGTGATGCGTCCACTCTTTCGCAAAGGAGCATCGGCGGGAATGGTGAATGGGCGGTTAAGCCATGCCTGAAATCCGCAGGGGCCGTCGTGACGCGGTTCCCCAGCGGAAATGCAGGGAATCTCAAGCAAACCTGGGCTCCGGCGCGGCAACTCGACCTCTCGGCGGCCCGGCAAATGGCGGCTCAGGCGCAAGGAAGCGGTAAGGGTGTTTCTTAAGCCGATCGCAAGGGCTCCCGTCTAATGTCCAACCATCCGATCGACGCGACAGAATTGTTGACGGAAGTGCTGTAACAACTGGAGTCAAGGAGTTCTCCCATGTCCAAGCTTTTCGCCCGTTTCGCCCAAGACGAGTCCGGCGCCACCGCCATTGAATACGGCCTGATCGCCGCCCTGATCGCGCTCGCCATCGTGGTCGGCGCTGGCCAGCTCGGCACCGCACTCGACACGAAGTTCAAGGCGATCGCCACCAAGGTGAGCGGTTCAGGCAACGGCAATCTCTAAGGCTGAGACGCTCGTCGCATTCAAGGGCCGCTCGTCAGGGCGGCCCTTTCTACTTTTGGAGAGGGTTGCTCAAGTTGAAGCAGCCTTGCTCCGCATATCCTTATCTCATTAAGGAATGTTAAGGTTGCGCTGTCGAGCATCATCCGCGACGGGACGACAGCGAAGCCTTTGTTGCGAGAGACATATCATGCTCCACGCCGTCATTTTCGTCATCTTCCCATTCTGCATGGTCTTCGCGGCGGTGTCGGACCTTCTGTCCATGACCATCGCCAACCGGGTGTCGCTGATCCTCGTCGCGACCTTCGCGGCCGCCGCGCCGCTCACGGGAATGGATTGGACGGCTTATGCCTGGCACTGGGCGGCGGGGCTTGGCATGCTGGCCGTGACCTTCACGCTGTTTGCGGTCGGCGGCATGGGGGGCGGCGACGCAAAGCTGATCGCGGCGACCGCGCTGTGGATGGGCGCCGGCGTCGAGCTCATGCAATATCTGGTCACGGGCGCCATGATCGGCGGGGCGCTGACCCTTGCGCTGATGGCGTTTCGCGGCTCGCCCGTGGCGCTGCTCGCGGGGACGAGCCCGCGCCTCCGGCATCTGGCTGACGACAAGGCGGGCATTCCCTATGGTGCGGCGCTCGGCGCGGCCGGGCTCATCACCTTCCCCGACACGGCGCTGATGGTCTGGGCGCGCGCGACGCTCGTGTTCTGATCGGTCCGCCTTTGAAAAGAATGGATTAACGACGATCGTAAGCACGTCATTAACCCTAATTTGACGATTCCCGCGGCAGAGTCCGCTTCGATCCTCGACCGACCCCGCCAGCGCGTGAGCCGCGACGGAGCGGGTTGGCGGGGGAGACTGAAGCGAGGTTCAAGCCGCGATGCCCGCATCCCGCATCATCATCCTTGGCGTGGCCGCCGCCGCCGCGGGCGGCGCCGGCTACGTGGCCAAGAACATGTCCGCGCCCACGGTCGTCGTGGAGGAGGCCGGTCCGCAGGCGCCGCAGATCGAGCTCTCCGAGGTGCTCGTTCTTTCGGGCGACGTGCCGATGGGCTCGGCCCTCGAGAATCAGATCGAGTGGCAGAGCTGGCCCGCTTCCGGCGTCAACGAGAACTTCATCACCCGCGACATCGAACCCGAGGCCCTGGAGAAGTTCCGGGCGTCCATCGCGCGCGTCTCGCTCTACAAGGGCGAGCCGCTGCGCCGCTCCAAGCTGATCGGGGAGGGGCAGAGCTTCATGTCCTCGATCCTGCCGGCGGGCCGTCGGGCCATCGCCACCCAGATCGCCGCCGACACCTCGGCGGGCGGCTTCATCCTGCCCAACGATTATGTAGATGTGATCATGACCCGCCGCAACCAGAACGCCGCCAATGGCGGAGCGGGGGAGGGGTTCGTCACCGAGACGATCCTGCGCAACATCAAGGTTCTGGCGATCGACCAAGCCATCCAGGAGGATGAGGAGGGGCGCAAGGTCAAGGTGGGCGAGACGGCGACGCTGGAGCTGACGCCGCAACAGGCCGAGATCATCACCGTCGCCCAGCAGATGGCCGACCGGCTCACCCTGGCGCTGCGCTCGGTCGCGGACGCCCAGGAGAAGGTCGCCGAGGAGGCCGACTATCTCGTGTCGGGCAACGGCAAGAAGGGCACCGTGCGGCTGATCAAGTCGGGCGAAGTTTCCGAGGTTGGGGCAAGGAAATGATCGGCGGAATCTTCACAGTGGGCTCGCCCGCGCAATCTCCCGGGCGCCCGCGGACGGCACGCGCCGTCACGGCCGCGCTTCTGGTCGGCGCATCGCTTTTCGGCTTGGCCGCGCCGGCGCTGGCCGGCGGCACGGTGGGCAATGGCGGCGCGACGGTTTCGGCCGGCCATAGCGGCCCGCTTGAGCGCGTCAAGCTTGGCCTGAACAAGTCGGTCGTCATCGACCTGCCGGCCGACGCCTACGACATCCTCGTCGCCAACCCTGCCGTCGCCGACGCCGTGACGCGGACGGCGCGCCGCATCTACCTGTTCGGCAAGGCGGTGGGCGAGACCAACATCTTCGTGTTCGGCCAGAACGGCGAGCCCGTGGCAAGCCTCGACCTCGTGGTGGAGCGCGACGTGGCGGGTCTGGAGGACTATCTCGCCCGCTTCATCCCCGGCTCCGACATCCAGGTGGAGCTCCTCAACGACAACGTGGTGCTCACCGGCACGGTGGAGACGCCGCTCGACGCGCAGCGCGCAGCGCGCCTCGCCCAGGTTTTCGTGACGGGCGGTGAGGCCACGACCGGTCAGTATTCGCAGACGGCCGCCGCCGCCAGCGAGGGCGGCGAGGTGGACATCGACAACCCCGACAGCGAGCGCCAGCAGAGCCAGATCGTCAACCTGATCCAGATCATCGGCGAGGACCAGGTGACGCTGAAGGTCACGGTAGCCGAGGTCTCGCGCTCGGTGATGAAGCAGCTCGGCGTGAACCTCGTCGCCGGCAATGACGGCAGCGGCATCGCCTGGGGCGCCATCGGCGAACACGCCTTCGGGCTCGGCAAGCCCCTGTCGGCGAGCGGCTTCGCGCTCGGCAGCTCCGCCCTCGACGCCTATGTCAACGCGATGGAGCAGACTGGCGTCATGAAGACGCTGGCCGAGCCGACATTGACGGCGGTCTCCGGCGAGAAGGCGACGTTCCAGGTCGGCGGCGAGTTCAACCTCGTCACCAGCCGGACCGGCGGGGGAGAGGAGGCACTGACCTACGACGTCGAGAAGCTCGAATACGGCATCGGGCTGGAGTTCCAGCCTGTGGTGCTGTCGCCGGGCCGGATCAGCCTCAAGGTGAGGACGTCCGTTTCCGAGCCGACCACGGAAGGGTCGGTCAACTTCGAGTATGGACCCCCTGGAAAGGACAGAGGGCTGCTCGGCCGGATCTTCGAGCCGCGGGCCAACACGGTGGGCACCAATCTTCTGTCGATCCGCAAGCGGCTCGCCGACACCACCGTCGAGCTCCCCTCCGGCGGCTCCATGATGATCGCGGGCCTCGTGCGCGACGACGTGCGCCAGGCGGTGAACGGCCTGCCCGGCCTCGCCAAGCTTCCCGTGCTCGGCACGCTGTTCAGGTCGCGCGACTTCGTGCGCAACGAAACCGAGCTGGTGATCATCGTGACGCCCTATCTCGCCCGGCCCGTGGCGCGCACCGAACTCGCCAAGCCCGACGACAACTTCAACGCCGCCAGCGATGGCGCCGGCATGTTCCTGGGCCGGCTGAACCGGGTCTACGGCGCCATGCAGACCGACAAGCCCCATGGCCGGTACCACGGCGTGGTCGGCTTCATCTACAAGTGAGCGGGACCAAGGCCATGCACCCTCAAGCCACCACATCGCGCCGCGACAGACCCGGCCGCGCCCCGCTCACGCCGAAGACGGTGCTCGCGCTGGCCGCGCTCGCCCTTGCCGGCGCCTGCACCAACGGCGAGCGGCACTCGCTGCATATCGGCGCCACGCCTGATGACTACCGCACCAACCATCCCATCGTCATCGGCGAGCGCGACGAGGTGCTCGACCTGCCGGTGGGCTCTTCCGAGCGCGGCCTGACCGGGCTGCAGAAGGCCCGCTTCGACGGCTTCCTCGCCACTTACGACCGAACGGCCGCGCCCGTTCTGACGGTCACGGCCCCGGTGGGGGCGGCCAACGAGGCGGCCGCCTCGCACCTCGCCCACGACCTGGTCGGGCGCGCCCGCTTGAAGGGCGTGCCGTCCTCGCGCATCGCGCTCAGCTCCTATGGGGCGAGCGCCGCCGAGAGCGCCCCGCCCGTCCGCGTCGTGTTCACGGCCATGCGCGCCTACACCGCCGGCAAATGCGGGCGCTGGCCGGCGGACATCGGGGAGACGGCGGAGAACAAGCACTGGGCCAATTTCGGCTGCTCGGCCCAGAACAACCTGGCCGCCCAGGTCGCCAACCCCGCCGATCTGCTCGGCCCCCGCCAGCCCTCCGAGATCGACGCCGAGAACCGCAAGCGGGTGATCGACGCCTACCAGAATCGCGAGATCACGGGCGAGTTCATCGAACAATCCGAGATCGCCTACTGAGCCGCGCACGCGAGCGCCGAGGACCAAGACCCATGAGCAACCTCGCTTACGACATCGCCGACGATGATGGCGCAAGCCATGACGCGGCGCTGCTGCAGTCCATGCGGCCGGTGCCGCGCATCTCGATCCAGGCCTTCTGCGAGACGGAAGCCGTGTCGAGCCCCATCGAGCGCGCCGGCGAGGACCGCCGCATGGCCAAGGCTCATCTCAGGGTGCAGATGGGCGGCGTCCCGGCCGCGCTGGAATTCTATGGCAGCGCGCCCACGCCCAACCTCATCATCGTCGAATCGCGGCGCGAGCCGCGCGACCTCATGGACCAACTCCGCCGGTTGGCCGAGGTCTGCGATCCGTCCTCCAGGGTGGTGGTGATCGGCCATTACAACGACGTGAGCCTTTACCGCGACCTGATCCGCTCGGGCGTGTCGGAATATGTGGTGGCGCCGATCTCCATGGCCGACATCGTGGCGGTCATCACCGCGCTGTTCGTGGACCCGGAAGCCGAACCCCTCGGGCGCTCGATCGCCTTCATCGGCGCCAAGGGCGGGGTCGGCTCGTCCACGCTCGCGCACAACGCGGCATGGGCGATTTCCAGCCTGTTCGGCTCCGAGGTGGTGGTGGCCGACATGGACCTGCCCTTCGGCACGGCCAACATCAACTTCGACCAGGATCCCGCGCAAGGCATCGCGGAAGCCGTGTTCTCGCCGGAACGGATCGACGAGGTCTATCTCGATCGCCTGCTCGCGCAATGCGCCGAACGCCTGTCGCTCCTCGCCGCGCCCTCGACGCTGGACCGCACCTACGACTTCGATCCCGACGCGTTCAGGGGCATCATCGACACGGTTCAGCGCTCCGCGCCCTTTCTCGTGCTCGACCTGCCTCATGTCTGGAACGGCTGGGCGCGAGCCACGCTCGCGCAGGCCGATGAGGTGGTGATCACCGCCACGCCCGAACTCGCCAATCTCCGCAACGCCAAGAACCTGGTGGACACGCTCAAGAAGCTTCGGCCCAACGATGCGCCGCCGCGTCTGGTCGTCAATCAGGTGGGCGTGCCGAAGCGTCCCGAGATCTCCGCGGCCGAGTTCTGCGAGCCTTTGGGGCTGGAGCCCGTGGCGGTGATCCCGTTCGAGCCGCAGCTCTTCGGCAACGCCTCCAACAATGGCCGGATGCTGGGCGAGATGGACGCGCAGAACCCCGTCGTGCAGACGATCAACCAGATGGCGCATGTGCTGACGGGCCGAGCCGAGTTGAAGGGCCGCAAGCCTTCGGGCCTGAAGGGCCTGATGGATAAGCTGAAACTCAGCAAGACGAAGAAGTAGCCAAGGGCCGAGCGCCCCGGCCTGCCGGTCCTGCCGGCAGCCGGCGCCGCGCGACGAGCCGGGATCGTGTTTCGGGTGACGAAGAATGTTCGGCAAGCGGGGCAATGACGAGCCAAGGGGCGGGACGCCCCAGTTCAGGCCTCCGGCGCCGCCGGTCGCCGTCGCGGCGTCCCAGGCGCCCGAACCGGCTGCGCGCGCGCCGCAGCCGCAAGCCGCCGCCGCTCCTTCCCGCAGGGTCGTCGAGGCGCCCCCGCCGGTTCCGGCGCGGCCGGGTCGCGAGCGCTCGGAAGGCTACTACGACACCAAGAGCCAGGTTTTCTCCGCCCTTATCGACACCATCGACTTGAGCCAGTTGGCGAAGCTCGATCCGGAGGCGGCGCGCGAAGAGATCCGCGACATCGTCAACGACATCATCGCCATCAAGAACTTCGCGATGTCGATCGCCGAGCAGGAGGAGCTGCTCGACGACATCTGCAACGACGTGCTCGGCTATGGGCCGCTCGAGCCGCTGCTCGCCCGCGACGACATCGCCGACATCATGGTGAACGGCGCCAAGCACATCTTCATCGAAGTGGGCGGCAAGGTCGAGCAGACCAATATCCGCTTCCGCGACAACCAGCAGCTTCTCAACGTCTGCCAGCGCATCGTCTCCCAGGTCGGCCGCCGCGTGGACGAGTCCTCGCCCATCTGCGACGCGCGCCTGCCCGATGGCTCCCGCGTCAACGTGATCGCCCCGCCGCTCGCGATCGACGGCGCCGCCCTGACGATCCGCAAATTCAAGAAGGACAAGCTGACGCTCGACCAGCTCGTCAAGTTCGGCGCCATCTCGCCCGAAGGGGCGGAGGTTCTCAAGATTATCGGGCGCGTCCGCTGCAACGTGATCATCTCCGGCGGCACGGGCTCGGGCAAGACGACGCTCCTCAATTGCCTGACCAACTATGTGGATCGGGACGAGCGCGTGATCACCTGCGAGGACTCGGCCGAGCTGCAGCTCCAGCAGCCTCATGTGGTGCGGCTCGAAACGCGCCCGCCCAACCTCGAAGGCGAGGGCCTGGTGACCATGCGCGACCTCGTCAAGAACTGCCTGCGCATGCGGCCCGAGCGCATCATCGTGGGCGAGGTGCGCGGCCCCGAAGTGTTCGACCTGCTTCAGGCCATGAACACCGGCCATGACGGCTCCATGGGCACGATCCACTCGAACAGCCCGCGCGAATGCCTGAACCGCATGGAATCCATGATCGCCATGGGCGGGTTCAGCCTGCCCCAGAAGACCGTGCGCGAGATCATCGTGGGCTCGGTGGACGTGATCGTCCAGGCGGCCCGCCTGCGCGACGGCTCGCGCCGCATCACCCACATCACCGAGGTGATCGGCATGGAAGGCGACGTGGTGATCACCCAGGACTTGGTCCTCTACAACATCAAGGGCGAGGACCAGAACGGCAGGCTTGTCGGCCAACATGTCTCGACCGGCATCGGCCGCCCGCATTTCTGGGACCGCGCCCGCTACTATGGCGAGGAGGCACGCCTGGCTACGGCCCTCGAAGGTATGGAACGCGCGACGAACTGACCGGACGGGCCTCGGCTCGTCCTCGCTCACACAAGGATTTGGCTCATGCCGGGCCTCGACAACCCCATCCTGATCTTCGTGGCGCTTGCGGGAATGAGCGCGGGTCTCTTGGCCTATGCGTTTCTTTTCAACCGCATCGCCAGCGAGAAGAAGACAGGCAAGCGCCTGGAGGCGATCAAGCAGGCCGAGACCGACCGTTCCGCGGTGAATGCCTCGCGCGACCGCCTGGCCGAGGCCACCAAGCGCCGCAAATCGGTGCAGGACTCGCTCAACGATCTCGACCAGAAGCAGAAGGCGCGCGAGCAGAACACCCGCAAGCCGCCGCTCAAGGTGCAGATCCGCCAGGCGGGCATGACGGTCAGCATCGAGCGCTTCTACCTCTTCTCCGCGCTTGTTGGGCTGGCGCTGGCGGCCCTCGTCTTCCTGTCCGGCGCGCCGATCTATGTGGTGCTCGGCGCGGCCGTCGCCGGCGCCCTGGGCCTGCCGCGCTGGTTCGTGGCCTTTCGCCGCGGCCGCCGGGTGAAGGCCTTCCTCAACGAGTTTCCCAACGCGCTCGACGTGATCGTGCGCGCGGTGAAGTCGGGCCTGCCGCTCAACGACGCGGTGCGGCTCATCGCCAACGAGTCGGTCGAGCCCGTGCGCGGCGAGTTCCGGCGCATCGTCGAGTCGCAGCAGGTGGGCCTCTCCATCCCCGAGGCCTGCCTCAGGATGTCCGAGACCATGCCCTGCAATGAGGCGAGCTTCTTCGGCATCGTGATCCAGATCCAGAGCCAAGCGGGCGGCAACCTGTCCGAAGCCATCGGCAACTTGAGCCGCGTGCTGCGCGACCGCAAGAAGATGAAGGCCAAGGTGAACGCGCTCTCCATGGAGGCCAAGGCGTCGGCCGCCATCATCGGCGCGCTGCCCTTTATCGTCGCCCTTCTCGTTTACCTCTCCTCGCCCAGCTACATCATGCCGCTTTTCACGACGAGCACGGGCCACCTCATCCTCGGTGTTTCCGGCGTCTGGATGTCGATCGGCCTGTTCGTGATGAAGAAGATGATCAACTTCGAGGTTTAGGTCCCGGCTCCTTTTCCGGCCCGAACAGCGCTCGCCCCAGGATGGCTTGACCGATGACCGACCAAATCATGAAGGCCCTCCTCGATCCCGGCTTCCTGATCGCGCTTCTGACGGGGGTCGCCGTCTTCGCCACCGTGTTCACCGCGCTGCCCGCGCTCGGCGGCAACCCGCTCAAGAACCGCATGAAGTCGGTGGCGCTGGAGCGTGACGAGCTGCGCGCCAAGCAGCGCGCCCGGCTCGCCCAGGATGCCGACCGCCGCCGCAAGGGCCTGCGGGAGGAAAAGGCCAAGGGCATGACCGACATTGTGGAAAAGCTCGACCTGCGCAAGGCGCTCGCCGACGAGAACACGCTGGCCAAGCTCAAGATGGCGGGTTTTCGCGGGCAGAACCCGCTCACCCGCTTCCTGTTCTTCCGTCTGGTGCTCCCCTTTGTCGGCCTTCTGCTGGCGGCCGCCTATGTGTTCCTTCTGGGCGGGCTGCCCGAGCAGCCCGTGCTCATCAAGCTCTTCGTCTGCGTGGTGGGGGCCTATGCCGGCTTCTATGCGCCGGTGATGTATGTCTCCAACCGGGCCAACAAGCGCCGCACCTCGATCCAGAAAGCCTGGCCCGACGCGCTCGACCTGATGCTGATCTGCGTGGAGTCGGGCATATCGGTGGAGCAGGCGTTCCGCCGCGTGGCCGAGGAGGTCGGCGCACAGTCGGTGGAGCTGGCGGAGGAATTCGTGCTCACCAATGCCGAGCTGTCGTTCTTGCCCGAGCGGCGCCAGGCTTATGAGAACCTGGCGTCCCGCACGGGGCTGGAGAACGTGAAAAGCGTCAGCCAGGCGCTGATCCAGGCGGAGCGCTACGGCACGCCGGTGGCGACTGCCCTTCGCGTGCTCGCGCAGGAAAGCCGCGACCAGCGCATGAACGCGGCCGAGAAGAAGGCCGCGGCGCTGCCGCCCAAGCTGACCGTGCCGATGATCCTGTTCTTCCTGCCCGTGCTGTTCGCCGTGATCCTGGGCCCCGCCGGCATCCAGGTCAGCGAGCAGGGCATCTTCGGCGAAAAGCAGCAGCCGTCGAGCACCGACTAGGCGGCCCGGCCCTGGAGAGTTTCCCGCTGGGGACCATTTGGCGCTTCAGCCGACAAACCGTTGTCGGCTGATCGGCTCCGCAAACCGCTTCTCACCCCGCGCCGCCGACGGGCGTCAGCACCACGCCCGTGCCGGTGCATTCCGGGCACTCGCCGCCGTCCGCGCGGCCCGTGCCGCCGCAATGGCGGCAGATGTTTTCGGCGGCCAGCGGCGTGCCGGCCGGCACCGCGTCGGGATTGTCGGAGCTTCCCGCGCCGGAGTTCGATGGGGCGCCGCTACCAGCCTTCGGCGAGTCGGAGCCCTCGCCCAGAAGCTTGGCGCGCACGCGCGCGACTTCGGCTTCGTCCACCTCGACCGGGCGGCTGGTGTCGTCGGGGATGCCCGCGCCAGTCTGCGCGATGGTCTCGTTGCGGGGCCGGTCGTTGGGTCCGGTGGTGATCTTTTGGCCGAGATCGGTTCTGCCAGCATCGCTCATGGCCTGCGCTCCTCCTGTGGAGCCCTGGCAACGCGCGAAGCCGGCTTTCGGCTGCAATCCCCGGCCGGCAAGCCCTGCGGGGGTCGGCCTGCTCAGTTGGTGTTCGTCTCTTTCTCGTCGTCCTGAAGCTGGCTCCAGGCGTTCTGCTGGGCGAGCATGGCGCGCAGATAGGCGACGTTGGCCTCCGCCTGTTCGGACGACAGCTCCGCGCGCGCGATCCCTTCCGCCTCCTCGAAGCGGCCCTGCAGGCCCACCACGAGCGCGAGGTTCTGGCGCACCCGGCCGTCGGCTCCCGGCTGGCTTGCCGCCGGCCGCAAATAGGTTTCGGCCGTGCGCAGGTCGCCCTCCAGCACATAGGACATGCCGAGATTGCTCATGACCGAGGGATCGTTGGGCTTCAGGTCGAGCGCCTTGCGGTAGAGCGCGCGCGCGGCCTTCGCGTCGCCCAACTGGTCGAGGATCGCGCCTTCAGCCGAAAGCAGCCGCCAGTCCGGATATTCCGGCGTCTGCGCCCGGCGCACGGCGTCGAGCGCCGGCTCGAGCTGGCCCGCGCCGGCGAGCGCCTTGCCGTAAGCGGCGAGCACGTCGCGGTCCTTGGCATGGAGGATGGCGGTCTTGCGCATTACCGCGAGCGCCTGTTCGTTGTTGCCCTCGGCCTGGAGCGCGCTGGCATAGGCCAGCGACGCGGCCTTGTCCTTGGGATCGCCGGCGTAGCGCGCGCCGAGCGACTGGCTGGAGCCGCCGCCGACCGATCCCGTCATGGCCGCGCTTCCCGACCGCCCGAAAAGCCCGGTGGAAGGTCCCTTGTTCGCGCAGCCGGCCGCGCCCAGGAGCAGGGCGAGCGCCAGGGTCGTCGAGGCGGATCGCAGGACGCGGCGGGACGGGGAGGAAAGGGGCATGGGCCGAAAATCTCCAGGGCAGGCGGACCCTGGCCCAGCAATATTCCGTTAACCCTAACGGACGGTTAAAGCTGTCGCGCCCGCAAGCTCGGCCAACCGCCTTGGGTTCGGAGTGGTCTCATCGAAGGCCCTTGCGGCGGTTGACAAGCCTGACCCTCGCGCCGCTCATGCGCCCGCCTTTCCTTCGAAGGATCCCCCATGCCCGTCGAACTCGTCTCATCCCCGTCCGAAACGTCACGCCCCATCCAGCTCGTCGAGAAGGGCGGGCTCGACCGGCTCGGCCTTTCCCCGGCGCATGCGGCCTGGGCGGCGGCCCAGGAGTTCTCGGGCGAGGCGGGCAGGCTCCTGCTTCTGCCCAATGCGGAGGGCGGCGTCGCCGGCGCGCTGTTCGGCTTGGGCGATGGCGACGAGGCGCAGGGGCTGGCCGCTGGCGCGCTCGCCCGGCTCCTGCCCAAGGGCGACTGGCATTTTTCCGCGCCGCCCGAGAACCCCGAGCTTTCCGCGCTTGCGCTCCTGCTCGGCGGCTACGCCTTCACCCGATACGGCAAGAAGCCGACGCCTTCCATCCGCTTGGCCGCGCCGGAGGGGGCGGATGCGGAGCGCATCGGACGGATCGCGCGCGGCGCCTTCCTCGCCCGCGACCTCATCAACACGCCGACCAACGACATGGGGCCGGACGCGCTCGAACAGGCCGCCCGCGAACTCGCGGGGCGGCATGGGGCGGAGGTGTCCGTCACGAGCGGGGACGCGCTCATCGACGCGAACTTACCCATGATCCACGCGGTGGGCCGGGCCTCGGCAACCGCGCCACGGCTGATCGATTTCTCCTGGGGAGCAGCGGACACGCCGAAAGTGACGCTGGTGGGCAAGGGCGTGTGCTTCGACACGGGCGGGCTCGACATCAAGCCGGCCGCCTCCATGCTCCTGATGAAGAAGGACATGGGCGGCGCAGCCAACGTGCTCGGCCTCGCCTCCATGCTGATGGAGGCGAGGCTGCCGGTCCGGCTGCGCGTGCTGATCCCCGCCGTGGAGAATTCAATTTCGGCAAGCGCCTTCCGTCCGAGCGACGTTTTGCGGAGCCGCAAGGGCATCTCAGTCGAGATCGGCAACACGGATGCGGAAGGGCGGCTGATCCTGGCGGACGCGCTGGCGCTGGCCGACGAGGAGGCGCCGGAACTCCTCCTCGACATGGCGACGCTGACGGGGGCCGCGCGCGTGGCGCTGGGGCCGGATCTCCCGCCGCTGTTCACGCCCGACGACGGCTTCGCCGACGAACTCCTCGCCGCGGCCGGGGTTGTGGAAGATCAGCTGTGGCGACTGCCGCTCTGGAAGCCCTATGCGAAGAAGCTGTCCTCCAAGGTCGCGGACACCAACAACGTCACGACCGACGGGTTCGCCGGGGCGATCACGGCGGCGCTGTTTCTACAGAAGTTCGTGGAGAAGGCGCGGGTCTGGGCACATTTCGACATCTTCGGCTGGAGCGCGACCGACAAGCCCACCGCCACGATTGGGGGCGAGGCGCAAGGCATCCGCGCCCTGGAGCATCTCTTGTCGCGCCGCTTTCCCGCGCGTTGAGCGGATCGCGGAGGGCTGCGCCCTCATCGAAACGGAAGCGAAACGACTGCCCGCTACCTTGGCGGGCATGTCGCTCGCGCTTCGCCCCATTCAGGCGCTCCGGCTTTGGCAGCAGGTCGCGCTCGCCCAGGTGCGCGACCACGCGCCTGACCTGTCCATGCGCCAGGCCGCGATCCTGCTCGTCATCTATCTCGACCCGCCGCCGCACACCGTGCGGGGTCTCGCGGCCAAGCTCGGCGTGACCAAGCCCGTCATCACGCGCGCGCTCGACACAATGGGCCGGCAAAAACTCGTCGCGCGCCGCCGCGACGAGGCGGACCGGCGCAACGTGCTCGTGCGGCGCACGGTGGAGGGGCGCGCTCTTCGTGGAGCGCTTCGGGGATGCTATCATCACCCGCGCCGCTGAGATCGACGAGTTCGCCGCATGACCACCCATGACCGCCGCCTCCACGCCATTCGGCCCGATCTGGCCGACGCGAGCCTTGCGGGCGCGGTGACGGCCGAGCGCTTCGTCGAGGGTTTGCCAGCGCGGGTGAGGGCTCCCGTGGTGGACGTGCTGTCGGCGCCTTCGCCCGCGGCCGGGCTCGACACGCAATTCCTGCGCGGCGACGATGTGCTTGTGTTCGAGGAGCGCGACGGTTTCGCCTGGGTGCAGGGGTCGCGCGACGGCTATGTCGGCTATGTCAGCGCCGCGGCGCTTTCGGGCGAGATGGACCCGCTCACGCATGTCGTGGCCGCGCCGCGCTCCTTTCTCTACGCGGAGCCCGACATGAAGCGGCCCAGGGCAGGGGAGATCTCGCTCGGCGCGCGCGTCGGCGTGACCGAGCGCGCCGAGACGCGCGGCACACGCTACGCCCGGCTCGACACCGGCGAGTGGATGATCGAGCGCCACTTGGCAGCGCTCGACGGTGAAAAGCCGGACTTCGTGGCGATGGCGGAGATGCTGCTGCGAACCCCCTATCTCTGGGGCGGGGCGAGCGCCCATGGCATCGACTGCTCGGGCCTGGTGCAATTGAGCCTGCGGATGGCGGGCCGCAGCGTGCTGCGCGACACCGACATGCAGGAGGCGACGTTGGGCGAGCCCGTCAACCCCGGCGAGAACTTCCGCGAACTGCGCCGCGGCGATCTCGTCTTCTGGCGCGGCCATGTCGGCATCATGGCGGGAGCGGAGACGCTGATCCACGCCAACGGCCATACGATGGACGTGGCGCTGGAGCCCTTGGCCGAAGCGGTTGGGCGCATCGGCTATCTCTATGGCGGCCCGACGGCCTTCCGCCGGATATAGGGGCTCAGCGTCCTTTGAGGCTTTCCGTTCAGGAGCTCGCTGAGCCGGGACGGAAAGCCCCTCAGGATGAGGGAGGCTGGCGCTGAACGCCAACCCCGAAGGTGAGCACGCCCACCCGGCCCTTGCAGGGCCGACCTCTCCACAAGGGGGAGGTGAGGCGCGCGTGTCAGTCGCCGCTCCGTTCTTCGGCTGGGCTGTGAGCCTGCGTCTTCACCGCCGCGCCCGGCTTATGCCGTCCGGCCCTTGTCAAAGAGCATCCCCTCTCAT
>DASYHP010000100.1:0-5190 GCA_035998495.1 Mesorhizobium sp.
CGGCAATGTGGACAACCTTTCCGCCATCAACCGCGCGAAATACCGCTACGTGTCCTGGAGCTTCCGCGGCCTCCTGGTGACGGTGGTCGCCTACTGCCTGCTTCTCGCCTGGGGCACGGCCGCCGGGGCTGCCTGAAAGGCGAACGCGGCCTGCTCGCGAGCGGGATTGCCGAACCCATCGGTTTCGTCGCAGTCTGCGACGCAGGGGAAGCAAGAGTCCGTCGTTCAGGCGGCCCCGGAAGGATGGGAGACGAAGACATGAAAAACTTCGGCCACCGGCTCGCGCATGGCGCGACCGCGCTGACGCTCGTGCTGTCGATGGGTGCGCAGGCTTCCGCGCAGGAGATGCTGCAGCAGGTCGGCGAAGGGGAGGGCGAGGTCTCCATCGTGGCCTGGCCCGGTTATATCGAGCGGGGCGAGACCGACCCCAAATTCGACTGGGTGACCAAGTTCGAGGAAGCCACCGGCTGCAAGGTGACGGTGAAGACCGCCAACACCTCGGACGAGATGGTGGCGCTGATGAACGAGGGCGGCTTCGATCTCGTGACGGCGTCGGGCGACGCCTCGCTGCGGCTGGTCGCGGGCAAGCGCGTGCAGCCCATCAATGTGGACCTCATCAAGAGCTGGGGAACAGTGGACGAGCGGCTCAAGAACGCGCCCTGGCACACGGTGGATGGCGTCCATTACGGGGTGCCGTATATGTGGGGTCCCAACGTGCTCATGTATAACACGGAGGTCTTCAAGGAGGCTCCGACGAGCTGGAACGTGGTGTTTGAGGAGATGAACCTGCCCGACGGCAAGCCCAACAAGGGCCGGGTGCAGGCCTATGACGGTCCCATCCACATCGCCGACGCGGCGCAATATCTGATGGCCCACAAGCCCGAGCTTGGCATCAAGAGCCCCTATGAGCTCAGTGAGGATCAGTACAAGGCGTCGCTCGACTTGCTTCGTCAGCAGCGGCAGCTTGTCGGCCGCTACTGGCACGACGCCTTCATCCAGATAGACGACTTCAAGAACGAGGGCGTGGTGGCGTCGGGCTCCTGGCCCTTCCAGGTCAACCTGCTCAAAGGCGAGAAACAGCCGGTCGCCTCCACCATCCCGCAAGAAGGCGCCACGGGCTGGGCCGACACCACCATGATGCATGCCGACGCGCCCCATCCCAACTGCGCTTACATGTGGATGGAGCACAGCCTCGCTTCGAACCTGCAGAGCGACCTGTCCGTGTGGTTCGGGGCGAACCCCTCGGTTCCCGCCGCCTGCACCGACGGCCGCGGCATGCAGACGGCCGAGGGCTGCACGGCCAACGGCATGGACGAGTTCGAGAGGATCCGCTTCTGGACGACGCCCACGGCGAAGTGCGCAAGCCAGAACGACCAATGCGTGCCCTATTACCGCTGGGTGTCGGATTATATCGGCGTGATCGGGGGACGGTGAGTTCCTCGTGATCGACTTGATCGATCGCGCCGCCCCTCATCCCGCTGCCGCGACCGGCGTTCTCCCCGCAAGCGGGGAGAAGGGAGCCTTCGCCAGCGTTGCGGCAAGCCATCCTCTTCCCGTTATGGGGAGAGGATGGCGGCAGGCAGGTGAGGAGCGGCTCTGCCCCAAAGGTCGGCAAGCGCCGACGGCGATCCCTACGCCCGATGACCCCAGCCATTTCCTTTGACCGCGTGTCCCGTCGTTTCGGCTCCATTCGGGCCGCCGACGCCGTTCTCCTTGACATCGCGCCGGGCGAGTTCTTCGCCATGCTCGGCCCCTCGGGCTCAGGGAAAACCACCTGCCTCCGGCTCCTGGCAGGCTTCGAGCGCCCCGACGAGGGGGAGGTCCGCATCTTCGGGGAAAGCATGGCGGGCGTGCCGCCCTACCGGCGCAACGTGAATACCGTGTTCCAGGACTATGCGCTGTTTCCCCACCTCGATGTGCTCGGCAACGTCGCCTATGGCCTGATGGTCAAGGGCGTGTCCCGCCGCGAGCGCGGGGCGCGGGCCGAGGAAGCCTTGGCGCTCGTGCGCCTTTCAGGCTTTGGCGCGCGCAAACCCAGCCAGCTTTCAGGCGGCCAACGCCAGCGCGTGGCGCTGGCGCGGGCGCTCGTCAACCGGCCCAAGGTGCTGCTTCTCGACGAGCCGCTCGGCGCGCTCGACCTCAAGCTGCGCGAATCTATGCAGGAGGAGTTGAAGGGACTGCAGCGAAGTCTCGGCATCACCTTCGTCTTCGTCACGCACGACCAGGGCGAGGCGCTCTCCATGGCCGACCGGGTCGCTGTGTTCAACGAGGGCAAAGTGATCCAAGTTGGCGTGCCCGAGGAAATCTACAACCGGCCGCGCTCGCCTTTCGTGGCCGATTTCGTGGGCTCGTCCAATCTGCTCGCGCCCGCTGTCGTGGAGCGGCTGACCGGCCGGCGCCAATGGGCGTCGCTGCGGCCCGAGAAGATTCGTCTTGAGCCGGCCGGCCCCGCTCCCCTCGATGGTCCTGCCCTGCAGGGCACCGTCAGCGCACGCTCCTTCCTGGGCGCCACGCGCCGCGTCGCCGTGACGACGCCCGAGGCGAGCCTGCATGTGGTGCTGCCGGCCCAAACCGAAGTCCCGGCCGAAGGCGCGCCCGTGCGCCTGATCTGGCGGCCCGCCGACCTCCACCTGATGGAGGAGGCATGATGGCAAGGCTAATGCTGCGGGGAATGTTGGCACTCGACGTTGCCCTTCCTGCCGGCCATCTCCCCCACACGGGGGGAGATCTGCCTGCCGCAACCGCCTCGCCGCCTATACGGCGCTGGAGATTGGCGAAGGCGGAGATAGCATCGATCTACCCCCATGTGGGGGAGATGGGCGGCAGGACAGAGGGGCGCGCGACGGAACGCAGCCCCGACGATCGGCGGGCAGTTTTCCCATGAGCGTTTCCACCGCTCTGCCGGCACCCGCCCGGCTGCCCGGCCGGGGCGGCGTGCTCGCCGCCTTGTCCGACCTCTTCTGGCGGCGCCCCGTCATCCTCCTTCTCATACTAATCCTGCCGCCGGCGCTGTGGCTTGGCGTCGTCTATCTCGGCGCGCTCCTGGCGCTTCTCCTTCAGAGCTTCTTCTCCATCGACGAGTTTTCTGGCCTGATCGATCGCACGCTAACGCTGAAAACCTATGCCGAGCTTCTGCGGCCCGCGAATTTCGACATCATCCTGCGCACGGTCACGGTTGCTGCGCTCGTCACGATCGCCTCCGTGTTCCTCGCCTTCCCCATCGCCTACTACGCCGCGCGCTATGCAAAGGGCTGGGTCAAGGCGCTGTTCTATCTCGGGATCATGCTGCCGCTCTGGTCGAGCTATCTCGTGAAGGTCTATGCCTGGAAGCTGATCCTCGCCAAGGAAGGCATCCTGACCTGGACCGCCGCGAAGCTCGGCCTCACCGGTGCGCTCGAAGCCTGGCTGGCGCTTCCCATGGTGGGTGGCAACTCGCTGTCGGTCAGCCCCACCGGCACCTTCCTCGTCTTCACCTATGTCTGGCTACCCTTCATGATCCTGCCGATCCAGGCGGCGCTGGAGCGCATCCCGCCGAGCCTGGTGGAAGCCTCGGGCGACCTGGGCGCCGCACCCGGCAAAACGTTCCAGCACGTGATCCTGCCGCTCGCGCTTCCCGGCGTGATCGCGGGCTCGATCTTCACCTTCTCGCTGACGCTCGGCGACTACATCATCCCGCAGATCATCGGCGACTCGCGCCTGTTCCTGGGCCAGGCGGTCTATGCCCAGCAGGGCACGGCCGGCAACATTCCCTTGGCGGCAGCCTTCACGGTGGTCCCGATCGTGGTAATGGGCCTTTACCTCTGGTGGGCCAAGCGCATGGGGGCCTTCGATGCGCTCTGATCGCGGCGCGCGCGACCGCGCCCCTCTTGGCCTCAAGATCGCGGCCACGGCAGGGCTGCTCTTCCTGCACCTGCCGATCCTGTTGATCTTCGTCTATGCCTTCACCACGGAAGAGAAGAGCTATCAGTGGCCGCCGCCGGGCTTTACCCTGCGCTGGTTCGCCGCCGCCTGGAGCCGGCCCGATGTGTGGGAGGCGCTGTGGCTGTCGCTTCAGGTCGCCGCCGTCGCCACCTTGATCGCGCTCGTGCTCGGCACCATGGCCTCGGCCGCCGTGGCGCGGACAAGATTCTTCGGCCGCGAGACGATCTCGCTGCTCGTGATCCTGCCCATCGCGCTCCCCGGCATCATCACGGGCATCGCCTTGCGCTCGGCCTTCAGCCTGACGGAGATCCCCTTTTCCTTCTGGACCATCGTGCTCGGGCACGCGACCTTCTGCGTGGTGGTGGTTTACAACAATGCGCTCGCCCGCTTCCGCCGCACCTCCGGCTCGCTGATCGAGGCCTCCATGGACCTTGGCGCCGATGGGTTCCAGACCTTCCGCTATGTGGTGCTGCCCAATATCGGCACAGCGCTGCTCGCCGGCGGCATGCTCGCCTTCGCGCTTTCCTTCGACGAGGTGATCGTCACCACCTTCACCGCCGGCCAGCAGGCCACCCTGCCGATCTGGATGCTGGAGGAGCTCGTGCGCCCCCGCCAGCGGCCGGTCACGAATGTGGTGGCCATGGCCGTCGTGCTCGTGACATTCTTGCCCATCCTCCTCGCCTATTGGCTGACGCGCGACGGCGACCACGTGGCGGGAGCGGGGAGGTGAGGGAGTGGATCATGTGTCCTTCCAGGCGCCCTGCGCGGGTGCCTCAGGATGAGGGCGTTTCTGCTGGACGCCCAAACGCCGCGACAAGTTGCGCTCGCTGATCGTCAAGGCGGCAACCGGGCTGTGCCGCCTCCGTGATGATCCGGCGCGTGTCGACGTCGCTGAAGCCGCGCCGCCGAACTAGGCCTGCAGAAGACCACCAGACCGTTAGCGATCGACATCCTCACCGCACGCATTCGCGACACCATTGAGGGAATCTAGCCATTCAAGCGGGTTCGGCACCCGAAGAAGCACAAGGCCGCCAAATCAGACAGGGCCAGCCACTTCTGGTTGCCTTGCTTCCTGGCGAGTTGTTGGACGGCTTCGCTGTCGCGGTAGGGACGACGGTTGCCCGTCGCCCCCCGCACAGATCCCGGCGAGCGGCACTACCGCACCGGGCTCCCACCTTGGGTTCTGACGCGGAACAGCACGTCGGGAAGCGGCAGCTTAGGTTGGCAGCACGTGAGCAGCTCGTATGTGGGAACCTTGCAGGCCATCTC
>DASYHP010000103.1:0-10755 GCA_035998495.1 Mesorhizobium sp.
GCACCTTCGCGTGCGGCCGGCACGCCTCCACCATGGGCGCAAGCACCGCCCATTGCTCGTCCGACAACACCGCCATGGCCAGCCTCCTCAGCCAAACCACGGCACATAGAGTCAGGGTCAGGCGCTAACAGAGCCTAGTATGTCTCGCGCAGCCGGCGCTCCACAACGATTGTGTCGGCCGGAACGCAGAATGGGCGCGCTTCGGTTGGGCCGTCCTCCGGCAGCACCACGACCACGGCACGCCGGTCTCTGCGATTGTCGTTCGCTGCCATCAGCGCCCGCCTGATCTCCAGCTGCCGCATTCACCGCCCTCCGCGATCACTGATAATGTCAGCCTGAAACAATCGTTCCGCAGGGTAGCAGGCAAAGCTTGACTGTGGTGCCGGCCGGGCATCGCATGTGATCAGTCAGGATCGAGCGCACCGTCCCGGCAGGTGGCCGAGCCTGGTATGGCTTTCGAAGCAGAGCTGAACGGACTTCGTCGAGATATCACCGAGCGCCGCGGTGCAGGTGCTCGCCCAATGTAGATGACGACGGTCGGTCGTGCTGACCCGAACTGAGGTCAGCGGCCCGCCACTCGGCGGCCAGAAGCAGGCTCAGTAGCGGCGGTGGCTTTTTCAACAAGCACGCTCAATGGCAGCGTCCCATCGAGCCTAAGGGCATTTTCGTCAGCCTCTGGTGGCTCCAGTGTGGCGAACTGGCTATCGACCAGGCTGGCCGGCATGAAGTGACCTACGCGGCTCGCCACCCGATCCCTGGCCGTTTGCTTGTCGATCACCAGATGCACAAACGTCAGGTTTGGATGCCAGCCCCGCAGCTGGTCGCGATAGGTTCGCTTCAGGGCCGAGCAGGCAGCAATCGCACTTACCCCGTCGTTAGCGGTGTCCGCGATTGCTAGTCCTACTGCGTCGAGCCAGTGAATGCGGAGTTCATCGGTGAGCGGTAGACCCGCTGCCATGTGCGCGACATTCTCGGCCGGATGCAGAGCATCACCTTCTACAAAGCGCCAGCCCAACCGTTCGGCCAAGGCCTGGCCCAGCAGAGTCTTGCCACATCCGGCCACGCCCATCACCACGATAGCGAGAGGCAGACCGTCGGTGGCAGGGCGCTCAGGCATCCCGCCTCAGTGGCTCACTTTGCTGCTCCCGTAAAGCAGCGGCATTGCAATAGTGACAAGGGGTCCAACCAAAGCTGCGCGCGCTGAGCGGCTCCCAATCCCCGCCGCAATCAGACCTTACGTAAGGCAACAAGCTCTTGCAGCCGCTTGTCAGACGTCAGGTGGGAACGGGGGGCAGCGGTAAAGGGGGATGCGTGCGTAATCGCAAGCCACTGGCTGGGATGCTAGGAGTCGCGGCAGCGGGTGCACTCATCCTGCTTGTCGCCCCGGGAGGCGGTGTGCGCGCCGAGGCGCCGCCGAGTGTGCCAACCCAGGGCGAGCAGAACGCGTTCGAGGCCGCTCAATGGGCCATGCTGTCATCGGCCGGCACGGCGCTTCAGCAGCTCGGGTTACGCGCGGCGGCGGGAGCGCCGGACCTCTCTCGCCTCGTGCGCAAACGCCAGGACCTCGTCGCGCTGGCAGGTCTCCGCGAGGATGAGATGCAGTCGGCGGACGATGCTGCACGTATGGTGGCGCTGCGAGGCGAGATCGACTCCATCCGTGCTGAGATTGCCGGAATCGATGCGACCCTCGCTGAGGACTTCCCGCGCTATGCTGAGCTCGCCAACCCCGCCCCACTCTCCATTGCCGCTGTGCAGTCCTTGCTCGAGGATGACGAAGGCCTGGTGGTGGTGCTCGGCGGCAAGGACGACGTCTTCACCTTCGCTGTGACGCGCGAGAGCTTCGCCTGGAGCCGCACCGGCTATGGAGCTTGGCTGCTGGCGGAAGAGGTTCAGGCCCTGCGCGCCCAGCTCGATCCCAACTCTGCCCAGGATCGTGGCGCCCGTCCCCTGCGCGAGGACCCTGGCCCGCGCATCGCCGCTTTCGAGCGCGGCCGCGCGCACTTTCTTTACCGCGCACTGCTGGGCGGAGTCGCGCCGGCTCTATCTGGCAAGCGCCACCTCTTCACTGTGGCAGACGGCCCCTTTGCCTCGTTGCCGTTCTCTTTGCTGGTTTCGCTCTCGCGCTTTGGCCGGCAAAGGCCCACCACGTCGACCCAGCCGAGGTGGTGTCGGAAGCCGCGCTGGATGTTGCTGCCGAGTTCGCGGAAGCCCCCGAAGCACGCTTCGCGCTGATTACCCAGCGCGCTGGGCTGATGTTCCGCAGCAACGATTTCATGGGGGCAGAGAAAGCGTTTCAACAGGCCCAGCAGGATACGTCCGCGGCTGGCGACGCGATGAACAGCAGCCTCGCTCAGCTTTATCTCGCCGTCTCGCGACTGTTCATGCTCCAGCCCGAAGCGCCGCCGGAGACGAGCGCGCCGCGTCTTCAGGCAGTGTTCGACGGGGCACGGGAGGTCGCGAAGGAGGCAGGCATCGACGTGCAGATGGCGGAGTATGCCTTCTCCATTGCCGTGCGCACGGCCTACAAGTTCCGTTTTGAGGCCCGCGATGCCTTGCCCGTCGCAGCCGAGGCGCTTCAAGCCTTCCGCTTGCGCCAAGCCGCCATGAGGGGCCACGAGGCCGGCCAGCTCTCCACTCGCCGGGAGATGCGTGAGTTCCTGGAGATCGTGATCAGCGCAAATCTGCAGTCCGACCAAGCACCCTGACAGTTGGCATGCACCACGCTCCAATCGCAGCGGCCACTGCCTCTATGTCTGCGCGGACTCATGCACTCGCCATAAGAAGAGCGGCTTCGTAGCATTCCCCTCACGCGAATAGCCCCTCGTCGCGAAAAGCAGCTCGGCTGCTGGACGTCTCTGTTCAGCCTTGCGCGCCGGGCGCGTGTGCTTACCTGTGCGTTGGCGGCATGCGGGAAGGGCCGGATGTCCGCCGTCCTTTACGCCACGATGGCCGCTTCGTGCCCGGAAAGAATCTCATGAACACCGATCAGGCTTTGCGCTCCGTTGTGGCTCTCCGCTCCTCTATTCCCGATGATGCTTTCACGGCCGACATCTTGGGCACGGTGCGCGAGGGCAGCGGCGTTGTGATCCGCGAAGATGGCCTGGTGCTCACAATTGGCTACCTGATCACGGAAGCCGAGAGCGTCTGGCTGACCAAACATGATAGACAGCTGATACCCGCTCACGCGCTGGCCTACGATCAGGAAACCGGCTTCGGTCTGGTGCAGGCGCTGGGCCGGCTGGATCTTCCCCCACTTCCGTTTGGTGATGCGCTCGGAGCGAACCTCGGGGATCCGGTCGTGCTTGCCGACGGACGGGGACAACACGTCCAGGCAAAGCTCGTGGCCAAGCAGGAGTTCGCCGGATACTGGGAGTATCTGGTTGATCAGGCGCTCTTTACTGCGCCTGCGCATCCCTTTTGGGGCGGGGCTGCGCTGATCGGAGCGGACGGCAAACTCTTGGGCATCGGCTCCTTACGCCTGCAGATGAGCCAAGGCAGCACGGTTGAGGACATCAACATGGTCGTGCCGATCAACCTGTTGGTGCCTATCCTGGACGAGCTGATTGCGCGCGGTCGCCCGTCTAAGCCGCCGCGTCCCTGGCTGGGGGCCTATGCCGCCGAAAGCAATGGCGAGGTGATCGTCATGAGCGTGGCCGAGAAAGGGCCAGCAGCCAAGGCCGGCTTGCGCCCTGGCGATGTCATCTCGGATGTTCGCAATGAGGAAATTGCAGGGCTGGCCGACTTCTACCGGAAGGTTTGGCAAAGCGGTCCAGCGGGGACGGAGCTGCCCCTCAGGGTCGTGCGGCAGGGGCGCGAGACATGGCTGCGCATCAAGTCGGCCGATCGCAACAGCTATCTCAAGCGACCACAGCTGCAGTGAACGGCTCGATGCACTAAGCGGCTCGTGAGATTAGTGAACACATGGACGCCATGAACCTCGATCTTGCGGCCCGATCGGGCCTGCCTGATGCGCTTCGTGTATTGCTTGCGGAGTATCCCCGCGAGGCCTGGGAGGCCGATCCCAACTTTGCCGGGCTGGTTGCCATGTGGCTCGACCGGCACCTCTTCTTCCGGCGGCTCGTGGGGTTAATGCGCGAGGACGCGGAGGCCCTTCTCGACAGCCGCATGGACCCTCAGGCCTGGGCTCCGCGAGTATCTCGGCTAGGGGGCCAGTTCGTGGATCACCTCCACGGCCACCACCAAATCGAGGATCAGCACTACTTTCCTCTCCTGGTAAAGCGCGATGCTCGTTTGGAGCAGGGCTTTGCCATTCTCGACCGCGACCACCACGCGCTCGACGCTCACCTCAATGCCTTCGTTGAGGATGCCAACCTCGTTCTCCGAGCGCTTCAGGTCGAGGACTTCCGGACGCATGCTGGCCGGTTCCACACGGGGCTCCAGCGGCTCGAAGGCTTCCTCGACCGCCATCTTACCGATGAGGAGGAACTGGTTGTGCCCGTGATCCTGCGCGACGGCGAGTCAGCGCTGGGCTAAGGAAGGCGAAACAGCCACAACTTGCTTTTCAGGAACAATCAATGACGGCACACCCTCAGGGCATCACAGCAGCGATTGATCCCGTGAAGCTCGACAGGCTGGCCGAGGTGGCCATCAAAGTCGGGCTGAGACTGCAGCCGGGCCAGGACCTTCTGCTGACCGCGCCTGCTGTCGCACTGCCCCTGGTGCGCCGGATAGCTCACCACGCCTATGAAGCCGGAGCAGGCCTCGTTACGCCGCTCATCTCCGATGAAGCGATCACGCTCAGCCGGTTCCGTTCTGGTACGGACGCCACCTTCGATCGCGCGCCGGCCTGGCTTTACGAGGGAATGGCGAAGGCCTTCTCGGACAATGCTGCTCGGCTTGCTGTCGTTGGCGACAATCCCATGCTGCTATCGGGTGAGGATCCGGAGAGGGTCGCAAGGGCCAACAAAGCCAACTCGATCGCCTACAAGCCCGCGCTCGAAAAGATCACCGGCTTCGACATCAACTGGAATCTCGTGGCCTATCCCGGCACCTCATGGGCGAAGCAGGTCTTCCCCGACGACGAGGAAAGCGTGGCTGTGGCTAGGCTTGCAGAGGCGATCTTCTCTGCCTCGCGGGTCGACAGCGAAGACCCGATCTCGGCATGGGCAACCCACAACAAGGCACTTGAGAACAGGACGGAATGGCTCAACGGGATGCGGTTCCAGGCTCTTCACTTCTCCGGGCCAGGAACGAACCTTACCGTCGGCCTTGCTGATGGCCACCAGTGGCAGGGCGGCGCCTCGACCGCCAAGAACGGCATCGTCTGCAATCCCAACATTCCTACTGAAGAGGTCTTCACGACTCCGCACGCGTTGAAGGTGGAGGGCTATGTCTCGAGCACTAAGCCTCTCTCCTATCAGGGGACACTGATCGATCAGATTGCGGTGCGCTTCGAACTGGGCCGCATTGTCGAGGCCAAAGCGGCGCGTGGTGAGGAGGTGCTCAACAAGGTGCTGGACACGGACGAGGGCGCAGGTCGCCTGGGCGAGGTTGCCCTGGTGCCGCATTCCTCGCCGATCTCGAAAAGCGGCATCCTCTTCTTCAACACGCTCTTTGACGAGAACGCCTCCAGCCACATCGCGCTCGGCCAGTGCTATTCGAAGTGCTTCGTTGATGGAGACAAGCTCACCTCAGACCAGATTGTGGCACAAGGCGGCAACAGGAGCCTCATCCACATCGACTGGATGATCGGCTCAAACGCCATCGACATTGATGGCGTTCGGACCGACGGGAGCCGTGTGCCTGTGTTCCGCAAGGGCGAGTGGGCGTGAGCAGAGATAGACGTCGAGTGGCCGTGGAATGCCTGCGCCGGGGGTAATATATCAGAATGCAGGGTTGAACGCCGTCAATCGTTGATCACGGGGCCTTCGGGTCCAAGCATCACACTGCGTTTCGCCCACGGGCGCTCTTGCTGGCGAGAGCATTGCTGCGCTCCACCTACACTAAAGCCGCACTACCACGTTGCCGGTTCTCCGCCCCTGCTCGACGAGCTCATGAGCTTCGACGGTGTGCTCAAGCGGCAACTCTGTTGCAATGGTGTGCTGGATGCGGCCCTCTTCAAGCCAACATGTCAGGTCTGCGATGCCGTGGCTTCGCGCCTCGGGCGAGAGCTCGTAGACGATGAAGAAGCGCACAGCGATCCCGCGCAGGATCATGGGTCCGAAGGCAAAGCAGGCCTCTGGCCGGTTGGAGCCGTGGGCCACGCATAGCCCGTCCTGGGCGAGCACCTGTGGGATCAGAGCCGCGTTGCCCGCGACATCGACCTCCACCACCCGGTCCACGCCGCGCCCGTCTGTCACCGCGATCACGCGTTCCGCGACGGGGTCCGTCCTGTAGTTGATGACGTGATTTGCGCCCGCCGAGCGGGCATCTTCGGCCTTCTCGTCCGAGCTAACGGTCGTGATCACCGTTTTTGCCCCAAGCAGCTGGGCGAACTGGATGGCGTAGTGGCCAACCGCGCCCGCTCCGCCCGACACGAGAACTGTCTGGCTCTGCACGGAGCCGTCGATCGTCAGGGCACGATGTGCGGTGAGCGCCGGGATGCCCAGGCATGCGCCTTCGGCAAACGAGGTGTTTGCCGGCAGGGCTACGGCCTGCTCCGAGGGCAGTGCGATGAACTCGGCGGCCGTGCCGAAGGGCCGCTTCCACTGCCCGTTCCAGATCCAGACACGTTCCCCGATTCGGGCGGGATCGACGCCCGCTCCCACTTGGTCGATTACGCCTGCGCCGTCGCTGTGGGGGATCACGCGGGGCGCGATCATGGGACGCGAACCCGAGCGCGTCTTCCAGTCCGAGGGGTTCACGCCCGAGGCATAAACGCGAACACGCACCTCACCGGGGCCGGGCTGCGGGTCGGGTATGTCGCCAAACTGAAGCACCTCCCGTGCGGGGCCGTTGCGCTCGTACCAGACCGCCTTCATCCTCAGTCACCCCCGCTCGCTGCGTGCTCAGGCTCTGCTCGCCCCAGGCGCGGCGGCAGAGAACACCTACACCGCGATGGGTTCATCAATGTGGCGGTGCAGACCGGCAGGGTCCTCATAAACGTGCTGGGCGCCCCTACGCTCGTGGTCGTATCGGCCCTACCCGCCCCCAGCAGCCACGAAGAGATACGGCAGCAGCCTTCCGCCGATCACGCGACAGATCGTCACGAGCGAGATAGCTTAGCCGCGGAGCTGGTCGAGCTAACATCAGCCACTCGTGCCCAGCCCCAATTCAGCCTTCGTTAACCATATTCTCCTGCCCCCGAGCCCATCCTGGAGGCTCATGGCGAGGATCATCCACCCATGCGCCTTTGGAGGCGAATACGCAGCTTCAGCCTCCTTCTCAATCTGCTCCTCGTGCTGCCATTCGCGGTCGCTCTGGCCGTGCTCAAGGTCTGGCTGCCTTCGGTCGTCGAGGAATATGGCGTCTCACGGCAGACCACCGTCGAGCGGGTGGTCTCCAACCGACTTGTCGTCGACCTGAAGACCGACGCATCCCAGCCGTGGAACGCCTCCGTCGAAGAGGCGATGTTTGTCGAGCTAGAGGACGTTCCGCCCGTCATGGTGGATGCGGTGCTCAACAGCGAGGATCGCCGCTTCTTCTGGCACCCTGGCATTGATCCTATCGGCGTCGCCAATGCCGTGCTGAGCCACCTGATCGGCAACGCCCGTGGCGGCTCGACCATCACCCAGCAGCTGGCCAAGAACGTCTATGTGGGGAACGCTCGTTCGTTGAAACGAAAGCGCGACGAAGCGGCCATCGCCATCTGGCTGGAGATGAACTTCTCCAAGAGCGAGATTCTGGAGCTTTATCTCAACACCCCCTTCATGGGTGAGGAGACGAAGGGCATCGAGGCCGCAGCCCGCCACTACTTCGGCTACTCCTTCAAGGCGAGCCCTGCTGCCCAGAAGCCGTTCACGCCTGAGATGGCGGCTAAGCTCGCCGTCACCATCAAGGATCCGACAAGCGGCAACCCCAACAAGAAGCGCAAGAACGAAGAGAGAGCGAGTTACCTGCTGTCCGCCATGCGGGAGCGTGGCGTCGATGCACTGGCCACCATTGAAGCCGCAGCGAAATCGGCCGCTCCCAAGCACAAGCCCTGGCGCGAGCACCACCTCGACAGCCGCTTCCAATACGCTCGCGACATCGCCGTTGGCGAGGTGAACGCAATCCTCGGCCGCAGCGACCGCAAGGTGGAGGTTACGTCATTCTACAAGTCCGAGGTGCAGCTCTATGTCGAGCGAGCCGTGGAGCAGTATGCGTCCCGCTTCAAGAAGGCCGGCTATGGGGAGCCCACGGTCATCGTCGTCGACAACAGAACTGGTGGCATCGCAGCCATCCTGTCTCCGCCGAATCCGAGTTTCTATCCCGGCTCGACCCTGAAGCCCTTTGTGACGCTGTGCGGGCTCGTGGAGCACGGCATGGACGAAGACACGCTCGTGCTCGACGAGCCCTTCGGAGTGCCGCCCATCGGCAACAATGACGGCCGCTATCTTGGAGAAATCTCGGTCTCTGACGCACTCGCCAAGAGCCGGAACCCGCCTTTCGTGAGGATGCTATTGCGATGGGGACCTGAGTGCCCAAACACCTTGTTAAAGGCCATGGGCAGCCAGTTCCGCTTTGGAGGAGCCAAGGCACGGGAGATGGCACTTGGGTCAGAGCCGGTCCGGCTCATGGACGTGCTCCAGACCTACGTGACCATCGCAAGCTGCGGACGCATCACCACCAAGCCACGTCTCGTGGAAGAGATACGTGACGCCCGGTCAGGAAAGGTCCTCCACCGCCCTGCCCCTTCAAAGCACTTGGAGCCAGGGCCCATGCTCACAGCCTTTGATCAGCTGCACTCGATGCTGATGCACACGGCAAGCGAAGGCGGGACGGCCAGCGGGAGCAAGGTGTTCGTAACCGATGTCGCTGCCAAGACCGGCACGTCCGATCAGAACCGGCAGGTTACGCTCATCACCTTCACCTCGAAGTACACGGTGCTCGCCTCCGTCAGGGCTGAGCAGCTCAAGAAGATCAAGCGAGCCCTCACTGGTCATGATCTCGTGCCTTTGGTGCACAAGATCAACGCCAACATCCATCATCAAGACGAGCCGAACAGGCTGGGTTGCCGGTCTGAGGTGATTGTGGCCGAGGCTGATCCAGGCAGGTGATCGTGCTGCCGCCTGCACAGGCCAGCGGCAGCACAGATGAGGAACGGAAGGCTTACGCGGCCTCTTTCTGCTTGGTGCGCCGCTTTGCGGGCTTTTTCGCCGGCTTCGCTGCAGCAGGTGCCGCTGCCTCTTGGCGCTTCCTACCCAACCCAAGAGACTTGGCCAGTGCTGAACGGGCTGCCGCATAGTTGGGCGCGACCATCGGGTAGTCAGCAGGTAGGTTCCACTTCTGACGATACTCCTGGGGGGTCAGGCCGTGGCGGCTCGACAGGTGCCGCTTCAAGGACTTGTAGCGCTTCCCGTCCTCCAGGCTGATGATGTAATCCGGGAACACTGACTTCTTCGGATTCACAGCCGGGGTGAGTTCGGGCTTGGGCTCTTCTTGGGGCTGGTCGAGGCGGGTCAGCGCAGCACCAACCGAGGCGATCAATGCCGCCACCTCGGCGACAGGCACTTGGTTATTCTCTAGGTAAGCCGCCACAATGTCTGTGACGTGTTCAACATCAACGGGCATACTCGTTCTTTCTTGGGTCAAAATACAAGGCACACCACTGCGCCTGACGACCGCACATGTATGTATCGGAAGGCAAGATCAAGAGGGCAGGAGCCGCTGATCCAGGAAATCTGGACGTACTGATCCCTCAGGCGCGCTGAGCAGCTTCATAGTTGGGCAGTCGGTGCGCCGACGCTGCAATCGGCGATACTTAAGAAAGTCAGTTGATCGGTCCGCTAGCCTACTGTCGGCGCAGCCAGTCGGGCACGCGGCTCGAGCGCTGGCAGAGGCAAACGCTGTTCTGGACTGCAGCTCCCTGATCGGTCGTCACTTGTTCCCTGATCGGCTCCAGCCAGTTCCCTGTTCTGTATCGCAGGGAAATCGACTGTAAGCTGTTGAAAGTGCTGGAGGAAAGGGGGCTTCGCCTTCGCCAAGGACGCCTGAAAACAACTGCATTCCCTGTAGATTGCCTGTTTTCAGGGAAACAGAGCTCAGAGACGGGTTCGCCTCAGACTGCCTCCACCACCAAACCGATTTTCTAACATCCTGATGTGATTACGGTTTCTGCGCCACGCGGGTAGCCGTCCCCACTTTCCTCCCCACTTCGATGCCGCACAGCCGTGGGTTTTCCGAGGTAAGGAGCCTTCGTCGCGCCTCACTCCGCCCGCGCTTTGCTCCGGGATGAGCGACTTGCCAGCGGGTGTGGAACATCTGCTTCCATAACCCCGACGAGTGCTCGCGTGAATGCAACCGACTGATCAGCCAAGGCGCGAGCCTCTTCTGCGGACGAGCCATTCGCGATGGCGGCACGCATCCCTGTTGCGTGCATGCGCGCGTAGTAAGCCTCCCGCTCTTGAGCAGGCAGCGATGCAGCCTCCCTTGCTCGCCGGCGGGTGAACTCAAGGAATGCGTCTGCGGCAGCCTTGGTCATCAAACTTCAGGCCGGATCATCGCCGTCAGTTGACTAGGCCCCGTTAGCGTCTGAGCCAGTCCATGCTGGCGGCGAGGCAGAGCACGCCCATGAAGGAGCTGGCTGTCTTCTCGTATCGGGTGGCGACGGCCCGCCACTCTTTGAGCCTGCCCCACAGCCGCTCGACGCGATTA
>DASYHP010000054.1:0-2204 GCA_035998495.1 Mesorhizobium sp.
GGCTACAGACCCCCTGCACCAGAGGCCCTGCTGTGGCCGGCTGCGCCACCTCGATCCGCTCCGCCGGCCACACCAGCCGTAGCTGCAAGGCCCGTCATGAACTAAGATCAACCCCGGACCACCTGATTGGGGCAGGTCAGCCCCACCAGAGCGCTTTGGCGATCCCCCCCTGGCTTTCGAGCAGCTCTTCCATCTCGGTCCGGGAAACCAGGGCAACCGTGGTCGGTGCATGGGCCAGAACCGAGTGGTCCATCTCCTTCAAAATGAAGATCTCGGGATCACACAGGTCGCCTGGAACATGGAAGGCCATGATCTGGCGCGAGCCGTCAGGCAGAAGCTTGTAACGGGAAGCAAAGCCCGAGAGCACGACATTGCAGTCGGAGGAGTGCTTGCCTTCGCTCAGAATGTCCACGCCAGGCGCAAACTCCCGGTGCCTTTTGGCGCAAAGCCTGTCGAGCAGCTGGCGCTCCTGCTCGGAGAAGCGCACGAACTGCTCCATCTTCATCGCCCAGGGATTTGCCATGGTTCATCCTCTTACGCATCTCCGCACAGCAAGCGGGCGAAGGTTCGATACCAACATATGTTACGGTATGCACATAACTGCGACAGCAGGCGACAGGAAAGCGCCAGCACGCCACCTCAAAAGGGCCGAAGGCGCATCATTCCGTCTTATGTCTGATTCCAGGAACGATAACCTGGCGGCTCTACGACCGCGGTGGGCGCAAAGCGGTCAACCCTGGGCAGGCTGGTCCTGTCCACCTCCGGACTGGAGATCGGTGAAGAAGCTAAGCTATTCAACGGCTGAGTTCGCCTTAGGTGTTCTCCGCCTACGCGGCCGAACCTCGAACTGACATGAGGTTCTCACCCGGAAAAACACAACAAAAACAAGGGTTGTACAGCTCGTGTCGGTTTGAGCAAGGTCCAGAGCTTTGGAGAATGTGGGCTTGGAGAGAAGGAGAATGCCGCTCTCCCAAAGGGCCGCCGACAAGAGGTTGAACGCGAAAAGCCCGCATTTCTGCGGGCTTTCAGGGATCTGCCAACGCTTCAGAGAGCATTTGGCCGCGGGACAATGGTAGAGGGGAGGGGACTTGAACCCGCGATCCAAAGGTCATCTCCATGCTGACCCCATTCCAGGTTGCCTGGCCGGAAGCTGAGCTGCGGAGGCTGCGAAAACGTGTGTGCCAGTATCGCTTCCCACGATCGTACGCCGGCGATGGCTGGCGCTATGGCTGTGACGCTGACTTCCTGCGCAGCTTCTGTACCTCCTGGGTTGATGCACATGACTGGGCCGCAGCCACCGAGCGACTGAACCGCTTTCCCCAGTTCACAGCTGAAGTTCAGGGCATCAGGCTCCACTTCGTGCATGTGGTGGGCGAGGCGGCAGGCAGGAGGCCGCTTCTGATCAGCCATGGCTGGCCAGGCTCACACCGCGAGTTCTGGAAGGTCGTCGAGCCGCTGGCATTCCCTTCCCGACACGCAGGCCAGGCAGAGGACGCGTTCGACCTGGTGATCCCCTCGCTGCCGGGTTTCGGCTTTTCCGAGCAGTCGGACCCTCCTGTTGACTCAAAGCGCACGGCCGCCCTGTTTCATGAGCTGATGACGAATGTGCTCGGCTACGCCCGCTTCCATGCGCATGGCGGTGACTGGGGCGCGCAGGTCACAGCCTTCTTGGGCCTGAACCATCCCAAGCATGTGGCCGGCATCCACATGACGATGCTCTATCCCTTTCCCGCAGCCGCACCGCAAACAGCGGAAGAACTCGCCTGGGCAGCTGCCATGCGGGACATGGAAGCCAAGCTCTGCGGCTACAGCCACTTGCAAAACAGCAAGCCCCAAAGCCTCGCCTGGGCGGCAGGCGATAACCCTGTCGGCCAGGCGGCCTGGATCCTGGAGCGCTTCCACGACTGGGCGGACCTGAGGGAGCGCTCCTTTGAGGAAGCATTCACGATGGAGGAGTTGATCGACACCGTCATGATCTATGTCATGACGGGGGTCTTCTACTCATCGTTGCGCTTCTATTCGACAGACATCGAGCGCGGGCTCGATTGGCTGCCGCAGGGGATCAAGGTTGAGGTGCCCACCGCATTCACCTGGTTCAACGACCCCCTTCAGCCGCATCCCCCGCGCAGTCTCGTGGTCAAGGGCTACAATGTCGTGCGCTGGACGGAGATGGCGCGGGGCGGACACTTTCCCGCGCTCGAAGA
>DASYHP010000056.1:0-12613 GCA_035998495.1 Mesorhizobium sp.
GTCCTTGACGACCTGTTCCGCAGGGGCCTTTTGCGGCCCGGCTTTCTGTCTCATCTGCGCTCCTTGATCAGCTACGATGAGCCAGAAATCCTCCCTTCCTCAACCTCGCCAATCTGTCCCATCAGTGCTGACGGCGGACACTCGTACCTGGCGATCGCCTCCGGATCGGTATCTGGCCCGTTCGGGTGCCGATCAGTCTTCCTCGAGGTCGCGCCGCCAGCGCCAACGGTCCTCGTAGAAGGACTCGTCGTCATAATGGTGGTCCCAGTATGTACCAATGGAAAAGCTGACGACCGGCGCTCTGACGATCCTGACGACTTCAGGCCCGCGCACCCGCCGGCCCTCATAGGCGTAGGCCAGGTAGTTCGATGACATCCACCCACGCTCGCCCAAGTAGCTGACGTCGCACCAGGAGCGGTTTGACAAGCAGCCATACACGCGAACGCGGTCTCCGCCTTGCACAACGTCCACGGCGGGATAGTAAGTCGACGGCCCACTTCTGAGGTTCACATCCGTCGTTGCGATTGCAGAGGCGGCCAGAGCGGCTCCGGGCGCGGCAGCAACAGCGCCGAGAGCCACGAGGCCGGCAAGGACCGTGTTGTTGAGGGTGTTCTTCATGGAACCGCTCCTGCTGGAGAGATCAAGGCCTATCCAGCCCTTGAGCCCATTTCTGCACGAGGTCGGCTGAACCAAGCGAGAACCGGGCGTTCATCTTGGCTTCATCTGAGGACAACCCCAGCGCTGCTACCGCCCGCGCGAATTCCGCCCCGGCTGGTCCAAGGCGGGGTTCTCTTGGCAGGGCTCTAAGCAGCTGCTCGCGCCCTATTCCGAATTGTCCTCTGGGGCTCGAGAAGCGTCTGAAGCTCCACTTCCGGCACAGGCCTTGAGAAGCGGTAGCCCTGAAGTACATCGCAGCCGGCGGTTTGCAGAAACCATTGCTGCTCCTCGGTCTCCACCCCTTCGGCCGTGACGGTCAGCCCCATAGCGTGACCGAGTGTGACCACGGCATTCACGATGGCAGCTGACTCACCGGTCTGGCTGAGGTGCTGCACAAAGCTGCGGTCGATCTTGATCTTGTCCACTTGGAAGGTGCGGAGATAGCTGAGGCTGGAGTAGCCGGTACCGAAGTCATCGAGCGCAATGCGAAAGCCTGCCGCGCGCAGTTCCCTCAGTGCGCCGCGCACGAGTTCGCCATCGTCGAGCAGGAGGCTTTCGGTGACTTCCAATTCGATCATCTGCGGGTTGGCGCCGCATTCACGGACGATGTCGATGATGCTGCGGGCAAAATCTGGCGTTCTGAACTGCACGGGCGAAAGGTTCACGGCCATGAACAGGTTCGGCCAGCGGAGCGATGCCGCACTGGCCTCTTTGAGCACCCATTCGCCGAGTGGGCAGATCAAGCCCGTTTCTTCTGCAAGGGGGATGAACTGGGCCGGAGCAATCAGCCCGCGTGTGGGGTGTTCCCAGCGCAGCAGCGCCTCCAGGCCAACAACCTCTTGGTTCTTGCCGGCGACCTGCGGCTGATAATGAATACGGAAGGCTGTGCCGCTCAGTAACGCTCGGCGAAGCTCTTCTTCAAGCGCCTGCCGCGTCTTCACGGTTTCGTCCATATCGGCGGTGAACAGGCAGAAGCGGTTCCGACCTTCGTCCTTGGCGCGATAAAGCGCGATGTCAGCCTTGCGCAGAAGCTCGTGGCGGTCGGTGCCCGCAAGCGAGCTTGTGGTAGCGCCGATACTCACACCGACATGGCACTGGCTGCCCAGAACGTTGAACGGTTCTCGAACCAGCCTGAGAGCTCGGCGGCAAAGCGCCTGAAGATCATCTGACGAGCTTGTCTGCTGGTGGATCAGAGCGAACTCGTCTCCGCTCAGGCGCGCCACGGTGTCGTGCTCGCCTACGAGCCTGGTCAGCCGTGCGCCGAACTCCTTTATCAGCGCGTCGCCAGCTTGGTGACCAAGCGTGTCGTTCACATGCTTGAAGCGATCGAGATCGAGCAGAAGCACTGCCAACTCTTCGCCACGCCGGGCGCGAGCCAATGCTTGGTCAAGTCTCTCATTGAACAGGGCACGGTTGGGCAAGCCCGTCAGCACGTCGTGAAAGGCCAAGTGTTGCGCCTGGGCTTCGCTCGCCTCGAGCTCAAGCAGCGCCTTCTGCTGGTTGCTCATCGCTTGGTAGAGGCCGCGGGTAAGAAAACCCATCATGAGAACAATGCCGCCCATCGCCAGCAGGGTAATGGGGAGCAAGACACTCATGAGGGCTGACCCGGGGAGTTCGGGGCGCCAAGTGAAGTAGCCGATCTGGTGTCCATGCTCATCGGAGAGCAGGATTGAATGCTCGCCATCCTGGAGGGCTGGGGACGTCGAGAACCGTGGACTGGTGATCAGATTGAACTCAGAAAGCTGCTGGAGAAAGTCGTCGTCCAGAAAGCGCAGGCTGACGAGCAACGGCTCAGTCCCAGGGGTTCGTTCGATCTCGGCCGTGTAGGGGATGATCTGCATGACGCTAGCCGCTGCAGGTTGGCCGCGCACGCTGATGAGATGGGTGGCGTGAACTGCCCTGTCGCTTGTCAGGACCGTGCTGTTGGACGGCAACGCGCGGCCGGGCAGTCGCCCATGTGGGCTGATCTCATCTTCATGAGGCTGGCGGATGCTGTCGACTAGGTGCTGCGTTGCCAGCTCGATTAGAGCAAAGCTTTCTGGCGGTGCCCGCTTGCCATCAACAGTGGCGTAAACTGGTTTGTTGTCCGCGTCGAGAATGTAGATCTGGTCGTGGCCATAGAGGTCGTGCAGCCACACACCGATGTTGACGTCCATCCAATCCCAGTCGGGCTGATCCTTTCTGAGCTGAAGAACCGGATCGTCCCATACCGCGACAATCTCCTGCTCCTTGGCGAGCGCGTTGATGCTGTGCTCGACGGCGTGGCTGACTTCGCGCAGCTGGCGACCCGCAGAAATTGCGTCGCTCCGAGTGGTTGCCCAGTAGAGACCGAACCCTGCAAGCAGGATTGATCCAAGAGTTGCGCAAGCGACAGGCAACAGGACGCGATGCCGAAAGTGCTCGACGCGAAGCGCGCCAGCATATGCAAAAACCATGGTTCCCCCTTAGGACACTGCTGTGCCTCTTTTGGGGTAGGCTTAGGTCGCGAGAGTTAATCGAGTCTATCTTCAGTCAGCACAAGCGAAGGTCTATGAGATTACCTAAAGGCATCCGCAGCGCAAGGTGGTCCAGATCGGACCGAGTGTAGAAGTACACTCGCGGGCGAGAGCCTGTGATGCAGGGCAGCGGGAAGCGGCAAACGGGTCGCCCGACCTCAAGCGCAAATGCGTGTCGCGCATGATGAGCCCAACCGTCATGGCGATCGAGGCAGGCTTCCATACTTTCTGTTTGAGAAGGGCAGTTAACCTAACCCAGTTCCTCCCGTTCTTGGTTTGAAACCGCATAGCCGAAGTTTTGTTCATGTGAGCTTTACAGTTTGCAGCCATCATTGGTTGGCAAACAATCTCAGGAAAGTTCCGTCCGTGCCTCAGCCAAATGTTGGGCCTGGTGTGCGCTCGAGCAGCGCTCGCGCGATGATCCTCCGCTATCTCGCGGCGATTGCGATCCTGGCGGTGATAACTGGGGCCAGCTTCATCACTGTGAGATCGCTCATCGCTGACATGCGAGGCAGCGAGGCGGTGATCGCCCAAGCCGCAGACCTACGCTCTTCCATTCACAAGACGATGCTCGCCCTAGACGCCTTGACAGCAGGTGAGCACCAGGCCGACATGCGCGCCCGCGCTGAAGCCGAGACATTGAGGGCTGGGCTCGACCGTCTTCTGGTCGCGCTTTCCGAGGCCGGTGCGAGCCACGAAACCTGGATGATCGTCCGCCAGGAAAGCACTGGTCTCGAGGCAAGCGTGCGCATGCTCATCGAACGCGGGCTCGAACCGATGCGGCAGGCGATGCATTCGGCTGCGGCGACGCAAGGCAGTCACATGCCCATGGCGCACAGTGCTAACAGCGGCGGTGCTCAACCCCTCAACGAGCACGCTTCTGCCGGCGGCATGCATGTCGGGCACTCGCCTGCCATGATGTCTGTTGACGCACTCATCGAGCACCTGCGCGTGGAGGCTCGCGCGCAGCAGGACTGGGCTGGGCATCTTCACGATGCGCTTGGCGCCGGAACGCTTCTGATCCTTCTAATCGAAGCAGCCATCATCTTCCGGCCCTTGATGCGCAAGGCGGAAACCGAATCTGCCCGTGCCGATCAGGCAAGCAGCGAGCTCGAATACTTGGCTTCTCACGACGCCCTTACCGGGCTTCTGAACAGGGGACAGATTGACCGGATCCTTGAGGTCGCTGTCAGGGACGCCGTCTCGCAGAACACGCAGCTCGGCCTCGTTCTTCTTGATCTGGACGAGTTCAAACCGATCAACGACACGCTTGGCCACGCGGCGGGCGACGCGGTGCTCACAGCAGTAGCCGAGCGCATTCGCAACTCGATCGGACCAGCTGCGATTGCCGGCCGTCTAGGAGGGGATGAGTTCATCATCATCCTTCCTGGTGCAGAAGTGGAGGCGGATGTGGAAGCCCTTGCGGAGCGGCTGCTCACCTCAATCCGCACGCCCCTGGATTTCGCCGGACAGGAGATCTCGCCCAAGGCGAGCATCGGCTATGCGGTCTTTCCCGTGGCTGGCAACAATGTCGCTGCGGTGCTCTCAGCTGCTGATCTTGCGATGTATGCCGCCAAGCGAGCGGGAAGAGGACGGGTATCGGAGTTCTCCGAGCAGATGCGGGCAGAGTCCGATCGTGCCCGACAGACCGAACGGGCCTTGCGGGAGGGTTTCGCTTCACGCCAGTTCGAAGTCTACTATCAGACGATCAATTCCGCTGATGGTGAAGTCTCGGGAGTCGAGGCACTCGCGCGCTGGCGGCACCCCGAGCGCGGACTGCTCGGGCCTGACCAGTTCCTCCCGGACCTTCAGCGCCTCGGGCACATGGGCGCGTTGACGGAGTTCGTCTTGAACACTGCGCTCGGACAAGCCGTGGTGTGGCGCGCCGCCGGTCTCCTGGAGGGTCCAGTCCACGTCAACATCGGTGCGGATTTCCTGCGCAACGACAATGCGCCCGCCCAGGTGCGCGCAGCACTGGCTGCGGCGGGTGCATCGCCCTCCGACCTCGTACTCGAGATCACCGAGGACGTACCACTCGGAGATGTGAAGGTAAGCGCCACGATAGAGGCACTGCACCAGCTGGGGGTGATGGTTGCAGTCGATGACTTCGGCGTCGGCAACATGTCGATCCTTGACGTGAAGCGCCCAAGCATAGGCATGGTGAAGCTTGATCGGGCACTGGTTGGTGAGGCCGACAAGTCGAACGGCGACATGGCCTTGCTCGCTTCACTCGCCGCCATGTGCCGGTCGATGGACAAGCTTGTCATCGCCGAAGGCGTTGAAACGGCCGAGATGGTGGAACTGCTCCGTCTCACCGGGTTGAGCGGTCTGCAGGGCTACCACTTCTGCCGGCCGAGCTCAGCAAGAGAGGTCACCAAGATGCTGGCGGTGCGAGCAGCCCAAACCCAGCCAGCCATGAGTGCTTGAACGGCGTCAGAAATAACCCTGGCAGGGCACTAAGGTGGGGGCGGCAATCACCCGCACCTCTGTGCACCACTCGAGTAATGCGGCTGATCACTCAAGTGGCTCACCGTATCAGCTTGTTGGTGCCGGCCAGAGTCAGCCAATCTACCGCTCGGGCTTAGGATCCGGGAAAATGACATTGACCAGCCCGGCCGCCGCGAGACCGAAGGTCACCACCGCTTCCAAGAGATCTGGCCGCACAGCAATGCCGAAGGCACCGAGCAGGGCGACCAAGTCCTGTCAGGTCGAGCGCTCGGCCAAGCGGTTCTCGATTGCGTGCATCTCGTTCAGCACCGTGCGGCGCGCCACCAGGAGCGAGCGCCACAGCCGGCACTGCCGGCTCTTGACGTGCACTTGCCGATACCAGCCCGTGCGCACGATCTGCGCCAGCGCTCTGGCGTCGTTGCGATCGGTCTTGTTGGGCATCGTCCTCATCGCCGCGTTGGCCTGGCGCGTCTCGATGCAGATCGCCGGCAAGCCCGCTTGGCGCAACCCGTCATGAAGCCACGCCGTCAGGGAGCACGCCTCCAGTCCGACGCGCTCCACGGCCATTCACTTTCTCTAGGTTCGCCAGGTCTTTCCTGGCGAGTCCAGAAAGGCCCATGCGCAGCCGGCGCCTAGCAACGGGAATACTTGCCCCGGCACGGAGTACAGCATTTCGCACGATGCGCTGTGGCTTGCTCCGAACAGTCGCGAGGCGCGTCAGAATTCCGGCAAGGCCCAACACCTCCGTCGCAGCTTGTCGACGAAGAGCCTCGTATTCGGCAAGCCCGACTTCAGAGGCCTCGCTCCGCACCACTCCGGTCAGCACTTCCCCCAGCACAAGTGCATCGACGAGGCCGGTGTTCATGCCTTGCCCGCCGGCGGGGCTATGGACGTGAGCGGCATCTCCCATCAGAAGCAAAGGCCCTGAACGATAAGCTCTCGCGACTCTATGGTGCAGCCGGAAACGCGAACTCCAGACAACCTCGTGTACCAGCTTGGCGCCTGTGGTCGGACCCCGCGAGTCGATTATCCGCTGCACATCGGTCAAACCCGGACGTTCCGGAGCGCCGTCCAGCGTAGCAACCACGCGGAAGTTGCCGTTGGGAAGCGGTGCAACAACGACCAAGCCAGCGGGTGCGAAGAACAAACTCACCTCGGTTCGCCCCAAAGCCCAATCCATCTTAACGTCCGCAAGAACAAAGGACTCCTCGTAGGAGCTGCCGTCGAACTCGATGTCGGCTGCAGAGCGGACGAGGCTGTGCATGCCGTCGGCGCCTACAACAAAGCGCGCTTTCACGACCTGTTCACCAGCGGCCGTTCTGACGTATACATCTGCCCCTTTAGCCTGCTTGACAATCGTGCGCGCTGTCACGCCGCGATGGAGCTTACCGCCAAGGGCGGCGAGGCGGTCGTTCAGCACCCTTTCCGTTTCGTCCTGCGGTATCATCAGCATGAAAGCGTAGCGTGAAGGCAGCGAGTCGAAGCCGAGCTCCAGCAACGCACGGTCCCGGTCCCTGATTGCAAAACGCGACAAGGTAAGCCCTCGCCGCACCAACTCGTCGGCCACGCTGATCTTCTCGAGCATCTCAAGCGTATGCGCGTGAACGACCGCTGCTCTGGAGGTGTTCTGGTTTTCAGTAAGTCGCTCGACGATGAGGTGGTCCACGCCCGCTTGCTGGAGGGCACAGGCGAGCGCCAAGCCTGTAGGGCCGCCCCCAACGATCAGGATGTCTGTGGATTCGGGAAGCATGGTCAGGCTCTCTTTTTTGCCAACATACGTTGACATTTACATGTCTTCCCTTGCCTTTGTCAACAGGCGTTGGCAGATGGGCTGCTATGACCCGTCGTAAGTCCCGGCCCACGAAGTCCGATCGGACACGCGAAGCCATCTTGGCGGCGGCTCGAACGCTGTTTGCGGAAAAGGGCTATGAAGGTGCGACGGTGCGCGACATCGCAGGCGCAGCGAACATCGATCCCTCCATGGTCATCCGCTATTTCGGGGGGAAGGAGGCCCTTTTTGCTCAGGCAGCTGAGCTGAACCTGCGACTGCCCGACCTGAAAAATGTGCCTGAAGACAGGTGGGGAGAGGCGCTCGTCCGGCATTTTCTTGCCATTTGGGAAGGAGAATCGGGCATCAACGGGTTACCCGTCGCCTTGCGCTCGGCGGCATCCAACGAACTTGCTGCTGAGCGGCTGCGCGGGATCTTCACGGATCAGGTCGCGCCTGCACTGGCGAAAGTTGCGGCCGGCGGCCCCAGCACTACTGCCGGCCTCGTCTCGTCTCAGCTACTTGGCCTTGCGTTCTGCCGTTATGTTCTCAAGCTTCCGCCAGTGGTCGCCCTTTCATCCGAGCAGATCGTTGTTGAAGTTGGTCGCGTCATACAGGGCTTGTTGAAGCCAGGTTGACGAAGGCCAGTTGCCGGCAACATGCCAGCACAAGTCGTGCCGAGCCGTCGCGACAGGGCGGACGGCCGTTTCTCGCGCCATCGGTCCCGGCGTACGGCATTGCGGTATCTGCCTCCAACCGCATCAGGACACGGAGCGGTGGTCTGCCTCCACGGCCAACCCCGAGCGACGGGCAGCTTCCAAGCTCGCTAGGCGGCCCGGCCTTCAGTTCAGGACCAAGGCAACTGGTGCGGACAAACCCGCATGGCTCGATCGCAGCTTGCGCTTTCTGCCGAAGCTAGCGAACGTAGCGGCATGCCCTGGGAGATCAAAGCTCTTCGGTGCCGCTGGGACAGAGGTCACGATGAGCGCAAGAGCGTAAGCGAAACCCAAGCCGGACCGAGACGAAGCCCATGGTCGATGGGTACAAATAGATCTACTCCAGCCGTCAAGATTGCTCTCACGATGTCCAGCTAGAGATGCGCCAGCTCAGGCGCGCGACACACTGATCGCGTTGGCGGCGCCCTGGCTTCGCAACTACATCGGGGGCCCATATCCTTTGCGCCGAAGCTCGGCCATGCCCCGATCTACCTGTCCCCCCACACTGGTCAGCACGATGACATCATTCCGGCGCGGTTGATCCGGGGGATGCCGCCTGTTGTCTGCTTCTGCCTCCCGTCCACGGCGCTGTGATCTCAATCTGCTCAAAAGCTCTGACAAGTGCCGTTGCCGATGATTCTTATGAGAAGATCCAGCATTCCTTGACATGTCCGTTCTCCGTTCGGCCGTGATCGCACCGATGCACTGGCTGAACGCTAGCGGTCTGGACGTCGGTGGAGAAACGAATAAAGTGAGCGGTATCGTCAAACAGAGCTTGAAGATGCATGGCTCGGCCGGTTCCTGGAACGCGTGCTCTGAAGGTTTTCGATGCAGCCGTTCGGCACCTCAACTTCACACGAGCCGCCGCTGAAGTTGGTCTGACGCCTGCTGCTGTCAGCCATCAGATCAAGGAATTCGAAGATCAGCTGGGTGTCGTCCTCTTCGTGCGCACGAGCCGGACCATCCGCCTGACCGGGGCCGGAGCCGTGATGCACAGCGCTGTGGCTGAAGCGCTTGATCTCCTTGCGAAGGCAAGCACTCGCGCCCAGAGAGCTGCCCGCGCCATCGGCCAGCTCACTTTAACCATGGATCCGGGGTTTGCATCCAGATGGATGCTGCCTCGTGTTGACGACTTCAGGCGGCTTTCACCCGACATAGATCTGCGCTTCGACGTTTCGTTTCGCCTGCGTGATTTCGAGCGGGACGACGTCGACCTTGCCATCAGGTTCGGAGCTGGGCGGTATGCCGGGCTTGTTTCGCATCGCCTCTTCGCAAACCTGATCGTTCCAGTCTGCAGTCCGCGTCTGCTGGAGTCTGACAAGCCACTGCGGGAGCCTAAAGACCTGCTGCACCACAACTTGGTTCACCTGGAGTGGACGGGTAGCGGCCTGACATGGCCCGACTGGCGCGTCTGGATGGCCGCAGCGGGTGTGGCTGAGTTCGATGCAAGCCGCAGCACGTCGTTCAGCGAGTCTTCCCACGTGATCCAAGCTGCCATCGACGGAAACGTCGTCGCTTTGGCCGACTTGGCCATGATTGCCAACGACTTGGCTGCAGGCCGTCTCGTCCGACCCTTCCAACTCGGCATCAAGCTACCCGACGAGTATGGCTATTACCTTGTCTATCCTGAGAGTGTCGCCGAAGACGCGAGAGTCGCGACGTTCCGAACATGGATCCTTCAGGAAGCCCATCGTGATCAGTCCGTCCAAGGGCCCGACTTTGCCTGACTCACCGCACGTGGGCTCGACCCTCGACCGACCTGCTCGGGGGCGACCAACCCGGCTAGCTCAAGCGATGCACCGGAAGTCCGCGGCAGTGCCCATTACCGGAGCAGCGAACGCCCGCGTCGATCGGTGCCGATCCGCTGAGCCTCGAAGTGACGCGGCTAGGCATTGCTTGTTGCTAGCCTGACAAAAAGCCCCGCCGGGGGAGGACCGGCAGGGCTCTGATTCTGCCGTTGATCCCGGGAGGAGGTGGGATCAGCGGCCGTGTTGGGGGTCGGGAGGAGGTGACCACCAACAGGCGGGAGAATAGCCCTGCTCGGAATGCACGCAACCCTGAATGCTGCATTGCAGCTATGCAGATTGTGCGATGCACAGTGAGCAAAGACCGAACCGCCTCAGACCACGGCAGCGCTTCCGGAGCCGCAGCGCACTGAGCCGAAGAGATCCGCCGAGCCGACCACAAGACTTCCGCCGCTACGTTCTTGACCATGGATCCGACCACAGCACGTTGACGAGTCCCGCCGCAGCCAGACCAAGCGCTATCACGGCTTCCGTCAGGTCGGGTCGCACGGCGATGCCGAACGCGCCGAGCAGGACAACGAGGCCCTGGAGCGCTCGGCCAAGCGGACAGGAGTGCACTGGCGGCGTTCTTCCCGCCTAGAAAAGCGGTCCTTATCAGTCTGGCACTCCAGCCGCAGCTTTCTTCGCTTCTGCCCGTCTCAGCACGTTCCGGACATTGCTGACCTGCCATGTGCCCCCTCGCGCGGTGCGGATGCCGCGGGCGTTGAGCGCAGATGCGATGCCGCGCAAGCTTGTGGTGCCAGATCTTTGGACAGCGCGGATGATGGGCAGAACAGAGCGGGCAAAGGCCTCGGCTTCCTGCTGGGACACTTGCCTGCCCTTGGCCGCGGCTTCCGCCGGGCTGCTCGGGTTGCCCAGCCTCGTCCCTTGCCTTTTGCGGCTGGCCAGCGCTGCCCTGGTCCGCTCCGAGATGAGGCGCCTCTCCTTCTCGGCGAGGGCTGCATAAAGGTGCAGCATGAAGGGGTCAGCATCTACCCCAAGCTCAGCCACAATGAAGGGAACACGGGCGGCCATCAGCCCTGCGATGAAGGCCACATCACGCGAAAGCCGGTCGAGCTTGGCAACGATGACGGGGCATTTGGCCTTGCGGGCTGCAGCAAGCGCCTCCGACAGGCGAGGGCGCCTGTCGAGTGCATCTGAGCCTTTGCCGCTTTCCACCTCCATGAACTCGGCTGCGATCGTCAGGCCTTCGGCTTCGGCAAAGCGCAGGATGGCTAATCGTTGCGCCTCAAGCCCCAGCCCCGACCGGCCCTGCCGCTGGGTGGAGACACGTAGGTAAGCGACGGCAGGGGCAAGGGCAGGGGAGCCGACAGCCGCACCTTCCAAAACAACAGTGCACCCAGCCTCAGCCGCCGCATGTTGCACTGCGCTCTCCTCCAACTCAGCTGTTCAAACTGCAAACCACCGTTTGCTGTTTGCTCACGAGGGCAGGACAGGCAAGCTAAGTCGTTGATCTGCTGGTGGGTTGGTGTCGTCTCAAGGCGAGGTCTTGAACGACAGAAATGGTCAGAGGACTTCCCAGAGTTGAAGGCTCTGGTAGCCCGCTAAGAGAATGATGAGCATCCCGACGAGAAGAAGCAGGCCTCGCTCCGGCAGACGCTTGACGACGTATCCCGCGAGTGGGGCGGCAAACAGGCCCCCGACCACCAACCCAGCAACGGCCGTGAGGTTTTGCATAAGCCCGCCTGCCTCCGTCCAGTGTCCCGTGAGCAGGGCCCAAAGGAAGGTCAAAGAAACGGTCGTGGTGATCAGGAACTCGGCGGCGCCGACCGTGCCCACCACGTAGCGGGGCGGACCGCCAGCCCCCAGCAGTCCGGTCGTGACGATTGGCCCCCACCCTCCGCCACCTGCCGCATCCAGAAACCCACCGGCCGCACCGAGAGGCGCCACAAAGGCCCCCCGCACCGGGTTTGCCGGGACCCTGCGGAAGGACCGCACTACGAGATAGCACCCCACAACAGCTAGGTAGATTGTCACGAAGGGCTTGATTGTGTCCCCTTCAACCGAGGTCAGCACATAGGCGCCCGCGCAACCGCCAAGGACGCCAAACGGCATCAACCACCAGAACAAGCCCCAATCGACGTTGCGGTGATAAAGATGCGACGAGCCCGCAGCAGCGGTCGTGAACACCTCCGCTGCATGAACCGCAGCCGAAGCCTGGGCTGGGGTCACGCCGAAGGCCAGAAGCGTTGTGGAGGAGATAACGCCATAGGCCATGCCAAGCGCGCCGTCGATCACCTGGGCCAGGAAGCCGACGACCAGGAAGAGAAGGAACTCCTGCATCGGTCAGCTTCTCAGGAGCGTTGCAAGGATTGGCCGTTCGGTCCAAGCAGGAACGCCGAAACTGCACAAATCGCGCAAACAGTCACTTTTGCCCTGCCTTTCGGATCAAGCTCCGGGCGTGACGCAAAAGGGCTGATATGCGCGGTTTGGCGAGTTTCGCGGTCCGGCGTAGCTGGCAAAGCGCAGCAACGCTGGGTAAGCCCTGCGCGTCCCAGCTTATTCCAGCGCCTTGGCCACGCTGGCCTCCAGCATCTTCTCCACCTGCTCCAGCAGCTCATCGGGCCAGCCGCTCAGGTCAATGCCGATCGGCTCGCCTGGAACGCCCGCATGCTCGTGCACGGAGACCTCCTTCCAGCGGGCGCGTGTCTTGAGCCAAAAGATGGCGGCCGTGACCGCCTCGCGGCCCTCGCCCGTGGCTTTGCGGAACAGGTTCTCGGCAAC
>DASYHP010000061.1:0-5698 GCA_035998495.1 Mesorhizobium sp.
GTCCTTGACGACCTGTTCCGCAGGGGCCTTTTGCGGCCCGGCTTTCTGTCTCATCTGCGCTCCTTGATCAGCTACGATGAGCCAGAAATCCTCCCTTCCTCAACCTCGCCAATCTGTCCCATCAGTGCTGACGGCGGACACCGCCTTTGCTCGGATCGGTGATTGTCCCGGTCGGTGCCTCTGGTTCCGGAGAGGGCAGTCCCGCTCTACGGGGCCTAATGGGGTCAACGTTCAATCCTGGCCAACCGGCCGCATCGCTCACATGAGGGCATATCTTGATTCCCTGGGTTCACCTCGACAGCGCACCTGTTCCTGGCGAGGAGGATCGATTGCGTCTGATGCAACGGGGCAATGAGTTTTCGATGAGGGTCGGAGCGGTCGAGCTGATGAACAGTCGGCGTCGCGGGTCGGAAGAGGCCTTGGCCACACTTGCCTGCGCCCGCCTGCGAGATCACCCGCGTGCGCGAGTGCTGATCGGAGGCCTTGGCATGGGGTTCACGCTTCGCGCCGCCCTTGATGGGCTTGGTCCACAGGCCAGCGTCGTGGTTGCGGAGCTCATACCGGCGGTGACGGCATGGGCTCGCGGGCCCCTCTCGCAGCTGTTCGCAGGCAGTTTGGACGACCCGCGGGTCGAGCTGCGCGTCGAGGATGTTGACCGATCCATTCAGGTGGGTCGAGCGCAATATGATACCATCTTGCTCGACGTCGACAACGGACCAGAGGGACTGACGCGGCGGGCTAATGACCGTCTCTACGACATGTCGGGCCTGGAGCGGGCGCGTCATGCGCTGAGGCCGGACGGCATATTGGCCGTGTGGTCCAACGCCCCTGACCGCCAGTTCAATGCACGACTGCAGCGCGCCCGCTTTGCCGTGGAGGAGATGCGCGTGCACGCGAATGGAAGCCGCGGCCGCCGCCATGTTCTATGGCTCGCCACCCGTTCGGCTGAGACCCGCCGCTCATCCGCTGGATGAATGTCGACGTCTGGTCGCGGATGGGTTCGCACCCACATCCGCCGTCGGCGCGAGGTTCGCGCCCTCTCGAAAGCTGCCGTTCGTTCAGCTCGCGGCGAATGACTGGCAACGGTGGAAGTGCGTCAGGTAGGTGGCCGGGAATGTTCCAACGAGACGGTTCGTCAAAAGGCCCGGTCAGCTGCCGTTCTTCCTCTTCCGATCGATTAGGACTGCTTGCTGCCATCGGCTTGGAGACTTGTCGGTGCGGTGGGTGCAACCCGCCCAGCAACAGGGCCGTTTCTTGCCCTCCAGCAGTTCGTCACAGGTCCTCCTGATACGTCGTTGGCGCGTCGCCGGCTGCTTTGCGTCATCGACCCAGCATATGAACTCATTCCGACCAAGAGGCGTCAGGCCTTCCCATAGCACCAGGACTTGTGGGTCCGATCGCACTGCAGCTTGCAGGTCTTCACCAGCTTCGTGGACAGTGCCATGGAAAAAAACGTTTGCCACCAACCCTCCAAGCAATGCCGTCCGACAGCTAAGTTCATCGACTCCGCATCGGACCAGGGCCTCCGAGCTTGACCGCTGGATCTGTGAATGTCCACCATCGGACAGTTCCGGGCGTTTCGAGCAGAGCTACAAACACATGATCACGATCACTGCTCTGAAGTGGGTGCCGCCCTTTGCTCAGGGCCAAGTGCGCGATCATCGTGTCCGCTGGATGCTCAACGAGGTCGGCTGGCCCTACAAGGTCAGGCTGATCGACACCGAGGTTCAGCAGAGTGCTGCCTACCGCGCCGACCAGCCATTCGGCCAAGTGCCGGTTATGGAGGAAGAGGGGCGGCCGACACTCTTCGAGACGGGCGCCATCCTGCTCGATGTTGCCATGCGTACAGGCAAGCTGTTGCCCGGGGATGAGAAGGAGCGGTCACTTGCGGTTTGCTGGCTTTTTGCGGCGCTGAACTCCCTGGAGCCTGCCTTGGCCAACCTCGCCGAGGTGGACTTCTTCATCAAGGACGAAGCCATGAAGGCAAAGCGGCGACCCGATGTCCTGCGCAATGCTCAGATGCGGCTGAGCCAGCTGTCGTCAGCCTTGGGCGAGCGCCCCTACTTCGTGGGCGAGAGCTTCACGGTCGCGGACCTGATGGTGGCCTCCGTGCTGAAGATCGGCGGGCACACCGGCATCCTCGACGCCTTTCCCAACATGCTTGGCTTCAGAGACCGATGCTTTGTGCGGCCTGCCTACCAGAAGGCCATTGCCGACCAGTGCGCCGACATCGCCCGGCACTCGCCAAAGGACATGAAGTACGAGCTACGGCAAAACGCCTGACCGCCAGGGCGTCAGCTCAGCGGCACGTAGTCGATCTCGAGAAAGGTCTCGACCTCAGGCACCCAGCGATCGCGCACAAAGGCGACATGATCGGGGTGGGAGTTGTAACCGTCATATGCCGTCTCGTCGGCGAACTCCATCGAGAAGCCGAACTGAAAGTCGTTCTTGGGGCTCACCTGGCGGAGTTGCTCGAACCTCTCCACGCCAGGGATCTGCTTAAGCACCGTCGCAGCGGCCAGGAAGCCGCTTTCGGCCGGCGATCCGCCGGGGTGCTTGAGGCGAAAAACAACTGTGTGGCGGATCATCGAACCCTCTCTGCAGTGGTGGGCCGGCAGTGCTTCGCCACCTCCACTGGCCAACGCAGCGCAGCCTTGTTCGTCCGACGGCCACGCCCGGGCGGGACAGATTGACGTCAGCCGTCTCGGGTAGACGGTCTCCGGAACGCCTAGAGTTGCTTTGTCGCGTTATCCGGACGCCGAAGCAAGCTTGCTTTGGCTGGAAACGCTCTAAGAGGAAGCATGACGAAGCATCGCATCTATTCGGTCAGCCTCGCGAGCGTCTATCTCCACTATGTCGCCAAGGCGGAGAAGAAGGGGCGCACAAGGCCGAGGTCGACGAGATCATCCGTTCGCTGACGGGGCACACCTCTGGGCTTCAGAACCACTCCGTCGACTGAGTCTGAACACTGGCGCCTGGAGCTCAGGCTCGGCCGTCGTTCACAAGCCGTCCACCCGCTCATTCAGCCGGAATTTGTCGGCACCTTCAAGACATGCCACTCTCTCTGGCGAAGGGACTAAGCGCCGCGTCGGAGTGCCCCCTTGCGAGACAGCCTGTTGCGTAGGTCCGAACCCGCCTTAGACAGCACCCAAACCGCCGTCCGCATCGGCGCCTTGCATCGACGGCTCATGAGCGGGGCGTGATCGCGATGTACCCTGCTCGCCTCAGGCCCTGCTTCGACCCGGTGGACGGCAAACGCGTGGTGTCGTCGCGCAGCAAGCCTCGGAGCCTTGTGGCCCTGCTGTTCCATGCGGCCAACGAACTCGAGCATGTGAGCATGGTCGAACAAACCTGGCTACTTCAACGCGCCGCTCACATGATTGAAGATCTAAGGGCGGAAGTCACCTTGTGCAGTCCGGCCGCTGGTCTGCCACCAGGTGCCCTGGTTTCGACCCTTCTCTCCATGGCTGGCACGCCACGAACGTTCACCTCGAAGGCTGTCGCCCTGGCTCTGCTCCATGCCGCCTATGTGATCAAGACCCTAGAGACGATGGTCGACTGCAGCACAGAGCCGACTACGGCGTGAGGTCCGGAGGGCTGACTGAGCGCCGTCCAGGAGTGACGACAAAAACGCGAGGATTCATGGCAGTGGCTATGCTTGGGGGCCTACCTCAAGCGTGCCTTCAGGCCTCCCATGGACGCGCAGGCCCTCGTAGCCTTGGAGGCTGGGGTGCGGCGTTTCCAACGCGTGCTTGTGGGTGGCGCTGATCACCACTACCGCCATGCCTGCGGCTTCCGCGGCCTGAATGCCTGCCGGCGCGTCCTCAAACACCAGACAGTCCTCCGCTGGCACGCCAAGCCGGCTTGCAGCAAGCAGGAAGCAGTCGGGCGCTGGTTTGCCACGGCTCACGTCTTCACCCGAGATCAGAAGGGGTGGCAAAGGGAGGTCGGCCGCTGCCAGGCGCCGTTCCGCGAGTCGGCGCGGTGCTGACGTGACGATCGCCCACCTGTTTGTCGGCAACGAGGCCAGGAAGGCTGCGGCCCCTGCAATCACCTCGATACCCTCCACGTCCGCGATCTCGGCCTCGGTGAGCGCCCTCACCTCCTCCTCGATATCGAGGCCATCCAAGCCGAGACGCTTGATGGTCTCGCTTGCGCGAACGCCGTGGATGGTGGGCAAGAAGGCTTCCACGTCGAGGCCCTGACGGGTCGCCCACCGAGCCCACACCCGCTCTGCTGCTGCAATCGAGTTCAGGATCGTGCCGTCCATGTCGAACAGAAGGGCGCCGAAGTTGCGTTCGAGCGGCTGAAACGCCGGCTGACCTTGTTCAGCGACAAGGGAGCTGGGATGGGGCGAGACAGAGGCGATGTTGCACATCGCGGCTCTTTGGCACTGCCTGGATCTATGCGCCACCCCTGCAGCGCATGAGACTTACCCGCAAGGCAGCACCGCCTCAGTTCGGTGGCAGCTCGGCGAGCTTCGGTTCGGCAGGCTTGTCGGTGGCAGTCGCATAGGATGCACCGGCGGCGGCCAACATCACCATGCCGACGCCCAACACCTGTTTGCCCGCCAGAACCTCGCCCAGAAGGATGAAGCCGGCGAGCACGCCGAAGGCAGGCTCAAGGCTCATCAGCACGGCAAAAGTGCGCGCCGGCAGTCGCGGCATCGCATAGAACTCAAGCGAGATCGGGATGACAGTAGAGAACATCGCTACCAACAGGGCCCAGGGCAGAATAGCGGGCGACAGAAGCGCGCCGCCGGCTTCGGCCATGCCGAAGGGCAGGATGAGGAAGGCGGCCAGCGTCACAGCAACCGGGGCGGTCAATGCCCCGAAGCGCAAAGTCGCAACCCGGCCCACAACGATGTGGAGGCCCCATCCGGCCGCTGCCGCGAAGGCCCAGAACAGGCCGACAGGGTCGAGGCTGGCCACACCATCGCTTGGTCCAACGAGCGCCCAAACGCCACCTGCCGCAAGTACCGCCCAGAAGAAGTCGGTTGGGCGACGCGAGTTCAAGATCGCGACTGCCAGCGGCCCCAGGAACTGGATGGCGATCGCTGCGCCCAAGGGCAGGCGCTCGACGGCGAGATAGAAGAATTGAATGGTGCTGCCCAAGGTGACGCCGAGGCAGAGCAGCGGCCAGACGCAGCCGCCTCTGGGCCAGGTGCGCCATGGACGGAATATGGCCAGCATCAGAACAGCGCCGAGCGCAAGCCTGAGGGCGGCTGCCCCTTCTGCACCGATCAGGGGGAACAGGCCCTTAGCCGCGGTAGCACCGACCTGGAAAGAGGCGGTGGAGCCCAGAAGGGCGCTCAAAGGTAGGGCGACGCCCCATGGCCTGTCTGTCCGGCCTTCCATCCCGGCGCTGCCCTCCCCTCGTTCGGGAGCGCTGTGTGAGGGAAGACGGTTGATGAGGCAAGGACCGTCGTCCCTATCGTGCCTCAGCCACTCTGGAAGGATCCGGGGCCGTGGTCACAAGAGCGGCAAGAGGGTGAAGCACTGTCAAGCCAGGTCAGGCCCACGGGGGTACGGGTCCCTCCTGGGCACCTCGTGCATCACGGGTCGGGCCGCCCGCGAGATCCCGCTAGGGCCAGACTCCTTTTACGCATTTCGTTTCGTTTTGCAGGCCCTGAAGAAGCCGCGGCAATCGGCTGAGAGGGCTTGGCCGGCGGACAAGGTGGAGGGGAGATCTGTGGAGG
>DASYHP010000071.1:0-15548 GCA_035998495.1 Mesorhizobium sp.
GGCTCCCACCCGCTCGCCTCCGGCATCCGCTTCCCAATGTGCGGTTTCGCGTCAGAACCCAAGGCGGGAGCCCGGTGCGGTAGTGCCGCTCGCCGGGATCTGTGCGGGGGGCGACGGGAGACCGTCGTCCCTACCGCGACACCTTGCGGCAGATGCAACCTGCAACGCGATGCGCAACCATTGCGATAGTAACTCGGTTGCGGCACTACCCTGGTTAGGTGCCATTGTAGCAGTGGCATCCACTAAGACTTCACGCTCAGCTCGCCCTTTCGCCATGCAGCGGGAGTGGTGCCCACGGACCGCTTGAACTCTCGACTGAAGTGGTAGACGTCACAGAATCCGCAGCGTTCGGCGATCTCAGCAAGCGGGACCGCGGTTGCGGCCATCAGCGATTGCGCTTGGATGAGCCGCTCGCGCAGCAGCCAATGACGCGGGCTCATGCGCAGATGCTTCTGGAATAGGCGACGGGTCTGGGAAGGGCTCAGTCCCGAAAGGTCCGAGATCTCGTCAGCGGTCCAAAGTCGGCCGAGATCGGCCCGCATGCTGGCGATTGTCGAAAGTAGCTTTGGTGCCCGCTGCGTTTCCGGTCCGGCCACCGACTGGTCGAGCAGCGAAATGAGTTCGGCGACAAGCTGGTTAAGCCGGATGTCGAGGCCAGGGTCGCGCAGCCGCATCACCGAGAACAGGCGTTCGAACCAGGAGAACAAGGCCGGCGGGCTCTCGATCGTGAATGGCTGAGCGCCTTCGCGCAGGAGCTTGCGGCGCAGGGCCGGCGGGTTCGGCCCGTCAAGCCGCAGCCAGAGCAACGTCCAGGGCCGCCTGGGATGCGCCCGGTGGCCGTGCGGCGCCTCGTTAGCGATCCAGGCGAACTGGCCGGTTTCGACGTCGAAGGACCGGCCCATGCTGTGGATGCTGCCCGCGCCGGACACGCAGAAGAGTAGGTCCTGACCGACCTGGCCGCTGCGCTCGATGGCATAGTCGCGCGCGGCGGATACCCTGCCGGCGCGGAGCACGCTGAACGCGCAATCGGTCCAGCCTCCTTCTGGAACGTGATGCAGGCTTTCGTGGTGCGCTGTCCGCTGATGCATGCGCGTTTCATACAAAGAATTGGTCGTTGCGTCCATTTTCCGCCGGTGTTCGGATGCTAACCTCGGTTCCATAGCGTATTGGTGCGACGCCCCGCCGAAGATGAAAGGTTTCCAGGCCGGCTCGGCGAAGCAGCACGGGAGAAAAACCATGTTGGCCCCCCACAAACGGCAGATGCTGTCGATGACACCCGATGAGGCGGAGGATTACGCGCGCGACGGATACATTATCCGGAAAGGGCTGTTGAGCACAGCGGAGGTCGAGCAGTTCCGCGGCTGCGCCCGGGCGCAGCTCGAAGCGGAACAGAGCGCCGGCGCGGTGATGCAGAAGGGCGACAAGGAAGGCAAATCCACGCTGCTCAAGATGTGGACCAAGGCCGAGGACGATCAGTACGGTCTGCTCGCCCGCGACGAGCGCATGGTGAACCTCGCCGAAGACGCCGTCGGCAAGCCAATCTACCTCTACAGCCACAAGATGACCATGAAGCAGCCGCGCGAGGGCGGCGCCTGGGAATGGCACCAAGACTTCGGCTACTGGTACAATTACGGCTGCCTGGCGCCTGACATGATGAGCATCTACGTCGCGCTGGACAAGGCGACCAAGGAGAACGGCTGCCTTCAGGTGCTGAAGGGCACGCACAGGCTCGGCCGGCTCAATCACATCCGCGAGAACGACCAGACGAACGTGGAGCAGGAGCACCTCGAAGCCGCGTTGAAGCGCTTCGAACATATCTATGTCGAAATGGACGAGGGCGATGCGCTTGTCTTCGACGGCAACCTTTTGCACCGGTCGGACGCCAACCACTCCGACACTTACCGCTGGGGCTATATCTGCTCCTACAACGCGGTGGAGAATGCGCCGTTCAAGAAGGTGCGCGAGTACGGCAACTTCGATGAGCTGAGAAAGGTGGCGGCCGGCAGCTTCATGAACGCCACCTGAGCGAGACCCAAACAACGGGCGCGGGCGGCGCCCGCAAGTGTCGCCGAGAAGGTAGAGGTCCCGGGCGGCACCGGAGGAAGCAACAAGGACGGCACCGGCGCATCCTCCCAAGCGCCGGGCCGTTGCCGGGAGGAGGAGTGGATGGCCGATGCGGTCAGGGCCGGCGCGCGTGCCGCCCCCGCTGGACGATGGTCGCCGACGCGCCTGCTGCAGGCGCGCGAAGCCGGCGTATTCTTCGCCCTTCTGTCTCTGTGCCTGTTTCTTGCCGTCGCGACGGACGGCTTCCTCACTTCGACCAACCTGCTGAACGTCGGCCGGCAGGTTTCGCTGCTCGGCATCATGGCCGTCGGCATGACCTTTGTGCTCATCTCCGGCGAGGTCGACCTGTCCGTCGGCTCGATCTACGCCTTTTCCGGCCTGGCGACGGGCATGCTGATCATCGCCGGCTGGGCGCTAGGGCCGGCTCTGGCCGCGGGACTCCTGACGGGCGCCGGCATTGGCTTTCTCAACGGGCTGCTTTCCACCTATGGCCGGCTACCTTCCCTGATCGCGACGCTAGGCATGCTCAGCATGGTGCGCGGCGCGGCCCTGCTGCTGACAAATGGCCAGCCGGTCACGGTGAATGCCCGCAATGGCGCCGACGCAGACGTGCTCGCCGCCTTCAGCTTCATGGGCCAGGGCTATGTCTTCGGCATCGTGCCGATGCAGCTCATCTTCTTTCTTGGCATCGCCGCGCTGGGCTGGTTCGTGCTGTCCTTCACGACGTTCGGTTTCCGCGTCTTTGCCGTCGGCGGCAGCGCCAAGGCCGCGCGCGTTTCCGGCATTTCCGTCTACGCCGTGAAGATCTGGGCCTTCGTGCTGATGGGTGTGCTGGCGGCGCTGGCCGGGATTCTCAGCCTTGCCTTTCTGCCGAGCGGGCAGGCGGGCCGCACCGGCCTGGGGCTCGAACTCGACGTGATCGCGGCTACCATCGTCGGCGGCGCCTCGCTGTCGGGGGGCGAAGGCACGATCCTCGGCACGATCTTGGGCGTGCTCATCATCGGCGTCATGCGCAACGGGCTCGTCCTGATGGGGGTCTCCCCCTTCGTGCAGGAACTGATGATCGGCCTCGTGATCATCATCGCCGTCGGTATCGACAAATGGAGCACGCGCCGGACCGCATAGGCTCCATCGACTGGTCTCAACTGGGAGGAACGGAAATGAGACTGAAACACCTTTTCGTCGCGGCAGCCCTGGCGGTTCTGCCGCTGTCGGCGGCCGCTCAATCCAAGCTCGCGGACTTCCCGCTGGCCGACCGCATCAAGGCCAAGGTCGACGCGGGCGAGAAGCTCACCATCTACGTGTCCTACCACGACGTATCCAACGAGTTCGCGCCCTTCATGAAGGCCGGCGTGGAACGCGCCGCCGGTGAGGGCAACGTCAACGCCCAGTTCGTCGGCCCCGTGGGCGCCGACGCCGATGCCCAGATCAGCGAGATCGAGACGCTGATGGGGCAGATGGACGGGCTCGCCATCTCCTCGGTGTCCACCGACGCGCTGGCGCCTGTAATCAACCGCGTGCTCGAAGCGGGCATTCCCGTCGTCACCTTCAACACCGACAATCCCGATTCCAAGCGCCTGGCCTTTGCCGGCCAGGACCTTGTCCAATCGGGACGCGAAGCGGGCAAGCTCATGGCCGATACGCTAGGCGGCAAGGGCAAGGTGATGATTACCACCATCGACGCCGCCGCGCAGTGGTCGATCGACCGCGAGACGGGTGCGCGCGAGGCGCTCAAGGCCGTGCCTGGAATCGAGGTGATCAACACGCTCAACACCGGCACCGATCCGCAGGAAATCTATGCGGCCATCGAGAACGCCATGCTTGCCAATCCAGACGTCACGGGCGTGCTGTCGCTCGAATGCTGCTCGACGCCGGCCGCCGGCACCTGGGTGGAGCGCAACAACGCGCAGGACCGCGTCAAGGTGGTGGGCTTCGACCTGCTCGACGAAACCGTCCGTCTGGTAGGCAGCGGCCACATCCAGGCCACCATCGACCAGGCGCCCGAACAGCAGGGGTTCGAGGCCGTCAACCTGCTCACCCGCTTCGTAACGGGTGAGCCGATTGAAAACGTCGACACCGGCGTGAAAGTCTACACCGAAGACAACATCGCCGAAATCGCGAAGAACTGAGGCTCAAGGCTGCTCCGCATGAGTGCAAGCGGCGCGCCCCCTATCGTCGAGATCGCTGGGGTGACCAAGCGGTTCCCCGGCGTTCTCGCGCTTGACCGCGTCTCGGTCGATTTCCGGTCGGGCGAGATCCACGCCGTGGTTGGGGAGAATGGCGCGGGCAAGTCGACGCTCATGAACATTCTGGCAGGCGATCTCCTGCCGACCGAAGGTGAAATGCGTGTTGACGGCAGGCCGCAGGCATTTGCTTCGCCCCTCGACGCGCGCGCGGCCGGGATCCGCGTCGTCTACCAGGAATTAATGCTGTGCCCGACCTTGAGCGTCGCCGAAAATATCACTATGGCCGACATGGCGGCCCGCTCCGCCGCGAGCCTCGTGCCGCGTGCCCAGATGCGCCTCGAAGCACGCGCAGCCCTGTCGCGACTGGGTCTGGGCGGGCTCGATCCTGACACCCGCGTCAGCCGACTTTCGATTGCCGAGATGCAGCTCGTGGAAATCGCCCGCACGGTCCGCCAGAAGGCGAGGGTCCTGGTGCTGGACGAGCCCAACTCGGCGCTCTCGCATCGCGAAAGCGTGCGGCTGTTTGCGGTGGTGCGCCAGCTGCGCGAGGAGGGCGTAGCGGTGATCTATGTGTCGCACCACCTGCGCGAGGTGCTCGACCTCGCCGACCGCATCACCGTCATGCGCGACGGCCGCACCGCCGAAACCGTCGAGAACACGAACCTTTCCGAAGCGCGGCTGATCCGCGCCATGGTCGGGCGCGATCTGGGCGGGGTGACGCCTTGGGCGCTTCAAGCGCCGGCGCCCGACAAAAGTGCTGTGCCCGCGCTTCAGGCCGAAAATCTGACCGCGCCCGGGCTCGATCGCTTGAGCTTCACCCTTCACCCCGGCGAGATCCTTGGCATCGGCGGACTGCCGGACTCGGGCAAGGACGCCTTGGGTGAGGCGCTGTTCGGACTCGCCGACCGGGCAGGCCAGGTGTCGGTCGGGGGCCGTGCGCTGCCGCCCAACGATCCGCTTGCGGCGATCAAGGCCGGCATGGCCTTTGTTCCCGCCGACCGGCGGGGGGCCGGCGGACTGATGTCGATGGGCGTGGCCGACAATGTGGCTGTCGCCTCGCTTCCCCGCTTGAGCATCGCCGGCCTGCTCAAGCGCGGCGCGATCCGGCGCGAAGCGCGCGCACAGGTGGCGCGTCTTGATGCACGGATCTCGCATCTCGCGCAAAAGCTCGGAACCTTGTCGGGCGGCAACCAGCAGAAGATCATCCTGGGCCGCACGCTCGCCACCAACCCCCGCGTGCTGGTGCTCCACGAGCCGACCCGCGGAATCGATGTAGGCGCGAAAGCCGAGATCTACGGCATCCTGCGGGGGATCGCCGGCGAAGGCGTGGGCGTGCTCCTGATCTCCTCGGAAGTGCCCGAACTCATCAACAATGCCGCACGCGTCCTGGTCTTGCGCGACGGCCGCATCTCGGGCGAACTCGGCGGCGCTGGCATTACGGAGGAGGCGGTGTTGTCGAGAGCGATGGCGTCATGAGCGGACGGGCTCCGAACATCACTGTGGTCGGCTCCTTTGCCGTGGGCCTGACCATTCGCGCGCCGAAGCTGCCGATCTTCGGCGAGACCATGCTCGGCCGGGATTTCGACATGGGGCCTGGCGGCAAGGGGTCGAACCAGGCCGTGGCGACGGCGCGGCTCGGCGCGCGCTCGTCGCTGGTCACGGCCATCGGCACGGACAAGCTCGCGGGCATCGCGACCGACCTGTATCTCGCGGAAGGCGTCAACACGGATTTCGTCGAGGTGCGCGAAGAGCGCGCCACGGGCGTGGGCTTCATCATCCTGAATGACCAGGGCAACAACTTCATCATTCTCGATATGGGCGCCAACGAGCTCATGAGCGCGGCGAGCGTCGACCGCGCCGAGGCCCGGATCGCTGACAGCGACGTGGTGATGAGCGTGCTGGAGATTCCCACCGAGGCCGCTTCGCGCGCCATGGAGCTCGGCCGCCGGCATGGCAAGCGGACCATCCTGAACCCGGCGCCGGCTCGCGCCGTGCCGGACACGCTGTTTCGCCACGTCGATTACCTCACTCCCAACGAAAGCGAGCTCAGGATACTGCTCGGGCTTCCCGCCGACGACCCGCGCTTCTCGCGCGAGCTTGCCCGTGAACTCCGAAGGCGCGGCGTCCGGAATGTCGTTGTGACGCTTGGCCGGGAAGGGGCACTGATCCTCACCGACGATCTCGACCTGCTGATCCCCGCCGTGCCTGTCGAGGTGACGGACACGACCGGAGCAGGCGACGCCTTCAATTCGGGCTTTGCCGTGGCGCTAGCGGAAGGGGCCGACATCGTGGAAGCCGTGCGCTTCGGCGTGGTTTGCGGCTCCATGGCCTGCACCAAGCTCGGGGTGATTCCCAGCCTGCCAGATCGCCGTGCTGCTGACGCATTGCTTTTCGATGCGCGCAAGAACCTTTGGAGAAATGCTTCGTGAACCGTGCCCGTTTGCTGAATGCCGAGCTTGCCTACGCCATCGCCTCCATGGGGCATGGTGACCTCATGATCGTTTGCGACGCGGGCTTTCCAATTCCGTCTTCCACATGGCGGATCGATCTCGCCGTCGTTCCGGACGTGCCCGATCTCGAAACCGTGCTCACTCCCATCGCCGAGCACTTCATCGCGGAAAAAATCGGCTATGCCGACAACCTACCGGTGAACAACGCGCCGCTTTTGGAAAAGCTGAAGCGCCTCTTTCCGGATGCCGAACATGCCCCCGTGCCGCATTCGGCCATCCTTTCCGAAATAGCTGCCAAGGCAAAGGTGATCGTCCGCACCGGCGCTTTCGACCCCTGGGGTAATATCCTGCTTCATTCCGGCGTGGATGTGCCGGCCTGGTTCTCGAAGGAGGGCGTCGTCGTCCCCGACTACTATGCCAAGAAGCTCAAGCGCTGAGCGCGAGACGTGCCGCGCATCTTCGATTTCGGCGGGCGCGAGGTTGAGCGCAGCCAGACGGTGGCGGGCTTGCGTGCGCTCAAGGGTTCGGGACGGCGCGTTGCTCAGGTTACGGCCGAAACTGCCGAGGAAGCTGCCGCCGCAGAAGCCGCGAACATCGAGATGGTGGTCTGCCGTGCCTCGAATGTGGTGCGAGTGCGCGAGGGTTCAAAAAGGGTTTTTGTGACCGCCGCACTCGGTTTCGCTGAAGCGATCACGCCTGACGAGATCCTCCGGACGGCGCTTGCAGCGGTCACGTCGGGCGCCGATGCTGTGATCACCGGCCGAAGCCTCCATGCGGTGCAGATGCTGTCCAAAGAACAGATTCCCGTCATGGGGCATCTCGGCTTCATGCCGCGAAAGTCCACATGGGTGGGCGCGGTTCGCGCCGTGGGCAAGACAGCGGCCGAAGCCTGCAGGCTCTGGGAACAGTTCCAGGAACTGGAAGATGCTGGCGCTTTCGCCGCGGAATGCGAGGTAATCCCCGCCGCAGTGATGGCCGAAATCAATCGCCGGACCGGGCTTGTGACGGTGTCGCTGGGTTCGGGGCCGGAGGCGGATGTGATCTTCCTCTTTACATCCGACATCTGCGGTGAGTCTGCACGCCTGCCGCGCCATGCCCGCGCCTGGGGGCGCGTGGCCGAGTTGCAGCAGGCTGTTCGTGACGAGCGGCGAAAGGCATTGGAGAGTTTTCGAGCCGAGGTTGAGGGAGGCAGTTATCCTTCAAAAGGTGAACAGGCATCTCTGCCCAGCAAGGAACTCGACGCTTTCAGGGAAAGCCTCGAACGACAGCCGGGGTCGTAGGCCGCTTTAGGTGGCCGGCAGGCCTGGATGGTGGCAGGCCACGGCATGCTCGGCTCCGCCCTCGAGCGGGGGCATCTCCACGCGGCAGATCGCGGTCGCTCGAGGGCAGCGGTTGTGCAGCGGGCATCCGGCCGGCCGGTCGATGGGGCTCGGCACCTCGCCTTGAAGCACGATCCGCTTGCGCCGCTTTTCCTGCGCCGGGTCGGGGATCGGCACGGCCGAGAGCAGGGCGTGCGTGTAAGGGTGGAGCGGCCGGGCGAACAGTTCGTCGCGCCTCGCGATCTCCACGATCTTGCCGAGATAAAGAACCGCGATGCGCTGCGACACATGGGCCACCACGCTGAGGTCGTGGCTGATGAAGAGAAGCGCGAGCCCCAGACGCTCCTGAAGCCCGCGCAGAAGGTTCAGGATCTGCGCGCGGACCGAAACGTCGAGCGCCGACACCGGCTCATCGGCCACCACGAACTCGGGGTCGGTGGCGATGGCGCGCGCGATCACCACGCGCTGCTTCTGCCCGCCCGAAAGCTCATGGGGAAAGCGGCGGGCCATCCTGGCATCCATGCCGATCAGTGCGAACAGCTCCCGGACCCGGCCCTCGACCTCGGCGCGGGATCCGAACTCCTGGTTGCGCAGGTGCTCCGCCAGCGAGCCTCCCACTGTCATGCGCGGGTTCAGGGCCGAGGCCGGGTCCTGGAACACGAGCTGGCTGCGCCGCCGGAAGCTCTTGCGCTCGCCCGCATCGAAGGCGCTCACGTCTTTTCCATTGAACGCGACCGTGCCGCGTGTGGGCCGCGTGATCCCCAGAAGCGCTCGGCCGAGCGTCGACTTGCCGGAGCCGCTTTCGCCGATCAGGCCAAGCGCCTCGCCGCGGTTCACGCCGAGCGAGACTTGATCGAGCGCGCGCAGAACGCGGGCCCGCCCCCCGAGCCGCCAACCGGCGCCAACCCCGAAATCCACGGTCACCTTCCGTGCTTCGGCGAGAACAGGGGAGGGCGCTGCGGAACTCATCCCGGCCCGGCCCCGGCGTTCCTGGCCTGCGCCATGACCGCGGCGCTGAACCAGCAGGCGGACCGATGGTTCTCCTCGACCGGATCGAGCGGCGGCGGCTCGTTCCAGCAGAGCTCTTGCGCCAAGGCGCAGCGCGGCGCGAACTTGCAGCCTTGGACATGGCGGCTCAAGCCCACGCTTCCCGGAATGGTCGGCAGGTCCCGGCCCAACCCGACATCCATCTGCGGCACCGAAGCGAGTAGCCCCTTCGTGTAGGGGTGCGCCGGCCTGGCGAATAGCGCATCCGTTTCGCTCCATTCCACGATGCGGCCGGCATACATCACGGCCACCTCGTCGGCGAACCCGGCCACCACGCCGAGGTCATGCGTGATCAACAGCACGGACGCGCCGCTTTGGCGGCAGATGCCGTCCAAAAGTTCCAGGATCTGCGCCTGAACGGTCACGTCGAGCGCGGTGGTCGGCTCGTCCGCGATGATCAGCCGCGGCCCGCAGGCCACCGCGCTTGCGATCATCACGCGCTGGCACATGCCGCCGGACAGCTCGTGCGGATAGGCGCTGGCCCGCTCGGCGGCCGCGGGCACGCCCACGGCCTCGAGAAGTTCGACGGCCCGGCGCCGGGCCTCAGCCCTCGACACCGGTTGATGCGCTTGCAGCGTTTCGGCGATCTGCACGCCCACGGGAAGCATGGGATGGAGCGCGGAAGAGGCGTCCTGGAAGATCATGGACATGGTGGCGCCGCGCATCTGCCGCAGCCGCGCTTCGCTCGCCGCCAAGAGGTTCTCGTCGCCGAAGCGGATCTCGCCGCCCACGATCTGGCCCGGCTCCAGAAGCCTCATCACGGCCAGCGAAAGTGTGCTCTTGCCGCATCCGCTTTCGCCGACGATGCCGAGCTTGCGGCCGGGCGAAAGGCTCAAGGACACGCCGTCCACCGCGCGCAAGAATCCCTCGTCCGAACGGAACTCGACGGAAAGATCGCTTATGCTCAGCACCTTGCATCCATTCCGCAGCGCTCTCGACAGCGATTGACAGGCTCGATCGCATCTGACGACATACACACCTGTTTGTTTCAGCTTGGCAAGGGTCCAGACTCAGGGCGGCCAACGCGCGTCTCAGGAAGCAGAACGGGAGGATGGGCTCATGGAAGACAGTCGGAACGATCAAACCCTAGTCAGCCGCAGACAGATTCTCGGCGGGGCTGCGGCACTCGGCGCGGCCACGATCGCGGGCGGCGCGCATGCCTTTCCCGTGGCGCTGGGCGAACGGGCCGCAACGTCGGACGTGATCAAGGTCGCGGGCACGCCGGCGGGCACGGTGGTGCTCGGCGTCACCCAGGAGGCCGTGAACTTTAACCCGCTTCTTTATGTCAACACCGGCATCGACACGATCGTCGAAGTCGCGGTGTTCGACTCGCCCTGGACCATCAACGAGAAGGGGGAGTTCGTCGCCAACCTCGCGACCGAGGTGCCGAGCGTGGAGAATGGAGGGATTTCGGCCGACGGCCTCGACTGGACGATCAAGCTGCGCACGGACGTGAAATGGCATGACGGCAAGCCCTTCACGGCGCGCGACGTGCTGTTCACCTACCACACCATCATGAACCCGGCGGTGGCCGTGCGCAGCCGCGCCGGTCACGACCAGGTGGCGGAGATCACCGCGCCCGACGACCACACCGTCAAGATCAAGCTGAAGCAGCCCTTCGTGCCCTATCTCGTGACCTGGCAGAAGACGAGCATCATTCCCGAACACCTGCTCAAGGGCGAGGCCGACCTCAACACGGCGGCCTTCAACACCAACCCGGTCGGAACGGGCCCCTTCCGCTTCAAGAACCGCGTGGCAGGCGACTACATCGAGTACGAAGGCAATCCCGACTATCACGGTGACGGCCCGCACATCCAAACCTACATCCAGAAGTTCGTGCCGGACCAGCAGGCCCTGTTCGCGCAGTTCCAGACTGGTCAGGTCAACATCATCGACCTCCAGGGCATCCCGCCCGAGCTGTTCGGCCGCGCCAAGGCCTTGCCGGGCAAGGAGGTTTTCCCGAGCCCCTCCACCTTCGTGGAATTCGTCTACTTCAATTGCGCCAAGCCCCAGTTCACGGACAAGCGCGTGCGTCAGGCGCTTTATCTCGCGATGGACAAGCAGGCCATCATCGACCAGATCTATGCGGGCGTGCCCGTCCGCAGCCTGAGCTATCTGCCGCCCGACCACTGGGCCTACAACAAGGACCTTCAGGACCCGGGCTTCGACACGGCCAAGGCGGCGGCCCTGCTCGACGAGGCGGGCTGGGCCGTGGGCGCGGACGGCGTGCGCGAAAAGGATGGCGTGAAGCTCGCCTTCACCATCTCCACCACCGCCGGCAACAAGAGCCGCGAGCGCGCCCAGCAGCTCCTGCAGCAGAACTTCAAGGCTATCGGCGTAGACATGACGCTCAACAACATGCCGGCTTCGGTGGTATGGGGCGACTACACCGTGAAGTCGGAGTTCGACACGCTGATGGTGGCCTGGGACCCACTCCTGTTCCCCGACCCCGACTATTCCGATCGCATAGCGAGCGACCGCATTCCGGCCAAGGGCGGCAACGGCGCCAATTACGTGCAGTTCCAGAACGCCGAAGTCGACGAACTTTGCCGGCAGGGCCTTAACGAAACCGTCCAGGAGAAGCGCAAGGCGATCTACGACCGCATCCAGGCGATCCTGCTCGACGAACTGCCGTTTGCTCCGATCCTCGGCTACACGACGCTGGTGGCCAAGGACGCGGCAGTGAAGGGTTATGGCGTGAACCCCTATCACTCCACCAATACCTGGAACTGCAGCAGCTGGACGATCGAGAGCTGATCGGCGCCGCGCCGGGCTGAGCACGACGCACCTGCTTCCGTTTCGCCTGGCTCTGCCCGGGCGTGGCGGAGGCGGGCCGTTCGGCCCAGCCCCGGCAGGGTCAAGGAGCACCGATGGCAGGCTTCATCCTTCGACGCTTGTGGCAGTCGGCGATCCTTGTCGCGGGCGTTTCCCTGATCGGCTATGCCCTGATGTTCCTGGCGCCGGGCGGCCCGCTGTCGGTTTACACGCTGAACCCGGGCGTCACCGCCGCCGACATCGAGCGGATCGCCAAGGCGCTCGGCCTCGACCAGCCCTTCCACGTACAATACCTGAAATGGGCGGGCGGCCTGTTCACCGGCGACTGGGGCACGAGCTTCGTGGCTCGCCGCCCGGTGGCCGAGGTCGTCCTGGAGCGCTTGCCGGCCACGCTTCTCCTGATGGGCACGGCCGTCACGGCTGCCGCCCTGATCGGCACCGCGGTAGGCGCCCTGGGAGCGTTCCAGCGTTATTCCTTGTTCGACTATCTCGCCACCACCTGGGCCATGATGGCGCTGTCGCTGCCCACCTTCTGGTTCGGCTTGGTCGCCATCTATGTCTTTGCCGTGAACCTCGGCTGGTTTCCCGCAGGCGGCATGCGCACGCTGGGTGGCGAAGGCGGCGTTTGGGACCTGGCGCACCATCTCGCGTTGCCCGCGGGCGTTTTGACGCTGGTTCTCGTCGCGCAATGGAGTCGCTATGCGCGCTCGGCCGTGCTCGAAGTGCTCACCCAGGACTATATGCGCGCGGCCCGCGCCAAGGGGCTGAGCCGGTCGACCATCCTGTTCCGCCATGCGATGCGCGGCGCGCTCGGCCCGCTCGTTACCCTTTTGGGCCTGCAGATGCCGCTTCTGTTCGGTGGCGCGCTGGTGACGGAAACCGTGTTCTCCTGGCCGGGCATGGGCCTGCTCTTCGTTTCATCGCTGGGGACGCGCGACTACCCCGTGCTCATGGGCATCCTGATGCTGAGCGCGGTAAGCGTGGTAGTCGGCAACCTTTTGGCCGATCTCGCCAACGCGGCCATCGACCCCCGCGTCAAGAAGGGGGCCGCCCGGTGAGCGCCTCGGCCGATCTCGCCACCGGCGCCGCCGAAAGCGCGCGGCCCCGCGCCCAAGGGCGGGTGCTGCGCCGCTTCCTGCGCCACCGACTGGCCATGCCGAGCCTCGTCATCATCCTGACGCTGGTGGCGGCCTCCCTCCTCGCGCCATGGATCGCGCCCTTCGATCCCGAAGCGCTCAACCTAATGAACGCCTACCTGCCGCCTCTATCGGGCCCGCACCTCCTGGGGACGGACGATCTGGGCCGCGACGTGCTCACGCGGCTGCTTCACGCCGGCCGCATCTCGCTGTCCGTTGGCTTCGCGGCCATGGCGGTGACGATCGCTGTCGGCGCGCTGGTCGGCGCGTTCGCCGCCTATCTCGGGGGCTGGGCTGGCACGCTTCTGATGCGCTTCACCGATATGGTGCTGTGCTTTCCCAACATCTTCCTGCTCTTGTTCGTCGCGGCCTTCGTGCGCCCCTCGCTCTTCTCGCTGGTGCTCATCATCGGGCTCACCTCATGGATGGAGATCGCCCGCATCGTTTATGGGCTCGTTTTGTCGCTCAAGGAGCGCGATTTCGTGTTGGCGGCCCGGCTTTCGGGCGCATCCGCCATGCGGATCGTTACGCGGCAAATCCTTCCGAATGTGATCGCGCCGATCTTGGTCGCCGCCTCGCTCAACACGGCGAATGCCATCCTGCTCGAATCCTATGTCAGCTATCTCGGCTACGGCATCCAGCCGCCTACGCCGTCATGGGGTAACATGCTGACCAACGCACAAAGTGACCTCCTGATCGCGCCCTGGCTCGCAATCTTTCCGGGGCTTGCGATCACCTTGGCGGTGATGAGCTTCAACTTCGTGGGCGATGGCGCGCGCGACGCGCTCGACGTTAAGCTGGAGCTCTGATCCGCATGGGCGGACCGCTGGCGGAGCGCACGCCGTCGCCAGGCGACGCGCGCGATGCCGTCGAGGCGCGCCGCGGGCCCCTGTCCCGCGAGGCCTGGATCGCGGCGGCACGCCGGACACTCGAGGCCAAGGGCGTGGCGCAGGTCAAGATCGACCGCGTGGCGCGGGAGCTCGGCGTCACGCGCGGCAGCTTCTACTTCCATTTCCAGGACCTTCGGGATCTGCAGGACTGCCTGCAGGACGAGTGGCGGCGCTGCAATGTAGAGCCATTCCACCGGCTTTCCTGCCAAGAGGTCGGCGATGGGCAGGCTTTCATCGACCGCGTGACCGACACCTGGGTGCGGGAAAACCCGTTCAGCCCCTTGCTCGACCTGGCGATCCGCGACTGGGCGCGGAGCGCGCCGGCTTTGGCCGCCGAGTTCAAGGCCGCCGACGAGCTTCGCATGAGCCTTTTGTCCCGGGCCCTCGAGGCAATGGGCTATGAGTCCGACGAAAGCCTGGTGCGCGCCCGCATCACCTATCTCCACCAGATTGGCTACTACGCGCTGGGATTCCGGGAAAGCAGGGCCGAACGGGAGCGCCTCCTGCCGTTCTACCGAAGGGTTCTCGTCGGGCAGTCGTGACGCGACGCCACGTGGCAGAGGCGTTGGTCGGACGCGGCCACGCGCGATTTGACGATCGCTTGGCTGTCGACCAAGCCCGTCTGCTTCTCGCTCGACCTCGGGGCGGGCCGCTTCGGGGGATTCAGCAAACCAACGATGCGATCCTGGTGGCCCCGGGACCGGACGCCAAGGTCCCGATGGAAGGCACCCATAGCTGCCGGGCGATAGCTGTCCCCTACGCCGCCTTGCGGAGCATGACAGGCGCGGAAAGCTGATGTCCGGACGAGATGCTGTTGTCCGCGCGGGCGTCTACGCATCATCTATGAAACGGACACGGGCGAGCTGTTCTACGACAGCAACGGCTCAGGCGCAGGCGGAAGCGTGGAGTTCGCAACGCTGATCAACCTGCCCAGCTTGAGCAACATAGACTTCTTCGTGGTGTGAGCCAAACGCACACGATGAGCCGAAAACACAAAAAGCCCGTCCCGGCCGGGGCCGAGACGGGCGAAACATTCCGATGGGAGGAGTCTGACTATGGGCTCTTGGGCTTGCGCAGGGCTGGCGGGGTTTCTCCCACTTAGAAAAGCGCTTCCCACCTCTCTTGCGCCTGAGCCGCACCGTCGAGCAGCTGAGCCCGTTTCAGCACATTCCTGACATTGCTGACCTGCCAGGTGCCGCCTCGTGCGGTGCGGATGCCGCGGACGTTCTGGGCTGACGCGATGCCGCGCAAGCTTGTGGTGCCAGATCTTTGGACAGCGCGGATGATGAGTAGAACAGAGCGGGCAAAGGCCTCGGCCTCCTGCTGGGACACTTGCCTGCCCTTGGCCGCGGCTTCCGCCGGGCTGGTCGGGTTGCCGAGCCTCGTCCCTTGCCTTTTGCGCCTCGCCAACGCTGCCCTGGTCCGCTCTGAGATGAGCCTGCGCTCCTTCTCAGCGAGCGCTGCATAGAGGTGCAGCATGAAGGGATCGGCATCCGCCCCAAGCTCGGCGACAACGAAGGGAACACGAGCTGCCATCAGCCTGTCCCCCGTCAGCACCAATGAGACAGGTCTGAGGGGTTGAGGAAGGGAGGATTTCTGGCTCATCGTAGCTTTTCAAGGAGCGCAGATGAGACAGAAAGCCGGGCCGCAAAAGGCCCTTGCAGAACAGGTGGTCAAGGAC
>DASYHP010000075.1:0-3616 GCA_035998495.1 Mesorhizobium sp.
GTCCTTGACCACCTGTTCTGCAAGGGCCTTTTGCGGCCCGGCTTTCTGTCTCATCTGCGCTCCTTGAAAAGCTACGATGAGCCAGAAATCCTCCCTTCCTCAACCCCTCAGACCTGTCTCATTGGTGCTGACGGGGGACACATTCTGCCCTGACAGGCCGGGCTCTGGTGCTTCATGGAGACGACGCAGAACCCCGCTTCAGCGCTTCGCGAGATCATCTGGAGTGAGACGAGGCTCGACATGCCGGGAGCCCGACGCGCTGTCATGCGGCTGAGAGCCAGCATACCGGATCCCTGCAGCTCGGCCGAGCTGCAGGGCGTCTTCCTTGCCGCCCTTGAGCGGTTGCAAGGCACACTCTCGCAAGGGCTGCCCCCGCACATCCACCGCCTCAATGCGCTCGCCATCCTCACACGAATGGAGCTGGACAGCGAAGGGTGATGGCGTACCCAGGTCTATGGACCTCTTGCCGGCGTTAGCCTCCGTCCTCTCCTCGTGGGATTATCGAGATGCCGCCGCCGGCTTCCAAGATGGCGTACTTGACCTGCTCCATGCGCTCGAGGCCATGCTTCTCGCGGGCAGCAGCGAGAATGTCGTCAGCCCCGACCCGAGTGGCGCGCAGGCGATCCCATTGCAAATGTCCGTCCTCGACAAGCACGACAGCCGTGCCGCTCACGACCCGTTCCACGGCAGGAAAGCGCTCCTTCAGCAGTGACAGCCCGATGGTTGCCCCGAGCAGTGTGATGATCACGAGCGCCGCATTGGTCATGGAGTGATCGGAATCGATCATCGCCTGCTGGGTGGTCTCGCTGATAATGAGCAGCACGACGAGCTCGAAGTTGGACGTCTCGGCCAGCGTGCGCTTGCCTGCAATGCGGAACACCACGAGCAGGAAGAGGTAGACGGCAAGGGCTCGGATGACGGCAGTCCATGACAGCGCTTCCCTAGGTCAGGGATAGACGAACTGGCTGATGGGCACAGGCGGGCCGCCCCCGATGCCGATCTCGCCCTCCGTCCAGCCGAAGCGACGATCGGGGAGATAGCGGATGATCACGGAGGTATCGCCGGTCAGCTGAGGAGCAAGAAAGACCAGCGCGTGGCGATCGGGCCCGAGTTCCATGCGCTCGGGTCGGGGTTCGATCCGTTCGATCTCGATGTGGTCGAGGACAGAGCGCTCAATCCAGACCCTTGCCTCCCCCTGCCTCACAGCCGCCGGGCTCAGGTGGATCTTGAGTTCGGAAGGCCCTTGGTAGCGCTGGAAGCGGTTGTATTCGATCCATATGGGGCCTGCCGGATCGCCAGCCGTCGTGCTGCTGAGCGGCCCATGCCCAAGAAGGCCGGCAAGGGCTGCCAGAATGAGGGCGCCGAACAACAGCCAGCCGGCTCGCTGGACCCGGAGCTCCCAGGGGTTGTCGGCGCGGCGACCTAGGAGCTCAAGCTCCTTTTCAGACGATTGTGAGCCTGCCATTGGTGAGCGCGGTTGCGGGTTCTGTCAGGGCATGGGTCCGCAACGTTTGGCACCAATGGCTGTTCCGCTCACGCTTGCGGAGCACGCCTGCCAAATCCCGGTTAGCGTCCGGAAGGTTCTGCTGACGGAGGCAACTCGTTCTTTGTCCACCCGCGTGCATGATGTCATCGGCATCTCACAGGGCTGCTGCTCGTCGAAGCTCTGACTGTTCAGCTTCGCGCGGGTGCGGCCCAAAGCTAGGAACAGCAGCCGATCTGGACCAAGTGCATAGCCTTGCTGTCTGGGCACCTAGCTCTATCCTCCTCCTTGAGGGGTGCCGCGTGCGGGCGCTCCGAGCGTCAGTTCCGACGCTGGCGCTCAGCTCCCCCAAGGAGAACGATGCCATGCGCACGAGAGGGCATCCACTTTGAGGCGACTGCCCGAGCCGCAGGGTCTTCAGTCCGCTCTGGTCAGGTAATGACGGCAGTCGCCTCGCCATTTCACTGGTCCGCCCCCAAACTCGTGTAGAGGCCTGTCGCCGCGCCCAGGCTTCAGGAGCGCGTGGCACTACCTTCGCGTCTCGGAGTTCGGCCGCTCGATTGTTCGAGAGCTTCGACAGCCTCTGCGGGGGATGTCTGCTCGACCATCGCTTCAGAGTGATCCTGAGAGGGCTCTGCTGGGCCCTCCTCGGCGCCGAGCTCGCGCTCGGCCTCGTACCAGTGATCCTCCGGATCGCCTGTGCGACCCTGCCGCTCCCAGATCTCATAGGCCCTGACGCGAATCTTCTCCTCACGGTCGTTCATCGTTCGCCTCCTCTCGCGCCCAGCCTTCGTTCACATGAGAAGTGCCGATGGCTCCAGGTCGCACCCACGATATTGCGGTAAGTCATGCCCGCGTGTCGGCCCTATCCTCAGCGGTCGGCCTTCTCGCCCGCCGTGGCGAGTTCCATGTAGCGCCGGGTGACGGGCTCGATGATCTCGGCCACGCGGTCGGCCGCCTGCTCTTCCTCCTGGAGCGAGTGCCCAAAGGAGCCGGTGTGGACCGTGTCGCCGGTCATCTCGGCGATCACGATCAGCGAACGGTAGGCGCCGATCTGCTCGTACTGGTAGGCATAGCCGGCATAGAGGTTCTTGAGCGTCTCGTCGGTGAACGCGCCATGCACGGTCGCGCCGATCGTGCCGGCGACGGAGGTGACGGTCTCCTTGATCGCGGAGATGCTCTCGCCGTGGTCGCCGAGCGCCTCCTCAAGGCGCTTGAGCTGGTTGCGGGTGGTGCGGATATGGCCTTCCAGCAGCGCCTTGTATTCGGGATAGCGTTCGAGGCGCGATAGCTGCAGCTCCATCTGCTGCAGGCCTTGTTGCTCCATGGCATGCGTGTTGCGCAAGGCGGCGGCGTAGATCGATCGAGCATCAGTGGTCATGAGGCAACTCCGCTTGGGGAACGCCGCTCGAACGAGCCGCTTACGATGCGGTTCCCATCCACAAGGCGAACTGCGTACGGGCAGGTCGCGATATCGATTGGTGCAGCCCATGGAGACCACCGGAACCTCGTGATGGGCTGATAGGTGCTTATTCGGGTCTTCTCTTCGCGATGGTCGATGGCGTGCCTCCTGTCGTGCTTGGCTCACCCTCGATCCGAAGACTCGACCCTGAACTTTGATCAGCTGCTTGTTGCGCCGACGTCATCGTGAGCGCCGACCGGCGTGAGGGCGCCGTCGCTAGGGGTAGCCAGCTCGTTTGTTAGGTTTGGGTCGGGATGCGGATCCGCAGGCGGACGCTGATCCGAGGGAGCCGGCGCTTCATCGTCGCTGTTGCCGGGCTCAACGGTTCCATGGCTCTGGCCCTCGACCACAGCTTGGGCCTCCCGGTCAACCGCAGCGGATGAGCCTTCCTCAAGGCTCTCCGACAGCCTGCCGTCATTCCCTTGATTGTTTGATGCATCCTAACGCTGCGTCACCAGGCTTGTGTGGGGCTGGCGCGCTCCCGAACAACTCAGACACGGCAAGGGCCAGAGCCCGCAAGGTTCGTGACACTGTCCGTCGTCAGGGTTTTTGGGACAAGTGGCGCGCTGATTTAGCGGAGGCTCTGGCGCATCTGGGTTGTCAGTCTAGGCGGCTGCCTTGCGGTGAAGCAAGCGCCGCTGGTTGATGGTATCTCGCTTGATCCTTTCCCG
>DASYHP010000078.1:0-1596 GCA_035998495.1 Mesorhizobium sp.
ACGAGCAAGCGACGGTCTGACCCCCTTAGCCGTTGGTCAGCGCCTCCGCGTCCGCGCCCGTCAGGATGCCGTGCGCGACGAACAGCTGCAGGAACTGTTGCGCCTCACCGCGCGAAATGTCGAGCCCGCCCGGCTGCTCGAACGTGCCCAGGTTCTCCAGCATCGACCGGATCAACACGAACACGCGCGGCGGGAACACTGCACCGCCGATCGTCATTCCGCTAGTGGCCAGCTCGTCGATCGCGTCCATGAGGGCGGCCGTCTTCACGACGCCGATCCGATCGCCGATAGTGCGCACGTTGATCACGCGGGCCGGCGTGGGCGGCGCGGGCGTGAAGACGGCGACGGCGTCCCCTGGGGCCAGCCGCGCGTACAGGTGGCCGTTGAGCGTGACGGCCTCGTAGCCGGCCGCCATGATGCCGGCAGCGACGTCGTCGGCAGCTTCATCGTCGGCGAGGCAGACGGGGAGCAGCGAGGCGCCGGCGGCAATCGCGGCACCGGCGTTCTGCAGTTCGTTGAGGAAATTGTCCGCTCGCGTGCTCACGTTTAGATCCTCGTAAATGCCACGTTGCCCGCCGAAGCGGTGCCGCCGTTACCGCCGTTGCTGGTCGGGCGGGCCTGGTTCGGTCCCGCGCCCGTGTACTCGCGGCCGGCGCCGCCCGTGCCGCCCGTGGCACCCGCTGCGCGGATCAAGCCCCCGGCCGTCATTGACCGGTACAGGACAATCACTGTCCCACCACCGCCGCCACCGCCGCCACCACCACCACCGGCGATGTCGCCCAGGGCGTTCACCGCGTTTCCGTCTTCGCCGTTGGCGCCGTTCTCGCCGTCCGCGTGGATCACCCCGCCAACTGGCAAGATGATCGAGGCCGCGTGGATGACGAGCAGTCCGCCACCACGGCCACCACGGCCACCGGCGCCACCGTAGTTGGCACCGCCCGCGACCTTCAGCGCACCACTCCCGCCGCCGCCCGCTTCTGCGCCAGGGACGCGAGGGAGCGTCCCCGCGCTGGCAGTGAGCGTTCCACCCCCGCCCGCATCAGTGCCGTTCTGACCATTGCTGCCCGCGCCGGTCGTGCCGCCGCCAAGGCCGTTCGTTGTCGCGTAGATGGTCGCGGCCCAGCCGTTCACCCGATATGCACCGTTGCTGCTGCCGCCGGGATGCCCGCCCCCTACATTGGTCCCGTCACCGCCGCCCGGTGCGCCGTTGCCGGGGTTTGACTGTGCCTGATAGTTCGGCCCCGCCGCACCGGACGCGCTATTGCCCGCGCCGGCCGTCGTTTTGCGGACAGCACCGTTGCCGTACTGACCGTTGGTGACTGGGTAGCGGTATGCCGCACGCAGGACGCCCTCAACGGTGAGCGTGCCGCTGACGAACAGGGTCGGGAACGCGAACAAGTAATCGGTTCCAACGATCCCCACCCCGCCCGCGTGCAAAGTCAGGTTGCGGTAGTACGCCGTGGAGCCGATGTTGACGGTCTGGCCGCTGGTGACGGTGAGATCGCCGGTGGACCCGTCGCCGAACAGCGGGTGCCCGCCGCGCAGCAGGTCAGCATCCAACCCGCTACCGGCCCCATCGACGGTTAGCAGTTGGGC
>DASYHP010000030.1:0-164565 GCA_035998495.1 Mesorhizobium sp.
CTCGTGCAGATCCCGCGACAACTCCCGGGCAAGACCACCGACCGGCGCACGGCCGCGAGCCATGCAATCAGTGTTTCGGAAGGCAAGCGCCATGCGCCGGCTTCCCGATGCTCCTCGATGAGAGGGGATGCTCTTTGACAATGGCCAGACGGCATAAGCCGGGCGCGGCGACGAGAAGTCATGGCTGGGACGAACCAAGATGTTCACACGCCGCAACCCTCCTCGTGCGCCGCGCCGATCTGCGCTATCCTCGCCTCGACGCCTTTCACGGAACCCCTTTGCATGCGCCACCCGGTTCTTCTCACCACAGCCCTTCTGTTCGCCGCCGGCCCGGCGCTCGCCCTGGAGGCCGTGACCTATGCCGGCACGGTGGGCGGCAAGAACGTGGTGCTGGAACTGGCCGTCTCGCCCGAAGGCGTTCCCCAGGCCGGGCGCTTCGCCGAGCTGGCGAAGGGGTTCGACGTGCCGCTCCACGCGGCTGAGGGGTCGGGCGCGCTTTCGGACGGCGCGATCCGGCTCCGCGAGGAAAAGCCCTGCACGGTCGAGCTTTGCGGCAACCCGCGGGAGGGCGAGGAGACGAAGCCCGCCTTCGGCGCGGAATGGGTGCTGGAATCCGATGGCGAGAACGTCGTGCTGTCGGGCACACGGCGCGACCTCGCCACCGGCGAGACGACGCCCGTCACGCTCGACCGCAAGGGCATGCGCGATCTGCCCGACGCCATTCCGCCGCTCGAAGCGCTCGATCCGCATGTGGTCCTCTACAGCGGCAGCCCGGGCGCCGCGCTCACGCCCGAGAACTTTCCCTATGACTTCCTCAAGCAGGATGTTCCCCTCACGCCCGGCCCCGACACGGCCGTGGGCGCGGGAAAAGTCCGTATGGACGAAGACCCGCGGACCAAGCTCGCCTTTCCCATCGTGACGGCGCTGGACGGCATGGACCCTGGCGCGCTCAACGAGGGGCTTGCGGCGCTCAAGCTCCAAAGCGCCCTGCCCTCCTTCGGCTGCCTGTCGGCTGTTTATCACGGCTTCGGCTGGTTCAACGAGGATGCCCAGGGCGGCGACGGCTATGAGGGCGGCGGCACGAGTGTGACGGTGGATCACCTTTCGCCGCGCCTGATGGCGCTGACTGAATCGGGCAGCTTCTGGTGCGGCGGCGCGCATCCCAGCAATTTTTCGGAGCACAGCCTGCTCGACGCGCGGACCGGCCAGCCCGTCATCCCCGAAACGTTCCTGCGCGGCTGGCAGGCCACCGGCCGCGACGGCGAGCCGGTCGATCCCGCGACCTACGACAATTCGGACTATTCGCTGGTGCAGGGTCCTAACGAGGAGCTCGTCGCCTTCGTTCGGGAGCGGCGTCGGAAGCAGTTCGACGCGGAACAGGAGGAAAGCTGTTTTTATGACGAGCTGGTCGCCACCAATCTCGCGGTCACGGTGAAGGGCGAAAGCCTCGTCTTCACGCTCCAGGACCTGCCGCATGCGATCGCCGCCTGCAAGGAGGACCTTCTGGAGATTCCCTTGGCGGACGCTCGCCCCCTGCTGACGGACGAAGCGGCGGCGCACTTCCCCGTGCTGGACCGCTGAGCGCGCTCAGCCCAGCAGCGCCGTCCGGTAGGGGCGCAGCGTGAAGGGTCCCTGCAAGGGCGAAGCGCCGCCCCAGCGCCCGTCAGGGCCGAGAATGGCGATGGACTGGAGCTCCCGCGGGCTTTCGATGGTGACGGGATCGGGCGCGAGGCTGGACACAAGCAGTTTCACGCCGGCTTCATCGCGCCAGGCGAGCGCCGCCAAACCGGGATGACCCGCCGAGGCTTCCACGCGCGCCGCCGAGCGCCCCGCGCGGAACAGCGCCTCGTGCAGGCCGAAGATCGGCCGCTTCTCCCCGTTCTCGTGGCGCAGGCCGAACGGGCCGCTCGACGCGGCGAGCGTCAGGCGCGCCACCCCGCCCGCAGCCGCATGGGCCGCCACGGCGCAGGCCCAGGCCGCGCCGAACAGCGCGCCGTGGCGCGGGTCGGAACGCGCCATGGGCACGCGGCCGCCTGCCGGGTTCTCGGCCGGAGCCGTTCCATACGGGTTATGCCGCATGCCGATCAGGCAGGGGCCGAGCCAGAGCGGCAGGCCGGGCGCGAGCGCCTTGGCGCTCTCGACGATGGCCGGAACGACACCGGCGGTCTCCGCCACCGATACGTCGTCCGCCGCATGGACGACCGCCGACGTTCCGAAAAACGCGAAATCCGCACCTGGCTCGGGCGGGTTGCGGTTGAACTCGGTGAAAAAGGACGGCGTGCCCGCGCCGACCGGCACGCCGGGCAAGGCTTTTCGCAAGGCGTCCACCAGCGCCGCCGTGCCGTGCTCGCCAGGCGGAAGGCTGTTCGAGGCCCGCGTCTTGAACTCGCGCCGGGGCGCAGCCATGAGGGCGACTGGCGTCACCCCCGCCTCTCGGATGGCGGCTGCCGCTGCCTGCGCCTCGGCGTCCGGATCTCGCGCGTCGAAGATCACCTCCACGGCGAGCCGCGCGCCCATGCCGCCGGCAAACGCCGCCGCTTCGCGCAGGGGCGAAGCGGCGCCCCCGCCTTGCGCGTCGAACCGGGCGATCAGCAGCCCCGCCGTGCCGGCAAAGGCGGACGCGTCGGTCGGGATCGGCTCTTGCGCGTCGAGGAACAGCGCAAGCTCTGGCACGCGGCCAACCTCGCCGCCCAAGCGCAGCGCGGCCCGAGCCTCGTCGGCGCGCGCCGTCGCCGCTTGGCCCCCGAGCCCAACGGTCACGCGCTGGACATCCTCCACGCCCAGCGCAATCACATAGGGGCGCGGCTTGGAGAGCGGGCGCACATAGGTCTTGAAGGAGGCGTCGGACCAGTTGCGCTGGTCCTCCATCTCGAAAGCGTCGCCCTCCATCTCGACCGTGCAGGTCAGGCCCGGCGCGGGCTCATGCGTCAGCGCCGCGATGTCGAAACCCGGCTGGTCGGGGCTGATCGCTTTGGGAAACGTCGTCTCTTCCTCGCGCCCTTCCGTGTGGCGCACCGCGAGCCGCCCGCCTGCCGCCTCCGCCGGATGCAGCACCACGAAGCCCGTGCGGTTGGTGGGAAAATCCGTTTCGGCCGCCCCACGGGCCTCCATCACGAGCGAGCCGGACGCCTCGCCGCGAATGCTCATGCGGTAGCGGAAGCGTCCTTCCGGCCCCGCGCACAGCCCATCATAGGCGACGGTGAAGGCGTCGGGCTCCTCTTTGACCTCCAGGGCGGAAATCTCGGCTTTGTAGGTGCCCCAGGATCTGTCGCGCGCGAGATAGTTGATCGCGCGCACGGCCTCCGCGCCATGCCAGCCTATTTCGCGGAGATTGCCTTCCTCCAGCACCGCCGACAGCGGCCCCGCCCGGAGCCGTCGCCGCTCGGGCGCGGGCTCGATGGTGCCGAACAGCTCCTTGGGCGAGGCCGTCACGCGCCATCCCCCGGCTTGGCGTTCTCCTGCACGGCGCAGGCGAGCACGGTCTTCTTGCGCACGATGCCGCGCGTCTTCTGGTCGAAGCTGAGATAATGGCTCGTCGCCAGGTGGCGGTCGAAGGCCGCGCGGTCGCGGTAGATTTCGTAGAGCAGCACATGGGTGCCGTCCTGCCCCGGCTCCAAAGGCGTGAGAACGTCGAAGCGCAGGCAGTCGGGCTCGCGCTCGACGGACAAGGCCGCGTTCTCGCTCACCAGCCGGTGAAAGGTCTCGAACGCGCCGTCGGCCAGCTCGAAGCCCACTGTGATGGCGAAGCGCCCATCTTGGCCCAAGCTTGCCATCGTCCCCTCGCCCGCCGCCATGGTCAGATCTCCACGACCGGGTTGCGCAGCACCCCGATTCCGTCGGCTTCGATCTCGACCACGTCGCCGGGCCACATGAAGACGGGCGGCTTCTGGAAGATGCCTACGCCCGCCGGAGTGCCGGTCGTGACGATGTCGCCGGGCTCGAGCGGCATCACCTCGCTCAAAAAGGCGATGAGCCGCGGCAAGGGAAACAGCCAGTCCGACGTGTTGCCGTCCTGCAGCGTACGGCCGTTGAGCCGGGTCCGCAGGCGCACATCGTTGGGGTCGGAAAGCTCGTCGGATGTGAGGATGCAGGGGCCGATGGGAGCGAAGCCGGAAAAATTCTTGCCGAGCGTGATCTGGTTGTCCTTGAACTGCACGTCGCGCGCCGACACGTCGTTCAAAAGCGTGTAGCCGAAGATGGCGGGCATGACCTCGCTCTCCTCAGCCCGATAGAGCCGCCGGCCGATCACGGCGGCGAACTCCACCTCGTAGTCGAGCTGCTGGAGCCGTGCGGGTTTTTGGATCGGGTCTTCAGGGCCTGAGATGGAGGATGGGAGCTTCGCGAAGAAGAACGGTTCCTCGGGCATCTTCGCATTGGGGTTCTCGTCGGCGTGGCCCTTGTAGTTGACGCCGGAGCAGAGGACTTTGCCGGGCTGGATGGGTGCCTGGAGCCGCACCTCGGTGAGCGGCACGCGCTCCGCCACTTGCGCCGTCTCGCGCAACCGCGTGAGCACATCCGCCCCGCCGCGGGCGACCGCCCGCATGTCGAGGCCGAGCGAGGACAGGTCGGCGACCTCCTCGCCTTCGAGCGCGCCCAGGAACGAGCCGCCGGGCTCATCGCGGCGGGAGAAGGTCACAAGCTGCATGCGGGCTCTCTCAGGAAAATGGCCTTGTGCAGGGCCATCGGGTTTTCGGCCAAGCGCGCGAACACGTCCGGCGCCTCTTCGAGCGGGAATTCGGTGGCGATGCGCGGGTAGCGGATTTTCCCCGACGCCAGGAGGTCGAGCGCCTCCGGAAAGCAGTTCACGGAGGTGCGGGAACCCAGGATCGTGGCCTCCTTGCGGGTGAAGTCGAGGCCGGGAAAGGTGACGCCCACGCCCTTCTTGACGAGGCCGACGATCACGACGCGGCCGCCGGCGGCCACGAGGTCCATGGTCTGCTCGATGGCGGAAACGGCGCCCGTGGCCTCCATGACGACGGGCATGCCCTCGCCCGACGTGATCTCCAAAACGCGATCCAGAAGCCCCTCCCCACCCTCCAGGGGAATAGCGCCCAGCATGGCGGCCGTATCCAAACGGTCCTTGTTGATGTCGGTGGCATAGACCGTCGCTCCGCGGGCGCGAGCCACTTCCACGATGGCGAGCCCGATGGGGCCGCAGCCCAGCACGAGCACGTCCTCCGCCCCCACCTCGCCGCGCCGGCAGGCCTGTACGCCGATGGCGACGGGCTCCGCGAAGGAGGCCTCGAAGTCGGAAAGGTTTTCCGGCACGGGATGGAGGTTCTTCGCGGGCGCCACCATGAAGTCGGCGAAGCCGCCCTCGCGGTGGACACCGATGATGGACAGGTTGGCGCAGCAGTTCGTCTTGCCGACGCGGCAGGGATAGCAATGGCCGCAGGCGATGAAGGGATCGACTACGACGCGCGTTCCCGGTGCCGGCCCGCTCGCATTGGGGCCGAGTTCGGCGACCCGGCCGGCGATCTCGTGGCAGCCGATGCGAGGATAGCTCACATAAGGGTTCTTGCCCGTGAAGATGTAGAGGTCGCCCGCGCAGAGGCCAGCAGCAGCCACCTCGACCAGCGCCTCGCCAGGGCCGGGTTTCGGCTTGGGCGCCTCCGCGAGGCGGATCGCCATCGGGCCGTCGAAGATCGCCGCCCTCATTGCCTAGGCGGCCTTCGCAGGCTGGAGCACGCGGCCGGCCGCGTCGAATTCGATCCAGTCGCCGGCGCGCAGGAGGTAGGGCTCGGCGACGCTCTCGCCCCGCGCCTTGGCGGCCGCATGGCAGCGCATGTATTCGGCCACGTCGGGGTCGCCCTCGAGCGTGATGTAGTGACAGGGCAGGACCGTCTCGAGCCCGAGCCACTGGGTGGCGAGCACGCCCTCATAGGGCGAAAGCTCGCCCGTCAGCATCTCGCCGGGCATCGGGTTACGGTGCAAAATCTCCTGCGGATTGGCGATGCCGATGCAGCCGACATTGGGCCGGTAGAGTTCGGCCTGGAGTTTCATGTCGGTGAAGATGGCGGTATCGCCGTAGTGGTAGAAGCGCAGCCCGTCCACATAGAGGATGAAGGCCATCGGCACGCCCGAGATGAAGGAGCCGTCCTTGAGCCTGATCTGCGACCAGTGACGGCATTCGAGCGGCTGGATCTCGAAGCCCGCGACCTTGCAGCGGATGCCCCAGGTGGTGGCGCGGACTTTTTCCGCCGGGATGCCGCGATCGGTCAGCCAAGCCTTCACCTCGCCGCCGCAGACGACGGGGCAGCCGTAACGGGCCGCAATCTTGTCGGTGTCGCCCAGATGGTCGTAGGCCGCGTGGCTGACCACCACGAGATCGACGCGGTCGAAATCGGTCGAGCGGGATTTCGCGCCCGGATTCTCGTCGAGGAACGGGTCGAGCAGGATGCGCTCGCCCGTGGAGGCGATCACCTCGTAGGCGGCGACGCCGTGAAAGCGGATCCGGGTGGCGGCTGAAGACATGAACATCGTCCGTGAGCCCTCGCGGGCGAGGTTTGGCCAAAGGCGGCGCGTCGGGTGCCGGGCAGAGCGGGCCGGAAAAGGCCTCCGGCGACCGGGAGGGTTTCGCCGGAGGCTGTGCGAAGCGCGGGTGAGGCGCTCCGCGATGGGTGAGGCGTCGAGCCCTACTGCACCTGCAGCGCGGTCAGGACCTTGTCGACATTGCTCTTGTCCACCACGAGAACGCCCGTATCGAGCGTGTCGGGGATCGGACGGCCGCCTTCGGCCCCGCCCAGGCCAGCCGTCTTCAGCGTGTTGGTGTTGTAGTCGTGCAGCATCTTCACGGCGTAGTAGATGAAGAGCTCGCGGTTCTGGACGATGATGCCGTCCACCCAGCCTTCCTGCGCCGTCTTGAAGAAGTCCGGCGTCTGCTCCATGGCCGTGACCTTGACGTCGCCGGGGTTCTTGCCCGCTTCGCGAAGCGCCGTGACGATGCCCGCGCCCGACTCGGAATCGAAGCCCGCGATGCCCGCGATGTCCGGGTTGGCGGCGAGGATCGCGGCCGTCACCTGCGCGGCCTTGGAGGCGTCGCCGCCGTCGTCCTCGTTGGCGACGATCTGGTACTTGCCGCCGCCATTGGCTTCGATGTGGGCCTGGAAGCCCGCCACCGCCTCGCGCATGTTGCCGGCGTTGATGATCGACATCATGGCGAGCTTGCCGCCATCGGGCAGCATCTCCATCATCTTGCGGGCCTGCGCCACGCCCACCTGCGTCCAGTTCGTGCCGATGTAAGCAAGGCGGCCCGAATCCGGCAGGTCGCCGTCATCGACCACCGTCGGCACGCCCTGCTCGATGCAGCGCTTCACGGGCTCGGTGAGCGAGGGATCCCAGCCGCCGACCACGGACACGCCAGACGGCTTCTGCGCGCAGACCTGGTCGACGGCGGCGATGAAGCCGGGGATGTCGAAATCGGTGGGGCCGGCCACGATCACGCGGACGCCGAGTTCTTCGGCGATGCGCTTCATGCCGACATAGTCGTATTGCACGAAGAGCGGCAGGTTCGCCTTGTTGGAGATCCAGTAATAGGTGTGTTCGGCGTCCGCCGGCCCGAAGGACGACTCCTGCGCGCTTGCCGGCAGGGCCAGACCCGCGCCCATGGCGAGGCCCACGCCCCCCATGACCCATTTCCTCAGCCTGTTCATTCTCGATTCCTCCTCCACGAGGCGTTGGTGCCTCATCTACCGAATCCGGCGACCCGGACCCTCCCATCCGAAGCGCAGCGCGCGCCTCGGACATCCTGCTCCCGTCCGGCGTTCAGGCGCGGCCAGTCGTCTTGAAGCGGTCGAGCGAGACCGCGAACAGCAGCACGAGGCCGACCACCAGCCCCTGCCAGAACACCCCCACCGCGTTGATGATCATGGCGTTCTCGATGAGCGCGATGAACAACACGCCCAAGATGCCGCCCAGAATGGTGCCCTCGCCGCCCTTGAGGCTCGCGCCGCCGAGCACGGTCGCGGTGATCACCTTGAGCTCGATGCCGACGCCTGCGTTCACCACGGCAGAGTTGAGGCGGGCCGCCGACAGAACCCCCGCAAGCCCCGCCAGCGTGCCGGTGATGACGAAGCCGATGAGGATCAGCCGGTCCACGCGGATGCCCGAAAGCTGGGCGGCGCGCGCGTTGCCGCCGACGAAATAGTACTGGCGGAAGAATCGCGTCCGGGCGACGAGGAAGGAGCCGATCAGGACCACCGCCAGCATGGCCCAGAACGGCGACTGAACGCGGAAGATGGGGTCGGCCACCTGCCCATAGGCCTTGAAGGCGTCGGAGATGGGGGTCACACCCGTGCCGGCGGTCACATAGGTGAGACTGCGGTAGATGGTGAGCGTGCCGAGCGTTGCGATCAGCGCGTTGATGCCGATGCGGGTGACGATCAGGCCGTTCACGAGCCCGGCCAGCGCGCCGACCAGAAGGCCGGCGAGGATGCCCGCCTCGGCCGGCCAGCCCCACCAGCCGACCACCACACCCGCCCACACGCCGGCGAACGCGAGCGTCGAGCCGACCGACAGGTCGAAACTGCCGCCGATCATCAGAAGCATCATGCCGCAGACCATGATGCCGACCGGCGCGAGATTCAGGAGCACCGCCCGCAGATTGGCGCCAGTCGGAAAGTTGTTGGGATAGGCGATCGTCATGACGACGGCGAGCGCCGCCACCAGGATCAGAAGCGTCAGCTCGCGCGAGTCCGCCAGGCGGCGGACCATCCGCAACAAAAGGTTCTCGCGGGCCTCGCTGCGGGACTCGGTCGCGACATGGGTGATCGGGGCCATGGTTCTCAAGCTCCCACGGGAAGAGGGTCGGCACGGACTTCGGCCACGGAGGCCGTGTAGCGGGTGGCGAGCCGCAGGACATCTTCTTCCGTGGCCGCGCCGCCCGCCAGCTCGCCCACGGTGCGGCCCTCGGCCATGACCACGATGCGATCGGCCAGCGCCAAGACTTCGGGCAGCTCCGACGACACCACGACGAGGGCGACGCCCTTGGCCGCCAGCGCGCGGAGCAGGCGGTAGATTTCAGAGCGCGCGCCGACATCGACGCCGCGCGTGGGCTCATCGACGATGAGCAGCTTCGGCTCCATCGCCAGCCATTTGGCGAGCAGCACCTTCTGCTGGTTGCCGCCGGAAAGATTGCCGACGATCTGCCTGACTCCCGGCGTGGCGATGCGCAGCTCGTCCACGAAGTTCTGGGCGAGCGCCTCGGCCTTGCCTTGCGAGAAATTCATCCCGTTCGACACCTTCCGCAGCACGGTGACGGCGATGTTGTTCACGAGGTCCATGCCGAGGAAGAGGCCCGAGGTCTTGCGGTCCTCGGGCACCATGCCGATGCCCGCCGCCTGCCCGTCCCACGGTCCGGTGGGGTTCAGCACGGCGCCGTTCAGGCGGATCGTGCCGCCGCGCTTGCGGCGCGCGCCGAAGATCGTTTCGCAGAACTCGGTGCGGCCCGAGCCGATCAGCCCGGCCAGGCACACGATCTCGCCCGCGCGCACCGTGAGCGAGGCCTGACGCACGAAGGGCGGCGCGCTCACATCCTCGGCTTCGAGCACTACGGGGCCGGGCGCGCGCCCATGGACATCGCGCGCGAGATGCACCTCGCGGCCCACCATGAGCCGGATCAGCTCGTCTGTGTCGGTTTGCGCCACCTGCCTCGTGCCGGCATGGCGGCCGTCCTTGAGCACGGTCACGGAATGGCAGAGCGCGAAAATCTCGGACAGGCGGTGGGAGACATAGATCACCGACACGCCGTCCCTCGCGAGCTTGCGGACGACCTCGAACAACCGCTCGGTCTCGGTGAGCGTGAGCGCCGCCGTGGGCTCGTCGAGGATCAGGATGCGGAGATCGCGCGACAAGGCCTTGGCGATCTCGACGATCTGCATCTGGGCAGGCGAGAGATCCGCCACGCGCCGGGACGGGTCGATCTCGACGCCGAGCTGCGCGATCAGTTCTCGCGCCCGGTCGCGCATCCTGCGACGGTCCACCTGCCCGAGCCAAGTGGTCGGCTGACGGCCGGCAAAGATGTTCTCGGCCACGGAAAGCTGGGGCACCAGCGAGCCTTCCTGGTGGACAATGCCGATGCCTTTTTCGCCCGCAGCCTTTTCGTCGAGGTCGCCGATCTCAGCGCCGTCCACCAGCACCTCGCCGCTGGTGCGCCCATAGACGCCCGCCACGATCTTGCCGAGCGTGGATTTGCCCGCGCCGTTCTCGCCGAGCAGCGCGCGGATCTCGCCCGGCGCGACGCTCATGCTGACGTCGTCCAGTGCGCGCACGCCGGGAAAGGCCTTCGACAGGTTCTTGACTTCGAGCCGCACCGTTTGAGCCCTCTCCCGTCAAATGGCCGTGGAGCCGCCGTCGATCAGGAACGGCGCGCCGGTCGCGTAGCGGCTCTCGTCGGAGGCGAGGTAAACGGCGGCATGCGCGATGTCCTCGGGCGTGCCCAAGCCTAGCGGGTGCATCGCCTCGACCATTCGGTTGACGCCCTCGGGGTCGTCCTGCTGGGCCAGGAAGTTGCGGTAGAGCGGCGTGTCGATGGTGCCGGGGCAGAGCGCGTTCACGCGGATGCGGTCCTTGGCGTAGCGAGCGGCCATGGAGCGCGAGAGATGCACCACCGCCGCCTTGGAGGCGCAATAGGCCGGATGCATGGGAAAGCCGATGAAGGCGCTTTCGCTGGCGATGTTGACGATGGAGCCGCCGCCCGCCTGGCGCATCATCGGGATGACGCGGCGCGAGAGCAGAAAAATCGATTTGACGTTGACGGCGAAGGTGCGGTCCCAGTCGGCCTCGCTCATCTCCTCAAGCCCGCCCACGATGGCGATGCCGGCATTGTTGACGAGCACATTGAAGGGTCCGAGCCGGTCGGAGGCCGACATCACCGCGCGGTCCACGTCCTGCGCATCGGCCACGTCGCAGGTCACGGCCAAGCCGAGATCGCCCAGTTCCCGCACGGCGTCGAGCTTTTCCGCCTCACGGTCGAGCACCGCCACCCGCGCGCCCTCGCGCAGGAAGGCGCGGACGATGGCCAGCCCGATGCCGCTGGCGCCGCCCGTGACGATCGCCGTCTTGCCCGTGAGACGCCCGTCGCGCATGGCCGTCAGTTCGCCTTCGGGGCCAGATACTTGGCCTGCAGCGCCGAGATCATGGCCACCATGGCGTCGTTGACGGGCGTCGGCACGCCCTTGCTGCGGCCGGCCTCGCTGATCGCGCCGTTGATCACCTCGATCTCGGTCTGCCGGCCCGCTTCCACGTCCTGAAGCATGGAGGCCTTGCCGCCCACCGCCTTCTCCAGGAGGCCGGTGATCGCCGCCCAGCGCTCGTCGTAATCGAGCGAGATGCCTTGGGCTTTCGCAACTTCGACCACCTCGGCGAGGATCGCCGCCATCACCGTTTCGGCGTCCTTGTAGCTGACGAGCTCGTGGGCGAAGAAGCGCAGCAGCGCCGAGGTCGGCAGTGTGCAGCAGTTGAGCGCGAGCTTCTTCCACACCTCGTCGAGGATGCGGTCCGACACGGTGGTCTCCAGCCCCGCGCGGCGAAACGCCTCGGCCGTGCGCTCCAGCCGCTCCGTGCGGCTCCCGTCCAGCTCGCCCAGGAATGTCATGCCGGTGCCGGGATGCTTGACCCGGCCGGGCGCCAGCAGCGTGCCGCCATGATAGGTGAGGCCGACCATCACGCGGTCCTCGCCGGCGATTGAAGCGATGCGCGGCGCGTTGCCCCAGCCGTTCTGGAGACTCAGCACCGCCGTATCGCCGTTCATCATGGGCGCGGCGGCCTTCACCGCGGCTTCCGTGTGGTAGCACTTCACGAAGTTGATGATGAGATCGACCGGGCCGACCCGAGACGGGTCGTCGCTCGCCGGCACTCGAATGTTGGGGGCGGAGCCGTCCTTCTCCTCAATCGCAAGGCCGTTGGAATTGATGGCGTCCACGGCCGGACGCGACACGTCGATCAAGGTGACGTCGTTGCCGGCGCGAGCGAGATAGCCGCCGAAAATGCCGCCCATGGCGCCGCCGCCGCCTAAGATCGCGATTCGCATCCACTCTCCTTCCCGGCGGAACGATCCGGCCCTGCCGGCCGCCCCTGCCCATTTCGCCGCCGCCCGACGGATCTCTCCGGCATCGGGGGGTCCTCGAAAGCGACGGCCACCAGGGGACCAACTTTCTCGCGGCCTCGGCACAGTTGCGAGGAAACTCCACCAACTGTTGCATGGTTGTCAAGCATGATGGTATGAAAGGTTTATGGTCGAACCGCTCATTATCGAACGCAAGAAGCTTTTTGAGCATGTCGCAGCCCATCTCGAGGCGCAGATCCTGTCGGGAAAGCTCAAACCCGGCGACCAGTTGCCGCCCGAGCGCGACCTGCAAACGCGCTTCAATGTCGGCCGACCGGCCATCCGCGAGGCCTTGATCGCACTGCAGAAAGCGGGACTCGTGGAGCTTTCCAACGGCTCGCGAGCACGCGTCTCCATGCCCACCGCGGCGCAGATCTTCACGGGCATGGCGCCGGCCGTCAGACAGATGCTGTCCACGGCGGAAGGCCAGCGGCATTTTCAGGAGGCGCGGCTGTTCTTCGAGGTGGGGCTTGCGCGCGAAGCCGCGCGTGTGGCAAGCGCGGAGGATCTGGCGGCGCTCGAAAGCGCGCTGGAGGCCAACCGCAAAGCGATCGGCCATCGCGACCGCTTCACGCAGACCGATATCGCCTTCCATTTCGAACTCGCGCAGATCGCCCGCAACCCGGTCTTCGTGGCGCTGCACGACCAGATCTCGGAATGGCTCCAAGAGCAGCGCGTCGTGACGCTCGCCGCCAAGGGACAGGACAAGACCGCCTTCGACGCGCACCGCCGCATCTTCGAGGCCATCGCCGCACACGATCCCGATGGGGCAGAACGTGCCATGCGCGAGCATCTCGAACAGCTTGCCACCACCTTCTGGCAGCAGCGCGGCGCAGGCGCGCCGGCGTGAGCCCGGACGAAGGGCGGCTCCGGGAGCAGTTTCGCCGCTGGGGCCAATCGCTGTTCGAGCGAGGCTACACGGCGGGATCGTCGGGCAATTTCTCCGCCCGCCTTTCCGATGGGTTCCTGGTGACGCCGACGAATTCGTGCCTCGGTTTCCTGGAGCCGGAAAAACTCAGCAAGCTCGACCCGTCCGGCCGGCATGTCGGCGGCGACCCGCCGACCAAGGAAGTGCCGCTTCACCTGAGCTTCTATCGGGCGAGGCCGCAGGCCGGGGGCGTGGTGCATCTGCACTCGACCTTCGCCACCGCTTTGTCCTGCCTGGAGGCGACGGACGCGCACGACACGATTCCGCCCATCACGCCCTATGTGGCGATGCGAGTGGGCCGCGTGCCGCTTCTGCCCTACACTCATCCAGGCTCGGCGGATGTCGCGCCGCTGATCCTCCACGCCGCGGTCGAGCACAGCGCAGTTCTTCTCGCCAACCACGGACCCGTGGTGTCCGGCCCCGCCTTCGAGGAAGCGGTTTTCGCGGCGGAGGAGCTTGAGGAAACGGCCAAGCTCGTGTTCCTTACGCAAGGACGCGCGGTGCGGCGATTGCCGAACGCCGCGGTAAGCGAGCTGCAGGCCCGCTTCAGGCTTCGGTGAACCCAGATGCCCGCGCGCCGTGGCAGCCGGATGGCCTTTATTTCGTTCAAACAAAGGTAAGTCATACCTCAAGAAGCCTGAACAAACTGCGGAACGAATCTAACATTTGTCAGTTTCGAGCCGCAGAACACCCCTTGTCGAAAGAACAATGGAGTGAACGGGGCCGGGCGTCGGAGGAGGCGTCCCGATGACGAGAGCGGGGTCTGGTCTTTTCCGGCGTCACAGACGCCTGATCGCTTTCCCCAAAACGGCTGCGGCTTTGTGCGCGTGTCACCGCATGCCTCCCATCTTCCACAAGCGGCGGACTTTTTCATGCGCGAGCATCATCACTCATGGCCGGGACAGGTTCCCGTCGGCGAAGGACTCGTGGCGGCGCTCATGTCCATCATGGACCCCTCCGAAGCCGAGACCTTCCTGTCCGATTACCTCAATCACCAGGGCGCGGCGGACGACCGGGCGCGGAACGCATTCTGCTTCCGGGTTCGCGCCATGGCCGACTGGCTCCGACGCGAGGAGCAGCCCCGCCGGGGCCACACCTTGCAGTGACGTTGGGCGGCTGAAGCAACTCCCGCCGCACGCCTTGCCGAGCGCATCCCGCATGAAACCGCCGCAACCCTTGCGGCGCGCCTGCGTTCGTTTTTGGTGAGCAAGACAAGCCAGGGTTTGAACACGAAGGCCAGGGTTTGGACACGAAGGCGGCGTGTCGCGGCAAGCACGCGCAGTCGCGGCGACGCGATGCGCCTTTGTGTCTCTTTAAATCGGCAACAGGAGACCGTTTCATGCATGTGCAGGTGAACACCGACAACCAGATCAACGGCAGTGACGACTTGGCCCGCCGCGTGGAGGCGGAGTTGCGAAGCATGCTCGGACGGTTCGCGAATGAGATCACGCGCGTCGAGGTGCATCTCGGCGATGACAATGGCGAACGGGGCGGCGGCATGGACAAGCGCTGCAGCATCGAGGCCCGGCTCGCCCATCGCCAGCCCGAAACGGCAGTGGAGCGGGGGCCTAGCCTGGAGGTTGCCTTCAATGGAGCGGCGAAGAAGCTGGCGCGGCTGCTGGACAGCTCGCTGGGAAAGCTCCGCGACCACAAGGGCGCCCCGACGATCCGACGCGCGGAGATTTGAGCCGGCCGAATTGAGGGCCTGCAAGGCTGCCGCCCGTTGCCGGCAGCAGCAGCAATTCAGGCTTTGTTGGCAATTCTTCATTAGGGAATCCCCGTCGCCTTCGGCGGCGCTTTCGCGCCGTGCGCGGGTTGTTGGTTTTGCGCCGGGGTTCCATGCGTTCGCCAAGCCTTCTGGTTGCTCTCGCTCTCCTGTTTCTCACGGGCTGCACGTCGAGCTCAGGCCTCGACGCTTTAAGCGTCGGCAGCCCCTCGCTCGAGAAGACAAGCTCGATCCAGAGGCCCAAGGCGGCGGTCGCGTCCAGCGATGATGCCGCTCCCCAGGCGCCGCAAAGCGCCGCCGAGATTGCGGAGGCGCTGGAGCCCGCCGCGGAGGTGGTGGCCATGGTGGCCGTGGGCGCCCCGACCGCCGCCCTCGCCTCCTTGAGCGCCCTGCGCATCCATCCCCAAAAATTCCGCGACGCCAAGCCGATCAATTTCGGCTCGGCCGCCCCCCAGAAGCTAGCCGTGCATGGCGTGGACGTTTCGCGCTGGCAGGGCGAGATCGACTGGGCCAAGCTGCGCTCCCAGGGCGCCAACTTCGCCTTCATCAAGGCGACCGACGGCGGCGACCATCTCGACCCCATGTTCAAGAAGAATTGGCGGGCGGCGCACGAGGCGGGGCTGAAGCGCGGGGCCTACCACTTCTTCTACTGGTGCCGCACGGCGGGCGAGCAGGCCGACTGGTTCATCCGAAACGTTCCCAAGGTCGAAGGCGCGCTGCCGCCAGTGCTCGACGTCGAGTACAATGGCGAGTCACGTTGCCGGATGCGCTTGTCGCGCAAGCGCGTGATCGAGAAGATGCAGGTCTTCCTGGACAAGCTCGAGGCGCATTACGGCCAGCGGCCGATCATCTACACCGCGCCCGACTTCTACAAGGACAACCTCAAGGGCGCGTTCCCCAACCACCCCTTCTGGCTGCGCTCGGTGGCGGCCCATCCCTCCAAGCGCTACCCGAACCGCCCCTGGGTGTTCTGGCAGTATTCGGGCTCGGGCCTGTCCAAAGGCGTGGAGGGCAAGATCGACCTCAACGTCTTCCACGGCGATGAGGACCAGTGGCGCGCCTGGCTGGCACGGAACGCCGGCTGAGGACAGCGCAAAGGCGCGTGAGACTGGAGCTGACAGGCCCGGGCTCAGGCCCGATGGCGACATAGCCGATCAACCGACGCCCGACGGCTGAGTTGATGGTTGGCATCTTGGTCCGCTCGCGGACCAGCCCAAGGGAACATCGCACCCCCAACACGGTTCTTGCGCCTGAACCTGGCGGCTCTCGGGGAAACCTGCTTCTTGCGGCAGTTGGCATCGCGGCTTCGAAGTGGCCCGCCCCCTTGGAAGGCCATAAGGGCATGGGTGCAGCGCGGGGGCTGCGCCGAGGACTCTTGTCGATGTTCAACGGCAATGGAGGGTCCGCGACATGCTTGAGCTTCTGATTGCCCTGATCGTGATCGCCGTCCTTGCGGGTGCCTTGGGTTTCACGGGCATCGCCCGGGGCGCCGCGGGGCTCGCCAAGATCGTCTTCTACATCCTGGCTATCGCCATCATTGTCCTCATCGTCCTGGGCATTCTGGGCATTGCGGCCATATTCTGATCCGAACGGCTGCGTCGGTCCTCGCAGGGCTTCCGCTCTCCTTGAAGAGCATGCAAGGTTGCGGCGCTGAGCGCCTGGAGGGATAGGGTCATGGCCGCAGGAGAGCACGCGTTCGCCCAACGCTTCGCGGCTGAGATGCGGCGGCCCATCCCGCTTGCGCTCGCCATCCTGGCGGCGGTCGGCTGGATTGGCGCGCTCGCGTCATGGCTTTATCTTTCATCGGCTGCGGCCGAGATGGAGAGCCGCGTCGGCGCGGCCCAGGCGGAAGCGGTGCAGGCGCGCGCACAACTTCAGGAAACCCAAAACCAGCTTGCGACGCTGCAGGAGGGAACGGGCGCGCTGCAGGATTTGCGCCTCCGCATCGATGCGTCAGCCGCCGAGCTCGAGCGCGTCACGGCCGAGCGGGACCGCGTGAACGCGGAGCTGCAGGAAGCCAATTCCCGACTGGCCGCCGTGAGGGACGAGGTCGCCGGAGCGGAGAGCTCGCTTGAAGAGCTGCAAAGCCGCTTGACGAGCGGCCAAGGGGAGCTGGAGGCTGGCCGGGCCGAATTGGCGGAAATCGAAGGGCGTATCGCCGCGCAGACCCAGGCCCTCGCGGAGGTCGGCGCGCGCGTGGAATCAGCCCGCGCCGAAGAGCAGGGGCTGCGTGAACAGGTCGCGACGCTCAGCGCGGAAGCCGCCCAGGTTTCCGAGGGGGCGGCGAACGCCGAGAGCCGGCTGCAGGAGGCGCGCGCGGCCGAAGCGTCCGCGCAGGAGCAGATCCAGAACGCCAGGCTGGAGGCGAGCCGCATCGCGGAACAGCAGACCGAGCTCGATCGAGCGGTCGCCGATCTGACCGCGCGCCGCGATCAGCTTGCGGCCGACATCGCCGCCGCCGAAGATCAGCGGCGCACCTTGCAGGCGCAGGTGACAGAGCTGTCCGACAACCTCAATCGCCGCAGCGGCGAGCTCGCGGAACTCGAGCGGAGGATCGCCGAGGCGCAGGCGCAAGGTTCGGCCCTGGCGGGCGCGTCGGGCTTGCAGCCGGGGCAATACCGCGCGGGACCGATCGAGGCCTTTTTCTCGCCTGACGGAAGTTTCCGCATGACGGGCGAGAACGGAAGGCGGAGCGTCACCGGCCGCTATTCCGTCGCGGAGAACATCCTGACGCTTGATGACGCTCTCGGCGACACCGGGACTGCCCGCTTTCCCATGCGTTGCGCGATCCAGCCGGAGCCGGCCGGCTTCAGGCTCGCAAGCGTCGAAGGCTCCTGCCTCGAACTGAATGGCGTGGTGTTCGAGCCCTGAACCCGCCTCAAGACGGAAGCGGCAAGCCTGCGCGGCTGGGAACTCGGGCCACCTACGAGACCGCGGTTGTGATGGCAGGACCACTTCCGGTGACGGCGATCACCCTGTCCCTAAGTTCCAGACCTATTGTTTCCCACGGACCGGAACGCATGTTCCGCAATCGAGGCCTCACAAGCATCGGAACTCTCGACACCGGAGGCTTGTCTATCCGACATTCCTCAACTGGTGTTGAGTGGCGGGCGCGCAGCTCTCGCCGACGACAAGCGAGGGCTGGAACACGACGTTTCGCGGCGGCAGCGCACGGCTCCGTTCGATACGATCGACGAGCAGGCGGATCGCCTCATTGACCATGTCGGCCACGGGATGCTCCGTGCGCGTGAGGCGGGGCCGCAACGCGCCGATGCCAGGGATCGTATCGGTCGAGGCGATGGAGATGTCCTCCGGGCAGCGGAGGTTGAGGTCTGCCAGCGCGCGCATCGCGCCCAACGCCATCAGGCCGTTGGCGACATAAAGTGCGGACGGTCGGTCCCCGCCGCCGAGCATCTGGCGGGCCGCAGAATACGCTGCGTCCTCGCGGAACTCGCCGGATCGCAAATGCGAAGGACTGGGCTCGGCGCCGCGTGCGCGCATCGCCTCCATCATACCTGCGAGCCGCTCTTTGGCCGTGGTGAGGTGAAGTGGGCCGGTGATGGAGCCGATGCGCCGGTGACCCAAGTCGAGCAGGTAGTTGGTGGCCTGCCGCCCAGCCGAATGGTTGTCGATGGTGACGCTGTCGAGCGCATCGTCCTCGACGAGCCGGCCGAACAGAAGCGTGGGCAGCCTTCGCCCGTCCCTCTGCAGCCTGGCATAGCTCGCTGGATCCCCCACGGGAACCAGGATCATGCCGTCACAGGACAGCGCCCGCACCCGCTCGACGATCCGCTTCTCGGCTTCCGGCTTCTCGTCGCTGTTGAAGATCACAAGCGAATAGCCCCAGGCCCTCACGGCTGCCTCGGCCGCGCAGACGACGCGGTTGAAGAATGGGTTGGCGAGGTCGGCCACCGCCAGCGCGATCAGTTGTGTGCGACCTCGCTTCAGGCTCCGCGCGGCAGAGGACGGCGCATAGTCGAGCGCACTGATGGCCGCCATGACGCGCGCCTTCAGCTCGGGGCTCACATAGGCCGAGCCGTTCACCACGGCGGAGACGGTGGCGGTGGACACCTGCGCAGCCTTGGCGACATCACGGATGGTGGGCATCTGTCAGCTAACCGTTTCGCTGATGATGCTCGCCGTACCAAGCCTTGTCCAGAAGGAGGTCAGGGAACTTTCCACTTGATTTCACGCAGATTCGCACCGATCCTGGCAGAACGTTTAACTGTGTTCGCTGGGAGGCGAACCATTCAGGCTGGGAGGAAAACATGAGGAAGGTCGCGCTCGCCACGCTGGGGGCAATGACGCTCGCAGCGACCACGGCTGCTTTTGCTCAGGACAAGCCGCTCCTCGGCGTCGTCTCGATCTCGGCGACGGAGGCCAACAACATGCGCTACATCAAGGGCGCGGAGGCGGCCGCAGCCGAGCTCGGCTGGGAAGTGAGCGTGATCGACGCCGCCGGCAGCGCCGATCAGGCCAATGCAGCCATCCAGAACTTCGCCCAGCGCGGCGCGCACGCCATCGTCGACATGGTGTTCCCCTATTCCTCGATCGGCGCGGGCCTCGAAGCGGCGAACGGCGCCGGCATCCCAGTGGTGACCTGGGGCGGCGGCCTGGGCTCAAGCGTCGCAGCGACCAACGGCTCGGGCGGCCCGATGGCGGTCCCAGTGGTCGAAAAGATGGTCGCGGACATGGGCGGCAAGGGCGAGGTGCTCGCGCTCACCTACCGGACGGGCGAGGTGTGCCGCAATCGCGAGGTGGTGCTCGACGAAATCCTCGCCAAGCATCCCGAGATCACGGTCACCAAGAACGAGGTGCGCATCCCCGGCTATTTCGAGGATGGCGGCCAATATGCCAATGCCTGGCTCGCCTCTCATCCCGCCGGCCAGGGCAATCTCGCGATCTGGGGTTGCTGGGACGATCCCGCTATCGGTGCCATCGGGTCCTTGCGCTCGCAGGGCCGGGACGACGTGAAGGTCTACGGCATCAACGGCAACGCGCAGGCGCTCGAAAACATCAAGAACGGCTTCATGACGGCCACCGCCTGGCAGGACAGCTACACCGAGGGCTATCAGATGGTGAAGATGCTCGACGAGATCAAAACGGCGGGCGACGCCTGGGAACCGAAGGCGGCCGAGGTCCCCGCGGTGCTGGTGACCAAGGAGACTGTCGAGGAGTTCCTGAAGGAGCATCCAGAGGCGATTCAGTAGCCTTTCGAGGCGTGCCGGTCGACAGGCCCAGACCCATGCCTCCTCGCTGCGTTCCGACGCGCTCAATCACAGTCCCGACATGCCGGCCTTGCTAGAAGCTCAGAGCGTCGAAAAGTCGTTCGGAGGCGCGCAGGCGCTCAAGGGCGCGGGGCTGTCGATCGAGGTCGGCGAAGTGCATGGGCTGGTGGGCGCCAACGGGGCGGGCAAGTCCACCTTCATCAAGGTTCTGGCCGGGCTTGTCCGGCCGGATGCCGGGGATATCCGGATCAGCGGCGTGCCGGTCTCGATTCAGTCGCCGCAGCAAGCCACCGCGCTCGGCTTGAGCTTCATTCATCAGGAACTCGCCTTCGTGCCGGGCATGAGCGTCATCGAAAACATCATGCTCGGCGTGCCCAAGAAGATGCGGCTCGGCGCGGTGGACTGGCAGGCGATCGGCCGCGACGTGGAGCCGCTGGCCAGGCGCGTGGGACTGACGTCTCCCATGAATGCCGACGTGAAGCGCCTTTCCACCGCCGAGCGCTGGCTCATCAGCATCTGTCGCGCCCTCGTTCGGCGGGCGCGGCTCATCGTCATGGACGAGCCAACCGCATCGCTCTCGGCGGCGGAAGGCGAGAGGCTTTTCCGCATCATTGAGGACTTGTCCGCCTCCGGTGTCGCGGTGCTCTATGTCTCGCATCGGCTCGACGAAATCCTCCGGCTGTGCCGTCGCGTTACTGCGTTTCGCGATGGACGCTGCGTGGCCTCGCTGGAAGGAGAGGCGCTCGATCGCCATGCGCTGGTCGAGGCCATCGTCGGTCATCCGGTGGCGGAAGCGCAGATGACGGCGGCAACGCGCCAGGTCGGCCCCGTGGCGCTGAGCGTGAAAGGCCTCTGCCGCCTGCCGCAGGTAAGGTCGGTGAGCTTCGACCTCCATGCCGGCGAGGTGCTCGGGTTGGGCGGGCTGGTCGGATCGGGCCGAAGCGAGCTCGCCCGCCTCGTGTTCGGCGCGGACCGACCTCACAGGGGAGAGATGACGCTGTTCGGCAACCCCTTCGTGCCGAGAAATCCGGCCCAGGCCGTGGCGGCAGGCGTGGGTCTTGTTCCCGAGGAGCGGCGGGCCGAGGGGCTGGTGCTGGGCAAGTCCGTCGCTTTCAACCTCGCGCTCGGCAACCTCTCCCGGCTTGTTTTCAGTCGTGCTCTCCCCCTCATCCGCCCTCGCGCCACCAGAAGCTTCGCGCTGGGAATCATCCGCCGGCTGGCGGTGAAGGCCGAGAGCGCGGACACCCCCATCGTCCGGCTGAGCGGGGGCAACCAGCAGAAGGTGCTGATCGGGCGCTGGCTGGAGCGGCGCCCCAGATTGCTGATCCTCGACGAGCCCACGCGCGGAGTCGATATCGGTGCGCGCAGCGAGATACACCGGCTGGTGCGGGAGCTGGCGGCCCGGGGAATGGCGGTCTTGGTGATCTCGTCGGAGCCGGACGAGCTGCCCGAGCTCTGCGACCGCGTGCTCGTCATGGCCGAGGGGCGGATCGTGGCCGAACTCGAGGGCGAGTCGATCAGCCGCGGCAAGATCGTCGCGGCGAGCTATCAGGAGCCGGAACGAGCAGCCCGGGAGGAGGAATCGGCGTGAGCGACACCGCAACCGACCAAAGGCTTTCGCCGCGCTCCAGGCTGATGCTGGGAACGCTCGCGCGCTACGGCACGATCATCGGGCTTCTCGGCATGATCGTCGCCTTTTCCATTCTCTCGCCCCGAGCATTTCCCACGCTCGGCAACTTCACGAACGTTCTGAACCAAGCCTCGCTCGCCATGATCATCGCGGGCGGGCTGACGGTGGCCGTGATCGTGGGCGAACTCGACCTTTCAATCGGTTTCGCGGCAAGCCTCCACGGCATCCTCGTGACGGGGCTGGTGGTCTCGAACGGCCTGCCCATCCCCATGGCGGTGCTCGTCGTGCTGCTGCTGGGCGCGCTGATCGGGTTCGTGAACGGCTTCATCGTCACCAAGATCAAGGTCAACTCGGTAATCGCGACACTGGGCGTCGGCACGATCCTGACGGGGCTCGCCTTCGCCTACTCGGCGGGCGTGCCGATCGTGGCCGGCGTGCCGGAAGCCTTTCTGCAGCTTTCGCTCGGGCGCTGGCTCTGGGGCATTCCCAACAACATCGTGTTCATGGCGCTGGTGTTGGGCTTCTTATGGCTGCTCGTCGAGCGTTCGGCCGTCGGCCAGGAAATCCAGGCCGTCGGCGGCAACCCCACCGCAGCCTATCTTTCGGGCATCGATGTCGACCGCATCAAGATTCTGGGCTTCGTGATTTCCGGCGTCTGCGCCGCGCTCACGGGAATCCTGCTCGCCTCGCGCCTGGGCTCAGGCACGGCGAGCGCAGCGGACGGCTATCTGCTCACGGCTTTTGCGGCCGTGTTCCTGGGCTCCGCGACGCTGCGCGATGGCGAGTTCCACGTTTTCGGCACCTTTGTAGGCGCGCTGATCATCGCGTTTGGCTTCAACGGACTCAACATCTTCGGCGCGCCCACCTTCTTCCAATATCTGTTTCAGGGCGCGATCCTGATCCTGGCCGTGGGTCTGTCGAGCCTGGGCCGCGTGATCGCGGAGCGTTGAGGGGAGCCATGTCGGACCAGGGCAAGTGGGATGTCTTCGTCATCGAATATGCGCGCTCGCGGGGCCAGCCCGTCGTCGATCTCGTCAACGGCACTTATGACAAGGGCGTGGTCGACGTTCCCTTCTCCTTCGTGCTGGCCCGCCGAGGCGAGTGGAACGTGCTCGTCGACACGGGCTTCATGAAGGAGGGCAGCGGCGTGGCGATGAGCGAGAAGTTCGGCATTCCCGAATGGATCTCGCCTCTTCGCATGCTGGCCGAATTAGGCGTCGTGCCCGAGGCCGTGACCCACATCCTGCTGAGCCATGCCCATTTCGACCATATGGGCTCGATCGACCGCTTTCCCCGTGCGAAACTCTTCATTCAGAAGCGCGAGCTTCTGTCTTGGCACGAGGCTATGGCGCTGCCGCCGCAGTACGGCTTCCTGACCGCGATCATCAACCCCGACGATCTGCGCGCCGCCTTCGACGCCTCGGTGGAGCACCGCCTGACGCTGGTCGATGGCGACAAGGACAATGTTCTGCCCGGCATCCACCTGCGGCTGGGCGAAGGGCATACGCTGGGCCAGCAGTTCGTGGTGGTGGAGGCCGAGCGTGGCCGCGTGGTGGTTTCAGGCGACTGCGTCTACTCCTCCACCAACCTCCTGGGGCACAAGCACGACGGCGTCTATGTGCCCCTCAACAATGCGGTGGGAAGCATCTGGGACCAGCTCAAGACCATTGACCGCATCAACGGCGAGATCGAAGGCGATCTCGGCCGGCTGATTATCCTGCACGACACCGAGCACTGGAAGCACTTCACCTTGCACAGGCAAGTCGAAGGTTTTCGCATCATGCGCGTTTAGGCCATGGAAGCTCGGTCGAGCAGTGAACGTCGCATGGGCAAGCCCATGCCTGCGCACGGCATCAGGTTGTGATCGCTCGGGGTGGGCGTGGTTTACGGATTGATCTCACCGATCAGTTCATCTCCCCGGTTCCATCGGGCGAGATTCTCGGAGAACCGCTTGGCGAAGAGCGTCTCCCAGCCGACGACGTTGTCTGAAGCATGCGGCGTGATCAGCACATTCGGCATGGTCCACAAAGGGCTCTCCGGTGGCAGCGGCTCCGTTTCGAAGACGTCGAGATAGGCCGCGCGGAGGTGACCATCCCCGAGCGCTTCGATCAGCGCTCCTTCGTCCACGACTGATCCCCGCGACGTGTTCACGAAGACCGCCCCACGTTTCATCGCCCGCAGGCGACGGGAGTCGAACAAGCGGCGTGTGTCGCCCGTGAGCGGCACATGGAGGGACACCACATCAGACTGCGCAAGGACGTCGTCCAGGGCCGAGATCGGATACACCTCGTCCGCGCCGGAGACGGGCATCGGCCGACGCTTTACGCAGAGCACGCGCATGCCGAGCGCCTTGGCGTTCGCCGCGACCATCGAGCCGAGCGCGCCGCCTCCCACCACGGCTAGGGTCTGCTCCTTCAGTGAGCGAAACGCGATCGGCCGCCATTGTCTGGCAATCTGCTGCTCGCGATAGGCCGGCAGGTTGGCGTTGAGGTGGAGGATGGCGGCCATGACGGTCTCGGCCAGATAGGGCGCGAGGATCCCACGACAGTTCGTCACGACGAGCTTGCCGGCGTCCCACGACGTCAGGTGTTCGTAGCCGGCTCCGCCGACCTGGAACCACCGAACCGAAGGATGGGCAACCGCGGCGGCCTGCGGCTCACCGGGAAAATGAGACTGCTTTATGCCGAAGACTGCATCCGGGTTGCAGCGCAACAGCATCGGCCCGATCTCGTGGGGGTCGGAGGCATAGAAGAACTCGACATCGGGAGAGCGGGGTTCGAGGTCCGCCGCCAGACTTTGCGCCCTGTCATGCATGACGAGCACGGTCCTGATCGGTGAACGCATCCCCGCCGCCGGAATGTTGTGGGACTTCATTCAGCCCGAGTCGGAAAGCGCGCCAACATCACCCCAAAACACCCAAACGATCGCGAGGAGCCTGACGCGCTATAGAGGTCTTCGGCCATCACGCAAAGCTCGCGGCCGGACTCCGCACCACCTCCGGCAGGGGCTCCACACCCAGACCCGGCTGGTCGCCCAAGGTCATCATCCCATCCTTGATGACCGGCCCTCCGGCGCAGAGCGGTTCGGCATTGTATTCTTGGCAGCTCCAGAATTTGTGCGGGGCGCCGACAGGCGCGGAAATGGCGACATGCGCTGCTGCGGCGTCGGCTATGGCGCTCCCGCCTGAAGCCTCCCAGAAACTCGATATGCCCGCCACCTCGCAGAAATCCCTGAACCTGCGCGCCTTGGTGATGCCGCCGACGCGCGAAATCTTGAAGTGCAGCGCATCGGCTGCGTCCGTCTTCACGATGTGCGTGAGATCGTCTGCGCTGATGGCCGACTCGTCCAGAATGAACGGCGACCTCACCTTGGAACGGACCCGCCCGCATTCGGCCATTCCCGCGCAGGGCTGTTCGAAGAAGAAGCCGAGCTCATCGATGGCGGCAAGCACCTGCAGCGCGGCCGGAACGCTCCAGCCGCCATTGGCGTCGGCGATGAAGGTTTCATCCGAGCGGCGGTTTCGCCCGATCTCCCAGAACTGCTCGATATCGGTGTGAGCCTGGCCCCCGGCCTTCGCCGAAAAGCTCTTCACGCCCTGCGCGCGCGAAGCCTCGATCCGCATCAGCATGTCGTCCACAGGGCCATGATAGAGCGAGGAGAGGAGCGGGATGGCTTCGGCTCTCCTGCCCCCGAGCAGAGCGTGCACGGGAAGCCCCGCATGCTTGCCGAGGATGTCCCAGCAGGCGATATCCACAGCCGCCTTGGCATAGATGTGGCCCTGGAGGAGGCGATCCATCGCATTGTTGACCGCAGCCGGATTGCACGGGTCCAGCCCGATGAGGTCGGGAGCGAGGACAGCCAGCGCCGCACGGGCGGCCTCGGCGAATTCCGGGAGGTAGTTGCGCCCCCAGGGGCAGATCTCGCCCCAGCCGACGACGTCCCGGTCCGTATGGATCTGCACGATCGTGCTGTCGAGGCTCTCGTAGCTGCGGCCGCCCGAGAGCCGGTAGGAGGTGCCGGCAAAGGAGATCGGCACTTGGAACAGGGTAACACGCGTGATCTTCAAGCGACCGACTCCGGGCTGATGGGGCAAGCGGCTCCAATTTCGTCGGCGTGATCGACAGCCTCGAGCAGGGCGCGGATTTCTACCTCGGTCGTGCGCCACGACGTGCAAAGCCGCATCACGCCGTCCGCATCGTCGGACAGGAACGTGGCCAAGGCGCGCCTTCGCGTTCTGCGGCCGTCAGGCGACCATGTCGAGAGGTTGGCGAGCGGCAAGGACTCGCATGCGGCTCTCGAAGTCTTCCCGGTTCAGATAGCTGCCGACCATGTGGCGCTGGCCCTTGAAGGCCAGGCGGCCATGCAGCAGGCGCCAATTGTCGAAGATCACCATGTCTCCGGGCCTCTGGCCGAAGGCGAATTGATTCGCGCGATCCTGGATCAAGTGATCGAAGACGCCCAGCGCGTCGTAGAGAACACTCATCTGCGGCTCGGGCAGGCTGAATGGCGCGCGATCGTGATTGTTGAAGCTGACCTGGATCAGACGACCGTTCGCGTCATGACGGAAGACCGGCCGTTGAGCGACCAGATATGCGCCATCGCCGATATACTGACCGGCGACGGACACGGTGCTGAGCGTCTCATAGACGTCTGGATGCCTCTCGCGGATGATTCGGGCGATCTTGAAACCATCCACCAGCACATTGTCGCCACCCTCCGCCTCGTATTGCAGGCAGTGCAGGCTCATCAGCCCTGGAGCGTCATGATTGTAGGTCCCGTCCGTGTGCGGCTTGATCTCGATCGGCGTCGAGCCCGTATCGGCCAGCTTGCCATCGGCCTTGAGCTCCCACATGTCTCCGAAGATGCTTGAGCGGATGTAAGCGATGCGCTCCATCACGCGGCGTGACGCGGCGATGCTCAGTGGCACGTTCCTCAGCGCGATCATCCCGACCTTGCGCAGGTTCTGCAACATCTCCGCAAGCACCGCGTCGTCGTTGACGAAGTCGTCGTGCTCGACGCGGGCACAGATCTCGGCGGCGTTGCTCGCATCCCAAAGAACCTGGTCGGAGCCGACCACGTCGTAGAGCTTGTCGGGAGAGGTGACGGCGGCAAGGAAGTCGGCCGTGAACCGCGTCGCGTGATTGCCTTGCCAACGCACGACCAGCCTGTCGCCCGCCTCGGACACCTCGACGGACTCTGCCGGCTCGACCTTGCCCAGGTGGAAGGTCTCCAGCAGCCTTTGCCGAGCCCGCGGATGGAAATCCTCCGGCTCCTGGCTGTGGTCGCGCAGCCAAAGCCAGGAAAAGAACTTCTCCTGCCCGTCTATCGCGACCGCAAGTCCCTCATCCGACGTCGTGGTCCGGGCGATACGTTGAGTCATTGTGGCATCCTCTGCTGTTCCTGGCTCGCGAACGTGGGTCACGCGGCTTGCGCCTGAATCAGCCTGTCGAGAAAATCCCCGCAGGCGGCCAACTGGCTGATCTCGATGAATTCGTCGGCGATGTGCGCCTGCTCGATGGAGCCGGGCCCCAGGAGCACGGTGGACAGGCCAGCCGACTGGAAGAAGCCCGCCTCGGAGCTGAAGGAAACCGTCGCGACGTCGTTGGCGCCGGTGAGGCGTCGACACAGCGCCTCGGCGGCACCGTCCTCTTCGGGCCGCAGGCCGGGCACCGCATAATCCTCCTCCCAGCGGAGGCCGCAGCCACCGACCATCCGGTTGGCCTCGGCGACGAGCTCATCGCTATGGCTGAGAAACTCCCGCAGGAATGCCTCGGGATCGTCATCCGGCAAGTTGCGGAGATCCCATTCGAAGGAGCATTCACCGGCAAGGATGTTGCAGGCAGTGCCGCCTTGAATTGTGCCGGCATGGCAGGTGGTGTAGTTGGGCTGAAACCTGCCGTCTGCGGCACCCGTCCTGTTCCGGCGCAGCCGATCGTCGAGCCAGACGACGAGCCGGGATGCGATCGCCACCGCGCTGACGCCCTGGTCGGCGAGGCTCGAATGAGCGGGCTTTCCCGTCACCGTCACCTTGTAGCCATAGGCCCCCTTGTGGGCGGTGACGAGTTGCATGCTCGTGGGTTCGCCGACGATGACGGCCCCGATCCTTGGCAGCCGCCGCACCATGTCGTCGATCACTGGCAGCACGCCCCGGCAGGTGGTCTCCTCGTCATAGGACATCACGAGGTGAATGGGGCGCTTGAGATTGGCGCGGCTCATTTCCGGCGCCATCGCCAGGCATGCCGCGAGGAAACCCTTCATGTCCACTGCGCCGCGACCATAAAGCCGGCCATCGCGTTCGGTCAGCTTGAAGGGATCGCTCGTCCAGTTCTGGCCTTCCACGGGAACCACGTCGCTGTGGCCGGAGAGCACGACACCGCCTTCGACCATCGGCCCGATGGTGGCATGCATGCCGAGCTTCCCACCCGAGGGGTCGGGGAACAGGGCCGCCTCCACGCCGAACTCGCGGAGATGATCCGCGGCATAGTGGATGAGCTCCGCATTCGACAGGTGCGAAACGGTGTTGAAGCCGACGAGCCGCTCCAGATGCATGGCCGCGCGGTCGATCATTCCATCTCCATCCCACCGGGGTCGTCGCGGCCACACACGGCCGTCCGAAACCGCGCGGCTTGCGCGAGCCTCGAACGGCGTGATTGATCCGCAGACCGGACTGCAGTTCAAGCGAGAAAACCTACGCGATGTTGAGGAGAGCTCGGCCATGCGCCAGCCGCTGCCGCCGCTGAACGGACTGCGCGCCTTCGAGGCCGCCGCGCGGGCCGGAAGCCTTGTCGCGGCCGCGGAGGAGCTCCGCGTGACGCCGAGCGCGGTGGGGCACCAGATCCGCGCGCTGGAGGCGCTTCTTCGCGTGCGCCTCTTCGACCGGCGGGCGAGGAGCCTTACGCTGACGGCGACCGGCAGGCGCTATGCCGAACAACTGACCGAGGGCTTCGACCTCATGCACCGGGCCACCGCGATGGTGCGGCGCGAAACCGCGGGGCGCGCGGTCACGGTCAGCGCCACGCCGGCGCTCGCGCTGCGCTGGCTGGCGCCCGCGCTCGACCGCCTGCGGCAGGAGGGGATCGCCGAGTTTCGCATTGATGCTTCATCCCGCGAGGCGGACCTTCCGGCGGGCGAGGCCGAGCTCGACATCCGCTACGGCTTGGTCGTTGATCCGGGTCTGGTGACGGATGTGCTGTTCAGCGAAACCGTCTTTCCCGTGTGCCATCCGGACTACGCGGCGCAGGCCAAATTCGCTTCCCCGGCCGATCTGCTCCGCGCGGACCTGCTGTTCGTCGACGATTGGGGAAAACGGGGTGGAAGGTGGTCGGCCTGGCGCGACTGGTTCGACTTGGCGGGGCTCCAGCCCGACGAGCTGCGGGAGGCCGGCCGCTTCGCCGAGATGGACAAGTCGGTCGCGGCTGCGGCCGGCGGCTGGGGCGTCGCGATGGGCGCGGCGCGCCATCTGGGGGCCGGCGAGGTTGACGGCGGGCGGTTGATCCGGCTGTTCGGTGGAGAGCTGGAGCTTCGCTACTCCGCCTTCCTGGTCGCGCTTCCTGAGATCGCCGAGGAGGCGACGATCAAGCGGCTTCGCAGGCGGCTGGTGGCGCTGGCGCGCGACAGCCGCAACGTGCTGCACGAAGGGGCGTTCTGAGGCCGTTCCTGCTTGTGTCAGCGGCTGGTCAGCAGACGTCCCGACTCGGGTTTCCAGGTCAGCCAGACATTCTGGGCCTCTCGGAGTTCCGAGAGGCGGCCCGGCGGGCAGGCGGCGACCACCGGATGGGCCCATTCCGGCACCGCCACGCGCAGGAAGCTCCGGTCGCCCAGGAACACGCTCTCCACGATCCGGCCCGGGAGGGCGTTCAGCCCGTCGTCCGGCTTCTCCGAGACAATCTCGATGGCTTCGGGCCGCACCGCGAGCATCAGCCCGTCACGGCCCGGAAGCTCACCGGCGCGCCGTGGCAGACGAAACGCGCCAAGTGGCCCGCCCTCAAGCAAGAGGCCGTCGGCGATGTCCTCCACGCGATGGATGGGAAACAGGTTGATGGAGCCGATGAACTCGGCGACCGCCCGGCAGTTGGGCTCGTGGTAGAGCCGCGCAGGGTCCGCCACCTGAAGCACCCTGCCCTCTCCCATCACGGCGATCCGGTCGGACATCGCCATGGCCTCGTCCTGGTCGTGGGTGACGAAGACGAAAGTGATGCCCACGGTCCGCTGCAACTGCCTGAGCTCCACCTGCATCGCCTCGCGCAGCCGGCGATCCAGCGCGGCGAGGCTTTCGTCCAGCAGCAGCACCTTCGGTTCCAGGATCAGGGCGCGGGCCAGCGCCACGCGCTGCCGCTGCCCGCCGGAAAGCTCGGCGGGGTCGCGGTCGACCATGCCGTCCAAATGCACGAGATCGAGCATTCGGGCGACACGGCGGTCAACCTCCCCCTTTGGAAGGCGCCGGCGCCGCAGGCCATAGGCGAGGTTCCGGCCCACGCTGAGGTGAGGGAAGATGGCGTAGCTTTGGAACACCATGTTGGTGGGCCGGCGCTCGGGCGGCAGATGCGTGACGTCCTGCCCCTCGATCACAATCCTGCCCTGGCTCGGCGCCTCGAGGCCGCCCAAGATGTTGAGAAGCGTGGTCTTGCCGCAGCCCGACGGCCCCAGCAGCGAGAAGAACTCGCCCGACCCGATCTCAAGATCGATCCCCTTCAGAACCTCAAGCCGGCCAAAGGACTTCGAAACGCCCTCGATGCGCAGCGCTGAAGAGCTCATGACTGGACGTTCCATTTCTCGCCGAAGGTGAAGCCGCGCATCGTCAAGCTTGCCGCCTGCGCCTGAACCATTCGCCGACGCCCACGAGCAGGCACGAGCCGAGCAGGATCAGCGAGCCGAGCGCGAGCACCACGGGCAATCGTTCGGGAAAGCGCAACTGGCTCCAGACATAGACGGGAAGCGTCGCGTCGCTCGCCGTCAGGAAGAAAGACAGCACGAACTCGTCGAAGGAGATCGTGAAGGTGAGCAGCAGGCTCGAAACGATGCCGGGAAGAGAGATCGGCAGGACCACGCGCAGAAGGGTCTGGACACGTCCCTCGCCGAGGTCGCGGCTTGCCCTGACGAGACTCGCATCGAAACTTTCCAGGCGGGACGTCATCACGGAAAAGGCGAAGGGCAGGCAGACGATCAGGTGGCCGAAGCCGACCGTGAGAAGGGAGAGCTCGATGCCGGTCGCCACCAGCAACATGAACACGGCGACGGCGAGCACGATCAGCGGCGCGACGATGGGGAGCATGATGAAGCCGACCGCGAGCGGCTTGCCGGGCAGGCGGTAGCGCGTAACGGCCCAGGCGCCCAGCGTGCCGAGCACGGTGGCGAGCACGGAAACGACCGCGCCGACCGTCAAACTGTTCCACAAGGCGGTGATGAGCTGCGGCGAGCCGCCGAGCTCGCCATACCAGCGCAGCGTGAAGCCCTGCAGCGGAAAGGCCACGATGGTGCTGTCGTTCAGGGAGAACAGCGGCAGCAGAAGCACCGGGAGGTAAAGGAACCCGACGAACAGCACGGCATAGACGGTCAGCCACAGCGGCCTGCGGCGGGAGAGCCTGCCCCCGTTCATCGCGCGCTCTTCCTGATGCCGAGCAGGCCCAGATGCAGCGCCGCGGCCACGAGCGTGACCACCGCCATGGTCACGATGGACATGGCCGAGCCCATGGGCCAGTTGTCGGCCGGGCCGACCTGGGCGGCGATCACCGCTCCGATCATCGAGCCTTGGGTGCCGCCCACCAGCATCGGCGTGACATAGTCGCCCACCGTCGGGATGAAGACCAGCACCATGCCCGTCGCCACGCCCGGTATGGCGAGCGGCAGGACGACGCGCGTGAAACGGTGCAGCGGGCCATCGCCCAAATCCGCCGCCGTCAGAAGCAGCTCGCGCGGGATCTTCGCAAGGCTGACGAAGATCGGCAGGACGACGAAGGGCATCCAGGCATGCGTGAGCGTGAGCACCACGGCGAAGGAGTTATAGAGCAGGATTTCGAGCGGCTCCTCGATCAACCCGACCGTCATCAGCCCCGAATTCACGAGCCCGTTGAAGCCGAGGATCACCTTCCAGGTGAAGATGCGCAGCAGATAGCTCGTCCAGAACGGCACGGTGAGAACGATCAGCCAGAGCGACTTGTGCCGCCCGACATGGAAGGCGACGAAATAGGCCACCGGGAAGGCGAGCAGCGTGGTCGCCGCGGCCACCACCAGGCCGATGCCGATGCTGCGCAGGAGCAGGCCGAGGTAAAAGGGGTTCTGGAAGAATCGGGCATAGTTGCCGAGCCCCCACCCGGCTGACGTGTCATAGCTTTCCTGCTGCCAGAAGCTCATGACGAGCAGGAGAACGCAGGGCGCGCCGACGCCGAGCAGCATCACGAGAAGCAATGGTGAAAGCAGGCCGTAGCCGGCGACGGCCTCGCTCGCACCGGCGCCGGCACCTAGCCTCCATCGCGCCCGCCCCTCAGACGCGCCGCTGAGGGCGCCATGTTCTTGCGCCGATCGCGCCGTCACGCCTTTCTCCCTTCCGGCACCAGGCGCCCAGCCGATTCCGGAGGCGCGGGATGCGGAACATGCTCGCGGTTGTTTCCGCGCCGCACCCGCGCGATCGTGCCGCGGATGTTGGCAAGAGCATGGCCCGCGCCCCACAAGGCCGCTCGAACGAGCCTCAGTCGCCGGTAGCTCGGCACCGGCTGACCCGCGAGCATCAGGCCCGCGAGCCGCGCCAGGATCTGCGATTTCCGGCGGGCATGATGGGGCTGCATGGTCATCAGCCTCTCCGCAGGCATGGGCTCTGCCGAGACCACGCCGGAGCCGATCATGTCGCGCAACAGCTCCAATCCCTTCGCTGTCCGGGCGATGATGGCATTGTAACCCTCTCCATCGCCTAGCGGATAGCCCTCCGCCCCGTCCCAGGCGTCACTGCAGACGAGGTCGGCCTGCTCGCCCGTGCTGTCCGGGCAGATCTTGCACCGGAACTGGATGCCCTGGTTGAGCTCGTTCGACCAGGTCTCGACATAGGTCTGCTCGAAGGCCCGCCCGTCGCGCGTCTCGATCCTGGTCGGACCTGGGCAGCCGTGACCGCGATAGCGCAGGAGCCGGACATCGCCCTCCGACAGGGCGTATTTGCCGATGATGTTGCGCGAGACCTCATGGCTCGGGAGCCCGGCGCAGAGAAAGGTGATGGTGGCGACGACGAACCGGTCCACCCGGTCGTCCTCCCGAGCGAGGTTTCGGACTGCCGCGATGTCACAGGGCTTGCCGAGAACCACGATCCGCTCGCCCCTGCCGAGCAGTTCGTGCAAGGGCTGGAGCGGCGCCGCCGGGCCATAGCGGGCGCCGACCGCCTCCACCAGTTCCTCCCGCGTCCGGCTGATCCGCGCCCGGCTTCTGACAGGCCTGGACACGTCCGCCGACACATGCAGCACGGCATCGGCCGCGCCGCGCGCCAGAAGAAAGGCGGCGGCGGCCGTGGCCACCCCTCCCGAGGAGGCGGCGTGCCTGAGGGCTTCGTCGCGGGCGTAGCCGAGATAAACGCCCCGGTGCGGCCCCCACAGCGGATCGGCCCGCCAGCCCGCAGGACCGCGCTGGTTCAGTCCCGGACAGGCCTTGAGCACCGCGGCCTCGATGCCCGGCTCGAGGTTGGGCGGCACCGCCGGGCGCAGAAAGCCTTCATGGTTCAGCGCCATGGGCAGGCGCTTGCCGCCGATGCTTTCGCACAGACCGCACCCCGTGCAGAGCCCATGGCTCACCACGTCGCCGAGACGCTTGGGCGGGGTCACGAGAGGCCGGCCCTCGGCTCGACATAGCGACCCCGGCCGTGGGCGCTCGAAACCCAGCCCTTGTCCCAGACGCGCTCGCCCCGGGAAAGGGTGACGACGGGCCAGGCGGACAGCGTCATGCCCTCATAGGGCGTGTAGTCGCAGTCGTCGTGGAGGTCGGCATGCTCGACCCGGCGCGGATCGCCGGTCTGCCAGAGCACGATATCGGCGTCGCCGCCCGGCGCGATGGTCCCTTTCTGCGGATAGAGGCCGTAAATCATGGCGGGCTTGGCAGACGTCAGTTCGACGAAGCGCCGCGCGCTGATCCGGTTCTTCGCCACGCCCTCTTCGAACAGAAGCGGCAGCCGCGTTTCAAGGCCGGGCAGGCCGGGCGGCACGTTCCTGAAGTCCGGGACGTCGCCGAAGGCCTTCTTTCCGTCCGGCCCGTCGAACCTGTAGGGGCAATGGTCGGACGAGAGGATGTCGAGCGTTCCCCCTGACAGACCTTCCCAGAGCGCCGCGGCATCGGCGTGGGTGCGGATCGGCGGCGAGCAGAGATATTTCGCGGTCTCCCATTCGTCGCTTGCGAGCCGAGCGCCGAGGCCGAGGAGATATTGCGGGCAGGTCTCCCCAAGCACGGGCAGGTTCCTGCGCTTCGCCCAGGCGATCTGCTCCAGCGCTTCAGCACTCGTGACATGCACGATCATCAGTCGGCAACGGGTGAGCTCGGCATGGCTGATGGCGCGGTGGACTGCCTCGCGTTCGATCACCGTGGGATAGGCGGCGGCGAAGGTGGACAGGCCCGTTCGCCCATCGCCAGCCAGCCGGGCGGCGTTCCAGCGGGCGGCGGCGCCGTTCTCCGCGTGAACCATGACGATCCCACCGACCGCGCTCACCGCCGCCATGATGTCGAGGATGGCCTCGTCGCCCATCTGGTAGCCGGGATAGGTCATGAAGATCTTCACCGAGCGAAGGCCTTCGCGCAGCAGGTCCGGCAGCTCCGCCTTGAGCGCCTCCCGGTCGCCGGCCTTCAGCAGGAGGTGGAAGGAATAGTCGATCAGCGAGGGTCTTGCCTTGGCGAGATAATCCTTCCTCGCCTCGCGCAGGCTCATCCCATCGAGCTGGTTGAGGAACGGGACGATGGTCGTCGTGCCGCCGCAGGCCGCGGCCCGGCTAGCTGCGGCGAAACCATCGGCAAGCCGCGCGTTGAGGTATGGCGGTTCGTCGATGTGGCAGTGGGCGTCCACGCCCCCCGGCAACACCAGAAGGCCCGTCGCGTCGATCTCCTCGCGCCCCCGCGCCAGACCCTCCCCGACCGCAGCCACCCGGCCAGCGCGGATGCCGATATCACCGACAAACTCGTCGGCAACGGTGACGACGCGGCCGTTTCTCACGACGAGGTCGAAGCTCATGCGCCAGGGCGCCCTGTTCGGAGGTGTCGGGGATCGGTAGGCGAAAGGCCGCGTCAGGCGAGAGCCGCGCTCTCGCCTACGCTTGCCTGCCGTCGGCTATTCCGCTGGGTTCAGCCGCCGGCCTTGATGAGGGTCCACATCTCGACGAGACGCTGCCGCTGCTTCTCGGGCATCGGTCCCATCAGATTGCCGCTCTTGATGGTCTCGTTGGCGTCGCCCGCCAGCCCCAATTCCTGCAAGCGCGCCTTGTCCACCATCTCCAGCGCTTTGGCGTTCGAGTGCCCGTATCCGAAGTTGTTGACCAGGGCCTGGCCGGAACTCGGATCTTCCAGCGCATCGATGAAGTCGTAAACCTGCTCCTCCGGCGCATCGGAAGTGGCGGGAATCGTGAAGCCACACTGCCAAGTGACAAGCCCTTCCTTGGGCTGCAGCATGAACTTGACGTCGACGTTCTGCTTGCGAAGGCTCGCGAAGCTGTTCGGCCAGCCCCACGCGGCGTCGATCTCTCCGGACGCCATAGCCTGCTCTAGCTGACTCGGCTCGGTCCAGATGAAGCGCGCATTGCTTCGGAGTTGGCGCATCTTCTCCTCGACCGCCGCGTATTCGCTCTCTTCCAGGTTGAGAGGGTCTTTCACGCCAGCGAGAATGGCGGAGAGCTGATAGGCCTCGTCGAAGGCGTCGGCGAGCGCGGTGCGTCCCTGATAGGCGGGGTCGATCAGAACCTCGTAGGACTCTTCGGGCAGGTTGACCTTGTCGGCACGGTAGATCACCGACGACGCGCCCCATTCCCAGGGGATCATCCACTGCTGGCCATCGATGTGCACCGCGGGGGCGTCCCGCAGCGCTGGGATCAGGTCGTCCCAGTTGTCGAGCTTCGACGTGTCGATGGGCTTGATCAGCCCGGCTTCCTTCCATTTCGGGATGTCATGGATGCAGGAGTGCGCGACATCGGCCTTGAAGCCGGCCTTCAGCTTGGCGAACGCCTCATCGGGGCTGCTGAAGAAGGAGAATTCGACGCTGTCCGCGCCATGTTTGTCGGTGAAGGGCTTGCGGAAGGCAGGGTCGTCGTAGCCGGCCCAGGTGAAATAGGTCAGCGGCTCCGCCGATGCCGCCGAGGTGAATTGTGCTGCTGCAATGGCCGCGAGCGCGGACCATGCGGAGAGGCTTCGCCGGATCGGTTTCATTGCGTGACCCCCTTCATCGCTCATGATGGACGTGGTCAGGCTAGGTTCGGTCCGCTCTACCGACAAACAATAAAAATCTTGGGCTTGACCCGGTTTGCGTTGTCGGCCACCGACCGGCGAATGCTTCAGAACCTCAATCTTAACTGGATCCGCAGCTTCGAAGCAGCGGCGCGCCGGCAAAGCTTCAAGGAGGCGGCGCAGGAGTTGAACCTCACCCAGGCCGGGGTCAGCCAGCATGTGAGGCTTCTCGAGCAGTTCCTGGGCGAGCCGCTTTTCACGCGGCTGCCTCGCCAGCTACAGCTCACCGACGCCGGCGAGGCCTATCTGCATGTGGTGAAGGAATGCCTCGCACGGCTGCGCACGAGCACGGCCGAGATCTTCGGCGTCAGCAACTCGAACGCCCTTGTCACTGTCCGCTGCAACATGGCGCTGGCAAGCCACTGGCTCGCCTTGCGCGTTTCCTCCTTCCTGGATGCCCATCCCCACATCTCGCTCCGCCTCCTGGCCGCCGTGCACGGCGAGGACAGCGCCTGGGACGGCATCGACATGGAGCTGCGCTACGACAGCGACCATGCGGACGGGCTCACCGTCCATGCATTCAAGGCGGACACGATGTTTCCGGTGTGCAGCCCGGCGCTGGCTTCCTCCCTGCATGAGCCTCGCGATCTTTTGCGCGCGCGGCTCCTTCACGTGATCGGGAACAGGCGGGGTTGGAGCGATTGGTTCTATTCGGCCGGCATCCAGGACTTTCAGGTGCCCGCCGGCGTTCAGGCCGACACGTCCGCCATCGCCCTATCACTCTGCGAGCATGGCGTCGGCGTTGCGCTCGGACATCGGTCTCTCGTCGAACAAGCGCTCGCGAGCGGACGGCTTGTCCGCCCTTTCGCCCATGAGCTGGAAGCGAGCGAGATTTTCCACCTGGTGCTGCCGACGAACCGGCCCCGGACCGCCTCGGCAGAGATGTTCGCGGACTGGGTGCTCCGGCAATGATGATGTCTCGCTGCGACGGCGCTCAGCACTGATTCTCGTGCGCTCCCGGCCTCTGGGCAACACTTGAAGGGAAGCTTTGCGTGCCTCCTGCGCATCCGGTTCACACAAACGCGAGCGGCCGGAACTAACCTGTGTTAACCCTGTTCTTTCGCTACGACTTTCGTAGGAGTGCAGGGACGTGCTCTCAACCCAGCGGCAACCGCGCGACGAGGTTCTCGAAGGCCTCGTAGGCTCATGCATGGCGGCCATGAGCCTTGAAGACGCAGAAGACTACTTGGCCGAGTTCCTATCCTTCGCCACCTTCGACGGTGCGGCCGAGTGTGACGCGTTCGCCTATCGAGTGCGCGAGATGGCGGCATGGTTGCGCGCTCAGTAGCGCCTGATGAGCGATCCCGGCGCGCGGTCGACAAGAAGCGCCACAAATAGCAAGCGGGGGACGGTTCGCGCCGCCAGTGTTGGAATAAAGCTCAATCCGGCGGGAACCAAGATTAACATTTGCTGTTCTCTGAGTTCCAGAGATGGAAGGGCATCGGGCCAGCAGTCGAACGAGGCGCTGGTCATCCGGTCGGGGTTCGTTGCGCCGGGAGGTCTTCGAGCCCCGACCGAGCGATTGTTTCGGGTGCCGGCAGTGATGGCAGACTCGACAGGCGGCACCTCCGACATGCTTCGGGCCATGATCTACGGACGAAGCCCCCTGGACATTCCAGTGGCGCGGCGCAGGGCCTTCACGATGGTCCGTTGTGTTTCCGATCTCGAACGAGCTTCCAGCCTTCAAGAGTGCTTTGCCTTGGCTTTGTCCGCGCTCGATGAAGCAAGCCGGTTCGGGTTGCCGACCGAAGAGAAGCGCCTGCAAGCCCACTCGGCCCTTGCGCAGCTTGAGCAAGCGGCGCGACGTTCAAGCAACGAGCTGGTCGTGGGGTGGTAGCGGCAGGCGAGCGGTCCCGTCGATCAGCACCCAGGCGTCCCGATGAACAAAACCGTCGCAGCTATACCAGCGGAGAAGGCGCGTACCCTGAGAACAGGTCACAGGCGGCTTGTCGAGGTAGCCGGTTGCTCCTCGGCGTCCGCCCACATCTGCGAAGCATGATGCCGGTGCAGTCCCAAAGCTCGCCGGTGATCCGTCGAAGGCGCTCGACAGGGTTGGATGGTGCTGCGAGAGAGGATTGAACTCTCGACCTCTCCCTTACCAAGGGAGTGCTCTACCACTGAGCTACCGCAGCCCTGAAGCATTCTCATGTGAGGCAAGGACCTGCTCACCGCGGGAGAATGCGGCAAAGATAAGCCTGAGCGCGATCCGTGCAAGCGGAACGGCTTTCGACGCGCGGGCTTCTGCCATACATCGGCCGAGGTGGCAAGGCAGAAGGGCGCTTGGAACGCCGGCCGGCGGGATGGAGAACAGGACGCAAATGGCGGCAGGGGGCAGCGACCGCGCAGGCGAGGCCAAGGGCGGCCAGATGGCGGCCGACGAACGCCGCGCGCGCCTCGCCGCGGAGTTGAGGCAGAACCTCCAGCGTCGCAAGGATCAGGCCCGCGCCCGTCGCGCCGGCGAGGCCGACAGCCGGGGCGAAGGCTTGCCGGCGGCCGGGCCTTCCTCTCGACATGAAGGGCGAGAAGACGGGAATGCCTGAAAGCCGCAGCCGTTCTTGAACCGGGAGTCCCGATCCGCTAGACGCCCTGCGATGCGCCGGGCGGGACGGTCCGGGTCAGGTTCCACGTTTTCTTCCGCGCTCAGGAGGGCCCGCGCCCATGGATCGCATCAAAATCACCGGCGGCAACACGCTTGAAGGCACGATCCCGATCTCGGGCGCAAAGAACGCCGCCCTCCCTCTGATGATCGCTTCGCTGCTGACGGACGACACGCTGACGCTCGAAAATGTCCCGCATCTGGCCGATGTCGAACAGTTGATCCGCATCCTCGGCAATCACGGCGTGGATTACTCCGTGAACGGCCGGCGCGAGAAGCAGATCGGCGGGCACGGCCGCACCATCCATTTCACGGCCCGCTCTATCGTGGACACGACAGCACCCTACGAACTCGTGTCGAAGATGCGCGCGAGCTTCTGGGTAATCGGCCCGCTGCTCGCCCGGATGCGCGAGGCCCGGGTGTCGCTGCCCGGCGGCTGCGCCATCGGCACCCGGCCGGTGGACCTCTTCATCGAGGGCCTGCGCGCGCTGAGCGCCGAGATCGACATCGACCGCGGCTATGTGGAGGCGCGCGCGCCCAAAGGCCTGATCGGCAACCGCTTCGTCTTCCCCAAAGTGTCGGTGGGCGCGACCCATGTGCTGATGATGGCGGCGACGCTCGCCAAGGGCGAGACCGTGCTGGTCAATGCCGCGCGCGAGCCCGAGATCGTCAACCTGGCCGACTGCCTCAACGCCATGGGCGCGAGGATTTCGGGCGCGGGCACGAACGAAATCCATATCGACGGCGTCGAGGCGTTGCGCGGGGCGCGCGTGCCCGTGATCCCCGACCGGATCGAAACCGGCACCTACGCCATGGCGGTCGCTATGACGGGCGGCGACGTGGTGCTCGAGGGTGCGCGCGCCGACCTCCTGGACAATGCGCTGGACGTGCTGGTGGAGGCCGGCGCCGAGATTACGCCGATGAACTCCGGCATCCGCGTGCGCCGCAACGGAGCGGGGATTTTGCCCGTGGAGGTGACCACAGCCCCCTTCCCCGGCTTTCCCACCGACCTGCAGGCGCAGCTCATGGGCCTGATGACCAAGGCCAAGGGCAAAAGCCGCATCACGGAGACCATCTTCGAGAACCGCTTCATGCATGTGCAGGAGCTGGCGCGGCTCGGCGCGAACATCTCCTTGAACGGCCAGACGGCGATCATCGAGGGCGTGCCGCAGCTCAAGGGCGCGCCCGTGATGGCCACAGACCTGCGGGCGTCCGTGTCGCTCGTGATCGCGGGATTGGCCGCCGAAGGCGAGACGGTCGTGAACCGGGTCTATCACCTGGACCGCGGCTTCGAGCGGCTTGAGGAGAAGCTCGGCAATTGCGGCGCGCGGATCGAGCGGGTCTCCGGCTAAAGGACTCGCTCTTGCGGGTTGCGGAAGCAAAAACGCCGGCCTAACTGCGTCGGCGTTGCTCGTCCCGCAGCTCAAGGAACGCTCGATGACGCCGTTGAAACTGGTCGCCCTCGACGATACCGACCTCGCGATCGTCTCCGCCCACTGCCAGGACGCCGTGTGCAAGGTGGGCGACCTTGAATGGACGCCCGCGCGAAAACAGTTTCTCGTGCAGTTGAACCGCTTCGCGTGGGAGGCCTCGTCGGGCTGGTTCCGCCAGCACAACGAGCGGCGGCGCTCCGCCCTTCTGTTCGACCGCGTGCTTTCCGTGCGCACGACGGGCATCGACCGCGAGAAACCCGAGGAGGTTCTGGAACTGCTCGCGCTCCGCTGGGAGCCGGGCGACGTGCCCTCGGGCATGGTCGAGCTGGTGTTTGCGGGCAAGGCCACGATCCGGCTTTCCGTGGAATGCATCGAGACGAGTTTGTCGGATCTGGGCGGGGCGTGGGAAGCCGCCGCCCGGCCGATGCATCAGGTCTGAGCGTCCCATGGCCCTGCGGCTTTGTTCGTCCGATCCCGGCTTCGACACCGCGTTCCGCCGCCTGCTCGGCCTCAAGCGCGAAAGCGCGCCGGACGTGGATGAGTCCGTGCGCGAGGTGATCCGCGCGGTGCGGGAGGACGGCGACGCTGCGCTCCGGCGCTTCACGAAGCAGTGGGACGGAGCCGATCTCGACGCGCTTGGCATCCAGGTGAGCGCCGAAGAGGTCGCGGCAGCCTACGACGCGACCGAGGTCGGCGCCATGGAGGCGCTACGCTTCGCAGCTCACCGCATCCGCAGCCACCACGAGCGCCAGCGGCCCCGGGACGACCGCTACCGCGACGCGGCGGGCGTCGAGCTGGGGCATCGCTGGACGGCGGTTGAGGCCGTCGGCCTTTACGTGCCCGGCGGCACGGCCAGCTATCCGAGCTCAGTGCTGATGAACGCCATTCCCGCAGCCGTGGCCGGCGTGCCGCGCGTGGCCATGGCCGTGCCCGCGCCGGGCGGCACGATCAACCCGCTGGTGCTGGTGGCGGCCGATCTCGCGGGGGTGAGCGAAATCTTCCGCATCGGCGGCGCGCAGGCGATCGCGGCGCTGGCCTTCGGTACGGAAACGGTCAAGCCGGTGGCGAAGATCGTAGGGCCGGGCAATGCCTATGTGGCGGCCGCCAAGCGGCAGGTTTTCGGGACGGTGGGCATCGACACCGTGGCCGGTCCGTCCGAGGTGCTGGTGGTGGCGGACGGCAAGAACGACCCGGACTGGGTGGCCGCCGACCTGCTCGCCCAGGCCGAGCACGACGCGGCGGCGCAATCCATCCTTATCACCGACGACGCCGCGTTCGCCGCGCGGGTGGAGCTCGCCGTTGAGCGGCAGCTCGCGCAATTGCCCCGCGAAGCGGTGGCCGCGGCGAGCTGGCGGGATTTCGGCGCGGTGATCGTGGTCGAAGACCTCCTCGCCGAGGCCCCTGCCCTGATCGACGCCATCGCCGCCGAGCATGTGGAGCTGGCGGTGGACGACCCCGAAGCACTGCTCAGCCGCATCCGCAATGCGGGCGCCGTCTTTCTGGGCCGCCACACGCCCGAGGCGATCGGCGACTATGTGGCGGGCTCCAACCATGTGCTGCCGACCGCCCGCGCCGCGCGCTTCTCCTCGGGGCTCGGCGTGCTCGACTTCATGAAGCGCACATCGCTCTTGAAGCTCGACGCGGACGCGCTTCGCGCCCTCGCGCCGGCGGCGGTCACGCTCGCCAAAGCCGAAGGGCTTGACGCCCACGCCCGTTCGGTGACCATCCGCCTCAACTCGTGAGGCGAGAGGCTGTTATGGACGGCTCCGACCCGACGCGCCGGCTGGTCGATGTGGAGCTTGACGCCACGTTTCCCCGCTCGACCCCCGATGTGGAGCACGAGCGGGCGGTGGCGATCTTCGACCTCATCGAAGAGAACAGCTTCCTGCCCGTGGGCGATACGGGGAGCGGCCCCTACAAGCTCAAGCTCAGCCTGAACGACGGCCGCCTGCACTTCACGGTTCTGCGCGAGACGGGCGAGCCGGTGGCGACCCACATCCTGTCGCTCGGGCCGTTCCGGAAGGTCGTGAAGGACTATTTCCTGATCTGCGAAAGCTATTACGATGCGATCCGCGCGGGCCATCCTAGCCGCATCGAGGCGATCGACATGGGTCGGCGTGGCCTGCACAACGAGGGTTCGCGCGTGCTCCAGAGCCGGCTCGACGGCAAGGTCGTCGTCGATTTCGGCACGGCGCGCCGCCTGTTCACCCTGATCTGCGTGCTCCATTGGCGGGGATGAGCTCCAGATCGCTCGCCATGGCGATTGGCGCGTCGTGACCGGCCGTCCCCGCTCCGTGCTTTTCATGTGCCGCCAAAACGCCGTGCGCTCGCCCCTGGCCGAAGCGCTGGCGCGCGAGGCGCTCGGGCCGGATGTTTTCGTGGCGTCGGCCGGCGTCCGCCCCGGCGAGCGCGATCCCTTCGTGGACGCGGTGCTCGCCGAGCAGGGCTTGGCCCTTGGGCCTCACCAGCCACACACGCTGGGCGATCTCGAGGACAGCTATTTCGACGTGATCGTGACGCTCGCGCCCGAAGCGCACCACGCGGCGCTCGAGCTCACGCGAACGCTCGCCGTGGACGTGGAATACTGGCCGACGCCCGACCCCACGGTGGCCACGGGCTCGCGCGAGCAGATCATGGCCGCCTATCGCGACGTGCGCGACCGCCTGGGCACGCGGATCGCCAAGCGCTTCGCCTCGGCGGCGCCGGCGCGGGACGGTTGAATTCTTGCGTCGGAGTGTTCACATCCACCTTCCGATCGGGTAGGTTGCCTCGATCATGCGGTCCCGGACATACACTGTCCGAGGCCGTTTTTTCCGTTTGCGCCCCGACCCGCCCACTCGAAGGAAGAGAATGCCGAAGGAAGAAGTCCTCGAATTTCCAGGCACCGTGACCGAACTGCTCCCCAACGCCATGTTTCGCGTGAAGCTCGAAAACGAGCATGAGATCATCGCTCACACGGCGGGCCGGATGCGCAAGAACCGCATCCGCGTGCTGACTGGCGACAAGGTTCTAGTGGAGATGACGCCCTATGACCTGACCAAGGGTCGCATCACCTATCGTTTCAAGTAAGCTGCCGGACGGTTCCCGGCGGCGGGTCTGAGGCGGGCTCCATTCTTCCGGCCGGCAGGCCGCCCCATTTCCCCCAGCCTCGCAAACCCATGACCCCTTTTCCAAAACTTGTGCTCGCCTCCGGCTCGCCGCGCCGCATCGAGCTGTTGGGCCAGGCCGGGCTTGAGCCCGACCGCTTGTTCCCCGCCGAGATCGACGAGACGCCGCTCCGCGCCGAACACCCACGCTCGCTGGCGAAGCGTTTGTCCAAGGTGAAGGCGGAAAAGGCGCATCAGGCGCTGCTCGGCGAAACCGTCACCGAAGGCGAATCCGAGCCGAGCTATCTTCTCGCCGCCGACACGGTGGTGGCGGTGGGCCGCCGCATCCTTCCCAAGGCCGACTATCTCGACGAGGCCGCCAATTGCCTAGCGCTTCTGTCGGGGCGCTCGCACCGGGTCTATACCGGGATCTGCCTCATCACCCCGCAAGGAAAGGTGCGGCAGCGGTTGGTGGAAAGCCGCGTGCGTTTCAAGCGGTTGGGACGCGAGGAGACCGAGAGCTATCTCGCCTCGGGCGAGTGGCGGGGCAAGGCGGGCGGCTACGCCATCCAGGGGCTTGCGGGAAGCTTCGTGGTGAAGCTGGTCGGCTCCTACTCCAACGTGGTGGGCCTGCCGCTGTTCGAGACCGTGTCGTTGCTCTCAGGCGAAGGCTTTCCCGTGCATTTCCGCTGGGCGACGAGCGCATGAGCGCGACCAGGAAGGCGCCGGCCGCCGTCACGCCGCTCCGCCCGCGCCGGCCCTGCCCCGAATGCGGCAAGCCGTCGTCGCGCGAGTTTTTTCCCTTCTGCTCGGCCCGCTGCAAGGACGTGGACCTGAACCGCTGGTTGTCGGGCGCCTATGTGATCCCCGCGCGCGACGACGAGGAGGAGCCCGCCGCGGCCGACGGCGCCTTGCCTGCGGACAACCGCGACGACGGGTGAAACCTCTCGCCGCTGCGCTCCGGGCGGTGTCGGCCAAAAGCGGCGGCTCGGGCCCGGGAAAGGCTGGACAGGGGTTGGGCGCGTGCTATAAGGCCCGCGCTTTCGGCAGCCGGCGTGTCCCGTCCCTGCCCGCGTCGGGCGCATGCCAACTCGCCCGTCGCCTTCCCGGCCCCTCTCGGGCCGGCGTGCCCAGGTAGCTCAGTTGGTAGAGCACATGACTGAAAATCATGGTGTCGGTGGTTCGATTCCGCCCCTGGGCACCATTCCCCGCTGCGCTTGTTGCGTGGGCAGCCGGGTGGGAGGCCGCGTTGCGATGCAGCATGAACCCCCTTTGTGTTTCCCGATCCTGTCCTAGATAGGCGCCGATGGCAGCATGGCGTTGAAGCGGTTCCGGCCGGGGGAGGTGGGAACCGTTTCCTTGCGTCATGCTTCTTGGGGTTCGCTTCTGGGGCTCACGCGACCATGCTCAACCGACTGACCAATGCGGCGATGCTCGAGCCGCAGGACGATTCCTTCGACGGCGTGCCGCTGCAAAGCGACGTGCTGTGCGTCGATATGGACGGCACTTACCTGCGCACCGACACGCTTTACGAGTGCCTGCTGGTCGCGCTGAAGGCCAAGCCGCAGCTCCTCCTGCATGTGCCGTTCTGGCTCGCGAAAGGACGCCTGCATCTCAAGCAGCAGCTCACCAAGCACGCGCGCGGCGCGCTCGATCTCGGCTTGTGCGGCCGCCAGCCCGAAGTCGAGGCGCTGGTCCGCCAAGCCCGGGCGCAGGGCAAGCAGGTGGAGCTGATCACGGCCGCCGACCAGGCGCTGGTCTGCGATGAGCCTTCCTTCCGGGAAAGTTTCGACGCGGTGATCGGCAGCACGGATCGGACGAACCTCAAGGCCAGGGAGAAAGCCGAACTTCTGAGGCGACGCCATCCCGAGGGCTTCGCCTATGTCGGCAACAGTTCGGCCGATCTCCCCGTATGGGAGGCGGCCAGCGAACGCTTCGCCGTGAATCTGCCGAATGGGGTGCGGCGGCAGGCGGCGCGCGAAGGACTCGGCCTCGTCGAGCTTGCGCCGGCAGCACCCGTGCTGCCCGCGCTTCTGAAATCCATGCGGCTGCACCAGTGGCTGAAGAACTCGCTCATCTTCGTGCCGCTCGCGCTCACGATCACTCGCGCCGATCTGGGTGACATCGCCACCTTCCTGGCCGCCTTCGTGCTGTTCGGGCTTCTGGCGAGCGGCACCTACATGGTGAACGACCTGCTCGACCTCGAGGCCGACCGACGGCATCCGCGCAAGCGCAACCGGCCGATCCCCAGCGGCGATCTTCCGCTGCCCGTGGCGGGACTCGCCAGCATCGGGCTGATCGGGACGGCTCTCCTGGGCGCGGTTCTCATCAGCCCGCCCTTCGCGGCGGCTTTGCTGGCTTATCTCGTCGTGACGCTCGCCTATTCGCTGCGGCTCAAGCGCGAGGCCATGGTGGACGTGCTGGTGATCGCCGTGCTTTTCACCCTGAGAATCGTAGCCGGCATGCTGCTCGTGGAGACGCCGCTTTCACACTGGCTTCTGATGTTCTCCATGTTCTTCTTCTTCAGCCTGGCCTTGATGAAGCGGGAGGTGGAGCTCAACGTCATGCACCAGCGCGGCGTCCAATCCGTGCCGGGGCGAGGCTATGCGCTGGACGATCGCATTCTGGTGGTCTGTTTCGGCGTATCCAGCGGCGTGGCCTCGCTCGTGATCTTTTCGCTCTTCGTCTCCACACGCGTGGAACTGATCGGGCGTGCCAACTACGGCGCGGCCCTTATGCTCTGGGGCGCGCTCGCCTTGCTCAGCTATTGGATGATCCGCATGTGGCTGCTGACCACCCGCGGGCAAATGAACGACGATCCCATCCTCTATGCCGTGAAAGACCGGGCAAGCCTCATGCTGGGCGCAACCATGGGCCTCCTGATGCTGGCGGCGCAGGCGCTGACGCTCTGATGACGCCAGGCGACGGGGAGGCTACATCCTGGGGGCGCGTGTCGCGCGCCTTCCACCGCAGCATTGCGGAACCGTCCTTTCGTGACGAGGCGGACCAACTCCTGCGCAGCGCCAAGCCGGCCATCGGCCATGGGCTGGGCCGCTCCTATGGCGATGTGGGCCTGAACAGCGGCGGCACCCTGATCCGCACCGCGCGCCTTGACCGCGTGATCGCGGCCGACTGGAGCACGGGCGTCTTTCGCGCCGAGGCCGGCATGAGCCTGGACGCGCTGTTGCAGCTTTCCGTGCCCCGCGGCTGGTTCGTCCCCGTGACGCCCGGCACGAAATTCGTGACGCTGGGCGGCGCGGTCGCCAACGACGTCCACGGCAAGAACCACGAAGGCGCCGGCACGTTCGGCTGCCATGTTCGGGCGCTCGGCCTGCTCCGCTCCGACGGCGCGGAGCACGAGCTTGGACCCGATCGCGGCGATCCGCCGCTGTGGGCCGCCACGATCGGCGGGCTGGGGCTGACCGGCTTGATCCTCTGGGTGGAGCTGCAGCTCACACCGATCCGCTCCGCCTTCTTCGACGCCGAAGTGCTGCGCCTCAAAGGTCTCGACGACTTCTTCCGCGCGTCCGAGGAAAGCCGCGACTGGCCCTACACGGTGGCCTGGGTGGACTGTTTGGCCAAGGGCGCGGGGCTGGGCCGCGGCCTTTACACGCGCGGCCGCTTTTCCGACGAGGGCGGGCTCCTGCTCCACAAGCAGAAGCGCGCTCTGAAGGTGCCGCTGGACGCGCCCGCCGCCCTGCTGAGCAGCCCGACCGTGCGTCTCTTCAACCTGGCCTATGGCGGCCGGCCCGGCGTGGAGGGGAGCAGGCGCATCCACTACGATCCATTTCTGTACCCGCTCGACGGCATTCACGACTGGAACAGACTCTATGGCCGGCCCGGCTTCTTCCAGCACCAGTCCGTGATCCCCATGGCGCAGGCACCCGACGCGCTGCGCAAGCTCTTGGAGCTCACATCAAGCCGCAATCAGGGATCGTTCCTCGTGGTGCTGAAACTGTTCGGCGCGAAAAAATCGCCCGGCATCCTGTCCTTCCCCACCGAAGGCGCGACCTTCGCCCTCGACCTTCCCAATCGGGGCGAGCCCACGCGAAAACTGCTCGATGCTATGACGGATGTGGTGATGGAGGCCGGCGGCCGGCTTTATCCGGCCAAGGACGCCACCATGTCGGCTGAAACGTTTCAGGCCGGCTATCCGCGCTGGCGCGAGGTGGAGGCGCAACGCGATTCCAACTTCACGTCCGATTTCTGGCGGCGGGTCACCCGCGAGGCCGCCCTGGAGATTCCATGAGCGAGACGATCCTGGTTCTGGGCGCGGCCTCCGCCATCGCCTCCGCCTATTGCCGCCGACGGGCGGGGGGCGGCGCTAGTTTTGTGCTGGTCGGGCGCAACCGCCCGCGCCTGGACGCGATCGCCGCCGACCTCAAGGGACGCGGCGCGGCCCAAGCCGTGGCGGTGGAAACGGACCTCGTCGATACGGCTGACGCCGAGCGGCGGTTCGGCGAGTTCTCATCCGCGCTCGGCATACCGGACCAGGTGGTCCTGGCCTATGGCGTTCTGGGCGATCAGCCCAAGGCGGAAGACGATCCGGAGGAGACGCGCCGAATCATCGACGTGAATTTCACCTCGGCCGCCGTGTGGCTGCAGATGGCGGCGAAGCATCTGCCCCAGGACAAGCCGCGGGTGATCGTCGCCATCGGCTCGGTGGCCGGCGACCGGGGTCGGCGCTCGAACTATGTCTATGGCGCGGCCAAGGCTGGGCTCGACGCCTTCGCAGAAGGCTTGGCGCATCGGCTTCACGGCACGCCGCTGAAGGTGCTGACCGTCAAGCCCGGCCCCACGGAAACGCCGATGACCGCGGGCTTCGCCAAGCGCTCGGGGCCGATGTGGGCCAAGCCCGAGCAGGTGGCCGCCGACATCGACAAGGCGGTGAGAAGCGGCGCGCGCGTCGTTTATACGCCCCGTCGCTGGAGGCTCATCATGACGGCGATCCGGCTCGCGCCCCGCGCGCTCTTCTACCGGACCAAGCTTTGACAACCCCTGCCCTGCCGGACCGGCCGGGCACGCAAAGGGTGGTGGTGACGGGCGCGGCCGGCCTCGTGGGGATGAACCTCATCCCGCGGCTGCAAGAGCGGGGGTTTGAGGTCGTCGCCATCGACAAGGACGCGCAAGGCGCGGCCCTTCTCCACCGGCACCGCCCGGGCGTGCCTGTGATCGAGGCCGATCTGGCGCGCGCGGGCGGCTGGCAGGAGGCGCTACAGGGCGCCGATGCGCTGGTCGTGGCGCACGCGCAGATCGGCGGGAATCACAGGCAAGCGTTTCGCCTCAATAACGTCGTGGCCACGGAACGGCTGTTCGAGGCGGCTCACGCGGCGGGCGTGACTTACGCCGTGCAGATCAGCTCCTCGGTGGTGAACTCGCGCGCCGTCGATCTCTACACCGAAAGCAAGAAGGCGCAGGAGGCGATCGCGAGAGGCAGCGACATCCCTTGCGCCGTCCTGCGCCCGACGCTGATGTTCGGGCCACATGACCGCAAGCATCTGGGCTGGCTCGCGCGCTTCATGGCACGAACGCCGGTCTTTCCCGTGCCGGGCCACGGCCGGCATCCGAGACAGCCGCTTTACATCGGGGACTTCTGCGGCGTGGTCCTGGCCTGTTTGGAGCACCGCGTCGCCGACCAGAGCTTCAGCATCTCCGGGCTGGAGCGGATCGACTTCATCGACCTTATGCGGCTCCTGCGCGAGGCGCTGGGCCTCCGCACGCCTATCGCGCCCGTGCCCTACCCTCTCTTCCGGGCCGGGCTGAAGGCTTATGGGGCCGTGAGCCGAAAGCCGCCCTTTACCGCCCAGCAGCTCGACGCGCTCGTGACGCCCGACCTGTTCGAGGTGATCGACTGGCCCGGCCTCTTTCGGGTTCAACCCACACCCCTTCGCCAAGCACTGCGCGAAACCTTCTCCCCCCTCTCCCGTGCCGAAGGCGGCGTGTGGGCTTGAAGCCACACTCGGCGACCTTGCGCCGACGCAGCTTCCTTCCATCCCGCCCTCGTGCTAGAAACAAATGTTAAGGGTTGATGGGTGGAATGGCGGTCGGCGGCTTCGCGGGAAGCGCCGGCGGCTTGTCGCCGGAAGCGTTCCGAAGCGGACGCACGGCGAAAGGGGGGATCGATGGCAGCAATCGATTCGGCGTTTTCGGAGCCACGCCTGGGCGAATCCAGGCGTTTCGCGGGTTTTCTGCTCGTGGGCGGCATGGCGGCCTCAATCAACGTCGCGAGTTGCGCGGCGCTCAGCACCGCCCTGCCCTACGAGTCCGCGATCGTTTTAGCCTATCTGACGGGCATGACGACCGCCTTCATGTTGGCGAAGCTCTTCGTATTCGGTGACAGCGGACGGTCGACGGGGCAGGAATATGCCCGCTTCGCTCTGGTCAACGCGGTGGCGCTCGCCCAGGTCTGGCTCGTGAGCGTCGCCCTGGCGCAGCACCTGTTCCCGACCCTCGGCTATGCATGGAATCCTGAGATCACTGCCCATGCCATCGGCGTGCTGAGCCCGGCGCTGACCAGCTATTGGGGGCACAGGCGTTTCACGTTCCGGGCCGCCTGAAAGGGACCAAGCCTGCCGCGCCGGCGCTTCGCCCTGGCCTCTCCGGCCGGCTCTCCAGGCCCATTTCGCCCTTCGCCATCTCGGCTAGGTTCGCGCTGAGGAGGCGCGATCATGGCCGGCGACGATCAGCACCCGGACGCAGCCTGGATTCACCAGGCCGTGTTCGGCAACTATGCGGAGCGGGCTTTCGCCGCGCCGCCCGCCGAGAAGCGTATCTGGGGCTATACCGACCGGCTCTCCTACGCCCCCGGCGAGGTGGCGTCGCTGCATGTCTGCACCAATGCCGAAAGCTTCGCCGTGGAGGTGTTTCGCGACGGCGCGGCGCAGACGCCGATGTTCCAGCGCAACGGCTTCATGGGCGAATGGCGCGACACGCCGGACGACTGTTCAGTGGCGGGCTGCGGCTGGCCGGCCTCGCTCGGCATCCCCGTCGAAGCCGACTGGCCGTCGGGCGCCTATGTCGTTCGCTGCACGGCCCTTGAGGACGGCCGGGCAGCGGACGCCCACGAGCACCTGTTCATCATCCGTCCCGGCAAGGACTCGCTGAAGCGCGGCCGGCTGCTCCTGATTGCGGCCACGAGCACCTGGACGGCCTACAATGACTGGGGCGGCTCCAACCACTATCAGGGCTTTTGCGGCCCGAACGGCGATCGTTTCTCGCCCGTGCTCTCGATCGAGCGGCCGCTCGCAAAGGGCTTCGTCAGCCTGCCGCCGGATGCGCCGCGCGCCGTTCCTTGGGACGCGCCGCCGCCGATGTCGGAGCCGCGCTACCCGCATATGGAATGGGCCTTTCGCAACGGCTACAGCAAGAAATACGTCTCGGCCGGCTGGGCGAGCTTCGAGCGCCATTTCGTGCTCTGGGCTGAGGCGGAGGGGTTCGCGGTGGACCTCGTTAGCCAGACCGACCTGCATTTCCGGCCCGAGTTGCTCGACGGCTACGCCTGCGTCGTCTGCGTCGGCCACGACGAGTACTGGTCCTGGGCGATGCGCGACACCATCGACGCTTTCGTCGAGCGCGGCGGCCGCGCGGCGCGCTTCGCCGGCAATTTCATGTGGCAGATCAGGCTGGAGGAGGAAGGCCGAAAGCAGGTCTGCCACAAATATCTCGCCCGCGCCGAAGACCCGTTCATGCGCACAGGCCCGCGTCATCTCGTGACGGAGTCCTGGGAAGCGCCGGAGATCGGCCGGCCCGGCGCTTCGAGTTTCGGGCTCAACGCCACGCATGGCATGTATGCGAGCTGGTCCGGCTGTTCCCCCCGCGGCGCCAAGGGTTTTCCGGTCTACCGCCCTGAGCACTGGGCGTTCGAAAACACCGGCCTCTACTATGGCGACGTGCTCGGCGCGGAAAGCCGCATCTTTGGCTACGAGGTGGACGGCCTGCCTTACGAGATCAGGGGTGGGCTCCCCTTTCCCGCCCAGCTCGACGATGTGCCCGCGGGCCTGGAAATCCTGGCGCTGGGCTTGTCCTCCACGCTGGAAGAGGGACCGGCCATCAAGCCGGGCGAAAGTTTTCTCGGCAGTGAGGACGCGGAGTATGTCGCCTCCGTGCTCCTCGGCCGCAGTGACGCCGAGGCGGTCGAGCGGACCAAGCGGGGCTCCGGCATGATCGTCTCGTTCCCGCGCGGCAAGGGCGAGGTCTTCCACGCCGGCACCTGCGACTGGGTGATGGGGCTCGCCCGGCAGGATCCGATGGTGGCCCAAGTAACGCGCAACGTGTTGCGGCGCTTCCTCACGTGAGGCAAAAGCCTCGCGAGTCGATTGCCCTGCTGACCCGAACACAAGATCAGAGCGCCCATCTTGAACACCCACGCCGCGCCTTCGACCGAATCGACCTCCGTGGCCGCCGCCACGCTGCCGAAAGTGGCGTGGGGCAAGGGGTCTTACGTCACCGACACGGAGGGCCGCCGCTACATGGACGGCTCCGGCGGGCCGGCCGTCTATTGCCTGGGCTACGGCCACCAGGAAGTGATCGCCGCCATCAAGGACCAGCTCGACCGGGTGATGCACGGCTATCGCTACACCTTCACGAGCGATCCGCTGGAAGAGCTGACCGCGCTCGTGGCCGAAGGCTGCGGGGCGGACCTCGATTCCATGGTCTTCGTGTCGGGCGGGTCGGAAGCGATGGAGTCCTGCCTCAAGCTCGCGCTGCAATATCACGCAGCGAAGGGCGAGATGAGCCGGCGCCGCTTCATCTCGCGCCAGCGTTCCTGGCATGGCAACACGCTCGGCGTGCTGGCTTTGTCCGGCTTTCTGGAGCGCCGCGCGCCGTTCGAAGGCGCGCTGGTGGAGGCTTCTCTGCTGTCCCCCGTCAACGCCTATCGTCCGCCGGCGGGCGTGGCAAAGGAGGACGTGGCGGAATTCTGCGCGGGCGAACTCGAAGACGAGATCCTGCGTCTGGGGCCGGAGAACGTCGCCGGTTTCGTGTTCGAGCCCGTGGTGGGCGCGGCGGGCGGTGTGGTGCCCGCCCCGCTGGGCTACGCGGCTCGGGTCCGCGAGATCTGCGACCGCCACGGGGTGTTGATGATCGCCGACGAGGTGATGTGCGGCACGGGCCGCTGCGGCACCTTTCGCGCGCTGGAGCATGACGGCGTCGTGCCCGACATCATGGCGATCGCCAAGGGCCTGGGCGCGGGCTATGTGCCGCTCGGCGCGGCGGTCTATGGCCATCATGTGCGCGACGCGATCCGCGCCGCCCATGGCGGGCCGCTGACGGGCCACACCTTCACCGGCCACACCACCGCCTGCGCGGCGGGCGCCGCGGTGCTCAAGGTGCTCAAGCGTGACCGCCTGATCGAGCACGTTTGCGCGAACGGCCCGCGTTTCGCGGCGATGGTCACCGAGGCGCTCGCCGGCGTGCCGGAGGTTGGTGACATTCGCGGCCGCGGCTATTTCTGGGGCGTGGAGTTCGTAGCCGACCCGGAGTCGAAAGAGCCCTTCCCCGCCGACTGCCAGCTCTACCTGCGCATCCGCGCCAAAAGCTTCGAGAACGGGCTGATCTGTTACCCCTCCGGCGGCAATGTGGACGGTGTGCGCGGTGACACCGTGATCCTCGCCCCACCCTACAACGCGTCCGATGCCGAGCTTGAGAAGATCGCCGAAAAGTTCGGCCGCTCGGCGCGCGAGGCGCTGGCCGAGATCGGGCGCAGCTGAACGGCATGGTTGCGCGAAAGACCATCATCACAGCAGCGGTGACGGGCTCGATCCACACGCCGTCGATGTCGCCTCACCTGCCGGTCACGCCTGAGGAGATCTCCGAGCAGGCGGTTGGAGCGGCGGAAGCGGGCGCGGCGGTGCTGCACCTGCATGTGCGTGATCCCGAAACGGGAAAACCCTCCTCCGACCCGGCTTTGTTCGAGGATGTGGTGGAACGCATCCGCGCCCAGACCGACGCCGTGTTGTCGATCACCACCGGCGGCAGCTCGCGCATGACGATCGAACAGCGCCTGGAGGGTCCGCTGCGGCTGATACCCGAAATGTGCTCGTTGAACCTGGGCACCATGAATTTCGCGCTCCACTCCATGGCGGAGAAGAAGCGGGAGTGGCGGCATGACTGGGAGGTTCCGTTCCTCGAGGCCACCAAGGACGGCTTCTTCCGCAACACGTTTTCCGACATCGAGCGCTTCGTCACCGAGCTCGGCAGCCGCGGCACGCGCTTCGAGTTCGAGGCTTACGATGTCGGCCATCTCTACAGCCTGGCCCACCTGATCGACCGCAAGATCGTGACGGGAAGACCCTTCATGCAGTTCGTCATGGGCATCTTGGGCGGGATCGGCGCGGACGCCGAAAGCCTGACGGCGATGCTTGCCACCGCCAGGCGCCTGTTCGGCCAAGACTTCGAATGGTCGGCGCTGCCGGCGGGCCGCGCGCAGATGGGGCTCTGCACGATGGCTGCCGTGATGGGCGGGCATGTGCGGGTGGGACTCGAGGACAATCTCTGGCTCGGCCCCGGCCGGCTCGCGCAAAGCAGCGCCGAGCAGGTGGCGAAGATCAAGCGCATCCTGGACGAGCTGTCCATGGAAACCGCAACGCCGGCCGAGGCGCGCGAGATCATCGGCATCGGCCGGGAACGCGCGTGATGGCCGGGCCGCTTCACGGCGTCAGAGTGCTGGAGCTCGCGCGCATCCTGGCCGGGCCGTGGGCCGGCCAGTTGCTCGCCGATCTCGGCGCGGACGTGATCAAGGTCGAGCGGCCTGGGGCGGGCGACGACACGCGCCACTGGGGGCCGCCCTTCGTGGCAGGGACGGACGGCGAGCGGCTCTCGGCCGCCTATTTCCACTCCTGCAATCGGGGAAAGCGCTCGATCGCTGTCGATTTCGAAACGCCGGAGGGACGCGAGGTCGTCCGCCGCCTGGCGGGCGAAGCCGATGTGGTGATCGAGAATTTCCGGGTCGGCGCGCTCAAGCGCCATGGGCTGGACCATGACAGCCTTTCAGACCTCAACCCCCGCCTCGTGACCTGCTCCATCACGGGCTTCGGACAGGACGGGCCTTACGCGTCCCGCGCCGGCTATGATTTCCTGATCCAGGGCATGGGCGGGCTGATGAGCGTGACGGGCGACGCGGAAGGGCAGCCCACCAAGGTCGGCATGGCCGTGATCGACCTGTTCACCGGCCTTTACGCCGCGGTCGGAATCCTGGCTGCGCTTCGGCATCGCGACCGGACGGGAGAAGGCCAGCATGTGGACTGCGCGCTGCTGGACACGGCGGTGGCGACGCTCGCCAACCAGGCGCTGAATTATCTCGTCGGTGGCAGAGCGCCGGGGCGGCTCGGCAACGCGCACCCCAACATCGTGCCCTACGAGGTTTTCCCCGTTTCGGACGGCCACGTCATCATCGCCACAGGCAATGACGGCCAGTATGCCCGCCTTTGCGTCATCCTGGGCGCGCCCGAACTGGCGCGCGACCCGCGCTTCGCCGACAATGCCGGACGCGTGGCGCACCGGCGGGAGCTGATCCCGAAGCTTTGCGCGCTGACGCTCGGCTCCGACAAGGCCGGGCTTCTTTCCCGCCTGGAGGCGGAGGGCGTGCCCGCCGGCCCGATCAACGCGATCGACGAGGTCTTCGCCGATCCCCAGGTGATCGCCCGCGGCCTTAGGATCGACATTGCCCGCCCGGAGGCGCAAGGAGGGACCGTGCCGGGCGTGCGCGCGCCGCTCGTTCTGTCCGGCACACCCATGGACTACAGGAGCCCGCCGCCCCTGCTCGGCGAGCACACGGACGAGATCATGTCCGCGCTTGGCCGCGCGGCCGGGTCAGCCTGGAGAACTTCCGAATGACAGCACTGCCCAATTCGCCCCATCAGCGCGACATCGCCTATCACCTGCATCCCTACACCAATGCCCGCCGCCACCAGGAGGCGGGGCCGCTGGTGATCGAGCGCGGCGAAGGCGTGTTCGTGTTCGACGATGCCGGCAACCGCTACCTCGAAGCCATGGCCGGCCTGTGGAGCGTGGCGCTGGGCTTTTCCGAGCCGCGGCTGGTGGATGCTGCACGCATGCAGATGTCCACCCTGCCCTACTACCACACCTTCACCCACAAATCGCACGGGCCAGTGATCGACTTGGCCGAGAAGCTCGTGCAGCTCGCTCCTGTGCCCATGAGCAAGGTGTTCTTCACCAATTCCGGCTCGGAAGCCAACGACGCTGCCATCAAGCTCGTCTGGTACCGCAGCAACGCGCTGGGCCAGCCGCGGAAGAAGAAGATCATCAGCCGCAAGCGCGGCTATCACGGTGTCACCGCCCTGTCGGCGAGCCTCACCGGCCTGCCCTACAACCACACATCCTTCGACCTGCCTCTGCCGGGAATTCTGCACACGGCCTGTCCGCATTTCTGGCGCGAAGGCCGGCCTGGCGAAACCGAGGAAGAGTTCTCCACCCGCATGGCGGAGGAGCTGGAGCAGCTCATCTTGGACGAAGGGCCGGAAACGGTGGCCGCGTTCATCGGCGAACCCTTGATGGGCGCCGGCGGCGTGGTGGTGCCGCCAAAATCCTATTGGGAGAAGGTGCAGGCCGTTCTGAAGCGCCACGACGTCCTGCTCGTGGCCGACGAGGTGATCAACGGGTTCGGCCGCACCGGCCGGATGTGGGGCTCGCAGACCTTCGGGCTCGCGCCCGACATCCTCGTCACCTCCAAGCAGCTTTCCTCCTCCTATCTTCCCATCTCGGCGGTGCTGGTGAACGAAAAGGTGTTCGAACCCGTGGCGGACGAATCCAACCGCATCGGCACGCTCGGCCAGGGCGTGACGGGCGCGGGCCACCCGGTCGCGGCGGCGGTCGCGCTCGAAAACATCAGGATCATCGAGGAGCGCGGGCTGGTCGCGCGGGCGGCGGAGATCGGCGGCTACATGCAGAAGCGGCTGCGCGAGCTCGAGGGCCATCCGCTGGTGGGCGAGGTGCGGGGCCTGGGCCTGATCGCGGCGGTGGAGTTGGTGGCCGACAAGACGGCCCGGACGCCCTGGCAGGCGCCCGCAAAGCTCGGCCTGCTCGCCAACGGCTTTCTTCAGCGGCGCGGCGTCATTTCCCGCGCAGCGGTGGACGCGCTCTGCTTCTGCCCGCCGCTAATCGTTTCCCATGACGAGATCGACTTCATGGTGGAGGCCTTGCGCGGCGCGCTCGACGACGCGGCGGGCGGGATCGGCGCCAAGGCCGCCTGAGCCGCCATGCGGACCACCAGGGCGATCCATGTGATCGGCTGCCATGCCGAAGGCGAGGTGGGTGACGTGATCGTGGGAGGCGTCCTGCCTCCACCGGGAAAAACCATGTTCGACAAGATGCGGCACATGGAGCGCGAGGGAGACGGGCTCCGCCGCTTCCTCCTCTGCGAGCCGCGGGGCAAGGTGACGCGCTCCGCGATCCTCCTCACGCCGCCGACCCGACCCGACTGCGATGCCGGCGTAATCATCATGGAGAGCACCGAATACGTGCCGATGTCGGGGTCGAACGCGATGTGCGCGACGACCGTGCTGCTCGAGACCGGCATCCTGCCCATGGGCGAACCGCTGGCCGTGATCCATCTCGACACGCCCGGCGGGCCGGTGCGGGTGGAGGCGCGATGCCGCGAGGGACGCGTCGAAAGCATCGAGATCGCCAACGTGCCGTCTTTCGTGGACCGGCTCGACGCAGCTCTCGAAGTGGAGTGCGTCGGCACGGTGCGCACCGACATCGCCTATGGCGGCATGTTCTACGCCAGCGTGGACGCGGGCGCGCTCGGGTTCTCCATCGAGCCGCACGAGGCCCGCGACATGGTGATCCTGGGCGAGAAGATCAGGCTCGCCGCGCGTGAGCAGCTCCCCTGCGCGCATCCCGAGAACCCGGACATCCGCAACGTCACCATCGTGCAGTTCGCGGGACCCTTCATGGGGCCCGGCCAGCCGACGAAGAACTCTTGCGTGATGGCGCCGGGCCGGCACGACAGGAGCCCCACCGGCACCGGCACCTGCGCGCGCATGGCGATCCTCCACGCGCGCGGCCTCCTGCGGGACGGCGAGGAACTCGTTCACACCTCGATCACCGGCTCACGCTTCACAGGGCGCATCGCGGGAACCACCACGGTCGGCGGCAGGCCGGCCATCCTGCCGACGATCGGCGGCCGCGCCTGGATCACCGGCCAGATGACCTATTTCCTCGACCCGACCGACCCCTTCGTGCAAGGCTATGTGGTCGGCGACACCTGGGGCGTGACGGGCGCGCTGACCCAATAGGCGCGGTCCCGGCCGCTCAACTCTCCAGCATGGACAAGGGCGCGCGGAAGCGCGCGCAAAGCCCCTCGGGCCGGTATTCCACATCCGCGTTCCGCGCGCCGGCGAGCCCCAGCGACACGATGCGCGAGCCGAAGCCTTTTCGGTTGGGAGCGCTGACCGGAGGGCCGCCCTTTTCGATCCACTCCATCATCAGCTCCGGCTCAGCGCCGGAAGGCAGGATGCGCCAGAAGAGATCGATCCGGCCCTCGCGCTGCGACAGGGCGCCGTATTTCGCGGCGTTGGTGCAGAGCTCGTGCAGGAGGAGCACGAGCGACAGGGCGGATTTGGGACCCACCATGATGTCGGGCCCTTGAAGCGAGAAGCGCCTTGCGCCGCCATGCGGACTGACCGCCCCCTCGACAACCGATACGATCCGCGCTGCCGCCCAGCTTTCCTGCAGGAGCACGTCGAAAGCGCGGCCCAGCGCGAGCAGCCGGGCGTCGAAGGCGCGAACCTCGGCGTGATCCTCCAGCCCCTTGAGCGTCTGGTTGGCGATCGACTTGATGATGGCCAGCGTGTTCTTCACGCGGTGGGCGAGCTCCTGCATCAGGAGCCGCTGCTGCGCCTGCGCTTCCTTGCGCTCGCTGATGTCCTGGATCACGCCCGCGAACTTGCCCAAGGACCCGTCGGGGCCCGGCACGATGTCGGCATGGCGGGAGACATGAACCACGCGGCCGGTGTCCGCGCGGCGGATCCGGTATTCCGCCGCCCGGCCGGCGCTGCCCGAGCGCGCGCCCAGGCTTTCGAAGCTCGCCCGGTCCTCTGGGAGGACCAGCGCCTCGATGTCCGCCGCATGGTAGATCTCGCCCGGCGGCAGGCCGTAAATCGCGCGGCACTCCTCCGAAAGCATCGTCTGGCCGCTCTGCAGATCGGTCTCGAAAACACCGATGCCGCCCGCGGCCTGCGCCAGCCTGAGCCGTGTCTCGCTTTCGCGCAGCGCGTCCTCGGCGGCGCGCGCGCGGGTCATGTCGCGCGACACCGAAAGCAGATGAGCCACCCGGCCCTCGCCGTCGCGCATGGGGGTCAGCACCACGTCCCACCATTTCATGAGGCCTTTGGCGGTGGGCGCGGCGCCCACGAAGCGACCCGTTCCGCCGGCCAGCGCCACCGCCAAAGCGGCCTCCGCATCGCCGCGGCTGTCACCGTCCCAGAAGTCGACCCAGGGAAAGCCGATCAGCGGCGCAAGGTCATCAATCTGCATGATGCGCTGCCCGCCAGGGCTCATGAAAAGGAGCCGTGCGTCGAGGTCGAGCACGTCGATGCAGTCGCCGCTGCTTTCCAGAATGCCTTCGACGAATTCCTGGCGCTGGCGGAGATCGGACAGCTCCAACCCAAGCCGGTCGATCCGGGAGAAAGGCGACATCGCGGATGCGCTTGGGTTTTCCACGCGGCCCAGCTTCGCCAAAGCCTCCAGCCGGCGTTCGGCGTCCCGGAGGGCTTCCCGCAACCGAGCGTTCTCGGCACGAAGCCCGGCTTCGTCGTGATCCACCCTCATGGTCCGCCCGTCTTGCGCGTGGCCAGGCCAGTTAACGAATCAGTAGCACGGCACTGGCGGCGGCAGAAATAACCAATATCAGCGCCGCCACACGGAATTCGTCCGAGAAAGCTCAGTAGTCGCGCTCGTAGAAGACGCCGAGGCTCGAATCGGTGCCGACGGCGCCGCGGACGCGGAGATTGTCGGTGATGTCGAGGTTGATCGTCGCCCGCCCGCCGCCGGCGCCGGCCTCCACGCCGAGATACACGTTCTCCTGGACGTATCGGCCCGCCCGGACGGCGGCGTTGCCCTCTTCGTCGGTCACCACGTCGAGGTCGTCGAGCCCGGTGGCTTCGCGCAACGAACCCAGAAGCGAGGTGTTTCCGCCGCCCGCCAGCTCGGCGGCGGCCGCGGCGAGCTGGGCGATCTGCAAGGGCGAGAGTTCGTCGATGCTGCGCCCGAAGATGATGCGGGCCAAAACTTCGTCCTCGGGCAAAGGCGGATCGGAGGAGAACGAGATGTCGAGATCGGAGACGCGGCCGCGCAGGATGATGAAGGCGGTGACCCCCTCGCTTTCGGTGCTGGCCGTGAAGTCGAGAAAGGGATCGAGGTCGCCCACAAGCGTCACCGTGCCCTCGTCGAAGGTGATGCGCTGGCCCAGGATGTCGAGCCGTCCGCGGATCAGCCGGAAGCCGCCCACCGGCTCGATGCTGGAGATCGGGCCGGTCAGCCGCACCGAGCCGCCGAGCTCGGCGTCGAGGCCTCGGCCGCGGACGAAAACCTCGTTGGGCGCGTTGAGCTGAATGTCGAGCCGCACCACGCTCGGGCGGGCCGTCGGCGCGGGCGTGCCGTCATCGGCGCGGACGGCGACGCGAGCACGCTCAAGGGTGGCCCGCACGCCGGGCGGCGGGTTGATGTGCGTGACCTCGATATTGGGCGCGCGGCCGCCGAACGTGCTGGGCACGGTGATCTGGGCGCGCTCGACATCGAGCGTGCCGCTCACGAGCGGGTCGCGCCGAAGCGCGCCCGAAACGCGGACATTGCCGCTGACCGTCGCGACCAGCAGGTCGCCGTCGGCATAGCGGGCGCTCGACAGGGTGACGCCGATGTCGGCGGGCAGGTCGCCGGAAAGGCCGATCGTGCCGCTGGCCGAGATCGTGCCGCCTCCCGCGACCGCCGCGCTGGCCGATCGGATCGTGATCGCATCGCCGTCGAGCGAGCCCATGAGATTGATGCCGGTGAGCCGCACATTGGTTTGCGGATCGACGAAGCTCGCGCCTGCGGTCGAGAACATGCCGCGCAGGTCGGGATCGGCCAGGCTGCCCATGACGGTGGCCCTCACCTCAAGGGTGCCGGAGGCTTGCGCGCCCCGCTCGGCCAGAAAGCCGTTGGCGAGGCCAAGCGGCACCGAGCCGTCGATGCTCAGATCGGCGCCCGCCCCCCGGATCGGCAAACGCCCGCTTGCCGTGAGCGTCAGGCCGGCCGCGCTTTGGAGCGAAGCTGCTTCAAGCACGATGGCGTCGTCGGCGAAGCGCCCGCTGGCCGAAAGCGTCAGCGGCGCCACGCCAGCGCGGGCGAGCGGGGCGGCCGACAGCCCTGCGCCGCGCAGGTCGAAACTCGCTTGCGGCGCCGCCAAGGTGCCGGACACGCGCGCCGTGCCGGTGATCGTGCCCGCCAAGGCCTGGTTGGGGGCGACGCCGTTCAGGATGCCGAGCGGAAACGACTGGAGCGTCACGTCGAGCGCGATGGGTCCGCCCGTCACCGGCACGGTTCCTTCCGCGGTGATCGCGAGGCCGCCGCCGGTGACGAATGCGGCGTCCAGCGTCAGAACGTCATTCGCGAAGCGGCCCCGCGCCGAAAGCGTGAGGGGCGGCACACCCACGCTGGCGAGCGGGGCGGCGGAAAGGTTCGCGCCGGCCAGGTCGAAGCTGGCCGTCGGCGAATCGAGCGTGCCGCCGATCTGAGCGCTGCCCGTGATCGCCCCCGAAAGATCCTGGCCGGGAACGAAGGCGTTGGCCACGCTCAACGGGAAGCTTTCCAGGGAGACGTCGAGGTCGATCGGCCCGCCTTCGAGCGGCACCACGCCTTCGGCCACAAGGCGCAATCCGCCGGCGCCCTCGACGATCACCTGATCGAGCGTCAGCACGCGATCGGCGAAGCGGCCCGCCGCCATCGCCGAGAGCGGCGGCACGCTCGCGCGGGCAAGGACGCCCGCCGTCAGCCCCGCGCCGCGCAGGTCGAACGTGGCCGTCGGGTTTGCGAGCGTGCCCCCCACCTGAGCCGTGCCGGAAAGCGTGCCGGCCAGCTCCAGTTCGGGAAAGAACGCGCCGGCGGTGGTCAGAGGGAAGGCTTCAAGGCTCACATCCAGCGCAAGATCGCCGCCCTCCAGCGGAATCCTGCCTTGGACGGCGGCGCGCAGGCCGCCGGCGCCTTCGACAACCCCCTGCTCCAGCGTCAGCACTTGATCGGCGAAGCTGCCCCTCGCCGTTGCGGAAAGGGGCGGCACGCCCGCGCGGGCCAGCGGAGCGGCGGAAAGGTTCGCGCCGCGCAGATCGAACCTGGCGGAAGGGTCGGCCAGCGTTCCCGAGAGTTGCGCCGTGCCCGAGAGCGTTCCCGCAAGCTCCAGCTCCGGGCGGACGGCATTGGCGATCGCCAGCGGGAGCGATTCAAGATCGACGTCCAGCGCGAGTTCGCCCCCTGTCAAGGGGATCCTTCCTTGTGCGGAGGCGCGCAGACCGCCAGGGCCTTCGATCGTGGCCCGCTCCAATGTGAGGAGCTGATCGACGAAGCTGCCGGTCGCAACCACCGTAAGCGGCGGCACGCCCGCTCGGGCCAGGGGCGCCGCGGACAAGCCCGTGCCGCGCAGGTCGAAAATGGCTTCGGGTTCCGCATACGTTCCGGTGAGCCGCGCCGTGCCGGCCAACGTGCCTGCCAGCTCCAGCTCGGGCACGACGGCGTTTGCGATCGCCAGCGGAAAGGCTTCCAAGTTCACGTCGAGCGCAAGCTCGCCCTCGTCCAGCGGCAGCGCGCCGGCCACGGTCGCGCGCAGGCCTTCGGGGCTCGACAGGCTGGCGTTGAGGTCGAGCCGGTTGCCGGCGGTTCTCCCCTCGGCGGAAATCGCCAGGCTGCCGATCCCCGCGCGGGACAACGCGGCGGCCCGGATGGCGGGGGCGGAAAGGTCGAACTCTATCTGCGGCTCGGCCCGGGTGCCGGAGACGCGAGCACTGCCGCTGACCAGACCGGACAGTTCGAGATCCGGCCGCACGGCATTGGCGATGTCGAGCGGCACTTCATCGAGCGACAGCGCGACGTCGAGCGTTTCGGCGATCGTGCCTTGGGCTTCGATGCGCCCGCCGCCCACCTCAAGCGCCAGACCGGGCAGGCGGATGGTGGAGCCTTCGACCGTGAGGCTCGTCGGCTCAAGGAGCCGAGCGGCAAGCTCACCGAGAGCGAGCCGCGCTTCCGTCAGCCCCAGGCGAAAACCCTGGCCTTCCGGCTCCAGGCTGCCCGCCAGGCCGATGTCGGCGCCATTGGCGAGGCGCGCCTCGGCGGAAAATTCGGTTCGGCCGCCGGTGGCGGTGGCGCTCGCCTCCAGCGTGGCGACGGACACGCCGCCCGCCTCGACCGCCGTGGCGCTGACCGTCCCTTCCACCGTCGGCACGCCCAACAGGTCGGTCACGTCCGCCTCGACCTCCGCGCCGCCGATCCGGATGTCATTCACGCGGATATTGGACAGGCTCGCCTCCACCCTGGCGTCCTGCCGCCCCTCGACGGCGCCCAGCGTGACCTCCGCGACGGCCGCGCCGCTCGCCTCCACGAGGAACAATGCCGCGGCGGTGGAGATGTCGGACGAGGACAGGTTGAGATTGCCGGAAAAGAGACCGGCCGGGTTCTGCACGACGAAGCCGGTCAATGCCGTGCCGCCGGCCCGGAAGTCGAGGTCGGATAGCCGCCGCTCGCCCCCGCTGACGGCCAGCGTGGTGGAAAGCGACACGGGCTGCTCGGCCAACCGCGCTTCGGCCGTGAGCCGGCCTTCGAGATTGCCCTTCGTCAGGCTGCCGGCGAACTGCGCCTGGGCGTCTTGGAGCGGCCGGCCGACAAGCGCGCCTTCGGGCACGACCGCGTTCAGGGTGATGCCGATATTGTCGTTCTGGCCTTCCGCGCGGCCCGAGAGCGTCAGGCGGCCCGACGCGCGGTCCGAAAGGAGTGCAAGATCGGCCAGCTCGGCGCTGAAGTCGAAATCGGCGGCGCCCGTGGAAAAGGCGCCATCTGCGGTCAATGTGAGCTGGGGATTGCTGAGGGTGAGCCGCTCGGCGCGGAACCCCTCCTCCCCGCGCGCAACGCGGCCCGAAAGCGTCGTCTCTCCGGCGAGGAGCCGGTCGAGCGCGGGGGTGCCGAGCTCGAGTCCCGTGGCCGACCCGTCCAGCGCAAGATCGAACGCGCCGGAAAGGAGCCCCACCGTGCCCTCGGTGTCGAGCGCCAGCCGCCCATTGAGGTCGCGGCCGGCCAGCGCGGAGAACGGGGCGATCGAGGAGGCGTCCACCTCGATCGTCCCGGCGAACGTATTTTCGGCGATCTCGCCGGCCAGCGCGAGTTCCAGGGCTTGGGCGGAAAGCTCGGCGCGCGACAAGCGGATCGGCTGGCCGGAACGCCACTCGCCCTCCACGTTGAGCAAGATTCTGTTCCCCAGCGCCTCCGTGACCTCCGGCTGGCTGGCCTCGACGCCCAGCGCGCCGCCGCTCGCGTTGAAGGTGATGCGCCGGGCGGCCGGGTCGTTCAGGTTCTCGGCCACCCCGCCCAGAGTGATGCCGAAGGACTGCGCGGAGAAGGCGGGCGTAGCGAAATCGGCGGCCTCGATGCGGCCGGTCCACTCGCCGCCTTCGCCGAAGTTCACTTCCGCGCGGGCCGAGCGGACCGTCGTGTTTCCGCCGGGTACGGGCAGGACGGTGGGGGCGCCGTCGCCCGTGCCGAGCCGGGCGTCGAGCGCGAGCCGCCGCAGGAAGCCGTCGGGCGCGGTGCCCAGCGCGAGATCCACGTCGAGCGCCCTGCCGTCAAGCGCCAAACGCTCCAGCGTGAAGCCACCGACGTCGGGCACGGCGCCTTCGGCCGAAAGCGTCACCTCTTCGCCGAAGAACGGGCGGAAGCGCGGCGCGATCAGCCGGGCCACGTCGCCTCGGACATCGACGGTGAAGCCGTAAGCCGCCGCGTCGCGTCGGACCTGGGCCGTGCCGGACACGGCGCGCGCGCCCGCCGCGTCGAGCGCGAGTTGCGCGTCGAAGCGCGACAGCGGGCCCGTGCCGTTGAGCGCAAGCGTGATCGGCGGCCGGCCCTCGATGTTCAGCAGGTTGGCGACAACGCCGTTCTCGGGCTCGGACAGGTTGAGATCGACCGAAAGGACTTCGGTCTCGTTGGAGTAGCTCGCGGCGAGCCTGAGCGCGCCGCCCGGTCCGTCGAGACGGGTGACGGCGAGCGCCGTGTCGAGCGCGCCTTCGACGAGGCTCAACTCGCCGGCCACGTTCAGGACGGACTCGAGGCCGAACACGGTGGGTCCGAAATAGACGCGCGGCACCTCCAGCCGATCGAGCGTGATCGACAGCGGCAGTTCGGGCAATTGGAAGGGCTCGGCCTCGGGCGTGACGGTCTCGTCCGTCCCCGGCAGGCGGTAAACGTCGATGCTGTCGGCGGCGAGCGTTTCGATCTCCAGCCGGCCGAACAGAAGCGCGGAGCGGTCCCAGACGATGCGGGCATTGTTGATGGAAAGCCAAACGCCTTCGTTGTCGCTCACCGTGATGGAACGGATCGTCGCGTTGGACGACAAGACGCCTTCGATGCCGGAAATGCGGATCTGGCGGTTGGGGCCGGAAAGCTGGCTCTCGACCAAGCCCAGGAAATAAGAGCGGTCCTCGGCTTCGCTTTGAGCGAGAGCCGGCGCATGCCAGAGAGCGGCGAAAAGCAGCAGGGCGAAGAGAAGGAGCCGCATCAGAAGGCCTGCCCTATGCCGACATAGAAGGCGAAGTCGGGGTCGTCCTCGCCGGGGTCGAGCGGCACCGCGACATCGAGCCGGATGGGACCGAAGCCCGTGAGATAACGCAAGCCGACGCCTGCGCCGATCTTCACGTCCTCATCGAATTCGGGAAATGGGTTCTCGCCCACATAGCCCGCATCGACGAAGCCGACCAAGCCGATCGTCTCCGTGACCCGCGCCCGCGCCTCCACCGAGGCCTCCACGAGGCTCCTGCCGCCCGTCACGTCGCCGGTGTCCTCGCCGTCCTCGAACACCGGCAGGCCAATCGAGCGGAATGCGTAGCCGCGCACCGAGCCCCCGCCGCCCGCGAAGAAGAGCTTGTCGGGCGAAATCTCGTCGAGCGGCGGCCCCAGGATCGAGCCCAGCCGCAGCCGGCCGGCCAAGACGAAGGGATCGTCCTCGCCGAATCCCAGATAGGCGCGGCCCTCCGTGATGAGGCGCAGCGTGGGGTTGCCATATTCGAACTCGTAGAAGGGCTCGGCGGTGGCCTCCAGGTAATACCCTTCGGTGGCGTTGGCCGGGTCGTCGCGCCGGTCGAGCACGAGCCCGCCGAGCAGCCCGAGATGGGTGAAGTCGCGCTCGCGGTCGAACGCCTCCTCCTCAAAGCGGTTGTAGCCGGCCTGCACGAGCAGGCGACCCGAAAGATCCTCGTTGAAGATTTGCGTCACGCCCACTTCGCCGTTCACGCCGGTGCGGGTGTAGGGGTCGAGCACCTCGCGGTCGCCGAACAGGGACGCGGTGAAGTCCGTATCCGGCGTGAGGATGCCGGGCTTCAGGAAGCTCGCGCCCAGGCGGTAGGTGAAATCCTCGGGGTCGAGGCTCGCGCCGATGCCCGCCACGCGCCCCTCGACGCGCAGGCGCTCGGCGCGGCCGAACAGGTTGCGGTGCAGCCAGTAGGCCTCGACGCCCGCGCCATCCACGGTGGAATAGCTCGCGCCCACGCCGAACCGGCGCAGAGGCCGCTCCTGCACCACCACGGTGATGGGCAGCGACCCGTCGGGCCCGACAGCTTCCGCCTCCTCCAGGCGCGCGGTGCGGAACACGTCCAAGCGCCGCAGGCGCTCGGAGGCGCGTTCGAGATCGTCCGGGTCGTATTCCTGGCCGGGCTCGAGCCCCGTCATGAAGGCCACAAATTCCGGATCCATGCGCTCCGTGCCCTGCACGCCGACGGGGCCATAGACCGCGCGCGGGCCGGGCTCGACCGTAAGCGCCACGTCGACGAGGTTCTCGTCATGCGCGGCCTCGATCCGCTCCTCGACGAGTTCGGCCTTGGGACGCCCCTGCTCGCGCCACGCCTCCACGGACAGCCGGGCGGCGGTCACGATCGCGGTCGAGCGCGCCGGTTCGCCGGTCACGAAGCCGACGTCCTCAGGCGCTTCCACCTCGTCGTCCTCGTCGATAGGCGGCGGCGCACGCTCGGAGATCACGGTTTCGCCGAAGCGGAATTCCGGGCCGGGCTCAATGGCGACCACGACGGAAGCGGGGTCGGGCAGCTCGGCGTCGGGCGCCAGTTCGGCCGCTTCGCGCCCATTGATGCGGATCGAGATGGTCGGGCCGTAGCGGGCGACGGCATAGGAGGCGAGAAGCAGCCGACGGTAGTCGGAGCGCGCCTTGGCGATGAGGCCGGCCGCGCCGGATGCCGGCTCGTCGCGGTCGCCCCACAGGTCGGAGGCGCGCCGGTAAGCCTCCTCGATCTCCTCGTCGTCGCCTTCCACGATGAAATCGACCGTGTAGCGCTGCGGCTCGCCGATCACGTCTTCCGGGTCGGCCTCGTTCTCGCGCTCGAAGATCTTGATGCCGAAAAGCTCAAAGGCGCGCGTGGGCGTCGCCGCCACGGCAAGGCTCAGGCCTGCGCAGGCCGCCAGAAGAGCCGATCGTGCAGGCTGGGGGCGCTTGGCCGCGACTCGCAAAAACAACAACTCCCCTTCGCGGCCGGCCGGTAAGCGCGAAAGGCTAAGCGCCTCGCGCACAACACAGGCCAGGTTCCCGAAAGCTCCACCCTTCCCCCGGGGCGCACCGTGGGCGAAACGGCGGATCAAATCAACGGCAAAGGCGCAGGGCGGCCGCGCTGAATGGTGCGCGGCGATGCAAAATGGCTACACCGCCGCAGGCGAGTTCTTCTTGGCGAGCGACTGCTCCCAGGCGAGCGCATGGCCTACGATGGTGTCGAGATCGTCATGGGAGGGCGTCCAGCCGAGTTCGGCCCTCGCCCGCGCGGGGTTGGCGACCACCGCGGGCGCGTCGCCCGGACGCCGGTCGGCCATGACCACCTCGAAATCGCTGCCATGGACGCGGCGCACGCTTTCGATCACCTCCAGCACCGAGAAGCCGTGGCCGTAGCCGAGATTGGCGACCATGCTCTCGCCGCCCGCGCGCAGCCGGTCGAGCGCGAGCCGGTGCGCGGCGGCCAGGTCGCTCACATGGATGTAGTCGCGGATGCAGGTGCCGTCGGGCGTCGGATAGTCAGCGCCATAGACCTGCAGACGGGGCCGTTTTCCCAGCGCGGTCTCGCAGGCGACCTTGATGAGATGGGTCGCGCCTGCCGTGGACTGGCCCGTACGGCCGCGCGGGTCGGCGCCCGCCACGTTGAAGTAGCGCAGCGCGGTGTAGGTGAAGCCGTGCGCGGCGGCCGCGTCGCGAAGCATCCACTCGCTCATCAGCTTGGACTGCCCATAGGGGCTTTCGGGCGCGAGCCGGGCGTCTTCAGCGACCGGCTCCATGCCCGCCCCGCCATAAACGGCCGCGGTGGAGGAGAAGATGAAGTGCGGCACCTTTGCGCCCACGCAGGTCTCGAGCAGCGCGCGGGTCTTGCAGGTGTTGTTCTCGTAATAGCCGAGCGGATCGGCCACCGATTCGGGCACCACGATGGAGCCCGCGAAATGAATCACCGCGTCGATCCCATGCCTGGCGATCAGATCGGCGACGAGCGCCTGGTCGGCGATGTCGCCTTCCACCAGCGTCGCCTCGGGCGCGACCGCCCAGCGGAAGCCCGTCGAGAGCCTGTCGAGAACAATGACTTCCTCATTGCGCTCGATCAGTTCCCAGACCATGTGGCTGCCGATATAACCGGCGCCGCCCGTGACCAGCACGCTCATGAAACATGCCCCTCTTAGAACGGGTGCAACGTAGACGTTTCCGCGCAAAGGGGAAGGCGGCGGCGGAAAGCTTCCACGGACGCAGCGGAAGGCGCGCAAGCGGGCCGAGAACGTGGCAAATTGACCGCCGGCCGGGCATGGACGCGCCCGCGGCAGGGGCTTATCTTCGGGACGCCCATTCGGAAGGGGTTCAATGGATTACGAACGATTTTTCGATGAGGCGATCGGCCAGTTGCACGCCGAGCGCCGCTACCGCGTGTTCGCCGACCTGGAGCGCCGCGCGGGCGCCTTCCCTTCCGCCGTCTTCCGCGCGGGCGAGGAGGCCCGCGAGATCACGGTGTGGTGCTCGAACGACTATCTCGGCATGGGCCAGCACCCGGCTGTGGTCGGCGCGATGCAGGAGACCGCCGCGAAGCTGGGCGCGGGCGCGGGCGGAACGCGCAACATTTCCGGCACCAATCATCCCCTGGTGCAGCTCGAAGCGGAGTTGGCGAGCTTGCACGGCAAGGAGGCGGCGCTCGTCTTCACTTCCGGCTTCGTGTCCAACGAGGCGTCGATCTCCACCATCGCAAAGCTCCTGCCCAACTGCCTGGTGCTGTCGGACGAGCTCAACCACGCCTCCATGATCGAAGGCGTGCGCCGCTCGGGCGCGGAGAAGAAGATCTTCCGGCACAACGACGTGACGCATCTGGAAAGCCTGCTGAAGGCGGCCGGACGCGAGCGGGCGAAGCTGATCGTGTTCGAATCCGTCTATTCCATGGACGGCGACGTGGCGCCCATCGCCAAGATCGTTGAGCTGGCCGAGCGCTGGAACGCCATGACCTATATCGACGAGGTCCATGCCGTGGGCATGTATGGCCCAACCGGCGGCGGCATCACCGAGCGCGAAGGCTTGGCGGGCCGCATCGACGTGATCGAGGGCACGCTCGCCAAGGCGTTCGGCACGCTGGGCGGCTATATCGCGGGGAAGAGCGCCGTGGTGGACGCCGTGCGCTCCTATGCGCCTGGCTTCATCTTCACCACCGCTTTGCCCCCGGCCATGGCCGCGGCGGCGGCAGCCTCGATCCGCCACCTGAAGGCGTCCAGTGCCGAGCGCGAGGGTCAGGCGCGTCAGGCCGAGCGCACCAAGAGGGTTCTGCGCGAGTCGGGCCTGCCCATCATGGATTCGTCCACCCACATCGTGCCGGTGCTGGTGGGGGACCCCGAGCTTTGCAAGCAGGCCAGCGACCGGCTGCTCGAGAAGCACGGCATCTACATCCAGCCGATCAACTATCCCACCGTGCCGCGCGGCACGGAGCGGCTCAGGATCACGCCGACGCCTTTGCATTCCGACGCGCTGATCGAAAAGCTGCGGGACGCGCTGGTCGAGACCTGGGAGGCCGTCGGCATCCCCTTCGATGCGTCCGACCGCCCGGCTGTGCCTCACACGGCACGGGTCATCCCGCTGATGGTGTCGAAGGCAGGGGGGTGAGGGGCGGCTAGCTCGCCCGCACTGTCACCAAGCCCTCTGGAGAGTGGTCGAAGCCCGATCTTCCCTCACGCCCGCTCCATCCACGCCGCCAGCCGGCGGGCCGCCTCCTCCACCTGATCCAACCGCCGGTGGAAGCAAAGGCGGAACGAGCTTTCGCCCCCCTCGCCGAAGGCTGTCCCGGGCGCGAGCCCCACATTCGCCTCGTCGAGGATGCGGAAGGCGGCCGCGCGGGAATCCGTCATGCCCTCCACGCCGAAGAACAGGTAGAACGCGCCCGCCGGCGGCGACAGGCGCGCCCTTCCAGTGGCTTGGAGGATGTCGCACACGCGGTCGCGCGCGGCGCGGGCGCGGGCCACCTGCTCGAACAGGAACGCATCGCCCTCGTCCAGCGCCGCCACGCCGCCGCGCTGGAGGAAAGGCGGCACGCCCGAAGTGGAATACTGGATCAGGTTCTCGAACACGGGCGCGAGCGACGGGTGCGCCTTGATCCAGCCCATGCGCCAGCCGGTCATCGCCCAATTCTTGGAGAAGGTGTTGACAAAGAGGATGCGGTCCTCGGGTTCCATGACGTCGAGGAAGGAGGGCGCGCGGCCGCCCTCGTAATGGAACAGCGCGTAGATCTCGTCGGCGATAATCCAAAACCCGTGCCGGCGCGAAAGGTCGAGCAGCGCGCGCAGCTCCTCTAGGGACGCCGTCCAGCCCGTCGGGTTCGAGGGCGTGTTCACGAACAGCGCGCGGGTGCGGTCCGTGACGGCCTCTTCCACCTTGTCGAGGTCGAGCCGCCAGCCGTTCGCGCCCTCATTGAGGCGCACCGGCACGGGCTTGGCGCCGAGCACCCCGGCGGCGGCCGGGAAGTTCGGCCAGGCCGGCGAGAGATAGATCACCTCGTCACGGGCGCCGGCGGTGGCCTGCAGCGCAAGCTGGATCGACTGCATGCCGGAGCCCGTGACCAGGAACTCCTCCGGCGCAAAATCACGGCCGAAATGCCTGGCGTGATAGCGGGCGAGCGCCTCGCGCAGTTCGGGAATGCCGCGCTGCCAAGTATAGAAGGTTTCGCCACGCGCAAGGGCTGCGGCGGCGGCGTCCGAGATGAAGGCGGGCGTGGGCAGATCGCCTTCGCCCGCCCAGAGGGGGATCAGCCCGGGACGCCCGCGACCCCGGTTCACCACGGCCACGATGCCGCTTTCGGGCGCCTCGCGGGCCTCGGCCCGCAAGCTCTTCACCAAATCCATCACAGTCCCCGTTCGGTTTCGGCGGCGAGCCTTAGCCGAACCGAATACGGAGCGAAACGCCGGCTAAACCGGCCGTCGGGCGAGCAGGTCGCGGATTTCGGTGAGCAGCGCGACGTCGGCCGGCGGCGCGGGCGGCGCGACCGGCTGCTCGCGCAGCGCCCGGCGGCGCACTTCGTTCACCGCCTTGACCATCAGGAAGATGATGAAGGCGAGGATCAGGAAATTGATCAGGACCGTGAAGAAGTTGCCATAGGCGAGCACCGCCCCCTGCTCACGCGCCGCAGCCAGCGTGGGGGCGGTGACGGCGGAGGACAGCGGCAGGAAATAGTTGGAGAAGTCGATGCCGCCGAAGATGGCGCCCACGACCGGCATGATGATGTCGTCGGTCAAGGAGCTCACGATCAGCGCGAATGCGCCGCCGATGATCACGCCCACGGCGAGATCGATCACATTGCCCTTGGAGATGAATTCCTGAAATTCGCGCAGCATCGTCCGTCCCCCGTGCCGTTCCTCTGCGTGGCGTGCTTCCCGAGCGGGAGCGCCGCCATCAGAATGACAGGGGACGGGGTGGAATCAACCGCGCCAGCGTTGATGCTGAATGCGGGCGTGCCCCACAGAAACTAAAGTTCTGTCCGGTTCGGCGCGGGTTCGTCCTCGCTCCACTCCTGGGCGAGCCCCATGAAGGTGCGGAAGAAGCGCTCCATGAAGCTCAAGGTGCGGTCGAGCTCCTCGTCGCTCGGCAGCCCGCCGGCAGGACGCCCCTCTTCGAGCGCCGCCACCCGGCGCTCCAGCGCGTCGAGCTCGGCGCGAAGCCCGACCGAATCGGTCTCCATGGCGTCGCGCTCGTCGGCGGCCAGGCGGCAGACGAGCTGCTCGCCACGCTCCTGGCAGATCGACATCGCGCCGGTCTGGGTGTCGAGCCGGACATAGCCGTTCTCGGTCCGCTCCAACTGATAGCGCTCGGCGTCCTGAGCGAAGGCGGCGGTGGGCAGAAGGCAGGCGAGAAGCATCAAGCGTCGCATGGGTCGGCTCCCTTGGGTGCTGAAGGCGCTTGAGGACATCATGCCCGGCCAGTGTGGCCCCAACAAGGAGCGTTGACCTCGCCTCGGCTTTTGGGGACAAGGACCGGGCATGGCAACCGTTTACAAGATCTGCCCCGAAGGGCTTTGGCGGGAGGCGGAAACCGTCGGCGCATTCCAAGGCGCGCCGGTGGATCTTGCCGACGGCTTCATCCATCTCTCGCTCGAATCCCAAGTCGAGGAAACGGCTGCCCGGCATTTCGCCGGGCAGGACGGCCTTCTGCTCGTGGCGGTCGACGGCGACGCGCTGGGCGGGAGCTTGCGGTTCGAGCCCTCGCGCGGGGGCGAATTGTTCCCGCATCTCTACGGCCCGCTGCCCATGTCGGCGGTGGAGTGGGCGAAGCCGCTGCCGCGAGGGGCCGATGGGCGGCACCGTTTTCCCACGCTCGACCTTTGATGAGCGGTTTCGGATGGTTCGCGGCCCGTGCACTGCGCGGGCTCGGCCCGGAAACCGCGCACCGCCTCGCCATCCGCGCGCTGCAATCACCGCTCCCGCTGGCGCGTCCGCCCGCGCCCGACCCAAGGCTCGAGGTGGAGCTTTGCGGCATCCGCCTCCCCAATCCGCTCGGGGTGGCGGCGGGCTTCGACAAGAACGCCGAAGCGGCGGACGGCTTGCTGCGGCTGGGCTTCGGCTTCGTGGAGGTGGGCACGGTGACGCCCCTGCCCCAGACCGGCAATCCGCGCCCGCGGCTTTTCCGCTTGCCCGAGCAGGAGGCGCTGATCAACCGCCTGGGTTTCAACAACGAGGGGCACGAGACGGTCGCCGCCCGGCTCGCGACGCGGCGCGGCAGGACGGGTGCGGTCGGCGTCAATATCGGCGCCAACAAGGACAGCGCCGACCGGCCCGGCGATTATGCGCGGGGCGTGACGCGGTTCGCGGGGCTCGGCACCTACCTCGCCGTGAACATCTCCTCGCCCAACACGCCGGGACTGCGCGACCTGCAGGCGCGTGAACAGCTCCGCGAGCTGCTGGCGCGTGTGACGGCCGCGCGGGCGGCCCTGTCCGAACCGCAGAAGAGCAAGCCGATCCTCCTGAAGGTCGCGCCGGACCTCTCCGAAGAGGGCCTTTCGGACGTCGCGGCGGAAGTGGAAGCAGCAGGGATCGAGGGCGTGATCATGGGCAACACCACGCTCTCGCGCCCCCTGCCTCCCGGCGCGCCTCATGCTGCGGAGGCCGGCGGGTTTTCGGGGCGGCCGCTCTTCGAGCGCGCCACGATCGCGCTCGCCAAGATGCGGCTCCTCCTCGGGCCGCAGAAGGTGCTGGTGGGCGTCGGCGGCGTGGATTCGGCGGACGCGGCGGCCGACAAGATCCGAGCGGGCGCCGACCTCGTGCAGCTCTACACCGGCTTCATCTATCGCGGGCCGAGCCTGGCGTCCGACATTCTTTCGGGCTTCAGTCGGCTCTGCGATCACGAAGGCTTGCCGCGCCTGGCCGAAATGCGCGACAGCCGGCTCGCCTTCTGGGCCGACAAGCCGCTGCGCTGACGGACGCCTATATCCAGCGGCGATGCTTAGAATCGTCAGCCACCCCGATTACGACGCCGGCTTCCCCGCCGACCATCGCTTTCCCATGAGCAAATATTCCGCGCTGCGATCGGAGCTGCTCGACCGCGGACTCTTGCGCAACGACCCGGCGCTCATGCCCGAGCCCGCGCCCTTCGACTGGCTCGCCCGCGCGCACGACCCCCTTTACGTCCGGCAGGTGATCGACGCGGCCGTGCCGAGAAGCATCGAGCGCGAGATCGGCTTTCCCGTTTGCCCGCGCGTGTCGCGCCGCGCGCGGCTCGCCGCCGGCGGCACGGTTCTGGCGGCGAAGCTCGCGCTCCGGCACGGCGTCGCCTGCAACGCCGCGGGCGGCAGCCACCATGCGCGGCGGGCGCATGGCGCGGGGTTCTGCACCTTCAATGACGTGGCGGTGGCCGCGCTGAGACTCCTGGACGAGGGTTTGGCGGGAAACATCCTGGTGCTCGACCTCGACGTTCACCAGGGCGACGGCACCGCCGACATCCTGGGCGGGGATCCCCGCGTGTTCACCGTTTCGGTTCACGCTGAGAAGAACTATCCCGTCCGGAAAGTGCCCTCGCGGCTCGACATCGGCTTGGCCGATCGCGTTGGCGACGCGGATTACCTCGCCGTCGTCGGCGCGTTGCTGGAACGACTGGACGAGCAAGGCCCCTTCGATCTCGTCTTCTTCAACGCGGGCGTCGATCCGCACCGTGACGACAAGCTGGGCCGGCTCGACTTGACCGACGATGGCCTGAGGGCGCGCGAGGCGCTGGTGATGGGCCATTTTCGCGAGCGGAGCATTCCGCTTTGCGGCGTGATCGGCGGCGGCTATGGCGCGGATGTGGCGGCGATCGCCCGCCGCCACGCGATCCTGTTCGAGACGGCCGCGCGTCTTGTTTGAGCGTCCAGCGCGGGTTCCATTCACTTCTTCACATGGAGCTTGGCGACCCGACGGGCGATCTTCTCGAAGATAGGCCGGAGCTGCGTCATGTCCTTGGTCGGGTAGTATTGTTCCGGCGTGGACGCGCATTTGGAGTAGAGATCGCGGTTGGCCGGCGTGTCGGCGCCGAGCAGCACGGTGAAGACCTGCACGCCCTCATTCTTGAGGCGGGTGCACATCGTCTGCGTCCACTTGTTCACGTTGCCGAGCGCGGTGGCGCGGTGGGTCGTGCCGGTTCGGCCCTCGTCGAGGAAGCCATAGGCGCCGTAGTCCGAGGTGTTGAAGCCTTGGCTGCTTGCACCGAAGACGTTGTTTTCGCCATCGGTGAACACCACGACCGCCTTGGCCGTGCTGGCATTGTTGAAGGGTGCCCCTTGGGTGTAGGGCTCTTGAGGCGAAAGCACGCGCATCCCCCAGGCCAGGCCCTCGGACACGTTCGTGCCCGACCCTTCCCAGTGGATCATGCTCGCAATTGCGGCTTTCAGCCCCTTCCAGTCATCCGTCAGCGGTTCGATGGGCGTCGGGCAGGCATAGTTGGGGCCGGTGGTCCGCGTCCGGTGGCCTTCCTCGATGAAGCGCGCGGTGGACGACGAAAGATAGCGGTCCACCTTTCTCTGCGCGGCCTTGTCGCTTGCCGAGTCCTTAAGCCAGGAATTGTTCCATGCCGTGCCGGAGTTGGGCGACTGGGCCGCCGAGCCGGGATTGTCGGGGGCGAGATACGGCACGAAAAGCGATGCGGGCACGGCGATGTCGGGCGACGTGTCGTCGAGGTTGTGGGAAGCAGGGCGAGCCTCCACGCACCCCTTCCATTCGACCCCCCAGGCGGTCTTGAACTTGTTGAACAAGGCCATGTGATGCGTCTTGGGCTCGAAGTTCACGCCGTTCAGCGGAGCCTTGCCGTCGAGATCGATCCAGCTCGCCTTGTAGCCTTTGCCCTTGACGTTCACGGCTGTCACGAACGGGACCAGCGCGGCCTTGATTGGCCGCCTTCCGCCGGCCTCCTCCAGGATCTCCGTCATGGTCCTGGCCGCTTCGCGCAGGTTCTTCATGCCCTCGGCGCCCATCGAGCCCGTATTGTCGAGCACCATGGCCACTTCCAGATTGTCGGTCGCCTCATGAGCAGTCGACGAGACCTGCAATCCTTCGTCGAGCACGCCGAATGTGGGCATAAAATGCAGGCGCACCTGCGCCGTGAGCTTTCCCGTGGTTTCGATGAAGTTCAGCCCTTTCTCCACCGAAAGGGCCGAGGCGTAGCTCTTGATGATGGGGTCGTCCGCCAGGTGCGCCTCAAGAAAGGCCTTGAACACCGTTTCGCGCCCGCTGTCAGAGTCCTTCAGCCTCGAGGCGGCGAGCGTCGCCCCATCGAGCGTTTCGTGAAGCTTGGATCGCGCGCCGGTCAGCGTCGCCAAATCGACGGCGAAGCCGAGCGCGGTGATCAGAACCGGGCACAGAACCGCCGTCGCGATCGCATAAGTGCCTCGCCTGCAGTCGATGAACCGCTTCAGCATCTTGCCGCCCTCGGGAGTGGAAGTAGACCCCTCTACCTTCCAGGCATACCGCTACGTCAGGGTCGGGACACCGCACAAGGACGATCGCCAAAGGCGGTTTCCAGATCGTCGGCGAAATGCTTCAACTTGCTTCGATGGCTCGGCATTGGCGCATGTCCGTCCAGTGACGAGGCTTCCGAGTTCACTCTGGCCCGGCCTTCCGTGAACGAGGACACGAGGCGCCTCGTCTCGGAGGAGGCGCACTGAAGGCGCCTACGCCATGCTGAAGAAAAGCGGCGCGGGGAGCCCGCCATGGCGGTTGCTTTCGCTCAGCGGCGCAGGCTCAGGAGCCGGAGCACGACGAAGGCGGGCACCACGACGGCCGCCCCCAGCAACAGATAGCCGAGAAGGCCATCGAGGGCGGAAAGGCCCATAGCCCAGAGGTCGTGTATGGAATCCCCCAAGGCATAGAACACGTCGGCTGGGCTCCAGCCGAAGGATTCCATGACCCAGCCGACGAGAACGGAAATGAGGGCAAGCTTAACCAGGCTTCGTAGCGGCGTGTCGCCAAAAAACCGCGACAGCGCGCCCCGGCGGCGGCCGTCCAGGCGGGCGGAGCGGGAGACAGGCGGTGGGCCAGGCACGGGTTCGCGCATGGGGGACAGATAATTTGCGGTCGCGGAACCCACAAGCGGGACGACCGGAAGCATGTTCACGCCCAGGAGCAGGCTGCCAAGGCTTTGCGGTGATGACACCCTCTTGGAGTCCGCGCCGAAGGCATGCTATGCAACGTGCTGAGGCGGGTATGATGTAATGGCAGCCTGTCAGCTTCCCAAGCTGAACGCGCGGGTTCGATTCCCGCTACCCGCTCCAGCCCTCCCTCACCAGAGAAACGCTCCGCGCCTCAGAAGCGCGCGATGACGGTGATGCCGGTCCCCTCGAAGCGGTCCATGGCGGCCAGCGCCGCCGGCGCTTCGTCCAGCGCGATCTCCCGGCCGAGCAGCCTTTCGGGTCGAAGCGTTCCCGCCTCGATCATGCCGAGCATGGCCTCGTAGCGATGCGCCTGGGCGCCGTGGCTGCCCAGGATTTCAAGCTCGTGGGCGATGATGCGCGCCATCGGGAGAGCGGTGCGGGCGTGCTCGCCCAAAAGCAGGCCCACCTGCACGTGACGGCCGCGGCGGCGCAAGCTTCGGATCGAGTTCACGCAGGTCGTGGGATGGCCCAGCGCGTCGAGCGACAGATGCGCGCCGCCGGCGCTCGCCTCGCGCACGGCCCCCACGACGTTCGGGGCGCGGGCGGCGTTCACCAGGGCCTCCGCCCCCACCGCGCGAGCCAGTTCCAGCCTGTCGTCGGCAAGGTCCACCGCCACCACCCGCGCCCCGGCGGCGGCGGCGATCATGACGGCTGACAATCCTACCCCGCCGCAACCATGCACCGCCACCCACTCGCCGCCTTTTACGCGACCCTGGTCGATCACGGCGCGAAAGGCCGTCACGAAGCGGCAACCCAGGCTCGCGGCCGTCTTGGAGTCGAGGCTGTCGGGCAGGCGCACGAGGTTCTGGTCGGCATAGTCGAGCGCGACATATTCGGCAAACGAGCCCCAGGCGGTAAAGCCCGGCTGGAACTGGTCGGGGCAGACTTGCTGATTTCCTGAGCAGCACTCCCCGCAACGGCCGCAACCCGCCACGAAGGGCACGGTGACGCGGTCGCCTTCCCGGAAGCCGCGAACCTCGCGGCCTATGGCCACCACGCGCCCTGCCAACTCGTGCCCCGGCACATGCGGCAGCTTCACGTCGGGGTCATGCCCCATCCAGCCATGCCAGTCGCTGCGGCAAAGGCCGGACGCCTCCACCTTCACCACCACGCCACCGGGTCTCGGCGCTGGGTCGGGCACCTCGCGCAATTCCGGCATCTGGCCGAATGCCTCGAAATAGACGGCGCGCATGAGTCCTCGTGGCGCTACGCTTTGAAATGCTTGGACAGTTTCAGGCCCTGCGCCTGATAGTGCGAGCCGAGCGGCGCGCCGTAAAGCTTCTCCGGCCTGGCGAGCATCCGCTCATAGACGAGCCGCCCCACCGTCTGCCCGTGTTCCAGGATGAAGGGCACCTCATGGGAGCGCACTTCGAGCACCGCCCGGCTGCCCGTGCCGCCCGCGGCATGATGGCCGAAGCCTGGGTCGAAGAAGCCGGCATAGTGGACGCGGAACTCGCCGACCAGCGGGTCGAAGGGCGTCATCTCCGCCGCAAAGAGCGGGGGCACATGCACCGCCTCACGCGACACCAGGATATAGAATTCGTCGGGGTCGAGCACGAGCTCGCCCCCACGCTGGCGGCGAAGCGGCTCCCAGAACTCATCGATCGCGTGGCTCCCGCGCTTGTCCACATCGATCACGCCCGTATGCCGCTTGCCGCGATAACCGACGATGCGATCGCCGCGCCCGTCGCCGAGGAGATCGATGGAAAGCGCGATGCCGCCGCCGCCGATGTCGGGCTGGTCGCCGGCCACCAGCGTCTCGTTTCGGTGAAGCAGCGCCATCTCGTCGGCGGATAGTCTTGAAGCACCCTGGCGGAAGCGGATCTGACTGAGGCGGGAGCCGGTGCGCACGACGACCGGGAAGGTGCGCGGGCTGATCTCGAGATAGAGCGGCCCGCGATAGTTCTGCGGCACCTCGTCGAAGGCACGGGCCTTGTCCGTCAGCACGCGGGTGAAGATGTCGAGTCGGCCGGTTGAGCTTTTCGGGTTGGCCGAAGCCGACACCAAGCCTGGCAGCGCCAGGCTTTCGAGCAGCGGCACCACGTAGACGCAGCCGGTTTCGAGCACCGCGCCCTCGGAAAGGTCGAATTCATGCAGCGCGAGCCGGCCGAGCTTTTCCGCCACGCTGGCCTCCGGCCCGGGAAGGAAACTCGCACGCACGCGAAACGCGCGCTCGCCCAGGCGCAGGTCGAGGCTCGCGGGCTGGATTTGGTCGAGGTCGAAGGGCCGCGCCGCGAGGATGGCGCCCTTCTCTTGAAGCGCGGCGATGTCGCGGTCGGGCAGGATTCCAGCCTTCAGCACCTGGTATGTCCCCTCCCCGCGCAGCATCGCGCGATGCTTTAGCGCAGCCCGCAATTGACGCAAGCCGGCTGCATGCTTAAAGCCTAGATCGTCCCGTGGTGATTTGGCCGGTCGGCTTGCAGCCACGTTAAACAAGTCGCTAAAGGGCCGAGTGTGAGCCGGCTTTGCGCGACCCGCGAGCCGGCTTTTTGTTGTCTGGATTTCCGCCATGAGTGACGCCACCCGCCGCCCCCGCCCCGCCACCGCGCTCGTCCATGCGGGAACGCAGCGCTCGCAGTGGGGCGAAACGTCGGAGGCGATGTTCCTGACCCAGGGCTTCGTCTATGAGACGGCGGAAGCCGCCGAGGCCCGCTTCAAGGGCGAGGAGCCCGGCTTCATCTATTCCCGCTACGCCAACCCGACCGTGGACATGTTCGAGCGCCGCATGTGCGCGCTCGAAGGCGCGGAGGACGCGCGCGCCATGGCGAGTGGCATGGCCGCCGTTACGGCGGCTATGGTGTGCAGCATTGTGTCGGGCGACCATGTGGTGGCCGCGCGCGCGCTGTTTGGCTCCTGCCGCTGGGTGGTGGAGACGCTGCTGCCGCGGCTCGGCGTCGAATCCACGCTTGTGGACGGCAAGGACATCGCCAACTGGGAAGCCGCCGTCCGGCCCAACACGAAGCTGTTCTTCCTGGAAAGCCCGACCAACCCGACGCTGGAACTCGTGGACATCGCCGCGGTGGCGAAGCTGGCGGATGCCAGCGGCGCCCGGCTCATCGTGGACAACGTGTTCGCCACCCCCTTGCAGCAGAAGCCGCTGGAGCTTGGCGCGCATATCGTGGTCTATTCCGCAACCAAGCACATCGACGGCCATGGGCGCTGCCTGGGCGGGGTCGTGCTCTCGGACAAGGCGTGGATCGACAAGCACCTGCACGACTTCTTCCGCCACACCGGCCCGAGCCTGTCGCCTTTCAATGCCTGGACGCTTCTGAAAGGGCTTGAAACTTTGCCCCTGCGCGTGCGCCAGCAGACGGAAGCTGCTGCCCGCCTCGCCGACATCCTGGCGGAGCGGCCGGAAGTCTCGCGCGTGATCTATCCCGGTCGGGCCGATCATCCGCAGGCGGAGCTCGCGCGCCGGCAGATGACGGGTGGCTCGACGCTCATCTGCTTCGAGCTCAAGGGCGGCAAGAAAACCGCCTTCGCCTTCCAGAACGCGCTTTCCGTGATCCGCATCTCCAACAATCTCGGCGATTCCAAGAGCCTCATCACCCATCCCGCCACGACCACCCACAAGAACCTGTCGGAAGAAGCGCGGGCCGAGCTCGGCATCAATCCCGGCACGCTGAGGTTGTCTCTGGGCTTGGAGGACGTGGACGACCTGTTAGAAGACATCGAGTCGGCCCTGAGGGCGGCCGCCTGATCCTTGGGGTTGACAGTTCCAGGGAAGGGATCATCGTGTCGGCCCAAGGTCAGGAGGAGGAGCTCGCATGACCTTGGCGGGGGCGGAAGGCCACAAGGGCAGTTCATCCGGCCGGAGTCCGAGACGCCCGCCGGGGCCGAAAGGCGTCCCGCTCCTGGGCAACCTGCTTCCCTGGCACGATCCGCTGGTCGCCTTCGCGGAGGCCGCCAGGAATTACGGCGACATCGTCGGCCTGAACTTCGCCGGCTGGCCGGCGGTTCTCGTGAGCGATCCCGAGGCGATCGAGACCATTCTCGTCCGCCGGCACAAGGACTTCGTGAAGAACAGCTTCTTCTGGCGGCATGTCACGGCCATCTTCGGCCAAGGCATCCTGACCAGCGAAGGGGAGCTTTGGCAGAAGCAGCGCCGCTCGGCCGCGCCCGCCTTCGCGGGCAAGCAGTTGCTGTCCTATGACGCGGCCATGTCCGAAGCCACGGGCCGGATGCTCAACGACTGGCGCGACGGCCAGATCCTGGACGTGCATCCCGAACTGATGGGACTGACCCTGCGCATCGCCGCCAAGACCCTGTTCGACACCGAAGTGGAAGAGGAAGTCGCCGCGATCGAGGAGGCAGTCGATGTGCTCGTTCTCGAAGTGGCCTCCCGCTTCACGCGGCCGATCTACATTCCCGACAGCATCCCCCTGCCCCGGCATATCCGCTACACCCGGGCGCTCCGGTCCATCGACCGCGTGGTCTCGCGCTTCATCTCGGAACGCCGCTCCGCAGGCACGGCCGGCCGGCAGGACTTCCTTTCCCGCCTGATGGCCGCCCGCGACGAGAACGGGACGCCCATGTCCGACAAGCAGTTGCGGGACGAAGCCATCACGCTCCTGCTGGCGGGCCACGAGACCACGGCGCTGGCCCTGTCCTGGACGCTTTACCTTCTGGGGCGGCACAAGGACACCGAAGCCCGCTTGGCCGCCGAGGTGCGGCAAGCCCTGGGGGACGGGCCGCCGACCTTCGAGAAGCTGCAGACGCTGAAACTTCTGGAGAGCGTCGTCCTGGAGTCGATGCGCCTTTATCCTCCGGCCTGGATCATCGGGCGCGAAAGCCTTGCTCCCTTCGCGCTCGGCCCGTACGAGTTCAAGAAGGGCACAACGGTCTTCATCTCTCCCTGGATCATCCATCGCGATCCCCGCCGCTTCGCGGAGCCCGAAGCGTTTCACCCCGAGCGATGGATGGGCGGCCTCGCCGACGATCTCCCGCGCTTCGCTTATCTGCCCTTCGGCGGCGGTCCCCGCATCTGCATCGGCCAGCGCTTCGCCATGCTGGAAGCCATGCTGATCCTCGCCGCCATCGTCAGGCGCTTCAGCGTCGAATGGCAAGGAACGCGGCCCCCGAAGCCGCTGCCCTCGATCACGCTTCGGCCGCAAGGCGGCGTCCGGCTGAAGCTCCGCAAGCGCGCATGACGGCCGGCTCACGACCCGTCCAGCACGCGCCACGCCAGCACGATGCGCGACAAGGCCGTGTAGAGGGTCAGCACCGCGAAGGCGTAGGCGATGGTGGAAAACCACGCCGGAAACAGGCACATGAGCGCGAAGGCGAGGATGGTTTCCGTCGCCTCCGCCAGACCGGTCGTGAAGACGATCGATTTCTTTCCGCGCGCCTCCGACGACAGGCCGCGCTTGGCGGCCAGCACCGCGAAGGCCAGGAAGCTCGCGCCGTTGACGTAAAAGCTGAACAGCAACACCGCGCCCCCTACGCCGTTCGCCACCGGGTCGTTGAGCACGAAGCTGAGCGGGACCGCGCTATAGAAGGTGAAGTCGAGCACGATATCCAAGAAGCCGCCGCGGTCGGTCCGTCGGCTCGCCTTGGCCACGGCCCCGTCCAGCCCGTCGCCCAGCCGGCTCACGAGGAGAAGCGCCAGCGCGAGGAGAAACCAGCCGGCCCAGACGGCCGCCGCCGCCGCCATGCCGAGGCCGAAGGCCAAGAATGTCACCGCGTCGGCCGAGACGCCGCGCGCCGCCAATCCCGCACCCATCGCGTCCAGCGCCGGGTCGATCCGCCGCCGCGCCCATCCATCCAGCATGCCGCCTCCGATTCCTCTTCTTGCACGATAGGCGCGCGCCGCCGGACCGGGATAGTCCCGCCAGCCTTGACGGCAGGGGGCGACCGCAACAGGTCGTGAACTTGAAGGACGCGCGATCTTACCTGGACGTGTGCAACTTTTCGCCGGCGCGGACCTTCGGTTCGGGATCATGCTTCATGAGGCGAGCCATGTATCGCGCCACCACGAACGGCATCCGCGTCGAGGTCGAGCCTTTTTTCCTGCCTGACCGCTCCTCGCCGGCGGATGACGAGTATTTCTGGGCCTATCGCGTGACCATCGCCAACGAGGGAAGGGAGCCGGCCCAGCTCTTGTCGCGGCACTGGCGGATCACCGACGCCAACGGAAGGGCGGAGGAGGTGCGGGGCGGGGGCGTGGTGGGCGAGCAGCCGCGCCTGAACCCCGGCGACAGCTTTCAATACACCTCGGGCTGCCCGCTTTCGACGCCGTCGGGCATCATGGCGGGAACCTACACGATGATCACGGACACGGGCGAGCGCTTCGAGGCCGAAATCCCGGCCTTCTCACTCGACAGCCCGCACAGCCGGCGGGTGATGAACTAAGGGCGGCCTAGCGGCCGCCCTTCAAGGAAACTATTGGGACGCGCCGGGCACGAACTCGGCGGGGTCGAACTGGTATTCCTGCGAGCAGAACTCGCAGTTCACCCGGATCGCGCCGTCCTCGGTGCTGGACTCGATCTCCTCGGCGGTGAAGCCGTGCAGCACGGTGGCGATGCGCTCGCGCGAGCAGGAGCAGTCGTCCACCACATGCACGCCTTCGAACACCCGCGCGCCGTGCTCGTGGAAGAGCCGGTAGAGCAGGCGCTCGGAACCCACGGTCGGATCGATCAGTTCGTCGGCGTCGATCGTGCCCATCAAAGCCACGGCTTCGAGCCAGGCATTGTCGGTGACGTCCTCCATCTGCGCGCCGTCATGGCCCTCCGGCCGGTCGCCGCCGGGCAAGTCCGGCAGGCGCTGGCGCTCGGTCGAAGCGGGGAGGAACTGCAGCAGCACGCCGCCCGCACGCCATTCCTCAGCCCCGCCGGCACGCACCGACTTGGCGACGGCCAGACGCAGGTCGGTCGGGATCTGCTCCGATTGACGGAAATAGCGCCGCGCCGCCTCCTCAACCGACACCCCGTCGAGCGCCACGATGCCCTGATAGCGCTGGGTGTAGACGCCCTGGTCGATGGTGAAGGCGAGCACGCCGGCGCCCAGGAGGGCCTCGGGAGACGCCTCGCCGCCGGCCATCGCCTCAGCAACCCGATCGGCGTCGAACCGCGCATAGGCACGCACCGCGCGGGGCGTGGAGAAGTCCACGACAAGCATGTCCACCGGCCCGTCCGAGCGGGTCTGCAGGATGAACTTTCCCTCGAACTTCAGCGATGAGCCGAGCAGCACCGTCACCACGGCAGCCTCGGCCAGAAGGCGCGCGACGGGCTCGGGATAGTTGTGCCGCGACAAAATCGTGTTCAGCGCCGGGCCGAGCTGGACGGCGCGCCCGCGCACGTCGAGCGCGTCCACCTCGAAGGGGACGACGTGATCGTCGCCGGCGAAGCCGAACTCGCCCAGGCGCCGTTCGGCGGTTTCGAAAGACTGTGTGTGCATGCCGATGTCCTCCAGCCCTCCGAAACCGGGGAGCGGGTTTTCTCGAAATCCATGGTCAGGAAAGCTCAAGCCCAGAGATAGGCAGGACGGGCGGCTGGATCAAGCCAGAGGGACATGGGAGCCGGCGCATGAGTGCTTCGCTGCATGCCGGACGTCAGATCTCGGCAAGACGGCGGCAGACGAGAGACATCAGCTCGCCAGACACCACGCCAGAATGGCTTTCTGCGCATGAAGCCGGTTTTCGGCCTCATCCCACACCACCGATTGCGGTCCGTCGATCACCTCGTCCGTCACCTCTTCGCCGCGATGCGCGGGCAGGCAATGGAGGAACAGGGCGTCGGGCTTGGCCCGCGCCAGCAGGGCTGCATTCACCTGATAAGGCATGAAAACGTTATGGCCGCGGGCCCGGTGCTCCTGGTTCATCGACACCCAGGAATCCGTCACCACGCAGTCGGCCCGCTCGACCGCGGCGTCCGCCGAAGGGTGGAAGCGCACCTCGCCCCCTTCCCTCTTCGCCCATTCCGCGAAGCGCGGCGAAGGCTCGCTTCCCTCGGGAACGGCGATGTCGAGCGCGAACTCGAAGCGCACGCTCGCCTCGATCAGGGAATGGAGCACGTTGTTGCCGTCGCCCACCCAGGCGAAGCGCTTGCCCTTCACCGGCCCGCGATGCTCCTCCACCGTCATCACGTCGGCCATTAACTGGCAGGGATGGGTCTCGTCGGTGAGCCCGTTGATCACGGGAATGGAGGCGGCTTCCGTCAGTTCCAAGAGCCGCGCGTGGTCGGTCGTGCGGATCATGATGGCGTCCACGTAACGCGACATCACCCGCGCCGTGTCGGCGATGTTTTCGGCGCGGCCGAGCTGCATCTCCGCGCCCGAAAGCACGATGGTCTCCCCGCCCAACTGCCGCATGCCCACGTCGAAGGACACGCGCGTGCGGGTGGAAGGCTTGTCGAAGATCATGGCGAGCACGCGGCCTTCCAGAGGACGCGCGCCCGGCTCGCCCCGCTTGAGCCTGCGCTTGCGTTCGCCCGCATCGTCAAGGATCGCCCGCAAAGTCGCGGCGGGAAGCGCGGAAAGGTCGGTGAAGTGGCGTGGTTTTCCATTCGAGCCCATGACCGTCATGTCCGCGCGGTCGTGAGCGGAAGCATCGCCGCGCTGTCGCGGATGCGTGAAAGAGCCTCACGGATCTCCTCGTCGGAGACGATGAGCGGAGGGAGCAGGCGCACCACATTGTCGCCGGCCGTCACGACCAGGAGCTTTCGGGCGCGCATCGCGGCGGCCAATTCCGTGTTGGACGCCACGCATTTGAGGCCCAGCATCAGGCCCAGGCCTCGGATTTCGCCGATCACGTCGGGAAACTCGTCGGCGATGGCCGCAAGCCCCTGCTTCATCAGGAGTCCCTTGCGCTCGACCTCGGCGAGGAAGCCATCCTCCAGGATCACGTCGAGCACGGCGTTGCCGACCGCCATGGCGAGCGGGTTGCCGCCGAAGGTCGTGCCGTGCACGCCCGCCGTCATGCCGCTCGCTGCTTCCGCGCTGGCGAGACACGCGCCCACGGGAAAGCCGCCGCCGATGCCCTTGGCGACCGCCATGAGGTCGGGCGCGACGCCGGTCCATTCATAGGCGAAGAGCCGGCCCGTGCGCCCCACGCCGCACTGCACCTCATCGAAGATCAGAAGCATGCCGCGCTCGTCGCAAAGCGCGCGCAGCTTCTGGAGGAATCCCGTGGACACCGGCCGCACACCGCCCTCGCCCTGAACGGGCTCGATCAGGATGGCCCCTGTTTCAGGCGTGACCGCGGCGAGGAGCGCGTCCCAATCGTCGAAAGGAACTTGGTCGAAGCCGTCCACTTTGGGGCCGAAACCTTCGAGGTATTTCGCCTGCCCGCCGGCGGCGACGGTGGCGAGCGTTCGGCCATGGAAGGCGCCCTGGAAGGTCACGATGCGGAACCTCTCCGGCTGGCCCCGGCTCCAATGGAAGCGGCGCGCCGTCTTGATCGCGCATTCGAGCGCCTCGGCGCCCGAGTTGGTGAAGAAAACCTTGTCGGCGAAGCTGGCTGCCGCCAGCCGCTCGCCCAGACGGCGCTGGTCGGGAATGTCGTAGAGGTTGGAGACGTGCCAAAGCTTGGCGGCCTGCTCCTGCAAGGTCCGCACGAGATGCGGATGGCCATGGCCCAAGGAGTTGACGGCGATGCCGGCCGCGAAATCCAGGTAGCGCTCGCCGCCTTCCGTCACCAGCCAAGCGCCCTCGCCGCGTTCGAACGCGAGCGGGGCGCGGGAAAAGGTATCGTAAAGGGCGGATTGAGACATGCCGTCCTTTTTCCCCATCGAAAGTGCCGAAATAAAGGGAGACACGGCCGGAAGAAGGCTCCCGCCGTGCCTGCGTTTTGTGGGTTTTCCGCAGCCAAGTCAACGCGCAAGGCCCTTTGCAGACCCGCTGAAAGGGCCGAAGCCGGCCTCCGGCCCAGCCGCAAGCGGGGGCGGTCAAACTGGGGAAAACCGAAAAATCGGAGTCCACCCTCTCCGTGGACTCTTGTCACGGAGTCAACCGCTACTGTAATTTCCCGCGCATTGAATTCGGAATTGCGCGGCGGGATTCAACACCCAGACGAAGAGGTTTAGCCTCGGCAAGTCGCCCGGGGTGCGTGAGGATTCGCCAGCGTTGCCGACGGTGATCAGGGAGCCTTTGCCCATGAACTGGACGGAAGAGCGGGTCGAGCTTTTGCGCAGGCTCTGGAGCGAAGGATTGAGCGCCAGCCAGATCGCCGCCCAACTCGGCGGCGTCACTCGCAACGCCGTGATCGGCAAGGTTCATCGCATGAAGCTCTCCAACCGTGGTCGCGCGGCCACAGCCGCACCAGCCACAAAGAAGAAGGCGGCACCGAGCGCCGTCGCTTCGGTCGCGCAAGCCGCCCAGGCACAGCCCGCGGCGCAAAGCATGGTGAAGGCGGCGGTCGCCGCAGCCGCCGTCCTGCGCCCCATGGCGATCGGCGCCACCGCGCTGCAGGCGCAATTCGACACGGAGCCGCAGATGGCGAGGGCCTTCACACGTTCGGTCGATGGAGTCGTGGTGCCGATCTCGCGGCGCCTCAGGCTCGTGCAGCTCAACGAGCGCACCTGCAAGTGGCCGAACGGCGACCCGCTCAACGAGGATTTCAATTTCTGCGGAAACGAGTGCGCGGACACGGGCCCTTACTGCCGCTACCACGCCCGGATCGCCTTCCAGCCGGCGTCGGACCGCCGCCGCCTGCGCTGATCCGGAACGCCGAGAAGTTCAGCCTTCCCGAGCGACAGGCGCTTAAGGACGGGCCGTCTCCGGTTCCAGGCTCGCGAGATGCGACCGGTCGGCTTTGCTCCGCTCGATCGGCATGGGCACGCCCGTCACCATGAGATGCACGGTTTCGGCGATGTTGGTGGCGTGATCGCCGATCCGCTCGATGTTCTTCACGCAAAACAGAAGATGCGTGGAGGCCGTCACGAATTGCGGATCGGCGGCCATCTGCGCGAGCAGCGCCTGAAACAGCGAGGTGAACATGGTGTCGATCTCGCGGTCGCGCTCGCGCGACGCGGCCAAGCGGTTCACCGACCGGGCGGCATAGGCGTCGAGCACCTCCTTGAGCTGCCCGAACGCGCCTTCCGCCAAGGCTTCGATGCCGCGCAGGAGCTGGGGTGGCTGCTCGACGCCGGCGATCACGTCCACCCGCTTGGCGATGTTCTTGGCGAGGTCGCCAATCCGTTCCAGGTCGGCCGCGATGCGAATGGCGGCCACGATCTCCCTGAGATCCTCGGCGATCGGCTGGCGCCGCGCGATGGTGAGGACGGCCGCCTCCCCGATGGCGCGTTCGGCCTCGTCGAGCACCTCGTCGTCGCGCACGACCTTGTGCGCCAGGCGGCGGTCGCCACCCACGAGCGCGCGCACCGCCTCCACCGCCATGCGCTCGGCATGCCCACCCATGGCCGCGATGCGGCGGGCCAGAGACTGAAGCTCCGCGTCATAGGAGCCGACGATGTGGGGCGAAGGCATGGGGCTGCGACTCGACTGAGAACGATGCATGATTCTGCTGGAGAATCATGACGGTTCCACGCCGGTTCCCAAAGATTGAAGCCGGCAAATCGTCAGGCGGCCTGCCCGGCCGGAAAATGGACGCTGAAGGTGGCGCCGTCGCCCGGCCTGGAACGGATCGAGAGCCGCGCCCGATGCCGCGTCACGATATGCTTGACGATGGCGAGCCCAAGGCCCGTGCCGCCTTTGGCGCGGCTTGAGGCGACGTCGGCGCGGTAGAACCGCTCGGTGATGCGCGGCAGGTGCTCCTCGGCGATGCCCGGCCCCCAATCCGTGACCGACAGCCTGACCTCGTCAGCACCTTCCCGCGCGAGCGCCACCGCCACGCGCCCGCCGGATGCCCCGTATTTGCAGGCGTTCTCGATCAGGTTGGCGACCACCTGGAACAGCTCGTCGCGGCTGCCGCCCACCTCGACCGGCACGGCAGGCAAGCTGACCTCCACCTTGACGCCGGTCTCGGCGGCCAGGGGGCTGAGCGCCTGCACCACGTCCCGGACGACCGCCGCCAGATCCACCGGCCTGTCGAGATCGAGATAGGGCTTGGTTTCCAGGCGCGAGAGCGACAGGAGATCGTCGATCAGGCGCGCCATGCGCGCGGTCTGCTCCTGGATGATGCCCAAGAAACGTTCCCGCGCGGCCGCGTCGTTGCGGGCCGGCCCCCGCAGTGTCTCGACGAAGCCCGCGATCGAGGCGAGCGGCGTGCGCAGCTCGTGGCTCGCATTGGCGACGAAATCCGCGCGCATGCGGTCGAGGCGGCGCGCCTCGCCGAGATCGCGGAAGACAAGTACGCGAAGGTCTTCTCCAACCAGCGCCGCGCTCACGCGAAAGCTGCGCTCCAGCGGCCCGCGCTCCACATATTCGGTTTCCCCATCCTCGAGCGCGGTCCGGCCGCCGGCCGCGTCCTCGATCAGGCGCTGCATCTCCGGCGCGCGGAAGCGCAAGGGGAGCGCCAAGCCGACGGGCAGCGCGCCAAAGGCCGCCGCCGCCGCCGGATTGGCGTAAACGAGCAGGCCGTTGGGGTCGAACACCACCAAGGGATCGGGAACGGCCGCGGCGAGCGTGCGGGTCGGCAAGCTCGCCAGCGGCTCGTCCGCCCGCGTTCCGTCCGGCGGCGCGGCGATGTCGCGAGCGGGCGCGGCGTGTCGCACGCGACGCAAAGACACCGACGCCAGCAGCGCCGCCCCGAGCGCGGCCACGAAAGCCCAGGCTCCGCCCTCGTAGAGCCCGAGTCCCAGCAGCGCGAGGGCGAACGCGCCGGCAAGCCATGCGAGGCCGGGCCGCCAAGCCCTGGCTGTCAAGGCGCGCATCCGCCCTCCCCGCCAGACCTTCGTCGCGCCCGCCCCTCCAGGCCGGAAACCGGCGCCCGCATGATCAAACCCCTTCCAAGCCCAAGGCAGCTTCCGCTCGATCGCCAGGAGAACTATTGGTCGCGTTCTAGCATAAAAGGACGAGCGGCTCATGACCAATACGGCAAGCCCGGCCGACGCCAAGGACGACCGGCGAATCCGGCCCGCACCACAGGACCTTCCCTTTGACATCGACGATCCCGTGCTGCCGGACTCGATCGACAGCCACGCCCTTCTCTCGGGCGGCTTTCCCTATGCCAAAAAGATGCCGGGCAAGCTCTACGAGCGGCAGCTCGAAGCGCTCCAGATCGAGCTCGTCAAGCTGCAGAGCTGGCTGCAAGCCACCGGCGAACGCGTGATGATCCTGTTCGAGGGCCGCGACGCCGCCGGCAAGGGCGGGGCGATCAAGGCGGTCCGCGAATATCTCAATCCGCGCACGGCGCGAAACGTCGCCTTAGCCAAGCCCTCCGAAGTCGAGCGGGGCCAGTGGTATTTCCAACGCTATGTCGCGCATTTCCCCACGAGCGGCGAGTTCGTCACCTTCGACCGCTCCTGGTACAACCGCGCCGGCGTCGAGCCGGTGATGGGCTTTTGCACGCCCGAGCAGCACAAACGGTTCTTGGCGGAAACGCCGGGCTTCGAGCGCGGCGTCGTTCGCGAGGGTATCCGCTTCTTCAAGTTCTGGCTGGAGATCGGCCGCGAGATGCAGCTCAAGCGCTTCCACGACAGGCGCCACAGCCCCCTCACGCACTGGAAGTTCTCGCCGATGGACGTGGCGGGAATGACAAAGTGGGACGATTACACGAGAGCCTACGACCTGATGTTCCAGACGACCCACACGCCGGACGCGCCCTGGATCATCGTGCTCGCCAACGACAAGAAGCGGGCGCGGCTCGAAGTGATCCGCCACATTCTGCGGGCGATCCCCTATGAAGGCGCGGACGGACGCGCCATCGGCGCCGCCGACCCCCGGATCATCGGCGAAGGGCCGGCATTTCTAACGCCGGAGCGGTGACGCTTGCCGCGTCTGGCCGATCCCTGGAGCACGACCGGTTCGGTCGAAGCGGTCGTGCTCATCGGTCTTTTGTCCGACCGCATGATCTCATCCGAGACGTCCGCAGCCTCTCGGGATCAGGCGCGAGCGGGCCTGTGCGGCGTCTTGCTCCAGTGATGCGGGCGTTTCCAGAGCTGCCAGAGCGCCTTCCAGGCCGCCAGCGAAAGCATCAGCCAGTAAAGGGGAAGCGCCGTCGCCACCCGGCCCAGCCCGCGGCGCTCCTCCTTGGTGGATCCGTGCCGGGCCAGCAGCCAGAAGGAGAGATAGCCAAGGGCGATGTTGGCGACATCGACGAGCATCAGCCCGGACTGCAAAGGGCTCAGCGTCTGGCCAGCCGCCAAGGCCATGACGAGCGTCCCCGCCGTCAGGAGCACCAAGGGATGGACGAGCGACGAGGCGACCATGCCCACGAGCAGGATCTGAGCCAGAAGGAAGGAGGGCCATCCCAGATCCCGCAAGAGCACGAGAGGCTCGCGCATGTGGACCAGCCAGGTCAAAGCCCAGCCCTTGAACCAACGGGTCCGCTGCGGCAGCCAGGTCTTCCAGTCCTCGGGGCCGTCCTCCAGGGTCGGCCGCGTCAACGTGTCCGTCCGAAAGCCAAGCCGCGCCAGCCGCAGGCCGAGATCGGCGTCCTCGGTCACGTTGAAGGAATCCCATGCGTCGGCCTCTTCGAGCGCGACGCGCCGGAAATGGTTGGACGTGCCGCCCAGGGGCAGAAAGGCGGAGCGCCTGGCCAGATAGGGTAGAAGGCCACGGAACAGGGCCCGGTATTCGGCCGAAAACATCCGCGCCACCAGGCTCGCCGAACGGTTGGACACCACGAGCGGCGCCTGCAGGCAGCCCAGATCCGGCCCGGCGGCGGAAAACCGTTGGAACGCCTCGCGGAGCTGCAACGGGTCGGGCCTGTCCTCGGCATCGTACAGCACCACGAAATCCCCTTTCGTGGCGGGAAGCGCAAAGTTCAACGCTTTTGGCTTGGTCCGCGGCAAGGCGGGCGGAACCTCCACCAGCTCCATGAAGGGCGGCAGGCTTTCGGCGCGCAAGGCCTCGATGGTTGCGCGGTCGTCCGCTTCGCAGACCAGCTTGATCTCGAGCCGCCCCGCCGGCCAATCCCGCGCCTGAAGGGCCTTCACGAGACCGGAGGCCACCTCCTTTTCGCGGTAAAGCGCGACGAGCACGGAATAGACCGGCAGATCAGCCTCATCCTCCCCCTGCACGATCCGAGCGGCAGGTTGGGGCGGCGGCGCACAAGACGCGCAGATACGCAGGATGACGCAGGACAGGAAAAACACCGAAGCAAGCACATGCACGAGGAGGAACATCTGCGCCGGCGCCAGCAGAAACGCCATGGGCAAAGCGGCCAAGACCATGCCCACGACAGCGCCTTGCCAGCCTGCCAGCACGAAACGGGCCGACATCTGCGGCCGCCGGTCGGACAGCCTCAGCGCCGCTTCGCGCGCAAGCCTCGAACGAGCACGAACCCACAGCGCGTCCCGCAGGGCCTGGCAGGGGACGATGCGCAAGCGGCGCCGGAGCGCAGGCTGGATTTGCAGATGGCGGCCGAAGTCGGCTGGGTTCCAGCCCAGCGGAGACAGAAGGATGGTCGATCGCCCGGCGCGGCCCTCCTGCCGCACGGCCAGTCCCCGTCCTTCTCCTCGAAGAAGCCGAATGGCCTCCTCCTCCGTGACAAGAAGCCTTCCGGGGTCGACCTCCCCGGCAAAGGGCAGATCGAGTTCCTGCGCGACGGCGCGGCAGACATCCGCATCGCTCGCCAGCCGTTCGGCGACGAGTTCCTGGCCCAGCGACCACCGTCCCGCATCGGCTCGCGCCGCCACGGCCACGGCGTCATGAAACGAAATGCCCAAGCGCTCCAGCACGCCTTTCCAGGATGAGAGTTCGGGAAAGACCAATTCCGCGATCTGGCGCGACGACAGCACTGCGCCATCCGCGAGCGGTTCCGCGCGGAGAAACGGAAATGCGCCCACGGCAGGTGTCGTCGCCGCGTCGCTGTCGGCCTGCCATTCGGCGCGGTTGGATGCGATCCCCTTCGACACGCCTGCCGGTCCCCCATGCCGCGGCTTGCGCCCAACAGCCGAGCCGCAAGGGAAGCTTAGCAGGACGCGCTCGCCAGGGAAGAGTTCTCGCGAAAGTTGACGCCTGGCGGCAAACGTTATCCTCAACCGAAGCCGAGCCGAGGTTTCGACGGGGCTTCTTCGGTGGTAGAGCCGTTTCCACTTAGGTGGAATCGTCTCCAGGTTTCCCTTTGCCGCATTTTCGACGGTTAGCCGGGACCCACCTAACCTGAATGCTCTCGTGGCGGGACAACATCGATCCGCAGAAGGAAGGCCCCTTGCGAAGCGACAGGCAAGACTTGTCCCACAAGCGCCGCCGGCGAGCGGCGCTCGCGCTGGGCGCGGGGCTCGTTCTTGCCATGGCCTCGCCCTTCGTTTCGGCGCAGGAAGGGCCTGCGATCCCGCAGCTCTGGGAGAGCCGCGAGCGCCTGCCAAGGCCCGATATCTCCGCCCTGCCGCGCCTGCGATTCCTGACGACGGTGGACTTCCCGCCCTTCAACTATCTCGATGCCGACGGCCGGCTGGTTGGCCTGCATGTGGATCTGGCCAGGGCCATCTGCGACGTGCTGGAGGCGGCCGCGAGATGCGAGATCCAGGCGCTGCCCTGGGAGGAGCTGGCGCCGGCGCTCGAAAGGGGCGACGGCGAGGCGGTGATCGCCGGCTTAGCGGCAACCGCCGACACCCGCAAGACGCTCGGCTTCAGCCGGCCTTACCTCTTCTTTCCCGGGCGTTTCGTCACGCGGACCGCCGAGCCGCTAGCCGAACCGTTGCCCCGCAGCCTTTCGGGCCAGCGCGTGGGCGTGGTCGCGGGCTCGGCGCATGAAAGCTTCCTGCGCGACCAGTTTTCGACGGCCTCGGCCGTGACCTTCCCGGACCAGGCGCAGCTCCTGGAAGCGCTCAAGCGCGGCGAGATCCGGGCGGCCTTCGGCGACGGCCTGCAATTGGCGGCATGGCTGGGCGGCCCGGAGGCGGGGGGCTGCTGCGGCTTCGCCGGCGGCCCCTATCTCGCGCCGGAATACCTAGGGACCGGCCTCAGGATCGCCATACGCAAGGAGGATGAGACGCTCCGGCAGGCGCTCGACCATGCGCTGCACCAGATCGGCACCACGAACCGCTTCACCGAACTCTATCTGCGATATTTCCCCATCAGCTTCTTCTGAAGCCGATGGGGACCGGCGGCGCGTTGACGCTGGCGCGGCGCTCACCTACAGCCCGGCGACGTCTCTAGCCATTACGGTTCTCTCTCATGGCCATCGACCCCGCCATCCTCGACGCCGCGCATGCCAGCAAGGCCTGGCCGTTCGAAGAGGGGCGGAAAATCATCGACCGCTACAAGGGCAAAAGCTTTCCCGAAACCGTCCTGTTCGAGACGGGCTACGGCCCGTCGGGCCTGCCGCATATCGGCACGTTCGGCGAAGTGGCGCGCACCTCCATGGTGCGCCACGCGTTTCGCGTGCTGACCGAGGACAAGGTGCCCACCCGGCTGCTCTGCTTTTCCGACGACATGGACGGCTTGCGGAAGGTGCCGGACAACGTTCCCAACAAGGACATGCTGCGCGCCCATCTCGGCAAGCCGCTGACGCGCATCCCCGACCCCTTCTCCAACGAATACCCGTCATTCGGCGCGGCAAACAATGCCCGGCTGCGCGCGTTCCTCGACCGCTTCGGCTTCGACTATGAGTTCGCCTCCTCGACCGAATACTACGCGTCCGGCCGCTTCGACGCGACGCTGCTCCTGATGCTGGAACGGTTCGACGAGGTGATGGCCATCATGCTTCCGTCGCTCAGGGAGGAGCGCGCGCAGAGCTATTCGCCCTTCCTGCCGATCCATCCCAGGACGGGCGTGGTGATGCAGGTGCCCATCGAGGAGCGCAATCTCGACGAGGGGACCATCATGTGGCGGGACCCCGATACGAGCGAGCGCTTCGAGACCCCCGTCACCGGCGGCCACACCAAGCTCCAGTGGAAGCCCGACTGGGCCATGCGCTGGGTGGCGCTCGGGGTCGATTACGAGATGTCGGGCAAGGACCTGATCGACTCGGTGAAGCTTGCCGGTCAGATCGCCACGGCGCTCGGCTTCCGTCCGCCCGAAGGCTTCAACTACGAGCTTTTCCTGGACGAGAAGGGCCAGAAGATCTCCAAGTCCAAGGGCAACGGGCTCACCATCGACGAGTGGCTGACCTATGCGCCGACGACAAGCCTCGGCCTCTACATGTACCAGAAGCCCAAGGCGGCGAAGAAACTCTACTTCGACGTGATCCCGCGCGCGGTGGACGAGTATTACGCGTTCCTCTCGGCCTATCGGCGCCAGGCCTGGCCCGAGCGGTTGCAGAACCCGGTCTGGCACATGCATGAGGGCGATCCGCCGCAAACGGAAATGCCCGTCACTTTTGCGCTGCTCCTCAACCTCGTGTCGGCGTCCAACGCGAGCGAGCGCTCCGTGCTGTGGGGGTTCATCTCGCGCTACGCGCCGGGCGTGTCGCCAGAAACGCATCCCGGGCTCGACCGCCTCGTCGGCTTTGCGATCCGCTATTTCGAGGATTTCGTGAAGCCGGCCAAGCGCTTCCGCGCGCCGGACGATGTGGAGCGCGAAGCATTGAAGGGACTGGATGAGGTGCTGGCCGCCCTGCCCGAACTCGCCGACGGCGAGGCCATCCAGAACGCCGCGCTCAACGTCGCGCGAAAAATCCCGCGCTACCAGGACCACGCCAAGCAGAGCCCGGAAGGCGGGCCCGGCGTGTCGGTCGCGTTCTTCCAGATGATCTACGAGGTGCTGATCGGCCAGGAGCGGGGGCCCCGGTTCGGGTCGTTCGCAGCCCTGTACGGCATCAGGGAGACGCAAGCGCTGATCCGGAAAGCCCTGGAAGGCAGGCTCGTCAGCGACGCGGCCTGAGCATGAGCGGAACCGGCTGGAGCACGATCGCTTCCGGTTGAAGCGATCGTGCTCTGCAACTCTTTGTCTTGCCGCATGATCTTGTCCGAAACGTCTGCGACTTTTCGGGATCCTGCGCTAGTTTCCGGCCGGCCCGCCGCCCCAGATGCCGCGCCGCGCCGCCTGAGCGGCCCTCATGCTTTCGCCATAAGGGCCGCTTTCGGCCGCCTCGGAAAAACCCTGCTCGACGAGCCAGAGCCCGACATCCGCCTTACCCAGGCTGCAGGCAGCGGCCACGCCTTCCTCCAGTGGCTTTTCCGGAACGAGGCATTCGACGGCGCGCCCGCGCAGCCAGTTGCGGAACGCGGTCCGCGCGACCGCGCCGCAGGGCCATGTCCTCTCACCAGCGCGCTCGCATGTGCGCTCCGGCTCGGTGACGGAGAGGCCTGCGATATCGATCCGGTGCCCGCCGGCTTCGATGCGGCCGGCCGCGATCGCCAACGGACGATGCAGAAGCGTCGGCTTGGGGGCGCCATCCTCTTCTTCGGAAGGGCTCAACGGGCCGCGCGGCGCGACACGCTCCAGCGCCACGCCCTCGGGAACCGCAGGCACGACCATGCCCAACCCGACAGGCTTGGCCGGCCGCTCCTGCGGCTCTAGCCGATCGGCCGGCAGTTCCTCGAGCGTCAGTTCACTGGTGCTCTGGGACGGAGGTGAGGACGCCCAGTGGATCAGGCCGGCTGGGGACGGCGCGACCCGCTGCCCGGCTTGATGAACCCCCGCCGCGAGGAACCCGGCTCCGCAAAGGGCCAGCACACCGGTCGTCACGCCGCGCATTCCCAAAAGCCCCTCGCCTACTGGCTGGCCCAAACGATGCGCGCGATGAAGTCGATCTCGCCGGCCGGGATTTTCCGGTTGGGATGGTCGGGGTTGAGCGACAGGAGTTCGACCTCCTCCGAGCTGCGCTTGACCAAAACCTTCGCCATCACCTCGCCCTTGGCGGTGCGGACCACCACGCGGTCGCCCTTGCGGATCGCCGTTCCCGGCTCCACGATCAGCACGTCGCCATCGCGGTAGAGCGGCAGCATGGAATCGCCCTGCACCTGCAGCGCGTAGGAGCCCTCCCGCGCGCCGGCGGGCAGATCGATCATCTCGAAACCCTGGCCGACGGGAAAGCCGGCATCGTCGAAGAAGCCGCCCGCGCCCGCTTGGGCGAAGCCGATCAGCGGAACGCGAACCGCGCCGTTCGCCCTCGGCTGGGCGCGGCCGTTCACCAGCGCCAGGAACTCGTCGAGCGAGCTGCCGGTCGCCTCGATGACCTTGGACACCGACTCGGTCGAGGGCCAGCGCGGGCGGCCGTCCGGCGAGCGGCGCTTGCTCTTGTTGAAGGCGGTGGAATCGAGCCCCGCCCGCTTGGCCAGGCCCGACGCCGACATGGAATGGCGTTCGGCGAGCGCGTCGATGGCGGCCCAGACCCGATCGTGCGAGAGCATGGCTGCGCTCCTCGGCTGAGGAAAAAATGCCTTGCGAACATCGCCCGTTCGGGAGGGTTTGTCGAGCGAAAAGAAGGAGTCAGCCCCCCTTGGCGAGGCGGCGCAAATTGCCGTGCGAGCGCACGAAATCAGCCTCCTCGTCGCTGAACGGCCGCGGGCTCGCCTCGATGCCGAGCACATCGAGAAGCTCTTCGACGGCGAGGAACTTGCGCTCGCGGCGATTGTAGATGCCGGCCGTGGTCAGAATCGTAGCGGCGACTTCCCCATTGCGCCGCACGAAGCGGTGGCGGCCGAGCGCCGTCGCACCCTCCCAGGTCTCGACCGAGGAGAAAAGCGCGAAGGGTTCCCACAGCCGGATCTCACGGGTGAAAGCCGCCTGCACACCACCCAGCATGGGCGCCCAGCCGCGCTTGCGCCCTTCCCGGAGCACGCCGAGCCGCGCGAACAGATCGATGCGGCCCAAATCGGCCAGCATGAAGTAGCGCGCATTGTTGAGGTGCCGGTTGAAGTCGATGTCGTTGGGCAGGCAGCGAAAATCGAGCCGGCTTTCCTCGCCCGGGCGATAGGCGCCACGGCCGCGGCTCGTCGCCAGCATATACGCGAAGCGGGTCCAGACATACATGGAAGGAACTCGGCCCTGACAGCCGGCCTGCTACGCCGCCTCTTTCCGCTCGTAAGGGTCGAACCGGCCGTAGAAGGTCTCGCCCTTATCAGCCATTTCGCGCAGCAGCTTCGGCGCCTCGAACTGGGGCCCGTGCCTTTCGGCCAGTTCATCGGCGACCTTCACGAATGTCGCCACGCCCATGCCGTCGATATAGGACAGCACGCCGCCCGTGTAGGGCGAGAAGCCGAAGGCGAGGATCGAGCCGACATCCGCCTCGCGCGGATCACTGACGATGCCCTCCTCCATCACGCGCGCGGCCTCCAGCGCGATCGTCACGAGGAAGCGCCTTTTCAGCTCCTCCACATCGACCTCTTCGGGCTCGAGCTGCGCGTAGAGATCCTTGAGGCCCGGCCAGAGCTTCTTCTTGGCCGGCTTGGCGGGATAGTCATAGAAGCCCTTGCCGTTCTTGCGCCCGTGCCGGCCGTGACCATCGACCATGGTGTCGATCAGCTTCATCTGCGCGGGCTCGACCGCGTCCTCACCGAGGTCGCGCATAGTCTGGCGCATGATCTTCTGAGCGAGATCGATCGCCGTCTCATCGGTGAGCGCGAGCGGGCCAACCGGCATGCCTGCCATCTTGGCCGCGTTCTCGATCATGGGCGCCGGCACGCCTTCGATCAGCATGCGATAGCTTTCGGCCATGTAGCGCAGCACACAGCGGTTCACGAAGAAGCCGCGCGTGTCGTTGACGAGGATCGGCGTCTTCTTGATCGCCCGCACATAGTCCATGGCGACCGCGATGGCCTTTTCCCCGGTCTTCTCGCCACGGATGATCTCGACCAGCATCATCTTGTCCACCGGCGAGAAGAAGTGGACGCCCACGAAGTCTTCCGGCCGCTTGGAATTCTTCGCCAGCGCGGTGATGGGAATCGTGGAGGTGTTGGAAGCGAAGATCGCGTTCTCGCCGAGCACCGCTTCGGCCTGTTCGGTCACGCCCCTTTTGACCGTCGAGTCCTCGAACACGGCCTCGATCACGAGGTCGCAGCCCTCGAGCGCGGCATAATCGGGCGTGGCGGTAATGAGCCCAAGGAGCTTCTCCTTCTCCTCCGGCTTGGCGCGGCCCTTCTTGACCTGCTCGGAAACAAGGTTCTCTGAATGGGCCTTGCCCCTGTCGGCAGAGGCCTGGTCGCGGTCGACCAGCACCACGGGGATGCCCGCCTTGGCCGTGACATAGGCGATGCCGGCGCCCATGAAGCCCGCGCCGAGCACACCCACCTTTTTCAGTTGCGTGAGCTCGACGCCGGCCGGCCGGCGTGCGCCCTTGTTGAGTTCCTGCAGGGACACGAAGAGTGAGCGCACCATCATGGCAGCTTCCGTGGTGCGCAGGATCTCGGTGAAATAGCGCTGCTCGATGCGGAGCGCGATGTCGAAGGGCACGAGCAGCCCCTCATAAACGCTTTTCAGGATGGCCGTCGCGCCGGGATAGTTGCCATAGGTCTCGCGGCGCAGGATGGCGATGGCCGGCGGCCAGAGCGAGGCGCCAGCGGCTGAATAGACGGGACCGCCCGGCAGCTTGAACCCCTTTTCGTCCCAGGGGGCGACCGGCTTCAGCCCCGCGCGGATCATTGTCTTGGCGGCCTCGACCAGCTCGCCCGCGGGCACGACCTGATGCACCAGATTCATGCCTTTGGCCTTTTGGGGCGTGAGCGTCTGGCCCGAGGTCAGCATCTGAAGCGCCGACTGACCATCTGCCAATCGCGGCACGCGCTGCGTCCCGCCCGCGCCCGGGAAAATGCCCACCTTCACCTCGGGCAGCGCCAGCTTCACATGCTCCGCGTCGCTGGCAACCCGGCCGTGGCAGGCAAGCGCCAGCTCGAACGCCCCCCCCATGCAGGTGCCGTTGATCGCGGCCACCCAGGGCTTTCCCGACGTTTCCACCTTGCGGAAGAGCTGCGTCATGCGGCCGGCATTGTCGAATAGAAGCTGGACCGCTGCCGTCTTGTCCTTCGCCCGCGCTTCCTCGTACAGCGCCATCATGCGCTTGAGCATGTTGAGGTCGGCGCCGCCGGAAAAATCCTTCTTGCCGGAGGTGAAGACCACGCCCTTGACCGACCCGTCGGCGACCACCCCATCCACGATGCGGCCCAACTCCTCCATCACCTCTTCGGTGAAGACGTTCATGGAGCGATCCGGCATATCCCAGGTGACGAGCGTGATGCCATCGGCATCGGTTTCGACGGAAAAGTTGTTGTAAGTCATGCGAGTGTCCTCGTCAGCGCCGTGATCGCTCAGTAGGGCGTTCCGTCCTTGTGTGTGTAACGGAACGACCGCCCATCGACTTCAACCATGAGGTCGATGTCGGAGTACTCCGCCCTTTCCATCGGGGCGCGCGTTCCGATTTCAATAAGCACCACCTCGCGGTCGCCTCGGTTGACGACGTGATGTCCGTTGGGAATGCCAGCCTTGAAGCCAGCCGCTTCGCCGGCTTTCAGAAGGGTCTCGCCATCGTCCTCGATCAAGGTCGCCTCGCCGGCGAGAATGAAGACGAACTCGTCCTCGTTGCGGTGCCAATGCCGGTGGGCGGTCGCCGCGCCGGGCGCGAGCGTGGTCAGGTTGACACCGAACTGCGTCAGGCAGACCGCATCGCCCAGTCGACGGCGCGCTCGGCCGCGCACCAGCTCGCCGAAGGGCACTGGGTAGGACAAGCCCGTGCGAAGCTCCAGCCGCTCCACGTCCACCTTGGGCATCGGCTCAAACTCGCTCGATGATCGTCGCCGTGCCCATGCCGGCACCGATGCAGAGGGTGACGAGGGCGGTATTCAAGTCGCGGCGCTCCAGCTCGTCGAGCACCGTGCCGAAGATCATCGCGCCTGTGGCGCCCAGCGGATGGCCCATGGCGATCGCGCCGCCGTTGACGTTGATGCGATCCTCTGGAATGTCGAAGGCTTGGATGTAGCGCAGCACCACACTGGCAAAAGCCTCGTTCAGCTCGAACAGATCGATGTCGGAAACCGCCATGCCGGCGCGCTTGAGAAGCTTCTCCGTCACGTCAACGGGTCCCGTGAGCATGATCGCGGGCTCGGAGCCGACATTGGCGAAGGCCTTCATCCGCGCGCGAGGCTTCAATCCCATGGCCCGACCCGCCTCCTCCGAGCCGAGCAGAACGGCCGCCGCCCCGTCCACGATGCCGGAAGAGTTGCCGGCATGGTGGACATGGTTGACCTCTTCGAGCTCGGGATAGCGCTGCACGGCCACCGCGTCGAAGCCGCCCATCTCGCCCGGGATCACGAAGGACGGGTTGAGGGACGCCAGCGCCTGCATGTCGGTAGTCGGCCGCATATGCTCGTCGCGGTCGAGGATCACGAGGCCGTTCTGGTCCGTCACCGGCACCACCGAGCGGGAAAAGCGCCCCTCCTCCCAGGCTTTTCCCGCACGCTTCTGGCTTTGCACGGCATAAGCGTCCACGTCGTCGCGGGAGAAGCCGTATTTGGTGGCGATCAGGTCGGCCGAAACGCCTTGGGGCATGAACCAGCCGGGCAGGCCGACGGACGGGTCCATGAACCAGGCGCCGCCCGACATGCCCATGCCCACGCGCGACATCGACTCCACGCCGCCCGCGATCACGAGATCGTCCGAGCCCGCCACGATCTTGGCCGCACCCAGGTTGATTGCGTCGAGGCCGGAGGCGCAGAAGCGCGAGATCTGCATGCCCGGCGCCTTAAAATCGTAGCCCGCCTCGAAGGCCGCCGAGCGCGGGATCACCGAGCCCGCCTCGCCCACGGGGTCGACGCAGCCGAAGATGATGTCGTCCACTTTGGCCGTGTCGAGCCCGTTGCGGTCGCGAAGCGCGCGAAGAACGTGCGCGCCCAGGCGCACAGCCGGCACCTCATGCAGCGCGCCATCCTTCTTGCCGCGCCCGCGAGGCGTCCGCACGGCGTCATAAACAAAGGCTTCGGCCATGATCGTCTCCTTTTGCGCGGCTCTTCTCGGCTTCTAGAACGCCTCGGCCGGCAGCGCCATCATCGCGTCCGAGCCGGTCTGGATGCGGCTCAGGCGCAAGGCGGTCTCGGGCATCAGGCGCTCCATGAAGAAGCGACCGGTCAAGAGCTTGTGTTCGAGGAAGGCGGAAGACCCGTTCGCCCCCGCGCTCAGCCCATCCTGCGCCGCCCTCATCATGCGCGCCCACATAAAGCCCAGCGCGACCAGTCCGAAGAGGTGCATGTAGTCGGTGGCCGCCCCGCCCGCCTCGTCGGGCTTCTTCATGGCGTTCTGCATCAGCCACATGGTTGCGGCCTGCAGGTCGTCCAGGCCCTTCTTCAGCGACTTGGTGGTGGGCGTCATCGCCTCGTCAGCACGGTGACTCTCGCAGAACTCGCCCACCTCCTTGAAGAAGGCCTGCACGGCGCGGCCGCCATTCGCGGGAAGCTTTCGCCCGACGAGGTCGAGCGCCTGGATGCCGTTCGCGCCCTCGTAGATCATGGCGATGCGGGCGTCGCGCACGAACTGGCTCATGCCCCATTCCTCGATATAGCCGTGGCCGCCATAGACCTGCTGGGCCATCACGGCATGGTCAAAGCCGCGATCGGTCAGCACGCCCTTGAACACGGGCGTGAGCAGCCCGAGCCGGTCGTCCGCCGCCTGGCGCTCGCCTTCGTCCTCGGAGCGGTTGGCCAAGTCCGACGCGAGCGCGGTCCACAGCATCAGCGCGCGGCCCGCCTCGTTGAAGGCGCGCATGGTCATCAGTTTCCGGCGGATGTCGGGATGCACGATGATCGGGTCCGCCGCCTTATCCTTGTGCTGCGAGCCGGCAAGCGAACGGCCCTGCAGGCGCTCGCGGGCGTAGATCGCCGCGTTCTGGTAAGCGATCTCGGAAATGGCGAGGCCCTGGAGCCCCACGCCGAGCCGCGCCTCGTTCATCATGGTGAACATCGCGCGCAGGCCGGCGTTCTCCGCGCCCAGCAGATATCCGGTCGCGTCGTCATGGTTCATGACGCAGGTGGCGTTGCCGTGAATGCCCATCTTCTCCTCGATGGAGCCGCAGGACACGGCGTTGCGGCTGCCGTCGAGGAGGATCTTCGGCACGATGAAAAGGGAAATGCCTTTCGTGCCCGCCGGCGCGCCTTCGATGCGCGCGAGCACGAGATGCACGATGTTCTCGGCCATGTCGTGCTCGCCGGCCGAGATGAAGATTTTCTGGCCCGAGATCTTGTAGGCGCCGTCGCTGGCGGGAGTCGCGCGGGTGCGCATCAGGCCCAGATCGGTGCCCGAATGCGGCTCCGTCAGGTTCATGGTGCCGGTCCAGGCGCCCTCGATCAAGGGCGGGAGCCAAGTGGCCTTCTGCTCGTCGGTGCCGTGGGCGATGATGGCCGCGATCGCGCCCTGGGACAGGCCGGGATACATCATCAGCGCCATGTTGCAGGCAACCATGTATTCGCTGACCGCGTTGTGCAGCGTGTAGGGCAGGCCCTGGCCGCCGAATGTTTCCGGCACGGCCAAGCCGACCCAACCGCCGTCGCGATAGGCCGCGTACGCCTCCTTGAAACCGGAAGGCGTCGTGACCGACCCGTCCTCGTGACGGGTGCAGCCCTCGCGGTCACCCTTCTGGTTCGTCGGCAGGAGCACGTTCTCGGCCAGCTTCGCGCCCTCGCCGAGGATCGCCTCCAGCATGTCGGGCGAAGCGTCGGCGAAGCCCGCGACATTGGAATGACGGTGAAAGCCCAGAACGTCGTTCAGCACGAACAACGTGTCGGCAACCGGCGCCTTGTATTGCGGCATTCCGCTCTCCCTGCCCTCGCGCGAGATCGTCAAGCCGTCCTTAGCCGATTTTGACGTTTGCGTAAACGTCAAAATCGCGCGGCATGACGCCCTTGGACATGAGGGCGCAACGCAAGGAGCCGCCCGCCCAGCGGGCGAACGGCTCCTCGATTTTATGGATATTGGGACGAAGCCTGCAACCGGCAAGCCGCCGGGCAGGCGCGCCGATCGTCAATTCTGCAGCTTGCGCGATGGCTGGGGCTGGCCCGAAAGCCTTCCGCGCAACGTGCCGATCAGATCCTCGAGCTCGCCCACCGCTTCGTCGAGCGCGGCGCGTTGCTTGTGCAGCCGCACGAGCTGCTTTTCCGACTTGTCCAGCGCCAGCTTCATCTGGCGGGTGTTCGGACCCGTCGGATCATAGAGATCCATGAGCTGCTTCACGTCCCGCAGCGAGAAGCCCACTTTCCGGCCCAGCATGATCAGCTTCATGCGGGCGCGGTCCCGCCGCGTGTAAAGGCGGGTGGCGCCCTCCCGGTGAGGGTTGAGCAGCCCCTTGTCCTCGTAGAAGCGCAATGTGCGAAGCGTCACGTCGAACTGCTTCGCCATGTCGCCGATGCGGGTGAATTCCTCCTGAGACTCGCCAGAGCCTGCTCCGGCGGTCGCGCCGCCAGCGTCGATGGTGCTTTTCATTCTTGGTTTTGCCCGGTTGGCGCGAGGCTTGGAGCCAAGCGACGGGAAGGACACGGCCGGAACCGCGCTTCCGGTTGTTCTTCGAGGGGATGTGGCGCAGCGAAGCCGCGTTTGCTGCGTTGCGCAACGATATAGGAAGGCTTTACCGCCGCGCAAGCGGCCGCCCGTGCCACAGTCCCTAACGAAATCCGCGTAGCGGTAAATTTGCTTAACATGTTGTTTACCATAACTGCCCGAAGGTGCGGGTCGCCGGAGGCCCGTGGCCGTTTCGTATCGTTTCCTTCACGGTTCCAGCGCACGCGGCGGCGAATCATCTTCCGAGCCGAGGCGGCGGGCGGCCTTTCCGCCCGACGACGCGTGCGCCCTGGCCGGCAGGATTTTTTGGGCGAGGCAAGCCGACTTCCAAGGGCGGCACGGGAAAGCGGACGACCGATGAGCAACAAGCGCTCCTATCTCGACACCCTCAACGCGGGCCGCCAAAGGCGGCCGGGAACGACCTTCGACGAACTCGACCGCTCCCTGGAGTCCCTCGAGGAGCAGTTCCGGTCTTCGCCATTCGGGTCGGAGGAGCCTCGCGCCTTCGGTTCCTCGCCGCAGAATCCGCGTCGCGAGTATCGCGACGCCCATGGCGCGCCGATTGCGCGCGAACAGAACGTCCACGGCGGGAATCCGTCATCGGCGGACCCGGACCGCCCGGCGATCAGCCACGGCGAACGCCCCGCCTTCGCCTCCTGGGGCGAGGAGATCGAACGGGCGCGCGCCCGAGAGGAGGCGGCGAGCGCCGCGGGGCGGATCGCCGCCGAGCTTCGAAGCCTTCGCGCCGAGCTGCGGCATCAGGAAAGCCGCCAGCAGGATCTCTCGGCGGGCCTTCAGCGCGAGATCGCCCAGCTTCGGCACGACCTGGGGCGCTCCGGAGCGGGTGATCCGAGCGTCGAGATCGAGCGTCTCTCGCAGGCTTTGGTCGACATGGCCGATCGCGGCGACACGCAGGGGATCGCCGCGCTGCGCGGGGAGATGAGCGAAATGCGCGGGTCGATCGAGCAGTTCGCCCGCGGAAACGGGCTGGGGGGGCTGGAACAGCTCTGGGAGATGCTGGAGCGCCGCCTCGAGGGGTTCGAGCGCAAGCTCGCCGACGGCAGCGCTTCAGGCGCGCTCCAGGCGCGTCTCGAAGCCCTCGACGATGCCGTGCGCCAGCTTCCCACCGCCGGCAGCTTCCGCGACGTCGAGGAGCATGTCCGCACTCTGGCCTCCGCGGTTGACCAGCTCGCGCGGCACCGGGATCTCGTGCAGCCGGCGGAGCTTGCCGCCATCGAAGCGCGCTTGGACGAGATTTCGCGCGCCATCGTGGCCTCCGCCGTGGCGGCGCAGCCCACGGGCCTCGACCCCGAACCGTTCGAACGGCTCGACGCGAGGCTCGACGCCCTGTCCCGACAGGTCGAGGAGGCCGGGGGCGGCCATGACGACGAGATCATGGGCCGCCTCGCCCAATTGCAGGCGCGGGTGGACGAGCTGGCCGACCGCGCCGCGCTGCCGGAAAAGGCGGTCGCCCAACTGTCTCAACAGGTGTCGATCATCGCCGCCAAGCTCGACGAAGCGGGGGCGCTCCCCGATCCCGATTTCCTGTTCAAGGGCATCGAGCAGCGTTTCGAAACCCTGGCGGCCATGCTCGACCAGCATCGGGGCGAGACGTCCGAACGCTCGAACATCCTGTTCCGCGATCTCGAACGGCGGCTCGACGAGGTCGCCGACCGGGTGGACGAGGCCACGGCCCACAGGGCGCAGCGCGACGAGGCGCTGATCGGGGTCATCGACACCCGATTGGAGGAGTTCGCCCGTCGTTTGGAGGTCCGGGCGCCGCAAGGCGGCGAGGGCCGGCTGATCCGCAGCCTCGAAGCGCAGATCGCGGTGCTCACCGAGCACCTCGCCCGGCCGGGCGCGACGCGCGGCGACCTGGAGATCATCGCGCCGCGGCTGGAGAATATCGAGCGGTCGATCCAGGACAATCGCAACGCCGTCATCGAGGCGGCGCGGGACGCGGCGGAGAACGCCGTCAAGTCGCTGGGCACGCAAGGCATGGACGCCGAATCGGCCGCTGGCCTCGCGCAAGACCTCAAATCGCTCGAGGCGCTGACGAAGCGTTCGGACGAGCGCAACGCTCGAACCTTCGAGGCCATCCACGACACGCTCGTCAAGATCGTGGACCGGATCGACGCGATCGATCGGAGCGCTCCGGCTTCGCAAGCTCCCATGCGCCAGGCGATCGAGGACGCGCCTTCGCTCGATGCGGGCGAACCGATCGAGCGCCCGACACCGGCGCAGGCCAAGGGCAATCCGGTCGTCAGTCCGGCCGAGGCCGCGCAGGCGGCGGCGGTGGCGGCTCTCGAAGAACCAGAGCCCGCAGCCGCGGTTGCTGCCGGCGGCAACCGCGTGCGCGCCATGCTGGGCAGCTTGGGCCGCAAGCTCGGCAGTCGCAAGGAAGGTAGGGCTGCGCCAACGGCTGAACCAACGCTCGCTCGGCTGGAGGAGACGGGGGACGCGAAGGAGGCCGCGCCCTCCATCGACCTCGACGAGCCGCTCGATCCCAGAGCCCTCGACAAGCCGATCGAGCCCAACACGGGCGGACCCGACCTCAACGCCATCATGCGCCGCGTGCGCGACGAGCGGGCGGCAAGCGGACGTCCCCAATCGGCCGATGTGGCCAAGTCCGACTTCATCGCGGCCGCACGCCGGGCCGCGCAGGCGGCGGCCGCCGAAGCCGAAGTCCTGAAGCGTGGAGCCGAGAGCGACAAGGCCGGTCCCAAGTTGCGGCTGAGCCAAGTTTTCGGACGTCACCGCAAATCGGTTCTGATGGGCGTAAGCGCGCTGGTGATCGCACTCATGGGCCTCCAGCTCGGCGTCGCCGCCTTCGACCCGGCCGACGAGGCGCGGGAAGCGCCAGCAGCGGCGAAGGCGCCCCAAACCGGCGCGAAGGCGCAGGCGGCCGTGGCCAAGCCGGGCAAATTGGACGCCGTTCCGAAGGAAGCCTCGGCGGCCGCTTCGGAGGTGAAGAGCCTGACCGCCCCCGCCCTCCAGGCTAAGGCGGCGGCGGAAAAGAACCTCGCGCTGCCTGCCGCCCCGCACGCTGCCGCTGCCCCCGTCGCCTCCGTCGCCGACGAGGCCCCTCAAGCCGCGGCGGCGGCCCAGGCTGAAGCGCCTGAGACCGCGATGGCCGAGCCGGAGGCGGAAGCCATGGCGCCCAACGCCGCGGCGCCGCTCCCTGCCACCGCACCGAGCGTGCCGAACGGGATCGAGCCGCAGGCGCTGCGCGAGGCGGCCGCAGCGGGGGACGCCAAGGCGCTGTTCGAACTGGGCGCCCGCTATTCCGAGGGCCGCGGGGTCACGGCCGACATGATCGCGGCGGCCCAGTGGTTGGAGGCCTCCGCCGGCTTGGGCTTCGCGCCGGCGCAGTATCGGCTGGGCAGCCTTTACGAGAAAGGCCGCGGCGTGCCGCGCGACGTCGCCAAGGCCAGGACGCTCTACCAGCAGGCCGCGGAGGCCGGGAATGCCGCCGCCATGCACAACCTCGCCGTGCTTCACGCCATGGGCGCCGACGGCGCCACCGACAACGAGGAAGCCGCGCGCTGGTTCGCCGCCGCGGCGGAGCTCGGCGTCAAGGACAGCCAGTTCAACCTGGGCATCCTGGCCGCCAAGGGCGTGGGCATGGAGCGGAACCTGGAAGAATCCTACAAGTGGTTCTCTCTGGTGGCCGTCTCGGGCGACGCCGACGCCGCCGCCAAGCGCGAGGAGATCGCGGGGTCGCTCGCGCCCGAGCAGCTCGAACGCGCCCGCGCCGCGGCCGAGTTGTGGAAGCCCAAGCCCCTGGACCCGGAAGCCAACACCGTCGAGATCCCCGACTCCTGGCAGGCAGGTCCCGCCACCACGGCGAGCGTGGACATGAAAGCGGCCGTGAAGACCATCCAGCTCATCCTCAACAAGAACGGCTACGCGGCGGGCGGCGCCGACGGCGTGATGGGCGAGAAGACCAAGTCGGCGATCAAGGCGTTCCAAAAGGACAACGCGCTCCTTCCGACCGGCGAAGTGGACGACCGCTTGGTGCAGGCCCTGCTCACCCGGAAATGATGGCGCCGGCCGGCGCGCGTCACCTGCTCGCGCCGGTTAACTCTTTGAAACGAATTGTTTCCCTTGCCCACCTGCCGATTTGACTCCGGCCTCAATCTGGGCGCAACTCATCGCCAGGGAACAAGGCGTAGGGACACGATCCGTGGCGGAGCCGCGTGAGCCCGGCCGGCGCAACCAAGCGCTGGCCGTCTTGGCTTTTGCGGAGTCGTATCCGCCGTCCGAGTGGGGCGCATGGGCATCTATCTTCCGATCGCGGAAATGGCCGTCAACGCGCTCGTCCTGCTCGCCATGGGCGCGACGGTGGGCTTCCTGTCGGGCATGTTCGGCGTCGGCGGCGGGTTCCTCATCACCCCGCTCCTGATCTTCTACAACATTCCGCCCGCCATTGCGGTCGCCACGGGGGCCAACCAGGTCGTGGCCTCGTCCTTTTCGGGCGCGCTGTCGCATCTCAAGCGCCGCACCATTGATTTCAAGCTGGGCGCCGTTCTGCTCGCCGGCGGCATCGTCGGCTCGACGCTCGGCGCCTTCATCTTCGCGGCCTTGCGCAGCGTGGGCCAGCTCGACCTCGTCGTGTCGCTGCTTTATGTCGTCTTCCTGGGCACGGTGGGCGCCTTGATGATGATCGAGAGCCTGCGCGCGATCAAGATCAGCCGCAGCGGGGGCCGCTCGCCCACGCTCAGGCGACCGGGCCAGCACAACTGGATCCACGGCCTGCCGCTGAAGATGCGGTTCCGCACATCCAAACTCTTCGTCAGCGTGATCCCCGTGCTGGGCCTGGGCGCGGGCATCGGCTTCCTTGCTTCGGTGATGGGCGTCGGCGGCGGCTTCATCATGGTGCCGGCGCTCATCTACCTCCTCAAGGTGCCCACCAACGTGGTGGTCGGCACCTCCCTGTTCCAGATGATCTTCGTGGCCGGCTACACGACGGTCGTCCACGCGACGGCCAACCAGACCGTGGACATCGTGCTCGCCTTTCTCCTGATGGCCGGAGGTGCGGCGGGCGCGCAATATGGCGCGATCGCCGGCCAAAGGCTGAAAGGCGAGCATCTGCGCGCGCTTCTCGCGCTGCTCGTGCTCATGGTGGGCGTGCGGCTCGCCTGGGGACTGTTCGTGCCGCCCAATGACTTCTATTCGCTGGCGGCGCAGGGTGAGTTCTGATGCGCCGCCATCTGCGCCCGCTTCTGTTGGCGCTCGCGCTGGCCACGTCCCCGGCCGCGGCGCAGGAGCCCGCCGCCCAGGCGCCGGAGAACATCCAGATCGGGCTTTCCACCGACCGCATCACCATCACGCCGGATTTTTCGGGCGCCGACCTCACCATTTTCGGCTCCGTGGAAAACGTCGATCCTCTGGTGAGCCGCCAGGGACGCTACGATGTGGTGGTGGTGCTCGAGGGCCCGCCGCGCCCCACCGTGGTGCGCCGCAAGGATCGCATCCTGGGCATGTGGATCAACACCGAGTCCCAGGCTTTCGTGAACGTGCCGGCCTCCTACTCGGTCGCCACCACCCGCGCGCTGCAGGACATCACGGACGCAGACGGCTATCGCCGGCTGTCGCTCGGCATCGACAACATCTTTCTCCAGCCGCTCAACGGCTCCCCTCCCGAAAAGGTCACGGAGTTCGCCCTGGCGCTGCGCGAGCAGAAGAAGGAACTGGACCTCTACAGCGAGCGCGCGGGCGACGTGGAGTTCTTGTCGCAGAACCTGTTTCGCGCCCGGCTGACCCTGTCGCCCAACGTGCCCGTCGGCACGCACAAGGCGCGCGCCTTCCTGTTCCGCAACGGCGTCTTCATCCGCGAAAGCTCGGCGCAGCTCGCCATCCGCAAGTCTGGCTTCGAGCAGACACTCTTCCGGCTCGCCCAGAACCACGGGCTGTTCTACGGCATCTGCTCGGTGGCGCTCGCCATCGCCACGGGCTGGGTGGGACGGCTGGTGTTTCGCAAGGATTGAGGGCGCTCAGCCCGGAACGAGGTTGGCCCGCGGGATGGGGAACACGCGCGCCGAGCCCATCATGTGGGCGTAAAAACCTTCCCGCCGGAACAGGCCGGAAAAGGCGCGGTCGAGCACGTTGAGCGAGCCCGTGAAGGCACCGAAGGCGGGCATGATCAGGCGCGAACCGTCCGACGCGAAGCAACGGCGGCGCACCCCCCGGCCCCGCGCCACGATCTTTGCGCAGGGATGCAGGTGGCCGGCCACCTCGCCTTCGATCAGGCCGGGCGTGGGCTCGTGGCGGAAGGTGAGGCCGCCGACGTGAAGCGCCGCCAGCGTTTCGCCGGGCAGGTTTTCGGGCGCATTCGGATCGTGGTTGCCCGAAATCCAGAACCAGTCGCGCCCGGCCATCAGCGACGCGAGCGGCGCGCGAAAACGATCGGGCATGCAGGCCGCGCCCTCGCCATCGTGGAAACTGTCGCCCAGGCTGACCACGGCGCGCGGCCGGTAGAACTCGATCAGCCCGGCGAGCTTCTCGAGCGTCGCGCCCGTGTCATAGGGCGGCAGGAAGACGCCGCGGCGGGCGAAAGCCGCGCCTTTCTCGAGATGCAGGTCGGACACCGCGAGCAGCCGGTGCTCGGGCAGGTAAAGCGCGCCGCGCCGGTCAAGCCACGCATGTTCGCCCTGGAGCATGATCGCTTGCGCCTCCCGGGCCTGTCGAAGGGCGGGCTCCTCCCCGAGAATGTCGAATGCCAGGCTCACCTACTTCCCCATTTGGCCCGCCAACTCCATGTCGCCCATGGCCTCGGCGATCAGCGCGTCGGCCGCATTGCCCGACGCCTCGTCGCCCGCGTCGAGATTCACGCGCTCCTTGCCGATTTCGAGCAGAATCGGCAGGGCGAGCGGCGAAATCTGATTGAGCGGCTTATGCACGATCCGGCCGCGGATGCGGCTCAACAATTCGTTAAGCCGACGGATGTCGAGAAGCCCCGTCGCCGCATCGACCCGCGTCGCTTGCATCAGGATGTGGTCGGGCTCGTGCGTCCTCAGCACGTCATAGATCAGGTCGGCCGAGACCGTCACCTGCCGGCCCGTCTTCTCGCGGCCGGGATGCCGCCGGTCGATGAGCCCCGCCACCACTGCGCAGTGCCGGAACGTGCGCTTGAGCAGGTAGGAGTCCTGCAGCCAGTCCTCCAGATCCTCGCCCAGCATGTCCTCATCGAACAGCGCGTCCAGCGCGCCGGATTCTTCCGCGAAAGCTTCGCCCATGTCGCGCGCGCCCCACACGGCGATGCTGTAGTCGGTCGCCACGAAGCCGAGCGGGCGCAGTTCGGCGCGGGCGAGGCGGCGCGTGAGCAGCATCCCCAGCGTCTGGTGCGCGAGCCGCCCCTCAAAGGGGTAGGCCACCATGTAGAACCGCTTCTGACGCGGAAATGTCTCGACCAGAAGCTCGCCCGGCCGCGGCAGCGCCGACTTGCTTTGCTGGACGCGTAGCCAGTCCGCCACCTGGGAGGGAAGGCTTTTCCAGCGCGCGGGGTCGGCCAGCATGGCGCGAACGCCGGCGGCCAGATAGGTCGAGAGCGGAAATTTAGAGCCCCCAAAATGCGGCACCTGCGCCTCCTCGCCGGAGGCATCTGAAACGATGCAGTCGTTTTCGCGCAGGCCCTCGAAGCGCAGCACCCGCCCGCCAAGCAGAAACGTGTCGCCGGGTGAGAGCGTCTCGGCGAAGAACTCCTCCACCTGGCCTAGCTTGAAGCCGCCGCGGCCAGCCAGCATGGCCTCCCCCGCCCTGCCCTTCCTGGCGAAGCGCACGTCGAGCATGGACGAATCCATGATGGTGCCGACGTTCAGCCGATACTGCTGCGCCACGCGCGGGTGGGTGAGCCGCCAGGAGCCGTCCGCCGCCTTGCGGATCTTCGCGTAGCGCTCATAGGCGCGGAGGCTGTAGCCGCCGGTCGCCACGAAATCGACGGCGCGGTCGAAGTCTTGTCGCGTGAGCCTGGCATAGGGGGCGGCAGACGTCACCTCGGCATAGAGATCGTCAGCATGGAAAGGTTCGGCGCAGGCGCAGCCCAGAACATGCTGGCAGAGCACGTCGAGCCCGCCCTCCGTCAGCGGCGGCGTGTCCTGCGCGCCCAAATAGTTGGCCTCCACGGCGGCAAGACACTCCATCACCTCGAAGCGGTTGGCCGGCACCAGGATGGCTTTCGAGGGCTCGTCCATGCGGTGGTTGGCGCGACCGATGCGCTGCGCGAGGCGGCTTGCGCCCTTCGGCGCGCCCACATGCACGACCAGGTCCACGTCGCCCCAGTCGATGCCGAGATCGAGCGTCGAGGTCGCCACCACGGCCCGCAAACTGTTCTCGCCCATGGCCTTCTCCACCCGCCTCCGCTGCGCGGCGTCGAGCGAGCCGTGATGGAGCGCGATGGGCAAGGAATCCTCGTTCATCTGCCACAGTTCCTGGAACAGGAGTTCGGCCTGGAAGCGGGTGTTGACGAAAAGCAGCGTGGTCCTGTGCCGGCGGATAGCGTCATACACCTCCGGCATGGCGTAGCGCGCGGCGTGGCCGGCCCAGGGCACGCGCTCACGCGACTTCAGGATCGTGATGACGGGCTTCGCCCCACCCTCTACGCTGATGAGCCCGGACATGCGGCCGGGCTCCTCCTGGCTTACCAGCCAGCGGCGGAGTTCGTCGGGATCGCTGACGGTGGCCGACAGGCCCACGGTGCGCAGGTCCGGCACGATCTTTCGCAGCCGCGCGAGCCCTAGCGAGAGCAGGTGCCCGCGCTTGCTGGTGACGAGCGCGTGCAGTTCGTCGAACACCACAAATCGAAGGTCGGCGAAGAACCGGCCTGCGTCCGGCGAGGCGATCATCAGCGCGAGTTGCTCGGGCGTGGTCAAGAGGATGTCGGGCGGGTTGAGCCTTTGCCGCTGGCGCTTGTGGGCCGGCGTGTCGCCCGTGCGCGTCTCGATCGAGACCGGCAGGCCTATCTCGGCGACCGGCCGGTCGAGGTTGCGCTCGATGTCCACGGCAAGCGCCTTGAGCGGCGAGATGTAGAGCGTATGCACCCCCGACGGCCTCAAACCCGGCCTGCGCTTGGGCCGCAGCGAGAGCTCCACGAGCGAGGGCAGAAACCCCGCCAACGTCTTCCCCGCCCCCGTCGGCGCGATCAAGAGCATCGACTCGGCCGCTTGTGCGCGCGCGAGCAACTCCACCTGATGCGCGCGAGGAGCCCAGCCGCGCTTGGCGAACCACTGGAGGAACGGTTCGGGCAGATCGGCTGAAAGCGCGGGCGCGAGCGGATGGGGCGAGAGCGTCGTCACGCGTGAGAGTTAACGTTCGGGGAGGGAAACGCCAAGCGAAATGCGGAACAAAAAGGGATCGATTGCCCGGCCGCTCCCGCCGTCCCAAGCTCTTGCGCCGTTGGGTTGCATATGAGCACGTTGTGGATTCGCCGGCTGGACGGAGGCGTTTAACGACACTCCCGATCCCGCCGAGGCAACAAGAAGGGGAAACACCCATGCCGAGGGTGCTGATCAGGAAGCTGGAGCACTTCACCGAGCTGTCCGACGAGGAGAAGCGGATGCTCCAAGACGCCAGCCGCAACGTGAAGGTGATCGAGGCACACCAGGACATCATCAACGAGGGCGACAAGCCCGACGATGTCCACCTGATCCTGGATGGCTGGGCTCTCCGCTACAAGGGGCTCCTCAATGGAGATCGGGCCATCTTGGCCTTCCTGATCCCCGGCGACATCTGCGACCTCCATGTGGCGCTTCTCGACCAGATGGACCATTCCATCGCGGCGCTGTCGCGCTGCAGGGTCGCCTTCATCCCCTTGAAGATGATGGAGGAAGTCATGGACGAGGGTCGGGAGCGGCAAAGGAATAGCCGCGGGCTTGCCCGCGCCCTTTGGTGGTCCACCCTCAGGGACGAGGCGATCCTGCGCGAATGGCTCGTCAACCTTGGGCAACGCAACGCCGACAAGCGACTGGCTCACTTCTTTTGCGAGATGCTGCTGCGCTCCAAAGCCGTCGGCCTGACGGACGACGACAGCTTCGAACTGCCCATGACCCAAGAAGAGCTTGGCGACGCCACGGGCATGACCACCGTTCACATCAGCCGCACGCTCAAGGATCTCCAGGAGCGTGGCCTCGTCACGGTCAAGGGAAGGCGCGTGGTGATGGACAACCTGGACGGGCTGATGGCGTTCGCCGACTTCAACCCGAATTATCTTCACCACAAGGAGGCATGAGCGCTGGGGCGGAAATCGCGTCGGACACATGGCTCCAAGCGTGCGGCCACTCTCATAAATAACCGACGCGAACAGGTCCGGCGAGCGAGGGCTTCGATGACATTGGTGCGCTTCAGGAAGATCGGGAAACGCCCAGCGCGATGAAGCCTTCCACAGGCGAATTGCGATCTTGGCGGATGATCTCCGTTTCCAGCGAACGCATCTCAAAGCCGTTCGCCTCAAGCAGCCCGCGCACATAGCCTTGCGAATGCGCGTAGCGTCGCGTCTCGCGTAAGCTGAAGTCGCCCGGGCCGTCGTGCTTCTCGACGGAAAAGGCGAACAGCCCGCCCGGCGCGAGCATTTCCGCCACGCCCGCAAAAACGCGGTCGAGGCGGCCGAGATACATGAACACGTCGGCGGCGATGATGAGGGCGGCCTCCTCGCCGTCGAAGGCGGGCGGGAAGGGCAGGTCCTGGAGGTCGGCCTTGTCCAGCCTGTCGTAAACGCCCTTCTTGCGGGCCTCGCGCAGCATCTCGGCGGAAAGATCGTAGCCCGCGAGTTTTTCCACGACCTGCCGCAGGCGTTTCCCCATCAGCCCCGTGCCGCAACCGAGATCGATTGCGCGGATGAACTTCTTTTCAGGCCCCGCCTGCGCGCGGATCACATCGAACAATAATTCCGGCACGCGGTAACCGAGATCCTCCACCAGCGCCGTGTCGAACCTCTTCGCATATTGGTCGAACAGCGTTTCCACGAAGGCTGAAGGCGGCGCGTCAGGCGCGGGTGCCGCGCCGGCCAGCGCCAGCTTCAGCGCCGCCCCAGCCCGGTCTTGCCGGTCAAGCTCAAGCGCCGTGCGCCAGGCCCGCACGGCGGCCTTCATCTGGCCGGCTGCTTCGTGCATCTCGCCCAGGCGGAACCAGCCGAAGCTCCATTGGGGCGCGAGCTCCAGCGCGCCCAGCATCAACTCGCTCGCCGCGGCAAAATCACCTTCGGCCATCAGCATCTCGGCGTAATCGGCGCGGCGGTCGGCCAGAAGATCGCCCGAGGCGGTGTCGAAGAGGTTTGGGCTCATGGCGACCTCTTAGCACGGTCGGGACGGGAGCAATGCCGCTTCCATCCAGCGAAGCCTATCACGCCGTCCTGGCCGCCCTCCGCGCGCTCCGTTGTGCGCCCTGCGGAAAATCTCTTGCCGCGACGGCGGCTGCTGGGCTTTACCTTGCCATGGCTTTTCGGGTCGGCGTCCCAAGCGTCGCGACACGAGCAGGCATCCTGCAAAGCACGAAGGGAGACCAGGGAATGAGCCGCAAGCGACCGACCGTCTGGGATCTGCGCGCCAACAAGGGCAAGAAGCAATACACCATGCTGCGGCTCTTCACGCTGGAGGAGGCGGAAGCCGCCGAGCGCGCCGGCGTGGACATCGTGTCGGTGCCGCCCGAGCTGCTTCTCAACCCGCAATACCGGGACGCCGCGCCCTCGCTCTTCACCATGCCCGGCGACAATTTCTACGAGTTCGGCTCTCAGGACGATTTCGTGCGCTTCGCCTTCAAGCTCTACAAGCACGGGGCGGACGCGGTTTACTCCTCAGCGGGCTTCCCGACGGTGAAGCGGCTCGCCGAGGACAACATCCCCATCATCGGCCATGTCGGGCTGATCCCCTCGCGAAAGACCTGGACGGGGGGTTTTTGCGCGGTCGGCAAGACGGCGGAAACGGCGATGGAAATCTACGAGGCCGTGAAGACCTATGAGGCGATCGGCGCATTCGGTGCAGAGATCGAGGTCGTGCCGGTGGAGGTGGCCGAAGCGATCTGCCGGCGCACCCCGCTGTTTCTGATCTCGATGGGCGCGGGCGCGGGTTGCGACGCGCAATACCTGTTCTCAGAGGATGTCTTGGGCGAGAACCGCGGACACATGCCGCGCCATTCCAAGGTCTATCGCAACTTCGCCGCCGAATACGACCGGCTGAAAGAGGAGCGCATCAAGGCCTATGGCGAGTTCGTGGCCGACTGCCAGTCGGGCGCGTTCCCCGAGGAGAAACACATCGTGCGGATGGAGAAGGGCGAGCTCGACGCCTTCTTGAGCCGCCTGCCGGGCTGACGGTCAAGCCGGTCAGCGCCCCAGCGTCATCCCGGCTTCACGCGCCTTCTCCCTGAGAAAGGGCAGGCCCTCCTCGATCACGTCGTCGGGCCGTGTCGCGACGGGGCGCCACACGGCGAGGCCGCCGGCGATGTCGGCGTCCACATGGTTCATGCTTTCGAGCGTGATCGGGCCGGAATAGCCGATCTCGGCCATGGCCTTGAAGGCTGCCGTCCAGTTGAGCATGCCGCGGCCCGGCACGCCGCGATTGGCTTCCGACACATGCACATAGCCCAGATAAGGCGCGGCCGCCTCGAAGCCGGCGGAAAAGCTCTCCTCCTCGATATGCATGTGGTAGGTGTCGAGATGGATGAAGATGTTGTCGGCCCCCACGCGCTCGATGATGCGGGCGGCGTCGATGCCCCGGTTCATCAGATGCGTCTCATAGCGGTTGCAGGGCTCGACGCCGAGCTTGAGTCCGTGCGCCTTGGCCGAGCGGGCGGCGCGTTCGAGGAACCGGCTCACCCCGTCGATCTCGCGTTGGGTGGGCGCGCGGCCGGTCGTTTTGCCGATCGTGCCATAGGTCACGCCGCCGAGCCCCATGCTGCCGACGTCCGCGCAGACGCGGAAGGCCGGCTCCAGGAAGTCGAGGCCTTCCTGCGGGCGCTCCACGATGTCGAGGGCGGCGGGCAGGCCGAGCGAGGGCAGAAGCTCAACGCCCCAGCGGCTGGCGAAGGCGCGCGCCCGCCTAGTGTCGATCTCCGAGGGCCTGAGCAGCGGGATCTCGAACAGGCCGACGCCGTATTCCCCGAGCCGCTCCATCTGAGGCTCGATGCGGGAAAGATCCCAGACCGGGGCGATGGCGAAGGTGTGCAGGCCAAAGAGATTCATGGGTTACCCTCTTCCCTCATGCGCGGCCGCTGCGGAGAAGTCGCCGCCCACGATGCGGGCGACGACCTCGTTCATGTTGGTTCGGGCGGTGGCGAGGTCGGCCTCCGCCCTGCCCTGCCGCAACACCACGATGCGGTCGGTGACGGCGAGCACGTCGTTGAGCCGGTGCGAGATCAGGATCACCGCGATGCCCTCGCTCTTCAGCCGGCGGATCAGGTCGAGCACGCTCTGCACCTCGCGCACGGCGAGCGCCGCCGTGGGCTCGTCCATGATCACGAGCTTCGGGTCGAAGGTGAGCGCGCGGGCGATGGCGACGGTCTGCTGCTGGCCGCCCGAGAACGAGCCCACGGCGCGGTGCAGCGCCGGCAGATGCGCGCCGAGCCGCTCGACCATGCGCGCGGCCTGCCGGTCCATGCTGGCCTTGTCGACCACCGGAAATAGGCCGAGGATCTTCTTCACCGGCTCGCGGCCGAGGAAGATGTTCGAGGACACGTCCTGCTGCTTGGCGAGCGACAGGTCCTGGTAGATCATCTCGATGCCGAGTTGCCGGCGCTCGCCGGGGTCGAGGGGCAGGATGTCCCGACCGTCGAAGCGGATCGCCCCGGCATCCGCGCGGTAGATGCCAGTGATGGTCTTCATCAGCGTGGATTTTCCCGCGCCGTTGTCACCGACCAGGCCCACCACCTCTCCGGCGGCGATCGTGAGATCGACGCCGTGCAGCACATCGACCGCGCCAAAGCTCTTCTTGATGCCGGAGAGTTCGAGCAGCGTCATACGCGGCTCTCCTTCCGCACTTGGTACTGGTCGATGAAGACGGCGAGGATCAGCACCGCGCCGATGGCCATCTGCTGATAATAGGCCTGCACGGCGAGCAGGTTCAGCCCGTTCTGCAGCACGCCCATGATGAGGGCGCCGATCATCGTGCCGAGGATGGAGCCTCGGCCGCCGAACAGGTTGGTGCCGCCGATGATGGCGGCCGTGATGGCGGTGAGCTCGTAGTTGAGGCCGGCCGTGGGGTCGCCCGAATTGATGCGGGCGGAAAAGAGCAGTCCCGCCAGCCCGGCAAGCGCGCCAGACAGCATGTAGAGCGTGAAGCGCTGGCGATCGACGCGGATGCCGACGGCGCGGGCGGCGCTCTCGGAATCGCCCAGCGCCAGCGCGTGCCGGCCGAAGCGGGTATAGGCGAGCACGATGTGGGCGACGATCGCCGTGACGATGAGGATGATGACGGGCATGGGAATGCCGAGCGGCCGGCCCTGGCCGAGATAAAGCATGGCCGAGGGCAGGCCGTAGATCACGCGGCCTTCGGAGATCACCAGCGCCAGGCCGCGAGCGAGGCCCAGCATGCCCAGCGTGACGATGAAGGCGGGCAGGAAGGCGCGGGTGACGAGAAACCCGTTGATGCTTCCGGCCGCCGCGCCGGCGAGGATGCAGGCGGCGACGCCAATGGCTGCGGGCATGCCGAGGTTCACGGCGGCGTAGGCGCCGACCACGCCGGCCAGCCCCATGACGGAGCCGAGCGAGAGGTCGAGCCCGCCAGAGCCGATCACGAAGGTAGCCGCGATGGCGAGAACGCCGATGGTGGAGGTCGCGAGCAGGATGTTGAGGAAGTTGCCGACCGACAGGAAGAAGGGCGAGAGCACGGCCATGACCGCGCAAAGCGCGATCAGCACCAGAAAGGATTCGAGGCGCACATGCAGCCGCTCGACCGCGGCGCGCTGCGCACGGGACCAGAGAGACGATCGAATGTTTGCGCCTGATGCAGAGGTCATGGACCTACCGATGTTCGCCCCCTCCGTCTCGGCGCTGCCGCGCCGAGCCACCTCTCCGGAGCGAAGCGAAGGAGAGACGGAGAGGGGGTCTGAACCGACCTCCTGCTGGGGCATCTTCATGAACCTCCGCTTGGTCCCTGCATCCCAGCCGGCGCGGCCACAAGCGGTCGCGCCGGCCCGGGTTGCGCTTGGGAGGAGCGCTATCTCACGAATTCGAGCATCGGCTCGGTGTTGGCGTCGAGAACCTCCTTGGTGAGCACGAGCGTGGGCACCGCGATGTCTTCGGGCACCGCCTCGCCGGCCAGCGACTTCTTGACGTTCTCCACGGCCTGCTTGCCCACGAGATAGGGAAGCTGGGCCACCGAGGCATTGAGCCGGCCGTCCTTGATGGATCTCACCGCGTCCGAATTGCCGTCCACGCCGATGATCGTCACCTGCTCGCCCTTGCCCGCGGCGTAAGCCGCCTCCACCGCGCCAAGCGCCATGCCGTCATTGGCGGCGAAGATCGCCACCAGGTCCGGGTTGCGGGTCAGGATGTCGTTGGTGATGGTGGCGGCCTTGCCGCGGTCCCAGTCGCCGGGCAGCGAGGCCACGATCTCGAGGCCGGGCGCCAGTTCCTTGAGCTTGTCGGCGAAGCCTTGCGCGCGCTTCTGCCCGGTGATGTTGCCCGACAGCCCTTCGATCACGAGCACCGGGCCCGTGGCGTCCGCACCGACTTTGGAGACGAGGTACTCCGCCCCTTGCGCGCCGGCGGCCACATTGTCCGAGCCGATGCGGAAGGTGATGTCGATGCCTTCCTGCTCCAGCACGGCCGGGTCGAGATTGCCGTCGAGATCGACCACCTTGATGCCGGCCTCCTGCGCCGCCTTGAGGCAGGGCAGAAGGTTGGTGGAGTTGATGGCCGCCGTGATCATGGCCACGGGCTGGCGCTGGAGCATGGTGTTGCACAGGTTGAGCTGCGGCTCGGCCGCCTGGTCGCTCTCGGCGGCCTGCAGAAAATACTGCACGCCCGCCTCCTTCGCGCCGTCCTCCACGCCCTCCCCCATCGCGCCCCAGAAGGGGTTGGACAGCGTCTTCATCAGCACGCCGTATTCGCCTTCCTGAGCGCGGGCGCTCACGGCGAGCACTGAAACGGCTGCGCCCAGCACGAGCGCGAGACCGGCCTTCCAGACATTCCTCATGGCTTCCTCCATTGTTTGGCTCATTCGCCGGAGCCCAAAAATCCAAGCCCGACTCGTTCAATGCTCGGCAAGCGGGGCATCTTGCCTGTCTCCTCCCCCGCGATGCGGGCCGCGGCTTGGCGGCCCGACGGATTCCCGCATCATGACCTTGCACGGCTCCAACCGCGCCACCGGCGCGCCGTCCTCGCCCTCGATGCGGTTGAACAGCGCCGCCATGGCCTCTTCGGCCATGGCGCGAACCGGCTGCACCACGGCGGCTACGGCCGGCCAGGTGACCTGCATCCATTCCGCATCGTCGAAGCCGACCAGCGACACATCGTCCGGGCAATGCCAGCCGCGGCGGCGGAACTCGCTCAGCGCCACCAGCGTGCCCTTGAGGAACAGCGAATAGACGGCGGTTGGCCGCTCATGCGTATCTAAGTGCCGCCGGAGGGCGGCGCGCAGCGGCTCCACTTCGGATTCGGACAGCACAACGTCGATACGGCAGCCGGGCGCGAGCCGCTCGGCCTCGCGGCGAAACCCTTCGAGGCGCGCCTGGACGGTCGCCGCCTGCTCGCCGAGCCCGATGACGAGAAAGTGCCGGTGGCCGGCGCCGACCAGCACGCGCGCGACCTCGGCGCTGGCGGAAAAACTGTCGGCCGACACGGTGTCGAACACCTCGTCGGACGCGACGCGGTCGATGAGCACGCCCGTCATGCCGTGGCTCTTCATCAGCTCGACGGCCGGCCCGCGCTCGTTGCGCACAGGCGCAAGCACCACGCCGGCCACGCGCCAGTCATGCATGCGCGCCAGCATGTCGCGCTCGCGCGCCTCGGACTCGCGGCTCGAAGCGGCGATCAGCGCGTAGCCGCGCTCCTCGGCCAGCCGCTCCAGTTCGGTCACCAGGCAGCCGAAGAACTCGCTCTCGAACTCCGGCAAGATGGCGCCGACGATGCGCCGCTTGGCGCGGCGGAGATCGGAGGCGAGCGGGTCGGCGCGGTAGCCGAGAAGCTGGACGGCGTCGAACACGCGCCGGGCGTTTTCGGGCCGGACGCTCGCCACGCCCTGCATGACCTTGGAAACCGTCGCGGCCGACAGGCCGGCGCGGCTCGCCACGTCATGGATCGAGGGGCGCCGATTCTCGGCACGCCGTTGGGCCGCCAAGGTCTCCTCCCAAAGCTCCCAGCTTTACAGTCAGCGTAAATCGATTTCCCGGAGTTGTAAATCGGTTCACCGTCCGGCACACAAGACGCAGCAGGGCCAGCGAAGCCCTGCCGAGGAGGAAGTCATGAGCGATCGAAAACCGCTAGTGATCAGCGCGCCGTTCCCACGTACGCTGGAGCTGATCTTCACGCCCGAGGCGCTCTCGGACTTTCGCGCGCGCTACGAGGTCGTGGAGACGGAGCCGGACGCCATAGGGGCGCTGCCGGCGGAGGTGCTGGACGGCGCCCGCTACATCGTTGGCCAGCCGCCGCTCGGGCGCGAGGTGCTGGACCGCATGACCTCCTTGCGCGCGATCTTCAACGTCGAGACCAACCTCCTCGACAACATGCCCTATGACGTGCTCTTCCAACGCGGCGTGCATGTGCTGACCACGGGGCTGGTCTTCGCCGAGCCGGTGGCGGAGCTGGGGCTGGCCATGGCGCTCAACCTCGCCCGCGGCATTGTGGACGCCGACCTCGATTTCCGCGAGGGCCGCGAGCTTTGGGGCGGCGACGGCAACGCCCAGGCCCGGCTCCTGTCGGGATCGGAAATCGGCATCGTCGGCTTCGGCGATCTGGGCCGCGCCTTGAACCGGCTCCTGTCGGGCTTCCGGGCGACGGTCCGCGTCTATGACCCCTGGCAGCCGCCCTCGATCCTTCGCGAGCATGGCGTCGAGCCGGCCTCGCTCGAAACGGTTCTCTCCCAAAGTGACACCGTGTTCGTGGTGGCGTCGGTCACCAGCGAGAACCAGGGTTTTCTGGACGCCCGCGCCTTTGCGAGCATGCGGAAGGGCGTCGCCTTCATCCTGCTCTCACGCGCGGCAGTGGTGGATTTCGACGACCTGATCGATGCCGTGGAATCCGGACACATCCTGGCCGCCAGCGACGTCTTCCCCGAGGAGCCTTTGCCCGAGGATCACCCCGTGCGGTCGGTGAAGAACTTCCTGCGCTCGGCGCATCGCGCCGGGGCGCTGGACGTGGCCTTCAAGCGCATGGGGACCATGGTGCTCGAGGACATGGACCTGATGGATCGCGGCCTGCCGCCGCTGCGCTCCAAGCGGGCGGAGCGCGAAACGGTTTCGCGCATGCGCTCGAAGCCCGTGGACCGGAACTGAGACGCCCCGCAGCGCCCCGGCGCGTCAGTTCCGCTTTTCGCGGTCGGACCCGCTGTCGAAGCTCGCATCCTGCTGGCCGTTGACGACCTGAGGCTTGGCGCTGGACGTGCCGTCGCTCTTGCCGCCCGTCTGGGTGGGCGCGAAGGCGCCGGTGCCGCCGGTCTTGTCGCCGCGGCCCACTTTGCGGCCGGGCGTGTTCATGGAGGGATCCTTAGGCGTCGCCATCGCTGCCTCCTTCGGCCATGCGGCGGTCGCTGTTCTCGTGATTGTGGACGCCCACCCGCGAAGCCAACTCCGAAAAAGGCGGCAGGCTGCTCGTGCCATAGGCGTTGGCGAGCCGCAAAAGGCGAATGGGAAACAGCGTGGCCTGGACGTTCGACTGCGACCGCTCGGAGGTCAGCGCACCGTCGGCCTCGGCGCACCGCTCGGCCTCGGCGAGCGCCGCGTCGATGGCGCTTTCGCTCAGGATGTCATGCCGCCGCAGGGCGGCCATGAGCGAGGCCACGGCGATGTAGAAACCTTCGAGTTGCAGGTTGGCGGTGTTCAAGGCGCGGCCTCACGACGTGGGGACCTGGCCTAACGGCCTGGCTTCGACCCTGGTTCCCGCCCGCCCGCGCTTCGGCCTGCGCCTCCGTCGGTCGGCGAGGCGTGCCCAAACCGGCGGCCGGTTGACGCTGCCGGAACCAAGGGGAGTCGGCGGGGTTTCCACCCCGGACGATCAGCCCGCGGCCGTCGCACCGGAATGGGCTCGACGACCCGATCCAACAGAACAGAAGGGAATCCCCATGGCCACCGCAGCACGCCCGCTCGCCGTCGTGACCGGCGCCTCCAGCGGCATCGGCTTGGAACTCGCCAAGCAGTGCGCCGAAAACGGCTTCGACCTCGTGATCGCCGCCGACCAGCACTCGATCCGCGATGTCGCCGAAAAGCTGCGCGGGCTCGGCGCCACCGTGTTCGCCGTGGAAGCCGACCTCGCCACGCTGGACGGCGTGGACCAGCTCGCCCAACAGATCGAGGAGACGGGCCGGCCGGTGGACGCGCTGCTCGCCAATGCCGGCCACGGCTATGGCGGGGCATTCCTGGACCAGGATTTCTCCCGCATCCGGCATGTGATCGAGACCAACATCACGGGGACGATCTACCTGATCCAGACGATCGGCCGGCAGATGCGCGCCCGCAACCAGGGCAGGATCCTGATCACGGGCTCGATCGCCGGCTTCCTGCCGGGCTCGTTCCAGGCGGTCTATAACGGCACCAAGGCCTTCGTCGATTCCTTCTCCTTCGCGCTGCGCAATGAGCTCAAGGACACGGAGATCACCGTGACCTGCCTGATGCCGGGCGCCACCGACACCGAGTTCTTCGAGCGGGCCGACATGGAGGACACCAGCGTCGGGTCAGGCAAGAAGGACGATGCGGCGATGGTCGCGAAGGTCGGCTTCAAGGCCATGATGCGCGGTGACGGCGACGTGGTGAGCGGCTGGAAGAACAAGGTGATGACCACGCTCGCCAACGTCACGCCCGCTGGCAGGCTCGCCGAGCAGCACCGCAAGATGGCCGAGCCTGGCTCGGGCACTTCGAACTAAAGCAGCAGACCGAAAGCGGCTGCATCCGTCTATTTGGCGAGAGGCGCGGGACCTCTGGATCCCGCGCCTCTCGGCGTGAACGACGCAGGGATCGGGAGGACGACATTCGATGCTGGGATCGGGCCGGACCACGCCGCGGGAAGGCATGCCCTCGCCCCGCCTCGACGAGGCCGAGTTCAAGCGGCGCTATCGCGAGCATTTCTTCGATCCAGCCTTTGAGGCCCTACGCGCCGAGATCGAGCGGATCACGCAAACGGCTTGGGAAGCCTATCGCGACAGCCGCAAGAGCCCGGTCACGCGGAAGGCGGGCGAGACCTACGCCGACCCCGACTACGACCTGTCCGTCGATTGGATCCGTGCGCGCCAGGCGATCGACGCGGCCCAATTGCGCCACACGGACAAGGCGAAGCCGCCCCGCGTCCTGCTCGTCAACGGCTCGCCCCGTTCCGAGCATACCTGCCCGGGCGAGATGTCGAAGAGCTATCGCCTCATGGAGGTCGCGCGCCAGACGCTCGATGGTCATGGCGGGATCGAGGTGGAGGCGCTCGACTTGTCGCGCACCGCATCCGAGTTCGGCCGCACGATCCATCCCTGCAAAGCCTGCTTTTCGACGGCCGCCGCGCTCTGCCACTGGCCGTGCTCCTGCTATCCCAACCACTCGCTCGGCCAGATCCAAGACTGGATGAACGACATCTACCCGATGTGGGTGGCGGCCCACGGCGTGATGATCGTGACGCCCGTGCATTGGTATCAGGCCACCGCGCCGCTGAAGCTGATGATCGACCGGCTCGTCTGCGCCGACGGCGGCAATCCCGACCCGACTTCGACCCACGGCAAGGATGCCGCGAAGGCCAAGAAGCTGGAACTGGACGGCTGGGACTATCCCGAGCACCTGCAGGGCCGGCTGTTCGCCGTCGTGGCGCATGGCGACGCGGAAGGCGCGGGCGGCGTGCGCCGCGCGCTGTCGGACTGGATGGGCAATATCGGCATGATCCCGGCGGGGCAGAAAGCCGAGATCGACCGTTATATCGGCTACTACAAGCCCTATGCGACGAGCCATGCCGAACTGGATGAGGACGAAGCCGTCCAGGAGGAGGTGCGCAACGCGGCGCGCACGCTTGCCGAAGCGGTGAAGGCGCAGCGCTCGGGCCATCTCACTTTGCCCGGCTACCATCTGCCAGAGGCGCGGGCCAAGTAGAGCGGCCCTGGCTCCAACGCCTCTCCCCTGCATCCTTGCCTTGCAAATGAAAACGGCCCGGGCGCTGCCCGGGCCGTTTTCGTTGGAGAGGTGGTCCGCTCAGTTCTTGCGCGAACGGTCGCCGGAGCTTCCGGTGCTGGAGCCCGCGTCGCCCGTGCCGAGCGTGCCCGAGCCGAGGCCGCTGCTCGAGCTGAGGTCGCCCGTGCTCGTGCCCGCGTTCGATGCCGGCCCGCCATAGCCGACCCCGCCGCTGCCCGTCGAAGAGGAGCCGCCGACGCCGCCGGTGCCGAAGGACTCTCCGGTGCCGCCGCCGACTTCGCCGCCGCTCTCATAGGAGCTGAGGCTGCCCGATGTGCCGCTCCTGCCAGCGGAGCCGGAGGTGCCGGTTCCGGCCGACCCGGAGCCGCTTCCTTGACCTGAGCCCGACTTGCGGTTGAGCTCATCGGCCTTGGACATCACGGCCGAGCGGGCCTGGCCCACCACTTCGCCGGCTTTCTCCGTAGCTTGTTGGTACAGGTCGCCCGCTCGGTGCTGCGCCTCGCTGTAAAGGCTCGCGACCTGCTCCTTGCCCTGCTGGTAGATCTCGCCCGCCTGGCGGCCGGCCTGGGTGCGGAGACGGTCGGACGTCTCGCCCAGAAGCTCGTCCTCGCGGCGGGTGTGCGGCAGAAGCGCGCCGACGGCCGCGCCGACCGCGAAGGCGATGGCGCCCGTCACCACCGGCTGCTCCTGCAGTGTCTCGGTGGTGGAGCGGGCGAGGTCCGCCCCGCGGCGGCCCACCGTGGAGCCCATGCGCGAGAAGCCCTGGCCCATGCTCTTGCCCATGCCGCCCACTCGGCGGCCGGCGCCCATGCCCACCTTGGACGCGTGGCGGCCCGCGCCCGACACGCCCCGGCCCGCCTTGGACACGCCGCCGGAAAGAGCGGAGACCGCGCTGGAAACGCCGCCCGCGACGCTGCTCGCGGCCGAACTCACGCCGCTGGCGGCGGACGAGGCGCCACTTGCGACGGCGCTGCCCGCGCTCCTCAAGGCCCGGGCCGCGCTGGACAGCGTGTCGGACGCCCAGCCCATGGCGTCGCTGAGCATGCCGCCCTCTTCGTCGTGGAACTGCGTCACGCGGCTGCCCGACGTGTCGGTGAAGCCGCGATAATAGTTGCCGGCATCGTCCCGGAAATGCCCGGTGCGGTTGCCATACTCGTCGGAGTCGGCGCGGTAGCGCGCTCCCGCGTCGTCCACGAACTCGGAATACCGGCTGCCCGAGGTTTCATCGAGACCCTGCGAACTGCGGCGCAGCGAGCTGCCCTGGATCGACGCATAGGGGTAGTCCACATCGTCGAAGTCGCTGTCGGCGAAGTCCTCGTCGAGCTCCAGATCGTCCTCGTAGGCGCCGTAGGTGTCCTCACGGCCGCGCATCCAGTTCCGCGACGAGGAGCTGCTCGACTCCCGCTTCGAGGAGCCCATCATCAACCAGGCGAGGCTCACGCCCAGAAGCGCCACGGGGATGGGGTTGGCAACTGCCTTGCGGCCGAGATTCGACGCAAACTCGCCGCCGCTGCTCTTCGTGTAAGACAAGAGTTCATCAACGATCTGGCCCGGCGACAGCCGGCCCTGGATTTCGTCGATGGTGTTCTCCACGCGCGAGCGCTGCATTTCGATTTCGCGCTGGATTTCCGCCGAGCTCTTGGTGTCGGACGAGTAATCGGTCGATGTCGAAGATGCCGTGTAGTCGTTATCGGAGTATGTGGCCATCAGATCTTCTCCTTCACCACCGCGGCGTCGCGTTGAAGCGAGGTGGCGGTGCGTTCAAGCATGAGGCTGCTGTTTCTGAGCGTGGAAAGGCCGCGCGAGATGAAGACCCAGCCGATCAACCCGATAATGGCGCCGATGATCAGGGCCGACAGGCTTTCAGCCGCCGTCTGACCCATTCCTTGGGCCACGAAAAAGGCGGCCAGCGCCTGGACGGCCGCGCTGACCAGCACGAACAGCGCAACCAAGGCGAGCACGCCGCCGATCGCGATCTGGGCCACGCCGCCCGCCGCCTGCGAGACCTTTTCGGTGGCCTCGACCTTCGCCAGTTGCACTTCCTTGCGGAACAGCCCCGTCAGGTCGGTGGCGAGGCTGCCCAGAAGCTCGGTCAGCGGCCGACCGTCGTTAAATCCGGCCATTGTCGTTCGTCCCCGATGAAGATTGACCCGTTGAAGACCGGCTCGTTGAAGACTGGCCTGTTGAAGACTGGCCCGTTGAAGACTGGCGGTCATCGTCCACGGAAACGTCGAGCGTGCCCGCACCGCCGAACTCGGTGGCGCCGGCCGTGCCCAAGGTGGAACCGGCCGTGCCGAACTCGGTGCCGCCCATCCCGGACGTCGCACCCATCCCGGGCGTCGCACCCATGCCGGTGGCGCCGCCCATGTCGCCGGAGCCGAAATCGGAGCTCATGCCGGAGCGCGCCCCGCTCGCCTCATAGTCGGCGGAGGCGCGGCGGGCCGAGGCCATCAGGAAGCGGCTCGCCGCGAAGCCGGCGATCGCCGCCACGGTCAGGAACGCGGCGGGCTGCCGGCGGCCGAAATCACGCACCATGCCGACCATGTCGTCGACGCTGCGGTTCTCCACGGTGTCGGCCAACTGGCGCAGCCCGCTCACGATGCTGTCGGCGTAAGGCGCGACCGCCTTGCCCTGCTCGTGATCGCGCAGATCCTCGGCGATCCGGCCGGCGACGTCCGCCACGCCCTTGAGCTGCTGGGCGGCGGTGCCCTTCTTCTCGTCGGCGAAGGAGCGGGCGCGGTCGGTCAACTGGCTGACCTGCTCGGTCGCGTAGGACCTGGCCTTCTCCGTCACCTCGCCGAGTTGGTCCTGCGCCTGCGCCTTGAGCGCCTGGAACTGGTCGGTCGCCTGGCTCTTCAGCGCGGACAGGTCGCCGCTCGCCTGCGACGTGAGATTGGAGAGGTCCGACGCAGCCTGATCCTTCAGCGCGCCGAAGTCGCGGCTCGCCGTGTCGGTGGCGCTGCGGAAATCGCTTCTGGCCGTGTCGGTGGCCGACTTCAGGTCGCCGGAAACGCCGCCTCCGGAACCGGACGATTTGCCGAGGGTGGTGTCCGAACCGGCGCTCCGATCCGGGGGGCTGGAATAGGGTCTATCCTGGTCGCTCATCAAAAACTCCTCGCGCTCGGGGCTCGGATCGGCGTCTCGCTTACGGAACGGTCAACCGAGATTCAGGTGACGCATCACCGCGCCCGACTGCCGGACAGGCGAAAAACCCCGGCGGTAAAGCGGCGATCACGTCGAGATGAACAGAATGCGCGATCGTCCGCACGGTTCCCGTTCCTGCGCCCAACTGCCGGAAACCGAACGATGTTCCATCCGTTAGGGGAAAGAAGGAGGATTGCCGATGGCGTCACTGGATCAAGGAGCGGACGGCGTTCATGCGCGTGGGCGGCTCGCCGAGCGCCCGTCCGAATTTCCGGCCAAGGGCTGGAAGGACATTCTGTGGCGCGTTTACGCGGAAGCCACCGAAGATCGGCTGATGCTGCTCGCCGCCGGCGCCACCTTCTACCTGCTCCTGGCCCTGTTTCCGTTTCTGACCGCCTTCGTGTCGCTTTACGGCTTCGTGGCCGATCCGGTGACGGTGGCCGACCACATCGCCTTCCTGGGCAGCTTCATGCCTGGCGGCGGCGTGGAGCTGATCGGCTCGCAGCTCAAGGCGCTGGCGACCCAGAACCCCAGCTCGCTTTCCTTGGGCTTCATCTTCGGCCTGGCTCTCGCGCTCTGGAGCGCGAACAACGGGGTGAAGGCGCTGATCGAAGGATTGAACGCGGCCTATGACGAGGACGAGAAGCGCTCCTTCATCAAGCTCAACCTCGTGTCCTTCGCCTTCACCATCGGGGCGATCCTGACCGGCATCTTCTTTCTCATATCGGTCGGTGTGGTGCCGGCCATGCTCGCGCTGTTCCATCTCGGCAGCGTGGCGGAGGTCCTGATCAGCATCGGCCGCTGGCCTGTCATGCTGATCGCCGTGATCGCCGGCATTTCGCTGCTTTACCGCTATGGGCCAAGCCGCGCGCGGCCCCAATGGCGCTGGGTCACCTGGGGCGCGGTCTTCGCAGCGGTCGTCTGGATCGTCGCCTCCATCGCCTTCTCTTGGTATCTGCAGAATTTCGCCGACTACAACGCCACCTATGGCGCGCTGGGCGCGGTGATCGGCTTCATGGTCTGGGTCTGGATTTCCTGCACCATCCTGTTCGTCGGCGCCGAGCTGAACGCCGAGATGGAACACCAGACGGCCAGGGACACCACCACGGGCAAGGCGCAGCCCATGGGCGCCCGCGGCGCCAAGATGGCCGACGAGCTCGGCAAGGCGGCCGACGGAAGCGAGACGCCGGAACAGCGGGACGAGGCGGCCTACCAGGCGGCCGCGGCGGCCGGGACGACCATGCGGCCGCACGAATCGATGACGAACTGGCTCAAGCGGCTGTTCACGCGGCGCGAGCCGCAGCCCGGCGGGCGACGCGCGCCCTGATGCTTTCCACGTCGGCGCGCGGCGTCGCGGCGAACAGGGTCCGCGTATAGGGGTGCCGCGGATCGCTGAAGATAGCATCCCGCGTCCCATGCTCCACCGCTTCGCCGAAATACATCACCATCACCTCGTCGGCGATGAAGCGCACGACGCTGAGATCGTGGCTGATGAACACATAAGTCAGGCCGAACTCGTCCTGCAGGTCGGCCAGGAGGTTGAGGACCTGCGCCTGAACCGACAGGTCGAGCGCCGACACCGGCTCGTCGAGCACGAGCAGGCTCGGGTTGAGCATCAGCGCGCGGGCGATCGCGATGCGCTGGCGCTGGCCACCTGAGAACATGTGCGGATAGCGGTTGAAGTGCTCCGGGCCGAGCCCGACGCGTCTCAGCATTGCCATGGCGCGGTCGCGCCGCTCGGACGCCGGCATGCCGGTGTTCACGAGCAGGGGCTCGGCCAGCACGTCGCCGATCTTCTGGCGTGGGTTGAGCGAGCCGTAAGGGTTCTGGAACACGATCTGCACCTTGCGCCGCATCTCGGGCGAAAGGCTCTGCTCGCGGATGTCCACCGGCTTGCCTTCGATGAACAGCTCGCCCGAGGTCGGCGCGTCGATGAGCGTCAGGATGCGCGCGAGCGTGGATTTCCCGCAACCGGACTCGCCCACCACCGCGAGCGTGCGGCCGCGTTCGAGGCTGAAGCTCACGCCCTTCAAAGCATGGATCACCTTGGCTTTGCCGAAGAGCCCTCCTCCCAGCGCGTAGTCGCGGGTGAGGTTCTTGGCTTCCACGACTGGCGGGTTCATCGAACCGCTCCCTCCGCGTCCGTCAGGAGGCCGTCAGCCACCACCGGCAGCCGGTCGCCGACCGCGTTCTCGGGCAAGGCGGCCAGAAGCGCGCGGGTGTAGGGGTGTTTCGGGTCTTCGAAGAGCGACAGCACGTCGGCCTCCTCCATCTTGCGCCCCTTGCGCTGGACAATCACGCGGTCCGCGGTTTCGGCTACCACGCCCATGTTGTGGGTGATCATGATGAGCGCCATGCCGTGCTCGGCCTGGAGCTGCATCAGAAGGTCGAGGATCTGCCTCTGGATGGTCACGTCGAGCGCGGTGGTCGGCTCGTCGGCGATCAGGAGCTTCGGGTTGCAGGCGATGGCGATGGCGATCATCACGCGCTGGCATTGCCCGCCCGACATCTGATGCGGAAAGGCCGACAGGCGCTGGGCCGGATCAGGGATGCCGACCGCCTCCAGAAGCTCGATCGCGCGCTTGCGCCGCGCCGCCCGGTCCATGCCCAAATGGACGCGCAGGACTTCCTCCAACTGGAAACCGACGGTGAAGCAGGGGTTGAGGCTGGCCATGGGCTCCTGAAAGATCATGGCCATGTCCTTGCCGACCAGTTTTCGGCGAGCGACGGCGCTGAGGCCGAGCAGGTCCGTGCCGGCGAAGCGCATGCGGTCGGCCGTGACCTTGGCCGTCCAGGGCAGAAGGCCCATCACGGCCAGCATGGACACCGACTTGCCGGAGCCCGACTCGCCGACAATGGCCAGCACTTCGCCTTCGCTCACCTGCAGCGACACGCCGTCCACCGCCCGGAAAGGCCCCTGGGCCGTGTCGAACGCGACGACGAGGTTTTCGATCTCGAGAAGGGGCATCGCTCAACTCCGCTTCAGCTTGGGGTCGAGCGCGTCGCGCAGGCCGTCGCCCATCAGATTGATGGAGAGCACGGTGACGAGGATGGCGAGGCCGGGAAAGGTCACCACCCACCAGGCGCGCAGGATGAACTCGCGCGCCTCCGCCAGCATGGTGCCCCATTCGGGCGTGGGCGGTTGCGCGCCCATGCCGAGAAAGCCCAGCGCGGCCGCATCCAGGATGGCGTTCGAGAAGGACAAGGTGGCCTGCACGATCAGCGGCGCCATGCAGTTGGGTAGGATGGTTCGGAACATCAGCCGCAAAGGCTTCGCGCCGGCGACACGCGCGGCCACCACATATTCCCTGTTCTTCTCTCCCATCACCGCGGCGCGGGTGAGGCGCACGAAATGCGGCTGGAGCACCAGCGCGATGGCGATCATGGCGTTGAAAAGGCCAGGCCCCAGGACCGCCACCAGCACGAGCGCGAGCAACAGCGAGGGAAAGGCGAGGATGATGTCCATGAGCCGCATGATGGCCGTGTCGACCCATCCGCCGAAATAGCCGGCGATCACCCCCACCACGATCCCGCCGACCAGCGCCAGCGTGGTGACCACGAGACCGATGAAAAGCGAGAAGCGGGCCCCGTAAAGCAGGCGGGACAGGATATCCCGGCCCACGGCGTCCGTGCCGAGAAAAAAGGTCGCGCGGCCGCCCTCCCCCCAGATGGGCGGCAGGAGCACGGCGTCCCGATACTGGATCGTGGGATCGTGCGGCGCGATCCAGGGTGCGAAGACGGCGGCGATGACCAGCAGGACGAACACGACGAGGCCGATCACCGCCCCGCGATTCTCCGAAAAATAATGCCAGAACTCCTTGAGCCGGCGCGCCCGGGAGGGGTCGAGGCGGACGTCTTCAGCGGAAGCGGTGTCGGCCATGAGAACTCGACCTTAGTGGCGGATGCGCGGGTTTATCAGCCCGTAGAGGAGGTCCACGGCCAGGTTCACCAGCATGATGATGCCGGCGATCAGCAAGAGCCCGCCCTGGATGACGGGATAGTCGCGTCGGAACACCGAATCCACCATCCACTTGCCGATGCCCGGCCAGGAGAAGATGGTCTCGGTCAGAATCGCCCCGGCAAGCAACACGCCGACCTGCAGCCCGATCGTGGTGATCACGGGGATCAGCGCATTGCGCAGGGCATGCACCGTCACCACGCGGAACGGCGACAGGCCCTTGGCGCGCGCGGTGCGGACATAGTCCTCGCTCAGCACCTCCAGCATGGCCGAGCGCGTCTGGCGCGCGATCACCGCCAGCGGGATCGTCCCCAGGACGATCGTGGGCAGGATCAGATGGCTCGCGGCGGACGAAAACGCTCCTTCCTGGCCGGACAAGGCTGAGTCGATCAGCATGAAGCCGGTGACGGGCGGGAAGAAGTAGAGGAGCGAGATGCGGCCCGAGACGGGCGTCCATTGCAGGATGCCGGAGAACAGGATGATGAGCAGAAGCCCCCACCAGAAGATCGGCATGGAATAGCCGACCAGGGCCACGCCCATCATCGCCTGGTCGAAGAAGGAGCCGCGCTTCAGCGCCGCGAAGATGCCCGCCGGGATGCCGAGGATGACGGCGAACAGGATGGCGCAGACCGAGAGCTCAAGCGTCGCCGGGAACAGATCCGAGAATTGGGAGAGGACCGGCTGCTTGGTGACGATGGAGGTGCCGAAATCGCCCGTGAGAATGCCGCCGAGATAGTCGAAATACTGGACCACGATCGGCCGGTCGAGGCCGAGCTGCCGGCTGATCTCGGCATGGCGCTCGGGCGACATCACGCGCTCGCCCGACAGGAGCGCCACGGGGTCGCCCGGCAGGAGCCGGATGAAGGAGAAGGCGATGATCGAGACGCCGACGAAAGTCGGGATCAGAACGGCCAGACGGCCGAGAAAAAATCGCAGCATGGAGGCAATCCAGATCGGCCTCTGGCCGATGCAGCGCGGGGGCGCCCGTGGGATACGGACGCCCCCGCCGACGTTTCAGCGCGAAAAACTTACTCCGCGAGATCGACGCCGTCGAAGGTGAAGTCGCCGAGCGGGCTCTGCACGAAGCCCTGTACTTCCTTGCGCATGGGCACCACGGCGAGGCTGTGGTCGAGCGTGGCCCAGGGGGCCTCGCGCTTGAACACGTCCTGCGCCCGCTTGTAGAGCTCGGCGCGCTGCGTCTGGTCGGTGATCCGCTTGGCGTCGTTCACCAGCTTGTCGAACTCCTCGTTGCACCATTGGGCGCGGTTGTTGCCGCCCACCGCGTCGCAGCCGAGCAGGGTGTGGAGGAAGTTGTCGGGATCGCCGTTGTCGCCCGTCCAGCCCAGGATCACCGCGCCGTCGCGGTCCTTGGCCTTGGAGCGTTCGAGATATTCGGCCCACTCATAAGAATCGATCTCGGCATCCACCCCGATCTTGGCGAGGTCGGCCTGGATCAGCTCGGCCGCGCGGCGCGCGTTGAGCATGTAGGGCCGGGAAACCGGCATGGCCCAGATCTTCATGTTGAGATCGGTCACGCCCGCTTCTTCTAGCATCTTCCGGGCCGCATCGGGATCGTAAGGATCGTCCTGAAGCTGGTCGTTGTAGGACCACATGGTCGGCGGGATCGGCGCCTTGGCCGGCGTCGCTTGGCCCTGGAACACGGCGTCCACGATGGCCTGCTTGTTGATGGCCATATTGAGCGCCTTGCGCACGTTCACGTTGTCGAAGGGCGCCTGCGTGGTGTTGTAGGCGAGATAGGCCACGTTGAGGCCTTCCTGCTCCATCACGTTGAGGTCGGGATTGGCCTTCATGGCCTCGACATCGGCCGCGTTCGGATAGGGCATCAGGTGGCATTCGCCGGCCTGAAGCTTCTGGTAGCGCACCGAGGCGTCCGGGGTGATGGCGAAGACGAGATCGTCGATCGGCTGCTTGCCGCCCCAATAGTCGGGATGCGCCTGGTAGCGGATCACCGCGTCCTGCTGATAGCCGACGAACTTGAAGGGTCCGGTGCCGACCGGCTGCTGGTTGAGCTGGGCTTGGCTGCCTTCGGCCTGAAGCTTGTCGGCGTATTCCTTGGAGACGATCGAGGCGAAAGGCATGGCGAGATTGGCCAGGAACGGCGCCTCAGGCTGCTTCAGGTTGAAGCGCACCGTCATGTCGTCCACCTTCTCGATGGACTCGATCAGGTCGGGCAGGCCCATGCCGGCGAAATACTCCCACGACGCGCCGGGCACATACTGGTTCCAGGGATTGTCGCTCTTCCACTGGCGCTCGAAGGAGAAGATCACGTCGTCCGCGTTGAGGTCACGGGTCGGCGTGAAGCCTTCGGTGGTGTGGAACTTGACGCCCGGCCGCAGCTTGAACGTGTATTGCAGGCCGTCATCGGAGATTTCCCAGCTCTCGGCCAAGCCCGGCTCCACTTCCGTGGTGCCCTTCTTGAACTCGAGCAGGCGGTTGTAGACGGGGTGGGCCGAGGCGTCGAAGGTCGTGCCGGCCGTGTAAAGGCCTGGGTCGAAGCCTTCGGGCGAGCCTTCCGAGCAGAACACAAAGGTCTTGGCATGACCCACGCCGCTCCACATGCTCGCGGCCAGAAGGGCCGCCGCAAACAGTTTCAATTTCATCGAGTGCTCCCTATCAACGTGCGCCCGCTGTGATCGGGGCGCTGCGGAAGGCCACCCTATAGCCGCCTTTCCGCGGCTTGGAAACTGGGCGGCGCGCCTTCCCTGCCGGCATGTGGATCATGCCCCGTTGCATCGTTTCCAGAGCATGGCATTCTGCCGCCCGGCGAATGGGTGGAGTGGCGCTTGACGAAGGCATCGGAGGCGAAGGAGCCAATGCGCGATTGGATCGCCCGCGTACTGAGTTTCTGGTCCGAGGAGGTCGGGCCCGACCGCTGGTTCGAAAGCACGCCCGAACTCGACGACGCGACCCGCAGCCGCTTCCTGCCGCTTTACGAAGCGTTCGCCGCGGCGCCGCCTGCGGACGCTTGGCGCGAGCCCCAAGCCGCGCTCGCGGCCATTCTTGTGCTGGACCAGTTCCCGCGTAACATGTTCCGCGGGCAGGCCCGGGCCTTCGCGACCGACGCCCAAGCCTGCGCGCTTGCCCGCAACGCGCTCGACATGAACCTCGACGCCACGCTTCCCGACGAGCGGAAGAAGTTCCTCTACATGCCCTTGATGCATTCGGAGGCGCTCGCCGACCAGGAGCGCTGCGTGAGGCTTTTCCGGGAACTCGACGAGCCCGAGTCCCTGCGCTACGCGGAAGAGCATCGGGACATCATCGCCCGTTTCGGCCGCTTTCCCCATCGCAACCGCGCGCTGGGCCGCGACAGCACGGACGAGGAGCGACGCTTGCTGGACGAGCACCCCGGCTACGGCCAGTAGAAGCAAGGGCGGTGAGGCCGGCTGGTCGCGAATTGCGCCAGCTTGCGGCGGGCAGTTGCGCCAGTTCCGCCCGCCGCGCATGATGACAGGCAATCAAGAACGGTGCGCAAGCGCGATCTGGGAGGGTAAAGATGGCCGACACAACGACGGGTTCCGCTTCGCCGGCCACCGACGCGGACGCCGCCAGCCCCGCCCCAAGCGGCGAGCCTGCCGCGGCTCCGGTCCAGACGGTCGGAAGCGGCGCGCCGAAGCCGCCCAAACCCTGGCTCAAGAGCTATCCCAGCGTCGTGCCGCCGGAGATCGGCCCGCTTGCGGATGCTTCGATCGGCGACATGCTGGTGAAAGCCTGCCAGCGCTATGCGGGACGGCCCGCCTTCACCTCGCTCGGCCGTAGCTTGACCTATGCGGAAGTGGAAAAGCTCTCGGCCGCCTTCGGCGCCTTCCTGCAATCGCGGGGCTTGGAGAAGGGCGGGCGGGTGGCGCTGATGATGCCCAACGTCCTCCCTTATCCCATCGCCATGACGGGAGCGCTCCGCGCCGGACTGACGGTGGTGAACGTCAACCCGCTCTACACCGCGCGCGAACTCGAGCAACAGCTCAGGGATTCGGGTGCGGAAGCCATCGTGATCCTGGAGAACTTCGCCCACACGCTCAGCCAAGCGATCGGCCGGACGTCCGTCAAGCACGTCATCGTAGCCTCCATGGGCGAGCTGCAGCCGGCCGTGAAAGGCATGCTGGTGAACTTCGTGGTGCGGCGCGTGAAGAAGATGGTGCCGGCCTGGTCGCTGCCCGACCATGTGCGCTTCACCGACGCGCTCGCGGAAGGATCGCGGCTCAAGCTCGCGCCCACCGCCGTCGGACCCGACGACATCGCCTTCCTGCAATACACCGGCGGCACCACGGGCGTCTCGAAGGGCGCCGTCCTGCTGCACCGAAACGTGCTGAGCAATGTCGCGCAGAACGCGCTCTGGCTCGAAAGCGCCTATGCGGTGAAGCCCAAGCCCGACCGGCTGGTCTTCCTGTGCGCGTTGCCGCTCTACCACATCTACGCGCTCACCGTGAACGCGATCATGGGCATGCAGCAAGGCGCGCTCAACGTGCTCATCGCCAACCCGCGCGACATCCCCGCGCTCGCCAAGGAATACGCCAAGCACAAGATCAACGTGTTCCCCGGCCTCAACACGCTGTTCAACGCGCTTCTCAACAACGAAGCGTTCCGCAAGCTCGACTTCTCGCCGCTGCTGCTCACCTTCGGCGGCGGCATGGCGGTGCAGCGGCCCGTGGCCGAGCGCTGGAAGGAGCTGACGGGCATCCTGATCGCGGAGGGCTATGGTCTGTCCGAAACCTCGCCCGTCGCGACGGCCAATCCCTTCAACCGCGAGGAATTCTCAGGAACCATCGGCGTGCCCCTGCCCTCCACCGAGGTCGTGGTCCGCAACGATGCGGGTGAGGATCTGCCCTTCGGCGAAGTGGGCGAGATCCTGATCCGCGGCCCGCAGGTGATGAAGGGCTATTGGAACCAGACGGAGGAAACGGCGAAGGCCTTCACGCCGGACGGCTTTTTCAAGACCGGCGATCTCGGCTTCATGAACGAGGATGGCTACATCAAGATCGTGGACCGCAAGAAGGACATGATCCTGGTCTCGGGCTTCAACGTCTATCCCAACGAGCTCGAAGAGGTGGTCGCGCGGCATCCCGGCGTGCTGGAGGCCGCCGCGGTCGGCGTGCCCGACGAGAAGGCCGGCGAGGTGCCGAAGCTGTTCGTCGTCAAGAAGGACCCGAACCTCTCGGAAGAGGACGTCCGCGAGTTCTGCCGGGAGAACCTGACCAACTATAAGCGGCCCCGCTATATCGAGTTCCGAAGCGAGCTGCCCAAGAGCAATGTGGGCAAGATCCTTCGCCGCGAGCTGAAGGCCGAGGCCGGCAAGACGTAATCAGAGCGCATGCGCAGGCATCCGCCCCTCGCGTTCGAGCCAGGCCGGCAGATCCGCGGCCGAGCCCAGCACCACGTCGGCCAGCGGTTCGAGCGTTTCCCGTGTCCCCGTTCCGCTGAGCACGCCGACGCTCAAGCCGGCGCTTGCGGCGCGCGCCATCACCAGATCGTGGCGGTTGTCGCCCACCACGGCCACCTCGAAGGGGCTCAAATGCGCGTGTTCGGCGAAGGCGAGCACGGGGCCAGGCGCGGGCTTGGGTTCGCTTACGGCGTCATAGCCGTACACCGCCTCGAACAGCGCCGCGAGGCCGAGGGCATCTAGGGTGCGCTTGGCCCCCTCGGTCGAGTCGTTGGTGGCGACCCCCAGCTTCAGCCCGGCTCCGCGCAGGGTGGCGAGCGCCTGCCCCACGCCTGGCAAAAGCACGGCCCGCGCGGCTCCCTCCCTTGCCGTGAAGGCGTCGAAATCAGCCACGCGCTCTTTCCGCATGTCGGGCGCGAGGGTGGGGAACCAGAGGTCCACGATTTCGGCGTTGGTGCCGGCCGCGATCACCGAGTCCGGCAGGAAGCGGCGGGCGTTCGCGTCGAACCCGCCGAGCACGAGCAGCCGCTCGGCTTCCCTCCCATCGCCGCCCGTGGCCTCCAGCGCCAGCGCCTCGGCAATGCCGAGCCAAGTGCGCTCGAAGTCGATGAGCGTGCCGTCCTTGTCGAAGAGAACCGCCTTGATGGTGGTCATGCCGCTCCGCCTTGGCCGCGCTGGGCGTGGATGAAGCGGACCAGCCCCGCCGTCGAGCCGTCGCGGCCGCTCGCCCCCTCCTTGCCCTCCACCACGGGCAAAAGGCCCGTGGCGAGCTCCTTGCCGAGTTCAACGCCCCACTGGTCGAAGGAGTTGATGCCGAACAGCGCGCCCTCCACAAAGACCCGGTGCTCGAAGAGCGCGAGGATCCGGCCGAGCGTGAAGGGATCGAGCTTGCGGTAGAGGACCGTCAGCGACGGCCGGTTGCCCGAGAACACGCGGTGCGGAGCGACCTCCTCCACGCGGGCTTGCGCCATCCCCTTGCCCAGCATCTGTTCCCGCGCCTCTTCCAGCGTGCGGCCGCGCATCAACGCCTCGCCTTGGGCCAAACAGTTCGCGAGAAGCAGGTCATGGTGGTGTTTCAGATGCGGCTCATGCCCTTCGGCCGCTGCCAGGAACTCGACGGGGATGATGTCGGTGCCCTGGTGGAGGAGTTGGAAGAAGGCGTGCTGGCCGTTGGTGCCGGGCTCGCCCCAGACGAGCGGGCCGGTCTGCGTGGACACGGCCTCTCCTTCGAGCGTGACGCTCTTGCCATTCGACTCCATGTCGAGCTGCTGGAGATAGGCGGGCAGGCGCTGGAGGCGCTGGTCATAAGGGATCACCGCGCGGGCCGGAAAACCGCAGATCACGCGGTGCCACCAGCCGATCAATCCCAGCACGACAGGCATGTTCTCGAGCGCCGGCGCCTCCCGGAAGTGCCGGTCCATGGCATGCGCGCCGGCCAGGAACTCACGAAAGCGTCGGGGCCCGACCGCCAGCATGATCGGCAGGCCGATCGCCGACCATAGCGAGTAGCGGCCGCCCACCCAGTCCCAGAAGCCGAACACGCGGTCCCCGGCGATGCCGAACGCGGCCACATGATCGAGCGCCGTGGAAACGGCCGCGAAATTTGTTCCGACCGCCGCCTCGCCCAGCGCGTCGCGAAGCCACGCCCGCGCGGACTGGGCGTTGGTCATAGTTTCGACGGTCGTGAAGGTTTTCGAGGCCACGATGAAGAGCGTGGTCGCCGGGTCGAGCCCCTTCAGCGTATCGGCGAGATGCGCGCCGTCCACATTGCTGACGAAATGCGCGCGCGGCCCGTCGTGGTAGGGGGCCAGGGCCAGCACCGCCATGGCCGGACCCAAATCGGAGCCGCCGATGCCGATGTTCACGACATCGGCGATCGGCTTGCCGGTGGCGCCCCAGGCCTCGCCGCTCCGGACGCTCTCGGCGAAGCGGCTCATGCGGTCGAGCACATTGCGCACATCTTGGGCGATGTCGTTCCGGGCGTCCAGGTCACGCAGGGCGACGTGCAGCACCGCGCGATCCTCCGTGGCGTTGATGTGCTCGCCGCCGAACATGGCGGCGCGGCGCTCCTCCACGCCGGCCCTGTGCGCCAGTTCGGCGAGCAGCCGCATGGTTTCTCCGGTCACCGCGCATTTCGACCAGTCGAGCAGCATGCCTTCGTGCTCGATCGACAAGCGGCGGAACCGCTCGGGATCGCTTCGGAACGCGTCCCGCATGTCGGCCGGCGCCTGCCCATGATGCGCCCGAAGCGCCTCGATCTCCCCGGCGATGCTGAGCGGCGTCATGACAGGCTCCTCGGGATGTGGCGACTGTCCCGCGCACTAACAGCCGCGGGCCGGCTCAGGAAGAGCCAAGCACCACGAAGCGACCACAGTTCTGGACCAATGCGAATTCTTCCTGGCACAAGTTCCTGGACCAAGAACGCCGCGTTAGGATGCGTGAAAATCGGGGCAAGCTTTTCAGCCCCACCGCGCGGCAGCGGAGGAAATGACGTGGCGAGCCGAACCGACAGCACCATCTGGTCGGGCCTGTTCCGGATCTCGCCGGATTCGGGCCAGACCCTGCAGGCCCAGATTCGCCAGGCAATCGTGGCGGCCATCCTCGACCGCCAGATCGCGGCATCCATGCCGCTCCCCTCCTGCCGGGTGCTCGCCGACCGGCTGGGCGTCGCGCGCGGCACCGTGGTGCTGGCTTTCCAGCAACTGGTGGACCAAGGCTTTCTCATCGCACGCGAGCGCCGGGGCCACTTCGTCAATCCCGAAGCGCTGGCGGCTCCCGTCCGAGCGGTCGCGGGTGCGGGGCTCTCGTCGAGGAAGATCGACTGGAAAGCGCGGCGTCGCCTGGCGCCCTCCGAGCTGCCGCCGCCCATCAAGCAGTTCAACTGGATCAAGTCGTCCTATCCCTTCGTTTATGGGCAGTTCGACCCCGCGCTCTTTCCCACGGCCGAATGGCGCGAGTGCAACCGCATGGCGCTGGCCGTGCTCGAAATCCGGGAATGGGCGGCCGACCAGGCGGATCGCGACGACCCGCTCCTGATCGAGCAGATCCAGGCGCGGCTCCTGCCCCGGCGCGGCATCTTCGCGAGCCCCGATGAGATCATCGTTACGCTCGGTGCGCAGAACGCCATCTACATGCTGGCCGCGCTCCTGATGGGCAAGGGATCGACGGTCGCCATGGAGGACCCCGGTTATCCCGACGCGCGCTCCATCTTCCGGCTCGCGGGGGCCGACATCGAGCCCGTGCCGGTGGACGCGTCAGGCCTCGTCACGGCGGCCGTCCCGCCGCAGGCGAACTTCGTGTTCGTGACGCCCAGCCATCACTGCCCGACCATGGTGCCGATGTCGCCTGAGCGCCGGCAGGCGCTGCTGGCGGACGCCGAACGGCACGACCGGATCGTCATCGAGGACGGCTATGACAGCCAGCTTCTCGACGACACGCCGGCCGAGGCGCTGAAAAGCATCGACCGCTCGGGCCGGGTGATCTATGTCGGCTCCCTGTCCAAGACGCTCGCGCCGGGCTTGCGGTTGGGCTTCATCGTGGCGTCCAGCGAGTTGATCGCGGAGCTGCGCGCGCTGCGCCGCTTCATGCTGCGCCATCCGCCCGCCAACAACCAGCGGGCCGTGGCGCTGTTTCTCTCGCTCGGCCATCATGACGCGCTGGTGCGCCGGCTGTCGGCCGCCTTCGCCGAGCGGCGCCGGCGGCTCGCCCAGGCGGTGGAGGCCTTCCTCCCGGACTGGCGCGTCGCGCCTGCGACGGGCGGCACCTCCATCTGGCTCGAAGGCCCGCGCGGCACGGATGCGCGCAGCCTGGCCGAAGCCGCGGCGGCGCGCTCGGTGCTGATCGAGCCGGGCGACCGCTTCTTCGCGGCCGGCGCGCCATCGCGCTTCGTCCGGCTCGGCATTTCCTCCATCGCGCTTCAGCACATCGAACCCGGCATCCGCGAACTCGCTACGGCCGCGGGCCGCCGCCCGGCTGCCGCCTGACGCTTCTCAACCCGAAAACACACGGATTCCCCGGAATGGATCAGAACGCCACGGAAATGCCGTATAGCGAAAAGCCCGCTTCCGCCAGAGGCCGCGCAGGCGGAAGGGAAGCACGGCGCGCGCTTCGCACCGCGCCGCTCGCCGCGGATGTCCGCCCCATCCGGCCGGGACTGGAGGGCGGCACTTACACGCCCCTGCGACGCGCCGACCTCGAGCGCATCCATGAAGCGGTGCTCACGCTCCTAGAGACCGTCGGCTTCGCCAATGCGATTCCTTCGGCGATCGAGGCGCTGACGCGCGTGGGCGCCGTTTACGGCGAGGACAAGCGCGTCCGCTTTCCGCGCCGGCTCGTGCTCGACACGATCCGGAACGCCCCGCGCGGCTTCACGCTGCACGGCCAGGATCCCAAGCACGACATGATCGTGCAGGGCCGCCGCGTGCATTACGGCACCGCGGGGGCGGCCGTGCATGTCGTCGATGTGGAGAAGCGCGAATACAGGGAGTCGCTTCTTCAGGACATCTACGACGCCGCGCGGATCGTGGATGGGCTCGACAACATCCACTTCTTCCAGCGGCCGATGGTGCCGCGCGACATGGTCGATCCCGCCGATCTCGACTTCAACACGCTTTATGCCTGCGTGATGGGCACGTCCAAGCATGTGGGCGTGTCGTTCACGGTGCGCGAGAACGTCAAGCCCGCGCTCGACATGCTTTACGCCATTGCCGGCGGGGAGGAGAATTTTCGCGCGCGGCCCTTCGTCAGCAATTCCAACTGCTTCGTGGTGCCGCCCATGAAGTTCGCGGAGGACGCCTGCGGCGTGCTGGAGGCCTGCGTGGAAGGCGGCATTCCGATCCTGCTTCTTTCCGCCGGCCAGGCTGGGGCCACCGCGCCGGCGGCGATCGCCGGCGCGGTCGTGCAGGCCGTGGCCGAGGTGCTGGCGGGCCTCATCTACGTGAACGCGCTCAAGCCCGGCCACCCGGCCATCTTCGGCACCTGGCCCTTCGTGTCGGACCTGCGCACGGGCGCCATGTCCGGCGGATCGGCCGAGCAGGCGCTGCTCACGTCCGCCTGCGCGCAGATGGCTCAGTTCTACGACCTGCCCGGCGGCTCGGCCGCCGGCATGGCGGACTCCAAGCTGCCCGACATCCAGTCGGGCTTCGAGAAGGGCATCACCAACGTCATGGCGGGCTTGTCGGGGCTCAACCTCGTCTATGAATCGGCGGGCATGCACGCGTCGCTGCTCGGCTTCTGCCTGGAAAGCCTCATCATCGACAACGACATGCTGGGCATGTGCCAGCGCTGCGTGCGCGGCATCGAGGTGACGGACGAGAACCTTTCCGTCGCGACCATCAGCGACGTCTGCATGAACGGCCCCGGCCATTATCTCGGGCACGAGCAGACGCTGACGCTCATGCAGACGGAGTATTTCTACCCGGCCGTGGGCGACCGCTTCTCGCCCAAGGAATGGAACGAGAAAGGCCGGCCGGACATCCTCCAAAGAGCCATCGAGGAGAAGCGGCGCGTGCTGTCCTCCATCTTCCCGCGCCATGTGCCGAAGGCGATCGATGACCACCTCCGCGCGACCCATGCCAACGTCAAGCTGCCGCGGCAAAGCATGGGATGGTGAGCGCCTCCCGCCGAAGACTTCTCGCCGCCGGCGGAACGCTGGCGGCGGCTCGGCTGTTTGTGGGCCGAGCAAAGGCGGGCGCTTCCATGCCGCATGTGGTTCTTCTCGGCGACTCCATCTTCGACAACGCAGCCTATGTGGGCGGCGCGCCGGACGTGGTGCGGCAGTTGCGCGCAAAGCTGCCGGAGGGTTTTCGCGCGACGCTTCTGGCCGTGGACGGCGCGGTGACGGCGGGCGTTCAAAGCCAACTCCGGCGTCTGCCCGCTGACGCCAGCCACCTCGTGGTCAGCGTGGGCGGCAACGACGCGCTGCGCCATTCCGGCATCCTGGCGGAAAGCGCGCGCTCGGTGGCCGAAGCCGTCCACCGCATCGCCGGCGCGACCGACGAGTTCGCGACCGACTACCGCGCCATGCTGGACGCGGTGCTCGCCCAGAACCTGCCGACTGCCGTCTGCACGATCTACGACCCGCGCTTTGACGACCCGCTCCAGCGCAAGCTCGCCGCGACCGCGCTTGCCACCTTCAACGACCGCATCACGCGCGAGGGTTTTTCGCGCGGGCTGCCGCTGATCGACCTGCGCCTGATCTGCAACGAGGACCGCGACTTCGCCAACCCGATCGAGCCCTCGGCGCGTGGCGGCGACAAGATCGCGGCGGCCATCGCGGGGCTGGTGACGGGACACGGGTTCGGCGCGGGCCCGCCGGTCGTGATCGCGCGCTGAGCGGGGTTTCTTCGTGCATCTCGTGCAGCTCCTCCTGCCGCTGTTCAGCAACGAGGGCGAGCCGTTCGGCCAGGCGCTTTTCGCCCAAGTGGAGGCGGAGCTGGCGGAACGCTTCGGCGGCGTCACCGCCTTCACCCGCGCGCCGGCGGACGGGCGCTGGCGCAACGAGGCGGAGGGCGAGGTGCATGACGAGGTCGTGCTGTTCGAGGCGATGGTGGAGCGGCTCGACGAGGCCTGGTGGGGCGCATACCGCCGCGCGCTCGAAGGGCGTTTCCGGCAGGACACGGTGCTGATCCGCGCGACCGAGGTGCGGCTGCTTTAGGAACCTGCCCGGTCAGCCGATGTCCTGCTCGATCCGGTGAAGCATCTCGCGCGCGTCGAGCTGGGCAAAAGCTTCCCATTCCCAGCCGAGCCCCAGGCGCCGGGCCTGCGAGAGCTGCTCGAGCGCATGCAGGAGCGTGAGGCAGCGGCCGTCGAGCTGTTCGGCCTCGCGGTAGCCGGCCACGCGCCGCAGCTCGGCCTCGGCGGACTCCATCGGCAGCTCGGCCTTCCCCTCGATGGCGTCGATGAGGGTGCGGAGCGCTTTGGGTTGAGCCATCGCGAACCTGCCCGCGGACTTTGCCGCCGCTTGAACTCGGAACACTTCGACGGCGAATTAAGCCGCGGTGTTTCATCCGGTTCCTACAACAGGCAGTTCACGAAATCGCGAACGGCCGAGCCCGCAGGCCGCAAAACGCGCTCGCGCCGTGGCGGCCGCGCGTCAGGACGTGTCGAAACGCTCCAGCGCCTGAAGGGCCAAGGCGTGGGTGTCGCTCAGGATGTCGTGGACGGGGTGGACGGCCCTTCGGCTTCCGCTCAGGGGGCGCGCCGAGCCCGCCCTTCGACCGACGCCCGGCGGGCGGCCGGGCTTGAGCGGCCAAACGCGGCGCGCTTGGGCGGGGCGGGCGGCTTGCCCTTCCCGTGCGCCTGCGGCGTCGCGGTTCTCGTTTTGCGCGCCTGCGGCGTCGCGGTTCTCGTTTTGCGCGCCCGCCCCAGCCGCCGCCCGCGCCCGCCAGCGCGCGAAGCGCCTGGCCTCGCGGGGCAGGTCGTCGAGCGCGCGGCCGAGCGCCTGGAGCCGCAGGGCGAGGCGAAGGGCGTCGATATGATCGTCGGGCTCAAGCGCCCGAAAGCCCTTCGGCTGACGCTTGGGCGGCACGGGGAACGGCACGCTGACGTCCGGAACGCAGACCCGCGGCACGCCGTTCGCCGCCTTGCGCTTGGGCCCAAGCATTCGGGGCAGCGGGTCGAAAAGGGGCAGGGCGCACTTTTCCGCGCGCCGCGGCGGGCGAGCCGCTGAGGACCGCAGGTGCGGCGGCATCCAGATGCCGGTGACGGCGCCGGGGCGTCCGCCCTTCGACTGACGCTCAGGGGGCGGCTTGCGCGGGCGCTGACGCGGCGGCGCGAGCACCAGCCCACGCGCGGCCATGATGACCAGCCGCCGCGCGGCGGCTTCTGCAGGGCGAAGCAGGCGCAGCACGGCGCGGTGGAGATGGCGGGGGAGCGTGGGGCGGACCTCGGGCCTCCCGCCGGCCAGTCCGGCCATGGCGACAAGCGCTGACAGCACGCGCTTCAGCGCCTCGCGGTTCCGCTCGACGGCATAGGCCCAGTCCATCCCCGCCTCCACACGAATCATGGCGGCAGGATTATCGAGCGGCCTAGAGGGGGGTGGATCGAATAATTCCTCGCACGCCGCCCGGCAGAGATCCGCTCCTCCCTTCCTCCTCCTCGGTTGTGAAGGCTGTTATGGATCACAGGCCATGCTGGCCTATCTGGCCGCGATCGAAAGCGTCGAGGAGCTGAAGATTCTGCCGAACGATGGCGCGCATGCGGTGACGGGCGAGCGGGCGGGTGCCTGGTCGGGCACGGTGACAAAGAACTGGCGCATGACGTTCCGCATCAACGCCGCGCTCGCGATCGAGGACATGGACGGGGAGGACTATCACTGATGCCCATCAAGCTTCACCCGAGCTTCAATGTGCATCCCGGCGAATGGCTCAGGTCCGAGATCGTCGCGCCCCATGGGTTTTCCGTGACCGTCGCCGCGGAAAAGCTCGGCGTGACACGCCAGGCCATGAGCAACCTCTTGAACGGCCATGCCGGCCTCTCGGCCGAGATGGCGATCCGTTTCGAGAAAGCCTTCGTCCTTTCCGCCGACACGCTTCTGCGGATGCAGGCCGCGCATGACTTGGCGCAGGCGCGGGCGCGCGAGGCGGCGATCAGAGTGGAGCGGGTGGTGGACGCCGCCTGACGGGATCGCCGGCCGGGTCACGCCGCGTCGGAGCGGCGCAGTTCGCCGGCCGCCAGCATTTCCTGGTGGAGGCAAGTGGGGTCGACGTCGAAGCCGTTCGGCCAAGCCGGCGCGCCGTCGTCCACGAAGACGCGCGCGAAATAACTGGGGTCGCGCAGTGGCTCCAGCATCGGTCCCGGTTCGGCAAGCATTGCCGAGAAGTCGTGGACGCCTTCGCTGCCGTCGGAAAACTGCACATGCAGCCGGAACGCCTCGACCGGGCGCAGCGTCAGGACGTTCACGAACTCAAAAGCCAGGCGGGTGTCCGTCATTCCTGATCAGCTCCCTGGATGCGTTCGAGCGGCGCCTTCATCCGAGCGCGCTCCCAGTTCTCCAGCAGTTCCGCCTCGTGCCGGCCCGCCCACTCCCGCACCACCCTCAACGCCCCGGCCGGCAAGAAGCCGTGCAGCAGCGCGCCGGAACCGATGGCGACAATCGCCCGATGCGAACCATAGGCGACGTGGTAGTGCGGCGGCGGATGGTCATTGTAAAACATCCGCACGGAAATGCCAAAGAAGGTGGAGATCGTCGGCATCAGAGGTCGCTCAGGACACTATCGGAATGCAGCGGCCATGGGCGGCGTGAGGGCAACGAGGACCGCAACGGCTTCACGCGAGCTTGGCTCCGGCACCATGGAGGAAAAGTCATGCTCGCCAAAAGAGTCGTCCGAGAAGCGGACGGCCAGCCGGTGCGCGCCCCTGCGCTCGATTTCGACAGCCTTGATCATTGTCCAGCCCTGCAATCCGCTCCAGCGGCTCTTTGTCTTCGGCGCATGTCAACGCAAGCACGCGGAGCGGTTAGGATATGCGGCTCAAGCGCGAGAACATGAAGCGCGCCCCAAGCTGCGCTTCCCTGCCCGCATACCCTCATTTCGGGCCATTGGCGGGGAACGTCAGCCCCACCTGAGTCCCCGGCGGCCCTCGCCATTCGATCGTGCCGCCAAGCTGCTGAGCCAGTGCCCGCATCAGCTTGGTGCCCGTGCCCGAGCCGCGCTGCTCTGCGCTCATGCCCACCCCGTCGTCTGCGACCTCAACGTGGAACTGGTCGCCCTCGCGTTCGAATCGCACGAGAACATTGCCTGCCCGATCGTCGGGAAAGGCGTATTTCAGCGCATTCGTCAGCGCCTCGTTGATCAGCAGACCCACAGACACCGCGCGCCCAAGATCAATGGCTTCTTGCGCCACCTGCACGCGGAGCGCGATGGGCCTGAGATGGATCAAGGTGGGCTTAAGGTCTGCGCACAAACCCTCGACGAAGTCGCGCGCGCCGACCGATGCTTCGCCGCCAGGCTTGAGCTCCAGACGGTCGTAAACGCGCGAAAGCACGGAAAGCCGCGTGATGGTGGTGTCGATCGCCTCCCGCGCGCCCGCGTCGGAGATGCGCCGCCTGCTCGTGGACAGCGTCGCCATGACGGATTGCAGGTGGTTCTTGACCCGATGGTTGATATCGTAGAGCAGCAGGTCCTTCTGCTGATTGGCCGAGCGAACCTCGTCTTCGGCGCGCTTGCGCTCGTCGATGTTGCGCGAGATCCCGATGAGGCCCACCGTGCTGCCGTCGGGCCCATACCAGGGCGCCTTGGTGGACAGGAACCAACGCGGTCCATCGCCGGCAACGTTGATGAGTTCTTCAACCATGAAGGGTGAACGGGTCTCCATCACCACCCGGTCCACGCTCTCTATCTTCTCGGCCTGCTCTTCAGGGAGGAAGTCCCTGTCGCGCTTGCCCAGAAGCACGTCCTTGGGCACGCCCATGATCTGCGCGAGCACGGAATTCACCCGAACGAACCTGCCGTCCCGATCCTTGACGAAGATCGGATCGGGTGTGCCCTCGATCACGATCTCCAGAACGTTCAAGCTGTCGGTGAGCCGCCTCCGGCTTTGCCCCAACTGATCCACAGTTTCGGCGAGTTCCTCCACCGTCAGCCGCAGCGCCTCGATGATGGCGGCCGTCAGCAGGCCGACGAAAGTGAAGATGATCACCGAGAGGGCCGATCCGATATCGGAAAGGACGAAGGAGGTTCGAGGTTCGACAAAGAAGTAGAGCGCGAGCGCCGCCGACACGAAGGTGGCGAGAAAGCCCGAGCCGCGGTCGAACACGAATGAGGCGAAGACGATGCCCGGCAGGAAGACGAGATAAGGATAGGGATAGATGCCGCCCAGCGCATAGCGCGCGGAAAAGCAGATCAGAACGATGAGGAGGGTGAGCCCGTAGCGCACCCACAGCGGCATGCTGCGCAGCGGCTTGGCCCGCTGCAAAAACCGGATGAACAGCTCGGTCGTGGTTTCACGAGCCACCGTTGGCTCGCTCAAGCGGAGCGCGGGCTAGCGCCACAGGCCGACTGCGAGCATGGGTGACCGCCCGTGCGGCTTCTCGCATCTGCGCCATGAGCGCAGCATCGGAATACGGCTTTCGTACCACAGCGATAACGTGGCCGCCGACCTTCACGTCCTCGGGATTGGCGGTTGCGATCACCACCATTACGCCGAAGCGGACGGCGAGGCGTTCGGCCACGGCCAAGCCGGTGCGACCGTCGACCAAGTTGACGTCGACCACCGCCAGATCGGGCGGGGTCTGCTCGGCCAGCGCCATAGCTTGGGCCGAGGAGGCCGCCACGCCGGTCACCTCCCAGCCGAGTTCTTCCATCAGTTGTTCGAGATTGAGCGCGATCAACGCTTCATCTTCGACCAACAAGACGCGCAGGGATTCTTTGTTCATGGCCTTTTGGAAGTTAACGCCATGTTGAATGGCGCACAATGCCTGCGTCGGCGGCGCCGACGCAAATGCCTGTACGGCGAGAAGGTCGTCCCTACGCGCTCACAACCCTGAATGCGAGGCGATGTTCCAGCGAGAACGCCCGCTCCCGGCCCAACCAAGTCAAGCCGATCGGCCCGAGTAACGTCTGCTTTCAAGCAGCAGCAGGAGTATCAGCTTACTGAGCCGAAATGGGTGCAGACTCGTCCTCCTCGAAAAGCACTCAATGGTTATCCCGCGGCAGCCCCTTCGTATGCGCGATGTCCTGGTACTTCACGGCGTTCTGCAGCACCGCGCCTGAGGCGAGTTGGTCCACGAAGCTGCGCTGGATTTCCTGCCAGGGGGTCTGGTGGGGCGGGTAGCGGTAGCCGCCGGCTGAGCGGAGGTCTTCGCGGCGCTGCTGGAGCTCGTCTTCGGAAATCAGCATGTCGGCCGTGCCTTTGCGCAGGTCGATGCGGACGCGGTCGCCCGTCCGTAGCAAGGCCAGGCCGCCGCCGGCGGCGGCTTCGGGGGAGGCGTTGAGGATGGAAGGGCTGCCGGACGTGCCGGACTGGCGGCCGTCGCCGATGCAGGGCAGCGTGTGGATGCCGCGCTTGATGAGGGCGGCGGGAGGCTGCATGTTCACGACCTCGGCCGCACCCGGATAGCCCACGGGGCCGGCCCCGCGCATGAAGAGGATGCAGTGCTCGTCGATCTCGAGCGAGGGGTCGTCGAGGCGGTCGTGATAGTCCTCCGGGCCGTCGAACACGACCGCCCTGCCCTCGAAGGCCTCGGGATCGTCGGGATTGGAGAGATAGCGCAGGCGGAACTCGTCCGAGATCACGGAGGTCTTCATGATCGCGGAATCGAACAGATTGCCCCTGAGATTGATGAAGCCCGCCTCGCGCTTCATCGGGTTCCCGACCGTGCGGATGACCTCGGTGTCGAGGTTCTCGACGTTTTGGCAGTTCTCGCCGATGGACTTGCCGTTGACGGTGAGTGCGTCGGGGTGGGGCAGAAGGCCCTCCTTCATGAGCTCGGAAACGACCGCCGGCACGCCGCCGGCATGGTGGTAATCCTCGCCCAGATATTTTCCGGCGGGCTGGAGGTTCACGAGAAGCGGGATCGCGTGGCCGACCGTTTGCCAGTCGTCGTTGTCGAGCGCGACGCCCAAGTGGCGGGCGATGGCGTTCAGGTGGATCGGCGCATTGGTGGAGCCGCCGATGGCGGAGTTCACCACGATGGCGTTCTCGAAAGCCTCGCGCGTCATGATCTTGGAGGGGCGCAGGTCCTCGTGGACCATCTCGACGATGCGTTGGCCGGTTTTGTAGGCGATCTGGCCGCGCTCGCGATAGGGCGCGGGGATGGCCGCCGAGCCCGGAAGCTGCATGCCCAGCGCCTCGGCGAGGGAGTTCATGGTGGTGGCCGTGCCCATGGTGTTGCAGTAGCCGACCGAAGGCGCGGAGGAGGACACGAGCTCCATGAAGCCGTCATAGTCGATCTCGCCGGCGGCGAGCATTTCGCGGGCCTTCCACACGATGGTGCCCGAGCCCGTGCGCTCGCCCTTGTGCCAGCCGTTCAGCATGGGGCCGACGCTAAGCGCGATGGCGGGGATGTTGACGGTGCTTGCCGCCATCAGAAGCGCCGGCGTGGTCTTGTCGCAGCCGATCAGGAGCACCACGCCGTCGAGCGGGTAGCCGTAAAGCACCTCGACGAGCGCGAGATAAGTGAGGTTGCGGTCGAGCCCGGCGGTGGGGCGCTTGCCCGTTTCCTGGATGGGGTGGCAGGGGAACTCCATGGCGATGCCGCCGGCCGCCGCGATGCCGTCGCGCACGCGCTTGGCGAGCTCGATGTGGTGGCGGTTGCAGGGGCTGAGGTCGGAGCCGGTCTGGGCGATGCCGATGATCGGCTTGCCCCCCTGCAGCTCGCCGCGGGTGAGGCCGTAATTCAGGTAGCGCTCGAGATAAAGCGCGGTCATGCCGGGGTTGCCGGGATTGTCGAACCACTCCTGCGAGCGGAACTTCTTGCCCTGCCGTTCCGCCGCGCCCAGCGCGTGGATGTCCGCTTCGCCGTTCCCTTTGCCGTTGCCGCTGGCCATGGGTCTTCTCCGGGGATTTCCTGCTTTGCCCCATCCCTATGCGCCCGCGAATGTGGCGGCAAGGGGCGCTTTGCCCCGGAGGTCGCATGGACAGGCGCTCGGGCCTCGGCTAGGCCTGGGACGGTGGTTTTCCGGGTGGGGATTGTGGGCCATGGCGCTGGTGATCGAGGGCGAGGAGCGCATCACGGCGCCCGTGCGGACCGTGTGGGAAGCGCTCAACGACGCGAGCGTGCTGAAGGCCTGCATCCCCGGCTGCCAATCCCTCGAAAAGCGCTCCGACACCGAGCTCGACGGCGTGGTGGTGCTGAAGATCGGGCCGATCAAGGCGACGTTTTCGGGCGCGGTCACGCTTCTCAACCTGAACCCGCCGCACAGCTACACGATCCATGGCGAGGGCAAGGGCGGCATCGCGGGCTTCGCCAAGGGGGGCGCCGACGTGACGCTTGCCGAGGACGGGCCGGAGGCGACCGTGCTCCGCTACCAGGCCAGGGCGGATGTGGGCGGCAAGATCGCGCAGCTCGGCTCGCGGCTGATCGACTCGACCTCGAAAAAGCTCGCGGGGCAGTTCTTCTCCAGCTTCAACGCCCGTGTGAGCGGCGGCGCGGCGGCTCAGGCCTTGGACGACGCCGAGCGGGCGGCGCCGGGGGGCTGATCGGCGGCCTCGCGCAGGATCTCGATGGCCGAGGCGAGGCGCGCGTCCTCGCGAGGGGACATGGGCTTTTGGCCGCGCTGAAGATGGAACAGGACCCGGCGAAGCTTCGCGACCGAGACCTCCACGACGGGCCTTTCCGGCAGATGTTCGTTCATGACGCGTGCATCCTCATGCGGAGGCGGCCCCAGCCGCCTTTTCCCACCAGTCGACACGATGAAGCCGCGGCAGGCCTGCCGGAGCGTCCGGCCCCGGCAGGCCTGCCCGCTTCGCGGGATCAGCGGACGCTCATGCAAAGCGCCACGAGATCGGGATCGTAGCTCATCGAATTGGCGATGATGTCCTGGCAACGGCGCTCATGCGCAGGCTGTCGAGGCCCTGGACGCTGACCTCGTCGCCGGTGGCGGACATGGCGCCCGTCGTGGCGGAAGCCGCCGCGCCGCCGATGCCGGCGGTCTCGCTGGGATCGACGCCGGCGCCGATGCCGGACCCGCCGCCGCCGATGCCGGCCCCAAGACCCGCGCCGCCAGCACCGCCGCCCACGCTGGCGCCGACATTGGCATTCGCCCCACCGCCGCCGCCGCCAATGCTGGCGCCAATTCCTGCGATCACGCCACCCCCACCGCCGATGCTGGCGCCGACATCGGCACCCGCCCCATCAGCGGCGCCGCCAATGCTGGCGCTGACATCGGCATCCGCGCCACCGCCGCCGATGCTGGCATCGACATCCGCGCTTGCGCCGCCATTGCCGCCGCCGATGCTCGCGCTCACATCCGCACTCGTCCCACCGCCGCCGCCAATGCTGACGCCGGCGTCCGCGTTCGCGCCGCCCCCGCCGCCGATGCTCGCGCTGGCATCGGCATCCGCCCCGCCGCCACCCAAGCCGATGCTTGCGTCGGCGTTCACGCCGCCGCCGCCGCCGATGCTGACATCCGCACCAACCGTCTGAGCTTGGGCCGTCCCGCCCAGGCATATCAGGATGGCGGCCGTCGCCGCGCCTGCGGCCAATCTGCTCGTCAATCCGTTCATGACACGCTCCTCGCTATCGTTCCCGGCGGCACATGCGCGCCGAGGTCCGAATCGAACGCGAGGAAGGGCTCCGCGGGTGCAGACGTCTTCCGTGCGGGGTTAGCGCGAGGCGAACACGAAGATTCTGATTTTCATAGGTGTTTTCCGATGCCGGGGCTGGCCGGGCCGGGTCGAGCCCTACTCGAACACGATGCGTGGGGCGGCCGTTTCCGTGCCGCCTTCCAGCCCTTCGAGCACGCGCTCGGCGATGGCGCGGTAGGGCGCGGCCTGGGGGCTGTTGGCGTCTGCGGCCACAACCGGGGTGCCCTCGTCGGAGGCCTCGCGGATGCGCATCTCGATGGGCACCTCGCCCAGAAAGGGAACGCCGATGCGCGCGGCTTCCTCGCGCGCGCCGCCATGCCCGAAGATGTCGTAGCGCCGGCCCGTGTCGGGGGCCACGAAATAGCTCATGTTCTCGACGATGCCGAGCACGGGCACGTCCACCTTGCGGAACATGGCCAAGCCTTTTCGCGCGTCGATCAGCGCCAGATCCTGCGGGGTGGAGACGATGACCGCGCCCGCGAGCGGCACCTGCTGGGCCATGGTGAGCTGCGCGTCGCCCGTGCCGGGCGGCATGTCCACCACGAGCAGGTCGAGCGCCCCCCAGGCCACCTCGCGCAGCATCTGGGAAAGCGCGGACATCACCATCGGCCCGCGCCAGATCACGGGCGTGTCCTCGTCCACGAGGAAGCCCATGGACATGACCTTGAGGCCGAAGCGCTCCAGCGGGCGCATGATGCGGCCATCGGTGGTCTCGGGACGCGCCTTGAGGCCAAGCAGGCGCGGCATGGAGGGGCCGTAGATGTCGGCGTCAAGCACGCCCACGCGCCGGCCGAGATTGTGAAGCGCCAGCGCCAGGTTGACGGCGGTGGTGGATTTTCCGACCCCGCCCTTGCCGGAGGCGACGGCGATGATCTTCTCGACCCCCGGCACGCCGCGCCGCCCGGCTTGCGCGCTGGCGAGCGCGGGACCGTGGGCATGGCCGGCCTGGGCATGCGGCGCGGCGCCCCGCGCGGCGGGCGTGGGCTGCGGGCGCGCGGGCGGCAGGTTGGGTTTCGGCCGCGGGGCCGCCCCTTCCATGCCGCCGCCCTTCTTCTCGGCGGTCAGCGCGACCACGGCGTTCTCCACGCCCGGCATCGCCTTCACCACCCGCTCCGCCGCCTGGCGCAGGGGCTCGAGCTCCGCCGCGCGGGCGGCCGGCACGGTCACGGAGAAGAACACCTTGTTGTCGGCGATGAAGATCTCCGACACGAGGCCGAGGCCGACGATGTCGCCCTGGAAATCGGGGCCTTGGATGGTGCGGAGGCGCTCCAGCACGGCTTCCTTGGTGACGCTCATCGGGGCACTCGTTGGCGGGCTTGCGGTTCAGTTAGCCCTTTTCGGCCCGTGAACCAAGCCCGCAGCGGCCGGCGTCCGGGCACTGGCGCCCTGCCCTCGCGCGGCGCTACTCTCCCGCCATGATCGACAAGCTCCAGGCCTTCATCGCGCTGGCCCGGCACGGGCATTTCGGCCGCGCGGCGGAAGAACTCGGCGTCACCCAGCCCACGCTGTCGGCCGCCATCAAGGCGCTCGAAGGCGAGTTGGGCGTGATGCTGGTCGTCAGGGGCTCGCGCGTCCAGGGCCTCACGGCCGAAGGCAGCCAAGTGCTGGAATGGGCGCGCCGCATCGTCGGCGACGCGCGCGCCATGAAGGAGGAGATGCGCGCGGCCAAGCACGGGCTGGCGGGCCGCATCCGCATCGCCTGCATCCCCACCGCGCTCGCCATGACGCCCAGGCTCACCACGCCGTTCCGCGAAAAGCATCCGGGCGTGACGTTCCAGATCCTGTCGCGCACCTCGATCGAAGTGTTGTCGCTGCTCGGCAATCTCGAGATCGACGCCGGCCTGACCTATCTCGACAACGAGCCCCTGGGCCGCGTCGTCAGCGTGCCGCTCTATTCCGAACGCTACCAGCTCATCACGGCGGCGGGCAGCCCGCTGGCGGACCGGGAGCGCGTGCGCTGGGCCGACGTCGCGGAGCTGCCGCTCTGCCTGCTCACATCGGACATGCAGAACCGGCGGATCATCGACCAGCACCTGGCCGAAGCCGGCGCGCGGGCGCGGCCGACGCTCGAAAGCAACTCCATGATCGTTCTGTTCTCCCATATCCGCACCGGGCGCTGGGCCTCGATCATGCCGCTCAACCTCGCGGAGACCTTCGGCTTTTCCGAGCCGATCCGCGCCATCCCCATCGTGGAGCCGGACGCAAGCCATCTGGTGGGGCTCGTCGCTTCCCCGCGCGATCCGCACACGCCGCTGGTGGCCGCGCTGCTCGCCGAAGCGACGGCGCTGGCCGCCGAGCTGGGGGCCATGCCGACGACTGCGCGATAGAAAGTTTCTATCGCGCGACGATTCCCCTTTATTGATTTCCGGCTTTTGTTCTGGTCTTGGAAGGGCTTGGCCTATCTTGGGAGGAGCAGGCTTTGGCCGTTCCGGGAACAGACGACACCGTGTCGCGCACGAGAAGCGTGGTCGAGCGCTTTTCGGCGCTCGAAGGGCCCCTGCTGCCCATCCTGCACGGAATCCAGGAAGAGTTCGGCTTCGTGCCGGCCGAAACGCTGCCCGTGGTGGCGGAGGCGCTCAACATCTCCCGCGCCGAGATCCATGGCGTCGCCAGTTTTTACCATGACTATCGCTCGCATCCGGCGGGCCGGCATGTGCTGAAGCTGTGCCGGGCGGAGGCCTGTCAGTCCATGGGCGCGGAAAAGATCGCCGCACAGCTCCAGGCGGCGTTGGGCATCGGCTTCGGCCAAACCGCGCGCGACAATTCGGTGACGCTGGAGCCGGTCTATTGCCTGGGGCTCTGCGCGACCGCGCCCGCGGCCATGCTGGACGGCCGCGTGATCGGGCGGCTGACGCCCGAAAAGGCCGAGCGGCTCGCCCAAGAGGTGCAGGCATGACGCCCAAACCCCGCATCTATCTCCCCGGCGACGCGGCCGCGCTCTCGGTCGGCGCGGACGAGGTTCTGGTCGCCCTGTGGGAGGGCCTCAAGAAGCGCGGACTCGAGGCGGAGGTCATCCGCAACGGCTCGCGCGGCATGTTCTGGCTGGAGCCGCTGCTCGAGGTCGAGACGATCGAGGGTCGCATCGCCTATGGCCCGGTGGAGCCGGGCGACGTGGCCTCGCTCATCGACGCCGGCCTGCTCGAAGGCGGCGAGCACCCCCTGCGGCTCGGGCCGACGGAGAAGATCCCGTTCCTGGCCAAGCAGACGCGGCTCACCTTCGCGCGGGTGGGCCTGACCGACCCGTTCTCGCTCGACGACTACGAGAAGCATGGCGGGCTCAAAGGTTTGCAGCGCGCGGTGACCATGGCGCCGGCCGACATCGTCAAGGAGGTCACCGACTCCGGCCTGCGCGGCCGCGGCGGGGCGGGCTTCCCGACCGGCATCAAGTGGAAGACCGTGCTCGAAGCAAAGGGGGCACGCAAATACATCGTCTGCAACGCCGACGAGGGCGACAGCGCGACGTTCGCCGACCGCATGATCATGGAAGGCGACCCCTTCGTGCTGATCGAGGGCATGGCGATCGCGGGGCTGGCGACGGGGGCGACGAAAGGCTTCGTCTATATCCGCTCGGAATATCCGCATGCCATCGCCGCCATGGAGCGGGCGATCCTGTCGGCGCGCGCCGCCCGCGTTCTGGGCGAGAGCGTGCTGAAATCCGGCAGGGCCTTCGACATCGAGGTGCGGGTGGGCGCGGGCGCCTATATCTGTGGCGAGGAAACGGCGCTCTTGAACAGCCTCGAAGGCAAGCGCGGCGTGGTGCGCGCCAAGCCGCCGCTCCCCGCCCACAAGGGCCTGTTCGAACGGCCGACCGTCATCAACAACGTGATCAGCCTCGCCTCCGTGCCGATCATCCTCGACCGCGGGGCCGAGTTCTACAAGGAGTTCGGGATGGGCCGCTCGCGCGGCACGATCCCGATCCAGATCGCCGGCAATGCCCGCCACGGCGGGCTGTTCGAGACGGCGTTCGGCCTGACGCTCGGCGAGATCGTGGACGAGATCGGCGGCGGAACCGCCACCGGCCGGCCGGTCAAGGCGGTTCAGGTGGGCGGGCCGCTCGGCGCCTATTTCCCGCGCGAGCTCTTCGGCACGCCCTTCGACTACGAGGCCTTCGCGGCCAAGGACGGGCTGATCGGCCATGCCGGCATCACGGTGTTCGACGAGTCCGCCGACATGCTGAAGCTGGCCCGCTTCGCCTTCGAGTTCTGCGCGGTGGAAAGTTGCGGCAAATGCACGCCCTGCCGCATCGGCTCGACGCGCGGGGTGGAGGTGCTGGACCGCCTCGCCCAGGGCGTGGAGCCGGAAGCCCAGGTGGCGCTGGTTTCCGACCTCTGCAACACCATGAAATTCGGCTCGCTCTGCGCGCTGGGCGGCTTCACGCCCTATCCCGTGATGAGCGCGCTCACGCATTTTCCGCAAGATTTCGCGCCCGCGCCGATGCGCGATGCGGCGGAATAGCGGCGACAACGCTTCGGCCCGTTCCGCGTTTACGTCCTGAACAAGGAGAACCACCATGGCTCTCATCCATGAAACCGATTACGGCACCCCGGCTTCCACGTCAGAGAAACTCGTCACGCTCACCGTGGACGGCCTCACCGTCACGGTGCCCGAAGGCACGTCCATCATGCGCGCCTCGATGGATGCGGGCGTCGAGATCCCGAAGCTCTGCGCGACCGATTCGATGGACGCCTTCGGCTCCTGCCGGATCTGCCTGGTCGAGATCGAGGGGCGCGCCGGCACGCCGGCTTCCTGCACCACGCCGGTCGGCGAGGGCATGACGATCCGCACGCGCTCCGACCGGCTCGACGCGATCCGGCGCGGCGTGATGGAGCTCTACGTCTCCGACCACCCGGTCGCCTGGGGCGGGAAGGCCGGGACTGGCGCCAGCGAGTTCGACGCGGTGGCCCAGGCGGTGGGCCTGACTGAGAACCGCTACGGCACCGAGGGCCGCAACCATGTGGCGCCGGGCGAAGGCTCGCTCACCATCGACTACATCGCGCGCGACGAGTCGAACCCGTATTTCACCTACGACCCGGCCCAGTGCATCGTCTGCTCGCGCTGCGTGCGCGCCTGCGACGAGGTCCAGGGCACCTTCGCGCTGACCATTGAGGGGCGCGGCTTCGAGAGCCGCATGTCGCCCGGCATGCACGAAGCCTTTATCGAGAGCGAATGCGTGTCCTGCGGCGCCTGCGTGCAGGCCTGCCCGACCGACGCGCTGCGCGAGAAGTCCGTGCTGGAAAAGGGCCTGCCCGAGCGCTCGGTGGTGACGACCTGCGCCTATTGCGGCGTCGGCTGCTCCTTCAAGGCCGAGCTTAGGGGTGAGGACGTCGTGCGCATGATGCCCTACAAGGGCGGCAAGGCCAATCACGGCCATTCCTGCGTCAAGGGGCGCTTCGCCTACGGCTATGCGACGCACAAGGACCGCATCCTGAACCCGATGATCCGCGAAAGGATTTCCGACCCGTGGCGCGAGGTGAGCTGGGAGGAGGCGTTCGCCCATGTGGCGAGCGAGTTCCGCCGCATCCAGTATCAGTATGGCCGCGGCTCGATCGGCGGCATCACGTCGTCGCGCTGCACGAACGAGGAGACCTATCTCGTCCAGAAGCTGGTGCGGCAGGGCTTCGGCAACAACAATGTGGACACCTGCGCCCGCGTCTGCCACTCGCCCACGGGCTACGGCCTGAAGACGACGTTCGGCACCTCGGCCGGCACGCAGGACTTCGATTCGATCGAGGCGACCGACGTCGTCATGATCATCGGCGCCAACCCGACCGACGCGCATCCGGTCTTCGCCTCGCGCATGAAGAAGCGCCTCCGCGAGGGCGCCAAGCTGATCGTGATCGATCCGCGCCGCACCGACATCGTGCGCTCGCCGCATGTGGAGGCGCAATACCATCTGCCGCTCCGCCCCGGCACGAACGTGGCCGTGCTGACGGCGCTCGCGCATGTGATCGTCACCGAGGGGCTGTTCGACGAGGCCTTCGTCCGCGAGCGCTGCGACTGGTCGGAGTTCGAGGACTTCGCCGCCTTCGTGTCGGACCCCGCGAACTCGCCCGAAGAGGTCGAGAAGCTCTCCGGCGTTCCCGCCGACCTGATGCGCGGCGCGGCAAGGCTCTACGCGCGGGGCGGCAACGGGGCGATCTATTACGGCCTGGGCGTCACCGAGCACTCCCAGGGCTCGACCACCGTCATGGCGATCGCCAACCTCGCCATGCTGACCGGCAATATCGGCCGGCCGGGCGTCGGCGTGAACCCGCTCAGGGGCCAGAACAACGTGCAGGGCGCCTGCGACATGGGCTCCTTCCCGCATGAGCTGCCGGGCTACCGGCACATGTCGGACGACGCCGCGCGCGAGACCTATGAGAGCCTGTGGGGCATCAAGCTCGATCCCGAGCCGGGCCTGCGCATCCCCAACATGCTGGACGCGGCCGTGGACGGCACCTTCATGGGCATCTACATCCAGGGCGAGGACATCTTGCAGTCCGACCCCGACACGAAGCACGTCGCGGCGGGCCTCGCCGCAATGGAATGCGTCGTCGTCCACGACCTCTTCCTGAACGAGACCGCGAACTACGCGCATGTCTTCCTGCCGGGCTCGACCTTCCTGGAGAAGGACGGCACCTTCACCAATGCCGAGCGGCGCATCAACCGCGTGCGCAAGGTGATGGCGCCCAAGAACGGCTATGCCGACTGGGAGGTGACCCAGAAGCTCGCCCAGACCATGGGGCTCGCCTGGGATTACGGGCACCCCGCCGAGATCATGGCGGAGATCGCGGCCACCACGCCGACCTTCGCCGGCGTGACCTACGAGCTGTTGGAGGAGCACGGCTCGGTGCAGTGGCCCTGCAACGAGAAGGCGCCGCTCGGCACGCCGGTCATGCACATGAACGGTTTCGTGCGGGGAAAAGGCAAGTTCATCCGCACGGAATATGTGGCCACCGACGAGAAGACGGGGCCGCGCTTCCCGCTGCTTCTCACCACCGGGCGCATCCTTTCCCAGTACAATGTCGGCGCGCAGACGAGGCGCACCGACAATGTGGTGTGGCATGACGAGGATCGGCTGGAGATCCACCCGCACGACGCGGAGCAGCGCGGCATCCGCGACGAGGACTGGGTTCGGGTGCAGAGCCGCGCGGGCGAGACGACCTTGCGCGCGCTGATCACCGAGCGCGTGGCGCCGGGCGTGGTCTACACGACCTTCCACCACCCCACGACGCAGGCCAATGTCATCACCACCGATTTTTCGGACTGGGCCACCAACTGCCCGGAATACAAGGTGACGGCGGTGCAGATCGCGCCCTCCAACGGCCCGTCGCATTGGCAGGAGGAATACGACCAGCTCGCCAGACGCTCGCGGCGGATCGAGGGGCGGCTGGAGGCGGCGGAGTAGGCGTTTGGGTGGGGCGGCGCGGAGCTTTCCCTCCCCCTTGAGGGGAGGGTGGCCGCGGAACGCGGCCGGGTGGGGTGCGTGCGGCTGCGCGGGCGCTCTCTTGAACCATGGCAGAGGGTGACTCCTTGCCCCGCACGCGCGTCACTTTCGAGATGCGGACCAAGGCCAAGGGCTTGCGCCAGTTCGCGACGAAGGCCGAGTCGTTGCTTTGGTATGAATTGCGGGTGTTGAAGCCGGAGGGCTTGAGGTTCCGCCGCCAGTCCCCGATCGGCCCCTATATCGTGGACTTCGTCTGTTTCGGCGCGAAGCTCGTGGTGGAGGTCGACGGCGACAGCCATGAAACGGAGCGGGGAAAGCGGCACGACGCGAACCGCGACGCTTATCTGAATTCCCTCGGCTATTCCGTGATGCGGTTCGATGCGCCGGATGTGCTCGACCATGCCTGGCATGTCGCGCAACTGGTGACGGAACGCGCCGCGCACTTCCGCACGAACCCCACCCGGCCGCTACGCGGCCACCCTCCGCCCAAGGGGGAGGGGGAGTTCGCGCCATGACCCTCGCCACCTTTCCCCGACTTGCGCATCGCGCAAGCCGCAGCTTTTCGGCACCGCGAACCGTGCCCGAGGAGGCGCCGGTGGCGCTGTCCTATGGCGGGACCACGCACGCCGTGATGATGGCCACCCCCGCCGATCTCGAGGATTTCGCGCTGGGGTTCTCGCTGACCGAAGGCGTCGTGGGCTCGGCCGAGGAGATCGAATCCGTCGAAGTTGTGCCGCTGGAGGTGGGCTTCGACGTGCAGATCCGCCTGCGCGACGCCGCCAACCGGCGCTTCGAGGCGCGGCGGCGCAGGCTCGCCGGGCCGGTGGGCTGCGGGTTGTGCGGCATCGAGTCGATCGAAGAGGCGATGCGGCGCGTGGCGGATGTGCGGGGCTCGACGCTCACGCTGTCGAGCGCGCAGATCTCGGACGCCGTGCGCCTGCTGGGCGAGAAGCAGCCGTTGCACGAGGCCACCGGCGCGGTCCATGCCGCGGGCTTTTTCGTGCCCGGCCGGGGCGTGTTGGCCGCGCGCGAGGATGTCGGGCGGCACAACGCGCTGGACAAGCTCGCGGGCGCGTTGGCAAAGGCGGGCCTGGACGGGCGCGCGGGCGCGGTGGCCGTGACGAGCCGCGTGTCGGTGGAGATGGTGCAGAAGACCGCGAGCATCGGCTCAGGCGTGCTCATCGCCGTGTCCGCGCCCACGGCGCTCGCGCTGCGCGCGGCGCAAGAGGCCGGGCTGACGGTGGCCGCGCTCGTGCGCGGCGAAGAGTTCGATCTGTTCACGCACCCCGAACGGGTGAGGGAGGGAGTGGCGCGCGATGTCGCATGAGGAAACGGGCCGGCTCGGGGGCGACCAGAAGCTGGTGGTCATGGCCAACCAGATCGCGGCGTTCTTCGAAAGCCAGCCGCGAGAGGAGGCGCAAGCGGGCGTCGCCAAGCACATCAACGATTTCTGGGAGCCGCGCATGCGGCGCAAGTTCTTCGCGATCGTGGACGCGGGCGGCGCGGGGCTGAAGCCGCTGGTGATCGCCGCCGCGGCGCAGGTTCGGCGGCCGGCTGTGGAGACGCCGGCGGGGTAGCGGGCGGGGCTCGGCGCGAACCTGGCTGACATCAGGTCGGACGACCTGACGAAGGAGAGCCGGCAGAAGGCAACGCCCCTACCTCCCGCTTGTGGGGAGGTCGCCGCATAAGCGGCGGGTGGGGTGCTCCAGCTTGGCGAGGCCTGCACCAAAATGCCCCCACCCGGCCCTTGCAAGGCCGACCTCCCCACAAGGGGGAGGTAGGGCGCTCCGCGCGCCGGAGCGCCGGGCTTTTCCGCGCGGTCGCCTGCTTCGTGACGCGCGGCGGCCCAGGCCCCGGCTCCTCCTCCGGGCCAGCCCGCCCGGAGAAGAAAGGGATCGTGGCGGAAGGGGTGGGCGTCAGTGGATGCCCACGACCTCCTTGCGGTCGTCGCGGCGGCCCAGGCCCAGGCCGCCTTCGTCCTGGCCCCCGATGCTGCCGGCGGCTTCCACCACCACATCGGTCTCGGCCGGGCCGGCGAGCAGCGCGGCCGTACCGGACCCTCGGCTCTCGTCAAGCGGCCGCAACGGTTCGGGCACACGATATTCGGGCGCGACGCTCGCCATATCGGCCACCCCGCGAGCGGTTTCGACGCCCTGCGGGAAGCCGGAGCGCGAGCGCATGTCGGCCAGCATGGGCAGCATTTCCAGCATGCGCTGCGCCCGCGCCTCCTTTTGAAGGCCCATCGCGCAGGTCACGTCGAGCGCGGTGACGCCCATGACCGAGGCGATGGCGAGGCCGGCATTCGTGCGGCGCTGGTCCTGATAGGACAGGCCGGAGGACAGGGTCGCGATGTCGAGCGCGTCCCCACCCACACGCGCCCAGATCCAGGGCGCGGGGTTCTTGGAAGCCAGGATCGCCACGCCTGTCGCGATCTCGCGCAGGCCATAGGCCTGGATCAGCCGCTCCTGGCCCTTGAGCCCCAAGGGCTCGCCCAGCCGGCGCGGCGCGAGCAGTTCGACCAGGCCGAGGCCGATGGAGAACCAGCCAAGACCTTGAGCGAGCGCATGGTAGGAGGAGCGCCCTTCCCCGTGATGTCCGTGATGCATGGCTCGTGTCCTCGAAGAGTTATTCGGCGGGCAGTTGGTTGGCCGTGGGGCTGCCCGGCTTCAGCACGACCTTGATGCAGCCGGGCTCGCGATCGGCGAAGCGCTTGTACATGTCGGGCCCGTCCTCCAGGCTCGCCGTCTGGGTGATCACGAAGGAGGGGTCGATCTGGCCCTCCTCGACGCGGCGCAGGAGATCGTCGATCCAGCGGTTCACATGGGTCTGGCCGGTGCGCACCGTCAGCCCCTTGTTCATCAGCGCGCCGATGGGCAGCTTGTCCGCGATGCCGCCATAGACGCCGGGCACCGACAGGATGCCCGCCGGGCGGCAGACATAGATCATCTCGCGAAGCACATGCACCCGGTCCGACACCAGCATGACGGCCTGCTTCACGCGGTCATACATCGAGTCGATCGTGGCCGTGGCGTGCGCCTCCATGCCCACCGCGTCGATGCATTTTTCCGGACCCTTGCCGCCCGTGAGCTCATTCAGGCGCTCGACCACGCTTTCCTTGGAAAAGTCGATGACGATGGCGCCGCCCGCCTCGGCCATGGCGAGCCGGTCGGGCAGGTTGTCGATGCAGATCACCTGCCGCGCGCCGAGCATCACCGCCGAGCGCACGGTCATCTGCCCGACGGGGCCCGCGCCCCAGATGGCCACCGTGTCGGTCGGCTGGATGTCGCATTGCACGGCGGCCTGCCAGCCGGTGGGGAAGATGTCGGTGAGGAACAGCACCTGCTCGTCGGTCAGGTGGCTCGGCACCTTGACCGGGCCGGCATCGGCGAAGGGAACGCGCACATATTCGGCCTGGCCGCCGGGATAGCCGCCCGTCAGATGCGTGTAGCCGAACAGGCCCGCCGTGGTGTGGCCGAAGGCGAGCTCGGCGTTCTCGCGCTTGCGGTTGGTGCGCTCGCACACGGAGAAATAGCCGCGCCGGCACTGGTCGCACTCGCCGCAGACGATGGTGAAGGGCACCACCACGCGGTCGCCGACCTTGAGCTTCTTGTTGTCGCGCCCGACCTCGACCACCTCGCCCATGAATTCGTGGCCCAGGATGTCGCCGGACTTCATGAAGGGGATCATGCCGTCATAAAGGTGGACGTCGGAGCCGCAGATGGCGCAGGACGAGACCTTGACGATGGCGTCGCGCCCGTCCTGGATCTCGGGGTCGGGAACAGTCTCGCAGCGGATGTCGTGCTTGCCGTGCCAGGTCAGGGCCTTCATCGAGCGCCTCCTTTGGGAAGGGAATGCGGACGCGCGGGCGGGGGTGCCCAAGCGTCCGGCGTGCCATCCGAACGAAGAGGCGCGAATCCCGTTCCCGAAGGGGAGCGAAAAGGGGAGGCCGACGGCCAAGAGACTATGGAGGGCCAGGAGCAAGCCCCCGCTCCGGCTCGGCGGCTCTCGCCCGTAAATCCCCCGCGAGTGGGGACGGCTCCACCTGGGCGAAACTCGCTTTGGCCTTTCAGGCAGCCCCGGCGGCCGTGCCCCAGGCGAGAAGCAGGCAGTAGGCGACCACCGTCACCAGGAGGCCGCGGAAGCTCCAGGACACGTAGCGGTATTTCGCGCGGTTGATGGCGGAAAGGTTGTCCACATTGCCG